>NZ_JBQTGK010000003.1:278063-662818 GCF_052400665.1 Marinifilum sp. RC60d5
GGAGTTGTTAAAATCCACGTGGCAAAATGCTCTCGATAGGTGGAGTTGTTAAAATCCACGTGGCAAAATGCTCTCGATAGATGGAGTTGTTAAAATCCATGTGGCAAAATGCTCTCGATAGGTGGAGTTGTTAAAATCCACGTGGCAAAATGCTCTCGATAGGTGGAGTTGTTAAAATCCACGTGGCAAAATGCTCTCGATAGATGGAGTTGTTAAAATCCACGTGGCAAAATGCTCTCGATAGGTGGAGTTGTTAAAATCCACATGGCAAAATGCTCTCGACGATCAGAGTTAGTCAAATCCAAGCGGTAAAATATTATCGAAGGGCATAAAGTAGGAAATTCAGATTGGAAAAATCACTATGCAAATTGTTTATTGAGAATCTGACTGATTTCGGTTAAATTTATTCTGTATTGAGTAAAGACCTAGCATGCTACGCCCCTGTATTGCGAACTTCGTGGTTATTCCTACAAATTTCCTTTTAATTCCAATTCCTCTGCTACCTCTTTCATGGCCTCAATGCAATCGTGAATTAAATCAGGAATCTCGATGTTTAACATTTCGGCCCCACGCTCAATAACTGTTCTGTCTACTCCGGCAGCAAAGCGTTTGTTTTTCCAGTTGCGTTTCACCGATTTTACTTTCATATCCAACACCGATTTCGATGGGCGGATTAGGGCTGTAGTCCTTATTAATCCCGTTAGTTCATCAACTGCATATAAAGTTTTTTCGAGAGTAGTTTTGGGAACTACTTTGGTACAGGTAAGATAAGCATGACTTTCAACAGCACGAATATATTCGTCGGGCCAATTTTCTGATTCTAGAATTTCTCGTGTTTTTTTACAGTGTTGTTCAGGGAATTTATCCCAATCTAAATCGTGAACCAGACCTATAACGCCCCATTTTTCTTCATTTTCTCCATGTTTTCGGGCATAATATCGCATGCAGGCTTCAACAGCTTTGGCATGAATTAGTAGGCTTGGATTTTCGGTGTAAGTAGTTAGTAAATTATATGCTTCTTGGCGTGTAGGAATTTTACTCATCTGTTTAATTTCTAATTTTCTTTAAAAATAACCGTAAAAGTTGAACCTGCATCTATCTGACTATTAATTTGCATTTCGCCATTAATAATTTCCAGATAATCGAGTACAGTACATAAACCTAATCCGGTTGTTCTTTGTCCCGATAAACCTTCTTTTCTGATTGGTGATTTTTTGTAAATACTTTCAACAACATGCGGAGGCATTCCAATACCATTGTCTTTTATCTCTACATAAACACAATTATTTTTGCTATAACTGCTAATGATTACGCTACCATTTTTATGGCTAAATTTCATGGCATTTTGAACGATATTACGAATAATAAATTTGCAGATATTTTTGTCGGTATTCAGCACTAGGTTTTCTTGTAGTTTGGTTTCAAAATTTATATTTCCAAGGTTAATTTGAAATGTTTTACAAGTATCAAGTATGATTTCGTTTACATCGAATTGAGATATTTCTATGGTTGGACCTTCTTTCGATTGATTGATTCCCCAGTAAAAAAGATCATCAAGTAAAGCATTGGTTTGAGTGGCCACATGTAGCAAATCTTTTTCCAGATTTTCACCTTCCGGAGGATTTAATTTAAAATCTTCATCATTTAAAAGGCCCGAAATACCTAGTATAACACCAATAGAACCTCTAAGATCGTGGGCCAGAATAGAAAAGAATTTATTTTTATCAGTAATTGCTTGCTGTAATTCCGAGTTGGTTTTATTTAATTCGGATGTTTTTTCAGAGACAAGAACTTTTAAATGCTCGGCTCTTTTTTGTTTGCTTTTTAACCAAATTAGAAGAGTAAAAATAATTACAATTAAAATAATTACACAAGCCAAACTTATTTTAAGAAGAAAATCACTAGTCTCTGGCTGATTAATTGTTTGACTTCCTTTAGGTAATTGGGCAGCTTTTATGTCAAAATTAATCATTTCGTTATGGTCAAAAATATAAGTATTTTCCAGCTCGGTATATTGAGGAATCGATTGGCTGCCCGATTCGATTATTTTAAGAGCTAGCAGGGCTGCATTTTTTCCCTGTTGGTATCCACTGGTAATTTTTCCTCCAAAAATTCCCTTGTTTAAATAAAAGTCCCACGAACCAAAAATCGGTACATTAGATACTTTTTTAATGGTATTAATGCCATTACGGTAAGAGATAAATTTATTGTTCTTATCACGATTAAGTACCAATAAATAAATTGCGCAAGAATCGCTTAATTTGGATACTTTTTCTTGCAAACTTTCAATGGAAAAATCGGAAAAGACTTCGAAGTTTAACTCATTTTTAAAAAAAGGCAATACTTTTCGAAGTTCATTAGTAATCGCTTTGCCAGTTATGGTATTATCGTTAATTATCAGTATGTTTTTTCTTTGTGGAAATATTTTTTTTATTGAAGATAGGGTTCCATAATGATCTGCTTTTTCTCCAAATCCGTGAAAATTAGGATATTTATGAAGGATTTCAGGATTTAAATTATTTACTCCACAGTAAATTACGGGTATGTTCGGGTAAAATTGATTTCCATGTTTACACATAAAGTCGAAAGCAGCATTATCGGCAACAATAATTGCTTTAAAGGGGATGTCTTTTGCTTTTGTTTTATAAATATTCTGAAGTGCAAGTTGATAGGCGTCGTTATCATTGCGTTTAATATCTAAATACTCAAAAACCAAATTAATATGATGGTTTTGATTCATCACATTTAATATGCCACTGGAAATACTATCTGTCCACTCAAGTCCCTGATGATAGCTTTGCAATATTAGTACATCATATTCTTTAGTAACGATATCTTTTGCAGAAGAAGAAAAATAGCTAGTTAAAGTTAGTAATAAGCAGAAAAGTAATAGGGGAAAATTGCTTTTGAGTTTATGCATTACTTTAAATTTTGGGTTATTTACACTATACGCTTATTGATATTGTAAGTTATATAAGCAGGATATCTCTAGCTAATTCTTTTTTAAACCAAATTTAAATAGTAGATTTAAGAATTAAAGATCTGAAATTAATGTTATGAAGAAACATAGTACTACAAGACGAGGTTTTTTTGCAAGATTAGGTTTGACTATTGGTGCTGCAGCTTTTATTGAAACAGAGGCTTTGGCTGATATTAGTTTAAATCAGACTTCGAGTCGTGAAGAGCGTGATGCTTTTCTTTTTCAATACGAAAAGTGGGTTGATCAGTATATAGAAGTGGTTGAAGAGGAAAAGAAAAGTGCAGTAAATATCGAAAATAAAAAACGAATTATGGAGCTTTCGGATGAGGCGCAATCCTGGCAAAGTAAAATTAAAGAATACATACAGCATGATGATTTTAAAGATAAATACATTGCATTATCTAAGAAACTTGCCAATACTATTACTCCAGAACTAGAATCATAAATCTTTAAATCAATTATTTAGTCAACAATTAGGGCGATGCATAGCATCGCTTTTTTTTGTTTGAGTTTTTTTAGTGCAGAATTATTTTACGAATTACTATTTTGAAAGACAGACTTATGATATAAGCCTGAAACTGATCCTGTTTTTTAGCTTCTGTTGGCAAGTCTATTTTTGCTAACTTTAAGCACTAAATATTATCGAATATAACTATGAACAAAACAAAGGCATGGATACATGCATTTAGATTGAGGACTTTACCTTTAGCACTTTCTAATATATTTTTAGGTAGCCTTCTGGCTGCATCCGATGGGGTTTTTGGTATTAAAATATTTGTTTTAGCAATGCTAACCACTCTTTTTTTGCAAGTTTTATCAAATTTGGCCAACGATTTGGGAGACTCTATTTCGGGTGCTGATAATGAGAATAGAGTTGGTCCGGAACGTGCAGTGCAAAGTGGAATTATTAGTAAGAAGGAAATGATTCGTATGGTAATTGTTTTTGTTTTCTTAAGTTTTGTAACGGGTTTGTATTTGCTATGGGAGGCATTACAATTGTTAAATTATACTCAGGCTTTTCTTATGCTTGGCTTAGGTGTTTTAGCAATTGGCGCAGCAATTAATTACACAGTAGGAAAAAATCCTTATGGTTATAATGGTTTTGGAGATTTACTGGTTTTTTTGTTTTTTGGATTGGCAGGTGTTTTAGGTACATATTTTTTGCATACCGGAACTTTAAACTGGACTTTGCTTTTGCCGGCTACTTCGCTTGGATTGTTAAGTGTTGGCGTATTAAATTTAAATAATATGCGCGATGTAGAAAATGATACCAAGCACGGAAAACGAACTTTAGTCGTTAAAATAGGATCAGCTAAAGCTAGAATTTATCATCTTTTTTTAATTGTAATTGCAATGAGTGCAGCTTGCATTTATGTTTTATTGCATTGGACTAATTCATTTCAATTTCTGTTTCTAATTAGCTTTCCTCCTTTAATTCAAAACATAAGGGTTGTTTTAAAAAATACCGAAGCTCAAAAATTAGATCCTGAACTAAAAAAATTAGCTTTCTCTGCTTTGTTGTTTAGTTTAAGTTTTGGTATAGGACTTATTTTATAAACATAAAAAAGATTTATTGTCTCATATTTAACTTCATATCTAAATAAAAATGCTTAAAGCAGATTATAGTTATTATCCACTAAAATTTAAGCAAGCAAGTGGAACTTCGCGGGGAATTTTAACAGAAAAAGATTCCTGGTTTATTCGAATTTGGGATGATAGAAATCCTGAGATCAAAGGAGTGGGGGAATGCTCTATTATTAAAGGTTTAAGCCCTGATAATCGTGAGGGGTATGTTGAGAAAATTAAAGAGGTATGTGATCAGATTGATGATTTTTGGTATTATCTGGAAGAAGGATTGAAGGAATGGCCTTCCATATATTTTGCTTTGGAAACCGCATTTCTCGATTTTAAATCGGCGGGAAGCAAAATATTATTTCCATCTGATTTTACCAATGGTAAAGCACAAATTCCAATAAATGGTTTGGTTTGGATGGGTGATTCATTATTTATGAAAGAACAAATTCAGGCTAAGCTGGAAATTGGTTTTGATTGTATTAAAATGAAAATTGGGGCAATTAATTTTGAGGAAGAACTGCAACTTCTGGAAATTATTCGTAATGATTTTGGTGCCGATAAAGTTGAATTGCGTGTTGATGCCAATGGGGCTTTTGCTCCAGAATTGGCAATGGAAAAATTAAATGCACTGGCGCAATTTGATTTGCATTCGATTGAGCAACCCATAAAGCAAGGACAAATTAAAGAAATGGCTGCATTGTGTGCAAAAACTCCTTTGCCAATTGCTTTAGATGAGGAGTTAATAGGCATATATAATTTTCAGGATAAGGCGAATTTGTTAGATCAAATAAAGCCTCAGTATATTATTTTAAAACCTAGTTTACTGGGCGGAATAAAAGGAAGCAAGGAGTGGATTGATTTGGCCGAGGAAAGAAAAATTCCCTGGTGGATTACATCGGCACTGGAGTCAAATATTGGTTTAAATGCGATTGCTCAATGGACGTATACGCTTAAAAATAAAATGCCTCAAGGTTTGGGAACAGGACAAATATATACCAACAATATTACATCTCCTTTGTTTATGGATAAAGGCTTTTTAGCTTACGATAAAAGTTTAAAGTGGGAGAAAATCTGAGATGAACAGCGAACTTACAATTAATGGGATACATTACAACAAGGAAGAACTGAGTATCTATTGTGACAATATAATTTCTAATTCCCTTAATGAATGGGAATGTGATTATTGCAGGTTTATTCAGGAGTGGATGAATAATTCAGATTTTGTTCATGCTAAAACATCTGGGTCCACAGGTGTTCCAAAACAAATAATCCTTTCCAAACAAAAAATGATAAATTCGGCTCGTTTAACGGGCGAATTTTTTGAATTTTCTAAAAGACAAACTGCATTACTCTGTTTATCGACAAATTTTATTGCCGGAAAAATGATGCTGGTGCGAGCTTTCGAATGGCAGTTGAATCTTATCCCTGTTGAACCTAATGGCCATCCGCTAAAATATGTGAGTCGAAATATCGATTTTGCAGCTATGATTCCTTTACAGGTGAAAAATTCCTTATCCGAAAACTCAGGATTAGAGCATATAAAAAACCTGTTAATTGGTGGCGGAGCTGTTGATAATCATCTTGAAGATAGTTTACAGCTTTTAAAAACTCACTGTTTTGTGGGATATGGTATGACTGAAACGGTTTCGCATGTAGCTCTCCGAAGTTTGAATGGACCTAATAAATCTGCTTCATATTATGCAATGGGTAATGCCGAATTTTCAACTGATAATCGTGGTTGTTTGTGTATAAGTTCACCATTAATAGTAGAACAAAAATTGCTTACCAACGATATGGTTGAACTTATTAGTAAGAAAGAATTTAAGTGGTTGGGACGTTTCGATAATGTAATTAATTCGGGAGGAATAAAATTATTTCCCGAGCAAATTGAGGCAAAACTGCAGGATTTAATAGAAGAACCTTTTTTTCTTGCAGGTATACCCGATAATCATTTAGGCGAAAAATTAATTTTGCTAATAGAGAGTCCTACAGCTGAAGCCAGGAAAAAAGAAGAATTGATCAGGCAAATAAAAAGCCTGTTCGATAAATTCGAACAGGCTCGGGAAATATTTTATGTTCCAAAGTTCAAAAGAACATTAACAGGAAAAATTCAGCGTGAAGTAACTTTACTGACATCTAAGCTTTCAAGATAAGTAACCAATTGCACTAAAGCTTTCGATTCTTTCCAACTATAATTGTTTTTTTTCATAAACGAATTTGCGAAAGCTTCTTTTCCTTTGTAAATATTAATAATTTCAGATTTTAAAGAATTTACTTTTTTAGGAAAATTTCCGTCTGCTTCAACAAAAAATACATTTTTGATATTCCATCCTGATGTTTCAGAACTGGACTTTTTAATAGAATATTTAATGTATAAATTTTTATTTCCTGCATGTATCTTTTGAAGATAACCATTTAAGGAATCACCCTTTAAAAGGTACTTTTTAAATACAAATAAATTTCCGTCAATCTCAACTTCTGAAAGTTTCCTGGGAAAAGAGATCCTTCCATATTGCTTATTAATTTTACATTCTATTACTTCTTCAGAAATATTATATCGAATTCCTTCGGGCGTAATTGTTCCCTTGGTTTTGGTGATAATTTTACCTGATTTAAAATTTTGATTAAGATAACAGATAGGTGAATTAACCGAGGTTTTAGATAAGTGCGTTGGAACAAAGTATTGCAAAATACCATAAGTTGGATATTGCAATTTGTGAATTGCTTTATCTGCACTAAAGCCTTGATTTATAGGTGTAAAAAAGAAAAAGAAAGATAGGAATAGTATAATCTTAGTCATAAAGTAAATTTTTTGGTTAATAGAAGGTGAAAATACATATTAATTGAATCCAGTTAGCGTTAATGGTATTTGTTTTGATTAGGAAATCTATTTACTGTTCCGCAAACGAGTGTATACCTTAGAAAGCAAAAAAATGTCTGTTTTGACTTATTATCTTATTTTAATTTATTTTTAAATACTTGTTTAAATTTTTCCATTTTCGGTTGAATTACAAATCTACAATATGCTTGATTTGAGTTGTTTTGAAAATAATCCTGGTGGTAGTTTTCGGCAGGATAGAATTGAGATTGCTCTGTAATTTCAGTAACAATTGGATTATCCCAGGCACCAGATTTATCCAGTTCTTTTTTATAGACTTCGGCGAGTTGCTTTTGTCGATCAGAATGGTAAAAGATAACAGACCTGTATTGCGTTCCTCTGTCTGCACCCTGACGATTTAAAGTTGTTGGATTATGTGTTTGCCAGAATACCTCAAGCAGTTCATCGTAACTAATAATAGTGGAATCGTAACTGATTTGACAAACTTCGGCATGTCCCGTTTCGCCACTACAAATTTCTTTATAACTTGGGTTTTGTGTTTCTCCTCCCATATATCCTGATACCACCTTTTCAACTCCCTTTAATTCCTGAAACAATGCTTCAACGCACCAAAAGCATCCAGCTCCAAATGTTGCTGTATTTATATTAGTCGTTTCTTTTTTATTCATATCATGATTTTCTTTATTTGTTGAACTAGTAAATCCAGAAAAAAACAGGCAAAATATTATTATTAATTTATTCATCTGTACTTAATTTAAGCTCTTATTTATATTCATTCTTAATGTACTTAAATCATTGTTGTAATCAAAATTAAGATTTGCTATATTTTGTATTTATTTAATTTTTAAAGTGAATTGTGATTTATTAATGATTTATAAGTAGTAGGAGAGCATGTAAAATACTATGATATATATTGATAATTTGATACTTTGTATATATCTTTTAAGATTTGATATATTAAAACAAGTTGTTTATTTTATGTGTACTTTAACTTTTATACCATTAGACAAGCATAACTATTTATTTACAACCAATAGAGACGAAATGCCTGCTCGGGAGGCTGGTTTGCCTGTAAATAATTTAGTAAATGGTGCGAGAGTTTTATATCCGGAAGATAAAAAAGAAAAAGGAACCTGGATTTTGTGTACGGTTACTTTTTCTATGTGCCTTTTAAATGGTGCTTTTAATAAACATGAAAGTAATCCGCCCTATAAAATAAGTCGGGGAAAAGTAATGTTGGAATTTTTAAATTATAATTCAACTTTAGATTTTATATTGAATTACAATTTTGATGGTGTTGAGCCATTCACAATTGTAATTATCCGATCGGATAGGGAACTTATGCTAGAAGAATTGCGTTGGGATGGCTCTAATTTCCATTACAGGAATTTAGATTCTCAAAAACCTGCACTATGGGCTTCCTGTGTATTATTTGATGATGAAAATCAGAATTTGAGGCGAATCAAGTTTAGGAATTGGCTTGCAGGAAGTGATTTTTCGCAGGAATCAGTATTAAACTTTCATAAAAATATGGGAATTGATGATTTGTTGAATACGACGTTAATAAATAGTGAAAATAAAGTGCAAACACTTAGTATAACACAAATCCGAAAATCGGATAAAAAATTAGCAATGTATTATGAAAATCTTTTAGAAGATAAAAAAGTAGAAGTTGCTTTAAAGTAAACAAGAGCTTTTTTTTAAGCTCTTGTTTATTCTCTAAATTCTATTATTTACCAGGACATTGCATTATAATCTCGGCTTTTATGTTTTGTTCTCCGTAAGCTTTATCAAAATTATCAGAGAATTGTTTAGCTAATTTTAATGCAGTTTTTTTGTACTTTTTAGCATCTTCCCATGTGTTTATTGGGTTTAACATTTCGCTGGGCACATTTTCACAAGCTTTTGGAATGTCTAAATGAAATAAATCATCTTTAATAAACTCACCTCCGTTTAAATTTCCATTAAGAGCAGCCTCAACCATTGCTCTGGTGTATTTAAGTTTAATTCTTGATCCGGTTCCATAAGATCCACCGCTCCATCCGGTATTAATAAGGAATACATTTGTATTATGCTTATCCATTTTATCGCCTAGCATTTCGGCATAAATACTAGGATTACAAGGCATAAATGGTTGCCCAAAGAAACGAGAGAATGTAGCTTGTGGTTCGGTAACTCCAGTTTCTGTACCTGCTAATTTTGATGTATATCCCATAAGGAACCAAAGCATAGCTTGTTCTTTGCTCAATTTTGAGATTGGAGGCAATACTCCGTATGCATCGGCAGTAAGGAATAAAATTGTAGTTGGATTACCAGAAGTAGAACTTTCTTTTATGTTTTTTAAAAATGTAAGCGGGTAACTTGCTCTCGAGTTTGGAGTATATCTATCGTCAAAGAAATCAATTTCTCCATTTGGATACATCATTGCATTTTCTAGAATAGCACCATGTTTAGTGTATTCTGCGTTGTGCATTACAGCATCGTAAATTTCAGGTTCGTTTTCAGGCTTAATATCTATCATTTTAGCATAGCAGCCGTTTTCAAAGTTAAATATGCCATTATCACTCCAGCCATGCTCATCGTCGCCCAATAAGGCTCTGTGTGGATCTGCAGATAGTGTTGTTTTTCCTGTTCCCGATAAGCCTAATAAAAGAGCAGAATCGCCATTTTTACCTTCGTTTGCCGAACAATGTAAAGGTAAAACACCTTTAAATGGTAAATAATAATTCATAACGGTAAACATGAGTTTTTTAATTGAACCCATATAGGCAGAACCAAATACGATTCCAATTTTTTTGTCGAAATCAACTACTACGCAGATATCTGAAGTATCTCCATTGGGTAAATTGCGAACTAAACCTTTATAGCGGTCTTTATTGAGTTTATTTTTTGGTAAAGCTATTAAATGAAATTCATCATCAGCAAAAACCGAATTTTTAATATCCGAAGGTATAGGTCTAAACATGTTGTCAACAAAAACCTGACTCAAGGTATTGTCGCAAATTGTTTTTACTGGTAATGCGAACTTAGAATCTGCCCCAATTACCCTATCGGTAACGTAAATGGTTTCTTTGTTTGCAATAACTTCAAGTGCATCCTCAAAAATCATTGTAAAGGTATGTTCATTCATACCGATATTATTTGGGGATGACCAATCGATATTAAAATCACTTTCAGGGTTTTTCACAATATATGTATCCTTAGGGCTTCTTCCTGTTGAGCAAGCCGGAGTCCATGTTGCTAATGTTCCATTTGGGGTTAATATTGCATCTTTATTTTCTACAGCCCGAGAAATGAGAATTTCCCTTGGAAGATTCTCTTGAATGTTAGAATGTTTTTTTAATGATTTTTTTAACTTTTCAATCATACTTGTTTCAATAACGTTCATTTGGCATATAATTTTGGTTTGGAGGATCAAAAGTATGATACTGTATGAATAAATCCTACCAGAATAAAATTTTTTCTAATTTTTTAATGTATTGTTTTTCAGGAAGTTTTACTACCTTTATCATGGGGAAGATTGATCTAGGGTCCATGAATTGTATGATTTTTAGAAATTTTTCCCATATCTTTTGTTTAAGATAATTATTTCTTTCTATTGAAATACAAACGTTTGCAATAACGTTAGATCATATAAATAGGACAAATATTATGCAATATTTGAAGTAAGTTTGAGTAGGTAATTTTGTGTCTAAAATCAACATTGAAGTTATAAAAAAACCTCCAAAACGAAAGTTTTGGAGGTTTAAAAATAATAATATTTTAAATTCCTGTAAAAAAACAGGTAAGGGGCTAAATTAATTAGTCTTTAGATCTTGGATGAAAGTTTTTAATAGTTTCTTTTAAATACTCTCTATCCAAATGAGTGTAAATTTCAGTTGTAAGAATAGATTCGTGACCTAACATTTCTTGAACAGCCCTTAAATCAGCACCACCTTCAACAAGATGAGAAGCAAATGAGTGACGGAAAGTGTGAGGAGAAACATTTTTCTTTAAACCTACTTTTTTCGAAAGGTTCTTAATAATCGTAAAAATCATTACTCGAGACAATTTTCTTCCTCTTCTGTTCAAGAAAAGAATATCTTCACTGTCTTTATCTATATTTAATTTACCACGATAGTTTTTAAGATATAATTTAATTTCCTTTTTAGCTTTTTTTCCAATTGGAATTAAACGCTCTTTGTTTCCTTTACCATGAATTTTAATAAAACCCATGCGAAAATGAAGATTTGAAACACGTAAATCAATCAATTCAGATACTCTTAGTCCACAAGAGTATAGAGTTTCAAGAATAGCTCTGTTTCTTTGTCCTTCTGATTTATTCATATCTACAGCCTTAACTAAGATGTCAATTTCATCTGTAGTTAAAGTATCTGGAAGTTTACGTCCGATTTTTGGAGCTTCTAGTAAAGCTGTAGGATTTTTTTCAATAATTTCTTCAAGTAATAAATACTTAAAGAATGCTTTTATTCCTGATATTACACGGGCTTGTGTACGAGGACTGGTTCCTGCATCATTAATCCAGGCAACAAAATCTTTTAGATGTTGAAGTACCACTTCTTCAGGAGAAACTTCAATATTTTTTTCTCTAAAAAAAGTAGTAAGTTTAGTGATGTCGTTAATGTAAGCATCTACAGAATTCTTGGAGAGAGACTTCTCCAGAGTCAAGTAGGTCTTAAAATTTTCAATTGTTGTTGTCCAATTCATATTCTTCAGTTTTTAGTATGTAATTTTAATTGTATGTAATTGCTATATTATTACTAGTTTTACTTTTCAAAAGATAAGATACAAAATATTTATGATAATTCCTGTGTGCAATTTAAAAAAATATTACGTAAGCTTACAAGTTTTTGAAGAACTCTTTATGTTTAACCTTTAATTTTTTTGATAAGATGAATTTTTTGATCATAAACGGCCCAAATTTAAATTTACTTGGAGTACGTGAAAAATCTATATATGGAGAACTTTCCTTTGAATCGTACTTTAAAGATTTAAAAGCACAATATCATAATATTAATCTAGAGTATTATCAATCAAATATTGAGGGAGAATTAATTAATGAAATTCATCGTGTAGGCTTTAAATATGATGGTATTGTATTAAATGCAGGAGCTTATACACATACTTCAATTGCATTGGCAGATGCTATTGCCGCAGTCAATACACCAGTTATCGAAGTTCATATATCTAATGTTCATAAGCGTGAATCATTTAGATCTAAAACTATGATAGGTAAGGATTGCTTAGGAACAATTGCAGGATTCGGATTAAATTCATACCGATTGGCTATAGAAGCATTACTATTCGGTTTGGATGAAAGGTGATTTTTACCGGATAAAGGATTTTTTTTACATTCTTATTTTTATGCTATAGAAAATATACTTACTTAGCTCTCTTAAATTGTTTATCTTTGTGCAGCCAAAACTAATAATGAAAGAGTATTTCTATGAAGAAGCGCACAAAGATTATTGCCACCATCTCTGACAAGAAGTGTGATGTTGAGTTTCTTACACAACTTTTTGAGGAAGGTATGAATGTTGTGAGGTTAAACACAGCTCATCAAACACATGCCGATGCTCAAAAGGTAATTGATAATGTAAGAGAAGTATCAGACCGAATTGCATTGCTTGTAGACACAAAAGGTCCGGAGATTAGAACAATGGATGTGAAGGATGGACTTTACCTTAAAAAAGGGGAAAGTATTAAAATTAAAGGTAAAAGCGAAGGACTTGCAGCAGATGATTGCTTGTTAGTAAGCTATGTGGATTTTGTGAAAGATATCGAAGTTGGTAAAAAGATTTTGATTGATGATGGAGAATTAGAGTTACTGGTAGTTGATAAAAATGATCAATTCCTTACTGTAGAAGCACAAAATGAAGGACCCATTAAAAATCGAAAAAGTGTTAATGTTCCTGGTGTCTCTATAAAGTTACCTTCTTTAAGTAAAAAAGATCGATTGTTTATTGATTTTGCCATTGAACAGGATCTTGATTTTATTGCGCATTCTTTTGTTCGTCATAAAGAAGATGTAATTGAGATTCAGAAAATTCTTGATAAGTATGATTCGAAAGTAAAAATTATTGCTAAAATAGAAAACCAGGAAGGTGTTGATAATATCGATGAAATTCTTGATCATGTATATGGAGTAATGGTTGCCAGAGGTGATTTAGCCATCGAAATTCCTGCTCAAAAGATTCCTGTAATTCAGCGAAGAATTGTTAGAAAATGTATGGAAAGAAAGAAGCCTGTAATTATTGCAACACAAATGCTTCATTCTATGATTAGTAACCCAAGACCAACACGTGCCGAGGTAAGTGATGTTGCAAATGCTATTTATAATAGGACAGATGCAATAATGCTTAGTGGTGAAACGGCTTATGGTGATTATCCAGTTGAATCGGTTCGTTGCATGAAAGAAGTTGCTGTTGAGGTTGAAAAAGAATTATATCCAGATACTAGAAAGAATTTTGTTCCTAGTAATCAGGAGTTAACAGCTATTTTGGCTCGTTCGGCAGTTAAGTCTTCGCAATTATTGCCAGTAAAAGCGATTGTTACTGATACTTTAACAGGTAGAACAGGACGTTATTTGTCTGCTTATCGCGGAACTTCTCCGGTTTATGCATTGTGCTATTCGAAGAGAGTGATGCGTGAATTAGCTCTTTCTTATGGAGTTGAGGCTGGCTACAGAAAGTTATTAGCTAGTAGAGATGAATATGTGAAACAATCGATGTTTACTTTAATGAAGAAAAATTATTTTACTGCCGATGATATGGTGATTATTATAGGGGGTAGTTTTGGTCCTTCGAAAGGAGTTTCTTTTATGGAAATTAGTAAGGTTGATCAATTAACACACAAAGTATAAAACGCAATAGATATTCCAAAAAAAAAATGCGAATCAATTTGATTCGCATTTTTTTTAACATCTTAGGTAAATAAATACCAATGCTATTCCTATTCCAATTCCGGATATTACCAAATTAAAACTTCGCCTGTCGGTTTTAAAAAGAACAACAATAAGCGTTGAGATTAATATGGCAACAAAAGAAATTATTAAATAAGCGGATAATGTTCCCAGACTATATCCTGCAAAGGTAAAAAATTTAAAACCAGATCCGTATATTTTTGTGTAGTGCAGACTTAAAGCTGTACCTAGTGCCAGACCTGATAGTGCATAATAATTGTAGCGTATTGCGTTGGCTGATAAATTTTTTGAAACTATATTATGAATTCCTATACATAGAAAAGCGATCGCCAGAGCAAGTCTTATTGTTGATGCCGAAAAATTTGTAATATTCATATTTGCCAAAAGTAATCCAACGATTGATCCTAAACTTAATGCCAGCAGCAGAGATAAATAACTTTTATAGTCTTTTAATTGAAACACAATTCCAAAGAGTGCCAAAATTAAAAATAGATCAAAAGAGGATAGGGAAACCAGGTGAAAAAAAGCTGATTCTAAACTTGTAATTAATGTGTTCATATTAGTTTTATAATTATTTCCATTTAAGAATAGCTCTGCAATTTTCGATATTACTATCTTGCTTTTTAATGGCAAATTGTAATTCATTATTTGCATTTGATTGCATAAATATTGTTAATGTTTCAGCGAATTTTACTTCATGAAGGAAGTTAATTTCTAATTCGTCAATTTCTTTTTCATGAAGGAATTCAATTGGACAAGAATCAATAATCCATTTAAGGTATTTTACATTATTAACGTGCTGATTAATATCAATGTCGCTATAATGTACTTTTACGGATTCTTGTAATTCACCACAACTTAAGGCTTTTATTTTTTGTAGTGAATTTTTAAATAGTTTTTCATTTTCGAAGTAACTATCGCCAATAATATTGTGCGGACGAACAGGTCTTTTTGTTTTAAAGTTAATAATTAACCAGCACGAACTGGCAATCATCATTAGTTCTCCTTTTTCATTAAAAATTTTAAATTCTCTGTTGCCAAATAGCCCCTCTATGCCTGTTGGCCAGGTTTCTATTTTTAAAACATCTTTGCATTTTGGGTAATTAAATACTTTTATTTTTAACCGAGATAAAACCCATGAAAGGTTTTGCTTTCTTAGATCATCAATTCCCCAGTTTAAAGCTTCGGCATGCATGCCCGCAATTTCCTGAAGGTAGTTACAAATAGAGGTCATTTTAACCTTCCCACTAAAGTCGGTATCAAAGGATCCTATTCTAAAGTTTTGAGTATATTTTGATGTATTTATATCAGTATTCATTGGGCTAATTTAAATTTTAGTTTTTTACTTATGTATAAAAATCTGATTAACAGTAGAACTACAAATGGCAAAATTGCATTTGGTAATGACTGAGGAATAAAATACCAGCATCCTATAACAATTAAAAGTAAAATTGACATTATTAAAAAATAATAGTAAGAGTAGATGTTTTTCCGGGCAAGAAATATTAATGTTAAAGGAAAATGTATAGGTATTGCCCATAAGATATTTAAATTTGGTCCTGTAGCCTGATGATCGGTGAAGAACCAAAGAAAAATAATGATCCACCCAAGTAATCCACTTGCTCCATATAATAGATAATCAATTACAAATAGGTTCTTTTTTTTTCGATAATAGAATAAGCTTGCAATAAGTCCGAGAATGGCAATTATACCAAATATAAAAATGGGTCTTTGATACCAAACAGTAGTTTCTAAAATTAAAGTTTCTTTTAGTATTGTGTTTGTGGAAGAAACTAAGGGAACAGCAGAGTCTTTATTTATTATTTTTGCGTCGGCAAAAGCATGCATCATATTATCTGGTAAAAACATATACTCATAGGGAGTTGCTTCAATATCGCATGGAGTACCCAAAATTAAATGAATTCCTAAATATATCCATCGGCTTTTCTGCATGAAATGATCCAATAAATTCCAGAAAGTTTTAGGAGTATTCTTATTTTCAGGATATGTTATTTTACCCTTGGTATTTTTTTCTATTATATCGCGGATTCGAGTGGAGCAGTTGTCAAATAAAAAATCGTAATGATAAAAGCGGTTTTCGGGTTTGTAATTTTCGAGAATAGCTGCGAATAGTTTTCTTTTACTAGCTAAATCGAGATTTAGTTTTTGTTCAATTATTCCTCTTTTTTCATAAATATATGCTTTTTTATATCTTTCAAAATCAGCTGCAGCGAGTTTGTATTTTAATTTTCCACGAGCAAATTTTACGTAAAAGTTTGGAGTGTTAAAGTCGAAAGTTCCATAATTAAAAACAATATCCATATTGTTTTTTGGATCTTTAAAACGTAAACCCGAGTGTCCAAATAAAGAATATAATTCTTCGCCCGGAGAGCAGGTTAACAGGCTAACTTCCGATTGATCTGATAATTCCCGCGCAAAAGAATTAGAAAAAGAAGTAAGTGTAATAATCAGTAATATAATGTAGTATCGAAAGGATTTATTTCTTTTCATAAAATTGGATTTTTATCTGATCGAAGATAAGGAAAATACGACTATTTGGGATTATTTATTGGTTATAAAAAAATCCCCTGCAAAAAGGAGCAGAGGATTGAAATTTCTTTTAATAAAGATTATCTCATATCATTAATTTCAATATCTGGATTCTCTTCGGTATTAAAAACGAAATCAGAATCGGAAAATTGAATGTTAGGAGTTAAATTTTTCAGAACAATACTAACATCATTTCCGTCAACGCCTACTGATTTAAGTGAACTTATCTGGTTGGTTTTACTGTTAATTTTTAATCTAATGTATGAAAAACCTCTATCGGTGTCGATAGGAAATAAATCGATAACATGAACAGTTTCGGTATTTGTTTTTTCTTCGTTTACATATTTATAGGTAAAGCCTGTTTCGTAAATTGAAAATATTTTTGCCGGATTTAATGCTTCGTCTTCATCTTCTTCTGGTTCTGTAATGTTTACTTCTTCGGCATCTATAATATGCGAATACATAGTTGTACCATCGAAATAGGTATCAACGCCCATTAATTTTAAACGGTATTTATTGCCTTTTAATATGATATTTCCTTCCGAAATTTCATGAATATCTTCCTCTTCATTATCCATTGAAAAAGTAAAATTAGCCTTTATGCTTTTGTATTCTTTATTTTTGGCCGATACTTTATCTAAGATAGATTTTGCCTTATTATCCTGAGCTGAAATGCTCAAACTGGTTATTCCGATTAATATCAAGCAAAAGATGTTCTTCATGTTATGAAATTTTATAATTTATGCAAATATGTTTATCAATTATTGTGCCATTGTGTTTAAATATCGCTAAGTAGTTTTTCAAGCGAATATTCGTCCGATACTAATACCTGGCGAGCTTTACTGCCTTCAAAAGGACCTACAATTCCTGCAGCTTCTAATTGATCAACAATTCTTCCTGCCCGGTTATAGCCTATTGAAAATCGGCGCTGAATTCCTGATGTTGATCCTTGTTGTGACCCCACAACTAATCTGGCTGCATCTTCGAATAGTACATCTCTTTTTTGCAGATCTACCTCGGCCGATGTTTCGGATGATTCCCCCACATATTCGGGTAATAGTAAGGCCGACGGATAGGATTGTTGCTGTTCAATATATTCTGTAATTGCTTCTACTTCGGGAGTATCAACAAAAGCACATTGTACACGAACTACATCGCTATTGGTAGAAATTAACATATCTCCACGACCAATTAACTGGTTTGCTCCCGGACTATCTAAAATTGTTCGCGAGTCGATCATCGATGCAACTTTAAAAGCAATACGAGCAGGAAAGTTAGCTTTAATAACACCTGTAATAATGTTTGTAGATGGTCGCTGTGTTGCTATAATCATGTGAATACCAATGGCTCGGGCTAATTGGGCAATTCTGGCAATAGGAGCTTCAACTTCTTTACCTGCAGTCATAATTAAATCAGCAAACTCATCTATAATTACAACAATATATGGTAAAAACCGATGTCCGTTTTCCGGATTTAATTTTCGTTTAATAAATTTTCCATTGTATTCCTTAATATTTCTTGCATGAGCTTTCTTGAGAAGATCATATCGACTATCCATTTCTACACAAAGAGAATTAAGTGTGGCAATTACTTTATGTATGTCGGTAATAATAGGTTCTTCTTCGTTTGGTAGTTTTGCTAAAAAGTGTTTTTCTATTGTTGAATAAATACTTAATTCCACCTTTTTTGGATCGATTAACACAAACTTAAGTTGCGAAGGATGTTTTTTGTAGAGTAGGGAAGTAATAATTGCATTTAAACCAACTGACTTACCTTGCCCGGTAGCACCCGCAACAAGGAGGTGAGGCATTTTTGCCAAATCTAAAGTATAGGTTTCATTAGAAATTGTTCGTCCCATTGCGACAGGAAGAGCAAATTTCGATTCTTGAAATTTTTTCGAAGCAATTATGCTTTTCATCGATACAATTTCGGGTGTTCGATTAGGAACCTCAATACCTATTGTTCCTTTTCCTGGAATTGGAGCAATAATACGAATGCCTAAAGCAGATAAGCTTAAGGCAATATCATCTTCGAGGTTTTTAATTTTGGATATTCTAACTCCTGGAGCAGGAACAATTTCGTAAAGAGTTACTGTTGGACCAATAGTTGCTTTAATTTGAACAATTTCAATTTTATAATGGCGAAGTGTTTCTACAATTTTATTTTTATTGCTTTGTAGTTCTTCTTTACTAACTGCAGAATTATTTGAATCGTGTTCTTCCAATAGCTCTATAGTTGGAAAATTATATCTCGACAAATCTAAAGTAGGATCAAAATCTTCTAATGGTGTTTGATTAATCGATACAGTTTCTTCTTGCTTGCGAACTGTTTCAATTTTAAGTTCCACATCTTCTTTTTGTTCAGTTTTAGTGGTTTTTTTATTTTTTAATTCGGGTATTTCTTCAGTTTCTGTTGTAAGAATAATTTCATTTTCGAATTCCGGAGTATCTTCTAGTTCTGTGTCTTTATTTTCTTGAGATTCAGATATGATTTCTTTTGCAGAGTTCTGAGGTTCTTCTATTTCATTTTCGGTAATTTTTGCTTTTTTCTCTGGTATCATTTTCTTAAAGAAGCTAACCGTGTTTTGAAATCCAAAGGTTAAAAGACAAAGTATGCTAAGAACAAGAACAAACAGTGTACCAACATTTCCTATTGTAGATATTAGCCATTTGCTGATATAATAACCATGCGAACCTCCTAGAAAAAGGTAAGAATCACTTGTAGAGTCGACAAATGTAAAGGCCATTCCTATTGATAACCAAATACTGAATAATAATGTAAATAGAATTGTTTTTCTAAGAGAATGAATTTTAATATTACAGGTTCGAAGCGATAGAATAAACATTAGGTATAGGAAGGAGAACGAAGCAATACCAAAGCCTTTATTTATAAAAAGATTTGAAATGTAGGCACCAGTTTTTCCAGTCCAGTTTTCAACCCTAATATCCGAATTTGTTATTAATTCAAGCCATTTAATATCTAATTTACTTTGATCTGCACCACCGGTAAAGAAAAAAGATACAAAAGCTAAGCTCAAGTATACAGTTAGTAGTGGGAAAAATATTCTTATTAGAAATATGAATTTTTCGTCCTTTAAAAAATCGGGTTTACTGAAGTTTTTTTTACTTTTTTTTGTGTTAGTTGTTTTCTTTTTAGCCATTCGAATTAATTTCAGTGTGTTGTGTAAGTCACCCTGCTGTGAAATTTATGTAAAAGTAATAAAAATGGCTTTTATATCCACAGAAATTTTATTGTGTTGAAGTAGAAATTTATTTTAGAAATCTTAATCAATTGAAATCCACTATATATTTTTGCAAAGTAGCTAAATCAGATTTTTTGTAGTCATCAGGTATAATAAATTCTTTATCTTCAACAGGTTTTAAGCTTACCTTTGTGGCTGTGAATTTTGCATTTACTTGATTCATTGTTGATTCAAATTCTAGTAACACACCATTAAGTTTGTGTAAGGGTGTATTTCTGTTTGGTTTAGCAAGACCTATTTCGTTTGTGTAACAAATAGTAATTGAAGGACAATTTTTATCTTCGAAAGATAATTTTGCCAATTTACATTCATATCCCGCTATTATTTTTACAGAGTCGAGTACTTCTATTTTGTTGGGGGGTAGTTGGTTGTAGATAAAAGCAATTTCGTCTTTAGGGAATTCATAGTTAAATTTATTGTTTAGTACCTTTAGCAAAATATTGCTATTTTCTGTTTCGTAAATTGATATGAATTTTGTGCTAAAAAGGCCAAGATACCCTTCTGATACAAGACTAATATTATTGTTTTTAAATCTTAATTCTATTTTATTAGGAAGTAAAGTTATGATAGGATTATCTTTTTCGGAATCGAAATAACTAACATCATAAGTGATTACTCCTTCGTCAGTGTTATTATTGACCAAATTGTTTTTACAGCCATATAATAATACGATAAAAAGAAGAATAAAAAAGCCAGGCTTCATATAAAATGGTTTAATAATGTTAGTAATTGTTAATGCTAAAGTCTAACTATTAGTAAAGAGAAATATTCTCCTTAAAAATATAAAAATAGATATCAATACATGCTTTATTTTCATGATCTTTTTAGAATATTAAAAATATTTTACGAAGCAATAAATTTTTTGTTTAAAAAAGAATAATAAAAATGAATTTTAATCAGAATATTGATTTTTTATTAGAAATAAACATAATTGCATTGTTTAGTTGAGTATTGCAAACGAGTGAATAATATTCTCTTGGACAGTTTGAATTTCATTGTTTTATAAAATTTAGTAGTAAACAGTAAAAAATCAAAGTCTGTAATGTACTGAAAAACAAGGGGTGAAAAATAATTTAAAAAATATGAAAAGAGTTTTTTTTGAAATAATTTTTTTTAGTTTTGCAGAATTAACATGACAAACATAAAGCAAAAAATAATGAATAAGTTAGCAGTTGTAGCCTTAGGAGGTAATGCTTTACTTCGAGGTAATCAGAAAGGTACTGTAGAAGAGCAAGATAAGAATACTACAGATACCTTAAAAAATCTTATTTTCTTAATTAACGAAGGATATGATATTATTATTGCTCATGGTAATGGTCCTCAGGTTGGTAATATCCTTATGAGAAACGATGCCGGTGAACAGTTATATAACATTCCTCAAATGCCTTTGGATATCGATGTTGCAGATTCTCAGGGAGGAATTGGATATATGATCGAGAGAAATTTGCGTAATGTATTAAAAGCAAATGGAATCGAAAAGGATGTTGTAACATTGGTAACGCAAGTTGTAGTAGATGAGAATGATCCTGCCTTTAAAAATCCAGTAAAACGTGTCGGTAAAATTTATACTAAAGAAGAGGCCGATAAGCTAACTGCAGACAAATCGTGGATTTTTAAGGAAGAAGTAAAAGCGAATGGAGGATGGAGAAGAGTGGTTCCTTCACCAAAGCCAATTCAGGTAATGAACGAAAAAGTAATTGAAAATTTGGCTCGTCAGGGTAATATTGTTATTACTGTTGGTGGTGGTGGTGTTCCTGTTTCGATTAATAAGGATGGAAATATTTGTCCTGTTGAGGCTGTAATCGACAAAGATTTGGCTTCTGCTTTAATCGGTGCAAGAGTTAAAGCTGATGAATTTTATATATTAACTGATGTTCCTTTTGTATATCAGGATTTTAAAGGTCCAAACGAAAAGAAATTAGAGTTTCTAAATCATACTGATACTATGCAATTAATGGCAGATGGAACTTTTGCAGAGGGCAGTATGGCTCCAAAAATTCGCGCTTGCCTGAGCTTTATTGAAAATGGAGGTGGTAAATCTGTAATTACAGAGGCTACAAAATTGGAAGATAAATCTTTCGGAACAAAAATAACAATGGAATACGAGGATTAATAAAGTTTATTAATTCTATATGGAATATTATTATAAATAACGGATAACAATTACTTTTGTGTTTGTAATCAATAAAAATGAATAAATAATGGCTTTCAATCTTAGAAACAGAAACTTTTTAAAGTTATTGGATTTTACTCCAAAAGAAATTCAGTACATGTTAGATCTTGCTAGAGATCTAAAAAGAGCGAAATATGCAGGAACTGAGGTTCAGACAATGAAAGGGAAGAATATTGCTTTAATTTTTGAGAAATCTTCTACTCGTACACGCTGTGCTTTCGAAACTGCGGCTTACGATCAGGGAGCTCATGTAACTTATTTAGGTCCTTCTGGTTCGCAAATTGGTATTAAGGAGTCCATGGCTGATACAGCTCGAGTGTTGGGTCGTATGTACGATGGTATAGAGTATCGTGGCTTTGGACAAACCGTTGTTGAAGAATTAGCGAAGCATGCGGGAGTACCAGTTTGGAACGGATTAACTGATGAATATCATCCGACTCAAATTTTGGCAGACTTTTTAACCATGATGGAGCATACAGATAAGCCTTTAAATCAGGTTTCTTTTGCTTATTTAGGCGATGCTAGAAATAATATGGCAAATTCACTAATGGTAGGTGCTGCAAAAATGGGAATGGATGTTAGAATTGTTGGTCCTACAAACCTTCAGCCAGAAGAAGAGTTGGTGACTCAATGTCTTGAGATCGCCAAAGAAACTGGTGCTAAAGTAACAGTTACCGATAATGCCGAGGCGGGTGTTAAGGGGTGCGATTTTCTTTATACCGATGTTTGGGTATCAATGGGAGAGCCAGATGAGGTTTGGAAAGAAAGAATTGATATCTTGAAACCATATCAGGTAAATAAAGAAACTATGGCTATGACTGATAATGCAGCTTGTAAGTTTATGCATTGTCTGCCTGCTTATCACAACAGAGAAACTAAAGTTGGTGAAGATGTTTATCAGAAATTTGGTATGAACGGTGTTGAGGTTACCGAAGATGTATTCGAATCTTCAGCATCTATCGTATTTGATGAAGCTGAAAATCGTTTACATACAATTAAAGCAGTTATGGTTGCAACATTAGGAGCCTAACTTGGATTTAATTTATAGAAATAAGAAAAAAGGACAACTATGAGTTGTCCTTTTTTTTGTCTTATGTTTTATATGAATAGTTGTATTCTTCTATTAATAATAAATACAGGTTTGTGTTAATTTTTAATATATGTAAACTTATTTTTATTGTGAGGAACAGTTTTTATTCCTCTTTTATTAAGCTCGTATTTTAAACTGCATCCGCCAGTACATCCATTGCATTTCGAGTTTCCCTTACTCTGAAATAATTTAATGAAATGATAAATTACATAAGCAAATGCAGAGAATACTATTAAGTAAGTTGTAATTAATTGAATGCCCATATTTTTAAATTATTAAACTACCTATTTGAAAAATAAGAAATGATACCAGCCAAGCTAATCCTGTAGTATAGAAGACTACAAAGCTTGCCCATTTCCAGTTGGCTTCTTTTGTAATAGTGCTAACAACAGCAACACAAGGAAAATATATTAATATAAAAATTAGAAAAGATAAAGCCGATAAGGAGGTAAATACTTTTTCTCCTGTTCTATGCTTACCCGTAAATTTTTGCTCTTTTAATTTATTCCTCAATCCTTCGCTTGATTCATCAACACCTTCGCCTTCCTGATAGAGAACGCCCATTGTACTAACAACGACCTCTTTTGCTGCAATTCCGGTTAAAATACTAACGGTCATTTTCCAATCGAAGCCTAGAGGGTGGAGTGCAGGAGCAAAAAAATGTCCAATTTGGCCAATGTATGATTTTTCTTGTTGTTCTTCCATCATTAAATGCTTTAAACTCTCAATTTTCTCATTTTTAAGTTCATTTAAAGAATTTAAGCTGGCATTCTCATTAAAATTAACGGTGTTTTGATTGTATTCTAATGTGAGTTCATTTATTTTTTTTGTGTAATCTTGTGAGTATTCAATATCTCTTGGAAAATATCCCAATGCCCAAATAATTATTGATGCAATAAGTATTACACCTCCCATTTTTGTTAGATATTGGAACCCTTTGTTCCACATGTGTCTAATGGTGGTTCTTAAGGTAGGAAGTCTATAAGGTGGTAATTCCATAACAAAAGGAGCTTCTTTTGATTTAAAGAAACTTGCTTTAAATATCTTGGCAAAAATAATTGCTAAGAAAATTCCTAACATATAAATGCCAAAAAGAACCAGACTTGCATTGCTAGGGAAAAAAGTTCCGATAATTAGGATATAAACCGGTAAGCGTGCACTGCACGACATAAACGGAGTAATTAGCATCGTAAGAATGCGGTCGTTTCTATTTTCTAAAGTGCGTGTAGCCATTAGAGCTGGAACATTACACCCAAATCCCATAATAAGAGGGATAAACGATTTGCCGTGTAAGCCAATTTTGTGCATTAGTTTATCCATTATAAAGGCTGCTCGTGCCATGTATCCGGTATCTTCCATGAAGGATATAAAGAAGAAAAGGATTAAAATATTTGGAAGAAATACGATAACACCACCAACGCCACCAATAATACCATCTACCAATAGATCTTTTAATGGGCCAGGAGTCATCCAGTTTTCTATTAAGTTACCCAATGCAGAAACTCCCATGTCAATCCAATTCATTGGATATTGACCAAGATTGAATGTAGCATAAAATGTTAAAAACATAAACAGGAAGAAGATAGGGAATCCAAATAGTTTGTGGGTAAGAAAAGTATCTATAATCGTGGTTTTTCTTCTCCTTTTTACCGGACTCTCTTTATATGTTTCCTTAAGTGCACCATCAATAAAACCATATTTTGCATCGGTAATTACTGTTTCGCAAACTTCACCAAATTCGTTTTCAATTTTAGATATTTGATGTTTAACTTCATCCTTAATTTCAAAGTGTTTTTCACTTTCTTTAATTACAAAACGAGCACTTTCATCACCTTCCAATAGTTTTATTGAAATAAATCGGGGCGAAGCCTTTGCGCACATTTTTCGGTCTTCTTTTATTTTATCCTGAATTTTAGAAATTGCTTTTTCTACCTGAACTCCGTAATTAATGTGAATATGACGAACAATAGGATCCTTGTCTTCGTAAACTTTAATAATTTTATTAAAAAGTTCTTTAATTCCTTTTCCTTTCGAGCTAACTGTTGGAATAATTGGAATTCCCAACATGTTAGATAAGGCTTTATAGTTAAAACGAGCTCCTTTTTTTTCTAGTTCGTCGTACATGTTTAAGGCAATAACGACCTTAATATCCATGTCGATTAATTGAGTAGTTAAGTATAGATTTCTTTCTAAATTAGATGCATCAATAACATTAACCACAACATCGGGTTTTTCTGCCAAAATATATTTTCGTACAAATAATTCTTCGGGAGAGTATGCTGTTAAAGAGTAAGTTCCAGGTAGGTCTGTTATGTCAAAGCGATAACCATTTTGAACTACTTTGGCTTGTTTGGAATCTACAGTAACCCCGCTGTAATTTCCAACATGTTCTTTAGATCCGGATGCAAAATTAAATAATGTTGTTTTTCCGGCATTAGGATTACCTACTAGAGCAATATTAATTTTTTTGCCTTTTTCTTTTGCAGATGTTTTAAGTATTTCGTCGTTAAAGGTTCCTTCAAAATCTAGTGCTTTTATATTTTTGGCCTCTTTCAGGGTGATAACTTCAATTAAAGCAGCTTCGCTTCTTCGCAGCGATACTTCATATCCCATTATTTCATATTCGACAGGATCTTTTAAGGGAGCATTTTTAATAACGGTTACTTTTTTTCCTTTTACGAATCCCATTTCTGTGATTCGTTTTCGAAAAGCACCGTGCCCCAGTACTTTAATAATTATTCCTTCTTGATTATCTGTTAATTCAGAAAGTTTCATTTGTTGTCTATTTCCGTTTCGCTAAACAAATGTTTAGCTGAAAATCATCCATTAACAATTCATTTTTACCGATACATTTTGCTTCTGGATTACCTGTTAAAATAATAGTCAAACGTATATGAATTCTCAATGATACACAATCCCCATATTTAGGTATTTTGTACTTTTAAGAAATGAATTGTGTAGATTGTTGTTTCTTATCTTTAGACTTAATAAAAATATGTCCGTCTGCAAAAATAGTAGTTTTTACTGATTTTATGCACGAAAATAATAGAAACAAAAAAAGCTGCTAAAATAGCAGCTTTTTTTAGGAAATGAGATTTTGTTTTATTCTGATAAATCTTCAAATTCTAAGTTTGAAAAGGCCTCGGTTTCAAGTCCTTCAATTAGTTCAGATTTTTCAAGATGATTTGTTTTTGAAGAAAAATCAGTTTCTTCTGATTCTATCATTTCATGATTCGATGATCTGATAAAATCTAAAGCTTCCAATAAGCCATCAGAAAACTTATCGAAATCTTCTTTGTATAAAAAAACTTTGTGTTTTTCAAAAGAAAAGCTACCGTCTTTTTCATAGCGTTTCTTGCTTTCAGTAATTGTTAAATAGTAATCGTTTTTCCTTGTTGCTTTTACATCAAAGAAGTACGTTCTTTTCCCAGCCCTTACCGCATTAGAAAATATTTCTTCGCGGTTGTTTTTTCCAAATCCTTCCTTTTTATCGTAACCTTCCATTTCAAATAAATTTTTATTTATTCTGTTTTCTAGCTTTCAAAAATAAAAAAATATATGTACTAATTGTTATGAATTGTAGATTTATTGAGCAGGAATTGGTTATTTAAAATCAGTATGCAAACCTTTTCATTCGGATGTGTTTGAATATGATTGTTTTGTTATATGTAAAACAAAACAAGCATTACTCGAGAATTATTTGTTTAAAAACGGCCGAATGCTTGCCAGCAAATAAAAAAAAGCTAAATTTGCACCCACAATAATAAATTTGTAAAGTTCTTTAAGGATATGATTAGTAGAAGATTACTTCGAGTGAAAGTGCTGCAATTGCTGTATGCTTATTATAAAAATCAGGATCGCACAATTGCAAAGGCTGAAAAAGAATTGTTTTTTAGTGTAGGAAAAGCATACGATTTGTATCATTACCTGCTTCTGCTGATTGTAGAGTTGGCATTTGTTGCCGAAAGGAAGATAGAGACTGCTAGAGAGAAAATTATTCCTACCCAGGAGGATTTAAATCCAAACACAAAGTTTATTGACAATGTAATAATTAAGCAATTGGCTAACAATGTGCAGCTTAAAGCTTATGCTAGTTCAAATACAATTACCTGGGATGATCAGGAAGATTTTATTAGGGTATTGTTTGATAAGTTGATTAATTCTGAGTTGTATATTAATTATATGAATTCTGATACGATTTCTTATCAGGAAGATAAAAAATTTGTAGAGAAATTTTTTATAAACTTGCTAGCTACCGATGATGACTTTTATTCTTTAATGGAAGAAAAAAGTATTTATTGGAATGATGAAATTGAGTTTATCATTAGCATGGTATTAAAAACGATAAAATCCTTTAAGGAAGGCGACGACCAGGATGTTTCAATTATGTCTTTATTTAAGGATAAAGAAGATGAAACCTATGTGAGAGACTTGTTTCGTAAGGCTATAGTTAATCACTCCGAACATGTTGAGTTGATACAAAAGAATACTAAAAATTGGGAGTTGGAAAGAATTGCTTTTATGGATATTCTGATAATGGAATTGGCACTTACCGAAATCAAGGAGTTTCCAAGTGTTCCTGTAAAAGTTAGTTTTAACGAATATCTTGAGATTGCTAAGTTTTATAGTACTTCTAATAGTAGTAATTTTATCAATGGAATATTGGATAAATTGGTAAGAGAGCTCAAGGATAACGGAAGTGTGAAAAAAGTTGGTAGAGGATTAGTAGGAGAAAAATAGATATACTCATATAATATTTACAAAGGGTGCGTAAAGTTAAACTTTTACGTACCCTTTGTTTTTAGAGATAAACTGTGGCGTGTATAACAAATTTTAGTATTTTCGAGCTTTATTAAATATTAAATGAAAAGACAAGAAAAACGAAATAATATTGTATCTATAGCAGCATACCTAATTTTATTTTTATTTGCGATATTTTCTTTGCAATGTTCAGGCGATTTAAAAAGTAAAAAAGGAAATAGTAAGTTGGGGCATTTTTTAATTGCAGATAGTTCTGTATATCCTAAATTTGAGTTTACTAAAGAAATACATAAATTTGGAGAGATTTCGGAAGGAGAAATTGGAGTTTGTGAGTTTTACTTTAAAAATATTGGAGGCCGCGATTTAATTATTTCGAATATTGAAAGTAGCTGCGGATGTACCAATGTAGATTGGGAGAAAAACCCCATAAAATCGGGAGCGGAATCGAAAATAACAATCGAATTTGATTCGGAAGGTAGAAGTGGTAGGCAGTATAAAGTAATTACATTGTATGCAAATACATTAAAAAGAGAAAAAAAGCTTTACATTACTGCTCAGATAAAATGAACTAAAGATTTTGTAATTATATAATAAATCGGTCGATAAGACCATTAAATTTTGAATTGAAATGAATAATTTGTTAAACATCTTATTGATGGCTCAGCCAGCAGAAGGACAAAGTCCTTATGGATCTTTTATTATGCTTGGTGCAATTATCGTGGTATTTTATTTCTTTATGATTCGTCCTCAGATGAAAAAACAAAAAGAAATGAAAAAATTTCGTGAGGAATTAAAAAAAGGAGACAAAATTGTTACTACAGGAGGTATTTACGGAAAAGTTCTTGAAATTCAGGAGCGCGTAATTATTATGGAAGTAGAAGGACAAAACCGTTTGAAAATTGATAAAGCAGCGGTTGTAAAAGATATGGGTGATGTAGCTCAAAAATAAAAAACTTAACTGTGTCCTTTGGGGCACAGTTTCTTTTAAATACTTTAATTTTGGATAATTTTGATTTTCAGAAACTAAAAGAATTTTTCGATAAAGAGAAAATTAAATCGAACAAGAAATTGTTAGCATACTTATTCTTTGTTGCATTATCTACAATTTTTTGGTTTTTAAATGCTCTTAGTAAAGAATATACTACAAGTATTAATTATCCTGTAAATTATATTAACCTACCTAAAGAGAAGGTTTTAGTTGATGAGCTTCCTGCTCAACTCGATTTGCGTGTGCAAGCTTATGGTTTTGATTTGTTGAGATATAAATTAAGCACGGCTTTTTTATCAAACCCTTTTGATGTTAATAAGTATACTAAATCTAGAATTAATCATTCTCTTAATGCATACCCTTTAGTTACATCTGGAATAACAAAACGTTTGGAAAGAGAGCTGTCGTCGGGAATTCAACTGCTTAGCATTAGTCCCGATACCATACATTTTCATTTTTCGCCAATTGTAAAGAAAAAAATTCCTGTAAAATTAAATTCTTCTATCGATTATGCTCAGCAATTTATGCAAAAAGAATCGATTTTTATAGAACCCGATAGTGTATTGGTTAAAGGAGCCGGAGCAATTTTAGATTCTGTTTTTGTTGCCGAAACAGAGAATATGGTGCTTACCAATTTGAAAAAAACAACCCAACAAAATATTGATATTTTGATAACAGATGGGCTTGAAGTTTTACCTGCAAAAGTAAAGGTTACGGTTCCGGTAGTGCGATTTACCGAAGCTCAGAAAATAGTACCTATTAAAGTTGATAATTTACCCGACTCGATGATTTTACGATTGTTTCCGGGAGATGTAAAGATGTCGTACTTTGTAGGGATGAATAAATATGAAACCATAACCGAGGATTATTTTGATTTAAGAGTTAACTACGAAACCGCTGCAAAAGGAGAGGTTAACAAATTAAAAATAGAGTTAAAAAGAAGTCCCGATTTTATTTCGAATGTGAGATTCTATCCGCAAAGTGTTTCTTTTCTTATCGAGAAACGTAAGTCTATTCAATAATTTATTATCATGCTTAAAGTTGGATTAACAGGAGGGATTGGGACAGGCAAGTCTATTGTTGCTAAGTTTTTTAAAATGCTGGGGATTCCTGTGTATGTTTCCGATTTAGAGGCCAGGCAATTAATGAATTCTAATTCTATTATCAGAGAACAGTTACTTGCAAAATTTGGAGCCGAAGTTTATACTAAAGATTCTACATTAAATAGAAAGTACCTGGCCAATATTATTTTTCATAAACCTGAAGCTCTGCAGGAAGTAAATGCCATTGTGCATCCTGTGGTGCGTAGTAATTTTGTAGATTGGTGTAAGCAAAAGGCAGAGTTTCCTTATGTAATTCAAGAGTCGGCAATATTATTTGACACAGGATTGTATAAAAATTTTGATAAAATTATATGCATTACTGCCGATGAGAATATTAGAATTTCTCGGGTCATGAAACGTGATAATGTAAGTGCCGATTTGGTGACTGCTAGAATGAAGAATCAGATTCCTGAAAAAGATAAAATTCAGAAATCCGACTTTGTTATCTATAACAATTCAGAATTTCTAATTCCTCAAATAATTAAGATCGATAAATACTTGCGAAAGTAAGATTCTATATGGCTTTAAAAGCTGTTAAACTTTGTTAACTTTCTACGATTTATCTGAAGTTTTTTAAAATTAAATTATCTTTATCCTTCTTTTAAAGATTAAAAAAATCAAAAAAATAATTAAAATATAGTACCAGAATATGGGTAAATACGGAAAATGGATTGCTGGTGGTTTAGGATGGGCTTTTTTAGGTCCAATAGGTGGGGTTTTAGGATATTTAGTAGGTTCTGCTTTTGATACAGTAGAGATTGAGACTGGAAGAAAAGCAGGAAATACCCGTCAGGGTGATTTTGTAATGAGTTTATTGGTGCTTGTTGCAGCAGTTATGAAAGCCGATGGAAAAGTTCTTCGTTCTGAATTGGATTATGTGAAAACTTATTTGGTTCGAAGTTTTGGGCCTGGTAGAGCTGCAGATGCAACAACAATGTTGAAAGATATTTTAAAGCAGAATATTCAGGTAGATGATGTTTGTAGACAAATACAAGCCAATTTAGATTATTCATCGCGTTTGCAATTAATGCATTTCTTATTTGGAATTGCGCAGGCCGATGGTTCTATTTCTACAGCAGAACAAAATCTTATTGATAAAATATCATATTATCTGGGTATTCAATCAGCAGATTTCTCTTCTATAAAATCGATGTTTGTTCAAGATACCGATGTCAGCTACAAGATATTGGGTCTAAGCAAAGATGTAAGTAATGATGAAGTGAAAAAAGCCTATAAAAAAATGGCTGTTAAATATCATCCAGATAAGGTGAGTTATTTGGGCGAAGATGTTCAAAATGCAGCCAAAGAAAAGTTTCAAAAAGTTAGCGAGGCTTTCGAACAAATTAAAAAAGAGAGAGGATTTGCATAATAAACCTTTTATTTTGACTATTTTTTACCAAATAGTTTTATAAAATCCAATGGAATTATAAATTTGTGCTTCCAAATTAAAAATTGAAAATATGTTGAAAGGAATATTAGCTATATCAGGACATGCAGGTCTTTTTAAAATGGTGTCTAATGCTAAAAATGCATTAATCGTAGAATCATTGGTTGATAAAAAACGCATGCCAGCTTACGCTACTTCAAAAATAAGTGCTTTAGAAGATATTGCAATTTTTACCGACGAAGGTGATGTGCAGTTAGCTGAGGTTTTTAAGAGTATTAAAGAAAAAGAAAACGGTGGAAAAGCAATTAGTCACAAAGCTTCTGGGAATGAACTTAAAGCTTATATGGCCAAAGTTCTTCCGAATTATGACGAAGATCGTGTTTATGTTTCTGATATGAAGAAAGTTTTCCAATGGTATAATTTATTACAGGAAAATAATTTATTGGAAAATCTTGATAAAGAGGAAGAACAAGTTGAAAACACTGAAAAATAGATTTTAAATCTACAAAATATTTAGCCGCCTGATCAGGCGGTTTTTTTATGCTTAATTTTATTGCAACAATTAAATTATCACGACTAAAATTAAGCATAAAAAAAGAGGCTTTCGCCTCTTCTATTTCTCGCCGTCAAAAATGATGTTATACGATTCCCAAAAGTTTTTATCGTAAGGCATATTTTCATAATAAGACCTCTTATCTATTGCTTCCGGAGCTGTTGTGTTAATTTTTGTAATCAACATTTCGGTATTAATATCCAATGCTTTTATAGTGCCACTGGCCTTTTCTTTTAGTTCGTGATGACGCTTATAGGTTACATAACTTAGATAGTATCTGCCGGAGTGTTGTTTATAGGTGACACTAAAATCGTATTCAATTTTTAATGGCTTCCATTTTTGGCGATCTTCGTTTACGTAAAAACTTCTTCCCTGAGGGGAGTAATTGCTGGCTACTACATGTGTTTCATTTTTAATAACAGCATAGTCTTTTATTTTAATATAGATTTTGCCAGAATAACTTTTAGCATAGTAATCTCCAGTGTTACTTAGTATTGGGCGTTTACTTTTATAGCTAATTACCCAAATAGAATCGTTTTCATATTCAGTAATCTGATCTAGTTTTAAATCGTAAAAACTAATGTGATTTCCATTTAGAACATTACCACGGCTGCGAACAATATCCATTTCTAGTAATTCATCTAAGTAGGTAGAACCGTCGGCTAGGGATGCTGGTTCGAAGTTTTTACGAACCTGAAGAAATTTATAACCACGTTCTTTAAATACTTGATACGCATCTGCTCTTTGGTAACCTTTATTGTCATAAATTCTTACGGCAGCTTCTCTTAATCGACTTAGTTTATTGTTTTCTAATTTCTCCGAACGATAATATACATCGTAGTTAAACGGTGTTTGTAAATAGTTTTGAGGAATGCGTTCGTTTGCTGTTTTTATTCTTTTTTGTAGAACCAGCGATTCTGCCATTATTTCTACTTCACCAATATTATAGTTTTTAGGAGTTAATTCAATGTATAAGGTGTCGGTATTTATACATTCGCTAATTTTAGCTGTAAAGGTAGAATAGCCCACAGCCGAGGCCTGTATTGATTTGTCGCTGTATTTTTCAGGAATTTTAAATTCGAAAATTCCATCCAAATTCGAAGCAGCACCAATATAAGAACCTACTACACCCACATTGGCAAAAGCAATAGGTTCCTGATTTTGTATATTAGTAAGTTTACCAATAATTCGAATAATACTTGCTTTTTCTTCCTTATTCTCTGATTCCTGAGCAAATCCCACAATCGTGAAAAGTAGCAGAGTCAGACTTAGTAGAGATATTTTTCGCATAATATGTAGTTTATTTTTGATTCGTTGTTTTCAAACTATCAATTTGTTTGCCAAACTATAATTTTATAAAAATGATAATTATATTTACATTAATCTATACAAAGATATGTTAATATCATTCCAAGAAAAGTGAATAGAGTGGCTTTTGCTTTAAAAAATGTTAAATTTTAAGCCGATTTATTTATTTTTTGTTGAATAAGAAATATCTTCGCTTGTATTTCAGTTCTAATTGTGAACTGGAACTTATACATTGATTAAAAAAAATATTCTATGAGAAATAAATTGTTCGTTTTATCTATGGCATCTTTAATGCTTACCTCATGTGTTGTATCGAAAAAGAAGTATGAAGAGTTAGAATATGCTAAGCGCAGAAGTGATGCCAAAGTTGCTGCTCTCGATAAAGAAAATTCGAAAAAGAAGAAACAACTTGGTGAATTAAATTCAAAGCTGGATCTTACATTGGCTGAATTTAATGAAATGAAAAATAGCATGGCTGAAAGTAATGCCATGAAAAATACTGAAATCGATGAGCTAAGTACAGAATTAATGGGATTATCTTCGGATACGACTGCGTTAAAAACACGATTAGACGAAACTCTTGAAAAATACAATAATGTTATTAATCAGAATACCAGTAACGAAGCTTTAATTGCTGATATGACAGCACAAATTCAAGATCTAAAATCAGAATCGGCGAAACTTACACAAGACCTAAAATCAGCAGGTGTTGAAGCGGAGTGGGATAAGAAAAAAATGGAAACTGAGAAAAAGAAAATAGCTGCCATTGTTTCACAAAAGGATGTTGAAATTGGTAAGCTTAAAAAGCTAATTGAAGAAAAAGATGGCAAGCTTAGTTGGTTGCGTAAGGTAAAATCTAAAAACGAAGAGGAAATCGAAAGATTAACCAACCAGTTGAATTTATATAAAAAAGAATACGAGAAGGCTATTGGAGGAAAGTAAATCTGAATAAACATAATATAAGAACCACAAATTTTACGATTTGTGGTTTTGTAATTTAATGCAGTCAATCGATGAAAGAGAAATGGGATGAAAGATATTGTGAATCGAAAAATATTTATGGAATTAAGCCTAATGAATTTTTTAAAAAGGAATTGCTTAAGCTTACACCGGGTAGAATATTATTGCCGGGTGAAGGCGAAGGTAGAAATGCAGTATTTGCAGCTAAACAATCTTGGCAGGTTGATGCCTTTGATTATAGCCAGCAAGCAGTAGATAATGCCAAATTATTTTTGGATTTACATAAACAAAAAGCAAATTATTTTCAGGCCGATATCTTAAATCTTCCAGTTTCGACTGAGACTTTTGATGCTGTAGGCGTATTTTATCTGCATTTGACTAAGAAAGATAGATTGAAGTCACATCGTTTTATATCTGATTCAGTTCGTGAAAATGGTTATCTTATTATGGAGGTGTTTTCTAAAAAACAATTGGGAAGAAATTCTGGAGGACCACAGAATGAGAATATGCTTTATGATATATCTGAGATTGAAAGAGATTTTACTGATTTTCAGCCTATTTGCCTGCATGAAATAGAAATAGATTTGGATGAAGGAGAATTACATCAGGGAAAAGCCATGGTAATTCGTTTTGTTGGCCATAAAAAGTAGTGCTTTGTAATTTTTTAAGTGCATTGTGCTTTATAAAAGAATATCGTAGTTGTTTTAATGATGATGTTAGTAAATAATAAAACTTACATCTGTATATTTTGATTTATTAGATCTGAATTTTTAGCTTTGTATTCATGAAAGTTTTATTGATATCACTGGTAATAATTGCTGTAATAGCATTTCTGGTAACATGGATTGGTCAGTATCTGAGATCAAAAAAAGGGGTAAGTGAAGATATAGAAGAATCATCAGAGCCACTGGAGGAATGTTGTGGTGCTCATGAAATCTGCGAAACCGATTTATTAAATAAATTGTCGGAGGAGATTATTTATTACGAAGATGAAGATTTAGATGCCTATAAAAACTTCGAAGAAAATGATTATAATGATGACCAGATTGATGAGTTTCGAGAGGTGTTGTACAGTTTAAAAGAGAAAGAAATTGAAGGCTGGATAAAAAGTCTGGATCTACGAAAAATTGAAATGCCTTCGGTTATTAAATCCGAACTGGTATTTATGCTGGTAAAACACTAATGATGTAAAGTAAATATAACATAAACCGTTTCTTATTTTGAAACGGTTTTTTTTGTTTTTAGCTAATTCAAAATCAGCTTTTTATAAAATGTAATTTTAATTGCATCATTCTATAAATAAATAGGCAATACTTCCTATTTAAATTACTACCTTTGCGGCTCATAAATTTTATAGAATGAATTCATTTGAAAATCTTGGCCTGTCGAAGGCCATACTAGAAGCTATTTCCGAATTAGGCTTCGAAACCCCAACTCCTATTCAAGAAAAAGCTATCCCGATTCTTCTAGACGGAAGATCCGATTTTGTGGGTTTGGCTCAGACAGGAACAGGAAAAACGGCGGCTTACGGTTTACCATTGCTCGAGCTTATCGATCCAAAGGTAAAAACACCGCAAGCTTTGATTCTATCCCCTACAAGGGAATTGGGAATCCAAATTGCAGACGATCTTAAGACATTCTCGAAGAATATCTTAAACTTGAATGTTGTTAATGTTTACGGGGGTGCGAGTATTGACGAGCAAATTCGAAAATTAAAAAGAGGAGCACACGTAATTGTTGCTACTCCAGGGCGTCTTCTTGATCTTATTAGACGGAGGGCTGTTAATTTATCTGCAGTAGAATATTTAATTCTTGATGAAGCGGATGAAATGTTGAACATGGGATTTAAGGAGGATATTGATGATATCCTGGCCTCTACATCCGAAGAAAAAGTGACTTGGTTGTTTTCTGCAACTATGCCACCAGAAGTTCGACGAATCTCTAAAAATTACATGACTGATCCTACCGAAGTAACAGTAGGAAAGGCTAATACTACCAATAAAAATATTGAGCATCAATATTATTTATTGAATAATCGAGATCGTTACAATGTGTTGAAACGGGTTGTCGATTTTTATCCTGATATTTTTGGTATTATTTTTTGTAGAACCCGTAAGGAAACACAGGAAGTTGCCGAATTATTAATGAAGGATGGATACAATGCCGATGCTTTACATGGAGACTTAACTCAGGTTCAGCGCGACAGAGTAATGCGTAATTTTAAAAATCGTTCATTACAATTATTGGTTGCTACCGATGTAGCTGCTCGTGGTATCGATGTTGACGATTTATCACACGTAATTCATTATATGTTGCCAGATGAGTTAGAATTCTATACTCATCGAAGTGGTCGTACTGCCCGAGCTGGTAAAAAAGGTATCTCTATTGCTTTGGTTACTCCAAGAGAGGAACGTAAAGTAAAAGATCTTTCGAGAAGATTAAAGACCGATTTCGAGCAAGTTAAAATTCCTCAGGGAAAAGATGTTTGCGAAAGACAATTGATGAAATTCATGCACCGTGTGAATGAAGTTGAAGTTGAAGAAGAAGAAATTGCTCCATTTATCGAAGGAATTAACGAGAAATTGGAAAGTTTAAGTCGAGAAGATCTTATTAAGAGATTTGTATCGTTGGAATTTAGTCGATTTTGGGATTATTATAAAAATGCTGATGATTTAAATCTTAGATCAACAACACAGAGAAGAGCCAAAAGAGATGATGGAAGTGGTGAAGACCGTATGTTCATTAATGTTGGTAAAAAAGATGGTATCGATGTACCTCGTCTTTTAAATTTAATTCACAAACAATGTGGTGTTAGAGGAAAGAACATTGGTAGAGTAGATTTGAAAGGTGTTTTTTCATTCTTTGATGTTGAAAAAGGATTTACCGATGAAATTATAAAAGGATTTGCAGGTGCTGTTATTGGGGGCCGAAAAATTCGAATTGAAGTTTCGGGCGACCGACCAACAGAAAGTAGTCACCGAAAGGGACGTTCCAGAAGTGGCGATCGAGACAGAGGTGATCGTAGAGATAGAGGCGGATACCGAAGAGATTCCTCTAAAGATCGCAGAGGAAAAAGCGATGGGAAAAGATTTTATGACAGAAAAAGAAAGGAAGCGTAAGCTTCCTTTTTTTTACTTGTTAAATTGATATTTTATTTATACTGTTTATAATATATAATAATACGAATGTTGTTTGTTTTTATAAATTACATATAATTAATGATGTATAGGTTTTATTATATGCATATTTTTATTTAAATTTAGTCTAGTGAATGCCTGAAGAGGTATTTGTTATGAATACATTTTACCTAAAAAATATGCTATGAGAAAAATCTACATGAGAACCGCATTGCTCGTATTGTGTGTAATGCTGTCTGCTTATATTGTAAAAGCACAAAATGCAGATCGGAAATGGGGCGTAGGTCTCTATTTAAATTTTAATGACTATAAAGGTGATATTGCTAATGATTTCTGGGATTTTGGCAATACAGAACCTATGATTGGGTCCGCTACACTGGGCCGTTACTTAAATCCTTCTTTCGATGCAGTATTTCGTTTGAGTGTTTTTAATGTGGAATCTGAAGGAGCTCTTGGGAATTTCGATGATTGGTTAATTAACACCAACCTAAACCTGAAATACAAATTTAATAATGGTTATTTCTTAAAAGAAGATGCACGTATATCACCATTTTTAGTTGGTGGTTTTGGTTATACCTATGCCAATACCGAAGGGAAAATTTTTGGTGGAAATTTCGATGAGAATTACGATAATTTAAATTTTTACTATGCAGCTGGTTTAAACATCCGTATCGATGATAGATGGAGTGTTGCTCTTGAAACAGGTATTTTTTATCCGCTTAGTGATAAGTATGATGGATATAAAAATAAACAAAGAGATGCCGAAAGTTACAATGATAAATTTATGCATAACACCATTGGTGTAATTTACAACTTTGGTAAATCTGCCGATGCTGATGGCGATGGTGTTTCCGATAATCGCGATGATTGTCCTAATACTCCAGACGGAGTTGCAGTAGATAAGCATGGATGTCCACTAGATTCCGATGGCGATGGTGTGGCAGATTATAAGGATGATTGCCCAATGTTAGCAGGAGATCCTATGCTGAATGGTTGTCCTGATTCTGATGGGGATGGTGTTTCTGATAAAAATGATAAGTGTCCTGATGTAAAAGGAGAGGTTCAATTTAATGGCTGTCCTGATACCGATGGAGATGGAGTACAGGATTCTGAAGACGAATGTCCTGATGTGAAAGGATTGAAATCCTTAAATGGCTGTCCTGATTCTGATGGTGATGGTGTAGCTGATGCCAAGGATAAATGTCCAAACACCAAAGCAGGTTATAAAGTAGACGCTTCTGGTTGTGCTCTAGATAACGACAAAGATGGAGTTGTTAATGAGGAAGATAAGTGTCCTGAAATAGCTGGACCGGCTAGTAATTATGGCTGTCCTGAAGTTAAAGCGGAAGTACAAAAAGAATTAGAATTCGCTGCTAAAAATGTTAATTTCTCTTCAGGAAGAGATGTATTAACTGCCAGATCTCAAAAAAGATTAGACGAAGTTGTTGAGATAATGAACGATTATCCTGCTTATTCATTAAAAATATCTGGTTATACCGATAGCCAGGGTAAAGATGATATGAATTTGAAATTAAGTGATAAGCGTGCGCAAGCAACAAAAGCTTACCTTATTTCAAAAGGAATTTCGGCATCTAAAATCACTGCAAAAGGCTTTGGAGAGGTAAATCCAATTGCCGATAATAAAACCGCAGAGGGTAGAGCATTAAATAGAAGAGTTGAGTTTGAATTATTTATTAAATAGAAACTATTAAATATAAAGAACATGAATATGGATATGATTTTTAGCAAGTCCGATCAATTATGGACTATGGCAATGGAGTATGCTCCAAAATTATTGTTAGCTATTATTACGTTAATAATTGGATTGTGGGTTATTAAGTTAATTGCCAAAGGAGTTGGTAAATTGATGGATAAAAAAGAAATGGATGCCACTTTAAAGCCATTTATTATTAGTTTACTATCGGCTTTACTTAAAGTTATGTTGGTTATTTCGGTTATTGGAATGATTGGTGTGCAAATGACATCTTTTATTGCAATATTAGGTGCCGCGGGTTTAGCTGTAGGTATGGCATTATCAGGAACTTTACAAAACTTTGCTGGAGGAGTAATGATATTAATTTTTAAACCTTTTAAAGTTGGTGATGTTCTAGAGGCTCAAGGTTTTCTTGGAGTTGTGAAAGAGATTCAGTTGTTTAATACAATTATGCTTTCGCTTGATAATAAAACAATAATAATTCCTAACGGTGGATTATCAACCAGCTCGATGGTTAATTATTCTACTCAGCCAACTCGTAGGGTTGATATGACCTTTGGTATTGGTTATACCGATGATATTGATAAAGCTAAAGGAATATTAGAAGGATTATTGGCAAATCATCCTAAAGTATTGAAAGATCCTGCTCATTTTATAGCTCTTTCCGAGTTAGCAGATAGTTCAGTTAATTTTACAGTTAGAGCTTGGGTTAATGCAGCTGATTATTGGGAAGTATATTTTTATATGCAGGAAACTGTTAAGAAAGAATTTGATAAAAATGAAATCGGGATTCCTTTCCCACAAAGAGATGTTCATATTTATAATCATTAATAATTTGGGGTTAATTATAGAGGAGGCGAAAGCCTCCTTTTTTTATGCTTTTCGCATTATAAAAATAAAATAATGTAATTATTATATATAGATTTGCTGAGTTATTTTAATTTTTATTTATGAAGTATTTGTCAAGGAAAAAAGTAATATTCCTTTCTCTTATTACAGTATTAGTTTTGTTTTTCTTTTTTCTATCCTCAATAGTAAAGTGTTACATAGAAAGAAATTCTATGGAATTAATCGGGAGAAAGTTAGTAATCGCAGATTTGCATTTTAACTATGCAAAAGTGTCGGCACGTGTTAATGGATTTAAGTTATATGAACAGAATGGTAAAAATGAATTTTTGTCATTTAATGAATTGTATGTTAATATTTCACCCTGGAAATTGATTTCAGGAGAATATTCCATTTCTCAAATTCACCTCGATGGCTTAAAACTATCGGTAGAACAGAACACAAATGGTTTTAATTTTGATGATTTGCTGGCTACAGATATTACCGCAACAGATAGTATAGATTCAAATAAAGAAGATTCGAGTTTAAAATTTTCAATCTACGATATTAAATTTAAAAATGGTTATATCACTTATCACGACAAGTTGAAAAGTAATAATCTTGATCTAAATAAGATAAATTTGGAACTTCCACTAATAGCCTGGAATAATAAGAAGTCAGAAATGGGAGTGAATTTTTCTTTGGGCGAAGAAGGAGTCGTTTCTATAAATGCAAATGTAAACCATGCAAAGCAGAGATATATTGTTAATCTAGGTGTGAAATCGGTTGATGTTAGTCCTTTTGTTGCTTATTTAAAAGATTATATGCTTGTTTCTGAAGTGCAGGGTAAGCTGAATACACAGATTAAAATTAATGGAAGTATGATTAATTTTATGGATGTGTTCTTGAAAGGGAATACCGAAATGAATGATTTTAGTTTAAAAGATACAGATGGGAAAAAGTTTTTGGCCAGCCAGTCGGTAAGTGTCGAACTGGATTCAATAAACCTAAATTCTTCGCATTACGAAATTGGAAAGATAAGTCTTCTAAAGCCAGAAGTATATGCCGCACTATTTAAAGAGACAAATAATTTTGAATCGATATTTGCACCGGTATTAAAAGCTGATTCGGTAAATGTGGAAACAGATACAAGCATGCATTCCGATAGTGAATTATTTTATTCTATCGATAGTATTAGTGTAAATAAAGGGTTTGTAGAGTTTTCCGATTATACTTTAAATCGAAAATTTGTTTATGATATTAATGATATCCAGCTAAATATTGGTAAAATAACAGATCAAGCAAATAAAATTCCTTTGAATTATTCTATTGACTTAAATAGAGGAGGACATTCTAAAGGGAAAATGACCTTTAGTTTACAGAATGCTCATGATTTTAAATTTAATGGTAAAGTTGAGGGACTTGAGTTGATGAGTTTTTCTCCCTATACCGAATTTTATATAGCCAGACCAATAACTCAAGGAGAATTTAATTACGATTGTAGTATTGTTATGCAGCCAAAGCAACTGGTAAATACAAATAAAATTAACATTTCTGAATTTGATTTTGGAGATAAAACTAAGGATCCAAATACGATTAAAGCACCTGTTCGTTTGGCTTTGTATTTGTTAAAAGATAAGAATGATCAAATTAATTTTGATTTGCCAGTTTCAGGAAACCCAAAGGATCCAGATTTTAAATTGGGAAAAATAATTTGGAAGACTGTAATGAATTTTTTGCTAAAAACTGCGACTAAACCTTTTGGTATTTTAGGAAGTTTGACAGGAACAAATCCAGAGAGTATTCAGGAAATGACATTTAAATATTCTCAAACTAAATTAAATGAGAAAGAGATAAAAACACTTAGAGCTATTGCGGATATAATTGCCCGAAAACCAGAATTGAAATTTTCTTTTACTCAGGAAACAGATAGTGAAGCAGAAAAGGATATTTTGGTTATTTCAGAATGCTCCAAACTATACTTTAACTCGAGCGAACAACAAAAGCTGGAGATATTTGGTGCTGATTTTATTAGTTGGGCAGAAGGAAACAATGATTTTAAGGAATTTAATAAGCAAGATGATTTCCAAATCACCTTACCATTAAAAGAGAAGTTCTATAATTTGTTTGGAAATTTAAAGTTAAATACTTTGCTAGATTCTGTCTTAACTGAAAGAAATAAAGAAGTGGCTATCTTCTTAAAAGATAGTTTACAGGTACCTACAGATAATTTTGAACTAAAAACAGCTGATTTAAGAAATTTATCAAATCAACAAAAAAAGCCTAAGTATAGAGTAGAGGTATCCTTAAAATAATTTGAATATGATAATCAGAAAATGATTTTGTTCTCCTTAGAATTTGTTTTTATAAAGTATCTTGTAAAACTAGGTGTTTTTTTATAAGTTTGTTAGATTATGAATAATGGAATAAACGAATATTTTATAACTAAATGGAAGTCCCAATTTAAAAAAGGACTTCTGGAATATATTATCTTGTTATTGTTAAGATCAAAGCCTTGTTACGGGTATGAGTTGATTAGTGAGATGAATCAGTTTACTTCTTTGGAAATAGCTGAGGGAACCATTTATCCACTCTTAAACCGACTTAAAAAAGAGAAGTTAGTTACTTCGGAGTGGGCTGAAATGGATACGGGAATTCCAAGAAAATACTACAAGCTTACTAATGAAGGAATTTCTCATTTGGAGGTGATGCGTGAATATGTTGATTCTCTAAATTTATCTATTAAAAGAATAAATGAGAGTGTGTAAAGGCTGTAAAAACTATTAATAACCAGGGAATGAAAGATTATATTTTATCCTTAGATCAGGGAACTTCAATTTCGAAAGCAATTCTTTTTAATAAAAAAGGAGAAATAGTTGCACAGGTTCAAAAGGAATACGAACAGTACTACCCAAAACCTGGATGGATTGAACAGGATGCTAAAGAAATTTGGTATTCACAGGCTTCGGTGGCTGAAGATGTATTGCGTAAAACAGGATTAACTGGAAAGAATATTGCAGGTCTTGGAATCACCAATCAGCGAGAAACCACAATTATTTGGGATAGAGAAACTGGAGAACCAATAAATAATGCAATTGTTTGGCAAGATAGAAGAACATCTCACATTTGTGACGATTTAAAAGCCAGAGGATATTCAGATACGATAAAAGAGAAAACAGGTCTTATCTTAGATGCTTTTTTCTCTGCAACAAAAATAAAATGGTTACTTGATAATATCGAAGGAGCAAGAGAAAAAGCAGAAAAAGGAAAATTAGCTTTTGGTACAGTTGATTCCTGGTTAATTTGGAAACTTACAAAAGGTGAACTTCATATTACTGATATTTCCAATGCTAGTCGCACAATGCTTTATAATATCAAGGAGTTGCAATGGGATAAGGAACTGCTGGATTTATTAGATATTCCAGAATCAATATTACCTAAAGTATGTTCTTCTAGTGCCGTTCACGGATATACACGTAGATCGATGTTTGGTGATGAAATTCCAATTTCTGGAATTTGTGGTGACCAACAGGCAGCCTTATTTGGACAAGCTTGTTTTGAAAAGGGAATGGTTAAAAATACCTATAACACAGGCTGTTTTATTTTAATGAATACCGGTGATAAGCCTGTTGTATCGAAAAATGATTTAATAACGACCATAGCCTGGAGTATTGGTGATAAAGTGACTTATGCATTAGAGGGTAGTGTTTTTATCGGTGGTGCGGTAGTACAATGGCTAAGAGATAGTTTAAATCTGATTCATTCGATTGAAGAAATAGAAGAGTTAGCACTAACAGAAAAAGATAATGGAGGCGTTTATATTGTACCTGCATTTACCGGAATGGGAGCTCCTTATTGGGATCAATATGCCAGAGGAACGTTTTGGGGCTTAAATATGGGAACAAGTGTGGGACACATTGCACGTGCATCCTTAGAATGTATTGCTCACAGATCTTCGGATGTTTTAAAAGCCATGGAGGCCGATGCTGGAATTAAGGTTGAGCAGCTAAGAGGTGGTGGTTTAATGGCAAATGATACTTTATTACAATATCAGGCTGATTATCTGGGATTACAAGTTGTCCGTCCTGAAATAAGAGAGATTACAGCTCTTGGGGCTGCATATTTAGCAGGTTTAGCTGTTGGATTTTGGAATAGTGTTGAGGAAATAAAAGACTACTGGAAGCCAGATAAAAAGTTTAATCTTAAAATGGATAAAGAAGTGGTGGATTACCAAAAAAAATATTGGAAAAAAGCAGTTAGTCGTTCTCAAAATTGGATTGATACAAATGATGAGTAAGATATTTAAGTTTTAATAATTGGGTCATTTCTTCTTAGAAATGGCCTTTTTTATTCTAAAATAAATAAAATAAAACGTTTGTATTTGTGTAAATACCAATGAATATAAGGGGTTTGGTTAAAGTTTAGAGTTTAGATTAAATTAAAATAAGACATTCTTTTGCTATGCACCTTGCAATACTAAGTATTTTATTTAGCTTTGTAATGTTCGTCAAGGTAATTAGATTTAATCTGGTTGCCGAACTCTAGGAAGAGATACTTCCGTTTTTTTTGACAAAGCTACATAGTAAAGCAATGTACTATGTATTCAGATTTATTTTTTATTACTATTATGGAAGATTTAAAATTTGATGTGCAAATGGGAAACCGCCTTTATTCCTTTTTTTTGGAATTGTTGGTTGAACAAAAAGACAAAATAAACCAAAATGAAGATGAGGCTAGCGGAAGTATTTGGGAATATTGGGATAAAGAATTATAGCATTAAGAGCAGATAGATATGAAAAGAGAAAAAATGCTAAGAGAGATTGAACTGGCAAATCAAAAATGGGATGTGATTATCGTAGGTGGTGGAGCATCAGGTTTGGGTGCTGCTGTTGAGTCGGTAACAAGAGGATATAAAACTTTGCTTTTAGAGCAAGATGATTTTGCAAAGGGAACTTCGAGCAGAAGTACAAAACTTGTTCATGGAGGTGTTCGTTATTTAGCACAGGGAAATATATCATTGGTGCTCGAAGCATTAAGAGAGAGAGGGTTGATGAAGCAAAATGCTCCACATCTTGTGAAAGATCAATCCTTTATTATTCCGAATTACAATTGGTGGGGAACGCCTTATTATACTTTAGGTTTAACATTGTATGATTTAATGGCTGGAAAATTAGGCTATGGACGTTCATTGCCTTTCTCTAAAAAACGAACGTTAAAACACATACCTACACTTAAGCAGGAAAATCTTTGTGGCGGAGTAGTATATCACGATGGACAGTTTGATGATTCAAGATTAGCAATTAATCTGTGTCAAACCTTTGTTGAAAATGGAGGGGTAGCCATTAATTATATGAAGGTTGATGGTATTGAGAAAAAAGATGGAAAAATAACTGCTGTTAAGGCAATCGACCTTGAAAGTGGAAGTAAATATACAATAGAAGGGAAAGCCATTTTAAATGCAACAGGAGTTTTTGTTGATGAGATTATTAAAATGGACGAACCCAAAGCAAAAGATATCGTAAAGGTAAGCCAAGGAGTACATTTGGTGTTAGATAAGGAATTCGTACCTGGAGATTATGCTGTGATGATTCCTAAAACAAGTGATGGTCGAGTTTTATTTGCTGTGCCTTGGCATAACAAGGTTGTGGTAGGAACAACAGATGTACAGAAAGAAAAAGCAGAATTAGAACCAAGAGCGTTGGAAGAAGAGGTTGATTTCATATTAGAAACTGCAGGGAGATTCTTGGCGAAACCGCCCAAAAGATCAGATGTAAGAAGTGTTTTTGCTGGTTTACGACCTTTGGCTGCTCCAACTGGTGAAGGCAAAAAAACAAAAGAAATTTCGAGAGGCCATAAAATAGTTGTCTCAGAATCGGGAATGGTTACTATTACTGGTGGTAAATGGACAACTTATCGTCAAATGGCCGAAGATGTAGTGGATGCTGCAGCGAAAACAGGAGGGCTCGATCAGAAAAAATCAATTACAAGAAATCTGAAAATTCATGGATACAAGAAAAATCCGGATCTAAATAATCCAATGTATTTCTATGGTTCTGATGAAGATAAGATTTTGAATATTGCCAGAGAAGAAGATGGCATGGATGAGCATGTAAGTTCGAAATTAAATGTAATAAATGCTCAGGTAGCTTGGAGTGTCAGATATGAAATGGCCAGAACTATTGAAGACTTTTTATCTCGCAGAACACGTTCATTATTGTTAGATGCGGAAGAGAGTATAAAGATGGCTCCTAAAGTGGCAGAAATAATGGCAAAAGAGTTAGGATATGATAAGGAATGGGAAAAAAATCAGGTGAACGAATACCATGATTTAGCATTAAGATATATATTGAAATAGTATTTTTTGTAGAACGAATTGAGTAATGTTTTTATTGATAGGTAGTTCTTAGTCTGTTATTTACAACTACTGATTTTATTAATTGTTACAATAGTATTAATCAATTTGTTAGTTTTGGCACGAAATAATTTTTACTCAATCGTTCTACACTTTACTCCCAAAAAGTTGGTGGTCTTTAAGATCACCTACTTTTAAGAAGAATGAAAAAATTTGTTAATCTATCGAGATTAAATTTTTTTATTTTGAAAATGCAATCGTTTACAATTACGTTGTTATGCGAGCTTAGTATTGAAATAATTTTATTAACACAATAACCCAAATATTTAGAATTATGAATGACAAGTTTATTTTAGCTTTCGACCAAGGAACTACAAGTTCCAGAGCAATCGTTTTCAATAAAAAAGGAGAAATGATTAGCACGGCACAGAAGGAATTTACTCAAATATTTCCTCAGCCGGGTTGGGTAGAGCACGACGCAAATGAAATTTGGTCAACTCAGGCAGGTGTAGCGGCAGAAGCTATTGTTCAGGCAGGTGTAAATGGAAAGAGTATTGCAAGTATTGGTATCACAAATCAGAGAGAGACTACTGTTGTTTGGGATCGAGAAACTAGTGAACCAATTTATAATGCAATCGTTTGGCAGGATAGAAGAACATCAAAATATTGTGACGAGTTAAAAGCTCAGGGACATGCTGATATGATTCAGGATAAAACTGGTTTGATTATTGACTCATATTTCTCAGGAACAAAAGTTAAGTGGATTCTTGATAATGTTGAAGGAGCTCGTGAAAAAGCTGAAGCAGGTAAATTGGCTTTTGGTACTATCGATAGTTGGTTAATCTGGAAATTAACACAAGGACAAGTTCATGTTACTGATGTAACTAATGCATGTAGAACTTTACTTTATAATATTAAAGACTTACAGTGGGATAAAGAAATGTTAGAACTTCTTACTATTCCAGCAAGTATGTTACCAGAGGTAAAATCTTCTTCAGAAGTTTACGGACATACGGTAACTACATTGTTTGCGCATGAGGTACCTATTGCAGGTATTGCCGGTGATCAGCAAGCTGCAACTTTTGGTCAGATGTGTATTGAACCAGGTTCTGTTAAAAATACTTACGGTACAGGTTGTTTCATGCTTTGTAATACAGGAAACAAACCAGTAAAATCAAATAATAACTTACTTACAACCATTGGTTGGCAAATTAATGGCGAAACTACATACTGTCTTGAGGGAAGTATATTTATGGGTGGTGCTATTGTTCAGTGGTTACGCGACGGATTAGGTATTATTAAGTCTTCTCCTGAAGTTGAAGAATTAGCTGCTTCTGTTGAAGATAATGGTGGAGTATTTATGGTTCCTGCCCTTACAGGTTTAGGAGCTCCGCATTGGGATCAGTACGCAAGAGGTACTATTATTGGTCTTACAAGAGGTTCTACAGCAGCTCATATTGCAAGAGCAGCTTTAGAAGGAATTGCTTTCCAGGTGAGAGATGTTCTTAAGGCAATGGAAGCAGATGCAGGAATTGAAATTAGAGAACTACGTGTTGATGGTGGTGCTGCAATTAACAACTTGTTAATGCAATTCCAATCGGATGTGTTAAATGCTCCTGTTTACCGTCCTAAAACATTAGAAACAACAGCTCTTGGTGCTGCATATCTTGCAGGTTTAGCAGTAGGATATTGGGATAGCGTTGATGATATTAAGAGCCAGTGGGCTATGGATCGTAAGTTCGAACCTGAAATGGCTAAAGATGATTCAGATAAATTGATTAAAGGATGGGACAAAGCCCTTAATCGTTCTAAAGATTGGGATACAGAAGCTTAATTTTCAACATTTAATATAAATTAAACCTATGCCGGAATATGTTGTAGAAGGAACGATGGAGATTGAATTCCGGCATTCATTTACTAACAATTATTAAATTAAATCATTTTATCATGTGTGAAATTATTGCAGAATTTTTAGGGACAATGTTGCTAATTTTATTAGGTAATGGAGTTGTTGCAAACGTTGTATTAAATAAAACAAAAGGAAATAATGGTGGTTGGATCGTAATCACTCTTGGTTGGGGATTAGCTGTTTTTGTGGGAGTAGCTGTTGCAGGTCCTGTTTCGGGTGCTCATATTAATCCAGCAGTAACTATTGGATTAGCTGTAGCTGGATTGTTTGCCTGGTCGAAAGTAGCTCTTTTTATTATAGCTCAAATATTAGGTGCAGCTATGGGAGCATTTCTTGTATGGTTAATGTATCGCGATCATTTTAATTCTACCGAAGATGGTGAAGCTAAACTAGCTTGTTATTCTACAGGTCCAGCTATTCGTAACTTTGCCAGTAATGCAATTAGCGAAATAATTGGAACTTTTGTATTGGTATTTGTGATTTTTTATATGGTTGGACCTTCATTAGAAGGACAAGGTATTGAACATGCGAAACTAGGATTAGGAACTTTAGGTGCATTGCCAGTAGCTTTATTGGTTGTTGCAATTGGTCTTTCATTAGGTGGAACTACCGGATATGCAATTAATCCAGCTAGGGATTTAGGTCCTAGAATTATGCATGCTATTCTTCCTATGAAGAACAAAGGTACAAGTGATTGGGGATATTCTTTAATCCCTGTTATTGCACCAGTTGTAGGGGCAATTGTGGCAGCTTTACTGTTCATGTATTTATCTTCACAATCTTGTTACTTATTGACATTATTTAATTAAGCTACTAAATTATTAAACCTACTGTAGAGATTTAGATTCTAAATCTTCTAGATCTCTACAGCCTATAAACTAGAATCTAATGAAAAAATCAGTTTTAAAACTATCGGTATTATTTACCATGATAATATTGTTTGCATCTAATCTTAATGTAGATGCACAAGGAAAAGTATCAGTTAGTCCATCGGTAACTACTCGTCACTACTGGAGAGGTATAATGGTAAGCAATACTGCTAACTTCGAAATGGATTTAGCTTATACAAATAACAACTTTACTTTTGGAGCCTGGGGTGGATATGCATTCGATAATACATATTCAGAATTCGATTTCCATGTAGGCTATAAGTTTAGCGATCATTTTAATGTAGCTGTTTGGGATTTATTTGCAAATCGCGACAGAGCTTCTATTGACGATTATAATTATCTTGATTTAGATAAAAGTACTACCAACCACTTAATTGATGCAAGTTTCAATTTCTATTTTACAGATAACTTTCCTTTAAGTGTAAGTTGGAGTACTATGCTTTATGGTCGTGATTTAGATGAAGACGGAGATCAAAATTACTCTACTTATGTAGAATTTGGTTACCCAGTAAAAATTGGTGGCGAAACAGTTTCTTTATTTGCAGGTCTTAATCCATTCGAAAATCAGGTTTACGGAGAAAGCTTTGGTTTTGTAAATATTGGAGCAAGTGCTACAAGAGAAATTAAAATTAACGATAACTTTTCTTTAAATGCATGGGCTAAAGTTGGTATTAACCCACAAGCCGAAACTGCAAACCTTATTTTAGGTATCGGTTTCTAAATTTTACAATAAAACATCAAAAAACTTGAACATCAAGTTCAATTATTAGCAATCAATATAAAACTCGCTTCCCATTTGGAAAGCGAGTTTTTTGTTTAAATAAAGTTTGTATTTGTATGAAAAATGTTGAATTGCTAATGTGAATATTTAGTTATTTTGAGATACTCTGCTGATCTGATAAAAACAATGAACTTAATTACTATAAATATTCTGCTAATAGAGAAATCAGCAAATAAAAACTTTAGGAACCAATTGGTATATTAGGAGTCTGGAATATTCAAATGAATAATCTGTAAGTGTAAAGTAGTGGTTTTTTATTAGTCGCTTATAGGTAAATACAAGAAGTTTGTCTCTATTATACTTTATAAAAACTATACCAATAAGATTTGGAACCTTTTAAGTGTAATTTTTCCTTTATAATTTTATCAGAAATTTATTAATTCGCAATATTATTTTATTGCTTAAAGGACAAACTGCTTATACATGCGAATTATTATTTTCCTATTTTTTGTTGTTTTTTTATTTTCAACTAGCCAGGCTCAAACTTTTTTTATTAAAGGGCAGGTATTCGAAACAAAGTACAAAGAATCTTTGCCATTTACTCAGGTAGCATTGTATGCTGTCACTTCGGATGTTTGTTTGAATGGAACTCTTACCGATAGTCTTGGCTATTTTAGTCTTCCTGTAGAAGGAAATCAATCCTATAAAATTTTAATTCAATATTTAGGTTATGAAACTTACGAAAAAGAAATTGCTGTTGATTCGGTAAGTGTCAATTTGGGAATTATTAATATTTCTCCATCGGCACAAAGTCTTCAGGAGGTTTATGTAACAGCCGAAAAAAAGCCGGTAGGAAAAGAGAATGGAAATTGGGTAATGTATCCTGATAAAATTCCCGATGGCGGCAGTAATTCTACCATAGAACTATTAAATACTTTGCCTGCAGTTTCTGTTGATATGGATGAGCAGATAAGTGTGCGTGGACGTGAGGTTACCATTTTAATTGATGGTGTAAAAGCTGATGATCCTGATGTAATAAATCAGATATCTTCTTCTTCTATTGCTAAAATTGAAGTCATTCAGAATCCTTCGGCTAAGTACGATGCCGAGGGTAGTGTAATTAATATTTTATTAAAAACACCTGTTATTTCAAAATCATCTACTCGATTAAAAGCTTCGCTCGATCATTTTGGGAATCATCAGTCGGGAATTTTTACAAATAAAATGTATAAGAATTGGGGGGGATTTTTACAGGGAACTTATAGTTATAATGAGTTTGATTCTGAAATTAATATGAAAAGAGAAAATCACCTGAGTACGAATACTCCTTTTATTATTCAAGATAGGGCGCAAACTCAGGAATCTAAAAAACAGCAAATTCGTGGAGGTTTAAATCATAATTTTTCTAAAAATAATATTGTAAAGATAGATGGACAGTGGCAAAATAATTTGTTTGTGCCAACTTTTTATACTCATAAAGAGTATTTAGATAATGACGCAAACTTACTTAGGATATCGGAGCAGAAACAAGTGAATGATAGAGATAGGGATATAATTTTACTTCGGTCACAGTATATTGGCAAATGGAAAAATCAGTCTTTAAAGCTGCGGTTTTTATTTCGTAATCAAGAACAAGATGAGGATAGAGAAATGGAGAGTAATAATTATTCTTCAGAAGGTATTCTTACCAGTTCAAATCCTTTTCTTAGAAATGATGATTTAGAATATGATCAGGAAAAATATCAGATGAATATTGACTATGAGAAACGATTTACTGAAAGCTTAAATTTTGAAGCTGGTGGAGATATGGGATATGATAGTCAAAATCAGACTTCTCTGCAGAAAAAATTTAAATATTCTTTAAATGAGTGGAGTGTAAATCCATCAAAAACATTTAAATATAAATTTCACAAGAGTACTTTGGCAGTTTATACCATTTTAAATAAGAAAACGAATAAGTATTTTGTTTCAGGAGGAACAAGGATTCGATATATCGATCAGAATACACGAAACTTGCACAACGAATTACAAAATAGACAGGCCAATTCTTATTTTTCATTTTTGCCAACGTTTAATGCAGGAATCACTTCTGAGCATAGTGATATTAGCTTTTCTTATAAAAAGAGTCAGAAATTACCGCGTTCTTCACAGTTAAATTCTTATCGAAACGATGCAAATCCTTTAAACATTTATTTCGGTAACCCAGATCTTAAGCCGGAAAAGGAACATTCATTCTCTTTAGATTATTCGGTACATAAAGAAAAGTGTCAAGGTGGATTAGCCGTATTTCAACGAATTGTAAAAGATGTTGTTATGCAAAACTATTATTCAAATGGAGATACGTTATTTCGTACTTATGATAATCTTGCAGATCAATTTGTGAGTGGGCTGGAACTTACTTATACTTATAAACTTACCAATTGGTGCAGATTAAATGGAAGTGGAACAGGTTTTTATCAAAAATATTCAGGAGAAGGCTTTTCTTTACCTAAAAATAAATTATGGAGCTATACATGTAAAATTGCAAGCCAAATAAAATTAGACAAAGAAACTCAGTTGTACGTAAATTATAGTTATAATTCTTCTAGTCTTATGCAATATGGTTTTAAAGGAGATCTGCATAATTTAGACCTAGCCATAAGTCAAAATTTATTTCACAAAAAATTAAAAATATCGCTAAAGGGAGTGAATTTATTTGATAGTAAAGATCAGTGGAGTGAAGTGGAAAATATACAATTTTCATCGCGTATAAAGCGATATCAGGATACTCGGCGATTGGTTTTGGGCGTGGTTTACAAATGGAGTCACTCGAATTAAAATAATCTACCTGATATATTCGTTAAGTATTGTCCTGCAGTGTTTTATTGATTAAAATCGTACTTTTCTTTAAACATTTAAATTACACCTAATTTTAAAGGTTATACTTTTTTAAATTAGACTCAACTTTTGATCTAGATTCCAGTTTCCTGTGCAGAAAATTGAATATAGACATAAAAAAAACTCATCAATTTTTTGATGAGTTTTTTGTGAACACGGAGGGAGTCGAACCCCCAACCTCCACGGCCGTAACGTGGTGCACTATCCAGTTATGCTACGCGTCCTTTTTTCCTGTTAAGGCGCTGCAAATATAGGGAATTTTGATTGTTGTATGCAAGTGTTTTCGAAAAAAAACACACAAAAAAACCTTTTGTTTTTATTATCAGATATTTAAAATTTTAAATGTCATGTAGGTTTTTACGTCTAATGTATTTAGTATTGTTTATTTCTGAAAAATAGGACTTCAATATCACTTTATTTTTCTGTCTGCATCTATCCGTATTACTATAGTTAATAGTAATTATTGGTAATAAAAGATGTACAATATCTTAACTTATTAAAGTTTTTAGTAATTTAATGTTGTTCACCGACCAATAGATTTTAATAATGTATAATAAATTCACATCAAAAATTATTTCTCTTTTTTTACCTTTTGAAAGTATAATTGAGAATTTGACTGGACTGGTATCAGATTTAGAAGCAGAAAACGATTCATACCAGAAATTTTATGAGTATACTAATTCTCTTGAAAATACAGTAGAAAAGAGTTTTGATTGTAATCGTGTACTTAGTACCGAAGAGATGATTAATTTATTGCAGCCGGTAAGGGAGTATCTGCTAAGTTATTCTGACAAGCTTGAAAAATATCAGGATATAAAAAGATATACAGTTAACTCGGATGATACTTTTAAGATAAAAGTTCTGAAAAGAATAAAGAAGATTGGTCTAAAAACATTTTGGTTTAAAATTAATGCAAGTAATCTTTATAGAAGAATACGAAAAAAAACACCTCTGGAATATACCACTAAAAAACAAGTTGTGTATCCAAAGCAACTGGCCGAATATGTGTATGTAAATTTGTTCTTTAGTAAATTTCTGGTAAAACTGGAATCTGTTCTATTGGAACGAGAGAAATTATTTTTGGAGATCAAAAATTTCGATCATAAAATTACTATTGATATTCTTTCTGGTGATATTGTTAATACAGAGGAATTTAAGACTACTGTACTCGATCTAAAAGAAAGATATAATTTGCTAAAATTTGATTTAGAACAGTACTTCTCAGAGATGTATGCTCTCCTTACTACTGAATATGAAAAACTAGAGCAGTTAACAAATACAGTTGAATTTCCTGTTTCTAATATTTCAAAATTACGTACCGAGCAGCAGTATGGTAAATTAGAGCTAAGCCTGAATAAATTATTTGAAGTTTATAAAATTAGATTATTTTCCATATCTGAACACTGGAATTTAATTCGGAAAGTTCGTTTGGTTTGTTTCAAATCTGTAGAGAGTTTTAGTTTTACGGTGAAGCATGTAATGAAACATTTGGACGAAAATTATCAGGTAAACGATAAAAAAGCAAACGAATTACTTAAACAAACTACCGAAGCTTTTAAAACCGAAAATCAGGGATTAGAATTAGTAGAAGAAAATTTGAATCAAGCTTTAGTTAAAGGAATTGTCCCAAATTATTTGGATAAAATTATGAAGGCTGATGTTAAAACCGAATTAAATTCTTTATCAGAGCTCTTAGTTTCGGGTTTATCTTCTATAAATCAGGTCTATCGTTTGCCTCTTAAAACAAAGTTTGAGAATTTAAAGTCTGAAAAGCAGCTTAAAAAATTAGAGCTTGACGAAATTATTGAAGGTTGGGCACACGAGTTGATTAAAATACCACTTGAGAAAGAGATTGTTCTGTTTAATGATTTTCAAACCCGTTCAATTGCCTATCTAAACGAGCTTTCAGGAATTGTAGAGTATGCTAATGAATATTTTCTTTCGAGTTCTGGTGAAGAAAAAGAGAAGCATATTGATGAGTTTATGCAAGGCATACAAAGAGCACAGCAAAAAGCAGAAGAAAGGTGTTCTAATAGCATATTATTTGCAAATCGGCTAAAGGATAATTTGAACTTAATTAATAAAAAACTAATTCAGGAGATTACGCTTACAATAAGTCCCGAGCAACTTAAAATTAGGCATATTCAGATGCTTAAAAAAAGATTGATACTCGACTTTAAAAGAAAATTAAATTCTTATTTCGATGTAATTAAAATTTTTGGACGCAAGAATTATTTAAAAGCAGTTAACATACTTAAAGAACTAAGGTCTAAATATTCTTCTTATAAAGAAGTTTTGGGTTTATCTGCGTCTCAGGCATCCATTAATAGCGAACTATCTAATTACTTATCAGAAACTGAGGTGGCTATTGGAAAACTACCTTTAATGTATCAAAAGTTGTTTAGTATAGCTCCAGTTAACAATGCCAAGTTTAGAGTTGTGCGCCCTAAAGTGGGGGAAAAATTAGAGAAAGCTTATTCTAATTGGACTTCTGCAAAATTTGCCCCAACATGTATTGTGGGAGAAACGGGTAGTGGGTTAACTTCCTTAATTAACGAATTTGTAGAAAAATTTGGGCATCAATATCCGGTGGTGAGAATAAATCCTAAAAGTAGAATAAAAACAGAAAAAGAATTTATTGATCTTTTTAGCGAATTATCTGAAACTGATGAATTGAATACTTTTATTGATTTAAGAGATGTATTGTTGACAAGTAAAAGTCGAAGAATTATTATTCTTGAGAATATTCACCGACTTTATATTCGAAAAATGGGTGGCTTTGATCTTTTAAACAGTCTTTTCCAACTGATTTCTCAAACCAATTCTAAAGTATATTGGGTAACAACTTGTTTGTTTTATTCATTTAGCTACTTCGAGTATTCGATCGGAATTAGTAATTATTATGCTCATGTAGCAATTTTAGATAAATTAAGTAAAGATCAGATTAAAGAAACAATACTTAACAGACACAAGTACAGTGGTTACAATTTAAATTTTATTGCACCCGAAAACTATTTAGGGAAACGAAGTTTTAAGAAGTTATCATTAAATGAACAGCAGCAAGTGCTTCAGGAAGATTATTTTAAAAGGCTTTTTAACTATGCTCAGAATAACTTATCTCTGGCTCTTATGTTTTGGATGAGGTCGGTAGTAAATGTGGAGGATAATACTTTTAATATGCAATTTAAAAACTTAAATTTACTTTTCGTTAACTCGCTTAATAGTAGCCAGATTGCTACCTTATATGCAATGGTATTACATGGAGGAATGAGTGTGAAAGATCATTGTGAGGTTTTTGAACTATCGGAGCAGGAAAGTGTAAGACAATTAATGGTATTTGTAGACGATGGTATTTTGGTAAATAAGAATGAAGAATATTCAATAAATCCATTGGTTTATCGTCAAGTAGTAAATCACTTAACATCGCTAAATTATATTCACTAATGAATAATTTAAAACTCGTAAATAAATTAGGAATTCTGCTTGCCATTATGTTGGTTTTGCAAGTGGCTAATGTTTGGGCAATAGATACCCTTTCTACTACTATTAATACTAGTACTAGTACTGTTGATACAATTACATCTGGGATTGACCAAACAGTGAATAAGTTGGAGCAGAAGTTAAAACCACCAAGTGTTTCTAATATTATTTCTTTTTCGAAAGTGGTTTGGGCAAGTATTTTTATTTTAATAGCTTACTTTATTATTCGCTTTTTTACTAAAACTATAGAATTGTGGTCCGAAAAAAGCCCTGAAAGAAGAGTGAAGGGAAAAGCCATTGTTCCAATAGTTAAAATAATAAGCTGGGCCATTTTGGCTTACTTGGTTATTCGAGGAATATTCCGTCCTCCGTTAGAATCTTTAATTGCTTTGGGAGCTTCAGTTGGTGTAGCTGTTGGCTTTGCGGCTCAGGATATTTTGAAAAATATATTTGGAGGTTTTGTAATTTTAATCGATAGGCCTTTTAAAGTTGGAGATAAAATAGAAGTTGGAAGTACCTATGGCGAGGTGCTCGATATGTCCTTACGATCTACCAGAATTCATACTGCCGACGATTCGGTTGTGACTTTTCCCAATGGAGAATTGATGAATCAGCCAATATCAAACTCAAATTCGGGAGAAACCAACTGCCAGGTGGTTGCCGAAATATATTTGCCAATTACAATTGATACAAAAAAGGTAAGAAGTATTGCTGTCGAAGTTGCTAAGCTTTCTCAGTTTATTTATTTGGCAAAACCAATAACAATAATCTTTGTAAGTGATATTAAGCATGATAAACTATGTTATAAAATGCGTTTAAAAGCTTATGTAATGGATATCAGGTACGAATTTGTTTTTAAAAGTGAATTGACAGAAAAACTAATAAAAGAATTGTTGAGTAAGAATTTTATTTCGACTCAAAATTCAATTTGACGAAAAAATAGGAATATTTTATAAAGGATTTAATTGAGCGAAGAAGTTTATTTTTGAATTCCACCAGAATATGATTTTGGAAATAATCTTTTAAAATTTAAGCATAAAAAAAAACTCACCAAATATTTGATGAGTTTTTTGTGAACACGGAGGGAGTCGAACCCCCAACCTCCACGGCCGTAACGTGGTGCACTATCCAGTTATGCTACGCGTCCTTTTTTCCTGTTAAGGCGGTGCAAATATAGATAAAATTTGATTAGTAATGCAAGTGTTTTTTTATTTATTTTTAATATTTATATTTTTTAATCAAATATATAAATATTAAAAAACTATAAATCTTAGGAATAGGTGAGGAGGCGGAGCAAAAAAGTGCTAATTTTACTAATAGGCTTATTTTTTATCTGTAAAAAGGTAAATATCCTTACTATTTCCTATTTTTGTTATGTAAAATTATAAAAATATATAAAATGAAGAAATTTCTTAAAATATTTGGCGGGTTTATTCTTGTCCTTTTAGCACTCTTAATAGTATTGCCTTACTTTTTTAAGGATCAAATATTTGAACGTGTTCAAACCGAAATGGATAATGCTTTGGATGCTAATGTGGAAATTGGAGATTTATCCTTATCGATGATTAAAAACTTTCCTAACTTATATGTTGAACTCGAAAATTTGAGACTTACAGGAAAAGATGAATTTCAGCAAGATACTTTGGCATTTGTTGGCAGTCTTTATACTGCCGTTGATTTATCATCAGCCTTGTCGGGAAGTAAAATAGAGGTAGGTACCATTGTACTGGCAAATTCGAAGGTAAATGCAAAAGTATTGGAATCGGGCAAAGCCAATTGGGATATTGTAAAATCAACAACAGAAGATGAGCCCGTTGAAGAGGAAACAGGTGAAGCTTCCGATTTTAAAGTGATTTTTGATGAGGTGAAAGTGGAAAACTTTGCTTTAAAATATGATGATGCAAGTTTAAAAACAGTGTTTTCTCTTGCAGATTTGGACCTGACTTTAAGTGGTGATTTTTCCGCAAAATCGACTAATTTGAATATTTTAAGTACAGCTAATGGAATTGATTTTGATTTTGAGGATGTTAGATATGTGGATAATGGGAGTTTAAGTTTAGAGGCAGTTATTGCAGCTAATCTTGAAGATATGATTTTTACTTTTGAGGAAAATAAACTAGGTATAAACGATTTGGCTTTTACCATTGATGGCAAACTCGGAATAATTCAGGATGCCTACGATTTAGATTTAAAATTGAAAGCCAATAAAACTGATTTTAAATCATTACTGGCGTTGGTTCCAGATGTTTTTAAATCGGAAATGGAAGGATTGGAAACTTCTGGCAGTCTCGATTTAAATGCCTTTGTTAAAGGAGAATACAGAGAGAATATTTATCCATCATTTGGAGCAAACTTAAAAGTTAGCGATGCTAACATAAAATATGCAGATCTTCCAGAATCAGTAAAATCAATAAATATTGATGCTCACATTAATCATCCTGGAGGTGATTTAGATTTGTTAAGTGCTGATGTAAATACCTTTCATTTCGAAGTGGCTAATAATCCGTTCGATGCAGAGCTTCATGTGAAAAATCCAATTAGTGATCCTTTGCTAAGCGGTTTATTTAAAGGTGTTATTGATTTTGAGAAAATTAAACATGCTATTCCCATGGATAGCGTAAATATTGCTGGTCTGGTAACATCAGACATTTCTTTTAATGGCAGATATTCATCTATAGAGAAAGAGGAATATGAAAAATTTACTGCAAAGGGAGATGTTAGCTTAAATAATTTTGTGTTTACGACACCAGATTTTCCTCAGGGAATTAAAATTATTAAATCAGTAATGAAATTTACGCCTGCATATATTAGTTTAAATTCATTCGATTCCAGAATTGGCAAATCGGATATTCAATTAAAAGGTAGGATCGAAAATTTTATTCCTTATGCAATGAAGAATGAAACCTTAAAGGGAACTTTTAATTTAAGTTCAAATTCATTGGATTTGAATGAATTTATGACCGAAGATGACGAATCAGAAGCCAATGTTGAAGATACAATTCCGCTTTCGATTATCGAAATTCCTGCAAATTTAGATTTGAGATTAAGTTCGGCATTTAAAAATATTCGTTTCGATCAAATGGATATTAAAAATGTAAAAGGATTAATTGAAGTGCGTAATTCTGCAGCAAAGCTTACCAATTTGTCAATGGATATGTTGAAAGGCGAATTAACAATGAATGGAGCTTATAACACCAAAAATATTAAAAAGCCAACTACCAATTTTGCCATGGATATTAATAATTTTGATATCAATTCGGCATATCATTCTTTAAGCATGATTAAGAAAATGATGCCTATTGCAATGAATTGTACAGGAAAAATATCTTCCGACCTTACGATTTCGTCTTTATTAGATGAGGAAATGAACCCAATTCCAGCAAGTATTAATGGAAAAGGCACACTAAGTTCGCGTGAGATTATCATTAACGAAAATAAAGCTTTTGATGCATTAGCTGCGGCTTTAAAGAATGATGAATACAAACGTATTTCTGTTACTCAATTTGATATGAATTTTGTAATTACAAATGGAAATGTGGAAGTTAAACCTTTTAAAACTAAAGTAGCGGGTAATTCAGCTACTATCTACGGAACTCAATCTGTTGATGGAAAGTTAGATTTTACTATGGATATGAAATTGCCTAAGGAGCAATTGGGCAAAGAAATTAATCAATATTTTGAGGCTTTACCGGGGTTAAAAAATGTTCCTGCTTTTGATGTTGCTGTTAAAATTACCGGAACTGTTGATGATCCAGTTGTAAAACCTGATTTGTCTAAAGCTATTAAGCAGGCACAGAAAGCTGTAGCTAAAGAGTTAGAGCGTAAGGCCAAAAAGGAATTGGAGAAAAAAGGAAAAGATCTATTGAATAAGCTATTTAAGTAGAGAAGAATATAATAAGGTAGAAGGCGGAGAGTCAGATTCACTCTTCGCTTTTTTTGTCTATTATTTTTAGTCAATCCAAAAATAGATAATGGAGTTAATGATTATATTCTTCTTGTCAGGATGATTTTTGTTAATCAGGTTTAGGCTTTGAATTAAGAAAATGCGAAAAAGGACGGCAACCACTCCGTCCTTTTCATATTCACTTTAAAACCTGAATTTTCCGTAGAAAATTCACTTACAATATATGAATTATGATTTTATATTCAATAAAAGTTTAATAAATTTTAATTATAGATGTTCTTTTATGCTCAATTATAGGGATTTAGAGGTAATAAAGTTTTGTTTGTATTTTTTTAAAAGCATAAAATTGTCTAAAATGACAGATTTATAAAATACAAAAGAGGATGGTAACCACTCCATCCTCTTCTATCTATTCACTTTAAACCTTAAAAACGGAAATCGTTTTGCATGTTGTACGCCTCATGTTTCAAAAAGGTTTTATAAAATATGGTATTTTAAGTTAATCCAAATAAAATTATAGTTTAAACTTGAGGCCTTTAGCTATAGTTTTGGGGTGTTTAAGTTTTATTTTAGAATAAATATTAAAGCTATTTATTAATAAGCATTACCTGTAACTGTCTATTATGAAGAGGTATATGTAGTTGTGAGTGTCTGTGTTAAAGTGAAAAATATTTTTTATTAATGCTTAAATAAATATCATGGGATTTAAAATTTAAGAGAAAGTTATTTTTTTTGAGGGAGTAAATTAAAATGAGAAGTATTGAATTATTTGTTGTACTTCTTTAGGTGTTGCGACATTTGAATTTACTCATTTATCATGTCTACTGTATCGGATTCGGATTTTTCAACAAAAAAGCCATGAAGATCCTCATGGCTTTTTGTAAAAAGTATTTTAGTTAAAGATTATTTGTTGCAATCTTTAGAGCAATCGCCTTTGCATTCCGATTTTGTTTCTTCTTTTTTGGAACAACACTCTTCTTTTTTTGTTTCTTCTGTTTTTGCAGTATGAGAACAGTTAGAACAGTCATGACAACATGCTTCTTCAGATTTTTTTTCAAGATTGATACTGGTTTCTGTTTTTTCTTTAGAGCAACAGTCTTTATCATCAGAACAAGCTGTTTTTGTTTTGTTTCCACATGAACTTAAAACGAATCCGCAGATCGCAATTGCAAACAATAATTTTTTCATATTGACTTTTTAATATCCTTAAAAGGGTTGAATAATCTGTTTAATTTGGTGTGAATATATCTTTTCCTCTACACAAAAACAAGTAATATTTTAATGTACTATTCTTTGAATTTCTTTTACAAATTAATGAATCGAGAATATTCTTATAATGTAAAATAAAAGTTTAGCATAATTTTGTAATTTAAGCTTGACATTTAAAAATAAATTATTAAGTTTAATGTGTTATGTTGTTCATTGAATAACTTTATTATAAGATGGAATTTGTAAAAATATATTCTCATTATATTAACTATTACATTGTAAGAGTGTAGTCTTTAGTTTGTATTCTTGCTGTAATGTATTGTTAGATTGTAAAATTTATAATAAAAACTATGAAAGTATCAAAAGGAATTTTATTGCTAAGCTTAATTTTGTTTACAGGTGTGTATAGTCATGCGCAAATTAAATGGTTAGATTCGTTTAGCTTAGCTAAAGAAATAGCTAAAGCACAGAATAAATTAATTATAGTGGATTGTTGGGCTACATGGTGTGGTCCGTGTGAAAGAATGAATAGTGATGTTTGGGATAATGAGGCGATGAATTCTTATGCCGATAAATATGTTTTTGTTAAGATAGATGTTAGTAGCGATTTCGCAAATCCTGATTTTACCATAAATGCTATTCCAAAAGTTTTTGTTGTGGATGCATGGAATCATCAATATCAGAATTATACTGGCTACAAACGTTTAAATACTATGAAAACAGTTTTGGATGAATTTATGTTTGATTGTAAAGATATTTACAAACTTGAAAAAAATGTTCGTGAGGATGATAATGATATCAACGAAATTCTAAAATTGGCAATGAGTTATCAGGAAATTTATGAGAAAACTGAGTATAAGACTAGGTTTTTAATGAGAACTCAAAGTAACCATTATTTTAAGTTAGGACTTAAGAAGTTGAAAAAAAATAAAAATAAAGAGCTGTCTCAAAAAGTTGAATTGTTAGCTAGTTTGAATAAGAACCCTAAAAAAAGATTAAAGGATATTAATTCTGTAAATGCTGTAGATGAAAATATAGAATTGTTAAGAAATGCAATTCTTGTAAAAACTTATGTAGAAATAGGCGATAAAGAAAAAGCTCAGGAATTATTTGCTAAAGTAAAAGATTATAATCTACCTTATTATGATTTTTTAAGTAAAGAAAGAGTGGGAATGCAATAAGTAATTTTTCGAATTTAGTCATAAAAAAATAAGTGCATCTCTGATTTCTCATGGGATACACTTATTAAATATGAATGACTCTTTTGAATCATCTGGTCGCACGACTCACTTTGCTCACTATTTTCTGAAGGCATAATTGTACTCTTTATCGTTCGAAATTAGGCGTACTTTATATTCTCCTTTTGGCAATGCTTCCACATTAAATTTCTTAGAAAAAGTAGGCTTTGAATCGTATGATTCTTCAAAAACTTCATTTCCAAATGCATCAAGAATAGAAAGATTAAAGTTGTTATTATCAAACGATAAATAGGTAACAAATAAACTGTTTTCTTCTGTTCTGAATAGTGTTTTTTCAGCAACTTTTGCTGTTTTATCAGCAATAAGTCTATTGTCAGCAATTTTAAATTCTTTTTCAATAATTTCTTTTTCTCCAGACAAAACGATTTTGTAAGTTCCATTCTCTAAGTAAGAAAAATCAAATATTTTTTGATCAGTAGTTTCACTGCTAACTTTTTTCGAATAATATAAATTTCCATCTGTGTCAAAAATTTTCATTTTTAAGCTTGACTCGGTTGGATTGATGATTGATACAATTGAAAAATCGGTGTCCAAATAAGGATTAATTTTAATGTCGCCACTTGCAAAAACTGAATTAGCTCCTAAGAAAAGTATTACTCCCAATACAATTCCTTTTAATTTTAAACTTTTTGTTCTCATGTGATAAAATTTTAATGTTAATAAAATCAGTTTGTTGTTTTGTTGTAAACTGATATTGTAAATCTATGTATTTTTCTTAGAAATGATCTAAATAAAAAACCTTAAAATTCACTTTTTAACAGAAAAATCAACTTATAACGGTTGCGCTATGTCCCGAAATTGTTTGCGTTACGCAGATTTAATAAAGAATTTTATCATTATTAACATGAAAATGGCATTTTTAATTTTATGATAACGTTTTCGATTTTTTTCGAAAATGCCCAAAACGTCATTTTTTTACTCCTGGCATGAAAAAAGTGATCAAATTTATAGAATAGGGTGGGTGTAAATGTGCTCTATTAAGACTATTTTTGACTGAATTTTTATTTACACCCTATTTTAAATTAGTATAAGAGGGAAAAACACACTATTATATATGAAGTACCAAAATTTGATTGATTTTTCAGTTTATCCACCAGATTTAAATAAATTTGAGAATGCCTGGAAAGGATTAACAGAATATATAGAAAAGAAAAACTTAGATGGTGTTGAACTTTTAATTGGTTATGATTTTCCTGATGAAGCGATTCCGAAACAAATTGTAAAAAGTGTTCATTTGCCATTTTGGGTTACCTGGTTAGATGTTTGGAGAAAAGGACAAGCAGCAGTAAAATCTTATTTTCCCGAAATGTCTTCTAAGGATTTAAAATTTTGTTGTGGGGGTAATAATAAAAAGGAAATGATTGCTTGTCAAAAGCAATTGTGGGAACATGCTAGCATATTTAATCCTGCACATGCTGTTTTGCATGCTGCACATGTGGAATTAGAACATGCATTCACTCGTGATTTTACCTACAAAAATGTAGAGGTATTAGCAAATTTTGCTGATATGCTGAACACGACAGTACAAGAGTTTCCAAATGGAGAACCTCCAGTTACTCTTGCAATAGAGAATTTGTGGTGGCCTGGTTTAGATTTTTTATTTCCTGCAGAAGTAGATGATTTCGCAGGAAGGTTAAATTTTTCGAACTGGAATTTTTTACTTGATACTGGTCATTTAATGAATACAAACATTGCTTTGCGTTGTGAAGATGAGGCTATTGATTTTGTTCTTGATAGAGTATCTCGTTTGTCTAAAGATGTGCAGGAAAGAATTAAGAGTCTGCATTTAAATTGCAGTTTGTCGGGCAATTATCAGATTAATCAAGTGCAAAAAGGCTTGCCTGAAAATTGGTCAGACCTTAATTTTTCTGAGAAATATTCAAGTGCACGAAATCATGTTCTAAAAATTGATCAGCATTTACCTTTTCAAACTTCCAGAGTAAAGGAAATCGTATCCGAGCTTCAGCCAGATATTGTAATTCACGAATTTATTACTAAAAATATGGATGAATTTTCTGAGAAATTAAATATTCAAATGAATAATTTGTTGTAGAAAGAATTTTTTAAGTCTGTATAAAATAGATAAAAAGTTACTGCATCATTATTATATGATATTTTATTCTATCTGTTATGTCCAAAATAATACATAGATTTGCAGCAATTAGGTTTCCTTGTTTGAGGAATGAAAAGGGAATTTGGTGAAAACCCAAAACTGTCCCCGCAGCCGTAATGCTTTCATGAATATGCAAGCTAAGTCGGAATACCTGCCTGATAAATAAGATGTTTCGTAACTTCGGGGAACTGAGTAACGAAAGTATGATTTTGAAAATTGTATTTTTCGGTCAACTTTCCCCACAATTATTGTGGAAGAAAATGAATTTAGTAAGATCTTTTTATTTAGGAATCGGATTCTTAATTCTAATTGGATTTTCATCTTGTCAGTCAGGTAAATCTGCTAAAACAAATGAAAGTGTTAGTCAGGAATCTTTTAATGATTCTTTATTTTATCATCAAACAAAATTAAAGTATGCCAAAGGTTTTCAGGTAAAACTATTGGATAATGGTTTAAAAGAACTGATTGTTTGGGATCCCTGGAATCCGGGAAAAATTTTTCAAAAATATTATTTGAAAAACAAAGGCTCGCTTTTAAAAACAGAAATTCCTAAAGATGGTCTTCTGGTCGATGTACCCATTAAAAGTATTGCAGCATTGTCGAGTACACAAATAGGAATTCTTAAATTCTTAGGTGTGGAAGATAAAATTGCTGCTATCTCACTAAAAGATAGAATTTATGATGAGCAACTGAATAAAAAAGCGCAGGATGGAATAATACAAACAGTTGGACATGCCGAGACTCTTAATTTTGAAAAAATTGTTGAGTTAGATCCTGATTTGGTAATGGTAGCTGGTTTCATGAAAATTACCGAGCGAGAAACAAAATTAATGCAAGCAGGTTTGCCGGTAGCTTATAATATAGAATGGATGGAATCATCGCCATTAGCACGAGCCGAATGGGCAAAATTTATTGCAGCTTTTTTTAACAAAGAAGCCGAAGCCGAAAAACTTTTTAATAAAATAGAACAGCGCTATAATGACTCACAAAATTTGCTCACAAACATAAATATTGGGCCTACTGTTCTATGTGGCTATAATTTTAAAGGAACCTGGTATATGCCCGGTGGGCAATCATATATTGCACAGTTGCTGCGCGATGCAAAAGCAGATTATTGCTGGTTTTCCGATAAATCAAGTGGTAGTATTCCCCTAAGTTTTGAAGTCGTTTTTGATAAACAAAGCGATGCTGATATATGGTTTGGTCCCGGACAATGTAGAACAATGAAAGAATTAATAGATTTAGATCAAAGGTATGCTTTATTTAAGGCTTCCAAAAACAAAGAAGTTTATTGTTATACCAAACGCATGAATGATAGGGGAGCAAATGATTGGTACGAATCGGGAATAATGAAACCAGATGTGGTGCTTAAAGATGTGATTAAAATATTACATCCTGAGCTTTTACAAGATCATGAATTGTATTTTTATCAGAAATTAAAATAAAAAATGACAGTTAACAAAAGTAAAAATCTGATTTCATTACTATTTGGTCTGTTATTTCTGCTAATAGTAAGTGTTTTCTTATTGGATTTGATATTTGGCAGTGTAAATATTCCATTTAAGAAAGTATTTGCCATACTTTTTGGTGGAGATGTGAAAAATTCATGGAATTATATAGTTTTAAACTTTCGATTGCCTAAAGCCTTAACTGCCATCTTTGTAGGTGCAGGATTATCGGTAACAGGTTTAATGATGCAAACATTATTTCGAAATCCATTGGCCGGACCTTATGTTTTGGGAATTAGTTCGGGAGCTAGTTTAGGAGTTGCATTAATGGTTATGGCCTCGGCAATTGTTCCTGTCCTTTTCGGAACAATCTCAGCTTTTTTAGGTAGTTGGGCATTGGTAGCAGCAGCAGTAGCAGGAGCCTCATTGGTTTTCTTTTTAGTTGCTCTGGCTTCCATTCGAATATCCGATAGTGTTTCTTTACTTATTATTGGAATCATGTTTGGATCCATTACCGGAGCTGTGGTTAATATTTTACAATATTTTAGCGATCCAGAACAAATTCAAAGTTTTATAGTGTGGACTTTTGGGTCCTTGGCTGGTGTTACCTGGAACGAAATGCAAGTTATGGGCCCCATTGTTTTTATGGGGTTAATAATGGCATTTTTATTGATTAAACCTATGGATGCCTTGTTGTTGGGAGAAAACTATGCACGGGGAGTTGGCATATCAGTAAATAAAACTAGAATTGCTGTAATTATTAGTACCGCATTAATTGCCGGAACATTAACAGCATTTACAGGACCAATTGCATTTATAGGAGTTGCAATTCCTCATATTGCACGAGCGATATTCAGAACCGCAAGCCATAAAGTTTTAATGCCTGCTGTGGTTTTAATAGGCTCTGCAATTATGTTAATTTGCGATATCTTTTCTCAGTTACCTGGAAATCAAAATACATTACCTATAAATTCGGTAACTGCTTTATTTGGGGGGCCAGTAGTAATTTGGGTGATAATGAGAAGTAGAAACGTAAAAGCATCCTTTGGCGGATAGGTTAACTTATGAAAACAGAAAAAAATAACATATTAGAGACAAAGGATCTTTCTATTGGATACAAGCAAGGGAAAAAAAAAGAGCTGTGCTTACTTTCTGATATAAATTTGACCATTCACAGAGGAGAAATGGTTTGTCTTCTTGGACCAAATGGAGCAGGAAAATCGACTTTAATGAGAACCATTGCAGGAATTCAGACTCCATTGGCTGGATATACTTTGGTAGAAGGAACTCCCATTAAGGATAGAAATTTTAAGGAAATAGCTCAACTTCTTAGTATTGTTTTAACCGAACGAATTGATGTAGGAAACCTTACGGTTTACCACATTGTATCATTGGGACGTCATCCGTATACTTCGTGGATGGGAAAATTGTCGCAGCAAGATAATGATAAAATAAAGTGGGCATTAGAGCAAGTTGGTTTGCTGCATTATGCAAATCATTTTGTCAATCAGTTAAGCGATGGAGAGAGGCAAAGGGTGTTGATTGCTAAAGCTTTAGCGCAGGATACACCATTGATAATGCTTGATGAGCCAACAGCTCATCTCGATTTACCTAATCGTGTGGAGATAATGCGTTTGTTGCATCGTTTGGCCAGAGAGACAAATAAAGCGATTCTTCTTTCTACTCACGAATTGGATTTAGCTTTGCAGGCTGCCGATTTAATTTGGTTAATGGCCTTAAATCAGCCAATAAAAGTGGGAGCTCCTGAAGATTTGGTGTTGAATGGAAGTATGGAAGAGACGTTCCATAATAAATCCTTCAATTTTGATAGAAAGACTGGTAATTTTATCATGAACTATCAGAAAAAACAAAATATTCAGCTTATTGGAAACGACGTAATGGGCTTTTGGACACAAAGAGCTTTATCCCGCGAAGGATATTCTGTTACTTGCGAAGAGGTTAAGACTTGTAAGGTAATATTGAAAGAAGAAAAAATGAACTGGGAGCTTGTAATTAATGGACATACGAGTACATGTAACAGTATTAAAGCATTATTATCGCTTCTTCGTAAAAACTACGAGTAAAGTAAATTTGTTTGCCAATATCAAATAAAAATAATTTAGAGTTAGAATGTAAAATAGACTTACTTTAGTTCTTGTTTGTGAGTGTTTTATCCTAGATGTTATATAATAGATTCTAAATTACAAGATTTCTAAACTTGCTTTTGTTTTTTTTATACATTTGCACCGCGATTGGTTCTCTGTAATCTGTTTTTCAGATTGAGATGAAAAGGGAATCCGGTGAGAGTCCGGAGCTGTTCCCGTAGCTGTAAGCTCAGAATAATGCTTTTTTACCACAATGCCACTGTTCCTAACAAACTGGGATGGGAAGGCCGAAAAAGCAGAGTAAGTCAGAAGACCTGCCAATGCAAACCATAAGTCATTACTTTCGGGACAAGAGTAACAGATTAAAGGATTTGTTTTAAAGGCATAGATGTCTATATTTCTTTCTTTTAGTACTCCCTGATTGTTTTGCATAAGTTTATCAATTTTAATTTATTTTCTATTATGAAAAAAACTATTGTAACAGCTTTTGCATTGCTTTCGATTTTCAGTTTTAAAGCTAAAGCTGATGAAAATCCAGAAAATGTAAACGATACAACAACTGTAAAACACTTAAATCTTTCTGAAGTTGAGGTAAATGCATCACGGGTGAATGCAAAAATGAAAGATTTACCGCAAAAAGTAGATGTAATTACTAAGAGAATAATTGAATCTTCGCCGGCAGCTAATATTGCTGATTTATTAAAAGGAAATTCATCAGTTGATATTCAGCAATATTCGGGGATTAATGCTGGTATTGGTATTCGAGGTTTTGCTGCATCAACATCAAGTAAATACGCAATTATTTTAATTAATGGAAAACCTGCAGGAACCGAGAATATTGCAAGTATTGATTTAAATAATGTAGAGAAAGTAGAGATTTTAAAAGGACCTTTTTCATCGCAATATGGTTCTGATGCCATGGGAGGTGTTGTGAATATTGTTACTAAAGAAAGTAATGGAGAAATAGGAGGATCTGTTGGTCTTGAATATGGAAGTTTTCAGACTTCTAAAGCGAATGTTAGCGTAGGAGGATCTATATCCGAGAGTGTAGATTTTGATTTTTCTTATGCTTTCCATAATCAGGGAAAAGATTATAAAGTTGGTGATAATAATCTTTACGATGAGGATTATGCAAAAACCATATTGGATGCTACAACTTATGGTGAGAGAATGGAAAACACTAAATTTCAGAAGCATAGTTTAAATGCTAGACTTGGAATTAAGCTTGCTGAGGATTGGAAATTGAACCTTAACGGATCCTACTATAACGGAAATGATATCGAAACACCAGGTTCTTTTTGGCATGTTTATGGTATGGACTCTAAAGATTTGAAAAGATATACTTTAGGGTTTGACGTAAAAGGACAGGCTGGTATTCATAATCTTACTTTTTCTCCTTATTTCTCAAATCAGGATGAAACAAATAAAGATTTGGATAATGATGCTTATGGTGATACAAAATATACCTATAAGAATTATGGATTTCAGTTGAATGATGCTATTCAGATTAATGATCATACTTTAGCAATTGGGGTTGATAATAATGTTCAAAAATATGAGAGTTTAAATTATACTACCGAAGGTACTTTGGAATCTCCATTTCAACCAGATTATAATAATATTGCAACAGGCATATACTCTCAATTTCAAATGAAATTTTTAGAGGGTAAGTTGAATGCTTCTATAGGTATGCGTGGTGATAATGTAAAGTTTAAAACCAAAGCAAATGAGTTTTTTGGTAACAATTCCAGCTCTGAAGATTATTGGGTGTTTACAAAAAATATCGGTCTAAAGTATAATATTGTTGGAGGATTATCGGTTCATTCTAGTTGGGGTGATGCTTTTCTTGCACCAAGTGCATTCCAAGTAGCTGGTGAGTACGAAACAGCATTTGGTAAAACAGTAGGAAAAGCAAATTTAGACCCAGAAAAATCAAATACCTGGGATTTAGGTTTTGCATTTAAAAACTTTAAAAAAGGAATCAATTTCGATTTTACTTATTTTGATACTCATCATACTGATAAAATTGTAAATGATTATTTAGATAATGGAGATAAAACATTCGCAAATGCTGATAAAGCAGATATGAATGGATTTGAAGTTCTTGCTTCTTATGATTTTGGAGCTTTATCTGATTACGATTATTCTCTTCGTATCTATTTAAATTACACTCATATTATAGATGCAACTGTCGAAAGTAAGCAATTTGATGGATCTTATTTGAAAGATCAAATGTTCTATGTTAGAGATAATAATGCATCTTTTGGAATCGAATTTGATAATTTAAAAGGTTTCTCGACTCGATTAAATGGCAGATATGTTGGTCATCGTTATGAAGATAATTACATGTATGCAGCTGATTATTCGAATTGGCCAAATATTACTAGAGCTCCTATAAATTATAAAGGTGAAGAGGTTAGAGCTAGTTTAATTAACGAAGATGTATTACGCCACCCGGTTTATTATATTTTTGATTATAGTGCAAACTATAATATAAATGATAATTATAGTGTTGGGCTTACAGTAACTAATTTGTTCGATGAAAACTACTCAGAAAAAGACGGATATAATATGCCTGGTCGTGCAATTATAGCCAAAGTAGCTTATAAATTCTAAGTAATTTTAAGAAAATAATTTTCAGGCACCTCAGCGAGGTGCCTTTTTTTATGATCGTAATTTCTTGTTTATCAATAGAAAAATAAATTAAGAATCTATGTTTTAAAATTGTAACTATAAGCAAAAGAGATGTTTACTGTAATTTAAATAGGATTTGTGAATCTTTATTTCGCTAATATCCTGATTTTGTGTATCTTGTTATTAAATAAAGGGGAGGTACAAAAAGATATGAATAATTTAAGCTCGTTTTACAAGGAAAAATTTGATTCTTTTTTGTTTTACTTATCAAAAGCAAAAGAAATGAATGAAGAGGATATTCACAAATTACGTGTGAATATTAAAAATATAAGAAGTTTACTTCTATTGGCCGATGATTTAGGGGTTGAAGAAAGACTGATAGCTAAGATTCTAAAACAAATGCGTTCTGTCTTTAAATACTCGGGTAGATTGCGATTAATTCAGGTTTGTAAGGCCATTGTGGAGCAAGATAATATTGTTGGCCATAAAAAGGTGGTTAAAAGCCTGGAAGAAAATAAACAGCAAGTTGGTAAAGATCTAAATGGGCTTGTTGGAAAATTTAAGATTGATAAATTTCAAAAAAGGGTAGAAAAATTAGGTGTTGCTCTTAGTAAAATAAATAAGAGTGAGATTAGAGAAGCAGCCGATAAAATTATTCATGATGAGTTGGATTTAATTTATAAACTTTGGGCATCGTCAAGAGGTGAGGAAAATTATCATGAAATGAGAAAATTCTTTAAAATTATTAAATCGATTCTTAACTTGTTGCTTAGCTTAAATTCTGATGATAAATTAGCAAATGAGCTTTCTATTGTTAATGAAACAGAATCAATTCTTGGAAATTGGCACGATAGAGACGTTTTGGAGCAAAAACTGGGAACAATACAGGCAATGGCACCAAATTCCGAATTCAAATCTTTAGTTCGCGAAATAAAAAATAAAAATAGAAGCGAGAAAAATATCTTAAGCAAGAAATTTAAACAACAAATGCTTACTCATTTTTTAAAATATTAGTTTCTATTTTTTCGCTTAAAAATGTTTTTAATTTTTTGATAGATTGATTTTTTCTCAGTCTTACGTTTCTCTCTACGTGCTTTTCTCTTCATTAACTTGTCTTGTTTTTTGGTTTTTACGCCAAAAATATTCTCGAAAAAGCTGTTATCTTTCGATAGGTAATGAGGAATATTTAATTTTGCAAGCACCTCGGGTTCGGGTTTTGCAATTGAAGAGAAAGAGTAATTATTAAACTTAGCATTAGAGCTTAGTTTTTTCATAAATCTACCATATATTGGCAAAGCCATACTTGCACCTTGACCTAAGCTTAATGATCTGAAATGAATACGCATATCATCGGCACCAACCCATGCTCCGGCCACTAAATTCGAGTTGTATCCAATATACCAGCCATCAGCCTGAGAGTTTGTGGTTCCAGTTTTTCCAGCTAAATCACCTTCTAAGCGATAAGTATTGCGTAGCGATTTTCCCGTTCCTTCGTTTACAACCGCTTGCAGCATTTGATTAATAATATCGGCATTTTGTGGAGAAAGTACATAGCGATTTTCTTCCCGTGTTTTGGAAAGATCGACAATAAGATTCCCTCTTTTATCTTCAATTCTGCTCAGGTAATAGGGTTCAACATGTACACCTCTATTGGCCAGGGTTGCATAAACCTCAATCATTTCCAGTAATGAAATATTAGCAGTACCCAAAGCCAGAGATGGAACCTTAGGTAAATTACTGTTGATCCCCATTTCTTCGGCTAAAACTATCGCATCTCTAATTCCTGTTTCAAGTAAAATATCAACAGCAATAGTGTTTACCGATTCGGCAAGAGCACCTTCCATGCTATAGCTTCCTTCATATAAATTATCGGCATTTCTTGGAGACCAGTTATCGTACTCTTCATACACCTTGCGTTCGTTAGGGTAGTATTCGAAAGGTGAAATACCTTCCTGTAAAGCTGCCGCATATATAATTGGCTTAAATATTGAACCAACTTGTCGTTTGGCAGTTACATGGTCGTATTTAAAATGTGAAAAGTCAATACCTCCAACCCAGGCTTTAATTTTACCTGTTTTGGGCTCCATTGCTAAAAAACCTGTATTTAAAAGTTGTACATAGTGTTTAATTGAATCGAGGGGACTTAATTTAACAGATTTTTCTCCATTCCAGGTGAAAATTTTCATTTCCACTTTGGTATTAAATATTTTGGTGATTTCTTTCTCCGATTTTCCCTCTTTCTTTAGCTTTTTATAGCGTGGAGATTTTTCTTTAGCTTCCTCAATAAGATTTTTATGTCCAGACCAGGGAGCTGTATTTCCCCAGTGTTTTTTAAATAATCCCTGTAACCTTTTTAGATGTTCCGATACCGATTGTTCGGCATAATTCTGCAACTTATAATCAAGAGTTGTTTTTATTCGTAAACCATCACGGTAGATATCGTAAAAGCTTCCGTCTTCTTTGGGATAATCTTTTAAGATATTATTGGCTTGAATCCTTATTTTTTCTCTTAGGTAAGCTGCAATACCACTTCTCGATGATTGTTTCTGATACCTTAGCTCAAGAGGTAATTTCTTAAGTTGATCAGCTTTGTTATCTGAAATAAAATCATACTTCGCCATTTGTCCCAAAACCGTATTTCTTCTTTGTTTCGATCTTTCGGGGTGCAGACGGGGATTATAGTAGGTAGGCGCCTTAAGCATACCAATAAGAACAGCACATTCGTGAGTTTTTAATGCTGATGCAGGTTTGCTGAAAAATTGTCGGGATGCGCTTTCTATTCCAAAAACATTTTCGCCAAAAGAAACGGTATTTAAATATAACTGTAGAATTTCTTTTTTGGAGTATATTTTTTCCAATCTCGATGCTGTTATTGCCTCTTTTATTTTATTAACAGGCATGCTAAAAGCACCAAAATTTCTTCGTGGATATAGGTTTTTTGCCAATTGCTGACTTAAAGTACTTCCTCCTCCAGAACTTCGATCGCGCATGATTAGTGATTTTACCAGCACACGCAAAAGGCTTCGCTGGTCAACTCCTTGATGTTCATAGAATCTTGCATCTTCGGTAGCAATTAATGAGTTGATTACATTAGGAGAGATATCTTTAAAATTTACATTGGTACGATTTTCGGCATAAACTCTACCCAATAAAATACCGTCTTCCGAGTAAATTTCAGAGGCATCGGCATTTTTAATATTCTTTAAGGTATAATAATCAGGAAGTTTTCCCCAAAGGCCAATATAAACACTAGAGAAAAGAACACCAATAGCCAGAGCTAGTAAAAATATACCCAGTAAGGTGAATTTAATTGCAATTCGTTTGAATGAGTTTTTTTTTGAATTCTTTTTACTTGTACTTTTTTTTCGTGCACGAGTTTTTTTAGCTGCTGTTTTTTTTGTTTTGGTCATTCTAATTATTGCTGAATTTGTTATCTAAATAACGAAGAATATGCTTAAAGATTATATCCTTATTGCAGGTATATGGTAAAAATAGTTAATAAATATAATAATTGTAAGTAAAAAACGAGTCGTCTTTATTGTATTATCTGCAATATATTGATGACGAATAGCTTAAATTTTACTATAAACATTAATTTATTTTAATTGCCCGCCATTGGTGTATTTTTAGCATGGGACAAAACTCTTCGGATGCCTGTTGCTTTAAAAAGGGATAGCTTATTTCAGATAAATATAATCCCTGGGGATATGCCAAGTTTAGTGGATTTGGCGGTGTTTTGCTGAGTAAGCAATTTTGAAATTGCTGAAGGGTTATTTTATTTTTTCCCACTTCAATGAGTTCATGCATTAGAATTCGAATCATACCTTTTAAAAAGCGGTTTCCACGTATTTCGAAGCGAATAAACTTACCCGTTTTATCGATGTAAAATTGAGCTTTTCTGATGTCGCATTCGGTATGATTGTGCCTGTCTGGAGTTTTGCAGAATGCTCGAAAATCTTTTTTGCCAAGCAAATAATTAGCAGCTTCCTGCATTTTTTTAACATCCAAATCAGTAATATGATAAAGGGCACTAATCTTGCTTAAGAATGGGTTTTTACGGGTGTGAATAAAATAATTATAAGTGCGTTCAGTTGCACTGTTCTGCGCATGATTTTTATGATCCACTTTAGTGATATGATAAATTGCAATATCAGGCGGAAGCATTCGGTTTAATGGAAAAAAAAGATGATCTTCGATTTTCTCCTTTATATCAATATGAAAATAGTATTGTGAAGAATGAACACCAGCATCGGTTCTGCCACAACCTATGCAATGTATTTCTTGCTTAAGGAAATTACTTAGTACATCTTCGATGCTTTCCTGAACACTTTTTGCATTTACTTGTTTTTGCCAACCCCGGTATGAACTGCCTTTATAGCCTATGTGGAAGAAATATCTCACAATATTTTTTTTAGGATGAGTGTTTTATTGAAAGTGTAAAGGTAAATATTCAATTTTTATAAAATTTAATTTGTGTGGAATTTTAAGCGTTTTGTGTACTGTTTATAAATAGAGCAGATCGATTTATAAATCATTTGGAATACACTATATTAGGGCTCAATTTTAAGATAGACAATTACCTTAATCAACAAACGAATGAAGAAATTAATAATTGCAATGTTTGCAACGACGGCATTTTTTTGTCAAAGTTCTTTTGCTCAAGGGGTTTTAGAGCAAGTTAATGATCCTTTTTTTGGAGAGAGTTGTACAAGTATTATGGTTGGGAAAAAAGCATCGGTCGATGGTTCTGTAATTACCAGCCACACTTGCGACGGGCGATACAGAACATGGCTGCAAGTTGAAAAAGCAGAGAAATTTGCAAAAGATACGACTACTAAGATTTATAAGGGAACATTAAAAACAGAAACTGCCTGGGACAGACGAAAAATGATTGTTGCAGGAGAAATTCCTCAGGCAAAAGAAACGTATTCATTTTTAAATACAGCCTATCCATGTTTAAATGAAAAGCAGTTGGCTATGGGCGAAACTACCATTGTTGGACCAAAGGAACTGGTAAATGAAAATGGAATGTTCTTGATTGAAGAGTTGGAGCGTATTGCTTTGCAACGATGTTCTACTGCCCGTGATGCAATTAAATTAATTGGCAAGTTAATTAAAGATTATGGCTATGGCGATTGGGGAGAATGTATTACCATTGCAGATAAAAAAGAGGTGTGGCAGCTTGAAATTTTTGGCCAAGGGCCAGATAAAATTGGTGGTGTATGGGCTGCTCAGCGTATTCCTGACGATCATGTAGGTGTGTCGGCAAATATTTCTAGAATTGGGGTAATCGATAAAAAGAACAAAGATTATTTTATGTATTCGGACAATGTTTTCTCTGTTGCAAAAGAGTTAAATCGTTGGGATGGAAAAGGAGAGTTTAAATTCTGGAAGGCCTACGGAAAAGTGGAAAAACCATTTAAAATTCGGGAGTTTTTTATTTTAAATGCTTTGGCTCCATCATTACAATTAGCTTTTGAAGCCGATGAATTGCCTTTTTCGGTTAAGCCAGATCATAAGGTGTCGGTTCGTGATGTAATTGCTCTTTATCGCGAAACTTATGAGGGAACTGAGTATGATATGACTCAGGATCTGAAGGTTTTGAAGAAAAAATACAATGATAGAAAAGAGGAAATAGGTGTCGATACTTTAATTGCGCCAAATGCTCATCCATGGCCAACAAGAGATCATCGTAATCTGCGAAATTATCTGAAAGAGGGCAGTGTTGAGTATCAAAGAACTGTTGCTGTTTCGTGGTGTTCATATTCTCACATTATTCAGTTAAGAGACTGGCTACCCGATGAAATTGGTGGTAGAGCCTGGTTTTCTTTCGATAATCCAGCACAGAGTCCTCGTATTCCTATTTATTCGGGAACTACAAAATTGCCAGAAAGCTTTCAGTTTTGTGGACAGAAACGTTATCGAGAAGATGCTGCTATTTGGCAATATCGTAAAGCCAACAAACTGGCTACATTACAATGGCAAACTACTCGTAAAGGGATGATGGAAGAAGTGACCTATTTCGAAAATAAGGGTTTTTCGGATGCTGAGTATGTAGAGGCTAAAGTTAAAGGCTTATTAAAAGAGGGTAAAAAAGAGGAAGCTGAAGTATTACTAAACAAATTTACCCGTGATTTTACTGGTGCAACTATGCTTCGCTGGAAAGAGCTGGAGAATAAATATTGGGGGAAATTTGGTTTGGGATTCTAATTAATTAAAAAGATAAAAAGAAGCCATTTACTGTTTAATGTAAATGGCTTTTTTGTTATTGTTCTTCGGCAAATTCTTTAAACATATTTAGGTATTTTAAGCTCTGTTTTTTAAATGCTCCTGGCATTATCCAGCTAAATATTTTTATGAACCCTTTCAGTTGAAATTCCTGTTCTGTAAAGTATTTTGTTTTATTATCAGAAATTGAAACAAAACTGATTTTAGCCAAATTATAAACTCCTTTTGCTTCGTAGCTTGCAATAAGTTCTTCGGGGAGATTGTTGCTTAAAATAGTTTCTATCATTTCAATTTCTCTTTTACCATTTTTAAAAAGCATTTTTGTTGTTGAGCCTTTTTCTCTAGGTTTACCTTCTAAATGTTCAAGAGACTGCAAGCCGTTCATCCATTTAAACAGCTTATCTTCATCTTTAAAAAGTGCTACAACTTCATCAATGGGTTTATTGATTTCAACTTCAAGGGAGTATTTCATAAAGATCTTTTGAATTTTAATTATAGAAATGTACTGTTGCTAAGTAAGGTACAAAAAATCTAAATTATTTAGAAACTTGCTTCAACAATTAAAGGCATGCTGTTTTTTGTTAATTCTTCTCTTTTAAAATTGCCATAGAATTTAATTTTAGAAAAACCGGTTTCGAGAAGTAATTTTTCAATTGTCTGTTTTCTTAGAGCTAACAGAGGAATACAGTTACGAATTTTATTTTTAGAGTCTTTAATTGTTAGGATCGTTTCAAATTCTACTTTGTTTTCTTTTTGCAAGTAATTGTAGTTTCTCTCGAATTTAATAGTCTTATTTTCAATGCTTGGCAGAGAAGTAATATTCTGATCGATGATTCTATCGTAATTAATAATTTGAAATAGTAGCTTGCCTGAAGATTTAAGAACCATTTGTGCTTTTTTAAAAAAATCGGCTACCATTTCTTCAGATTCTAAATGAACTAAAGTATTGCCAAAACAAGCAATAATATCGAAATTCGATTCACCAAAAGAGGAGCCAATATTAAGCATGTTTTCAAATTTAAACTTTAAATTTTTTTTTGCATTTGTTTTCGTCATTGCTCTTTTTACCATTGCTTTATCTAAATCTATTCCAACTACTTTTTTGTAGTTTTTTGCTAATTCCACAGATAAATTTCCGGTTGCACAGCCAATATCCAAAATAGATAGTTCTGATGCTGATTTAGAATGTGATTTTTGTATGAATTCCAATTGAATTTTATTCAGAGGAAAGATGTATTCGTAATAGGTAGATATGCTTTGATAGAAATTCATGTTTTCTATATTTAGTTTTAAGAATACTGCAAGATATATAATTTAAGAGGTTTTTATAAAAACGGATTGTAATTGCTTGATAAATTCCGTGAGAACAAAGTTTCTATTTATGTGGTGGCAAAGAGAATTAATTGTAGGCTTGGTGATTTTTTTTCTAAAATAAAATGGAATAAATAAGTGCTAAAATAGAATGGTAGTAAAAGTAATATGTCGAAAAATGGTTCTATAACCTGCTTTTTTATGCTATAGAATAGTTTAAACGTATTGTCTGAAATTTAAATTAAGATATCTTTGTTTTTTATTCTTTCTGTCTGAATTAATAGGAAGAATAAATAGTATTTATATCATTATTAATATTTTTTTAAACAATGGAACAATTGAGAATTGTGTCGGAGAGACGTTCTCAGGTGTCTCGTTTCAAAAGGTGGAGTCGTAAAGGCTTTGGCGTGTTTCAAAGTCTGAAACATGAGGTTACTATAGGTTGTCTTGTTGCAACTTATTTAAGTACCGCCACCATTGAAAAAGCAAGTGCACAAACCGAAACTATCTATGTAAACCAGGATCAGAAACTGGATGAGGTGGTTGTGAGTGCTCAGAGAACACCCGTAACGTACTCTCAGGTTGCCAGAGTGGTAACCGTAATGGAGAGAGAGGAAATTAGTGCTACACCAGTACAAAGTGTACAGGATCTTTTAGAACATTTGCTGAATGTGGATGTGCGGCAAAGAGGAAATCATGGAGTGCAGGCCGATGTGAGTATTCGCGGAGGAAGCTTTGATCAAACCATGATTTTGCTAAATGGTGTAAACATTACCGATCCGCAGACAGGTCACTTGAGTATGAATTTACCGGTAGATCTGGAAAGTATTGAACGTGTTGAAATTCTTCACGGACCTGGCGCCAGAGTTTTTGGTCCCAATGCGTTTAGTGGAGCCATTAATTTTATTACTGGCACCAAAAGAAAAAATAACATTAAACTTGCTGCCAGTGCAGGCGAAGATGGGTTTTATTCCGTATCTGCAGCAGCAACTTACCTTACAGGTTCTCTTAAATCTTATGTTGCCCTAAGTCGTAAAGCCAGTGATGGGTATATCGAAAATACCGATTTTATATCTACAAATCTTTTTTATCAGGGACAATTATCTACTTCTCAAGGTGATTTAGATCTTCAGGTGGGATATAATACCAAGGGATTTGGGGCCAATAGTTTTTATACGCCAGCCTATCCAAATCAGTACGAGGAAAATAAAACTACATTCGCCAGCTTGCGATTTTCAACCAAGGGGAAGGTAAAATTTACTCCAGTAGTATACTGGCGTCGTCATCAGGATCGTTTCGAATTATTTCGTGACAATCCTGCCTCATGGTATACCTCGCATAATTATCATTTAACCGATGTTTATGGTACAAACCTGAATACCAGTTTTAACTGGGCATTGGGAAAGAGTGCCACAGGTGTAGAATTTAGATCGGAGAATATCTGGAGTAATGTATTGGGTGAGGAGATGGATGAACCTATGAAAGTGCCAGGAGAGAGAGGAGCTTTTTTTACCAAGCAGCATACTCGTACCAACATGAGCTATTTTCTGGAGCATAATGTTTATCTCGATAGATTGACTATTTCTGCAGGAATTATGGCAAATTGGAATTCCGATTTGGGTCGTGACTTTAACTTTTATCCAGGTGTTGATGTGAGTTATCAGCTAAAAGAGAATTTAAAATGGTATGCATCGCTTAATCACTCTTTGCGTATGCCTACGTTTACAGATCTTTACTATGCAGGACCTACAAATATTGGAAATGCAGATCTTGAACCCGAAGAAGCAACCACTTGGGAGAGTGGGTTTAAATATAATAATCACTTGTTCAGAGCACATGCTTCCATCTTTTATCGTAAGGGAACAAACATGATTGATTGGGTAAAAATGAATGCAGAAGATAAGTGGCAAAGCCAGAATTTAACTGATATAAATACTTTAGGACTGGAATTTTCTGCTCAATTGTATCCAAAAGCAATTTGGGGTAAGGATTTTCCTTTAAAAAGTCTGAAAATGACTTATGCTTACCTGAATATGGATAAATCTTCCGATGAATTTATCTCTTTGTATGTATTGGATAATCTGAAACACAAACTGAGTCTTACTTCCGATTACAGGATTTGGGATAATTTGGGAACCTCATGGACTATTTCTTATCAGAATCGCGAAGGTGGATATATTTATTACGACAAGGCCAATAGCACTTACGGCGAGGAGCGTAGTTATTCTCCTTTCTGGCTAATGGATGCACGTATTTATTATCAAAAACCTAAGTATACAGTATATGCTGAGGCGTCTAATGTTCTGGATAAGGAGTATTATGATAGAGGTAATATTACTCAGCCAGGCAGATGGCTAAGAGTAGGAGTAAAGCTGAATCTCGATTTATAGAGGTTTTAGGACAGCTATAGCTTAGACGAGGTTCTTTATTCCCCATAATTTAATTTCGATTGTTGGGACAGACTATTTCCTGTCCCGATTTTATCGGGAAGACCCGCTTGGTTTATGCTGAGCTTTTCGAGGTGTTTGATGTGAAAGATTCTCCGCTAGGCTAATAGCCTAGCGGCTACCTAATTGATTAGGCTTTCGTGCTTTATTGCTTCTGTATTTCGATCAATTCTCTATTCACATATAGGGTTTCTCGTCCTACTTTTTGAGATTCAAGCACATTAATACTTTCTAATTGTAATTCCACCAGTTCTGCCAAGGCAGCAGTTGCCTTGTTCGTTTGTCGAAGTACCTCGATAGTTTCTACCTTTTCTCTTAAAGGAGGAAGCTTTTCAGTTTTTATATGGTGCATTTTGTCCCATGTTCCTTTTATTTGCACCAAAATACAAAATTAGATGCATGTATTAATAGTGTGGGACTTTTTGTACTGTATGAAGCTTAATGGCAGTTTGTCTAAAAGCTAAGAAAACTGCGTAATTAAAATTTAAATATAGCGGTTTTGAGGATACATAAAAATTGAAAACACTTTTAATTTGAAGTAGAATTGAGGCTTTTATTTTGGCTAGTTTCAACTCAAATAGTATCATTATTTCAAGAAAAGAGAATAAATGCTGTATTGCATATTTCATAAGTGTTTCCACTCCAGTAATATTGATTAAACGACGCAAGTTATAGGCTGTCATAATAAAGCCCACATCTGCACTAGCTCTTCTAATTCCTTTTTTGTCATAATGTGATTGAAACCCCATTGTCGTTTTATGGTTTCGTAGGGATGCTCGACTATGGCTTGCCGTTTTTTGTAATAGCTCTGATTCTGATTTACCCGTTGTTTGTTTTTGCCGATGAGATTCTGATGTTTGCTTCGTTGAGTAGCCCTACCTCAAACAGCTTTACTGTATTGATCCTTTACCTTTAAGCCTTAGTGGTGTATCGTTTAAATAGGTAAGTTTTGGCTTTGTGGACAAGTATAATAGTCTTCTTGTTTATTGGACTTGAAGTTGCCTACATTATATTCTGGATTATCCAGTTATGCTACGCGTCCAGAAATATTATTTAATTTTCCAATTTTTAAATCAGAAATAAAAAATCGCTACCGGATGAAGGGTAGCGATCTCTTAACTTAGAGGGTGGAAGCCCCTTTAGTCTAAGCAAGCTCTTTAATGTGAACACGGAGGGATTCGAACCCCCAACCTCCACGGCCGTAACGTGGTGCACTATCCAGTTATGCTACGCGTCCATATCTCTTAAAGACGCTGCAAATATAGGGGTTTTAGGATGTGAAGTGCAAATGTTTTTGCAATTATTTTTTATATAACAACATAAAAAATGCTAATGTGTTTATTGGTAGAAAATTAGGATGTAAAAAAAATATCAGAATTCTTAAAAAACGACGAAAGTCTGGTTTTAACAAATGGTTTTGGCACAATTAACAATCCTTTAACAATGCTATTTCTAGACTTCAGTATTTTTTTATTTAAATTTAGTTTAAATAAATAATTGCTTAAATTGTAGATAAATCTATGTTTTTGTCTGTGTCAAAATAAATTTTTATTTGTGGAACAGAATTAGAAGTATAATCAATCGATTTTTTTAGAATGTAAAGGCAATTAAGAATTAGAAATTTAAAATGCGAAACTTATGAAAAAAAATATTATTAATGCTGGAGTTGTACTAATTGCTATCGTTTTTCTATCTGTTAATACTTTATATGCAGATAATGGAATAAAAAAAATAGATCATCAAAAAAGTAAGATAGAATGGTTAGGTAAAAAAGTTACTGGAGAACATTCCGGAACTATAAAAGTTAAGGAAGGCAGTATTGTTTTAAATGGAGATAAAATAGAAAAAGGAAGTTTTATTGTTGATATGACAAGTATAATTAATACTGATATTAAGGGTGAGGGATCTAGAGCTAAATTGGAAAGACATCTAAAATCGGAAGACTTTTTTGGTGTAGAGAAGTTTCCTCAGGCTAAATTTGTAATTGATGATTCGAAGTATCTAAATGATGGTAATTATAAAATTAAGGGAGATATTACCATAAAAGGAATTACGCAGCCAATAGAGTTTAAGGTTAATTTGCATGCTCATGCAGATCTTATTCATATTAACGGAAAAGTGATTATCGATAGAAGTAAGTTTAACATTCGCTATGGTTCGGGTACATTTTTCGAAAATTTGGGCGACAAAACAATTTATGATGATTTTGAGCTAAATTTGGACTTGTATTTACGTTAAATTATTTAATTGATAAAGTGATACCGGGTTTGCATAAATCCGGTTTTTTTTGTGATGGATGTTAATATTTAAAGGAGTATAAATATCTGCTGATAAGGGAATTTTTTGATCTTATTGTAAATAATTGTATTTTAATAAAGCTTTAAATCCTAAATCACATTCAACTATGAAGCGGAGTATTTTTACCATGCTATCTATATTCATAATTTTTGGCGTTGTTAATGCTAAAGTAAACCCTAATAATATTAAAAGAGGTACTGTTTATTCTTCAATTCTTAAAGAAAATAGGGAACTGCAAATTCTACTCCCAAGCGAGTTTAATGATACTTATTTTACTTACCCTTCAATTTACATATTAGATGCCGAAATTAACTTTAGTACAGCTGTTGAGGTATTAAGTTTTTTAATGGATAATCATTTTATACCTCCTCATTTGGTGGTTGGAGTTGTGAATACAGATCGTTTACGGGATATGACTCCTGTGGATAGTGTTTTAAGTAAAACAATATTTCCAACAAGAGGAGGTTCAGACTCCTTTCTTAAGGTATTAAAGGATGAGATTATACCCTATGTAGACAAAAATTATCGCACTAATAAACGTCGAATGATTATTGGACATAACTATAGTGGTTTATTATCGGTTCATGCTTTTATAAACGAACCGGATTTATTTGATAAATATATGGCTTTTAGCCCTATTCTTTGGTGGAATGGAACTGCTGTTCTGCACGATATGGAGAAATATCTATCTGAAAAATCGAGTTTACGAAAGCACTTATTTATAAGCTTTGCCAGGGAAGCAAAAAATATGCTAGAAGCATGTAAAGGATTAACCAATGTTTTGGAAGAAAAATCACCAGGTGATTTAAATTGGAAGTGCGATTGGATGCCTGATGAAGATCATTACAGTTTGTATCGAAAGAGCTTAATGAAAGGAATGGAATATGTATTCAAGAATTATAAGTATCCAGATATTCAGTCTTTAGCAAATAAAGGAGTCGAGGAGGCTAAAAGATATCAGCGCGATATCATGTTAAATTATGGTAGAAATGAAAAATTACCATATTCCTTATTGGAAAGTGTTTGTTTACAGCTAAAGCAGGAAAAAAAGTTTCAGAATGCTTTATTATTTCTAAAATACACTCTTATTAACTATCCCAATAAGGCAGAGCCATATTATTATGTTGGTGAAATTTATGAAGCCATAAATAAACCCGAAAATGCCATGGAATTTTATGAAGAAGCCCATAAAAAAGATATGGGACGTTGGGATTATGAGCAAAAATATATGGCAATGAAAAAACTGATAAATGAAATTAAAAATCATACCCTGAATAAAACTGAGTTGTAATCAGATTTTAAAGATGATATGATTTAGGCTATTTTATTGAGGATACAGCTAGTTTGATTCCATATTATGGAATGTAAAAAAGCTAGTCGCTCCTGCTTTTATGCTAACACTTATATTCTGATTTTTTACAGATCCGGTAGGAGAACTAACCTGAAGGTTAATAGTGTTTTCACCCTCGTTTAGGTGTAATCTTGTGTAATGAATAGAATGAGGTAAAGTCTGCCAGTTTCGAGTGTCGGCTTTTTCTGTAGCGGCGTTTAAAATCCCAATTAGCATACCAATATTATCATCCTTACTACGCGCATAGTTTTCAATTGCTTTTTTAGTTGCTAAGCGAAGCAGAGAAGTAGCCATTTCTCTTAGCATTCTATCTTTTAGAGATTTAAATGCAATTGCATTGATATCTTCACCTTTGTCGAGTTTATAAATTTTAGAATCGATTTGTACTGATGCCGAAGTGTAAAAAGGTATGCGTTCGGAATATTTTGGGAAAGCAACACGTACAAATTCCAGATCATTAAGAGAAGACTTTGTTCTACTATCTAAATCACCTAAAAAGAAAGGAAAGCTAATGTCTTCGTTTTCATTTACAATGGTTAGATATCCATCCCGTTTGTTAAGTGTGCTAAAATTAATACTCCATTCATCTTTTACAGGTCCCAATCCGTTTAACCAAATTAAGATTAAATCACCTTGGTTTTTCGTAGTTTTAGAAAAATCAAAGCCAAATTTTTCTTTGTAAAATTCATAGTCCTGACTCAGTCCGGTTTCATATGCAGTTCGCAATAAGTCTTCTTTTAATTGATGTGGACAAGGTGTATTAAAATTTTTCAGGTAATTGTTTTCGTAGATATTATATGCATTTCGGTATGCAATAAATGCATTGTTCGAATCGCCCGATGAGTCGTATATTAACCCCATAATGGTGTGAGCAAAGGCATCATCGCTATATCTATTTTGATAATTTCTGGGGTATTTGTCATTTAAAGCATAAAGCTTTTCATTTACTCGTTTGCATTCTACTAGTGCTTCCTGCGTATTACCAAGTTCCAGATAACTTAATGCTTTGTAGAAATTAAGCATTACATTTTCAAAATCTTCAGGAACATAAGGCTTAGTAGCCGGATTTGTTAACAAAGCTAATGCTTCGTTGGCAATATTCTTTCTTTGATCTTCTATAAATAAATCAGCCTGATTAAAATAGTCGGTAGCTTTTACGTAATCTTGTTGCATCCAGGCTAAAGTCCCTTTGTTTAGCAAATACAAGGATTTATTTTTATTGCGATTACTTTTGGGATCACTATCCAAAGTTTTTTCAGCATTTACAATATCTCCATTAAGGAAATACTGGTTAAAAGCTTCGTTTTGGGCATAGTAAGTTGCACAGCTTGTGAGTATAAAACCAGATAAAATTGCAATTGAGAGTGCAAGTATATTTGCTAATTGTCTATTCTTCATAAGAATAATGATCAGAGAAAGGAGGGAAGTCATTTAGACTTCCCAAGATGTATAATTATCGATTAACGTATTTTTTAATTTTTTTATCACCCATCCAAACCAATTCATTCGATTCAAGGTTTGTTAATTCAAGATTTAACTGATAATATCTTACTTTTTCTTTTTTATAGCTATCTATAATAGAGGTAATATCTCCTTGAAGGATAAAATCAGCACCAAGTTCACGTCCCCATTTCTTAATGGTTTCTTTAGAAGCAAAATCTTGCTGATCGGCTCTTTCCTGGCGAAGTTCTTCTCTTTTTGCACCAGCCTGAACCAAACGAACACGACCATCATTTAATATAGCTTTCTCAATGTCTTTAATATAAGTATCAGAATCGATATGTTCAGAACTTTTATTAGTTATTAATCCAACTGTTACAACAGGTTTTCTGTCGAATTCCTGTTTAAAATTTCCAATCCATCCCTGGTTTAGAACTTGATCTATAAGAGCATCGGCAGCTAGCTTAGAGTCGGAATCGTTCCAACGTCCGCTTAAATCAATTTGCTGGTCGGGAGAAACTCTTGTAACTTGTCGTGAGCAAGATGCAAAACTTAATACAACAAGTGCAACAACGAATAGGCGAAATGAGTATTTCATATTTTCAATCATTTTTGTTTAATTATTTCAAAATTTGTGTGCCTTAAGGCATATATTTCTTTTTTAACAATATTTATGCCATTCTATAGCATTTTTGCAATCATCATTTTCATGTTTTTATAATGTAATTTACTAACAGGAGTAAGGGGTAAACGTAATTCATTTTTAATAAGTGATTTTTGGTGTAAAATAGCTTTAACGCCTGCAGGATTTCCTTCTGTAAATATATTTTGAATGATATCATACATTTGATAGTGACTTGCTAAAGCTTCTTTATTATTTCCCGAAAGTGCATTTCTAACCATTTGGCTAAATTCTTTTGGAAAAGCATTTCCAATAACCGAAATAACTCCTGAAGCACCTAACTGTATCATAGGAAATGTTAATGCGTCGTCTCCTGATATTAGCATGAAATCTTTAGGCTTATTTTTAATAATTTGCATTATTTGTTGCATATCGCCCGAAGCTTCTTTAATAGCAATTACATTTTCAATTTTATTGGCGATACGAATTACCGTATCGGCATTAATATTTACACTTGTTCTTCCCGGAACATTGTAAATCATAAGAGGAACAGGGCTAGCCTCTGCAATTAATTTATAATGCTGGAATATTCCTTCCTGACTGGGTTTATTATAATAGGGTGCAACAGATAGAATTGCGTCAATTTCTGAAAATTTGTCGAACTCATTTATCTGTTCAATTATTTGAGATGTATTATTTCCCCCAAAACCGATTACAATAGGTACTCTTTTGGCGTTGGTTTTACATACAAGCTCAATAACTTTTGTTTTCTCAAATTTTGTTAATGTTGCAGCTTCTCCCGTTGTTCCCAACACAACTAAATAATCAACTCCATTATCTATTTGGAAATTTACCAGTTGTTCCAGAGACTTGTAATCAACACTTTTATCGGTGTTAAAAGGTGTTATTATTGCAACTCCTGTACCTGCAAATTTTTTATTGTTCATTCGTAATTACTTTTTTATTAGTGTAAGGTAGTTTAAGCTCTCTTTTATTAAATTTTCTATCGATTTATTTTTAGATTGATCTATCATTAAATCGAGATTTTCTTTGTTTTTTGATAAGGAGCCAACTTTACAGGCAGCTATAGATAATTTTGTAATGTATTGCACTGATATGTGCTCCGATTCTGTTAATACAAAAAGAAGATCAAATTCTTTATTTACAAATTCGTTAAGCTCTGGTACAATTGGCTTTCCATTCCATTTTATATCTTTATTGGTATAGAAAATGATTTTTTGTCCTACGCTAAAGTCGGGCAATTCATTTGCATTTACCCATCCAATAGTATCTACTTTATATCCTTTATTGCTTAAATCTTCAGAGAATTTTTTAACAATAGAGTAATTCTTATTTTCTTCTGTGTCAAAAATAATTCCAATGCTTTTTGCACTTTCTAAATTATGGAATTCTTTTTTACGAGATATTTTTTTCTGTTTTCCCTTAATTAGATTAAGAGCTAGTTTTTGTTTTATGTTTTTGAAAAAACTCATTTCAATTTTTAACAGTTAAATTACAGGATAATAAAATATTAGCTGAATGGGCCTTGTTCTTTGTGTTCACAAGTTATGAAAAATTTCATTTTTGTAATTCAAATTATGCTTATTTAAATTTTTTTGGTGCTTTATATCCATCAGAAAATACTTTTCCCGGTGCTATTTTTAATTGCTTAGCTAATTCATTTAAATTTTTCGAATTTGTTGTTTGGCACGCTTTTAAAGCAATTTTTGCACAAGCTAATGTATCTTCCAGTGCATCGTGGTGTTTTAGTGAGATATCAAACAGATGTGCTAATGTATTTAGTTTATGATTAGGCATGCCTGGCCAAATATTTTTACTGATTTGTACCGTACACAGATAATCAAATTCGGGAAGGGGAATGCCATAAGTTTCCATACATGCTCTTAATACAGATATATCAAAACTTGCGTTGTGTGCAATTACTATATTTCCCTCGATGTATTTTTCTATTTCTTCCCAGATATAGTTAAAGCTTGGCTTATTTTCAACATCTTTTTCTCTAATGCCATGAATACTTACATTTATTGGATGAAAATACATGTCGGGAGGAGAGATTAACCAGTCTTTACTTTCAATAATTTTTCCATTTTCAACACGTACTAATCCTAAAGAGCATGCGGAATTGCGCTTGGCATTTGCGGTTTCAAAATCGATAGCGGTAAAATTCATTTTATTTTAATATTTGCTTGATTATAAAGGTGAGATGTAAAAAAAGAAAGAAGTAAACTTAAATATGCGTGCTCCTTTCTTTTTAAATCGTTTTTTAAAGTCCTATCATTTGTAAAAAATCATTTTCACTTTTAATATCAATACCTAATTTTTCAACCTTAGCCAGTTTGCTGGGGCCTATTTTTTCGCCAGCCAGTAAAAAACTTGTTTTTTTAGAGATGGAACCAACATTTTTTCCACCGTGTAATTCAATTAATTCTTTTAATTCGTTTCGAGAGTATTTTGAGAAACTTCCGGATATTACAATTGATAAACCATCAAGAATCTTACTGCTACCTTCTTTTTCAATTTCGATTGTTTCAAACTGTAAGCCATATTTCTTTAGCTGACCAATAAGTAATTTATGGTGTTCGAGCGAGAAGTATTCAACAATGCTTTCTGCAATTTTACTCCCAATTTCATCAACTTCGATTAGTTCTTCAACACTTGAGCTGGCAAGTTTCTCTATTGATGGTATTGCTTTTGCAAGTGTTTTTGCAACGGTAATGCCAACATATCTAATACCCAAAGCATATAAAACTCTTTCGTAAGGAATTTTTAAGGATTCTTGTATGCTATTTAAAATACGCTCTGCCGATTTATCGCCCATACGTTCTAATGGAATAATATCTTCCTTTTTAAGCTTGTACAGATCGGAAATATTACTAATTAATTGTTTTTGAAAAAGTAAGTCGATGGTTTCTTCGCCTAATCCATCCAAATTCATTGCTCTGCGGCTAATAAAATGTTCTATTTTGCCTTTTATCTGGGGAGGGCATCCCATATCATTGGGACAATAATGGTTGGCTTCACCTTCATTTCTAACTAGTTCGCTTCCGCATTCCGGGCAGTTTGTAATAAACTCTATAGGTTTGGCACTATGGGTTCGTTGGGTAGTATCAACACCTACTATTTTAGGAATTATTTCTCCACCTTTTTCTACAAAAACGGTATCATTTTCATGCAGGTCTAAATTTTTAATAATGTCTGAGTTGTGCAAAGATGCTCTTCTTACTGTAGTACCGGCTAATTGAACTGGATAAAGGTTTGCTACAGGAGTAATGGATCCTGTTCTTCCTACCTGATAACTTACATGTTCTAATTTGGTAGCTACTCGTTCGGCTTTGTATTTATAAGAAATGGCCCAGCGAGGCGATTTTGCAGTAAAGCCAAGCTCTTCCTGCTGATCGAGCGAATTTACTTTAATAACAATTCCATCAATGGGTACAGGAAGTTCTTCTCTTTTTTTATCCCAGTATTTTATAAAATCGATAACTTCATCTATGTTTTTGCATAAAGCTGTATTGGCAGGAATTTTAAATCCCCATTTTTTTGCTTTTTGCAAATTATCATAGTGATTGTCAGAAGAAATATCCTTACCCAATAGGTAATATAGGTAGCAATCGAGTTTGCGTTTAGCCACGAGAGCCGAATTTTGCATTTTTAAAGTCCCCGAAGCAGCATTTCTTGGATTTGCAAATGGACTTTCTCCTATATCTTCTCGTTCTTTATTTAATTCGTTAAAAACAGCAAAAGGCATTAGAATTTCTCCACGAATTTCAAATTCATTTGGATAATCACTACCATTTAATTGTAGTGGAATTGAACGAATTGTTTTTACGTTTGCCGTTACATCATCACCTCTAACTCCATCGCCACGTGTAATAGCCTGAATTAGTTTTCCATCCTTATAGCTTAACGAAATTGATGTTCCATCATATTTCAATTCACAAACATATTCAATATCTTCTTCAATTAATTTTTTGATTCTGGTTTCGAAATCCCGAATTTCTTCTTCTGAATAAGTATTACCCAGGGAGAGCATTGGGTATTTGTGTTCTACCTGATTAAATTCCAGGTTTATATCACTACCAACACGTTGCGAGGGGGAGTTTGAATCATTATATTCCGGAAATTTTTTTTCCAGATCTATAAGTTCTTTTAATAGTATGTCAAAATCGTAATCGCTAATTACTGGTTGCGATAATACGTAATAATTATGGTTGTGTTTATGTAATTGTTCACGCAATTGTGAAATTCTATTTTTTGCTTCTTCTTGATTCATAACTTGTAAAGTATGCTATATGGTGTAGATCAAGGATTTTAATCTTAAAATTCCTCGAATTGTAAAAATAGTAAACCTTGTTTTGATTTCGTAAGTCTTTTTGAGAAATATTTTAAATGTTTGTTATAGGGGATAATGGTTAAAATAAATTAAACATATTTCATAGGCTTAATATGTTCTTATTGTTCATGGATGTGTATATTTAAAGGGATTTTAAGTTTTATAACTTACAATATATAATTATTAGCAAATTTAAAAGTCATTAAAACTATACTTTTATTTGATATTTATGTATATTATTAAAAAAAGATTTCAGACGTGTATATTTATTGTGCTTATAATATATTTACTAATATATAATGTTGAATAAAAACATATTGGTATAATATATTTTATCTAGGTATACTTGTTTTTATTACATGTTTATGATGTTGTAATTTAGTTTGTTTAAATATTAATAAAGTAATCATTTTATAATATTATTATTGATTAAATGTTTTTATATTTACCTGAATTTTGTTTAAGTAATGATATTGTAAAGTATGATTGATTTGCTGAATATTCATGAGATAATTTGAAATTTTAATCCTTAAAAAAAGTATTATGAAGAAAATTTTATTGTGTTTAACACTTGTGTTTTATTGTGGCTTATTTGTAGAAGCTCAAATGCAAGAAAAATGGAAGGCAGAAGCAGGATCGGCTATTAAGTGGAATAAGTTTTCTCCTGATGGTAGTCTTATTTGTGGAACCACAGGTGGTAAAACTGTAGCAATGGATGCTTCAACAGGTAAAATAATATGGGAAAAATCATTTGAGTATGGTGCTTTTTCAATCTTACCTAATACAAGTTACGTATATTGGGAAAATGATAATTTAGGGATAAAAATTTTAGATCCAATTAATGGAGAATTAGTATGTGATTCTAAAGCGCTTGGTGTATCAGATATTAATTCACATTATCCAGTTCGTGCAGGAAATGGTTTCTTGCTTTATACCAAAATGGGAGATAAAGAACAGTTTTGGATGGTTAATCTTAAGGATGGTAGCTTAAGATGGAAAAGAGAATTCGATTTTGCAAAGAAAAAGAGCATTGCAGGTATTAGTATAGAAATGGCTGAAGATGCTTCGAAAATGGTTTTGCATTGCGATCCTATTGGAGATGGTAAAGGTGGTGTTTTTGTTGCTTTTCACGATAGAATCATGAATATTGATAAAGACGGAAATACAGTTTGGGATATTGAGTATCCTTCTCAATTTGGAGATCAAAAAGGATTTTTCAAATCATCGGGTGTAGATTTTCACAATATAATTCCTGATCAGACGGGTAAGTTTTTATATGTTTTTAGTGGTTCGTATATGTCTTGTCACAGAAAAACAGATGGTGGACTTGCATGGACTAAGCCAGTAAAAGTATTTGCTCCTGTTGAAAATATTATTTTCGAAAAAGATGGAATGACTTTAATACCAAAGCCAAAAACTGCTATGCAAAAGGCTTATATTAATTCTATTGATTATGCTACAGGTACTCCAAAATTTGGAGAGAAGAGTTTGAGAGTTAAAGGTGGTTTTGTACAGTCATCTTTCTGCTCAAAAGGTATGGTTTTTATTACTAAGTCGTTTATGAATAACTCACATTACTTCAATATCATTGATATGAAATCGGGTAAGTTTGAGTTGGAAAAGCCGATTAAAATATTCGAAGGTCCTTATAAAATATCTGAAGTTAAAGGTGGTATATTAATTACTTCAGATCATGGCGCAAATTTATACAATTATCAAAGCAAGCAGATGTCAATCGACAATCAGTTAAAAATTGGTAAAGGAGCTAAGTTGTGCAGATTTGATAGAAATGGATTAAGTTACCTTTACTCAAGTACAAAGGGAAATGTGTTCACTTTAAATCATTTTAACTTAAAAGTTAAACAGTTAAATAAGGCGAAAATTGAGCTAAAAGGAGGCGATTCTGCCGACGGAATTACTGAGTTTGAAGATGGATTCGTTATTTATTCAGCTCAAAACATTGTAAAATTGGATTGGGATGGTAATATTAAATTCCAAAAATATTATAAAGCTCCTGGAGCGGGTACAAAAGCGATTTTAAAAGCTTCATTTAGTATGTTGGGAGGATTGGCACAGATGGCTGCTTCGGCAGCTGTAGCAACGACTTACGATGCTGCTGCTACAAGTGCTCAGAATGGAATGAAAGCAATGGATCAGCAAGCCGATGAAATGGTTGCTTTAGGTGAAATGTCTGCTACGGATTATGCCGATTGGAAAAGAGATTCGAAAGAAATGGATCAGCTTTTAGATGAAAGTAAAGACGAGGTTAATAAAGAAATGGCAAATGTTGCCGCTATGGGATTTGTTAATTCTCTTGAGGCTGGAGTAGAAATAGGACGTGTATCAAAACGTTTCAAAAATTCTAAAGCCACTAAAAAATATGTTGTTCTTATGACTAATAATAAAGAACAAGGTGGAGTAGGTCTTGCTATTGTATCTAAAATAGATGGTGAAATTAAAGGCTTTATTCCTATGAAACAAAGTAGAACTGGAACAAGCTATAATATCGATCCTGCAACTAATTATTTATATTGGATGCCTACAATGGATAGCAATGTAAAATCAAAAAAATATCCTAATATTGATATCATGCAAAAAAGTGGTACTGTGTTAAGTTATGATTTGAATGCTCTATAAAAATTTATACTAATATTAAAATGGCGAGTTTGTTAATGCTACAAACTCGCCATTTTTATTTAGTAGTTATTCGTAGGTGATTAACTTTTTAATTCTCCATTTACCGATTTAAACTTGTCTTTAACCGATTATCTGTATTATAAAAATCTACTTTTAGATACTTTAGTGGTGTAATATAAATGATTATTGTAGTTACTTTTTAAAATTTGATAATAATGGATGAAAATAAAAGAAATAAAAGTTTGTTTGTTGGAATCGGACTTATAGTAGTAGGCTTGATTGTTTTACTAGAGCGTCTTAATTTTAATTCCGATTTTATTGCAATTTGGTTGTACCGATGGGAGTCTGCATTAATTTTAGTGGGTTTGTTAATGATTATAGTCCGACGAAATATTTTTGGAGGTTTAGCTGCAGTGGCATTTGGAGCTTATTTTTTAATGGATGAATTGTATTTTTTACCTGACAATTGGGAAATGTGGTTTCTTCCGGGAGTTCTAATTTTAGGAGGAATAGCTTATATTTTTCAGCCTCAATCGAAAAAGCTTGATAAATAAATTGTAAATAACATTATAAAATATATTGATATGAGACATCATCACGAATCTGAAAATAAAAACAAGGAAAGTAATCGAATTGTATTTGGTATTTTTCTTATCGTATTTGGATGTTTATTGGTTTTAAAAAATATGGATTTTATTCCATATTATATGGAAGCTGTACTATTCTCCTGGCCAGCATTATTGTTTGGTTTAGGCGCATTGTTCTATGTTGGTAAAAAAGATAAAACAACCGGATTTGTTCTTATGGCAGTTGGAGGCATATTTTTGCTGCCCTTACTATTTAATTGGGGATTTCATTGGAGAGGGCTATTTTGGCCGGTTATACTTATTGTTGTAGGTGTATTTATTATCCGAAGACGAAATGAGAACATGCCAAATCATCAAAAAGGAACAGATAATAAATTGGATTATATAGATGAGTTGAATGTTTTTGGTGGAGGTGAGAAAATGATTAATACCAAAGATTTTAAAGGTGGTAAAATTACTTGCTTGTTTGGAGGAACAGAATTAAATTTAACTCATGCCGATCTGGCCGAAGGAACAAATGTGATTGATATTTTTGCTATGTTTGGTGGTTGTGTGCTAATTATTCCTTCGGATTGGGATGTGAGAGTAGAAGTATCAGCTGTGCTGGGAGGTGTTGCGGATAAACGTATTCCTACAACAAATTATATTGTTGAGCCCAAAAAAGAGCTTGTTATAAAAGGATTTGTAGCCTTAGGAGGATGTGAAATTAAATCGTATAAATAATAGAAATGAAACATCCTTTACTTCAGCATCGAAACGGATTTCTTATTTATATTTCCCTGTGGGGATTATTTGTGACAATTTTATTTTTTGTTGATTGGTACTTCGAAGGAAGTTCTGCTTCTATTGCATTAATAAATTCGCTGAGTTTTTCTTTGCCTTTATTAATTTTAGGTGCTTGTGTGTGGTATGTGGTTCGCTATACGAGCATCGAAGATTCAGGTATTTTAGGTTTTATTTTACACCATTTAGCAGCAGGGATTATTGTAGTCGGAATTTGGGTTTCCAGTGCCTATCAAATAAGAACTGGTTTATTTGGGGCAGAGCAAGACTATTATATAGTTCCGCTTCACTGGCAAATTTTATTTACATTTTTTGTCTACGATTATTTGGTAATGGTTTATTACCTAATTATTTATTATCAAAATTTTAAAGATAAACTATTGCGGGAATCGGAATTGAAAAATTTGGTTAAAGAGGCTGAATTAACGGCTTTAAAATCTCAAATTAATCCTCATTTTTTATTTAATAGTTTAAATTCAGTTAGTTCATTAACTTTATCAAGGCCAGAACAATCTAGAGAGATGCTTGTTAAGCTGTCTTCGTTTCTTCGGTATTCTTTAGATCAGGATTTAAAAGAGTTAAATAGTTTGGCTAACGAAATAAGAAATATTCGTTTGTATTTAGAGATTGAAAAGGTAAGGTTTGGTGACCGGTTAATGTTAGAATTTAATATGGATTCTTGTTGCGAGAATTTAAAAATTCCTAATTTAATATTACAGCCATTATACGAAAATGCTATAAAATATGGAGTTCACGAAAGTCTCGAACCTGTAACAATTAGCACAGTTTGTACTTCCGATAAGCATAATTTAAAAATTGAAATAAGTAATAATTTTGATCCTGATTCGGTGCCACAAGAAGGAAATGGAATAGGATTACGAAATATAAAAGAACGTTTAAGTTTAATTTATGGTCGTAACGATCTAATGAAAGTAAATCAGACCGAAAATAAGTTTATTGTTTATCTGGAATTTCCTCAAATAAAATAGCAATGGAAACAATTAAGGCAATTATAATCGATGACGAAGCATTAGCAAGAGAATTAGTACGTTCTTTTCTTAGTCAAGAATTGGAAATAGAAATACTCGGAGAATATTCCGATGGTTTTCAGGGCTTAAAAGCAATTAATGATTTGAATCCTGATCTTGTTTTTTTAGACGTGCAAATGCCAAAGTTAACCGGTTTTGAAATGCTTGAGCTTCTCGATAAGCCCTGTAATATCGTATTTACAACAGCTTATAACGAATATGCAATTAAGGCTTTTGAACACAATGCTATCGATTATTTATTGAAGCCATTCTCGGGCGATCGATTTAAAAACGCACTAAGCAAAGCCAAAGAGAGAATAAAAAGTGCAGATTCCAACAAGCAAATAGAAAAAATAAAGTCTCATAACGATTCTTCAAGTCAACTGATTAATAGAGTGGTTGTGAAATCGAGAAATAAAATAGATGTTATTGCAGTTGATAAAATTAAGTATTTCGAAGCTCAGGATGATTATGTGATGATTTACACAAGTCAGGGGAAATATTTAAAGCAAAAAACAATGAAATATTTCGAAACTCATCTTAATCCTAAAGATTTTTGTAGAATTCATCGATCTTATCTTTTGCGTATCGATCAAATATCACAATTGCAACCCTACGAAAAAGATAGTTGGGTAGTTGTTCTAAAAAGTGGTGAGAGTTTAAAGGTAAGCCGCAATGGGTTTAAACTTTTAAAAAAACAATTGGAATTATAATTAGGATGAAATATGGGGATAAGAGCCATTAGTCTACATTAGATGAATGGCTTTTTGTGTGATGTGTTATTTGTAGTTCTTTAATCAAAATACAAAAATTATAAAGTGTGAAAAAATGAATGAAATACCTATTATGTAGGATATATTAGGTTATTTTTGTGATTAATGTTGTGATATTTTTTTATGTTCCACATTGCTATATCAACATAATATCATATATTTGTCAGGCCCAACTACATTATAATCCTAATCCTAATCTGAAAATCGTAATGAATTTTAAATTTAATTATGTCTTAGGTGCTTTTATCCTGATAATAGGCTGTTTTTTTACTTCAAGTACAGCTTTTGCTAATTATCAATCCGAAAAGCTTCAAACTTCGATAATTCAAGGTAAAATTATCGAAAGTCAACACAAAAAGCCACTCGAATTTGCTACTATTTCTGTTTATTCAGTAAAAGACTCTTCTTTTATAAAAGGTGCAATAAGTAATAAAAAAGGAGTGTTTGTGATCAATCAGCTTAAAGCTGGTGAGTATTTTCTGAAGGTCGAATACATCGGATTTAATTCTTTCGTAGGCGAGAATTTTACTCTAAACGGCGTAGAGAAAAGAGTATTACAGACCCCTATTGTATTAAGTGTTGATACAGAAGCTCTGTCGGAAGTTACTGTGCAGGGACAAAGAGAATTTGCTCGTGTAGAATTGAATAAAACAGTTTATAATATTTCTAAATCGCCTTTGGCTGATGGAGGAACAGTTACCGAAGTGCTTACCACAATTCCTAAGCTAAGTGTAAATGCCAATGGCGATGTTCAGTTCAGAGGTAGTTCAAATGTGAAAATTTTAATCGATGGAAAAATAAGTGGACTGTTAGGAATGAATCCATCCGAGGTACTAAGTACTTTATCTGCATCCGATGTTGATAGAGTTGAGTTAATAAGTACATCGTCGGCAAAATATGATGCCTCTGGCTCTTCAGGTATTGTTAATATTATTATGAAGAGAAATAGAACAAAAGGGTTTAATGGAAGCACTTCTGCAACTATTGGTACAAAAGATAAGAAATCGGGGAGTTTTAGTGCAAACATGCGTACCGGAAAAGTAAATTTTTTTGGGGCTTACAATTACAAAGCAGATTGGGCCAACCGTGATTATCATGTAGAGAGACTAATTTATAAACAGAATACATTGATGACGGAAAATGCGGATGTTGATTTTGGTAATCGTTATCATGTTGGGAAACTGGGGATGGATTACCTAATTAATAATAATAATACTTTTACTATTTCGGCAACTTATCGTGATATTCTTCAGAATTGGAATGGAACTTATGATTATGTGAATCAGGATTTGCTGAGTAGTGCAATTCCCAATTTAAGCTATAGAACAAGCGCTGTTGATCTCGATTTGCAATCATGGGTTTACAATGCATCTTATATCCATAAATTTACTAAAAAAGGTCAAAGTCTATCGCTTGATTTTGCTCATACCGACAATAGAGCAGACAATAGTGGGGATTATTATTGGTTCGATGGAAGCCCTGAAAATAAGAGTAATTCCACATCTGATTTTTATAAAACAGCAAGGAAAGAGACACTTAGTCAAATCGATTATGTACATCCTTTTGGCGATAATGGAAAGTTTGAAACAGGATATTTGTATAGATCCAATGAAATTGATTACGAAGACCAGTATGATTTATCGACGGCATTTAATTATAAAGAAAATATTCATGGTTTATATGCTATGTACACAGGAATAGCAGGTAAATTTGAATATGAACTAGGAGTAAGAGCCGAGTACTCTGACATAGAAACCAATAGTGATTTTCAGGATGATTATTTTGATTTGTTTCCAAGTGTACATCTATCTTATGCATTTTCTGATAAAAAACAATTTCAACTGGCTTACGATAGAATGATTTATCGTCCCAATTCAGGCATGTTAAATCCTTTTCAGAATTTAAGAGATCCCGAAAATCAACGTTTGGGTTCCCAAAGTATTAATGCTTATTACAATGATAATATTGAAATGTCGATGGCATTTGACAGGGATAAAATCAGTTATAAAACAACACTTTATTTTAATTATTATAATAAGCTAATTAATCAGTATAGAAGTATAAATGATGAGGGACAGGCAGTGGTTTCTTATGGTAATTTCGAATCTAAATTATTTTCGGCTCTGGAGTTTGAAACATCTACAAAATTAAACGATTGGTGGAGTTTAAATGCTTATGTGGCTGGTATATATGAAGAAATAGATCCGGGAGACAATTTTAATTTTGGGTTTTCTAATATGTGGGAACTTGAAGGGAAAATTACTTCAATGATGAACTTTAAAAAATTGTTTAAATTGCAGACAAGCTTCAGATATCAATCGGAAATATTAACAGCTCAGGGAAAATATCAGAATTTATATTATCTGGATTTAGGTATGAGTCGTAGAGTTTTAAAAGGAAAGGGAGTTATCTCGTTTACAGCAAATGATATTTTTAATACTTTCAGATTTAAGGTGCACTCTTCCGATTCCGAATTTTATAATAAAGAGATTCTATATCGGGAAACGCAGATTGCAAAACTTAGTTTCCGATATTATTTTGGGAAACGATATGGTATTTTAAGGGCCAAACCTAAAAAATCAGGAATGCGACATTCCGAAATGGATATATAAGCAATATTACTTGAAACATGAACCTCGCCAAATGGCGAGGTTTTTTATTTTAGCTGCTAAGATTTTCTATTTACCAGTAATTTTGAAAAGTGTTTTTTACAGATATGTTTTGCGTTTTTACCTGCAAGTACTCATGTTTCATCTATTTTTAAGATATTTAAAAGAGGATTCATGTTTATTAGGCTGCATAATTAATACCTTTGCGCCACTTTATGAATACAGACAAGAATACTAAAAACGTATACGAATTAGAAAATTCCAAGGTTCGCAGCTTACTATGGAAATACTTTCTGCCCGCATTTACAGGTGTTGTAATTAACTCTTTGTATAATGTTGTCGATCGTATTTTTATTGGCCAGGGAATTAGTGCGAATGCACTTTCGGGCTTAAGTGCAGTATTTCCAATAATGCTAATTTTAATGGCATTTGGTATGCTTATAGGAATGGGTGCCGGAGTTCGAATATCTATTAATTTAGGGAAGAAAGACTTTTCCCGCGCCGAATGGGTTTTAGGAAATTCATTTATATTAATGATTATTGTATCGGTAATTATTACAGCCATTGGATTTGCGGTTAAAGATCCTCTTTTACATTTATTTGGTGTAGCAGAAGATACCATGATGTTTGCCAACGAATATCTTAATATAATTTTATATGGTGCAATTTTTAACGTTGTTGGATTCTCGATGAATAATTTAATTCGTTCAGAGGGCAACGCTAAAATTGCCATGTATTCAATGCTAATTAGTGCAGGAACAAATATCATTTTAGATCCTATTTTTATTTTTGCTTTAAATATGGGAGTAGCAGGCGCAGCTTGGGCAACCATTATATCTCAGTTTATACTATGTATTTGGGTAATTAAACATTTTCGAAGTTCAAGATCGGTTATAAAGTTAAGAGCTAGTAATTTTAAGCCTAACGGACAAATTGTGATCTATATTATTACCATTGGATTTGCTCCTTTTTCTATGCAGCTTGCAGGAAGTTTTGTGCAAGGTCTATACAATATACAACTGGTGAAATTTAGTAATGATATAGCTATCGCTGCCATGGGAATTATAAATTCAGTAGCAATGTTAATTGTTATGACCATTATTGCTATAAATATGGCAGCACAGCCTATTTTTGGTTTTAATTACGGAGCAAAGAACTTCTCGAGAGTAAAAGAGACTTTAAAAATTAGTATGTTTGCAGCTACAGTTATTGCTGTAATTGGCTGGATTCTTGTTCAATTGTTTCCGGAAGCTTTAGTTCTGGCTTTTAATAGTAACAATAAAGAATTGCTCGAGGTGGGAACCAAAGGTTTAAGAGTGTTTATGATTGCGCTTCCTATTGTGGGTTTTCAAATTATTGTGGGAAATTATTTTCAATCTATCGGGCGAGCAGGAATTTCTGCTTTGTTAACATTAATGCGACAGGTTATTTTATTAATTCCAATCTTATTCATTCTTCCAAATTATATGGGTTTGAATGGGGTTTGGTACGCAGGACCTATTTCTGATATTGGTTCGGCAATTGTAGCGGCTATTTTTATTATCTGGGAATTTAAGAAATTGAACACAAAAATAGCTCTCTCTTAAAATTTCACCAACTGTTAATTTTATTCTAAATTAAGAATAGAGTACAAATTTATCGTAGTCAATCCCTTTAAATTTTGTAATTTATATCAATACAAATAAAGGGATGTGATGAGGAGTGTATTGGTTTTTCTATTTTTCTTTCTTCTTTTTGGCTGCTATTCGCAGGATGTACCTCTTGTAAATAATAATCATCCCCGAATAGAATTGAGCCAAAATCGTTTCGATTGGTTAAAAGAGAATATCTCTTTTGGCGAATGTGAAGAAACATATACTCGTTTTAAAAGTAGTTACGATAGAGATTGGGTAACATATCCAACAATGTATCTGGTTGGTTCCGATGAATCAGAATGGAATTTTCAATTTAATTCTATTGATGCATTTCGAATGTCGAAAATGACAGCTTTTCTTTTGAAAATGGGCACCGACGGATTAGCACAAAAGCGAATTGAATATATTATTGCAAGGTATATTGAATATTTAAATCAATTAAATTTTGATGATTATACTGGCGATACAAGGGAGAATCTACTAAGAACAAACTGCGATTACGGAAGCGTACTTTTAGATTGGACTTATAATGATATTCCGGAGGAACAAGAACAGGATTTAGCCATAGCTTTATTTCGGGTGTTTGAATATTTTATGGATAATTATGTACTTACAAGCTCTGGAAATAGTTACGTAACAAGTCATAATATTTACAATTGTGTGCTTACCATGCGAGCAGCTTTGGCCTTGCATAATGCCGAAGGTCTTTCTGCTTCTCAAAAAGCGGATGTAGATTCCTGGTATAAAGTCTTATTTGATAAGTGGGAGAATGGAATTTTACCTGCTTTTGCTTACTTTCGTGATGATGATGGTGGATGGAACTGGGGAGCTGCCTATGCTACTTTTGGCTTGCCCGATCAGTATCAGCTTTTTGATGATATGCTCTATGCTACAGGCAAAAATTATTATCAGGAACAAGACTGGATACGTGAATCTATAAACCAGTATTGGTATTTTTATCGGCCAGATAATTATACCATTCATTTGGGCGATGCAATTGTTGATAGAGATCAGGCCGACAGAGGAATGTATCGAAATGCGGCACAATATGCCGATCCGAGAAGTCAGTATTTGGTGCAGATATATGCCAACTATCCTTATGTGCACAATACAGCTCTGGTGTTTAATAAATTAATTTATCAGAATTTTGAGGCAGCAAATGTAAAGCATCCACAGCCACCTTTAAACTGGTGGGCCGATAAAACCGGTTTGGCGGTAAGCAGAACTTCCTGGAACAATGATGCTACAATGCTTTGGTATTATTGCGCACCTGCAAAAAGAGCCGATCACGAACATCGCGATAACAATACGTTTACCATTATAAAAGACAAACCTTTAATTCTCGATGCAGGTTATTATGATTCTTATGGATCATCGCATTACAACAATTATTATTCGCGAACCATTGCTCACAATACAATTTGTGTGTTCGATGAGTCGGAGGGATATGGGAATTTTGGTAGATCTGCTTCTAACGATGGAGGACAAATAGAGACGAACAGACTGGAGAATTTATACGAGGTTTTTGATAAGGATCACATTCGTGGCAAATGGATTCGTTATGCTTCGGGCGAGGATTATGTCTACCATATTTCTGATGCTGCTGATTCTTATGCTTCCAATAAGTTAGATCGTTTCGAACGAAGATTATTGTTTCATAAACCTGATAAGGTGCTGGTTTTAGATCATTTACATCTTTTAAATATAAATTCTAAAGAGCGGAAAGCCAAGTACGTTAATCATTTTGCAAACAGACCCGATATCAGCGGTAAGCTTCTTAATTCGGCTGTGGCCGATAAAATTATGACTTATAATGGACAGGATTATAAGTCGGTAAATGGTAAAGGAAGTATCGCTGTTAGAACATTATTGCCTGAATCTACAACTACTACACTTATTGGCGGGAGTGCTTATGAATATTGGGTTAATGGAACTAATTATCCTCCCGATGCGGACATAGATTTTGATAATTTACACCCAGGATCGTGGCGAATTGAGGTTGAGCCAGTAGAGGTAGTGGAAAACCTTGTTTTTTTGCACACCCTTAAAATAGGTGATGATAAAAATCTAGCAAATGCAGGAGGAAAGCTGCTTAGGAATGAAAATACAATTGGAGTCGATTGGGAAAATAATTTGTATCTGTTTCATGCCAAAGGAGATACTGCAGCTATTTTTTATAGTGTTAACCCGCTTGACGGAAACAGAAGAATAAAAATTTTTGCTTTAGATATGAAAAGTAATACATCTTTTGGCGTTTTTGTTGATGATGTTTTGGAGAGAACGGGTGAGTCTAATTCATCTGGTATTTTTGAACTTACCGTAGATTTGGGTGAAGGACAGCATTCTCTTGTTGTGCGCGATACAGTGGCTGGGGATCCTAATCCGAATACCGATCCAGAACCTGATCCAGCACCCGAACCCGATGATGAGAGCGATGGTCAGGTGAAGGTTTATCCAAATCCGAATACGGGTAATTTTATTGTGCTGATAAACGATAGCGAAATTAAAGAGTTTACGATTAGTACTTTTGATTCTGTGGGAAGAAAGGTGCATGAGCATAGTAATTTAGGGAATCGTGCCGATTTGGATTATAGTACATTCACAGCAGGTGTGTATTTTTTAATTATTAAATACCTTGATAAAAAAGTGAAGCGAAAAATTATTATAGTGGATTAAGAAAATTAGATTCTGTTTTTAATTTCGTATATCTTTAGGCAATTAAATATAATAATCATGATTAGAACTATATTTTTATTGCTGATGATTCTTGTTCTTACAGCCTCGTGTAATCCAACACAAAAGAAACAGAATAGAACAAATTTTTACTCTTTTTATCTAGGAACTTATACAGATACCAATTCAAAAGGTATTTATAAAATACAAATGGATGAATCGGGTAAGTTTGGAGAATTACAATTACAGGCAGAAACAGAAAATCCTTCGTATTTAAGTTTTGCAAATAGTGGAAAATACCTAATTGCAGTTAACGAAATAAATACCTACAGTGGTGTTGGGAGTGTAGAGAGCTATAAAATTGGTAAAAAGCTAGAGCTGATAAGTCGCAAATCGAGCGGGGGAGCTCATCCGTGTTTTGTAACTGTTAACAATAAGGGAATTGTACTTACCGCTAATTATACAGGAGGAAATACAGGTTTATTAAGAATCGATTCATTAGGGAATTTATCCGAATTGTTCGATGTAAATCAACATCAGGGATCGGGAGTAATCAAAGGTCGTCAGGATAAAGCGCATGCACATAGTATTTGGTTTCAGCCACATTCAAATAAAGTAATTGGTGTTGATTTGGGAACCAATGAATTGTGGATTTCAAAAATTGAAGAGAATAAATTTGTTGCTGCAGAGAATAATCGTCTAAAATTATCCGATGGTGCGGGTCCCCGACATTTAGTTTTTCACCCAAATGGAAAATATATGTATGTTATTAACGAATTGAATAATACAATCAGCACAATTAGTTTACTCGATAATAAGTTTAAATTAGAGTCTAATATCACAACGCTTCCTGATAATTTTAAGGGGAATAGTGCTACTGCAGATATTCACATTTCATCGGATGGAAAATTTTTATACGGATCGAATCGTGGACACAACAGCATTGTTATTTATGCGGTATCGGATAATGGGAACTTACAGCTGTTGGCTCATGAATCCACTCGTGGCGATCATCCTCGTAACTTCAGCTTAAGTCCTGATGAAAAATTTTTAGTTGTAGCCAACCAAAACACTAACAATTTACTATGTTTTAAAAGAGACTTTAAAACGGGTTTGCTCACTTTTGTAGATGAGGTGGCAGCGCCTAAACCAGTTTGTATTCTTTTTCGGCAATAGGTTTTTAAGTTATAGATTGGAAAGTAAAATATGATATTTATATTTTAGTTTTTTCTGTTAAATAGCTTCAAATTCAACTAGCATTAAAAGGTCTGTTTTCTGTAGGTCGGGATAAAAACCCTGTAAAACAGACCACAATTCATCTTTCGAATCGAACCCATCTTTTTGTACTTCTCTCAGACTTAAGCTGCTAAAACATTTGTGATATACTTTCGTGATTTTAATTGGAATTGAAGGTAGATTGTTAAAAATAGCTTCGCCTCTTCCCAGATTGGGAACAGACTCATCGACTCGGGTGGTTTGTCTTTTACTACCATTTTTAATGGTTTGGTAGAAATCGGAGTGGAAGTGAATTTGCGACATAATTAAAGAATTAAAAATTACGCGAAGATCGCAAAGTTTAAAAAAGAAAACGCAAAGCTTGGATAATAATTTTTGCGTTTTAGTTTTTAAAGCTTAATGTTTTGCTGCCTATATTTGTTTACTTTCTCAAATATCACATTCTGAATATCCGGATAAGTTAAATCCTCAGGTAAGTTTCTGAAAAAACGAATTTCTGCAATTTCAGATTCAGGTAAATTTCCCAAATGTAGAATATTAGCGAAGAAAATGCGTCCATACTTCACTTCATTTTGCCAATTGCAGGAGTAGTCGGCAATTAAGCGTAGCGAAAATTCAGTAGCTCCAGTTTCTTCATATAGTTCGCGGCGGGCTGCTTGTAATGCACTTTCATTATTTTCAATATGTCCGGCAGGCATTTCCCATGTTTTTCTTAAGCGATGACGAACAAAAACCCATTTGTTTCGATAGCGTGAACAAACAATAGAGTAGGTGAGGTCATGCTCAGGAATACTAAGTGTATTTAAAAAGTTAACAATTGGTAGATTCATTTGTTTTTTAATTATTCTGAGGTAGATTTTCCTTTGTACATATCGCTAAAAGAATCTTCGATTGGCTCCCAAAGTTCCACCTTATTTCCTTCAGGATCAAGAATCCATCCGAATTTTCCATATTCAAATTCCTGCATTTCTCCAACAATCTCAACGCCCTCTTCTTTTAGTACTTTTAGTAGTTCTTCCAGATTTTCTACTCTGTAATTAAACATGAAATCCTTTTTCGAAGGCTGAAAGTATTCTGTTTTTTCTTCAAATGGAGACCAAACTGTAAATCCTGTTTCTTCCGGATTACTTGTTTTTCTCCACTCAAACATTCCTCCATATTCATCTGGACACTGAATGCCTAAATGTTTATGATACCATTCTCTGCTTGCTTTTGGATCTTTAGATTTGAAAAAGATGCCACCTATTCCAGTTACGCGTTTTTTCATTTACATGTATTTTGTGATTTGTATTCTTATTGTGTATTTTCTGATTAAGTATTTCAATTTACTAATTTATTTGTTCTCTTATTAATGATTAAAATATTATTTATACATTTGAGCCATAACAGAACAGAACACGTAATTAATATTGTGCATGAAGGCTTTTAATTTTACTCCCGATAGTACTTGCCCAGTACCGAAATTCCAACAGTTAATACAGGCGTTTCAGGATGCTATCAGTCAAAAAATACTAAAGCCTGGTGATGTTTTACCATCGGTAAATCAGATGTGCAAGGAGTGTTCGCTTTCGCGTGATACAGTTTTTAAAGCTTACGCAGAGTTAAAAAAGAGGAATGTAATAGAATCGGTTCCTAATAAAGGATATTTTGTGGCTGGTGAAATTACCAGAGTATTCTTGTTTTTAGACACTTTTAAAGCTTACAAAGAGGTTTTGTACGATAGTTTCCGGAAAAGCCTTCCTGATAATGTGACTGTTGACTTGCATTTTCACCATTATAATATCGAAGTTTTTAAAAACCTTGTTCGTGAGAGTGCAGGTAAATACAGCAAATATATAATTATGAGTTTCGATAATTCAGAAATTGCTGCTACTCTAAAACAACTTGATCCAAAAAAGGTATTAATTGTCGATTGGAACATAAATGCTGAGGACCAGCATTTGCAAATTTTTCAGGATTTTGGCCAATCTGTGCAGAATGCCTTACAAACGGGAGTGAAGAAAATTAAGAAATATAAACATTTTTGTTTTGTTTATCCCGATTATACCTATCATCCTTATGAAACGGTTGAATTTTTCCTTCGATTTTGTAAAGTCAACGGAATAAAGCATTCAATTATAACTGATTCTGATGCAATAGATGTTAAAAAGAATACTGTCTATTTATCGGTTAGCGATAGGGCTATGGTTAAGATTTTGGATAAAGCGAGAGAAAAAAAATTAGAATTTGGTAAGGATATTGGCCTAATATCATATAACGAAACTCCCATGAAAAAGTATATCGATAAAGGAATTACTGTTCTTTCTACCGATTTTTATTTAATGGGAAAAAAAATGGCAGAATTTATAACAAGCTCTAATGTTGAGTCTTGCTGTATTTCTACAAGTTTAATCGAAAGAAGTTCTCTATAATTTTTCATGCTATGTTTTTTTATTTAAAAAACATTTATATATTTGCCTCAGAACAGAACAGAGCAGAACGGAATAAAAAACAATAAAATGTATTTACTCGGATTAGATATAGGAAGTTCATCAGTTAAAGCATCCTTATTAGATGCTGAGACTAGCAAATGTCTTGCAACTGATTTTTTTCCAAAAAAAGAAATGGCAATTACAGCTCACGAGTTAGGTTGGGCAGAACAGGATCCACAAATGTGGTGGGAAAACTTAAAGCTGGCCATTAAAAGCGTAATGAAAACTGCAAATGTTGATAAGGAAGAGGTAAAAGCCATTGGTATTTCCTATCAAATGCATGGTTTGGTTTGTGTCGATAAAGATTCAGAACCTGTACGCTCTTCAATTATTTGGTGTGATAGCCGAGCTGTTTCAGTAGGCGATGAGGCTTTTTCTGAAATGGGTAAAGATAAATGTCTTTCTCATTTATTGAATTCGCCAGGAAATTTTACAGCGAGTAAATTGGCTTGGGTAAAGAAAAATGAACCAGAGACTTATTCAAAAATTTATAAAATTATGCTGCCAGGAGATTTCATTGCTATGAAATTAACTGGTAAGATTTGCACTACCGTTTCCGGATTATCAGAAGGTATCTTTTGGGATTTTAAGAACAATACAATTTCCGAAGAGGTGCTTAATGTTTACGGATTTAATAAGGATTTACTTCCAAATATTGTAGATACTTTCTCGAATCAGGGACAAGTTCTTCCTGAGATGGCTGAGGAATTAGGATTTTCAAGCTCAGCAATAGTTTCTTATCGTGCAGGAGATCAGCCTAACAATGCATTATCTTTAAATGTGCTAAAACCAGGAGAAGTTGCAACAACAGCAGGAACTTCGGGTGTAGTTTATGGGGTAAGCGATGAGGTTAAATACGATCCGTTTTCGAGAGTTAACTCTTTTGCTCATGTAAATCATACCGAAAAAGATAAGCGATTAGGAATCTTACTTTGCATTAATGGAACAGGAATTATGAATTCCTGGTTAAACCATAATGTTGCAAAAGGACTAAGTTATGCTGAAATGAACGAAAAGGCCATGGAGATTCCTGTTGGATCTGATGGAATTACAATTCTTCCTTTTGGAAATGGAGCCGAGCGAGTTTTAAACAATCGCGAAGTTGGTGCTCAAATTTCCAATTTAAATTTAAACCGACATACCGATGCTCATATTTATAGAGCAGCTCAGGAAGGAATAGCATTTTCTTTTTTTTATGGAATGGAAGTAATGAAGGAAATTGGAGTGAAGGCTAAGGTAATTCGTGCCGGACATGCAAACATGTTCCTGAGTCCGTTGTTCAGAAAAACCTTATCTACTGTTTCGGGAGCAACCATTGAATTGTACGATACCGATGGAGCATTGGGAGCAGCGCGTGGAGCTGGATATGGAGCTGCCATTTATTCATCATTGGAAGAGGCTTTTTCAGGTTTAGAAAAAATAAGTACCATTAAACCAGATGAAAATCTTCGTGAAGAAATGCAGGAAGCTTATGCGCGTTGGACCAAAGAATTGCAAAAGAATTTATAGAGATAGCAAAAAAACAATTATAATTTAATAAGATAGAACATCATGACTATTTTAAAAGGAGACAAAGAGTATTTTCCAGGAATTGGAAAGATTGCTTACGAAGGACCAGAATCAAAAAATCCTTTAGCATTTAGATGGTACGATGAAAATCGTGTTGTTGCAGGTAAAACAATGAAAGAGCATTTGCGTTTTGCGGTAGCATACTGGCACACATTCTGTGGCGATGGTGGAGATCCATTCGGACCAGGATCACAAAAATTCCCTTGGGGAACAGAAGCCAATGCTATTGACGCTGCAAAATCTAAAATGGATGCTGCCTTTGAGTTCATTACTAAGTTGGGAGCTCCTTTTTATTGTTTTCATGATACCGATGTGGTAGGTGATGCTTCTGTTTTTGAAATCGAGAAGAGATTAACTACCATGGTTGATTATGCCAAGCAAAAGCAAGCCGATTCGGGAGTTAAATTGTTATGGGGTACTGCAAATGTATTCTCTAACCCTCGTTATATGAATGGTGCTTCTACAAATCCAGATTTTAATGTAGTGGCAAATGCTGGTACTCAGGTTAAGAATGCATTAGATGCAACAATAGCTTTAGGTGGAACAGGTTATGTGTTTTGGGGAGGTCGTGAAGGTTACATGTCTCTTTTGAATACAAACATGAAAGAAGAGTTGGATCACATGGCACAATTCCTAACTATGGCTCGCGATTATGGTCGTAAGAATGGTTTTACAGGAACTTTCTTAATTGAGCCTAAGCCAATGGAACCATCTAAACATCAGTATGATTTCGATTCAGCAACTGTAATGGGATTTTTAAATAAATACGGTTTGGCCGATGATTTTAAAATTAATGTTGAGGTAAATCACGCAACTTTAGCAGGACATACTTTTGCGCATGAATTACAAACTTGCGTTGATAATAATATGTTAGGAAGCATTGACGCTAATAAAGGAGATTACCAAAATGGATGGGATACAGATGAATTCCCAACTAGTATTTACGAAACTGTTGAGGCTATGTTGCCAATTCTTGAGAATGATGGATTCACTGACGGAGGTATCAACTTTGATGCAAAAACCAGACGTAATTCAACAGATTTAGATGATATTTTTATGGCACACATTGGTGGTATGGATGTATTTGCTCGTGCTTTGGTTATTGCTGATAAAATCAGAACAGAATCTCAGTATCTACAATTGAAAAAAGATCGTTATGCCTCTTTTGCATCTGGCAACGGAAAAGCTTTTGCTAATGGTGATCTTTCTCTAGAAGATCTTAGAAAGATTGCTAAAGAAGTTGGAGAGCCAGCTCAAATTAGTGGAAAACAAGAAATGTTAGAACAGTTAATAAATTGGTATATTTAAAACTTAATACAAATTCCTGCAGATTATTCTGCAGGAGTTCACTTTTAATTCAATTCCAAACCCATGACTCAAACCCAATCAAAAGGGAGCTTATTGTTTATAATAGGAATTACTTTAGTGGCTACACTAGGGGGATTGCTGTTTGGTTACGATACTGCCGTAATTAGTGGTGCTACTGAAGCCCTCAAAGTATTTTTTGTTACTCCATTAGAATCTGATAGTGCACTTGCATTACAAGTTCTGGGAGAATATAAGATTATTATTTCTCTTTGTTTTATAATTGTTTCCTCCTTGGTTTCAAGTTTCATGTTTCGCATGTATGGAAAACAAAAGGGAATTATTTATAGTGCATTAATCGTTCTTATAGGCGCTGTAATTTGGTATACTCAATTTTGGGTATCCGTAAACGAACTTACCGAAAATACCTTGAATTCGATTAATGGATTCACAATTTCAAGTGCTATAATTGGTTGTGTTATTGGAGGTTCAATATGTGGTTCTATTAGTCAGAAACTAGGAAGAAAAAGAGGATTGATTTTAGCCGCAGTTCTATTTACAATTTCAGCAGTTGGGTCTTCAATTCCTGAGATATTGAACTTTTTCGGAACCAGTACCATTAGTGCTTTTATCTTTTATCGTATTATAGGTGGTATTGGAGTAGGAATCGCATCTATGCTTTCACCTATGTATATTGCCGAAATTGCACCTGCAAAATATCGTGGAACATTGGTTTCTGCTAACCAGTTTGCAATTGTGTTTGGTATGTTGGTGGTTTATTTTGTGAATTACGCCATTTCCCAAACCGGAGATATTAATTGGTTGAATGAAACAGGATGGAGATACATGTTTGCATCTGAAACTATCCCAGCTATTCTCTTTTTAGTGATGTTGTATTTTGTTCCTGAATCGCCACGATATTTAATTATGAAATCGCGCGAAAAGGAAGCTGAAGGGATATTGAATAAAATAGTAGGAACTAGTAAAGCTTCTCAGCTATTGGCTGAAATTAAGGAGTCATTGAAAGAAAATAATGCTCCATGGTTATCTTTTGGAGGTTTGATTATAGTAATAGGAATTTTGCTATCTGTATTTCAACAATTTGTAGGTATTAATGTGGTTTTGTATTATGCCGCTGAAATTTTCAGAAATATGGGTAATGATACAGATTCTTCTTTACTTCAGACCATTTTGGTTGGAGCAATCAATTTGATATTTACCGTACTTGCCATATTTACTGTAGACAAATTTGGTCGTAAGCCATTGATGATTATTGGTGGTGTAGGAATGGGAATTTGTATGTTTGCTTTGGGTACCGCTTTTTATATGGATCAATTAGGCTTAGTTGCTCTGTTTGCCATGTTAGGATATGTTGCATTCTTTGCAATGTCGTGGGGACCAGTTACCTGGGTTCTACTTTCTGAAATATTTCCGAACTCTATTCGTAGTGCAATGTCGTTGGCAGTTGCTGCTCAGTGGATGGCAAATATGGCAGTTTCATGGACATTCCCAATGATGAATGATAATTCGTGGTTAACCGGTATGTTCAATCATGGATTTTCATATTGGATTTATGGTGCAATGGGAATTTTATCTGCACTATTTGTATGGAAAATAGTACCCGAAACCAAAGGAAGGTCTTTGGAAGACATGCAAAAACTTTGGAAAAAATAAAATTGTTAGTTAGTAGTTACATATTTTATCCATTATCATTTAATTAATAGATAAGTTGGTGGGTTTTATTGGTTTAAGATAATGGATAATCTAAAGGATCGGCTTTGCCGGTCCTTTTTGTTTTTCCCCACATAAACCTCTAGTCAATCATCTTTTGATCCAAATTATCACCAAAAACCAAATTTTAATTTATTGTTTCTGCTTTTAAATATGCAGAAATTAAATTAGTAATTATTATGAGATTATTAGCCGTTTGTTTGGAGATGATTGGTCTTTTTGGTTGTAGTGATAAGCAAGTAAAAAGCAAAAGAATTTATCTCAATATGTAAACCCAATTGTAGGAACCGATGGACCAGAAAATACCTATCCCGGTGCAGCTGCTCTATTTGGTATGGTTTAGCTGAGTCCCGATAACGGATTATCTGGATGGGATAGAATAACTTGCTATTTTTGGCTCGATTCTACAGTTGCAGGTTTTAGTCATACACATCTTTTTTAATACAGGAGCTTGCAATATGTACGATTTATTGGTAATATCATTAAATATTCGTTTCACCGAGAGTTTAGAATCTGAATTTATATATTGATAATAAGGTGATTAAATATCTATTTGCCGAGATGTTTGATACTACTATTAAGAGTAAAAAAATGCGACTATGGGAACGTTTAATGTATTTAAGCACACGTAAAAAGATACCGACCGTATCGATTACATATTTACCCATGATAAATTTGCTGTAAAAAACAATAGAATAATTGATGATAAAATAGATATGCGTTATCCTTCTGATCATCTGCCAGTAATAGCAAAGCTGAGATGTAGAAAGCATTAGAAATATAATTTTTAATTATATTCTTATGGTAATTGATATTTAATTGTATTTACATTTTATTATCTAAAGGCTTACAAGTATCTTTATTCTCAATAAGGATAAAAATTAGTTTTTATGCGATCAGAAAAATTTCAAAACGAAGTTGAGCTAAAATACAAATTATACAACAGCATATTTCTTACTTTGCCATTGGAGAAAATTCATGATACAGGAATTTTAATTCCTTTACTTAAAGATGAATGTGCCAAAGGCCTGAATGAGGGCAAGTCTCCTGTCGAGATTCTGGATCAGTTTTTTTCGAAACAAACCGAGTTTACGACAGAAAAAGAGCAGACCGATTTTATGTTTCGGGTAATTAGTTATATAGAACGACAAGTTGTGCTTTTGGATGCATTAGAAGATGCTGCTTTTCTGAAACTTTATGATCCCGAGGGAAGAGGAAAATTGGAAGCTATCAGAAACCGACTTTCGGGAGAACAAAGCAGGTCGAAAATGAGTGAGGCTTTAAAAAGTATAGGTGTTCGTATTGTATTAACAGCGCATCCTACACAGTTTTATCCAAGTGCTGTATTAGCAATTATTAATGATTTAATTGAAGCCATACAGGTAAACGATTTATTGCGAATTAAATTATTGTTAACACAGTTGGGAAAAACTCCTTTCTTTAAAAAAGAAAAACCAACGCCTTACGATGAAGCCAAAAGTTTAACATGGTACTTAGAGAATATATTTTATCATTCGGCATCAGATCTTTATTCAAAGTTAATGAAAGAGGTTGATGATCCGGAACAGCATACCGGAAACGTAATTTCCTTTGGGTTCTGGCCTGGTGGCGATCGTGATGGAAATCCTTTTGTGAATACCGATACAACATTGGCTGTGGCAGATCGTTTACGATACATATTGTTTTCTAATTATCACAAGGATATTCGGGTTTTAAGAAGACGATTGAGCTTTAAAGGAGTATATGAATTAGTTCTGGATCTAGAAGAAAAAATTTTAGAATCCCTAAATACTACCGATTCTTCTAAACAACTTCACGAAAAAGAAATACTTGATTCCTTAAGTGAGATAGAGCAATTACTTTTAAAGGATCACGATGGATTTTTTGTTGATTTATTGAGAGATTTTCGAAATAAAATAAAACTGTTCGGAACTCATTTTGCTTGTATTGATATAAGGCAGGATAGCCGAATTATTAAAAAAGCATTTGATTTATTGTGCGAAACTGCACCGGAACTAAAACATGCGAATATCAAGTTTACTTTTGAGGAACTTACAAAGCTTAAAACTAAAGTATCTGGCTTTAAAACCGATGATAATGTTCTTAGTGATACTTTAAATATATTTCAGAGTATAAAGAAAATTCAATCACGTAACGGCGAGGCTGCCTGTAATCGATTTATAATTAGTAATTGTCGAGCTGCCGACGATGTTGCACGTGTTTTTGCGATGAGTAAAATGCTTGCCTGGCAAAATCAAGTACCGATGGATATAATTCCATTGTTTGAAACCATTGATGATTTAGAACAAGCCGATAAAACAATGCGGAAACTGTATGAGAATCCAGAGTATGCAAAGCATTTGTTGAGCAGGAATAATAAACAAACCATAATGCTAGGTTTTTCGGATGGTACTAAAGATGGAGGATACTTTTCTGCCAATTGGAATATTTATAAGGCAAAAGAAAATATCACTAAACTTTCCAGAGAAATGGGAATCACAGTAGCCTTTTTCGATGGTCGAGGAGGACCACCGGCCCGAGGTGGTGGAAATACCCATAAATTCTATTCGTCATTAAGTAATAATATCGAGAATCAAGATATTCAGGTTACCATTCAGGGACAAACAATCAGCTCAAAATTCGGAACCGAGGATTCTGCAAAATTTTATCAGGAGCGATTGATTTCGGCAGGTCTCGAAAATCGTCTGTTTAACGATGAGAGTAAACAATTAAATAAACAGGACAGACAGATAATGGAAAAATTGTCTGGCTACAGTCTAGAGGAATATGAGCGTTTTAAAACTTCAGATAAGTTTGTACCTTATCTGGAAAAAATGAGTGTGCTTAAATATTATGGGAAAGCAAATATTGGAAGTCGGCCAGGAAAGCGAAGCCAATCTGATAAACTGAACTTTGAAGATTTACGTGCAATTCCTTTTGTTGGAGCCTGGAGTCAGATGAAACAAAATGTTCCTGGATTTTTTGGAGTAGGAAGTTCATTAAAAAGAATTGAGGAAGAGGGGGAGTTTGAAGCTTGCCAAAAATTATACAAAAAATCTTTATTTTTTAGGACTCTGGTCGAAAATAGTATGCAATCTATTAGTAAATCTCACTTTAAGTTAACCCAATACATGAAAAGAGATAGTGAATTTGGGACATTTTGGAAATGGATTTACGATGAATATCAATTGAGTATAGAAATGTTAGTGAAAGTATCAAATCAGTCTCAATTATTAGAGAAGTCGTTGGTTTTAAAAGACTCTATAAAACTAAGAGAAGAGATGGTGTTACCATTAATTACAATTCAACAATATGCATTGATAAAAATTCGTGCATTAGAACAAAATAATGAAACAAAGCATACAAAATACAGTATATTGCAGAAGTTAGTTATACGGTCGCTTTATGGTAACATAAATGCTAGTCGCAATTCTGCTTAAAAAAATGTTTAAGGAAATTTATCTCCTTAACAATTTTAGAAACAAATTATCGTTTCCTTTGTAATTAGTAAATAATAATTTTAGAAAATCAATAAACATGCACAAGTCAATTCTTTCTTTTATTTTAATCTTTTTTTTGTCTTTAAGTTTAAGTGCTCAGGATACTAAACAAAATTCCCAACAAGATTCTGCACAAAAATCTTCAAGAGCTAAGAGGGAGGTGAAAATATCTCTTGATAAGGGAACCATTAAAAGTCAATTTGATTACATGATAAAAAGATCGAATAATTGGCAAGATTATGAGGTAATAAAGAACCCTGTTATTCGAAAGTTTGGATCAAACGTGCAGGATTCGCTAATATTCTTCAGAACTAAATTGAAAGATTCGAAAACATTATTGAATAATCAAAATACTGAGATTACAAAGCTGAAAGATGATATGAAGAGTCTTCAAAGTCAATTGGATGCTACAGTAAAATCGAAAGACAGTATGAAGTTTTTAGGTGTTGAGCTACCCAAAGGGACATACAATACCATTATGTGGGCTATTATTTTTGTGTCGCTTATTTTAGCTGCTATTTGTTTCTTGCTATTTAAAAGAAGTAATTCCGTAACGGTAGAAACTAAAAATACACTGAAAGAAGTTCGAGAAGAATTCGATACGCATCGAAAAAATGCATTGGTTCGCGAACAGAAATTAGCCAGAAAACTTCAGGATGAAGTTATAAAAAATAAGAATTTGGGCTTATAAGCTTAAATTTTAATGGTTATAGAAAAGCTATACAATATGTATAGCTTTTTTTTTGAAAGATATTAGGCTCATAAGTATATTTTGAAGTATAATTAAAATTTTTAGTGAATTATCATTCATCATATATTCTTAAAATACTAGTGTTTTTAATTGCTATTTTTGTCCTGTCACTTTACGTAATCAGTAAGATGTAGATAATATTTTTATTAACCAATATATTCTAAGGTTGAAAGACTAAAATTGAGTGATTTTATGTGCTGTATTTATATTATATTTATGCTGTTATGCAATTAAAACCTGTAAATAAAATACATCCTAATTGTCAAATTTGTGATGATAAATCTTGTGCGGTAAAGAACCTTATGACTCACGAGATAAAACAACTGGGCCGGAGTTGTACTGAAGTTACCTTTGATAAAGGCGATGAGATATTAACAGAATCATCATCGAAATCGCATATTATTTATTTGCGTGAAGGTCTTGTTAAACAATTTACAAAAACAGAAAATAATAAGGAATATATATTACAAATTGTAAAAGAAGACACTTATTTGGGCTTATATTCTATGTTTAACGATTCGGCAAATCATTTTTATTACAAAGCTCTTACTCCTGTGCACGCCTGTTATATAGAATGGTCGGTATTTTCTCAACTTATCAAAGAAAATGGTCGTTTTGGATACGAAATTCTATCTATGATTTGTAATACTACTTTAAATTCATACTCTTATTTTATTGATCAGGATCGCAAGAAAATATTTGGTAAAGTTGCTGATGCTTTGTTATATTTTTCACAAATTATTTTCGATTCAGAAGAGTTTAACTTGCCTTTAAATCGAAAGGAAATTGCATCTATGATAGGAGCTAGTCGGGAAAGTGTTTCCAAACAAATGACAAGCTTCGAGAACGATAAAATAATAAGTGTGACTGATGCTAATGTAACTATTTTAGATATGGAAAAACTGATGAAAATAAGCAAGCTGGCATAATATTAAATATCAATTTTACTATTGATATTTTTTACATAAAGGGCGAAGCATACCTTCCAGTCCATTTAATTTTATTTCATACATAGAAGCCATCATTTCGCCTAATTTTCCAGGAGGAAAACCTTTCTCTCTAAACCATACCAAATAAGTTTCTGGTAAATCGATTAAATAACGTCCTTTATATTTTCCAAAGGGCATTCTCATCTGAATTAATTTTATTAATGCCTCGTTCATTTCTGCTTTGTTGGGGCTTGACTGATCCATTTGTTTAAGATATTATTTATTGTTTTCGGCGAATCCCCCGCCAATAAGTTTGTCTTCAATATAAAATGCAACAGGTTGCCCAGGAGCAATTGCCCATGCAGGATTTTCTAAATTTACGATAAGTTCTGTTTCGTTTATAATTGTAATTTTTGAAAAACCTTTAGGATTTCTGCCTAAGCCTCGAACCAAAGTGGTGATATTATTGGTATTAATATCCTTAATATTATGAAAATAATAGTTAGAAACATTAATGTGTAGTTTATTTAAATCATCTTTTTTTTCTAAAGTAAGAATATTATTTTTTTTATCGATTTTACTAACCATTAAGCCCGATTTTTCTTTTAACGATAAGCCTCGTTTTTGGCCAACAGTATAATAAGGATATCCATCGTGAGTGCCTATTTCTTCTCCTTGTGTATTTACAAGTTTTCCTTTCCCAATTTTCTTGTTGATATCAGGAATCATTTCCTGAAGAAATTCGCGGTAATCCATTCTGTTCATAAAACAAATTCCCATACTTTCCGGTTTTGTAGCCACTCTTGCAAAACCAAATGATTTTGCAAGCTTACGAACTTCATCTTTTGTATATTCACCAAGCGGAGTAAGGGTTCTACATAATATATTCTGTTTTAAATTCCATAAAAAATAGGATTGATCTTTAACCAAATCTTTTCCTTTTTTTATGTAATAGTAATTGTCCTCTTTTACGATTTTAATATAGTGACCTGTGGCTACATATTCACAATTTAATTCATCGGCCTTAGCACATAGCAATTTCCATTTTAAATTCGGATTACACTGAATGCAAGGACTTGGAGTTCTACCAGCCATGTATTCATCTAAAAAGAATTGTATAATGGTATCTCTAAATTCTTTACGTGCATCAATAATATGGTGTTCCAAATTTAGTTCTTTTGCTAGCTTTTTAGCTTCATGAATAAATTCAGGATAAGAATCATTAGCTGCGTAAGAGTGACTGTGAGTATAAAACCATAAGGTAACTCCTATAACTTCATAACCTTGCTCTTTTAATAACATAGCTGTTACCGATGAATCGGTTCCTCCACTCATGCCTAAAATTATTTTTCCTTTTGTCGTATTTACATTATGCATGCAATGAAAATTTAGTAGATTCTATATCTATAATAAGTTATTATTTTGACCTGTAACTTTTTAAAGGAATCATTCGTCTTGATTTTGTAATTAAAAAATTGCAGGCCTAAGAATCGCCAAATATCAGAAAAAGATAAGAGATAGACAATTCGGAAAAGCCTGTGGTTTAAAAAAACAATTAAACCCTAAATTGAAATGAAAAGCATCGTGCTACTAATAATTTTCCTTTTATTTATGCAAGATATTTATGCTCAGGATTATAAAATTATTGGAAAAATAATTGATGAGGAAAATTTAAGCCCACTTCCTTATGCTAACGCAATTTTAACTTCATTAAGTGATTCCACTATTTTGTTAGGAGCAGTTACGAATGATAAAGGAAAATTTGCAATTGAAAAAATACAAAGAGGAAAATATAATTTAGCATTGAGTTTTATAGGCTATCAATCTATTGAATTTAAGGATGTAATTGTGTCTAAAGGAACTTTAAATATTGGAGCAGTAGGCTTAAAAGTATTAAGTGAAAATTTAAATGAGGTAAGTGTAAAGTCTATTAAATCGCCTCTTTGTTATAAAGTAGATCGTAAGGTGATAAATGCTTCCAGTTTTCCTGAAGCAAGTGTTGCCTTAGACCTTTTGGAGAATGTTCCATCTTTAGAACTTAGTTTTGAGGGAGAATTAACCTACCGTGGCGATGGTAGTTTTAAAGTATTTATTAACGGACATCCAGTAAGAAATGGAGTGGAAAAAATGCAACAACTCGATGCATCTAAAATTGATAAAATTGAAGTTATTACAAATCCATCTGCAAAGTATGATGCTGAAGGAACAGCAGGAATTATTCAAATTATCTTAAAAAAGAATCGATTGGAAGGTTATGCGATTACAACTAGTGCTCAGATATCTACCAATGATTCCAGAAATTTTTCATTATCCATTGATAAGCAATCGGAAAAAGGGGGATGGTATATTAATGGGAATGCCAGTAAATATTACTGGAGTGATATAGAGGTTGAAGGCAGTAAAATCTACAATTATGAGGATCAGCAATTTATGGTTGACTATCATGTAGATCGAAAACAATCAGCAAGTAATGGATACCTCGAATTTGGGTTTAATTATGATGTTACAGATAAAGATTGCGTTGATTTCAACATTAATGTAAATCCATTATTGTTAGGTAATGATCATAAAGCGAATGGACATTTTATGGAACAAACTTTACAGGATGGAAATGAAATTGAATATGAAGCGTATGATTTGATAAATAGAAACAAGAGTGAATATCAATATCTGGGTACAACATTTGAATACCAGCACAGTTTTACAAAAAATAAAGATCATTTATTGTCTTTTTATGCCGATTATTCTACCTATTTGCATCAATATATAGGGCAGGTAATTGATACAAAAATATATGATGAAAGAATTGAAAAAATAGGCTCACAGGATACGGAAAATAACGAAACTTTTGTGAGTTTAAAATTATGTTATGCAAATATCCTGAGTAAAAATTCCTCTTTTGAAATTGGAGGACAGGTAGATACGGATCATATTCCAAAAATGACAGTTACAAATGGAACATACAATTTGAAGGATGTGATTACTTCTATTTATAATGATCCGATAGATCAGGAGGTGGTGTACAAGAGAGATGTTTATGCAGGCTTTGCTACTTTTAAAAGTAAGATCGGAAAGTTTGAATATAAGTTGGGTGTCCGAGCCGAATCGACTTATCGACAATCGGATTACGAATATACCAATCAACAAGGAGAAAGAATTGAGAAACCTTCGAGTAAAAATTTTTATGATTTCTTTCCAAGTGTTTATTTGTTATATAATTTTACTGATGAACATCAAATTGGAGTTAGTTATTCGCGACGTATCCAAAGACCCAACTACTGGCCTTTGGCGCCCTTTAGAACCTATGAAGATAGCTATTCTTATGCGGAAGGAAATGAAAATTTAATGCCATCTTATTCCAATTCGTTCGAACTGAATTATAAAAAATCATGGAATAAAGATTTTATTGGACTTGAATTGTTTGTGCATCAAACATCTGATGTAATACAGGAATATTATCGATTAGAATCGGATTATGTAAGTGTTTCTTCGAAAGACAATATTGGAAAATCATTAAGTATAGGATGCGGATTTATGGGGGGTGTAGATTTATCTTCCTGGTGGAATATAAACCTTTCAACAAGTATGTATCATTATCGATTAGATGTTGACTACGAAAATCAAAATTCAAAAGAGGAACATTTAAAAGTCGATTCCAGATTGAATAACATTATTACACTACCTAATAATTTCACCTTTAAATGGGATTTGAAATATAAGAGTCCTTATGTATCTGCACAATCGGAGCGTGAAGCTTATGTTTTTTCAAATATGGCCTTAAAAAAAACGATGAAGGATGATCGGTGGCAGATCTTACTATCAGTTAAAAATGTATTTAATAGCATAAAATACAAATACACAACTAAAGGCAATAACTTTATTTTTGTGGATAATTACAGAGATAAACCATCCGTAATGTTAAAACTGACGTATAATTTCGACAATCAGAAGTAGTTTAAATTTATTATTGTTTGGTTTTCCTATTCAAAACATATCTCTTTCGATGAGATAATCAAAGCTTACTTATCTTGAGATTTTGTGTGCTTATCGAATAAATAGATGGTTTTTTAAGGTTTTTACTATTTTCGTACTCATTAAGTGAATTTATAAATACTTATAATAACTAAACATGAAAAAACTAACAAGTGGTATTTTAGGTCTTGGTTTGGCTTTGACCATTGCTTCGGGATGCTCTCAGCAGGCGCCTAAAGGAACTGGTGTGATTAAAAAAGAGGATATGAATTTATCCGTAAAACCAGGAGACAATTTTTTTGAATATTCTAATGGAACATGGATGAAAAATACTCCTATTCCTGCAGATAAAAGTAGATATGGAGCTTTTGATATTTTAGGAGAAAGTGCTAACGAGGCTGTTCATTCTATATTAGAGGAAGCTGCTACAAGCGATAATGCAGAAGAGGGTAGTAACTTAAAGAAAATTCAGGATTTTTATGCCACCGCAATGGATGTGGAAAAAATTGATGAAGTTGGTATTAAACCATTATTGCCAGAGTTCGAAAAAATTGCTGCTCTTACTAATTCTGATGATTTGTTGAAAGAATTAATTCACCTGCATAAAATGGGTGTAAGTGCTTTTTTTAGCGCAGGAGTTGAGCAGGATATGAAAAATACCTCTGTAAATAGAATGTATTTGGGAGAAGCCGGTTTGTCTTTATCGGATCGTGATTATTATGTTGCTGATAATGAAACCAGCGAAAATATCCGTAAAGAATTTGTGAAGCATGTTGCGAAAATGTTTGAACTAATTGGTGATGATGCAGGAGTAGCGAAGAAGAGTGCAGATAGAATTATGAGATTTGAGACTCGCATGGCCGAAAAATTTAATACTCGCCTTGAGAATAGAAACTATCCTGCAATGTACAACCCTAAAACAGTTGAAGTTTTAGAGAAGGAATATCCAAATTTTGCCTGGGGAACTTATTTTAAAGAAATGGGTGCCGATATTAAGGAATATGTTATTACGACTCATCCTCGTTATATGGCCGAATTGAATAAAATGTTGGTTGAAGAGAAAATGAGTGATATTCAATTGTATTTAAAATGGAAAGTTTTAGATGATGCCGCTGCTGCAGTTGGATCTGAATTGGAGAAACAAAATTTTGCTTTTTATACAACAGTACTAACAGGAGCAACCGAGCAACAGGAGCGTTGGAGACGTATGTCTAGAGTTACAAGTTCGGTTTTAGGTGAAGCTGTTGGACAATTATATGTTGAGAAATATTTTCCACCAGAAGCAAAAGAGAGAATGGATAAGTTGGTAAACAACTTAAAAGTTGCTTTGCGCGGAAGAATTGAGAAACTAGAATGGATGAGCGATGAAACAAGAAAAGAAGCATTGGCTAAGCTTGATGCTTTTGGTGTAAAAATCGGATATCCTGAAAAATGGGAAGATTATTCTAAATTGGTAGTTGGCACAAATTCTTATGTTGAGAATCTTTGGAATGCAGCTCGTTTTGGTTTTGAGAAAAATGTTGCCAAATTAGGAGAACCTGTTGATACTAAAAAATGGGGAATGACTCCGCAAACTGTAAATGCTTACTATCACCCATTATTAAATGAAGTTGTTTTTCCAGCAGCAATACTTCAACCTCCATTTTTCTATATGAATGGTGATGATGCTGTAAACTACGGTGCCATTGGTGTTGTAATTGGTCATGAAATGACTCACGGATTTGATGATAATGGTCGTAGATTCGATAAAGAGGGTAACATGAGAGACTGGTGGGCTCCTGAAGATGTTGATAAGTTTAATGCAAGAGCTCAAAAATTAGTCGATCAGTTTAATGGTTTTCAGGTTTTTGATGATTTACACGTTGATGGTAAATTGACCTTAGGGGAGAATATTGCTGATTATGGTGGACTAACAATATCATTAGAAGCTTATAAAATGGCTTTAAATGGAAAAGAACCTGCTGATGTTGATGGTTTTAACCACATGCAGCGTTTCTTTCTTGCTTATGCTAAGGTGTGGCGTGGTAATGTTAGAGATAAATATTTAAGAAAGTTGATTAAAGAAGATGTTCATTCTCCGGGAGAGTATCGAGTAAACGGTGGATTATTTAATATTCCTGAGTTTTACGAAGCATTCAATATATCTGAAACCGATCCTTTGTATCGTAACGAAGAACAAAGAGCCCAAATTTGGTAGGTATTTAATACAGATACAGGTATTCGAATGAATAGTGTATATAATAATATAAGCCAACTCAAGAAATTGAGTTGGCTTTTTTGTAGTCTTTTTTAAAGAAAATAGTAAAATTCAGATATGGGAATTCAATAAGAATACTGATATGTCCCAAACATAGAAAAGGAGCCGGATTATTACAATCTGGCTCCTTTTTACCTATAATTTAATGCTTGTATCTCCGGATTATTTCATCCATGCATCAATCATTACTTTGTTAGCTGTATACCATTGTGTAGCACCTGCTTCTTCGCCTTTATCAGCAATAGCTGTCATTAATGCGTATAATTGTGCTTCTTTAAGATTAAAATTTTTGAAAAATCTTGCTGCCTCAGGTTGGTCTTTGTCAAATCCTCTTCGCGAGATAATTGTACAAACATCTTTTGGGTAGATACCTTTAGGATCTTCTAAATATTTTAAATCGTTTTTAGCCCATTTAAAATGAGGTTTCCATCCTGTTACTACAGTCCATTCTTGTTTTTTAATTGCTTTTTCAAGACTTGCCACCATTGCTGGACCACTTGATGTAACTTGTTCTAAATCTAAGCCATAAGCATCAATTGCTTTTAGAGTATTGGTATGAATACCTGCGCCAGCACCAATACCAATAATTTTTCCATTAAATTTATCTTTATTGGCATTTAATTCTTCAATAGAATTAATGGTAACATAGGCAGGAACTACCAATCCTGTGGTTCCCTCGCTAAACGATTCGCCTAACTTTACAAGTTTATCACCATAATTAGTCCAATAGTCTTTATGCGTATTTGGTAGCCATGCATCAAGAAATACATCACCTTTTGAGTTATCTTTTGATAATTCTCCATAAATCATACCTGGTGCTAAATTAGTTAACTCAACAGCATAACCATTTGCTTCTAATGCTGCTTTCGCCAGATAGGTAAACGCAATTCCTTCTGTCCAATTCGGATAAAAGATGTTAACTTCTTTTTTAGTTTCACTCTTTGCTTTTTTATTTCCGCTGTTGTTGCAAGAACTAAGCGAAATAGTTAATGCTGCAACAAATAATAAAATTGCTAAGTTTTTTAATTTCATCATAATTATATTTATTGATTAAATTTATTTTTTTGCAATAGCTTGTGTTATTCTGTCTAGAATTATTGCCAATATCACAATGCCTAATCCTGACTCAAAACCTTTTGCAATATCATTTTGTTGAATTCCCTGATAAACAATACTACCCAAGCCTTTAGCTCCTACCATCGATGCAATTACCACCATTGATAAAGCCAGTAATATAACCTGATTAATTCCTGCCAGAATAGTTGGCATAGCTAAAGGTAATTGAATTTTAAATAGTATTTGTTTTTCGGTTGCTCCAAATGCTCTTCCCGCCTCAATTACATCTTCGGGAACGTTTCTAATTCCTAAACTAGTTAAACGTACGGCAGGAGGAAGAGAGAAAATTACAGTAGCTACAACTCCTGGAGTATTACCTACACTAAAAAAGAAAATAGCTGGAATAAGATAAACAAAGGCTGGCATTGTTTGCATTAAATCAAGTATAGGGCGAATAATTACATCGGCAACTTTGCTTCGGGCTGCTACAATACCCAATGGAATACCAAACAAAAGTGCAATTAGGGTCGAAACAATAACCAAGGTGGTTGTTTGTATAGATTCTTCCCAATAATCCATTGCGTAAACCAATAATAAACCAAAAATTACAAATGCTGCTAGTGCACTTCCTTTTTTTAATCCTTCAATTTTAAATGTATTTTTTCCGGCATTGGCATAATAAGCCCCAAAGCTTACTAGTATTATAATGATATAAAAAGGAATACCAAGCAGTAGGTCGTTCATACTATTAACGGTCCACGAAATTGCTTCATCAATAGCTTCCCATAATCCGGAAAAATTTTCTTCCAGTTTATTAATGCCCGATTCTATATATGTGCCAAGATCAATTAATTTTTCCATATTACATTTCGTTTGCTCGTTCTTTTAGTTCGCTTATTTCTTTTTTGCCAAATCGTGTAGCTTCAATAATTAACGAGGTTTGAGATACTAAACCAAGTAGTTTACCTGTTTCTTCTCCTATTACTGCTAAAGGATATTTAACCCCGGTAATAAGAGGTAACATATCTTCTACTGAATAGGATTTATATACACTAGGTACATTTGTTTTAAGCGCTTTCTCAATTGAAAGTTCTTTTTCCTTTTCTAGTTTTAAAAGATCCTGCAACCAAACATAACCTAGAAAAACTTTATTTTCGTCCTCTACAGGAAGAACATCGGTTCCAATTGTGCGCATTTTACGAATGGCTCCTTTGGGACCATCTTTGGGTATTTGCACCAGCGTATTCTTTTTAAACATAAGAGTTTCGGCTGTAATAATAGTTTTACGATCTACTTTATGCACAAATGCTTCAACATATTCTGTTGCTGGCGATGTTAGAATTTCTTCGGCGGTTCCAATTTGGTCAACAACACCATCTTTCATAATAGCAATGCGATCACCAATTTTTATGGCTTCATCTAAATCGTGAGTAATAAATACGATTGTTTTTTTGAGCTTATTTTGTATTTCCAGCAACTCGTCTTGCATATCCGATTTAATAAGCGGATCGAGTGCCGAAAATGCTTCGTCCATAAGCAATACTTCCGGATCGTTTGCTAAGGCACGAGCTAAACCTACTCTTTGCTGCATTCCTCCCGACATTGCCGATGGAAATTGATGTTCGTATCCTTTTAAACCTACTGTTTCGAGTGCTATTAGAGCTTTTCCTTCTCTTTCCAGCTTTTCTTCTCCTCTAATCTCTAATCCAAAAGCTGCATTTTCGAGAATCGTTCTGTGTGGTAAAAGACCAAATTTTTGAAATACCATACTCATTTCTGTTCGTCTGGTTTCCAATAATTCTTTATTCGATTCACGAGTAATATCATGTTCATTGAAAATAACTTTGCCCGCTGTAGGTTCGTTAAGGCGATTTAAACATCGGATTAAAGTAGATTTTCCACTACCAGATAGACCCATGATTACAAAAATTTCACCTTCCTTAATTTCAAAGTTAACCTTGTTGACCCCAACAGTGCATTTTGTTTTTTTTAAAATTTCTTCTTTTGAAATTCCTTTTTCGAGCAGGGTAAGAGCTTCTTGTTTGCGTTTCCCGAAAATTAAGGTTAAGTCCTCAACCTTAATTTTTATTTTTCTTTTATCCGCCATAGCGTCTCATTTTTCTAATAAACAACCTGGGCAGACCCAGGAAGTATTTAAAGGTATCTCTCTTTTTTGTGAGATATGCGTTTTTAAGAGGAACACCTCTTAAGTATTTGGTTAGAACATACTTTTGTAAAACATTATGAACATTTATAATGTTTTTATTTGCCCGAGGCGTGCCTCGGGCAGTTTTAGAGATTAAAAGTAATAGCCTACATTAACATTAAAACGCATTTCCCAGTCGGCATCAGGAGTTCCTTCTGCCAAAGCATTGGTCCATTCTGATCCTAACCATGGCTGATTTTTTCCGGCAGCAAAATCAAAATAGGTATAAATATTACCGGCAGTAAACATAGCACCTGTAACATTCATCATAGAGCTTTCAAAATTACTTTTGGCTTTATTTATGTATCCAAAATCGTTGTATATAACAACATTTGATACAGGTCCCCATTCAAGAGGTATAGAGTAACTTAAGCCAAGAGTGTATATGCTTGCCTCGGCAGCTACCAAATAAGGAGCACCATAAGCGGTCATAGCAACAACATCATCGCGTTCACCATCTGGATTTTCCGGATTGTATTTATAATTGGCAAATTGTGCTTTTACACCAAATTTACCAGCTTTTAATTCGTAATAAGCTGCAAGAGCGTAACGATCACCGTTTTTTTCAGTATCTAAATTAAACAAACCTCCATACTGTGCTGATACTCCTATGCGATGCTTGGCATTGTCATTATTAATTTTGTAAGATAAATTTCCATTCAATTGATTTACCTCTTTATTTCTAAGATTCAATTTATCATCACCACCCAAGTTAATTGAACCAACATCGTAAGAATAGCGGCTATTGGAAACATCCGAATTTCCTCCAAAACGCAATTCTTCAGCATTTTTAAAGAAGGCTATATTATAATCCCATTTTTCACCTAAGTGAGTAAATTTAAGACCCATATCATGGTCGTCTTCTAAGCCAACATAATAATTTAAACTAAAAAACCATGAGTTTGAATTGTATTTTGTAATTCCAAAAGGAACTTGAGTTAAACCGAATTGCAATTCGTTATTTTTATTAAAATCATAAGCAATCCAGCCTTGTTTTAACATATAGCCTCCAAAATCTTCGGAATAAAATCGGTATTCGGCATTTAATTTTAAACCTTTGTATTTAGCTTTAGCATTTAATCGGAAAACATCGTAGCCAAAATCGCCACCACGCGTTTTTTGTGCATCTTTCCAACTTGAATAATTGTAATTAAATCGTAAAGCACCTCCGATTTCAACACTTGGTTTTTCTTGCGCTTGTACTGAAATAGTGGCAATAAGGAAACAAACTCCCAGCCACGTTTTTAAATAAAACATAAATGTAAATTAAATGAATATGACATGCAGAATACTGACTACATGTAATTAATTGTCCGTATTAAAACGGATATTTAGGTATGTGAGTTAATTATAAGATGGAGGAAGGAATTTATCGGACAGATTTCTGAAAATAAGAAAATTAAAGCTGTAGATTCTGGTATTCCTTTTGTTATGAAGTTTACTTACTTTTAATTCCATAGATCGCAAAGATACTTTTTTATTACAGACTTTCAATATAATTGTTTGATTTATAGTGAGATTTAATTTTTATTTTAATGGGTTTTGTTTTTTATTGTTAATAAAAATTCACATCCAATTTAGTAACTTACTTAGATATTGACTTTTGTAATATCTGAAAATAGATAAGGCGTAACCTAAATTATTTATATAAAATAAGTATTTGTTCGCATTTTAATTCTGTATAAGACGAATGATTCGTGAATAAGAACTAAATTGCATTATAATATTATGAATAAATTGAAAATACTTAAAATTACTTTAGAGATAAAAGCTATTAATGCTTCTAAAATTAAATGTTTGCTGTCTGATAAGCACGAGAGTGTTAGCTTAATTTATTGTGCCGATAAGGGCAATATTGTTTTTGATGAAGAAAATCATTTTACTGAGATTATTCGGAAAATTCAATTTCAGTTTGAAAAAGTAATGCGATCGGCTATTAAAGGTAAGTTAACTGTTAATCAGAGAGTGAGTTGTGTTTTTATAGAAAATTTTAATTTTCTAAACGATATTGATTACAGAAATTACATTCGTGTTGACAGGCGTAATGAAAAACTGGATATTACTACTAGTAAAACTGGAACGAAGAATATTCATAAAATATACGCCGATGGTTCGCATACTTGTGAAACCAGACAATCGGCTTATGCTGGCTTTATTGAAACACCAGATGGAAAACAGCAAATATATAAGCAGACATTTAATGAGGGAAGTAGTAACATGATGGAATTGCTTGGAGTAATGGAAGGTTTACAACAGTTAAAAAGTGTAAACAAAATACAAGTGAATACCGATAGTCGTTTTGTAATAAGAGGACTTGTGCAATGGGTTCATTTTTGGAAGCATAATAATTGGCAAACTGCTTACGGCCAAGAAGTAAAATTTGCAAAATACTGGAAACAAATTAATGCCCTCTGCGATGGGAAAATTATTGAGTTTAGATGGATAAAAGGACATTCGGGTAATGAGAAACAAGATTTCTGTCATCAGTTGGCCAAGGAGTCTGCCAGGAATACCCAGTGAAATTTATGTAATTAAGATTTAATTTATTCAAACTTTACCCATCTGATATAGTTATTAAAGTAGAAAAATGATTTTTAAAAAGAATGAAAAACAAAGGCAGCGGTTATTAAATGCTTTTGGTAAAATAAAAGATACCACCTATAATTTTGAACTAATTAAAACTTATTTTCAGAATAAAAATCATTCCAATTGTTTGCAAGTATTATCCGAAAAAACTTGTAATGACATCGATTTTGAGGAGTTAATGATGTTTGTAGATCGGACAAATTCAAAACCCGGACAACAATTTTTATATAATAAACTAAGAGTAATACCAGATAATTCCGATAATCTGGTTTTAGAAGAAGAATTAATTTCACAATTTACGAATGATGTTGATTTTCGAATTAAAATTCAGGTGCTTTTAGAAAAATTGAATCAGCGAGAAGCATATTACATACGAGCATTGTTTCAGGAGCAGACTTTAAAGCTACCAAAGTGGTTTGGTGTAATGCAAATGCTTTCTTTCGCCAGTATTTTTTCGCTTATTTTATTACCCTTTAATCCACAATTAGCTTTTGTTCTTCTGCTTATTTTTGTAATTAATATTTGTTTTCACTTATGGAATAAGAGAAATTTATCTCAGTATATCGACTCTATTCCTCAATTATTGATTTTATTTGATGTTGCAAAAAAGTTGTATCAATATAAAGAATTAAGTTGTTTAAATTCAGATTTACCTGATGCTTTTAAATCAATGGATAAAATAAAAAATAGGATGCGCTTTTTCAAGTTAGATTCTAATATTCAGGGTGATTTTCAAGTGATATTTTGGTCGATTCTGGAGTTGTTTAAAATCCTATTTTTAATAGAGCCACTTTTGTTATTTGCTGTGATTAAACGTTTAGAAACAAAGCGAAAGGATATTGACGCGATATTTTCTTTTGTAGGAAATATTGATAGTCTAATTTCAATTGCTTCCTTACGAAAAGGGTGCAGGCCATGCTGCATTCCTAAAATTGATGAGCTTAATAATGTGATTGATACAGAAAAAATATATCATCCGTTAATTGTCGATTGTGTTGCAAACAATATCAAAGTAAATGATAAATCGATATTGTTAACAGGTTCAAATATGTCGGGTAAGACCACTTTTATCAGAACCATTGGTATTAATATACTTACAGGACAAACTTTAAATACTTGCTTTGCCGATTCGATAATAATTCCGCGTACTCGTATTTATTCTGCTATTCGTATTAGTGATGACTTAATGAACGATAAGAGTTATTATTTCGAAGAAGTATTGAGTATTAAAGAAATGATTGATAAAGCTTCGGATAATAATATAAATTTATTTTTGCTTGATGAAATATTTAAAGGGACAAATACTGTTGAGCGTATATCTGCTGGAAAATCAGTTTTATCAGCCTTGGCAAAAAATAATAATATTGTATTTGTTTCAACCCACGATATAGAGTTGACTGATTTATTGCAACAAGAATACGAACTGTATCATTTTAGTGAACTTGTAAATAATAAATATGTCGATTTTGATTATTTATTAAAAGAGGGGAAGTTAAAAAATAGAAATGCAATTAAAATATTACAAATTAATAACTATCCTGATGAATTAATAAAGGAAGCGCTTGCCTTATCGAAGGAAATGGATAGTAAACTAGAAAATTATTTTGTTAATTAAATTGAAAATAAACGGCATAAGTATCTTTACTTAAAATAAAAATACCAATTAATAATTTTATATTAATAGAATAGGGTTGTTAAGAAATTATAACAATAATAATGAAAATAAAAATAGTTGATTACGGAATATGCAGGCCGATTGGAGAGACGAAGAAAGATCTTGTTCCGGATAGTGCGACAGGATATTTTTTGCATTCTGATGATATGGAGTTTTTGAAAACCACCGATATTATTTATCCCAGAGTAGGAATGAGTTTTGGAATAAGCTATCAGTTCGAAAATGATTCTAAAATAGTAGAACTCGTTGATTTTGTGTGTAGAATTAGGCATCCAAAGTTGGTGAATCCAATAAGCAAAGAACAATTTATAGAGACAACAGAGGCAAAAGATTGTTACAGCAATGAGTTAGGCAATGATTTCTACACATTTGAGTTTGACTGGGAAATGCAGTTGGGCGAATGGATATTTGAGATTATTTATGAGGATGAACTAATGTGCAGGCAAGTGTTTAGTTTGAGAAAATAATTTTTTGCTCTCATTTAGAGTAGGATATTAATTAATTTTCTGAGTGTAAGGTGTAATAAATTATTCTTCACCCTTTATTTTAGCTAAAAATATATCAACTAATCCTGTCACTTTAAATGATAGAATCAGTTGAGAAAAGTTTTTAGGAATAAAGTTAATCGAATACAATTGTTCGTGTACCATCAACAATAATCCTATGTTCGGATTGGTAGGTCAATGCTCTGGCCAGTACAATTCTCTCTAAATCTCTTCCTTTACGGATTAAGGCTTTAATTGTATCTTTGTGCGTTATACGCATAATATCCTGTTCTATAATTGGTCCTTCGTCAAGATCTTCAGTTACAAAATGACTGGTGGCACCTATCATTTTCACTCCTCGCTCGTAAGCTTGCTTATAAGGATTTCCGCCTACAAATCCCGGTAGGAAAGAGTGGTGAATATTGATAATTTTGTTTTTATAAGCATCGATAAAGGTAGGAGAAAGCACCTGCATGTAACGCGCTAATACTACTAAATCGATATCGTATTCTTTTAGCAGAGCAATTTCTTTGGTTTCCTGTTCGGCTTTATTTTCTTTGGTAATTGGGAACACATGATATGGAATTTTATAAGCTTCGGCTATTTGTGCCAAATCGGGATGATTCGAAATAATAAGAGGAATCTCAATATCATATTCATTCATATTATACCGCCAAAGAATTTCCTGAAGGCAGTGGTCGTATTTCGATACAAAAATAGCAACTCGTTGTTTTTTACCTGAAAATTCAATTTTCCAGTGAGCATTAAACTCTTTTGCCAAAGGTTCAAAAGTTTCATGTAATTGCGAAACTGGAATTTTAAAATTTGACATATTCCAAACCACACGAAGCGAAAAAAACTTCTGATTTTGGTTTACATGTTCATCTAAATCGATAATATTGCCACCATGTTCGTATATAAACTGAGTTATTTTAGCAACTATTCCATTTTTATCGGGACAGGTAAAAAGCAAAAAAGCATTTGTATTATTTTCAGACATATTCTTACAATTAAAAGAAAAACTTTTAAGTTTTCCATTGATATTTTAAAATTAACGAATTGTCCGTTAGAACTGAGGTGTGAAATACAAAAATAGAAATTTTATAGTAATATATAATATTTACAAAAGATTCTTTTTTTAGCTTATTCATATTTTAGCAGTTAATAAAAAAGCAGTCAAAACTATTTCTGACTGCTTAATTATGTTTTATAGAAATAACTATTCTATTATTACCAGTTTAGTATTTTCTTAAATAAATAGTTTTCTGCATCCGGTAGATATTTTCGAGCGGCTTCCAAATCATCTTCAGTTAAATAATGAAGATTGTAATTTACGATAGACTGAACTTTCTGACTATTTACATCAACCAAACGAGGTCTCACTTTTCCATTTTTATCTTCCACATCTTTCAGGAACAGTGGAGAAGCATCGCCTTTAGGATCAACAGTAACCATACATTTGGAATGCCCTTGCTTAAATAAGGTGTAAACACCATCTCCAAGTAGGGTACAAAGATTTAAATCGAAACCAATTGGTCGACAGCAACGCAATCCAAATCCTAATTCAACCGGACGAGTCCCAATATTTAAATTGTATGATTTTATTTTACGCTGAATCAACATGTTGAAAACGTGCGACTTACTTACGTTAAATAATTCAGGATGACCATGAGCATCGTAGGTGAAGTTAACACCAGTACTTTTAATTTCTTCATCGCTCATAAAATGGAAAACACCTTCGCTAATAACTGCAGCACCATAGTTTAAGCCTAATATTCTGCGTTTAATTATTGATGAAATAACCAATTGTGCAATTTTATCGGCTGAGATATTTGTTTTGTTAAACATCTCAGGGATAATAATCATTGGAAAATGACAGGCAGAACCAATTCCAAAAGCCAAATGACCGGCTTCGCGTCCCATTGCGGCTAGCACAAACCAATTTTGAGATGTTCTGGCATCTTCGTAAACAGTAGTTGCAATTTTTACACCTTCGTCTTTAGCCGAATGAAATCCGAAAGTAGGTGTTCCTTCTGGTAATGGTAAATCATTATCAATGGTTTTAGGAACATGAATATTTGAGATATTTACATTGTTGTCGCCAAGATATTTACTGATTCTGTTAGCGGTAGAAGCTGTATCATCTCCTCCTACTGTTACTAAAAGTTTTACATTATTTTCAACAAAGAATTTAGTCGAAAAATCTTTATCGGTAGGTTTAAAACGACTCATTTTTAAATAAGAACCACCTTTTGTAAATATATTATCAAGTGTAGCAAAGTCAAGATCTTCCATATTTCTGTCTTCAGAAAATAGGCCTTTGTAGCCTTCGTGCAATCCAATTACTCTATATCCATTTCTTAAGAATACTTTTCCAACACTACTAATAACGGTATTGATTCCTGGAGCCGGACCACCACCACATAAAATAACAACAGAATCTTTCATATAATTTTTGTTTCTATTATCGAGAAAGGACATAACATCTCGATAAGTATAAAATGATTTTTAAAGATCTGGCAAATATATAGGTTTTCGAAGAATTAAGAGCTGTTTTTGTAAAAGTGATCTTTTAAATAATCAGTATTAATAATAAAATACTGATTCTAATTTTGTTGATAGATTTTGCAAAACAGGCTCAAAATCTTAACTTTATGAGTGACACCACTCTCCATGTTTAATTCATAAAGTAATTCTAACCTTTATTAAACAGCATTATGACACGTAATCATTTTATTTTGATTATTTTTTTGTTTGTGCTTGCTGCATGTCAGCCGTCCAAGAAAAACATTACAATACCATCCTATTCAATACAGCAGTTTTATAAGAATAAAAGTGTTAGTGGTGGTTCATTTTCAAGTGATAAATCTAAATTACTTGTAAGTAGTAATGAAACAGGTATTTACAATTTATTTGAAATTCCTGTAGATGGATCGCCAGCTAAACAGCTTACTTCTTCGGAAAAGGAATCTTTTTTTGCAATTTCTTATTTACCAAATAGCGATAAGGTTTTGTTTTCGGCTGATAGGGGTGGAAATGAGAATAGTCACATTTATATGAGAGACGAGGACGGAAATATTACCGATTTAACTCCTTATGAAGGTGCTAAAGCAAGTTTTTTTGGTTGGGATCGTGATGAGGAGTCGCTTTATTATCAGTGTAATAAAAGGAATTCTAAGTATATGGATTTGTATCAGTTACGTGTTAAGTTGATATTAGCAGATGCACCTAAAGCAAAATTATTATATGCAAATAACGATGGATTCGATGTAGTATCTAAAAGTAAAAACAATAGATATTTAGCGCTTACTCAGAGTATTACAAGCAATAATAATGAGATGTATTTATACGATCTTAAAAGAGGAAAGAAAACACACATCTCTAAGCATGTCGGTGATGCTAAGTATATGCCACAGTTTTTTAGTTTAGATCATAAGTTTTTGTATTATCTGTGTAACGAAGATTCTGATTTTGTTTATCTAAGCAAATATAATATTGAAACTGGCGAGAAAGAGATGGTTTACAAAACCGATTGGGATATCTGGTATGCTTATGATAGTTATTTGGAAAATTATCGCATAATTGGAATCAATCAGGATGGAAAAACTGTGGTTAAAGTGATCGAAAAACTAAGCGGGAATGAAGTTGAACTTCCTATAATAAAAGGGGGAGATATTAAATCGGTAAGCCTTACTAAAGATGAGCAGAGAGTGCGTTTAGTAGTAGGCACGTCAGTATCGCCAAATAACATATATGTATTCGATATGGGTGATAAGGAAGCTAAAAAATTAACAGAAACCTTAAATCCTGAAATTAATCCTAAAAATTTAGTGAATGCTAAAGTTGTTAGGTATCAATCTTATGATGGATTGCAGATTCCTGCAATTTATTACCAGCCAATTCTTGCATCAAAAGAAAATAAAGTACCTGCACTTGTTTGGGTTCATGGCGGACCAGGTGGACAATCTCGTGTTGGCTATTTTTCTTTAATTCAGTACATGGTAAATCAGGGATATGCTGTTTTAGCTGTTAATAATCGTGGTAGCAGTGGTTATGGTAAGCAATTTTTTGCGATGGATGATAAAAAACATGGTGATGTTGATTTAAAAGATTGTATTTGGGCAAAGAAGTTTTTGATTGGTACAGGTGTGGTCGATGAAGAAAAAATAGGAATTATTGGTGGTTCTTATGGCGGGTATATGACAATGGCTGCTTTAACTTATGCTCCCGAAGAGTTTAAAGTAGGGGTTAATATTTTTGGTGTAACCAATTGGTTGCGAACACTTAAATCAATACCTCCTTATTGGGAATCGTTTCGTAAAGCATTGTATGCCGAAATGGGCGACCCAACAACGATTGATTCGGTAGCACTTTATAATAAATCGCCATTGTTTTTTGCAGATAAAGTAAATAAACCATTAATGGTGTTGCAAGGAGCAAATGATGTGCGTGTTTTAAAAGCTGAATCGGATGAAATAGTTGAAGCAGTTAAAAAAAATAATGTGCCGGTAGAATATATTGTTTTCGATGATGAAGGACACGGATTTAGGAAAAAAGAGAATGAAATAAAGGGATATGGACAAATTGTAAGTTTTCTGGATAAATATCTAAAAAAACAGAACAATAAATAGATGCTAATAAAAAGAAATGCCGCGAAAATTACTTTCGCGGCATTTTGTATGAAATAAAAGAGAGAAGTGCATTCCCAATGGCTTCTCTTCTAATTTTTAAACTTATTATTCTGAAATTTCCACTAATTTTTCATCAGAGTGCCAAAGACCGTGCTTTGTACAAAAAGCTGTAGCGGTTAATTTCATTTTACGACTTGGTACAACATAAAAATCTACCTCAGCCTGATTTGCTTCACCACCCAAAATTCCAGTAGAAAAATTAGCTTGAGTTAACATTTTTTCACCATCCCAAAGTTGAACCCAGGCAACATAGTGGTCAAAATCATCAGGATGCGCATAAGCATCACCAATTTTTACTTTCACCTTAAATTTTTCACCTTTTTTGGCAGTCTCATCACAGTGAATGAATGCTGAGTGTCTGTCGATATAATCTTTTTTAGCTTCTCCGTCAATGGTGTTAATATCTTGATATTTATTAATTCTCATCTGTTATATTTTTAAAGTTTATTATAATTTATTTTTTGTAATTTTTATTTACTTAAATATTCAGCAACACCTTCGGCAGTAGCTTTCATGGCATCTTTTCCCTGTGTCCAATTTGCTGGACAAACTTCTCCATTTTCTTCGAAGTGGTGCAATGCATCCACCATGCGAATCGCTTCATCAACATTTCGACCTAATGGAAGATCGTTAATTACGCTATGACGAACAATTCCATTTTTATCGATAAGGAATAATCCACGGTACGCAACAGGAGCTCCGGTTGAGGTAGCATTTCCTTCTGCATCATAATCATACTCGGATGCTAAAACACCATAGTTTTCTGAAATTGTTTTTGAAAGGTCGGAAACTAATGGGTAAGTAACACCTTGAATTCCACCTTTATTTTTTTCGGTATTTAACCATGCAAAATGCGAGTATTCTGAGTCTACAGAACAACCAACAACCGCTACATTTCTTTTTTCAAAATCAGCAAGTTTATCTTGAAAAGCAATTAATTCTGTTGGACAAACGAAAGTAAAATCAAGAGGATAAAAGAAGAAAACAACTTCTTGTTTACCTACAAATTGATCCAATGAAAAACCTTCTATAATTTGGTTTCCATTAATAACAGCATTAGCATGAAACGACGGTGCTTTTTTTCCAACTAGAGTTTGCATCTTATTTATTTTTTTAAGTTTATTTTTCTTTGTTTTTGAACTAATACAAATGTAGAATTGATTTGACTAAAGCGCAAATTATATTAATCAATAATCTTTATATCAGTATCGAGATAATTAATGATAGATATTTAAAATTATGGAAGAATCAGTATTTCAGACTTATTGAAAATAACATTAGAATTGATTTGTTGTAAAGTTTTTTTGAAGGATAATTTTTAGTTTTGTAAAACTGATTGTATTCCGTTAGATTATTAGTGTTTATTGGAATTTTTATGAGCCTTAAATTAATGATAATTAAAATGAGTGTATCCTTTGATAATATAAAATTACTTACTAGTTATAAGAATTGTGAAGGTAAAATAAGTTTTTCGATATTTAAGAGCAAGAGCAGATCCTGGGTTCCATTTTTTGTTTATTTGCCTCCCAACTGGGATTATTCTAAAGAGTATCCTCTTGTTTTATTTATGCATGGTATGGGAGGCGACGAAACTACTTTTAATAAGTATGTGGATGCCCAACAATTGAATAGTTGGATATTGGAAGGAAAGATAGAACCACTTGTAATTGCTGGGGTACGTGGTGATAACAATAGGGATAATGTGCAATGGCATACTAAGGAAAATCAAGAGTTACTGCTTGGTGATTCGTCTGGTGAATTTGTAGGTTTTTGTCAGCAAAATTTTAGGGCAGGAGTGAAATTTAATAGTATTTCATTGGAAGGACATTCTCGCGGAGCTGGTGGAGCTATTCATTACTATCTGAAAAAGCCGGGAATGTTTGCTTCGGTTGTGGCAATGGGATATGTTAGCGATTATACTTTAGCAGAGAATTGTTTGCTGGCTAAAGAAAATTTAACAGATCTTAGAAAAGAAGCTAAAGTTTTAAGATTAGAAATTGGTACAGAAGATAGTTTTGTGCAAACTAAAAATAGAAAATGTATATTCGACTTGCATGAATATTTAAATAAGATCGAATTGGATCATGAATTTGAAGTTTTACATGGTGTAGAGCATGGATTCGATACTTTTTGGAATTATTGTACTGATAATGGAATTATAAATGGTTTATCTCATTTAAAATTTCATGAGAAAGCACGAAAGAATCCTAAATAAAATACAACTTTAGGAATAATTATTGTTACCATTACAAAAAATCATAACATGAAAGTATCCTATATTTTTTTATTGTTTCTGTTTCCTTTGTCGCTTTCAGCGCAGAAAACTGTTTATTTGAACGAAAAATGGCTTTCGGTTGATAAAGAGAATGCTACATATTACAGTATGATTTTTCCGGTGAAAGATGGACAGTTTCGAGTTAAAGATTATCAGTTAAATGGAACGATTTTATCCGAAACAAATTATGTTGCCGTGGCAGATAGTATTGACTGGAATAGATTGTACGAGGAAGGTTTTCAGAATTCGGCCATAGAGAATGGAGATTGTATCGAATATTATTTAACAGGTAGTAAAAAAAGGCAATTTAAATATCTTAAAGGTGTTCAGAATGGAGCAATTAAAGAGTGGAACGAATCGGGGAATTTAATTCGCGAATTTAATGCAATAAATCACATTGCTAACGGAGCATATTTAGAATATTTTGATAATGGGATTACCAGTTATTCAGTAAATTTTAAAAATGATAGTTTAAATGGTCCAGCAGTATATTATCATACCAATGGTAAAATATCGCAGGAAGGAATCTTTAAAAAAGGATATAAAATTGGAAAATGGCGATATTGGAATGAGAAAGGAGAAGAGTTAGCCTCGGAAGTTTACAGAGAAAGCTTTTTTATTGCAGGGCCTGATATTACTCTAAATTTTCCCAAAGGATATTGGTGCTTAACAGATCAGTTTAAGGAAGAAGGTCAAATGAATTTTACTTTTGCAAGAAGAGGGACCAGCAAAGCAATAAAAACAGGTTTTACTCCTAACAGTATTCTTTCCCTGGAGTTTGTAGGAAAGGAGAGTAGTTTGGTAGATTATTCCTCTTTTCGCAGAAGAAGCTTATCGGTTGATATTAATAAAGTAATTACCAGAGAGCAAAATTTATTTTCATTGCCAAATTCGATGGGCTATTTGGGAACTTATTTAGACGATAATAAAGATAAACATAGAGTAATTATAGTCCATTCCATTCAAAAAGGAATTGGAATTGAATTTATATTAGATACTCGGCAAGAAGATTATGAGAGTTTCAAGAAAGAAGCAGTTTATATTCTACGATCGATGAAAAATTAGTATAAACAAAAAAGACAGCTATTGCTGTCTTTTTTGTTTAATTTCCTAGTATTATTTTTCGAACCAGAGGTTCCGGATTCACAGAATCAACATCCATATTACAACCTATCTTAAAAATTAAACCATTGTACCAGGCATAGTATTGATACGAACCGGTAGACTCTTTATAGATGCGTTTTTCATCTTCGTTATAGTTGTAATAATCGAACATTCTTGGCCAAAAATTATCAATCGATTTTGGAAGGTAATACAATGATAATTCATCGGTGAGTTCGAGAATCTCATATTTTCTTTTTTCTAAATCTTCATCTAAATTGGCCAGATCATCTTCCGTCATGTTTTCGAAAGGATTTTCGGGGTATTGAGTAATGGATACAATAAAAAAATCCTGAAAGTTTGTATCGTAGCCTTCATCATTTTCTAAATAAGAAAATTGAATTTGAAAAACCAGTTTGTTAAATGCATTCCACGACGTAACAATATTCGATTCTATTGTAGCAGGAACAAAAGGAAGATCTGATGTTGAAATTAAACTAAATTTCTCTTTCATTTCGTTTGGAATCCTATTTAAACCTTCGGATAAATTTGTGGGAATATAAAACTGTACTTTCTCCCTTTCCTGTAATATATTAAAATCGTAATTATAGGTGTGATCGTAACCTATTACTTCGCTTAATCCGACTAGTAATTCCTGGTTCTGATCAATAAAACCGGTATGCTTTTCGCTTTCTGAGCAGGATATTATTCCTGTGAAAATCAATAAAATACAAAAAAAATTATAAGATTTTTTAATATTCATAATTATGGGTTTATAAAATTCATTCATGAACAATACAAACATACGTAAAAAAAGAATTTATGTTATGTTTTTTGTTTAATATTTAATAATAAACAATTGAAATTTCCCTTTAAAGGAGAATATAAACGCAGTCTTTTTATTTTTCACCTGCCAGTTCTAAGGCTGTTCGAAAGATAAGGCTACAAGCTTTTTTTATCGATTCATAATTAATTTTATCGGCAGTATCACTTGTTTTGTGATAATCATTATGCATGCCATTAAAGTAAAAAATAGCTGGAATGTTCTGTTTTACAAAGGATGCCTGATCTGATGCAGAATATAGAAAATTGTTGGGGGTGTCAAACTTATAATCCAGATTTAAGCGTGGATAAGTAGCGTTAATACTATCGGATATCTTTTTGAATCTGGGATTTAAATCATTAGTTCCTAAAAGATAAATTGAATTGTTATCGGTATGCTCTTCAGATTTTCGTCCGAGCATATCGATATTTAAATTGGCTTTAATTTTTTGAATGGGAATTGTGTTTGTAGCCACAAAATATTTAGAGCCAAGTAAACCTTTTTCTTCTCCCGTAAAAGCAGCAAAAACGATACTTTTATCAAGTTTAAATCCCATGTCAACAGCTTCTTTAATTTTTCTGGCAATTTCAATTAATGCAGCTGTTCCGGAGGCATTATCATTGGCTCCAAAATAAATTTTATTACCTTTGATACCCAAATGATCGTAATGAGCTGATATTACAATAAATTCATCTTTTTTGTTATTGCCTGGAATGCAGGCTAATACATTTTCGGTAGGTATTTTTGAAAATTGTTCTGCAAATTTTAACTCAATAGAAATCTCAGAAGCAGCCTTATCACAATTAATGTTTTTAATGGCACATTTTTTTAGATCTTTTAATTTAATTTGGAGTATTTCTGAAGCCATTTTTGCATCAATAGGTCCTTGTAGTGTACTTCTAACATTATTATACATCGAATAATGTTTAGGATTTTTAATCGAATCGAAGGGGTTATTAACAGGGAATTTATCCGGATTTAATTTTAACCTATTGGAAAGAGCAGCTTGTTGTCTTTTTATTATACTTTGTATTTGATGTGGATTTTCGGGATTGCAGAAAAAGATTATTTTGCTTCCTGTTTCTCTTATTATATCGTTCGATTTCATTGCTCCAGCATATAAATTTCTTGTCACAAAAAGAACAGCCTTATTCGAAAAATCTTTACCTATATAGCTGCTATCTTGTGCAGTTCCTATAAATTCGAGTTTTAATTTTTCGTTGTGATAATCAGAAAATCCGGATAGCATAAAATGCTCATAATTTTTATAGATTTTATTGTTAAATATGATTTTAGCACATGGAACAAGTACCTTATATACTTTGAAATTCTGAAAATAGCTTAAGCTATCTGAATTTAATTCTAAATTTGAAATATTGGCTTGTTTAAAGGCTTTGTAGATATACTCGGCAGCCCTTTTTTGACCCATTTTACCTGTTTCACGGCCTTCCATTTTTGCCGATGCAAGCTCTGTTAAATCCTGTTTAATATTATCTATTGATATTGTTTTTGATAGTTCGGTAATATTTACATTCTGACCTATTAATTGGACATTTATAAAAATGCAGAGAAAAAAAAATATCGCTCTATTCATAATCAGGAGAAATTAATAATGTGTTACAGTAAATTGAAATTAATAAATTTAATTGCTAATTGACAGTATTGAGTATTTTTTCTTTTCTACAGGAAATTTAGCAAGTTATATTTTATCTGCCTTTTATATAATAATATCGTAACTTTATAAAAAACCAAGATGTTTTTATGGGTGCAAAATTGACCATCGGTTTATGGGTGATATTATTGGGTTTTGTATTTACTCAGAGGCAGAAAAATAAAAATATGGATTTTGAGCAAAATCGCATAAACATGATTGCTGAACAGATTACATCGAGAGGAATAACAGATGTTGATATAATAAAGGCAATGAAAAAGGTTGAACGACATTTATTTGTTCCTCTTGATTTGCAGGCTTATGCCTATAAAGATAGGCCTTTACCTATTGGTTATAATCAAACCATTTCTCAACCCTATATTGTGGGTTTAATGTCACAATTAATAGATACTGATAAGCATGAGAAAATTTTAGAGGTTGGCACTGGATCGGGTTATCAGGCTGCGATTTTGGGAGAGTTATGCGGACAGGTTTATAGTATTGAGATTATAAAACCATTGCAAGATCGTGCTGCTCATATCTTAGATTCTATTGGTTATAAAAATGTGCATGTTAAATGGGGTGATGGTTATTTGGGTTGGCCTGCCAAAGCTCCCTTCGATGCAATTATTGTTACTTGTTCGCCAAGAGAAATTCCAGAGCCATTAATAGAGCAGTTGGCAGAGGGTGGCCGTATGGTAATTCCTGTTGGTTTAAATAAAGTAAAAAAGTTAGTATTGCTAAAAAAGAAAAATGGAAAAATTAACAAGCAAAATGTAATATCTGTTCGCTTTGTGCCTATGGTAGATGAAAAAGGAAATTCCTATTAATCATTATTTTAAGCTAATTATTTTTTCTGTTATTTATTCTTTTAGATAGGCTAAACTTCGTTCTAATCTTTTTTTTATTTCGTTGGCAAATGGCTGAAGATTTTCATTTTCTATTACATCAAAAGCAATGGTAGGATCCATAACAGAAATATCTACATATCCGTTATCTTGTTCAATAACTGTTACATTACAAGGCATCATTATGCCAATTTTATCTTCAACCTGAAAAGCTTTGTATGCAAAGGTAGGATTGCAAGCACCAAGAATACGATAGTTTTTAAAATCAACATCTAGCTTTTCTTTTAGGGTTGATTTTACATCAATTTCAGTTAATATACCAAATCCTTCTGTTTGTAAAGCTTTTGTAATAAGCTCTATAGCTTCGTTGAATTTATAATTTGTTCTAAGGCTTATGTAGTAGCTCATGTGATTGAAATTTAGATTGATATAACTTGAGAAAAATATGATTTAAATACCGGATTAAATATCCATGTCGAAACGTTTATCTTGCAGGCCTTTTCGGGGCGACATGTCACATGCTTTAAATAAAACCCAAATTAAAAATAGATAAGCAAGAATTCTTATATAACCAAGAACGGGTTCATATTCCGGACCGAGGGGACCGTGAATATATTTTGTTAACATGATAATACTTAGTGGAATAAACAAGACTAGCAAAATCATTAAAAAAATAGCTGCTTCGCGATGTACACGCCTGATTAATAAACCAACACCGCATATAATTTGAATAAATCCTGAGATGGTTATTATATTATATGTCGATTTAAAGATAGAGGAGAATAAGTAGCTAAAAAACGAGGGGAGCATAATATGTAAGACACCAATAAGAATTGCTGCAATTCCAAATGAAAAACGTAAATGCTGATTTTTCGTAAATTGTCTCAGATGGGAATTAAATTTAGCAGTAAACCAAATTATAATATATATGATAAATATGGTGCAAATGTAAAGCATAGGCAATTGTTTTTAATTTTATTTTGGTTCTTATCAAGATACAAATTTGTTGCTCTGCTTGCAAATCAATAAGTCTGAAATAGAAAATGCCATATCTTAAGATATGGCATTTTCTAATCGGAGGGCTCGATTTATTTTTTCATTGTAATTACAATTACTCCATTTTTAGCTTTTTTGCCATATTTTTCAATTGCCATTTTTCCTTTATATACATTTACTGATTCAATATCGTCTTTATCGATTTTTTTGAGTTTTTTTTCACTTATATTTTTGCCGTTTAAGATATAAATAGGAGCATTTTTTCCGGCTTTACCTTTAATCTTAATAATATCTGTTTTTTCATTTTTAGATCTTATCAATATAACTCCATTTTCTCCTTCTTTACCATATATGGCAGTTGCCGATTTATCTTTAAGAATATTTATGCTTTTAATTAATTCAGGGTCCATGTTATCCATAGATTTTAAATCAGTTTTTTTGCCATCGAGAATAAGCAAAGGATTCTCTGTTTTATTGTGCCAGATTTTGGTGCTAAACTCTCGAGAATCATCATCTTTCGATTCTATAAAAATATCTTCATCTTCGTCATTTATTTTTTGAGTATACTTCCCTTTATACATAAAAAATCGATCAATATTATTTTCATTACTTGTATCCAAAGTTTTGTTGGCTAAATCTTTATCATTAACAATAAAAATTTGATGAGTAGAGTCTGATATTGATTTATGACTCCACTTTAAAATATCGGAATTTGATTTTTTATTGGAACCAGGCATACCAACTACTATTTTTGTTGTTGATTTGCTTATTTCAGTTTCATTATCAGGTTTTAATGTGACTATAATTACTCCATTTGCAGCTTCCTTACCATAAATATCAATTGCACTTTTATCTTTTAAAACCGTAATCTCTGATATTGTATTTGGATCTATAGATTTAAGGTAAACATACGATTGTTTTTCTCCATTAATAACACAAAGGGGCATTTTCGTAGTAGATTTCCTTATTTTTTTTTGAGAAAAATCGATAGAATCTTTAATGTTTCCATATCCTACAACTATTATCTCATTGTTAGCAGATTTTTCATTTATCGAGCTTGATGATTTAGTAATTATTTCGATTACGCCATGTTTGCTTTCATCGCCATATTTAAGCTTTGCCGATTTATCTTTTATAACATTTATACTTGATATGTTATCGGGATTTACATTTTCTAAATATGAATAAGCTTGTTTTTTTCCATCCACAATAATAATAGGATGTTTTTCGCTTAGGTCAGATTTAATAAAAATATTTGGAGAGATATGGTCAGAATCAGTATTTCCTTTTAACTGATTTTCTAATTGTTCCCGGTATTCCTGCGAGTTAATTGTTTTTAAACTTTTTTCCAGTTCTAACTCATTTTCTTTGCTTTCTTTTTGAGCTTTTTGAATGATTTTTATTTGCTCATTAATAATCTCATCGACTTTAATTTTTACATTTTCGTTGAAATCTAAAGAATCTTTAGATTTGTTTGTTTCTACATCACTGTGATAACGATCTTCGTGCGTGTTTATATCAACATCTAATTTAATTTCTGATTGATTTACAATTGTATCATTAAATTCATTTTTAATTTTACGATTGTTTAGAATTGCAAGCGTACTTTTTGGCGAATTTGCTTGTGAGTTTTCCATATCGATTATATTGATATTGGAATAGAATTGTTTTCCAGGAAATAGGTTTCCTGATACTGCGAAATTGGAAATAAAGATTAATCCTGTAAAAAGAAAAACAAATAACCCGCTTAAAAGATACTTTTCTAACTGTGTAGATTGCTTTGTTTTTGGGCGAAGAATTCTTTGTACACGATTTAAAATATTATCTTTTTTACCAGATAAACCCAATACCAATTCAAACCTTTTTTTTCTAATTGCTTCCATATTATTTAATGCTTTAATTAGGGTAAGTGATTCACCACAAATCTTTACCGCAAGATCATCACATAAGTGTTCTCTTTCGGTATTAACCACTGAAGATAGCCACCAAACAACAGGATGATAAAAAAATAGTAATTCAAGAATACCTTGAATAAACTGAAATAAATAATCGTGACGTTTAATATGCGCCAACTCATGAGCTATAATAATTTCCAGCTGATTATGGGGAATTCCACTTAACATGGAAACCGGCAATAATACAACGGGCTTAAAATATCCGATAAGGGAAGGAACCTGAACATAACCTGATTCCTTAAAAATAATTTTATTTTTTAATTTGAATTTTCTGATCAATTGTTCAGCAATTACCCTGGTTTTTGTGCAAACAGGATAAGCCAAATACTTTTTCATTTTTAGCGTTTTTAAATAACTAACTGTCATTTGTAAGGATAATGCGCAAACGCCAATAATCCATACGTTTACCAGCAGAGGAATATAGTTGTCGATTTTTATATTTTTTAAACTCCAAACATCCGAATTGTTAGTTGAATTTAACAAGCGCAGCAGTAAATCTGATGAAATGACTGTGCCTGTATCACTAATGGGTACTGTTTTATAGGTATAATGAATAAATGTGATTAGCGAACTTAGAAAAATACATAATAAACCTAATGCAGATATTGCGTATCTTGTTTTAGCATTGTCTTTTGATACAAATCTGAATATCAAATAAATAATAAGTCCATATATTGCTATTTGCCAAACAGAGTGTAATAATGTCCATCCTGTTGCGATTACTAATTGTTGAAGTTCTATATTATTCATCGCTCTGTTTTGAATTTGTATTTTCAATATTGTCTATTAATTCACGAATTTTATCAAGCTCTTCGGAACTACATTTCTTGTTTCCTAAAGCCTGAAGTACCATTCCCGAAGTAGAACCGTGGAACAGAGTAGAGATGAATTTATCAATTAATTGATTTTTTGTTTCACTTTCTTCCACAATAGCCTCATAAATATGTGTTCGCGACTTTTTATCACGTTGCAGCATATTTTTATCCGTCATAATTTGCATCACTTTTAGGGTGGTAGTGTAACCTACATCTCTTCCTGACTTTAATTTTTCGTTAACAAAACGAACTGTAGACGGACCATAAGTCCATAAAACCTGTAAAATTTCAAGTTCTGCGTCGGTTGGCTTAATCTTCTTTGGCATTTTGTGGTGAATTCTTAACTACGATTAATTTCGTAGATAAAAGTATACGAAACTTTTCGTACTTCAAAGTGTTATTACGAAAATCTTCGTATTTAAATGTTAATTTGTAACATTTAGGCTATTATATGGCTTTTTCATCGTTTTAGCTAGACTTTAATTTTCGTTATTTCCCGCTTTTTTTGTATTTTATATTAAAGTATTGTTTTTAACGGAAAAGGAAGAAAAGGAAACAAAACTCTCAATCGGAAAATCCGGTTAAAGGTTATACGCCTTACTGTACAAATCAAATTTAAACCATAGAACAAAAAGTTATGCCTATTCGTAAGTTAAAAGAGTTTTTAGATGAAAGACACATAAAATATGTAACGATTCGGCATTCATCAGCCTACACGGCTCAGCAGATTGCTGCATCGGCCCATGTACCGGGTAAGATGTTGGCAAAAACAGTAATGATTAAGATTGATGGAAGAATGGGAATGGCAGTATTGCCTGCCTCTTATTTAATTGATTTTGATTTGATGAAACAAATGTTGGGATGTAAAAAGGTAGAGCTAGCGCATGAACAAGAGTTTAAAGATATTTTTCCTGCTTGTGAAGTAGGAGCAATGCCTCCATTTGGTAATTTATACGATTTAGAGGTTTACGTGTCTGAAAGTTTAGTAGAAGATGATGATATAGTTTTTAACGCAGGAACTCATACCGAGCTATTGATGCTATCGTATGAAGATTTTCATAATTGCGTTGAACCCGCTGTTTTAAAATTTACGCACAAGTGTTATGCTTAAATGTATTAGATAATTAAAATTTAAATTGTGCTTTTCTTTTCTTACTTTTTCTTATTCGATTTATAATCATCAATAATTCCCTCGCAAAGCCACTCTGCTAATGCTTGTCTGTTACCAGCCTTGGTAAACCTTATCTGATCACGATAATTATTAATATTGCCTAGTTCGACAAATACCGATGGCGAAATTGTAGTTTTTAAAACGTACAGTCTTCTGGCTCCGATAGTTCCTGTATATTTTCTATTGGGTTGATATTTGGCATATTTTGCCTTCATTTTATTTTGCAATGTGAGCGCAAGTTTTTTGCCTTTTTTGCTGCTTGCATGATGATAAAAATAGACATCAGTTCTATTGCTTTTGCTTCTGGAATCGAGGTGCAGTACAATTAATCGTTGATAAGTTCCAGCTTTCTCTTTTTTTGCCAGCATATTTACCGCTGCAGCTCTTTGTCTTAGACGGGGAGTTTGTTTTTTTGGAATAACTAAATTAGGAAAGCAATACTCATCTTTATCGGGTTTTAAATAAGCAGCATCGCGAATTCCATCGTTTTTATCCTGAATAATAAAATGAACTTTTGCTCCATGTGCAATTAATTCTTTGCCCATTCGTAAAACTATATCATAGGCATATTCATCTTCACATATTTTATTCCCAGATACTTTTCCAACAGCACCCGGATCGGGTCCACCATGACCTGCCAACAAATGAATTACTGCTCCACTTAGTACATTATCTACTTGTTTAATATTCTCATGTTTAGATCCTAATAAAGAAATTTTGTGATTTGGATAGAGCAAAGGGACCTTGTATTTTTTACCAGCAATAAGATGTCCTGATTTTGTAAATCTATTTTTGTTTAGCTCTTTAAACTTAAGAGTGTATTGCTTAGGTTTTAATTGGTTTCGAAGTAGAAAAGCATTAAGACCTTCGCCTTTTTTTACACTTACCCATTTGTAGGTTTGTTGTGCCAATAGGGGAGTTGTGTAGGTAAAAAATAGAATTAATAAGAATGTTATATATCTTGACATTGGAGCGTATTTGATTTTGAATCATTAAAAATAAATGATTTTATTAGATATTTTATTGATCTGATTCAATAACTTTCAATATCATTATTTTATTGTTTCGAAATTGTTTTAAGATCTAAGGAATAGCTGCTAAAAATTCCAAAAGCTCCTTCAATATTTGAGTAAAGTCTTGTTTTATTATAAAATGGTAAATTGTCTCTGTTTTCAATAGCTACATACGACCTTTCATAATTGTAGTAATCTTTTGAGAGGTGGTACAATTCAATTCTATATTCAGAAATATCAGTGGAAATTTCATCATTTAATAAGTAGAAAGAAATAGTAAGTTGTGAACTTTTAGAGTTTTCATCAGAGAAACTTCGACTTCCTGCTAGCATGTTTTGTTCAAAATCAGTTTCATTTACAGCTAAGTTTCCTTCAAATACAATATCATTGCTATAATAGTTGAGCAATTGACTAAAATCTGCTGATACACCTTTTACAAGTAGCATATAGTAGTCGTTTTTTGTTGGATCGTCTGAGAAGTTTAGAGTGAAAGTAGTTTTTCCATCTTTATAATTATTGATTTGTTCAACTTTATCAATGATAACTTTTTCCGGAGAAATGGTACTGGCCTTTATTTCAGCAAAATCAGGATGAATAACGGATATTTCATAGTTTGTCTGACCTTCCAAGTGATAGTTTGGATATTCGTAGTTGCCATTACTTTTGTGATTTAATTGGCCTAAACTCTGTTTGTTTTTATAAAGAGTAATGATTGCGTCTGTAATAGAATGGCTTTCTTCATATAAATCAGTACTCATAGTAAGATTAACATGGATTGAACTATCAACTCCAATTAATGAATTTAAAGCTAACATTGGTTTTTCTTTGGTTTGTGGTACATTTTCTTCTTCTTCGCAAGAATAGAGCAAAACAAAGAGGAATAAACAAATTAGATATTTAAAACAATTCATGTTTAAAGATTTAAAATTTATAAGAATAACTAATGCTTGGAATAAACGAAAAGAGGTTTACTTTTTTTAGCTTATAATCATCGTTAAATGAATCGCTTTCAGATACATACATATAGCTTGTGTTTTTTCGATTGTAAAAATTATAAATGCTTATATCCCAAGATCGTACGCCATGTTTTTTCTGTTTAATGAAACTAATTGAGAAATCTAGTCTATGATAATCTGGAAGTCGATAAGAGTTTCTCTCTGAATAGACTGGTCTACTTTGGCTTACAGCAGGATTGTAAGGAGAAAGTGTTGAAATATAAGATGTAGACAATGTAGCAGGTACACCTGTTCCATAAGTCCAGTATGCCGAGCATTTGGTTCTTTTACTAATAAATTGATTGACTTGAATTGAAAAATTATGACGGCGATCGTATGGTGAAGCGTACGATTTTCCACCATTTATTTCATTGTATTTTACTCTCGATCGGGAAAGTGTATAGGATATGTTTCCATTTGTTTTTCCTTGACTTTTGCTTAAGCCGATTTCCATTCCATTACTCCATCCTTTGCCATTTTCAACCCTATTTTCCCAATCATCACTGATATTCTGTAAATAGGATGTTTCTTTAAGATCTAGTAAGTTACGGCTTAATTTGTGGTAAAATTCTATGTTTAATTTAATAGATTTATTAAAGGCATAATGTGAGCCGACTGTGTACTGAAAAGAATCGATGGGTTTTATTTTTTTTGTAACAGGAAACCACAGGTCTGTTGGTAAATTTAATGTACTTGTTCTAAGCAAATGAAGATACTGAGTCATTTGTGAAAAACTAGCTGTGAATGACCATCTTGGATTAATAAAGTATTGTGAATTTAATCTGGGTTCGAGAGTAGAGTAATAGGTGTTTTCAACAATGAAACTACTCCAGCGAGTTCCCATATTAACCAATAATTTCTTACCAAACCTAATTTGACACTCTCCAAATAAATTTATTTCTTTCGATTTTATAAGTTCATTGGTTGAGATATTAGTATTACTAAGACTTGTATTTTTTAGAAATTCGCTGCCTGGTTTTGTATGATGCAAGGACGCTTCCAAGCCAAATTTCATATAGTGTTTATAGTCGGGAATAAAATCAAATTCGGTTTTAAACGAGAAATCTCTAATCCCTGATTTAAATTCGTAATTGTAATTTTCTTTATAATCAGAAACATTGGTTTTTTCGTTTCGTTTATTTTTGAGTAAAAATGTGTATTTACTTAGAATTAAACTTGTGTTTCCAAATAAGTGGTTGTTGTAAACATGATTCCAGCGCAGAGAGTTTGTGAAATTACCCCAACCCAGTTTATTATTCGATTTTTCTCTAATATTAGATGAAATATCTTCGGTATTTTTTACCGTGGCCAAATCTCCTCCCCAGTAGGAGCTAAAATACAGTTTATCGCGTTGTGAAAATCGATGTACAATTTTCCAGTTTAGATCCCCAAAATAGTATCCTGCTTTAACATCGCTATCTGCTATTTCTAAAATTCCATTCACCAGCAGATCAAGATATGTTCTTCTAAGAGATAAATTAAATGTTGTTTTTTCTTTATTAATTGGACCATTGAGGTTGAATTTTGCTGTAAGTAATCCTAAGCTATAACTTCCTTCCAATTTCTTTGTATTTCCATCTTTCATTCTGATATCTAAAACAGAAGAAACTCTACCTCCATAGTGAGCTGGAAATCCACCTTTAATTAATTTTACTTGTTTAATGGCATCCTGATTAAAAACTGAATATAATCCCATTAGGTGAGAAGAATAGTAAACAGGAACATCATCTAAAAGGATAAGGTTTTGATCGGAAGAGCCATTGCGTATATTTAATCCACCTAAGCCTTCGTTGCTATTTTGGACTCCGGGAAGGTGAAGTAAATTTTGAAATAAATCATTCTCACCAAAAACACCTGTTTGTTTCATAGTTTTACCCTGCATGGTGTTGGCACTAACAAATAAGTGATTAATGTTGTTGGCTTTATTAGTAGCTGTTACCTGAACTTCCTGCAATATTGTTTTAGGTTTTAAAGCAATGTTAATACTTGTATCCCGTTGCAATTCAATATCCAGTAAAACTTCTTCGTAACCTACAAACGAAAACTGTAATAAATGGGTGTTGTTTTTAAGGCTTAAACTGTAAAAGCCAAAGTTATTACTCACTGTTCCAGTAAAGTTACTCAAATTTGCAATTGTGGCATTTATTAGCATTTCGCCAGATTCTTCATCGCTAATGTATCCGCTAATTCGGTATTTTCTTTTGCTTGGTGGGATAGAAACAATAAATATTTTGTATCCTTTTGATTGAATTTTAAAAGTTGTATTATTCACCGATTGATTTAAAATACTTTTAATTGTAGCAACAGAATCGGAAAGTTGAATGTATTTATTGGTATTTAATTCGCTGGTGAAACTAAATTGGGCATTGCTCTGTTTTGTAATTTCCTCTAACAATTCCGATAACAAAAAATTGCATTTTGGAAGCTTTATTTCTTGTTGCAAGTTAATGTTTTGGCAATACGATGAAAAAGAGATGATTAAAAGGGATAGAGTGAAAATATGTTTTACCATATATTAGTAAATGTGATTGGTTTTGAGTGTAAATTTACATATTGTTATCATAAACAACAAAAGGAAGCCAAATGGCTTCCTTAATTTTAATTAAAGTTAATAATGGTGGTTAAAATAGATTAGATTTCAGACTGTTTTTTAAAAATATATCGAGTAATAAAAATTCCTTTACCATCTCCTTTGCCACTATCACTTTCAACACCGCTTGTTACAAAAGCCAACTCCCAACCCTGACTTGTGAGTTGATTAATTTTTGAGGATAATAGTGCATCGTTTGAAGCAATATTTTGGAAATTGATACCTGCAATACTATAGAAATTTAGCAATTTTGTTTCTGAAAAAAGATTTACTTTGGCATCTGCTCTTTTTACGGCTTTTTGCTTACTTTTTTTTCCATCGGTTCTTTCGGTAGTGAAATTTTCAGCCTCGATAGGATCTTTTTCTTCAATAATTCTTGAACGTCCAATTCCCATAGGAACAATTGATTCTATCGAGGTAATTACTTTATACTCTATTTTTTGAGCGTTTGAAGTTGAGAGAAATCCAAATGTAATAGCTGCAATAATTAATAACTTTTTCATGTTTACTTTTTTATTATTCTTAATAGGTAATTTTATTTACAGGCATAAGTTGGGTGTTAACCCGAACTAATGGATAATAAATGTTTATTAAATATGTTTTATGATTGTTTAAAATGCGATGCCTAGGGTGATGCCAGCTCTTAGGGTAAAACCATCCCAGCTGCCAGTTTCAAAATCGTCTTTTGTATCCGAATCAACATCTAAATTAATATTGGTATAGCTTGGGCCAAAAAACCATTCAAAACTAACCCGTTCTTTAAATATATATTGTTGACCAATAATCAGACCAGCTCCTAATCCATTCATTTTTGCTTTATCCTTAACTTCATTTTCTAAATTAAAATGTAAATAGCGGGCATAAGGAGCAAGAAAAAATCCTTCGGGAGCAGGCGAATCGGAAAGGTAAAATCTATATTCGGGCGTAATTCCCCAACCTCTTATTTTAGTATCATCCCAGGTTTTTCCAGTGTATAATAGTCCTAGTTGTAAACTGCTATTTTCGTTTAGCTGATGTTCGACAAAGAAAGATCCGGTGCGCACCAAAGGACTAAGTAAATTGGCTTTAACTACTGTTTTTTGAGCATTTGCGAATGAAGTGCCAAGTAGTAAAATAATAGATATAAGTGTAATTTTATTTTTCATTATTTCTTTATGAGATTTAGTTTGTTCTCTCAGAAATGATGAGATGTTTACCTCTTTTAACTGTTTTTACATTTAGTTGTAGTTCTAGTTCAGTTATAACATTATCAATACCTTCATTATTAAATGTACTGTTAAAATTAAGTGTATTAATTCGCTCGCATTTATTAGTGATTTTAATACCATAATAGTTTTCAATATATTTTAATACTAAAGGCAATGGTGTTTTTCTGAATCTAAGAACTCCAGTCTTCCAGGCATCAAAATTAGCTTCATCGTTTACCGATTCGCTAATAACTGAATCGTGTATAATTCCTTTTTCACCTTTCGTTAGGTAAACAAGTTTTTTCGTTTTTTGATTGGTAAGACTTACTTTTCCTGAATTAACAGTAACAATGGTTCTTCCATTCTCATCGTTGCGAACATTAAAGGCGGTACCAAGTACTTTAATAATCGCATTTCCCGAAGTAATTATAAATGGTTTGGAAGGATTCTTTTTTACCTGAAAGTAGGCTTCACCTTCCAATTTTACATTTCGTATTTTTGAATCAAACTGATTTGGATATACCAATTTACTTTTCTTATTAAGATATACCTGTGTGCCATCAGCTAAAAGCACTTCTTCTTTCTGCATTTCCGTTTTTTGTTGAGCTAGTTTCCCAAATCCTGGAGTGGTTTGATATAGGAAAATATAGCTCAGGGAAAGTAAAATTATAATCGAAGCAGCATATCTCATAAAAACACTGAGTTTTCTGGTTGTTACAGAAGAGTTACTTTTGGCTTTTACAGATTTCCAATCTGCTTCAACATCAATTTGATTAAAGACCTCTATTTTTTTACTCTTTTCCCAAATTTTTTGCATTTTTTTAAAAGATTCTTTGTTTTCAGGATTAGCATTCATCCATTTTTGGAATGTTTTCAATTCATCTTCCGAAGCTTTTTGATTTAAAATGCTTACTAATATTTGTTCGTTTATATGTTGTTTTTTTTCTTTCATTTCGTTTTTCTGTTAGTAAGACAAATAATTTTACTGTTACACGTACTTAAGAATTTAAAAAAAACTCATAATTCTTTTAGTAGCCATAAAATGAGTAAGCTAGCTAACATGGGACCAATTTTATTGCGCAATATTTTTAATGCTTTGCTTATTTGTGTTTCAACTGTACGTTTCGATATTTCTAATTTATTGGCAATTTCCTGATTGGTGTATCCATTAAATCGATTCATTTTAAAAATACGCTGACATTGTTCTGGTAATTTATCAATAGCCTTATATAGTTGGTACTCCAATTCTGTTTGCTCCAGTATTTTATCGGCTCCAATACCAATATCCGAATTTAAATATCTGATACTATCATGATGTCGGGCATGTGTGTTTTTCTGTTTTATGCTATTTAAGCAAGCATTTCGAACACAGGTGTATAAATGAGCTTTTGCTGATGTATGAATCTTTACAGAATTTTTGTTATCAATTAGATTAACAAAAACATTTTGTACAATTTCACGTGAATCATCCAGATCCGATAGAAATTTGTGAGCATAGGCTGTTAAAACAGAATAATGTTCTTTAAATAGTTCTTCAATTCTTTTTTCTGTAAGCAATTCTACTGAATTGTTCTCTTGTGTGTGTGTCATTTAATAAATCGACCTTAAATGAATAGTGCTGTTTTTATCATGTAGAAAGGAAATTTAAACCCTTTCCTATAAATAGACAATTAAAACTTTTGTTACACGTATTGTATTTCGAAAAAAATACAAATTTTATCAAACTAGAATTATCCGGATACAAGAAAACCGAAGTTTAAGGGCTTCGGTTTTTATTTGTAAGTGTTTATTAACCTAGCTGACAGGTTTTGTGTTTTTTTGATTGATTTTTATAATCCATCTTGAAATATTTCTTGAATTTGTAATTAAAATATATCCTAGAATGTATTGTAATAGTATAGAAATATCATGAGCCATATAATGATTAATGTTGGTGCTGTCTATAAAGTAATCTGCAGCTCGAATGATTGTTGAGATAAAATTTGATAGTTGAAAAATCAGGATAGAAATACCAATAATAACCAAACTTACATCTAAAATATTCTTGTAATTGGTATCGAAGTTTAAATTAATAATAGTATCCTCTTTAATTATTCTTTTTGTGATAGAAGAAGATTTAAAAATTAAAACATAACCAATAAGAAAAGTGATAAGTGCTCCTGCAAAAAATAAAATAATAGATAAATAATCTATTGAAGAAGAATTATACGGAGTGAACATACTTTTTAGATAGTGTATATCTTTAAAGTATAACAGAGCAGTAATAATTACATTAATTCCAAATAGTTTTAGACTCAGGTCGATAATTTCGCTTTTTTTCACAATATGATCAAAGATTTTATGTTGTTTATTTGGTTTTTATTTTTCGACGAAAAGATATTTTTTTTAAGAGTTACTATTATTCCGATAGCTCCAATTACTATTATTTTCCAAAATTTTGTTATTGATTCAAAAATATCCTTTTAGGAAGAGCTTTACCCACTAGCTGCTATTTTATCTGCTTCAGGATGAAATTCGTTGTACTTATACCTTTTGTTAAATTTAATAGAAGTAATAATGTTATTTGCATTTTGCTGTAATTTAGGCAAAATATTAATGTTTCCAATTGCATTAAGATTAAAAAATTCTTTTCTTCCTAGAATTCTTATGTTGTAATTTAAAGTATTGGTTTTGTAATTATCAAATTTTAATTTTTTAGCCCAATGTAGTTTATTATTTTTTTTATCGTAATAGGGTGGCGTTGCCCATTTAATTATTTCTATTGCGGGATATCCTTGTTTTTTTCATTCTGGATTTAATTTTTGTGTTTTTTCTTTCATTTCTTCCAAAAGCTTCTCTTAGTCAATGTTTTCGTTGTTATTATCTTTTATATAGCCTTCTTCTGAATAGGTAATTTCAACTGTCATCTAAAGGATTATTGTTTTTAGGTATTAGTAAACCCAATACTTTGCTTGGTGGATTGCCCCATAATTTGTTTAAAATATATTCATTTTGTTTAGTATCGAGGAATTTATATCCTACTGGAGTATGCAGGGTGGTAATGCCATTATTAAGCTGAATGCATTCGTATTGGTAATTAAAGAGTGCAAGTAAATTTGTTTATTATTTTTATTAAAACGAAGTAAGATATATTATAAAAAAAGGCTTTGCATTTTGCAAAGCCTTAACTAATAAGGAGTTATAATATTTATGAAAGATATAAGGCAATTGATACGCCAATAAAAGTTCCAATTACATATCCTAATATTCCAACTAAAATTCCGGGTGTTACCAATTTTTTTTGTCCCATTGATGCAGCCATTGGTGCCGCAACAGATGGACCCATAATATTTGCTGCCGACGAAATAACAACTTCATAAACATCTAATTTAAATAGTTTGGCTAAGGCCAGTAAAAATACAAAATGGAAGACCATTATTGTAAGATAAAAACCTAAAACAGCAGGGCCTATAGTAAATATTTGCTGAATATTGGTCGCCGCTCCAATTACTGCTAAAAACACATACATCATCCATAAACCAAGCGAGAATGCGGTATCTTCAAGAGGGCGTAGTAGTTTTGGGAAGAAATTGGCAGCTAAAACTGCCAGAAGTGTAATAATTAGAATGTTTAAATTAATATCGGTTTGAAATAAATTTTGTAGAAAAGGAGCAATAAGGCTTCCTATTCCTGCAATTAAAGCGGCTATAAATACTGATACAGCAATGCGTTCTATGCTTATAGGAAAAGTCTTGCTGTCATTTTTCACTTCCTCAACCTGATTTTCTTTTTTAGGCTTAACGAAAAATCTCGATAAAAAAAGGAGAGTAGGAGTTAAGAATAAAAATAAGGTGTACAGGTTAGATACAAAATTATCGACAGCAATGGTAGCTGTAAATAATGGATTTGTACTAAAATTAAGGGCTTCGGCAGCGGCAATAAAGTTAACACTTCCACCAATTAATGTGGCTGCAATTACGCCGGCTGTTTTTCCTGAATCGGGTCCTAATCCGATTAATCCGAATGCAATAAAACAGCCAATAACAATTCCAATTGCACCCAGAATATAGGCAATTAATAGTTTGCCACTTTCTCTAACAATTTTTACAATGTTAGAGCTAAACAGTAGCATTGGAATAGAAATAGGAATAAAATAGGAAAATACAAGTTCGTATACTTCTACTTTAATATTTGGGTTTGAGGCTACAGGAACAACTCCTGTCATTGCCAATAAGGACATAGAAATCATGGTAACTAAAATCCCTGATAATTTACCGAACCATTTCTTGTGTTCAGAATAAATACCAAAGGCTGCAGCTCCTGTAATCACAAAAAACAATACAATGTTATTGTCGGGAGAGATAAAAGATTGCATAGGAATGTATTTTTATAGTGTGTAACGAATATATTTTTCTTTTTGGCAAAATGCAAAAAGAAAAACCTCAAACTTAAATTTGTTTGAGGTTTTTGAGTGTTATTTTTTTCTTTTTTTAGATTTTTTCTTTTTAGGATTTTCCAAGAAGTTTTCAGCTTCATCCATTAGTTCTTTTAAACTTTTGGAGTAATCTTCAGAGAAATCGATGGTAGCAGAGTATTCGTTGTGATCAATATCCATTACCTGAATTTCGCCTCCTAAGAATTCATGTATATCATCAAGCAATTCTTTTTCCGTATCCTTACAGCAGAAAGAGATGGCGATTCCTTTTTGAATTCCACGTCCTGTTCTACCCACTCTGTGTACATAGTTTTCGGGAACATCTGGTAAATCGTAATTCACAACATAGTCTACATTGGGTATATCGATACCACGTGCACTAACGTCGGTAGCAATAAGAATTTTCACCTCGCCCGATTTAAAAGCTTTCATGGCAACAAGGCGATCTTTTTGCTCACGATCACCATGAATGGTCTGAGTTTTAATTCCAACACGTTCCATTGCTTTGTGTACTCTTTCGGCACGTACCTTTGTTCTTACAAATACAAGAATTTTATTTTCTTCATGTTCTTTGGCCATCCGTTCCAAAAAGAAACGTTTATCGTCCATATTTACATAAACTAAAGAATGTTCTACATTTCTGGAAACAGGATCTTTAGGTGAAATTTGTATGCGAATTGCTTTTCGTACCAGCGAATAGGCTAGTTTTTTAATTTTTGGTGTAATGGTAGCAGAAAAAAACAGAGTTTGTCTGTTTTTAGGTAAGTATCTAATTAAATCTTGAATGTCCTTAATAAATCCAAGATCCAGCATGTGGTCGGCCTCGTCTAAAACTAAAGTTTCAACTCTATCCAGATGAATATATCCCTGACTACTTAAATCAAACATTCTACCTGGAGTAGAAATTAAAATATCAACTCCATTGCGAAGTTTTTCGATTTGTGGATCTTGATCTACTCCTCCAAAGAGGCTTATGCAATTTACTTTTGTGTGTTTTGCAATTTCCTGAAATACTTCTGTAATTTGAATGGCTAATTCTCTTGTGGGAACCATTACCACACACTTAATATCGACGCTGCGTTTGCTTTTTTTACTTTTATGGATTTTATCGATAATAGGAATGGCGAAAGCTGCGGTTTTTCCTGTCCCGGTTTGTGCAATAGCCAGCACATCTTCACCTCTAACAATTGGCGGAATGGCTTTGTACTGAATGTCTGTAGGTCTTTTAAATCCGAGAGATTCAAGGTTTTTCTTGATATCCGGAGAAAAGCTATATTGATTAAATTTCATGATTTTTCACTTGATTTGTTGTCGCAAAGATAATTGTAAAAAATGAGTTAAATTCACCTAATTAGAAAGGATTTATTTTTTCTCCTTTTTCATTTCAATCCAATATCTGAAATATCCATACCCGCCCAAGCCTATTGTACCAATAAACGTAAGTCCGTTCGATAAAATACCAAAACTAATACCTGCATTGGGATCTAGCTGAAAGGCTAAAAATAACTGTAATAAAAAGAAATGGGTGGTGCCAATTCCTCCCGGGCTGGGTAATGCCCATCCCAGTCCACCAATAAATAATATTACAACTGCAAAGGATATTGAATAGGAGGAAGTATCGGGCAGGCACAAAAGGTAAATGTAATTTAGCAAGACAAGGCTTATCCAAATTAACAGGGTAAGAGTAATAAATTTTACCCTTTTTTGTAAAAGTAATCCGCTTTTAAGCGACTCGAACATGGTATGAAGGAAACCAACAATTTTTTTGAGAATTGGTTTTTCAGAGCGTTTAAGTTTTTTAAGGCTAATAATAAATAATATACCTAATAATAATATTACAATAGGAAATACATAAAGGTAACGATATCCGTAAATGTATGATATTCCACCAATTGTAGAATTTAGAATGCTTTGTAGGCGATCCAATTCAATCCAAAATAAGGTAAAAACTCCTATTCCCAGAATTAAAAGATCGTAAGCCCTTTCGGCCATTAAGCTTCCTAAAGATTTAGAAATAGGGATGCCAGAGTTTTTTTGTAAGGATGTGCAACGTAATACTTCACCAAATTTTGGGGTAAAACTATTTACAAAATATCCGATAAGAATAGAAGTTAAGACCTTATCGGACTTAGGTTTTTCGCCTGATTCTTCTAATAATAGTTTCCAGCGCAATGCTCTTAGGTAAAATACCATGAATAAACATAAGAAACTAAGTAGAATAAAAAAGTAATCGGCATTAGCCAGACTTTCCCAAACAGGAGCTAATGGTTTTTCCCTTAGGGTTAGAAATAAGAATAATCCTCCAATAAGGATCCCAATTGTATTTTGAAAGATATTTTTCAATGATTTGCTCATAAAAAGACAATATCAATAAAGTAATGTATAATGGTAATGGAATGCAAAAATAGAGAATTATTTTTTTCTTATTGTCCAATAAGCATCCTTAATCCATATTTTAAGTTGTTCATCTATATCTTTACATTCGGCAATGGTTAGGCGATGCAAGACTCTGTTTTTAGAAATTCTGATGCATTTATGAACAGGAAACTGATCATCTTCTTTATTTAACTGATACTCTAGATTTAAATAGTTTTTTCTTGGATAAACTGATAAAAATGTAGCTTCGATTTTAAATTGGATACAAGTTTTAAGATAGATAATTTCTATGTTTTCGAAGCTATTTAAATAGGAGAGTAGTAGTTCAAATGTTTCCAATGTTGTAGTGCTCATTCGAGTAGTGTGGTTTTCTTTAGTTGTAACATAACAGGAATGATACTGATTGGGTCCAGGCAGAACTCTTTTACATTTTGGGCATATCCAACTCATTGTAAAAAATATTTATTAGCTGGAAATATACATTAAATAATCTTTTAATATTTATTTTTCTTCTAATTCTCCTAAGGCTATTTGCTGCATACTGTTACTAATTCTTTTTAATGCATCTTTAATATTCTCCTCAGGTTGAATGTAGTTTTTATCACCCCAAAAGTTTGGGTCGTAAGTACTTTTATGATTAGAGAAAATGGTACTTGGATGAATGGTTTCCCGATATTTAAATTTTACTACATTTTGCTCACGCATATTAGTCGTAGCCATTTCGAAAGAGGTAGAGAAATTATTAGAGAAGAATTTTTTCTTGTTTTTTACCTTAAATTTTAAATTTCCCAAAGCATGGTTAAAATAATATTTTTCATTAATTTTTCGGTAACCAATTACATAGTTTACAATAAGAGGTTTTACTTTGGTTTTGGCATTGCCCTTTACAATAAATTGGTTTCTCAATTCACTTAATCGATTGCGTTCGTATCCAAATTCTGCACGTATAATTGCTAAATTATTGGTTTCAATAAATATTTTTCCTTTAAACATTGGAGTCTCTAAATTTGGCTTTGGCTCAAATTCAATAATGTATACTGAGTTGTTGTTGAAGGTACTAATGTCGGCCAATCGATAATGAAAGAACTTCATAAATTCCGGATCGAGAAATTCTGGTAAATTTTTGGCAATATCTAATTGCATGCATGCTTGAATTCCTCCTTTTAGCTTAAACGAAATGGTATCTAACCGTGTTACATCGTAAATTTTTCTACTCTTAAAAAGCTTAACTCTGTCTTTTAAATTTTTATTTGAATAGGAGGTTTTATAAATATCAAGAACTGATTCCAGATATATCATATACCTGCTGTTTTTTAAAACTGATTCTCGATAAAAGGATGTTAAATTTGTAGGCCTTTGAGGATAATTCTCGGATATTTTATTTACTGCAGCGTGAAGTAAAGCAAGTGGATCGTTATTACGGATAATAACTTCCTGAAGTGAAATAAAATCCTCTTTAAGAGATATTTGAATAGGCTCGTTTGTAATTTTAGAAATGGGGATTTCTGTATTTTTATATCCTACATAAGAAAATACCAGAGTATCTGTAATATGATCCGACGAAATTGTTAGTGAAAATTCTCCATCCTGATTGCTAATTGTTCCAATATGTTTTCCTCTAATGCCAACACTTGCGTAAGGCAGTGCTTTTTTGTTCGGTAAGGCTGCTATTTTACCAGAAATATTTCGGTAAGAGATATAAGGAATTATAGTTTGTGAAATATTTTTTGCAGAATCGTATTTAACTGGAACAATAACAATATGAGGACCATCTGCATGAAAATTAAGAGTAGAGTCTGGAATTATTATTCGTAAAATATCATTTAGTTCCTGATTTTTAGTAACTAAATTAATGTGATTACGCGATTTAAAAAGGTCTGAGTTGTAAGTAAAATAGCAACTACTTTTTTTGGCAATACTATCAAGGGCATCATCAATGCTTATGTTGGAATAGTTAAGGCTAAGTTTTTTATTGAGAATTGTATTTTGAGCTGTTAAATTTAAATGTATCAAACACAAAAAAGCTACAAGCAAAAAATATTTAATTGCTTGTACTAATTTTATTTTTGTAGAGTATTGATACATATTAATTGTTGCTTAATTTCTTGATTTAATGATGATTTGGTTTCCATTTTTTTTATAAATCAAATTGTAGGAAAGACAAATATTATTTAAAACCCGATTTAGAGGATCGTTATCAAAGGCTGTATTGATATGATTTTTAGCAATGCTGTCGTTGTCAAATTTTATGCTAACGCGGTAAGTTCTCTCAATAACCTTAGCAACTTCTTTTAATTCCATTTCCTTAAAAATCATTCTATGTGTTTTCCAGGATAAATAATTTTCATCTTTGAGGATGGATTTTTGAAGATGATTTTCTGATAAAATACCAAAATCACCTTTTTCGAGTACTAAGGAATTTGTAGGGTTTTGAATTCCTTTGAATTGAACTTTTCCTGATTCTACAAGTACTTCTACTTTATTTTCTTTAGCAACTACATTAAAAGAGGTTCCTAATACTTTAATTTCAGCATTTTCCGCGATAATAATGAATGGTTTAGACGGGTTTTTTACAATATCGAAAAATGCTTCGCCGCTTAAACTTACTTTGCGTTCTTTATTTGTAAATTTTCTGGGATAAGTTAACTTAGATTTTCCATTTAAGCTTACGCTCGATCCATCGGGGAGAATGATTTTTTGTCCACTTTCCTGAAATTCAGATACAAAAGTTATTTGGGTAGAAAAATATTTATGATAGCCTTTGTACGAAAATATACTGAATCCAATTACAATTGCCAGCATGGCAGCTATTTGCATCAATTTATTTAGTTTGATGTTTGGAGTAGATTTTTTTTCGATCAATTGTTTGTGCTCTATTCTGGATTTTACTTTATGCCATGCATTCTCAGTATCAAAATCATTGCTTATTTTATACACCTGCTCTACTAAGTCTAGATCTTTTTCGGAAGCAGCTACAATTTTTGCGTATTCCGAATTTGAATCAATTAGTTTCTCAAACGAAATTTTTTCGTCCTTGTTCATTTCTCCGTTTAAATACTTTGAAATGTTCTCCCACTCGATGTTATGTGATGTTTCCTTTGTCATTTTATAGTACAATTATACTAAGGTAATCTTTTAAATTTTTACGAAATTCTTTCAGCGCTTTTCCCATATTCGATTCTACTGTTTTTATCGAAATGGATAATTTGTCTGCAATTTCTTGATATTTAAAACCATCGAACCTGCTCATTTTAAAAATAATACTGCAGCGATCAGGTAGGCTTAAAAGTGTTTCCTGTATTATTATTTGTATTTCTTTTTCTTCAATTTCCTTATTAACATGATAGTTTGCAGACTTATTTTTTATGTGCTCTTCGTACTGTTTTTTTGAATTTCTTTTTCGCAAATATTGTAAACAGTTTAAGTATGTTGACCGATAAAGATATGCCTTAAAGGAGGTGTGTATATTTAGTCTTTCGCGATCTTCCCATATCTTACAAAATAAATCCTGAACAATTTCTTTTGCCAGATCAGTATCTTGAACAAATTTAAGTGCATAAAAGCAAAGCAATGGGTAATAAAGCTTAAAGAGTTTTTCAAATTCGTTTAAATCGCCCTTTTTAATTTTATGTAATAATATATCTGTTTTTTCTGACATTCTTTGTTATTCCTATTTAAAAAGTTTACTCTTTCTAAGATAGAATTTTTAGCTTTAAACCCTTCAGTTTAGTTCTACTTTATTGCTAAATAAGATTTGTGGTAGATAAGAATCAAAAAAACCAATTGAAATTATATTTCCCCTATTAATTTACAGTAGGTTTTTTTGATTCTAATTAATTATTTTAACTAATGTTAAGCAATTTTATTATTTTGCTTTGCGTTTTAGTTTTCTTATTGCCGATTCTATCGACTGGTCTGGTTCGATTGTGTTATGTGCTCCCCAGAAATTTTTATCTGCAAAATTATTTACTTCCTCAATTAATACCTGATTAGATTTAAATTTATCAGCAGGTTTAAATTTTATAATCTCATCTTCTGTTCGGTCGGTGATAGCAATTTCGGCCATGGCTGAGTAGTTGGTATTAAATAATTTACGTTTCCAATTACATTTAAAATTAATTTCTCCACGAGCATAATTAAAGTACCATTTACCATTATCTTCGTAATAGTTAACAAGATAATCGGCCGAGGTTGGGTTTACTTTTACTCCTATTGGTTTTCTTTTTATGAATAGGCTACTGGCTTCTTCAGGATCGGATAAATTAAGACTAAATTTTGCACTTGATAAGGCCAGGTTATCAGCTTCCACATAAAGCATTCCGTAGTATAATGGTATATCAATTTCCTTTTTTTGTTCAAATTCTATTACATAATGAATTTTTTCGTTTATTCTTGTAATGGAGTTAAGGCTAAAATTGTAGCTCTCTATAAAATCATCGGCGAATAAATTGTACGGATTTTTAATAACATCTAATAACAGAGCAGTAGTTGGGCCACCTTGCAATTTAAATAGCAGGGTATCCATTTTTTTAACATCCTGACTTTTTCTACCTTTAAAAATTTGTACCTGATCTCTTCGTGCTTGTTTATATCCAGCTTTATGTATGTTTACAACAGCTTCGGATATTGCAACATAAGTTCTGTTTTTTCGAATGGTTTCACGGTAAAAACCTTTCATCATATTTGGACTTGTAGAATAGTTTTCACCTACTTTTTTTAATATTCCTCGAACTAAAAGTTCAGGATCCAGAGGGTATATATTGATTTCCTCTAATGGTACAAAAGCAGATTCTAATGCTAAAATATTTTTTTTAGGTTTAAGAGTGCTAATTGGTACATTAAGATTTTTGTATCCAATATAACTTACCTCAATAGTATTTACCGGAAGTCCTTTTTCAATTTTCAATAAAAATTTGCCTTCGTTATTCGAAACTGTGGCAATATTTAGCCCTTTAACAGATATTGTAGCAAAAATTAATGGCTCTTTGCTCTTTTTATCTTGTATTTTTCCTTTATAAACATTGTATTTTAAAGTGTCAATAACTTGTTGCACTTTGTTTTTTTCTTTTTTCTTTCTGATATTTCCTTCGGCTGCAAAACTGCATGTTGATATAAGTAAAAATGCCGAAATCAGAATTGTTAGTTTGTATGTGAATTTTGTTTTCATGGCAATATATTTTAGTTATTATTATAATTTTTATAAAATAAGACTTGTAAAATTTCCACTTTCTATTCATAAGATGCTTAAAAATGAAAATACCCTATTCTATTTTTTCTTTTTTTTGAAAATTAATAATAATCTTAGCATAAGCTAATTAAAAATGAGCACTTTAAGTATTGTAAGAATATTTTTACTAGTTGATAAAAAGGATTATATTTATCGAATAAGATTTACTATTACACGATAAATAAGATTAGCAGTATGAAAGTTGATTTCTCTAAAGAAGATATGGTGCTTAAAGTTTATCCTACAATTGCAGGTTGTTTTCAGGAAGGCTGGCTTATCTTAAAAAATAATTTTTCACTATTATTACTCGCGGTTTTTTTTGCAGCATTAATCGATATTCCAATGGGTTATGATCATATTTTCGATCAGAACGATGGAGCAATTTCTTTTGGGAATACATTTTTGGGATTATTTGGTTTTGCGTATTATATGCTTATTGTTACTCCTGTAAATTATGGTGTAGATTGGACTTTTTTGCAGGCAGCACGAAGAAATAAGCCACAGTTTGAGGAATTGCTTTTCGGATTCAGAAAATTTTTGCTCGTAGTTCTAAGTCATTTATTAGTAATAGGAATTGTAGGCTTAGGTTTTCTATTTTTTATTATTCCTGGTATTTATCTTGCCTGTAAATTAATATTTGTTCCTTATTTAGTTATGGATAAAAATGTAGACCCTTTACAGGCTATTAAGCTTAGTTATTATCTTAGTAAAGGTTATTTCTGGACAATTTTTGGAATGGGAATTTTGTCTTTTCTAATTTTTATTCTCGGCCTAATTTGTATGATTGTAGGTGTTTTTGTTTCAATAATTTGGATTAGTTCATCATTTGCAGTTTTGTACAAAGCTTTGGAAGAGTTGCATTTCGAGAATGCGTGTCAATTGGCTTCCTTATAAATATTAAAATCTCTATAGTTTTAATTGTTTCGACATGTCGAGCATTCTAACAATAGGAGCTTTTGCATTTTCCATTATATTATTGGGTAGAATAATTTCCGGCTGTTCGTTTTTAAGAGCCATATATATCTTTTCCATTGTGTTTAATTTCATGTAAGCACAATCGTTACAAGAGCAGGTTTCGTCGGCAGGAACAATTAAAAATTCTTTGTCTGGAGAATCTTTTTTCATTTGATGAAGTATTCCTGTTTCGGTAGCTACAATAAACTTTTTTGCATCGTTATTTTTTGTAAAATTAAGCATGGCAGTTGTAGAACCTACAAAATCGGCAAGAATTAAAACCGGTTGAGCACATTCGGGATGAGCAATTAGTATAGCATCTGGGTTTTCAACTTTCATTTTCATGATTTTTTCTGATGAAAGAATATCATGAACTTCGCAAGTACCATCCCAAAGCACCATATTTCTACCCGTAACTTCGTTAATATATCGACCTAGGTTTTTATCAGGTGCAAAAATAATTTTCTGATCTTTGGGTAATGCTTCTACTAATTGTACTGCATTTCCAGAGGTACATATTAAGTCGGAGAGGGTTTTAATTTCTGCCGAACAATTAATATATGAAATCACCATGTGATCGGGATATTTAGCTTTAAATTTTGCAAAATCACTGGCTAGGCATGATTCTGCCAAAGAACATCCTGCATCTAAATCAGGCAAAAGTACTTTAGTGTCTGGATTCAGTATTTTTGCAGTCTCTGCCATAAAATGAACTCCCGCAAATAAAATAATATCTGCATCTATTTCAGTAGCTTTCTGAGCCAGAGCTAAGCTATCTCCTTTAAAATCTGCTATTTCCTGTATGTCGGGAGTTTGGTAATAATGAGCTAATATAACAGCGTTTTTTTCTTTTGCCAGTTTAAGAACTTTATCTTTCATTTATTTGAATTTTGCTAAATATTTTAGATAAATACAGATGCAAATATCCTTAAATTATCGAGAAATTCAAATTTACAAAACGGTTTTAAGAGAATAATATGAACTTGGTTTTTTCCTCCTATTAAATTTTTGTTAATTCTGATTTAAGTAGATACTTTTAAAATGGATTTAACATTTAATAAAAGAATGAGTAAAGTATTGTTGGAAATATGTTGTTATATAGTGCAATCGGTAATAATAGCAGAAAAGGAGGGAGCCGATCGCATAGAATTCTGCACAGCTGCTTATGAGGGAGGAATTACTCCTTCGTATGTTGCAATATAATTTGCCAAAAGGTACTAAAAATTCCATTAAATGTTATAACCAGGCCCAGAGGTTCTGATTTTTACTATTCCAATATTGAGTTTGAATGTATGAAACGGGATATTGAAATTTGTAAGAGTATTGGTGTTGATGGAATTGTATCTGGCTTATTGTTGCTAGATGGTAGAATTGATATTGATAGAACAAAAGAACTGATTGAGCTTGCAAAGCCATTGAGTTTTACTTTTCACAGGGCATTGGGATGGTAGAAAATCATATTCTTGCTTTAGAATAATTAATAGAACTTGGAGCCGATCGCATTCTTACATCTGGAGGAATGCAAACTGCCAATGAAGGCGCTAATTTATTGAAGGACTTGGTAGAAATAGCAAAAGATAGAATTATTATCATGCCTGGTAGCGGAGTAAATCATTCTAATATTCAGTCTTTATTAGATATAATGAAAGCAAAAGAGTTTCACTGTTCTGCAAAAAGTTTAGTGAATAGAAAAATGTCATATCACAATCCTAATATTAATATGGGAGGAGAGGAAAGTATTCCAGAATTTGAATATTACGAGGCCGATTCACAAAAAATTCGTAAGATTGTATCTATCCTAAAAGCCGAGGACCATTAACTAACAAATATACCTATAAAGAAGTTACTTTTTCTTCTCTTTAGCCTTAGTATTCTCTTTGGCTGTAAAGATGCGCATTTTATTCAGGACGCGAATTATCGGTTTAAAGTTTCAAAACGTTTCGAGTATAGAACGGAATTTGCAAAAAAAACAGATCTCATTAGTTATTTGACGTATTCAAGTAGGATTTGGGTCTTAAAGAAAAGAGGCTATGCAATTTTTGTGTGCTTACATGCCACTGTGTGATTTAGCTGATTACGATGGTGAGTTTTTTTTAAGCAGGTGAGAGCTTCGTTTGCAGCGCGATAGACTTTTGCGTGGGGTGAAAAAGTGCCAGATGAATTGTTTCGCCATTTTGTGTTGCCTTATCGTGTAAACAACGAAAATTTAGATTCGGCAAGAATTGTTTTTCTAAAAGAATTGAAACCTCGTTTGTAGGGAATGACAATGAAACAGGCAGCTTTAGAGGTTAATCATTGGTGTCATGAAAAGGTGAATTATATACCTACCGATATTTGAACTAGTGGACCACTAAGCTTAGTACGAACATCGTGGAGACGATGTGGAGAGGTATCTACATTTACAGTTACGGTTCTGCGTGCTGTTGGAATCCCGGCCTGACAAGTATATACGCTAAGTTGGGCTCATAATGATGATAAGCATGTCTGGGTTGAGGTTTGGATCGATGGAAAATGGTTATATCTGGGAGCTTGCGAACCTGAACCAGATTTAAATATGGGTTGGTTTACTGAACCTACCCGACGTGCAATGTTAGTACATACCAAAGTATTTGGAGATTATCGGGGGAATAATGAAGTTGTGAAACGGTCGGAGAATTTTGCAGAAATTAATGTGGTTGAAAATTATGCCGATGTTAAAAAAATAGTTGTAAAAACGCTTGATGAAAATGGACAAGCAGTTGAAAATGCAAGTATTGATTTTGGTTTGTACAATTATGCAGAATTTTATCCAATTGCAAGTAAAAAAACGGATGAGAAAGGATTGGCTTTTCTTACAACAGGTTTAGGTCAATTATTGATATGGGCATTTGTTAAAATTATTAAGCAAATAAAAGATTAAGTAAAAAAAAACGTGCCACTTCTGAATTGAAGCGGCACGTTTTATATTTGATGAATTGAGTAAAATTTTAATTGTATAATTCTTTGGCAAAACTACCTTCTTTCTTATTTCCTAATAATAACTCTTCTACTGTAGCTGCAATATCGGTAAAAGAGGTTCTTGTTCCTATATTTACATTTTGTTTAATATTTTTGCCATAAACCATTATTGGTATATATTCGCGAGTATGATCGGTTCCTTTATATGTTGGATCGCAACCATGATCGGCAGTAAGGATTAAGATCTCATCATCATTTAAATTTTCCTGAATTTGAGGAAGATATTGATCAAACTCTTCCAAAGCAGCTTTGTATCCTTCTGGATTTCTGCGATGGCCGTAAACCATATCAAAATCGACCAAATTGGTAAAAATTAAACCTTTTGAGTCTTCTTTTAAGGCTGCAAGTGTTTTTTTAATTCCGTCAACATTATCTTTGTTAGTACCTCTAGAGTCGGTAATTCCTTGACCGGCAAAAATATCCTTAGTTTTGCCAACACCAATAACATCTAAACCATTTTTAGATAATCGATCTAAAACAGTAGGAGCAGGTGGTGTAACAGAATAATCGTGACGGTTGGCAGTACGTGCAAAATTTCCTTCGCCGCTTCCTAAATAAGGGCGAGCAATTACACGTGCTACAGGTTCGTGTTGTGAGCAAATTTCTAAAGCAATTTCACATGCTTTGTATAGTTCTTCTAATGGAATTATTTCTTCGTGAGCAGCAATTTGAAACACAGGATCGGCTGATGTGTATACAATCCAATTGCCTGTTTTCATTTGTTCTTCGCCATATTCATCAAGAATAGCAGTTCCCGAAGCTGGTTTGTTAGCCATTACTTTTCTGCCTGTTCTTTCTTCGAACAAACGAATAGTTTCGTCTGAGAAACCATGTGTATAGGTAGGAAATGCTTTTTCTAGTTTTACCCCAGCAATTTCCCAATGACCAGTAGTTGTATCTTTACCTTTTGATGCTTCGGCAGCTTTACCGTAAGCGCCATTGGCATTTGTAATAGGTGCAACACCTTCTATTTCGGTAATATTACCTAATCCTAGTTTTTGCATGTTTGGTAAATTCATACCCCCGCAATGTTTTGCGATATTTCCGAAGGTATTTGAGCCTACATCACCAAATTCTTCAGCATCAGGTAAATAACCAACACCTGCGCTATCTAATACTACAATTGTAGCACGTTTAATTTTTGGAATCATAAAGTTGTGTTTTTTAATGTATTTTGAAAAATACAGATGATGGGTTGTCTAGGTAGTAGCACAAAGATAGTAATCAATTAATAATTATCAATTAAAAATATTAATTGTATTGTTATTGCTTTTTTAAGTCTAAAAATAATCCCCCAGGCGCGAACGCAAGGGGGAGAAGATATTGAAGGTTTATATAGACTAAAGTTTATACATTTTTTCGCGTTGTTCTTTAATTTTTTCGCTGTGAATGTATTCGTCGTAAGCCATTAATTTATCGATAATACCGTTTGGAGTCAATTCGATAATTCGAGTACTTACAGTTTGAATGAACTCGTGGTCATGAGACGACATTAATACAGTACCACCAAAGTTTATTAGTGAGTTGTTGAACGATTGAATAGATTCCAGGTCCAAGTGGTTGGTAGGAGTGTCTAAAATCAAAAGATTTGCATCTTTCAACATCATTCGTGATACCATACAACGAACTTTTTCGCCTCCGGATAATACGTTAGCTTTTTTGTATATATCCTCACCAGAGAAAAGCATTTTACCTAAATATCCACGAAGATAAACTTCACTGGTATCGCTGGAATATTGTGCTAACCAATCGATAAGAGTAATTGGTTCTTGAAAGAAACTGCTGTTATCAAGAGGTAAATATGCAGGTGTAATGGTAACTCCCCATTCATAAGATCCACTGTCTGCTTTATCTTCGCCATAAATAATGTCGAATAATGAAGTCATTGCTCGAGGATCTTTCGAAAGGAATATTACTTTTTCTCCTTTTTCGATGGTAAATTCTACGTCTTTAAAAAGAAGATCTCCATCGGCGCTTTTACTTAAGTCCATGCAAGAGAAAATCTTATCGCCAGCTTCACGTTCCTGTTGGAATATAATGCCTGGGTAACGACGAGTTGATGGTTGAATATCTTCAATATTCAACTTATCAATCATTTTTTTTCTGGATGTGGTTTGCTTAGATTTAGCAACATTGGCACTAAATCGAGCAATAAATTCCTGAAGTTCTTTTTTCTTTTCTTCGGCTTTTTTGTTTTGTTGAGCTTGTTGACGAGCAGCTAACTGACTTGATTCGTACCAGAAAGTATAGTTACCTGAGAACATTTTAATTTTTCCAAAGTCGATATCAACAATATCAGTACAAACAGAATCGAGGAAGTGACGGTCGTGAGAAACAACAATTACAGTATTGTTAAAGTTGGATAAATAATTTTCCAACCACATTACAGTTTCAAGGTCAAGATCATTGGTAGGTTCATCCAGAAGTAGGTTGTCTGGATTACCAAACAATGCCTGAGCAAGTAAGACACGTACTTTTTCCTTACCACTTAAATCTTTCATTGATTTAAAGTGAATTGCTTCTTTAATGCCTAAACCACTTAATAATTCGGCGGCATCACTTTCGGCATTCCAACCATCCATTTCGGCAAATTTCTCTTCCAATTCTGATGCTTTAATACCATCAGCTTCTGAAAAATCTGGCTTTGCATAGATTTCATTTTTTTCCTGCATAATTGCCCACAATTCTGCGTGACCCATTATTACGGTATCTAAAACAGTATGCTCATCAAACTCGAAGTGATCCTGTTTTAAAACAGCCATACGCTCACCTGGTTCCATCATAACTTTACCAGTTGTTGAATCAAGATCTCCTGATAAAATTTTTAGGAATGTTGATTTACCAGCACCATTAGCACCAATAACACCATAACAGTTACCTGGGGTGAATTTAATATTTACATCCTGGAAAAGAGGTTTTTTTCCGAATTGAATTGATAAGTTTGAAACCGATATCATATAAGTTATCCTTTATTTGCTATTTTTCAGGGCGCAAAAATAGTAATTATTATCTAAAAAATAACAGATTAATTGCTAAGTTTAAAAAAAGCTTTAAACTTATGGTAAAAGGATACTTCCTAATAAAAAGGAATATTAGTTTGCCATGGTCTTTAATTTATCGTTTGTGATTTCCTTAGAATCTACCATTTTAAGGCTTTTTGAATCTTCTTTACAAGGAATAGAAAAGCTAAAAGTTGAACCTATATTTTCTTCGCTTTCCACCCAAATTTCTCCATTATGACGTTCAATAAAGTCTTTACATAAAATTAAACCTAGACCATTGCCATTTTCTCCTTTTGTTCCAGGTGTAGATTTGCCATTATTTAATTTAAAGAGTTTAGGGATTTGGTTTTCAGGAATTCCTCTGCCACTATCTCTAACGTAAACTTCTGTTTTATTTTTCCCAGCTAGTGCTCCTATTAGTATGACTCCGCCTTCGGGTGTATATTTTATGGCATTATTTATTAAGTTACGAATTACAGTTTCCAGCATCGATCTGTCGCCATATATAAAAAGATTATCATTAGCTGATATTTCCAAGTATATATTTTTATGCTGAGCAACCGATTGGTAAGTCTCAGAAATTCCCGAAATTAGTTTGTTTGCTGAAAGAGTAACAGGATTATAGGGAAGACGGCCAGATTGGTTTAAAGACCACGATAATAGGTTATCGGTTAGGTTTAAAACCCGGGTAACACTTTCTCCTAAATCTTTGCTAGTGCTATTTAGCTTGTCGTATCTTCCTTGTTTTAAATAAATTGTAATAAGTTTTGATATTCCGGAGACTGTTGCTAATGGAGATCGTAAATCATGAGAAATAATCTGAAATAATTTATTTTTAGTTTGGTTGGATGTTTGCAAATCTATGTTTTTTTGATTGAGAATTTTTGCCGACCATTCAATTCGTGATTTTTGTAAACTTAGTATGCGAGTGAGATTTTTATTGCGGTAATATGATTTGACGATAAAACCAACATAAGCGATAATTAGAATTAAAATTATTATCAACCCATTGCGTTGCATTGCTTTATTTTCATTCTCATTTTGTAATATGGCAATTTGAGATTCTTTTTTATCTGTTTCGTATTTTGTTTGAATCATCGAAATTCTGCTTAAGCTTTCTAGATTAAGAAGACTATCTTTTAATTGCTCATAAATCGTAAAATAGTGCATTGCGCTATCGGGGTCTTGCAAATGGGAGTAAATTTTGAAGAGATCTTTACTACTGGTTTTTCTGTAATAAATATTATTAGTTTCAAAAGTATGTTGATAGGCATTTTTGCTGTAGGCAAGAGCTGCTTTATAATTATGTAATCTTATATAAGTATTTGCCAGACTATTTAAACTTGTTGTAATTAAATCTTTATTGCCAATTAATTTTTTTAAATCAAGACTTTTTTGGAAGTACTCAAGAGCAAGAGTATATTGTTTTAATACAAGAAAACAATTTCCAATATTATGATAGGTTTGGGCAAATTTATAATTGTTTGGTTTTTTTGTTAAGATATTAAGGTTGTCATTATAGTAATTTAGCGCTTCCTTAAAGTTTTCTTGTAAAGAGAGAATAACGGCAATGTTATTGTTAACGGCATATAAACTGGAAATATGATCTGATTCTAAATATAATTCAGCAGCTTTTTTATAGTAGCTTAAAGCTTTGTTGTAGTTTTTCAATTCTTTATATACAAGTCCAATGCTATTGTTTGCATCGCCTTTTATAGAGGCATTGTAATTTCTATCATAATAATTAAGAACTGAATAAAAGTCTTTTAAAGCTAAATCGTATTTGGATACTTTCCGCAGCACCAAGCCACGATTAAGATAGGTGAGATTAATTCCAGCCGAATCGGATGCTGTTTTAAAATTTTCTATTGCACGATTGTATATTATTATTGCAGTATCATATTTAGCTTTTCTTCTATAAATTGATCCTATGCGAATATGTGCATTACCAATACCAGAAAAATTTTCTGATTTTAGGGCAAGATCAATTGTTTTATTGGCATAGTATTCAGCTTCAGTTGGCTTAGTTCTGTAATTTTTCCCTGTCCAATTGTTTAGGAAGGTAATTTTATCGTTTACATTAGAAATTGTGTCTAATGAGTATTCGATTTTTTTAATACTTTGTGCAGAAATACCATAAGAAAATAGGAGTAGTAAAAGAGTAGTTAAACGCATAGGGTGTTAATATAAATAGTCTGCAAAGTAGAAAGAATGGAAATAAGGAGTACAGAGGGTGTTTTTAATATTCTAAGTAAATGGGTTTTTAGGGCTGTGTATTTTCAGCATCATCATAATTTATGTCAGTAGCACTATTTTCTGTCGGATCTTTAACCGTATTACTCATTGATGATTCGATAATATTCATAGAAACAGTTCTGATTTCTTTTGTTGGCTTTTGTTTTAAAGGAACCGAAAATTCCACAATATCCGTCTCCAGAGAGCCATTCGTTGTTACACATGCAGTAACTACCCACGATTTTTTTTTGTGTTTTATACTCAGTCCTTGTTCTATAGAGTTTAATGCATAATCTTTTGGTAAGGAAACCACAGCATTTAATGTGTAAATTCCGGTAGATTCTGATTGGGTAAGATTAATAAAGGGTTTAAATAGTTTCATAATTCTAATTTATAATATTGTAATTCGTAGTGAATTTACTAAAATAGATTTATGTTGCAAATATATGTTTAATATATTTGATAAAAATAAAGTCTACCGTATTTTTATTTGTGCAAGATAATGAGTGGGTTGTAATGTGTAAATTCTTGCGACTATAGGAGGGTTTATTTGAAAATGTGTTGCATTTCTAGAAATACAATAATTGTATTCCTAGTTATGCAAATAGGATGTTTTTATGATTTTAATACTTCTTCAATTTCTTTCAGTTCGTTTATTTCAAAATGTAAGTTGTTAATACTATCTATATTTTGATCTAATTGTTGAACCGAACTAGCACCTACTAAAACTGAAGTTACCCGGTCATCTTTTAACAACCAGGCAATGGCCATTTGTGCTAGACTTTGTCCGCGTTTTTCGGCAATAGTATTTAATACTTTTACTTTTTCAATAATTTTATCGGTGAGTTGCTCCTTTTGTAAAAATCCGTGTGATTTGGCTGCTCTCGAGCCTTCAGGAATTCCTTTCAGATATTTATTGGTAAGCATTCCTTGAGCTAAAGGGGAGAAAGCTATAGAACCAATACCTTCTTTTTCGATTGTATCTAGTAATCCATTTTCGACCCAACGATCGAACATCGAATACCGTGGCTGATGGATAAGACAAGGAGTTCCCAAGTCATCTAATATTTTGACGGCTTCATGAGTTTGTTCGGCACTATAACTTGAAATTCCAACATACAAAGCTTTTCCCTGTCGTACGATTTGATCTAGAGCCGACATGGTTTCTTCAATTGGAGTATTGGGATCGGGACGGTGGGAGTAGAAAATGTCGACATAATCTATTCCCATTCTTTTTAAACTTTGATCAAGACTGGCAATTAGATATTTTTTTGAGCCCCAATCACCGTATGGTCCGGGCCACATTGTGTATCCAGCTTTAGTCGAAATTACTATTTCGTCGCGATATTGCTTTAAGTTTTCCTTTAAAATTTTACCAAAATTTTCTTCTGCCGATCCAGGAGGCGGACCATAATTATTAGCCAGATCGAAATGAGTAACACCTCGATCGAATGCATGACAAATAATTTGTTTGAATTCATAAAATAAATCTACATGTCCGAAATTATGCCACAAGCCTAAGGATACTGCCGGTAAAAGCAGTCCACTACGTCCACATCGTCGGTAGGGCATTTCATTGTATCTATCTTTTGATGCGATATACATATTATTAAAGTTTAATGTAGTGTGAAGATAATAAAAGTTGAAAAGTAGAAATGCATAAAAGTTCAAAAAATGTCAAATTATGATTCTGAGATATTGATTTCAATGATTTTTTCTTTTTTAGGAAAGTTGTTTTTTTAAGGAGAAGAAAAATTCAACTCCCTTTTCTTTTCCTGGCTTTACGAATATTCTGCCATTGTGGAAACTTACTGCATTTTTAACAATGGATAGTCCTAGTCCGGTACCACCCATTTTTCTTGATCTTCCGTTATCGGCTCTGTAAAAACGCTCGAATATTCGTGGCAGGTGTTTTTCTGAAATACCTATTCCATTATCCGAATAAGAAAAATAATGGTAGTTACTATCTTCGAAGTAATTTTTGATTTCAACTTTTACTTCTTTGCCGGCATATTTTATCGAGTTATCGATTAAATTTCGAAATACAGAATCGATAAGTTCGCTATTGCCTGTGATGTTTAAATTTCTGGGTATTTGCAAATCGATTTTCATTTTCGATAGTTCTAATTTTAGCTCAAAATCTTCTATCATTTCATCAAGTATTTTCCTGATGTTGATGTTCTCAACCGAGAACAATTGTTGAGCTTCTTCCATTTTGGTTAAAACAGAGATATCCTTAATTAAATTCGATAATCGATTAATTTGCAGGCACGATCGCTCAATAAATTGAATCTTTTTATCCTCGGGCATTGTAGGATTATCTTTAATGGTTTCTAAAAATCCCGAGACAGCGGTAACCGGTGTTTTTAATTCGTGAGCAATATTCAGAGTCATTTCCTGTTTTATGATTTTCTCGTTTTCCGATTTGGTAATGTCGTTAATAGAGATTTCGAAATTACAATCCTGGAATACTACAACCTGATACAGAAATAATTTATGTCCAATAATTACTGTTTTTTTATCGCTGATAATATCTACATTGGGAATGTAATTCGATTTTAGTTTTTTAATGTTGGCATTTATAAATTTGTTGATCTCTTTCAGTTCAGGAAGTTCAAAAATCTCTTGATAGTTGTGAGTAGAAATATTTCCGAGGTAATTTATGTAATCAATAAAATGACTGTTCCAAAGTATCAGGTTTCTATCTTTATCGAAAACAGCAACACCTTCCTGTGCAATCTGAAGATGCATAATTAGTTTCTCTTTTTCTCGAACCAAAGCTTCTTTTGTTTGGCTTAGTTTACGGTAAATTTTCACAATCTGATGACTGATTTCTCCTAATTCTGTTTTTCCAAAATCTTCATTGGGATCAATCGGGCGATTTTTGGCTACATTAATCGCAAATTTTCTAAGTTTCGAAATCGAATTTCCGAAATGTTCGGTTGCATAAATCAGGAAAATTACGGTAACTCCAAATAATCCGATTAGAAAATAAAGAAAAATATTATTTGCCTTTAAAAACATCATCACACTATCGTTGAAAGGTAAGGCCGTTCTAACAAAATGTGAGTAATAGTATTTAGAATAGTAATAATAGGTTTGTCCGGTTGAGCCCGACAAGCGAATATTACTTCCTTTCGTTGTGTGTAGCGATTTTTGCACTTCGGGGCGTTGTAGGTGATTATCCAATTCGCTAAGTTTTTCAACATACGAATCGTAAATAACATCTCCCTTAACAGTAAGTACCGTGATACGGATATTACGATCGGGTATTAATAATCTTAAGGAATCTATTTCGGAAAAACTATTTTTTTTCAATAAGCCTTTTTTGTTAATTAGTTTCTGAACCTGCTCGGTGTAAATATTAAGAGCATATTCCAGTTTCTCACGGCGATAAGCTTTTTCCTGATGATACTGAAATCCTCCAATTAAAAGAGAGAAAATCAGAACAATAAGAAAAAAGAAAAAGAATAATTTTTTTTTGTATTTCGATCCTGAATTATGAATATTTGCTTGCATTTATTCGTTTGGATTAGATAGGTTTCTGGGCTTGTACTTATTGATTGTGTAACAAATATCAATAATTGATATAGATATAACAAATGGTGTGGTACATTATTTTAAGGATTCAAAATAGTATCCGTAACCCGATTTTGTTTTAATCAAATTATGATATTCACCGATTTTTTTTCTAATTCGTCTTACGTTAACATCAACAGTTCTATTGCCAACATAGGTGTCGCCAGCCCAAACTTTATGCATAATTTCGTCGCGAGAGTATATTCTACCTTTATTGCTTAAAAGTAGTTGTAGTATTTCGAATTCTGTTTTGGTTAAGCCTGCATCAATTCCGTTGATACTCACTTTTTTCGATTCAGGGATTAATTTTAAGTTTTCATACTCAAAAGAAACTTCGTGTTTCGATTTCGAATATACTCGTTTACAGATAACATGAATTCTTGCAATTAGCTCTTTAACAGAGAATGGTTTTGCTACATAATCGTCGGCTCCGGCTGTAAAGCCTTTTAATTTATCTATTTCCCTTCCTTTGGCAGTAATAAAAAGAATTGGTTTTTCTTCCAGATCGGGATTTCGACGGATAATTTTCGCCAGTTCCAAACCTGATATTTCTCCCATCATAATATCGAGAAGAAAGAAATCGTATTTGTTAAGTTCTAATTTTAATGCCTGTTCCGACGAGTGGGCGGTGTCTACTTCAAATCCTTCTTGCTCAAGATTGAACTGTAAGATTTCACACAAATCTTCTTCATCATCTACTACTAATATTTTTAAATCTTTCATTTTGAGGCATTCTAAACTGGTTGTGTTAAGATTTTAAAATTTAATTTTTGGATTTAGTTAAATTCAGTGATAACAGGAAGTTGATAGCATTTTTATTGAGGTATTACTCTTTATCGGGTAAGTCCTGATGACGCAAATCGATTCCTTGCTGGAAATAAATTGATGCTTCGGCAATATTAGTGGCATTATCAGCAATTCTCTCAATATTACTTAATATGCTTGCAAAATTTATTAAGTTGTAAATTCCAGTTTTATCAATATCTTTTGGAGTGTGCTTTTTCACCATTCTTTTTAGTAAGTTGTATTGCATTTCGTCAACTAACTCATCATTTTTTATTGTCCAAATGGCATATTCATGATCGAGATCCTCGAATGATATTAATGCTTTTCTAACCATTTTCTCACTTATCGACAACATATCTAATAGGGATTCTCTATGGGTTTCTGGAATAAAAGGAGGTTCCATTTTATTTATAAATCGCAATATATTGTTTAACTGATCTCCAATTCTTTCGATATGACCAATCATTCTGAAGTAGGAGATAAGAAGACGTAAATCACTAGCCATTGGGTGTTGCAGGCCAATGGTTTGAATAATGTTATCGCTTAATTTTAGTTCAAATTTGTCTAGTATGGTTTCGTTGATTTTAAATTTTTCAACTTCTTTAACATCTATAATGTCTAGTCCCAACAAAACAACATTTTCTAATATTTCGAATTGTTCCTGAAGTATCAGTTTCATTTTACCGAAATCTGAATGTATTTTATCGAATTTTTTATCTTTTTTTATTGACATTGAGTAATTCTATAAAAGATTAATAAATATGAATCAACAACTAATTGTATTTTTAGTCAACCAAATTTACCGGTTAGATATTCTTCTGTGCGTTTGTCTTTTGGGGTGGTAAACATCTGTTTGGTTTTACCGTATTCTACAAGTTCACCCAAATACATAAACATCGAATAATCAGAAATTCGAGCAGCTTGCGACATATTATGAGTAACCAAAACAATTGTAAAATCCTTTTTTAATTTTACCAAGAGGTCTTCAATTTTAGCTGTTGCAATTGGATCGAGAGCAGAAGTTGGTTCATCTAAAAGAATAATATCTGGCGTGTAAGCCAAAGCTCGGGCAATACATAAACGTTGTTGTTGTCCTCCCGATAAAAATGTTCCTTTATTGTGCAAAGAGTCTTTTACCTCTTCCCAAAGTCCAACTTCACGAAGCGATTTTTCTACAATTTCATTTTTTTCAGATCGCTTTAGCCTTATTCCATTTAAATTAAATCCTGCAATTACATTGTCGTAAATACTCATGGTTGGAAATGGGTTAGGACGTTGAAAAACCATACCAATTTTTCTTCTTAACTGAATAGGATTCAACTTGTAAATATTTTCCTTGCCTAAATATACAGCACCCTTGTTATGCGTGTTTGGATACAATTCGTGCATGCGGTTAATGGCTCTTAGCAATGTACTTTTACCGCATCCTGAAGGACCCATAATTGCAGTTATTTTATTTTTGGCAATGCCAGCCGATACATTTCGGATGGAGAATTTGTCGCCACCATACGAAACTGATAAATCATCAATTTTAAGCACAGGAGATTCGATATTTTCAATTGGATTCTGTATCACGTTTTTTGCTTTATATGATTGCTGTGTAAGCTCTTTCTCTTTCATTAGTACTGTACTTTCCATTTTTTTGCAATTGCTTTAGCCGATAAATTCAGGCATAAGATTAAAAGAAGTAGAAATAAGGAGGCACTCCATATCATGTTAACAAGGTTGGGGTCGTTATAAAATTCCCATACCAAAAGAGGAACTGCACTCGATGGTCCTGTTATATCTGTATTAATAACTGTACTACCCAAAGCAGTTAGCATTAATGGAGCTGTTTCTCCAGCTATTCTCGAAATTCCTAAAATAATTCCTGTTAATATTCCAGAAATTCCGGTAGGTAAAATCACTTTCAGAATGGTTTTGTGATAAGGAACACCTAAGGAAAGAGCTGCCTCTTTTAGTGTTCCCGGTATCATTTTTAAGGTTTCTTCGGTTGAACGCACGATAGAAGGCAACATCATGATTGATAATGCTACGCTACCTGCAAGAGCAGAAAAACCGCCAGTAATAGGCTTTACAATCCAAATGTAGCCGATAACTCCTAACACGATAGACGGAACGCCCTGCAGCATGTCAACAATAAATCTGACAATACCCGGGAATTTTCCTTTCGAGTTTTCTGCCAAATAAATTCCACAGATAATTCCAAGTGGAATAGCAATAATAGAAGCCATTCCCACAATAATTAGTGTACCAACAATTCCATTGGCAATACCACCTGGAATAATTTCGTTGTTTGCAACGGCAAGCATTGCTTCCATGGTATCTGGTGCTTCCTCGAAGAAAAAGCTAATATTTAATTGGCGATACCCTTTTACTGCCAACTGATATAGAATTAAAAACAAAGGTACACTTGATAGAAAAGCAAGACCAATCATCATATAGGTGAAGATTTTGTCTTTTAGCAAGCGTTGCTTCATTTTTCTGTTTGATATTTCTGTAGAGATATTCATTTCTAGATATATAATTGATGAGCTAGGCCGATAATTTTCTCATAATTAATTTGCCGATGTAATTCACAATTCCTGTGATAATGAAAAGGAGTAATCCTATTTCAATAAGCGAGGAGTATTTAAGCCCTTCGGCTTCACTAAACTGGTTAGCAATTAAACTTGCCATGGTATTTCCCAAATCGAAAATTCCAGTTGGTATTATATTTGAGTTGCCAATAAGCATGGTTACTGCCATGGTTTCACCAATAGCTCTACCTAAAGCAAGAATGTAACCTGCAAAAATTCCTGAACCCGCATTGGGAACAATAACATTTCTAACTACCTCGAATCGGGTAGCTCCTAGTGAGTAAGCAGCTTCTTTTAAACTTCCGGGAACCATAGAAATAACTTCGGCACCTAAAGAAGAAGCATAAGGTATAATCATAATAGCTAACACTATTGAGGAGGTGAATATTCCAAATCCCTGAGCGTTAAGTCCAAGCTCTGCAACCAAAGGTTTTAAAGCATAAAATCCCCATAAACCATAAACCACCGATGGAATACCTGCTAAAAGATCAACTACAGATCTTAAAAAAGAAGGTAGTTTTCCGTTTTTAAAATACTCTCCCAGAAAAAGAGAGATGGAAAAGGCAAATGGAAAGGTGATAATTAATGCTAGAATGGATGTTAAGAGAGTTCCGATGATGAATGGTAGTGCACCATAAGATTCTCTTCCTTCGGTAGGATTCCATTCTGAAGAATAGATAAATCCAAAACCAAATTCTTTAAAAGATGGAATGGATCCGATAAATAGGGTAGTAACAATTCCTAGTGCAATTAATACAATAAGAACACCACTACCAATTAACAGATATTTAAATAATTTTTCGCTGTTCATGCTTGAACGATTCAGAGTTGAAAAGAATGAGTTTGCTTCAATTTAATGTCTGGAGAACTTTTATATTCTAATTTTAAGAATATGTAATTGAAGCAAACTCCTTTTAAGAATATATCTTTTTATAGATTAGATAATATTTCTCCATTATATGTAACCTTTTTCAAAACGGCTTTTGCTTTTGCAACTGCAGCTTCGGGAAGTGGAGCATAGTGAACTTTAGTAGTTTCTTTTTGTGCATCGGCACTTACTACCCAGTCTATTAATTTAATGGTTTGATTTGCCTGATCTTTACTTCTGTTATTGTAATTTTGCTCTTTGTAAATAATTATCCAGGTAAAGCTAGAAATTGGATATCCGTCTGCAGCATTGGTGTTGGTAAGGCTAACACGAGTATCGGCAGGCATTTCACCTTTTGCCGAAGCACTTACCGATTCAACAGAAGGCAAAATAAAGTTACCTGCCTGATTTTGAATGCTTGCTACAGGAATTCCCATTGCAAAAGCATACTCAGAACCAATGTAACCAATAGCACCAACTGTTTGACTAATTGTACCGGCAACACCAGGATTACCTTTTGCTCCAATACCCACAGCCCATTGTAAAGCTTTTCCGGCACCAATTTTCTTAGCCCAGTTAGAGCTCACTTTGCTCATATAATCGCTAAAAATAAAAGTAGTACCACTACCATCCGAACGATAAACAACTGTTATCGCAAGATCAGGTAAATTAGCACCTGGATTTATAGCTGCAATTTTCTTGTCATTCCAATTGGTGATTTTTCCCATAAAAACGCCCTCCATTAGTTCAGGAGTAAATTTTAATTCTGGTTTTCCGGGAAGATTGTATGCCGCAACTACGGCACCTAAGCAAGTAGGAATATGAAGAACTTCTCCTGGCATACCAGCAAGTTTTGTGTCATTTAAAAAAGCGTCGCTGGCGCCAAAATCAACAATTTTATCTTTTAAACTACGGATTCCGCCACCAGAACCAATTCCACCATAAGTTACCAGCAAGCCTTGTTCTTTTGTGTAACTTTTAAAAATTTTATTGTAAAATGGTTGTGGGAAAGTTGCGCCAGCACCAGTAATACTTTTTGCTTTTTTATTATTGGTCGATTTGTCTTTTCCTGCATTTCCACAACTTGCCATTAATGCAAGAATTATTATAGTAGATAGGAGTAGTTGAATTTTTTTCATTTTTCTAGTTTTTTAATTTAAAAACGATTGTTTGCAGATTTTTTCTATTTTAAAATCTTTGTAGATACATTTACATATTATTGAGAAAAGCTTTTCTCTTTATTTCTACTACTGCAATGTTAGTAAGCTAATGTTACAGGAATATTACAGCAATGTTAAATAATTGTTACTTGTTGTAATTGTTTGAAAATGAAAATAAATCCTTCGGTTTTATATGGATATAATAATATATGAAATCAAAGTGTTACATTTTTAGGAAGACTAAAAGTTAATTTGCCGACATGAAAAATAATTTACAAAAAGTTGCAGATGTAATTTTAGCATCGAAATCGATGATTGCATTTACAGGAGCAGGAATTTCTGTTGAAAGTGGTATTCCTCCTTTTCGGGGACCAGAAGGTTTATGGAGTAAATATGATCCCAAATGTTTAGATTTAGACTATTTTCATTCTAATCCGAAAGATTCATGGATTGCTATAAAAGAGATATTTTATGATTTTTTTGGAACTGCAAAGCCGAATAAAGCTCATAAGGTACTTGCAGAATGGGAACAAAAATCTTTGTTAAAAGCTGTTGTTACTCAAAATATAGATAATCTACATCAGCAGGCAGGATCGAAAACTATTTTTGAATTTCATGGAAACTCGCAAAAATTAATTTGTAAAGAATGCAATCGGGTTTATTTGCCCGAGGAAGTTAATTTAAATGATTTGCCTCCTTGTTGTAAGAATGATGGAGTTGTTCTGAAACCTGATTTTGTATTTTTTGGCGAAGGTATTCCTGAGAAGGCATATAATAATTCTTTACTATTTGCACGAAATGCTGATCTTGTAATAATTGTTGGAACAACCGGTGAGGTAATGCCTGCAGCTATGATTCCTACCGAGGCAAAACGTAATGGTGCTACTATTATCGAGATTAATACCGAAGAATCGAACTATACTAATCGAATTACTGATTTTTTTCTTCAAGGAAAGGCGAGTGAAATATTGGAGCAATTAGATGAATTATTGTCCCCAAAGATCTAATCTACCTTTTTGATTTATTGTATATTGTAGAATGTAGCAATCACAAAAGACAATGCTTATTAATAATGATGAATAGTTTCAAAAGATGATTTTACAGGTATATTACACTAAAATATTTTATATTTGTTAGCGATTTTGTAAATAATTAATCAAGACCATTGGTCTTAAATTCATAATTTACTCGTAAAAATCGAAATAAGTAAAGCCGATTAATCAGGATTTATTAGGAAAATTATTAAAATTCAAAATAGAATTTCATGAAATTATTAGAAGGAAAAACAGCGATTATTACTGGTGCTTCACGTGGTATTGGTAAGGCAGTTGCAATCGAATTTGCAAAACAAGGTTGTAATGTTGCTTTTACTGATTTGTTCTACAATGAGCAAGCTATCGAAACTGAAAAAGAAATTGCTTCTTATGGTGTAAAAGCAAAAGGATATGCTTCTGATGCGAGCAATTTTGCCGATACAGATAGAGTAGTTGCTGAGATTGTGAAAGAATTTGGTGCTCTTGATATTTTGGTAAACAATGCAGGTATTACTAAAGATACTTTATTGATGCGTATGACTGAAGAGCAGTGGGATATGGTTATTAATGTTAACCTAAAATCTGTATTCAATTTTACTAAAGCGGTTCAAAGAACTATGTTAAAACAACGTAGTGGTTCTATTATCAACATGAGTTCTGTAGTAGGAGTAAGTGGTAATGCTGGTCAGGCTAACTATTCTGCATCGAAAGCTGGTATTATTGGTTTTACAAAATCGGTTGCTAAAGAGCTAGGATCAAGAGGTATTCGCTCGAATGCTATTGCTCCAGGTTTTATTATTACCGAAATGACAGGAAAACTGCCAGAAGATGTTGTTAAAGAATGGGCAGGTAAAATTCCTTTGAAAAGAGGAGGAACACCTGAAGAAATCGCAAAAACTTGTGTTTACTTAGGTTCAGATCTTTCGTCTTATGTTACAGGGCAAACCATTCACGTTTGTGGTGGAATGAATATGTAATATATTTCTCTTAGAATATTTTGAAGCCGGACTTTTAGTTCGGCTTTTTTATATTAACTTCTATTTGGCGTATCAACATTAAATATAAATTTAATGGAGAAGGGTATGATTTATAGTTGTAACATAAATTTGTATTTTAGCTTAATTAGATTAATTTTAAATAATAGATTGTTACTTATAAAAAATTGAAATAACTATTATGAAAAAATTATTTAGAATTATTGGTTTACCATTATTGTTGGTATTGTTTATGTTTATGGGAAATATTCAAAAATCTTATGCACATTGCGAAATTCCATGTGGTATTTATGCCGATTCGCTAAGAGTTGTCTTAATGAGCGAACATATTACTACCATAGAAAAAAGTATGAAAAAAATCACTGAGTTATCATCGGCCGATAATATCGATTATAATCAATTGGTACGCTGGGTAAGTAATAAAGAAGAACATGCTAAGAAATTACAGGATATTGCAACCCAATATTTTATGTTTCAAAGAGTTAAGCTGAGCGATGATCCTGAGCAAATTAAAAAGAATCAAAAAATACTGACTGTATTGCATGAAATATGCGTGTATGCCATGAAAACCAAACAAACAACCGATTTAAATTACATTAGTAAGTTAAAGGAATCGGTTCATAATTTTTCACATTTGTATTTTGGTGCTACAAAACATCATCATCATTAAAAATAACAATATTAAATTGAATAGAGAGGAAACTAATTACAATACAGTTTCCTCTTTATTTGTTAGTAGTACATATAATCCAAAGTTCTTATTTTGAAAAGGGCTAACCATAGGTAGATATCCGCTAAACCATTTTCCATCTTTCATTTTAAAAGGATATTCTTTTATCATTTTATCGTGAAAAGTATCGAAAGATTCTTTGGGCTTAAAATTGATTTTAAAAGATCCATGGGAGTTTTTATGAATGTATTGATTAAGAATTATGGCTAAAGTTCCCATGTTGTAACGCAAGTTAATTTCTACGCAAGGATGAATAAGGCTTTCCCCATTTTCGTTTTCAATAATCATACAATCAACGCCAAAATATCCGCAATAATTGTCTGATATGGCAGATTTTTTTAGTTCCTTTAGCATGCCTTCTGATAACTCCTTGATAATTTGTTCCGAAAGGAAATTTTTTATTTCCCTGGGAATACCACCCAAAATATTACCATTATATTGGCCATTCGAATTTGTTTTGAAAAATGCAAGTCCAAGAAAGTTCAAATTTCCTTTTCCATCGCAGTAGTATTGTAATGAAAAATCGAACTTTTTATTTAGTAAAGGTTCTACCATTACATATCCTTGAGCTTCGAGAGTACCTTTTATCCATTGAGTAATCGATTCATTTAAATATGAATATCTTAACACTTGTAAACCTCTGCCAGACGAACTCCAGGGAGCTTTAATTATTATCTGTTTCCATTTTTTAATTAACGCATCTATTTCTGCAACCGATTTGCAGATAATTGCTTTTTTGTCGTGATGTAAATATCCGTTATTGTTGTTTTGTAGAAAATCGTTTAGTACACTTAATGCTGTTTTGCGGCTGTAAAGTTCTTTATGATTATCTTTCCAATAAGAGTTTGGCTGATTTAGAAATTGCTCGCTGCAATACTTCTTTAAAGGTTTAAAAATATGATGAATTCTCGGACTCCAGCCCCAGGGATGCAATTCCATTTTGTTAGGAAGTAGTGAATCTGGATGAAGCAGTATGTCGCTAAGCTTAATGATTTTGGGGAGTTTTATTCCTGCATCGCTTATTATTCTAAGGAATTTAGAATCGGGCATTTGCTTCGTTAATATAACATCTTCTTCCGAAGCAAAATACATGGAAAGTAAATCCAAATCCTGTTCGAATTTAGTTAATGTTTTATTTGGCATATAGCTGAGCGTGCCATTAGAGATGGCAATTTCACAGGTAGGATTATAAAAAAACACTTTTGATATACTCATTATTAAATCTCTTTTTGGGTGTCGCAAAAGTAGAAGAAATCTATCTATATTTGATTTTATTTTAATAAAAAAAACAGATATGATTTTTCCAGATAAACTTGTTCATGGTAGATTAATAAAAAGATACAAACGTTTTTTGGCGGATATTGAATTAGATAATGGCGAAATAGTTGTTGCTCACACTGCTAATTCGGGAAGTATGAAATCCTGCCTGAAGGAAGATGCCGAAGTTTATTTAACTTATGTTGATGATCCGAAAAGAAAAACTAATTACACCTGGGAAATGATTAAAATTAATGATTCGTGGGTTGGAATTAATACGGCAGTGCCAAATTTATTAATTTACGAAGCTGTTAAAAATCAAGAAATAATAGCTTTGGAAGGATATACAGATGTTAAGCGGGAAGTGCGTTTCGATGATAGCCGTTTCGATGTTTTTGCACAAAACGAAAAAGAAGAATGTTTTATAGAGGTGAAAAATGTGAGTTTAAAGATGGATAATTATGCGCGTTTTCCTGATGCAGTAACTGTTCGAGGTAGAAAACATCTAAATACGCTAATGAAAGTAAAAAAGGAGGGTAAGCGTGCAGTTATGGTTTATGTGGTTCAACGTGCTGATGTTGATGTATTTGCTCCAGCTGTTGATATTGATCCGGAATACGCAATAACACTAAAAAAAGCCTGTGAAAATGGGGTGGAAATTTATCCAATACGTGCAATTGTAAGTCCTAAAAAGATTGTGCTTGGTGATATTTTGCCTTTTGAATTGGAGAGTTGAGCTTATAGCTTTAAAAATATAACTCTATCATCTTTAAAAAGTGGAGTTTTATTACAATTTTAATTGGTTAGACCAAACAATTGATAGAATAGTAAAGAGTATAATTCGATTCGAAACAGAAAAAAGCTATTTTTGCCTGACAAAAATTACAGAAATGAACGAAAAGGCAAGAGAAGAATTGGCAAAGTATCGTCAGTTGCGAGATGAGGTAAGCGAAGTAAGTAATAAATTAGCTGCTTTGCACAAGAACGAAATGGCATGTAAAAAAGGTTGTTCCGATTGTTGTATGAATTTTCAGGTTTTGCCTGTAGAATATTTCAGTATGCTCGATGAATTAAAACAAAATTCGCCGGCTGCCTATAAAGAATTAGATAAAAATGCCGAAGATTGTAATTTTCTAATAGATGATTTGTGTCAGATATATGAATCTCGTCCTTTTATTTGTCGAACACATGGCTTGCCACTGCTTTTCATGAATCAGGAAGGCGATGCCTGGGAATTATCGGCTTGTCCTTTAAATTTTACCAGTTTCGACGATTTCCATAGCGAGAATACTTTTCCACAAGATACCTATAATAGCAAATTGTTTCTTGTTAATCAGGAGTTTGTGAAAAATTATAAGGAAGAACAATTTGGAGATTTTGATCTGATATCAATAAATAGGTTGGTGAAGGATTTGAAAAAATAATATATACTCCTCGCTTTTGAGGAGTATACTATTTTTTTATTGTAATTGAGGATTTTTAGCTTTCCCCGAGAATAATAGCAATAATATAGCTGTTACTACTCCAATATATCCGGCAAGACTGTAGCTTCCTGTTAAAGTAAAAATTCTACTAAAAAATAAAGGTGCTATGGCACTCGAGAATACAATCATCGACATGGCAAGACCGCTAATGGCACCTAAATGTTCTCTTCCATAAAATCGGGGCCAGGTAATTGCAGCCAGTACAGAAAATAACCCTCCCATAATTCCATTTCCTAAAATTAGCACATAATATCCAAATGGATATGCAAGTGTTGCAACACCTAAAGCAGCTAGTAAGCAGCCCAAAAGGAATATGATTAGTAATTTTTGTAATCGAATATAGTCACTTATTAAATTTCCAACAACAGCCGTTATAATTGAAATTACAGAAGCTGGAATAAATACGCTAAGAGCTTTCTGTTCTGAGAGTCCACATGACCCAAAGATTGAAATTACATTAAATGTAAATCCGGTAATGAAAAAAGCATTAAAACTTAAGGCTAATGCAAATACCCAAAATACCCATGTGTTGCGCGCTTCTTTTAAGGTATATTGTTTTTTAGTTTGAAAAGTAGGATTTGTTTTTACTTTTGGTTTTAGTTTTTTTCCGTCGGGAATTAATCCACACTCTTCGGGATTATCACGGAAGAAAACAAAGGCAAAACCAATGAAAAGCAGTGTTAAAATAGCAAGAATCTGATAGGTAATACTCCAGTTAAATTTACCTATTAGCATGGCAATAAAAAGAGGAGAAACTGCAAAACCAAAAGATTGAAAAGCACTTGAAATACTATTGGCTAATCCTCTGCGTTGATCGAACCATTTCATAATTAAATTTCGTGAGGCAAGAGTTAAAACGCCTTGTCCCGAAAAGCGAAGAAAAAAGAATAGCAAAGCCATGCAAATAAAAGCAATAACAGTAAAGCTAATGTCTGTAAATTCTGATATTTCTGCTGTAATCTTATTGGATACTGAGAATAACATTAGTGTTATTGTTAATCCTAAGGCAGCAATTATTGCAGTAAATCTGGCGCCGAATTTATCGTAAATTTTTCCAGCGTAGGTAAGAAAAAACGAACTGGTAACTGTTCCAATTAGGTAAGCAGAACTTAATGCATCGCGACTTAACTGCAAGGATTCCATTAGGTAATCGGTAAATACAGACACACCCATAGTTTGTCCGGGAATACTGCAAAGTACCCCAAGTGTTCCGGCTACCAAACTAACCCATCCGTAAAAGAATGGAAATTTTTTAGGGGCAAAAGGGTAATTAGGATTTCTTTTCAAAACAATTATTGTAATAAATTAAGGATGCAAAAGTAAGGATTATTATTCTTTGTTTTCACTTATTATTCGAATTCACCCATTCTAAAATATCATTAAATCGATAGTTTTCTAAAAATGAAAAATAGTTGTCTTGTTTTAATTTTAAACGAGTAAAAATGGGAGTGTTAATGCCACATAAAAACTTGGCAATTAATCTATTTGTAGACTTGTCTGCTAATTTACCGGTTGCCTGCTGACACAATTCCTGATAATCGTATTTACTTAAGTCTTTTAAATGAATTGAATTTTCAATTTTAACACTTCCAGAATTACAAACTGAACAATGTCCACATTTTTCCCATTTTGGATATTCACCAAAATAATTAGCTAGTTTTTTACTGATACAGGTTTGAGATTCGAAAAGGGCGAGCATTTCACGAATTCGATTTACTTCTACCTTCTCTTTTTGTTTAAAGCTATCATACAGTTCTTCGGCAACTTCATCAATATCAAAATTAGGATTCGATACAGCAAAAACATCAACCATTAGTTTTGCTTCTAAATTGATTAAATGTTGAGCATCGAAATATTCTAATGCCGAAACAATTCGATTTCGGTCTGTTGAATAATTTTCACTAATTGTATCGAAATTTACAGTAATCCACTTTCTGGCTTTTTGCGAATGATCGAAAATAGCCTGAATAAATTTCTTTCGCTCTCCTTGGAACTTTTCTATGATACTTTTTTCATCACTATTTAAGCTGAATCTGTAATCGGCAAAATAACTAAATAAAGGTTTAATAATTCCGCGCATCTCCATGTAAACCAGTAGTGTTTTAATGGGAAGAATACGAATATTACTAAGCGAGGGTAGTGTATTTAATTTGATTTCCCAGTTGTTTTCAGCCTTTTTTATGAGCCTTAGAATCTCTTTTATGCCTGATAGGTCGGGAGTGTCTCCAAATATAAAATTCTCAAGCACATTAATATTATCATGATTTGCCAAAACAATGCAATCGGATTTTTTACCATCCCGGCCAGCTCTTCCGATTTCCTGAGAATAGTTTTCGGTTGATTTTGGCAGATCGTAATGGATCACATATCGAATGTTACTTTTATCAATTCCCATTCCAAAAGCAATGGTGGCAACAACACAATTAATTTTGCCATCCATAAACTGATTTTGAATTTCCTCGCGGCCTTCACTTTTTAATCCTGCATGGTATGCTTTCGCAGATATTCCTTTCGATGCTAAAATGGAGGAAACTATTTCTGCAGTTTTTTGTTGAGTTACATATACAATTCCACATTCATTTTTTCTGGTACTAAGCAGTGATATTAATTGTTCATTTTTTTGAGATTGATGAATGGGAATCACTTCCAAGTTTAAATTTGATCGATAAAAACCTGTAATGCTAATTTGTTCTTTAGGGATTGCAAATTTTTTCGACATATCCTCAATTACTTTTGGTGTTGCTGTTGCGGTAAGTAAAAGAACTTGTTTTGCTTTAAATTCATTTCTATAATCGGGAAGCTTAAGGTAATCGGGTCTGAAATTATGTCCCCATTCTGAAATACAATGTGCTTCATCAACCACCATAAGTGAGACAGGAATCTCTTTTAAGAATCTTCGAAAGCGTTCATTTTTAAATCGTTCTACTGATATCATTAATATTTTATGACGCTTGGCGCGGATTCCATTCATAACCTCTTGCTCCTCTTCTTTCGAAAGAGAAGAATCAATACGAACTGCCGATATATTTTTGGATTGTAAAAAATCAATTTGATCTTTTATTAAAGCCAGTAAAGGAGAAACAACAAGTGTTAACTCGGGTAATCGCAATGCAGGTAACTGATAGCACAGTGATTTTCCAGAACCCGTTGGAAAAATTGCAATGGCAGATTTGTCATCAAGTATATTCGAAATGACTTCTTCCTGCCCAGGTTTAAATATAGAAAAGCCAAAATTATCTTTTAAAAGATTTTGTATCATGATTTTATATTGATGTGGAATGGTACATAATATACTTGCACTCTTGTTGTAAATTCTGAATATCGAAATTAATCAATTAATTGCAGATATATGTGTAAATACTAAAACTAATGGGGTAAATGCAGAGTGTTAAAAAAGTCTAAAGAATTAAATTTTCTTTGATCTGTGTATAGTATTTTGTTCTTTTGTATCGCAGGCGATATAAATTAAATTATGGAAAAATCAGACTCAAAAGAAATTCATTTATTGAAATTAGACAATCAATTGTGTTTTTCGATTTATGCTGCATCCCGCTTAATGATTAGGATGTATCAACCTTATTTGGATGAATTGGGGGTAACTTATCCTCAGTACTTAGTTTTGCTTATTTTATGGGAGAAAGAAGGAATTGGAGTTAACGAGATTGCTTGTAGATTATATTTAAATACCAATACAGTTACGCCTTTGCTAAAAAGAATGGAACAGCTTGAAATTATCGAACGAAATAAATGTTGTAGCGATGAGCGAAAAGTTTTAATTTACCTAACTAAGAAGGGAAAAGAACTTGAGAAAACAGCTCAAAAAATTCCATCTTGTTTAGTTGCTAAGAATCAGTTTGAACATGAAAAAACAATGTCTTTAAAGAGTGAATTAGATGCTCTAATTAAAAAAATGATAAAATAGTTTATCCATACTTTTGAACTATTATATTTAATATAAATAAGCATATTAGTATGCAATTTTCCTGAAGTTTCAAAAATGTTGAAATATATTACCAAATTTTTAAAAAAAGAGCAAAGCTATTCGGCAGTTGGTCGTAAGTTATTGAAACTGGCTTTTCCAATAATTGGTTCGTATTTATTGCACATGACCTATAATCTTACCGATATGATTTGGGTAGGATATTTAGGTAGTGGTGCGGTTGCGGCGGTTGGTTCTGCAGGTTTCTTTTTGCATTTAGGTTGGGCAATGGCATCTATAGTTACTGTTGGAGCCAATGTAAAAATAGCTCATTCGGTTGGAGCTGAAAATATGGATGATGCGGCTCGATATTCTACCTCAGGATTGTGGGGAATTGGGAGTATTGCGATCCTTTTTACTTCCATATTTTTAACACTTCCAGAGCATTTTATAGGTTTTTTTCAAATGAAGGATGCTGCTGTTAACCAAATGGCGACTTCCTATTTGGTAATTAGTGCATTTGGTATTGTAATTAGTTTTGTAAATCTACTTTTAATAAGCATTTTTAATGCGCATGGAAAAACGAAAATTTCATTTAAAGCCAGTGTAATTGGAACATTGGTAAATATAGTACTCGATCCACTTTTAATTCTTGTTTTAGATTATGGAGTTGAGGGAGCAGCCGTAGCTTCTATTGTAGGGAGAACATGTAGTTTGGTATTTTTCTTCTTTACCATGAAGAAGTTTGAGAACATTCGTTTTAGAGGTTTATTGCCGAAATCAAGTAAATTAAAAACATTATTTGCCGTTGGTACTCCTGCTGCAATTCAAAGAATTTCTTTTTCTATCATATATATTTTTCTGGCAAGAATTATTGCAGATTGGGGGCCCAATGCTATTGCGGTACAAAAAATCGGAGTCCAAATAGAATCGATAACCTTTATGATTGTTGGAGGTTTAATGCAAGCGGTAACAATTATGGTGGGCCATAGTTATGGTGCTAAAAATTTAACCGAGGTTCCAAATATATATCGTGCAGGATGGCGAATTGCTTTTGTTGTTGCTTTAGTCACTACTTTAATTTTTCTATTAATTCCTCAAACCCTATTTTCAATATTTGTTCCTGAACAGGAAAGTATACTTATGGGAAAAGATTATTTAATGATTTTGGCGGCATCACAATTATTTATGTGTCTGGAAATGATTTCGGCTGGAGTATTTAATGGTTTAGGAAAAACAAAAATACCTGCTACTGTGAGCGTTATTTTCACTTCGCTCCGTCTGCCTGGAGCTTATTTTCTAGGATTTTATACATTTTTAAGTTTGAATGGTGTTTGGTGGAGTATCACCGGAAGTAGTATATTAAAAGGACTTGTCCTTTACTTTTTATTAAGAGCTTATTTTAAGAACAATACATTTGGTAAATTCTAATTGATATGAATCATTTGATTAATAATATAAACGAAGCGCTAAAGTGTGGTGGAATTCGAAAGAGTCTGATTGATGGACAATTTGGGATCGAAAAAGAAAATGTAAGAGTTGATTACAAAGGGGGAATGGCTCGCACTCCACACCCAGGAATTTTAGGAGATAAATTTCATCATCCTTTTATTACTACTGATTTTTCTGAAAGTCAGGTAGAGATGATAACTCCACCACTGAGAAGTGTTGCTGAAGTACACGGCTTTTTAGAGACTTTACAGGATGTTATTTCTGAGAATTTAATTGATGAATTATTATGGCCACAAAGTGCTCCGCCCTTACTGCCTCACGAGGAAGAAATTCCCATTGCAAAGTTTGGCGAGAAGGGAATCCATAAAGAAAAATATAGAGAAGAATTAGCCAATAGATATGGAAAGGAAAGGCAAATGCTTTCGGGTATTCATTTTAATTTTTCGTTGACCTCGCGGTTAGAGCGTAAATTAAAACATGCTATAAAATGGAATGGTGATTCTGAAAAATTCAGAGAAACACTTTATCTAAAAATGGTGCGTAATTTTATGCGATATCGTTGGATGTTAATTTGGCTGTTTGGCGAAAGTCCGGTTGCAGATCCTTCCTTAAAAATGAAATCTTTAAAAACAGGAATTAAAACTTCATTGGGTTGTGGTAATGCAATATCCATACGAAATAGTTCCGGAGGATATCGTAATAAGGAAGAATACTATGTTGATTTTAATAGCTTAGATAGTTATTTCTCGTCGCTTACCAGTCTAATTACAGCTGGAGATATTCTTTCTGGCGAGGAGTTATATTTACCAATACGACTAAAGTTTATACCTGAGACAAAGCAAATTTCACATTTAGAAGTTCGTATTCTCGATTTAGATCCATTTGAAAAATCAGGAATATCTAAAAATAGATTATATTTTACTCACCTTTTTTTACTGTATTGCTTGTTTAAAGAGGAAAAAAATTCTTATCAGGATGAAGATCAAAAAATAGCCGCTAAAAATCAGGATTTAGTTTCCTGTTTTGGGCTTAGTCCTGATTTATTCTTGATAAATAAAAATGGAAAATCGGTGAACTATAAAGGGATGCTGGATGATTTGTATTTTGATATTAAAAGGTTTATTTCAGATTCAAGTTTGAATAATAATGAGCTTTATTTAACTGCTTTTAAGGAGGTTGGGGATTTAATTAATTATCCGGATAAAAGAAAATCGTTCAGACTTAAAGAAAGAGTAATTGAAGAAGGTTTTATTAATTTTCATTTGAACAAAGCAAAGCAATATAGGGAAGAAAGTGAGATGAGTAGTTTTCGTTTTCATGGATTTGAAGATTTAGAATTATCGTCGCAGTTACTTATGAAATCGGCTTTAAGACGAGGAGTAGAGTTTAACATATTAGATCGAAGTGAGAATTTTATTAGTTTAAAACAGGGTGATAAAATTGAATATGTAATGCAGGCAACCCGCACATCATTAGATAACTATTCCAGTGTGTTAATGATGGAAAATAAGTTGGTTACAAAAAAAATATTGGGAGCTAACCAGGTTCGTGTTCCTTGCGGATTGGATTATCAGAATGTAGAGCAAGCTCGTTCCGATTTTGACTTGTTTGAAGGAAAGCCAATTGTGGTAAAACCAAAATCGACTAATTTTGGCTTGGGAATAACAATTTTGAAAGAGAATAAAAATCCGGAAATATATCGAAGAGCAGTTGATATTGCTTTTGAGCACGATGCAAGTATTTTGATTGAAGAGTTTATCTCGGGGCGTGAATTTCGATTTTTTGTTATTAACGATAAAGTTGATGGTATTTTACATCGTGTGCCAGCTAATGTAAAAGGAGATGGAGAAAGTACGATTCGCGAATTGGTTGAAATTAAAAATCAGGATCCATTGCGTGGGAGAGGTTACAGAACACCGTTAGAGAAAATTAGACTGGAAGAAGCCGAAGAGATGTTTTTAAAGGAACAGGGGCTTAATTTTGAGAGTATTTTAGAGAAAGATCAGCTTGTGTATTTGCGTGAGAATTCAAATATCAGTACAGGTGGAGATAGCATTGATTTTACAGATGATATTCATCAGTCGTATAAGGATATAGCAATAAAATCCGCGCAAGCTTTAAATGTTAAAATTACAGGATTAGACATGATGATAGAAGATGTGAAAAAGCCTGCTACCATGGACAATTACGCAATTATCGAAATGAATTTTAATCCGGCAATTCATATTCATTGCTATCCATACATTGGTGAAAATAGAAAGTTGAATGACAAAATTCTTGATGCATTAGGATTTTAGATCAATACAAAGGCAGCCCAAAAAAAGTACATATAAAGAATAGAAATAAGAATTTTTTCTGGATTTGCTGATGAAACAAATTTCATAAAATAGATATGATATAGAATGATATGTTACAGGGCAATGTTTTAGAATAGTATTTTCTGTAAAGCGTAAATGTCATTTTGTTTTATCTTTGTGTGTACAGATTTTGAGCAAGAGGATTATTTCTTGTTTTTAATTTAATATTGTAATAAACAAAATTTAAATATTTTATCATGTCTGAATTTAAATATCAGAAGCCTTTTCCGATTACAAAGGATACCACAGAATATCGTTTGCTAACGAAAGACTATGTTTCAACTATTGAAGTTGATGGAAGAAAAATTTTGAAAGTAGATCCTAAGGGATTGGAAATGTTATCGAAAGAAGCATTTTCTGATGTTTCATTTTTCTTGCGTCCTGCTCATTTATCAAAATTGCAGAATATCTTAAAAGATGATGAAGCTTCTGATAATGATCGTTTTGTTGCACATACAATGTTAATGAATCAGGTAGTTGCTGCAGATGGACAATTGCCTACTTGTCAGGATACTGGTACTGCTATTGTAGTTGCAAAAAAAGGAGAAGATGTTTACACTGGAGCAAACGATGCTGAGCATCTTTCCAAAGGTGTTTTCGATACTTATAAAGAAAGAAACTTAAGATTTTCTCAGGTGGTTCCATTTACCATGTTCGAAGAGAAAAATACTGGCAATAATCTTCCAGCTCAAATCGATATTTATGCTAATCAGGGTAATGCTTACGAATTTTTATTCGTAACTAAAGGTGGTGGATCTGCTAATAAAACATTTCTATATCAGGAAACAAAAGCTCTTTTAACCGAAGCAAATTTAACCAAGTTTGTCGAAACTAAAATTAAAGATCTGGGAACTTCTGCTTGTCCTCCTTATCATTTAGCTTTGGTGATTGGTGGAACTTCTGCCGAAGCAAACTTAGCAACTGTTAAAAAAGCTTCAGCCGGATATTACGATCATTTGCCAACCGAAGGAAATGAAGGTGGTCAGGCTTTTCGCGATTTAGAATGGGAGAAAAAAGTGCAGGAAATTTGCCAGAAGAGTGAAATAGGTGCTCAGTTTGGTGGTAAATATTTTGTTCATGATGTAAGAGTTGTTCGTATGCCTCGTCATGCTGCTTCTTGTCCTGTAGGATTAGGCGTTAGCTGTAGTGCCGATCGTAATATCAAAGCAAAAATTAACGAAGATGGAATTTTCTTAGAGCAATTAGAGAAAAATCCTGTTAAGTATTTGCCGGAAGAAGCTCCAGCAATGAAAGCAGCAGTTGATATTAACCTTGATCAGCCAATGGAAGATATCTTGAAAGAATTGACTAAATATCCAATTAAAACTCGTTTGAATTTATCTGGAACATTAATTGTTGCTCGTGATATGGCACATGCCAGAATCCAGAAAATGTTGGATGAAGGAAAAGAAATGCCTGAGTATTTCAAAAATCATCCAGTATATTATGCAGGACCTGCTAAAACTCCGGAAGGAATGCCTTCGGGAAGTTTTGGACCTACAACTGCCGGACGTATGGATCCTTATGTAGGTCCATTTCAGAAAGTTGGTGGTTCAATGGTTATGGTTGCTAAAGGGAACCGTTATCAATCGGTTACCGATGCATGTAAAGAAAATGGTGGATTCTATCTTGGATCGATCGGAGGACCAGCAGCAGTATTGGCTAAAAACAGTATTAAGTCGATTGAGGTAATTGACTTCCCAGAGTTGGGAATGGAGGCAGTTCGTAAGATTCGCGTAGAAAATTTCCCTGCTTTTATTATTGTTGATGATAAAGGAAACGACTTTTTTGCAGATATGTAAAAGATGAAATTTTGAATAGTAAGAAAGGGTTGTGTTTTGTAATACAACCCTTTTATTTTATTGTAGATCAGGTTTTTTTCTATCCTGTTTTTTTTTTGCCTGTATTTGTTTGTCGGCTATTCGTTTTTCTTTAGAAGCTCGAGTCGGACGGGTTTTTTTACGCGGTTTTACAGGTTTTAAGGCAAGCTCTATCCATTGATACAATTTTTCTATGGCAATTTCTTTATTTGATAATTGCGATCGTTCATTTTGTGCACTAACGATAAGTACTCCATCACTATTAATATGATGATAAAGTTTTCTAAAAAGAGTTTCCTTTTCTTCTTGTGTTAATAGTTTAGAATCGAATATCGAAAAGCGCAATTCTACTTTTGAATTTACTTTATTCACATTTTGTCCGCCAGGACCGCTACTGCGTGATGTAATGAATTTAAATTCATTACTCAGATCTTTTGAAAACCGGAAAACTTCTTTCATAGTATTGTAAATATAATGCCAAAAATTGAAACAGACCATATAATACAAAAAATGCTGCCTTTGAGGGCAGCATTTTAAAGTTTATAAATCTTAATATTATTTAACTTCTGGTAATCCGTACTCTTCTACAATAAAATCGATATCCTTATCACCTCTACCACTTAAATTTACTAAAATTGATTTTGTGGGATTTGCCTGAGCAAGTTTAATTGCATAAGCTACCGCATGCGAGCTTTCGAGTGCAGGAATAATTCCCTCTAAACGACTCAATTCGTAAAATGCATCAATACAATCTTTATCATTAATAGAAGTGTATTCAACTTTATTCCAATCTTTTAGCATGGAATGTTCTGGTCCGACTCCAGGATAATCCAATCCGCTGGCAACAGAATAAACAGGATCTGGTTCGCCTTTATCGTTTTGTAAAAGGTAACATTTGTATCCATGAATAATACCTGGTTTTCCAAAGGTTAATGTTGCAGCATGATCTCCTTTTTTGAAAGATCTACCGGCAGGTTCAACTCCATGCAGTTTACATTCTTTATCCTCTAAAAAAGCAGAGAAAATTCCAAGTGCATTACTGCCACCACCTACACAAGCAACAATATTATCAGGCAGTTCGCCAGTCATTTCTAAAAATTGTTCTTTTGCTTCTATACCAACAACTCTTTGAAATTCACGAACCATCATAGGAAAAGGGTGAGGACCTACAACCGAACCAATACAATATATAGTGTTTACCGGATCTTTTAAATATGCTTCGAAAGCCGAATCTACTGCTTCTTTTAGGGTTTTTAAACCATGTGTAACAGGAACAACTTTAGCGCCTAATATTTCCATACGAACCACATTGGGACGTTCTTTGGCCATATCTACTTCGCCCATGTGAATTTCACATTCTAATCCAAAATAAGCAGCTGCAGTAGCCAGAGCAACTCCATGTTGTCCCGCTCCGGTTTCGGCAATTAATTTCTTTTTACCCATGTACTTGGCTAGTAATGCTTCACCCATACAATGGTTTAATTTATGCGCTCCAGAGTGATTTAAATCTTCACGTTTTAAATAAATACGACCACCATATTTATTCGATAACCTATTGCAATAATATACAGGAGTAGGTCTTCCCTGAAAGTGTTTGCGAATACTTCTTAATTCGGAAATAAATTTGTGAGACTTACTTATAGAATAATAAGCGTCATTAATTTTGTTCATTTCCTTTGTTAATTCTTCAGGAATATAGCTTCCACCATATTCGCCAAACTTTCCTTCTTTGTCTGGGTGACTTTTAAAATAGTTAGATGACATTTTTGGTTATTTTTTTGGTTAATTGTTTTATTATCAGGTAGAATTAAGATAATTTGACTTGTGTATAAATGCTAAAAGCAGATAACCTTTAAAGGTCGAAACATTCCTTAAAATTTCCAGCCAGGAATGCCATTGGAAAAGATTATAGATTACTTGCACCCCGATAAGAAATCGCCAAAATATTTCGACCTGTACAAAGGTAAAAAAATAAGCGTATATAAAAATACTTGTGTAAGTGCTATTTTTACTGACTTTCTAAATTAGAAAAGAGCTTTTATTTGCATTGATATTAGGAGAAGATCTTTGTAACTTGTTTAAACTGTTTTATAAAAAATGAGAATCAAAACGGAGGTTGTGATGAATGGTTTAAAGATATCACCAAAGGGGAGAGTAGCTTTTGTTAGTGGAGCAAATAATGAAATTGGAAGGGCTTTAGTGATAGCATTATTAGAAGAGGGTGCATCAAAAGTATATGCTGGAGTACAGGATGTAAAAGCGCTTAAGGAGCTTAAATTGGAATATAGAAACAGGCTTTTTCCTCTGTTATTAGATATGAAAAATGATCGATCTATTGTAAAAGTTAGTCACATGCTTAAGGATATTGAAATCTTGATTAATAATGCCGAAGTGTGCGAATCAGGAGGTTTATTTTCTGATAACTCTTTAGATAGTCTCACAATCAATTTTAATCTTAATGTACGAAGTCTTTTAAAAATAACTACCTCACTACTAGGTTATTTAAAGAATAAAGATTGTGCTGCAATTGTTAATATTGTATCAATTTTAGGCTTGGCAAGTATGCCTGTAGCAGGGACTTATTCTGCTTCCAAGGCTGCAGCTCATAGTATTACACTGGGAATTCGGGGTGAGTTATTAAATACAAATGTATTGGTAATGGGTGTTTATCCTGCTCTTGTTCATATTAATTTGGCTAAAAAATTAAATCTAAATAAGGCCTTACCTCAAAATATTGCACGTAATATTATTCTAGGTTTAAAAAATGGAAATGAATATGTGTTTCCTGATATTATGTCGAAACAAATTGCAGAACTTTATTTGACAGAGCCAGTTACGGTCGAAAAACAATTTGCACATTTTGTTTCGGAAAAGGAAGTAGTTTAACTTTAAAAAAATTACATAAGAGAGATCTTTAAACGGATCTCTTTTTTTTATCTTTAGTGCTAAGTTATTTAGTTGAAAATAATTTGCGAAATGAGAATATTCTCAATAGATTTGTAGAAAATAATTGTAATGCCAAGAAGAGTTAGATTAAGAAAAGTTGTAGAACCGCCACGTTTTAAAGGGTATAGACCATTTGGAACTAATGGAAGGAAAAGACAATCTATCGAATTGTTGTATGAAGAATATGAGTCTTTAAAATTGGCCGATTATGATTTAATGAATCATAAAGAAGCAGCCGAAGTTATGGGAGTTTCACGACCCACTTTTGCAAGGATTTATGAATGTGCAAGAAGAAAAATTGCAGCAGCTTTGGTTGAAGTAAAAGACATAAAAACAGTATTTGGAAATGCAGTTTTAGATAAAGATTGGTATGAGTGTGGTAAGTGTAATGCACGCTTTAATATACCCGCAACAATGGAGAAGGAAAAATGTCCCGCGTGCAATTCAAAACAAATAGAGTGTTTAAATAAATAATTAGAAAGTATAAGTATGAAAACAATAATTACATCAACAGCAGAAGGTACTGGTTCATTATTTGATTTACGTTTCGGAAGAGCAGCTTGGTTTTGCTTGTTTGATGATGAAACAGGAGATGTTAAATTCGTAGAAAATGAGAATATTAACGCATCTTCTGGAGCGGGAACCAAAGCAGTAGAAAAAGTTGCTGAAATGGGAGTCTCTAAAGTTATTTCAGGTGATTTTGGACCTAAAGCGAAAGAATTACTTGAAAAATTCAATATTCAAATGGTCATTTTAAAAGATGATAACAATACCATTCAGAATATTATCAACAATTTAAAATCTTAAAAAATTCTTATTATGCCAAATCTTGATGGAACAGGACCCGAAGGTAAAGGAACCAAAACAGGAAGAAAACTTGGCAAATGCACCTCTGAGGATTTGCCATCTCAACTCGAAAAATTAGGCAAAGGTCAAGGCCAAAAACGAAAGAGTGGTGGCGGTGAAGGCAGAGGGAAAAGATTAAAAAGTAGTAAATCCATTTAAAAAAGGAGGTAGAAATGCCAGGATTAGACAGTACAGGTCCACAAGGACAAGGTTCACGATCAGGTAGAGGATTAGGAAAATGTAATCCTCGTGAAGAGAAACAAGATAGTCAAAATACTTCTCAAGAGAATGTAAGAGGAAGAGGTCTTGGACGTGGAAGAGGTCTTGGAAGAGGTCTTGGAAGAGGTCTTGGAAATGGTCGCGGTCGCGGTTTAGGACGTGGTCGTTAATATGACTTATCATGAGTAGTCTATGACACAAGTATGTTGCAAAATTATTTTATTGTTTCATACTTGTGTTTTATATTTTTAAATGGGTTTTTCAGTAGAAGAGTAATAAAGCTTTTATCACTTATATACAATGTGAAATAGGATTAGATTGTAATATTCTAATGTTTACAGAAAAGAATAAAAGCAATTTGTACAAGCTTCTCTATTAATAATGAATTCAAAAAAATAATTATATGAAAAAGAAAATTGCAGTACCTGTAAAAGAAGGTGTTTTAGATGCGCATTTTGGACATTGTAGTCATTTTGCATTAATTGAAATCGACGATCAGTCAATCCTTAATGAGGAATTAGTTCCTGCGCCACCTCACGAGCCAGGTCTGCTACCTCCATTTTTAGCAAATTTAGGGGTTACCGATGTACTTGCCGGAGGAATGGGTGGAAGAGCAATTCAGATTTTTAACAATCACAATGTGAATGTGTTTGTTGGAGCTCCTACTTTGGAAGCAAAAGAGTTGGTGAAAGGTTTTCTAGATAAGAGTATCAGTTTTACTGCTAATTGTTGTAATCACTAAGATGGATTTTGATTGTTTAGCTTGTCATGCTAAAACGGTAAAGCATATTGTTGAGAAATTTAAGCCAGAGAAGAATGTGGCTGAGGCATTTATTAGCGAGGCTAACTATATTATAAATAATAGTCAGTCTATTTCTAGTCCCTATGCAGCATTGTTAGTGCACCGTTTGGCAAAAAAAACTTTTGCTACCGAAAATTTGTATGCAGAAGAAAAAAAAGAGGCAAATGATTTGCTCTATTCTCAGTATGATTATTGGAAGCTGCTGGTGAATGAATCGCAAAGGCCCTTACATTTAGCAGCAAAATTAGCCGTAATTGGCAATATTATAGATTATGGAGCACATTCGGTTCCCGATGATATTGTAGCTGATATTAAAGGTCTTTTAAAGAAAGAATTTGCCTTAGATGAGAGAATTAAAATGTTTGAAGCTATTAAAAAGGCCGATAGTGTTTTGTATTTGGGAGACAATGCAGGAGAAATTGTTTTTGATAAACTTTTTATTGAAACACTTAATCATCCTAACCTAACTTTTATTGTTCGCGATCAGCCAATTATTAACGATGTTACCCTCGAAGATGCAAACTCTTTGGGAATGCAAAATGTTTGTTCTGTTATGTCTAATGGGCATGATGCTCCATCAACCTTAAAGGAAAATTGCTCTGATAAATTTCAGGAAATGTTTAAAAAGGCAGATGTTATTATTTCTAAAGGACAAGGAAATTATGAGGGCTTATTAAATGAAAAAAGAGAGAACTTGTATTTCATGTTAATGGCAAAGTGCGACCTAATGGCAAATAAATTAGGAGTGAAAAAAATGGATTTGGTGATTACTGAAAATAAGATAGGAAATTATGAACTATAAAGTTGCCATTACGAGTGGTAAGGGCGGAACAGGTAAAACAACTGTCGCAGTGAACCTATTTTCTGCAATTCATAAGAATTGGACAAAAAAAGTACAGCTTGCAGATTGTGATGTTGAAGAGCCTAATGATTTATTGTTTTTTAAGAATGCTACACTTGTAAGCAATGATACAGTAAATCAGCCAGTTCCTAAAATTGATGAATCAAAATGTACTTTCTGCCGAAAATGCGAGGAGTATTGTGAATTTAACGCAATTACTATAATTCCATCGGTAAATTATGCTGCTGTTGATCCTAACTTATGCCATTCGTGCGGTGCTTGTTTGCATGCATGCGAATACGGAGCTATAGAAGATCAGCCTCATGCAATTGGACAGATTGCACACTATCAAACAGAGGCTAAAGCTGCAATTGCAGAGGGAAGTCTTCGAATTGGCTCTCCAATGCAAACAAGAGTTATTAAAGATTTGAAAGCTTGCGTTAATGAGGATTCTGATATTGTTATTTTTGATGCTCCTCCAGGAACAAGTTGTCCAGTTGTTGAAACAGTATCTGATGTTGATTATGTAATTTTGGTAACAGAACCTACTCCTTTTGGTTTATACGATTTACGATTAACAGTAGATTTAATGAGGGAAATGAACAAACCATTTGGTTTGGTTATAAATAAAGCTGGATTAGGCGATTCTGCTGTTTATCAATATTTGAAAGAGGAGAAAATAGATCTACTTGCCGAAATTCCTTTTAATAAAGAGTATGCTGTTCAATACGCTAAAGGTAATTTATTGTCGGATATTCCTCCAGTAATTGAAAAGGAATATAATAAACTAGCTGATTATCTGAAAAACAGAATTAAAAATGATTGAAATCACCATATTAAGCGGTAAAGGAGGAACCGGGAAAACCGGATTAACAGCAGCTTTGGCTTCTGTGGCTCAAAATACCGTATTTGCAGATATCGATGTAGATGCTCCGGATCTTCATTTGATTCTTCAGCCTGAGATTCGTGAAAAAAATGTTTTTATGGGTGCTCGATTGGCTAGTATTGATAATGAATTATGTACCAATTGTGGGCTTTGTGTAGAGGAGTGCAGGTACGGGGCAATTCATTACAAAGCCGAAGGAGGTCTCGAAGTAAATCCGTTTGAGTGCGAAGGATGCAGGTTATGTGAGAGAATTTGTCCGGTGCAAGCTATTACTTCAGAGCCAAGTCTTAATAATCACTGGTTTATTTCCGATACTCGTTTCGGTCCATTATTACACGCTAAAATGGGACCAGGCGAAGAAAATTCGGGGAAATTGGTTTCTGTGGTAAGAAAAAATGCTAAAGAAAAGGCTCGAAGTGTAAATGCTGATTTTTTGTTGAACGATGGACCTCCGGGGGTTGGTTGTGCAGCTATTGCCTCGGTTACAGGTGCCGATAAAATTGTTTTGATTACGGAACCAAGTAAATCGGGTTTCCACGATATTATTCGATTAATAGAATTGATAGATACTTTTAAAGTACCTATGTATGCTGTAATTAACAAGCATGATATTAATCCGGAAATTACTAAACAAATGGAAACTTTCTTCAACTCTAAAGGAATTACTCTTCTGGGTAAGATTCCATTTTCTGAAGAAATGGTAAATGCAATTGTTGCAGCTAAATCTATTGTTGAGTATGCTCCCGAATCGGATATTGCTAATACAGTTCGTAATATGTGGAATACGATTACAGAAACTGTAAAACAAGAGAGTTAATGATCTCAGGAGAATACACAATTCGTCCGCGTTATGGGGAAGTAGATCAAATGGGTTATGTTTATCATGCCAATTATGTGAATTATTGTCATCAGGCCAGAACAGAATTAATGCGTGAATTAGGCATCAACGATAAAGTTTTGGAGGATAATAATATTATGCTTCCGGTAATCGAAATGAATTTAAAATATATTAAGCCCTCAGGTTACGACGAAGAATTAATAATTACAACTAGAATAAACGAAATGCCAGCTACACGTTTTACATTTAGTTTTGTATTTAGAAATGCAAAAAACGAAGTAGTTTGTAAAGCAAATAGTACTGTTGTATTTGTTCATTCTATTACTCGTAAACCTTGTAAAGTTCCTGCTTTAATACTAAACAACTTGATGAGAGTAGTTTAATTAGAATGCGTTATTAGTGACTATGATTATATGGTTGAAACCGGATTTTGTAATGTAATGTACAAATCCGGTTTTTTTAATAAAAATTAAATTTATTAGATATGAAAAACTTTAAATTAAATTTTATAATTGATATTCTTTCGTTTTTATGTTTGTCGTTCATCATAGGAACAGGCTTTTTGATTAAATATATTCTAATTACCGGACAGGAAACGTGGCTTAAATATGGCGAAAATATAAGATTGGAATTTCTAGGATTAGATCGTCATGAATGGGGATATATTCATTTAATTGCCGGTTTTGTTATGATAGTATTAATGGTGTTGCATATTTTATATCATTGGCAGTTAATTAAATCTATGTTTAAAAAAATAATTGGAATATCTTTCATAAAGGGTTTATCAGCAATAGCTTTTATATTTTTGTGTTTAATTTTAATTTTCGGATCCTTTTTAGTTAATCCTGATGTAACAAACAATAGAAAAGGTGAAAGGCATCATAAATTTGAGAATAAGAAATTTGAGCGGAATGGAAGAGGGAGATCTTTTCATTATAATTAGAAAATATAGAAGCAGACAAGCAAATAAAAACCCCGAAGAAAATTAAATTTTCTTCGGGGTTTTTATTTTAGAACAATTTTATGTGTTAATTTTTTAGGTATAACTGAGCTTTAGCTAATGCATCTTCAAAATTATCATGAATATCTTTTTGAGATATAAAATCGATAATTTCGCTACGCTTAATTTCCTTTAAAACATCAGGGTTTACACCAGATAGTATTACTTTGGTTTTTCGTTTTTCTAAATCTTTAATAATTTCTGTGAAGTTTCTAATTCCAGTTGCATCAATAAAGGGTACATGACGCATACGTATAATTAGAACGGATGTTGATCTCTTTAAATTTCTAAGTGTTTCCTGATATCTTTTTGCAGCAGCAAAAAAGAAGGGACCACTAATTTCATAAATTTCAATTTCTTTAGGTATCTGATTATAATTTTGAATTTCGTCAGATTCAAATTCTGGTTGAAATACACCATTAATTTTCGACATGCGATACATAAAGATTAATGCAGCTAATACAATTCCAATTTCTATTGCAACGGTTAAATCGACTAATACAGTTAGGAAGAATGTTGTTAGTAATACAATAATATCGAAACGAGAGCTTTTTAATATTGATCGGAACGAACGCCATTCACTCATATTATATGAAACTACAATTAGAATTCCAGCAAGACATGACATTGGAATTAACTTTGCCCATTTACCAAAAACCAGCATAATTAATAAAAGTGTACAGGCATGAATTATACCCGCAACAGGAGTTCTACCGCCATTTTTTACATTGGTTGCCGTACGAGCAATAGCTCCAGTTGCTGGAATCCCTCCAAAAATAGGTGAAAAAATATTTGCAATACCTTGTGCTATTAATTCAGTATTCGATCGATGATTTCCACCAATCATACCATCCGAAACTACAGCAGATAAAAGTGACTCAATTGCTCCTAAGATTGCGATAGTTATAGCAGGCTGAAAATAGTTTGGAAGATTACTCCAGTCTATACTTGGAACTTCAAAGCTAAATGAATTTGGTATACTTCCATAAACTGATTCGATAGTGTTTACAGGCATATCAAATATCTGTACTAAGGCAGTCATCGCAATAATAGCAATAAAAGAACCGGGAATTTTAGGAATTACTTTACCAGCAAATAGGGTAAGTAAAACTGTACCACCGCTAATTGCTAAAGCATAAATGTTTATTGAGGATAAATTGGTGAAATAACAGATCCACTTTTCGATGAATTCTGAGGGGATTTCCTCTATTTGTAATCCAAATGCTCCTTTTATTTGCGTTGAGAAAATAACAAGAGCAATTCCCGATGTAAAACCTACAATTAAAGGGTGGGGAATGAATTTTAAAACAGCTCCTAAGCGCAGTGATCCAAAAATAATTAATATAATTCCGGCTAAAAATGTCGAAATCATTAAACCATCAATACCATACTGATTAACAATGCCATATACTATAACAATAAAAGCACCGGTAGGTCCGCCAATTTGAACGCGGCTACCTCCTAATAAGGAAATTAAAAATCCTGCTACAATAGCAGTAATAAGTCCTTTTTCGGGCGATACACCCGATGCTACAGCAAATGCAATTGCTAAAGGAAGAGCAACAATACCTACAATTATTCCTGCAAATAAATCTTTCTGAAACGCCTGGGCATTGTATCCTTTTAGAACAGAAAATAATTTAGGTTTAAAAATTGATTTCATATAATTATTATTTATTTTCACTTAGCATATACAACTTGCAATTAATTTTGCTCGCTTATATGTTTAGTTTTTTGATTTTAATAGCCAGATTTAAATACGGAAACATATTTTTTTGGAGAAAAATAATGCCTCAGTTCTTATTCTATTTTAGAATAGTTTAATTGAAGCTGCAAAAGTAATGCATATTTGCTCTCGTTATTCTCTATTATTGATAAATTTTTTAGAAGATTTTAATATTTAATTAAAGGATTAAGTAGTCTTTAATTGTTTGATAAAGAGAGGTCTGGTCTTACTTGTTGATTCATTGAGTTTTGAAGAAGGAATCTTCGCTTAAAAAAATATAAAAACAAACTTATACTGGACTTTTTAAAGTGCAAAATAGTTGTATTTTTGTTCGATTTTTCGAAATATCTGATTGGTTAAATATTTAAAAATGCAAATTCCAGAGAAATACAAATTTATAGTGCAGTTGGGCAAAGCGCTTCATACTTATGGGGTGCCTTCATATAAGTCGCAAATTTATTTGACCGAAATTGCAGAGAAAAAAGGCATAAAAGGTAGCTTTATGGATACTCCTACCTGGATTAATTATGTGTTTTATGAAGAGGACGAGCAAACTTATAATTATGTAGAGTGTGTTTTGCCAGGTGAACTAAATCTGGGTGCTCTTTCACGAATTGTAGAAATTACTAATAATGTTTTGTCTAACAAAACAAGTTTTGGAGAAGCAAAAATTGCCATCGAGAAATTAAAAACTGCACCATTGGGATATGGTAAAATAAGTGAATTATTTGCTTTTGTTTTGTCAGCAGGTGCTTTTAGTATGATATTAGATACCAGCTGGGTTTCTGCATTAACAGCATCTTTTATAGGTGCTGTTATTTATATTTTTACAATTCTGGCTCAAAAATCGGGATATATTAAGAGTGCCCTTGAATCGCTCGTTGCATTTGTAGCCACAGTAATTACTGGTTTATTGTCATTGTATTTTAATCAAATAAATATTTCAATGACTATTCTGGCATCTATAATTGTTTTTATTCCGGGTTTATCTATTACCACTGCATTAGAGGAAATCACATCGAAGAGTTTAGTTTCAGGTACAGCCAAGCTTTTTGATGCTTTAGTATCCTTGTTTAAGCAATTTTTTGGTGTTGTATTAGCCTTGGCTATACTGCCTTTATTTATCGATCTTCAACCCAATACTGTGATTAATGATATTCCTCAATGGCTCGATTATTTTGCAATTATTACATTAGCACTAAGTCTTGCTATTGTTTTTAAAGTTCGCTCGAAGGATGTTCTATATTGTGTAATTGCTGGTTTTGTAAGTTTCTTTACTACTACATTATTCGATTTTACAGGCATTTTGGTAAGTATTTTTATAGGTACCATTGTAGCTGTTAGTGTAAGTAAATTGTTCAGTAAAATTACAAAATCACCACAGCTTGTATTCTTAGTTCCAGGTATAGTAATGTTAGTACCAGGAAGTAAAGCATTTATCGGTTTAAGTAGTGTGTTTTTAAGTCAGGCAGGCACGCAAAGCAATATGGGCGAACAGGTGCTTTATATATTTATGGGCATTATTGGTGGCTTAATTTTCTCAGGAAGCTTTATGGATGTCAATATTAAAAAAAAGTATCTACAAAAAAATATAGATAAAACTTCAGCACAATAGAAATGTAAAAAACGGCTGTAAAAAAAATAGTACAGCCGGCAATTTATTATCCGAATTGCTCTAAATGTTTAAATAGGTTATCGGCACGGGCAAGACCCATTTTTTTTCTTAACCGATAACGTAATGTATGAACACTTTCGTTTGATATTCCCATTAATTTGGCAATATCCTTACTCGAAAAATTAAGTCTCACCAGTGCGCATAATCGTCTGTCTCCAGCAGTTAGTTTTGGGTAAGTAGTGACCAAAGTTTTGAAAAATTCCTGGTTTACAGATTTAAAACGAGCTTCGAATTGTTTCCAGTTTTGAGCATTACTAAGCGATATAGATTTAAAGAGCTTGTTGACTTCGGAATCTGTTGGAGGAGTAGGATTATTGGTTAAGCTCGTTTTTAATTGCTTAAGCAATTCATCCTTTTCAATTAATTGCAAAGCCGAAATTGCTAACTCTTTGTTTTTAAGCTCAAGTAATTCTCTATTTTTTTTATTTTCAAGTTCTCTCTTTTCTTTTGCAAGTTTTTCCTGGCTTTTATGTTTCGAATTAATGTGTTTTATGTAAAAAAATACAGAAATTACAATTACAATTATTGTTCCCGATAACAGTAGTATTTGCAGCAGTCCTATTCGTTTTTCTTGTTCCAAATGTGCTAAACGTTGCTTTTGAATCAAGTTGTTTTTAGCTTCTTGTTCTTTTCTAAATTGATCGTTTATTTCAAATAAGGCTTTGTTATTTTCACTTCTGCTATCAAACAGGTGTTCATTAAGTTGTTTAGCTTCCAATAAACTTTTATAGGCATTTTTATGATTGCCTATTCTTAAATAAAGTTCTGATAAATGCTCGTAAACTCTTGGAATATAATTCATGTGAGTTTTTGAGTTTTCACTTATTTTGATCGACATTTTATAGTAATGCTCACTTTTATCATATTGTGTTGACTTTTTGTAAGCATCTCCCATAAATGAGTATAGAATAACCAAATAATGGGGTTGATTTTTGGCAAACCATGGTTCAATGGTATGCATTTTTTTTAAAGCTTGCGTATTTTGTCCTTTATTAAGTTGATAATAACTTTCTTCAGCTTCTAAAAATGGTTTGTCTGCTGTATTATCTCCGCCCGAATAATGAATCATATAACAACTGTCAAGATATATTTTCGACATTAGAGGTTCGTTGGTCTCTCGGTAAAGTGTTGTAAGTCCGTAATAATTCGAAGAGAGGTTTATTTTAGATAATTGACCTTTTGTAATAAGTTGCTTTTTGACTTTTAGTGATGTTTGAAAGTATTTAATGGCTTCTTCTTTTCTTTTAAAGGAAATATATAACCATGCTAAATCTTCCAAAGATCGGGCTGTAGTTTTTGTGTTATTTATTTCATCGGCTAATAAAAGAGCCTTCCAAAATTGTTGATAAGCTAAAGAATAGGAGGCATGATTAGAATAAATGTTTCCCAGTTTAGAAATGGTGTTTATAGCTTTTAAAGTATCGCCATTTGCCATTTGCTTGGCATATTTATCTTTTAATTGATAAACTTTTTCTTCCGAAAATTCATGACTAAAACGATGATCGAAATTTTGAAAAAATTCATCTGTTTGTTTGTCATTTTGAGTACTTGATATCTTATTATCCTGAGCCCAAAGTAAAGATGTATAGAATAGAAGGATAATAATGATTAGTCTATGTTTCATTTGTAGGTCTTGTATAGTTGTTGAATATGTGTAAGTGTTGTTTTTAAAGACTTAAAGATATATTTATTACTTCGAATGTTTATTAAAATTGATTGTAAAAATTGACTTTGTTCAGTTTTTGTTCATGCAAATAATAGGGTTTATTCTCTAAAATGCCGCATTTTCGAGATGAGATTTTAAATTAAACCAATAATAGTTTTGTTTGTATGATTAATAAATTAATTCTTGGATTATCACTTTTGATTTTGTGTGCTTGTCAATCGGTACAGAAAGTAGATCGCGAAGCAGATTTCAATTTTGGATGGAAATTTTCGCTCGATAAGCTTAATGATGCTTATGCATTAAATGTAGATGATGCATCATGGAGAGAGGTAAATTTACCTCACGATTGGAGTGTTGAATTTCCATTTGATTCAATAAATGGTGAAGGATGCACAGGATATCTTCCTGGTGGATTAGCTTGGTATCGAAAACACTTTAAAGTGGAGAGTAATCCGAATAAATCAATCTATGTTTTATTCGATGGGGTTTATAATAACTCAGAAGTATGGTTAAACGGGGAAAAGTTAGGAGAGCATCCTAATGGATATACACCATTCTATTTCGATTTAACACCGTATTTAAATAAATCAGGAAAAGATAATGTAATTGCTGTAAAAGTTGATCACACAAGATATGCAGATAGTAGATGGTATTCAGGATCTGGTATTTATAGAAATGTAAAATTAATTACAGTAAATAAACTACACATTCCAATTTGGGGTACTTTCGTAACTACTCCTAAAGTATCTAAAGATGAGGCAACTGTTTCAATCGATGTAAAGGTTTTGAATGAATATAGTAAAATACAATCTTTTAAAGTGAATACAGTTTTTTTTAATCCTAAAGGAATTAAAGTTGGAGAGGTTGTTTCAGATGAATTGAATATAAATAAAGGCGAAACAACTTTAATGCAAACTGTTTCTATTAAAAATCCAGCTTTATGGAGTATTGATACACCTCAACTTTATAAGGCAGTTACTAAAATTGTGCAGGGAAATAAAACTTTGGATACATATAACACAACATTTGGAATTCGCTCTATTCGATTCGATAAGAAAGAAGGGTTTTTCTTAAATGGTGTGAACATGAAAATAAAAGGAGTGTGCCAGCATCACGATGGTGGTTTGGTTGGTGCTGCTGTTCCAAAGGGAGTATGGCGACGTCGTTTAGAGATTTTAAAAGATGGAGGATGTAATGCTCTTCGTATTTCGCACAATCCAGCATCTGAAGAATTGTTAGAATTATGCGATGAAATGGGATTCTTAGTGCAAGATGAGTTTTTCGATGAGTGGGATTATCCAAAAGACAAGCGTTTGAATATGAACGAACGTCATGATGATTATATTACACGCGGATATGCAGAACATTTCCAGGAATGGGCGCAATTTGATTTGAAAAATACGATGTTGGCACATCGTAACCATCCATCTGTATTTCAGTGGAGTATTGGTAACGAAATAGAGTGGACTTACCCAAGAAATAAAAAAGCTACAGGATTTTTCGATAATATGAATTGGCAAGGTGGCTATTTTTGGTCGCAGCCTCCATTTTCAACTGAAAAGATTCGCTCTGTTTACAATAGTTTGCCAGCAAAAGAGCATAATATTGGAGCAACAGCTCAGAAGTTAGCAAAGTGGACAAAAGAATTGGATACAAGTCGCCCAGTAATTGCAAACTGTATTTTACCATCGGCAAGTTTCGAAACCGGTTATGCCGATGCTTTGGATATTGTTGGTTTTAGCTATCGTCGTGTAATGTACGATTATGCAAGAAAGAATTATCCTGATAAAGTGGTAATGGGAACCGAAAATTTAGGACAATGGCACGAGTGGAAAGCAATTGAGGAACGTCCTTTTGTATCGGGTACTTTCCTTTGGACAGGAACGGATTATTTGGGAGAATCAAACGGACAATGGCCACGCAAAGCCACCGAAAGTGGATTGCTTGATTTAGCCGGTTTTGAGAAACCCAATTTCCACATGTACAAAACGCTTTGGCAGGATGATGCTCATATTTATATCTGTGGAAACACACCCGATAAATCGGAATATAAATTGGTAAATAATAAGATTGTTGAGAAAAAGGCAGGCAAGTGGCAAAAGCGTACCTGGGTTTGGTATCCTGTACAAGAACATTGGAATTACCAAAAAGGACAAGATGTTATTGTTGAAGTAATTTCAAATTGCCCAGAGGTTGAATTGTTTTTAAATGGCAAATCATTAGGTTCAAAAAAATTGGTCGATTTCGAAGATCGAATTTACAAATGGTATGTTCCATATCAAGCAGGTAAATTAGAAGCAAAAGGTGTTAAAGATGGCCTAGAAACGTCTTGTCAAATTGTAACATCATCTGCTCCAACAAGTATCGAATTGACAGTTGATAAAATAAGTTTAAATGCCGATGGGTACGAAGTGGCACATATTTTCGCACAACTTTACGATAAAGACAATAATCCTGTGATTGCTGATAATGCTAAAATTACTTTCGATATAGAAGGAGATGTGAAGTTGCTGGGTGTAGATAGTGGTTCGGCCAGAAATACTGAAAATTATCAGTCAAATAGTGTTACAACTCACAAAGGCCGCTGTATGATGATTGTTCAATCTACTACCAAAACTGGTTCTGCGATCATATCTGCATCAGCTAATGAAATTAAGAGTAATTCGATTCAATTATCAATAAAGTAATATATCCTCATCTCTAAAATCAAATTTTCATGAAAAAATATTTTATTATCCTTGCAGGAGCTCTAATTGCCTTGTCTGGGTGTAATGATTGCAAAAAAAATGCATGTCAGATTGATCCTGACACAAGCATTTCTCAAGCAGATATCGATCGTTTGGGAATTACCGATAAAGATCATTTAAGTGCAGCATCGAAGCGTGCATTAAAATGGCCAAACATTGGTAACGATTGGTTTGTTGAATTTCAAACACAGGATTTAAAAGGTGATTTGGCTTACGAGGAAGGTGTTGTTCGTCGCGATCCAAGTGCAATGATTCAACACGATGGGAAATATTATGTGTGGTATACCAAAAGTGTAGGACCAACTGATGGTTTTGGTGGGGATATCGAAAATGGAAAAGTATTTCCCTGGGACAGATGTGATATCTGGTATGCAACATCGAAAGATGGTTGGACCTGGAAAGAAGAAGGTATGGCTGTAGGAAGAGGTGAAAAAGGAGCTTATGATGATCGTTCTGTTTTTACCGTTGAGATTATGGAATACGAAGGAATGTACTATTTGTCTTACCAAACGGTAAAATCACCATATAATGTGCGTGTTAAAAATCAGGTAGGCCTGGCTTGGTCTAATTCTCCTGACGGACCATGGACAAAGAGCAAGGAACCAATTCTAAGTCCTGCAGACAATGGAATTTGGAAAGGCGAGGAGCAAGATCGTCATAAAGTAATTAAGAAAGGTGATTTCGATAGTCATAAAGTCCATGATCCTTGTATTATACCGTTTAAGGGGAAGTTTTACCTTTACTATAAAGGGGAGCAAATGGGAGAAGAAATGACTTTCGGGGGTCGTCAAATTCGTCATGGTGTTGCCATCGCTGATGATCCAAAAGGACCATATGTGAAGTCTCCATACAATCCTATTAGTAATAGTGGACACGAAATTTGTGTTTGGAAATACAATGGTGGTATTGCTTCCTTAATTACTACTGATGGTCCAGAGAAAAATACCATTCAATGGTCGCCTGACGGAATTAACTTTGAAATTATGTCATCGATACCAGGCGCTCCTCATGCAATTGGATTGAACAGAACTGCAGATAACGAAAAAGAGCCAACAGAAATTTTGCGTTGGGGATTAACTCACGAGTATTATACCTACGATTATCAAGCAATTCGTAGGTTTACCTCAGCTACAAAAAAAGTACATACCGCAGCTAGCGACAAAGCTGTAAAAGATAAAAGTCATTAAAATCAAAAATATCAGCAATGAAAGATTTTAAATTGATATTGTTATTGATGTTGTTCCCGTTTTTGACATATAGTCAGCCGGGAACCATCAATTCACATACGGATAATAGTCAGGTGGTTCGTGATTTTAGCGGCTACAAATGGAAAATGAAAATGATGCTGCCGGGAGAGGGGGTAAAGGCAGGATTACACGAACTTCCTCCCGCAGACATTGAAACTTTGGTATGGAATCCGGCAAAAGTTCCAGGTGATGTTTTTACTGATTTATGGAAGGCTGGAGCTATTGAAGATCCTTATTTTGGACGAAATAGTGTGAAAGCACAATGGGTACAGCATTACGAATGGTGGTATTCTTATCAGTTTAATGTAACTGAGGATATTACAGATCAAATTGTACGTATCGATTTTGAAGGTGTTGATTTTAGTTGCGATGTGTGGCTAAATGGAGTTCATTTAGGTCGCCATGAAGGTGCTTTTTCTTCTTTTTCTTTTGATGTAACAGAAGCATTACGCGTAAGCAAGAAAAATATCGAGAGCAAAAACATGCTAATGATCAAACTAGATCCTCCACCACAAGTAAATGCTAAGGTAGCGGGACGTAAAACACCATGGTTTGGCGATTACTGGAGAGATTTGATTCCATTTGGCATTACTCGTAAAATTAAAATGGTTTCAACTGGTAAAGTGCGTATTGAAGATGTGTATGCTAATACAAGTTTAAATAAAGACGGTTCGGCAAATGTTCTAATGGAAGTAGAAGTGGAAAATACCACTGCAAGTCCAAAGGAAATGACTGTTGTAGCTTCAATTGAAGGTAAAAACTTTAAATCAAAAGCTTTAACAGCTGAGATTACGCAAGTTGTTAAACCGGGAATTCATAAAATCAAGAAAAACATTCATGTTAAAAAGCCAGAACTTTGGTGGCCCTGGGATTTAGGGAAACCGAATTTGTATACAGCTAAGGTTTCTTTAAAAGATGGAAAAGTAAATCATGATTTCAATGAAATTACTTTTGGTATTCGTGAAGTGAAAATGAAATGGAATCCTGGATTTACAAGGGATGAAGTAAGTTTTCCAAGGACTACTCTAATCAATGGTAAAGTTCATTTTATTCGTTCTGCCTGTTGGGGAGGACCACCAGATATTTTTGTGGGTAGAACTGCTCCTGGAAAATATGCGAACCTAATTAAATTGGCGAAAGAAGCCAATATGAATAACATTCGTATTTTTGGATGGCATCCACCAGAAATTCCTGAATTTTATGAGTTGTGTAACGAAGCTGGTTTAACGGTTTGGCAGGATATGATTCCTATGGGAACAGGAAATATACCAACCGAGAGAGAGAAAATTAACCTGATCATGGCAGAAGCTGCTTCTGTTATTAAGGAACGAAGAAATCATCCATCTTTAATCATGATGGAAGGTGGAGAGGAGATGTTGCTTCGAACTGCTGATGCACATTTTGGTAGAGCCTTCCTTGAAGAACTTGGCGATACACTTCAAAGCTATGCGAATTTACCTTATGTGCCAGATTCTCCATTAACTTGTGAAGTCTCGCAAGAGGCTGGTTATAAAAAGAAAGAAGCCGTTCACGCTTTGCGTTATTTTTATGGAATGGGACATGCTTTAATGGAAGATTGGTATCAATCTCTGGATTATCCAATTGTTCCTGAATTTGCAATTACTTCGGTGCCATCGGTAGAAAGTTTGAAAAAATTTATTCCGGAAAACGAAATGTGGCCTCCAGGATTAAGTTGGGGACACCATTGGGCAGATTTAGATAGATTAAAAATGCAAAACTGGGATACTTTTGGAGATGAGAAAATCGGTTCATTGGAAGAATTCGTTAATGCTTCGCAAGATGCACAGGGAATTATTTTTCAAAATGGAGTAGAATATTTCCGTCGTCAGAAACCACGTTTAAGTGGGATTGCCTTATGTCACTTTATTACTTACTGGCCAGATATGAAATGGGGAATTGTTGACAATTATCAGCAACCTAAAAGATCATACGATTACGTAAAACGTGCTTATCAGCCACTTTTGGTGAGTTTAAATTTTAAAAAACGCCGTTGGCACACCAACGAGCCTTTTATTGGAGAAATTTGGGTGATAAATGATTTGTACAAGACTTATAAAAATAGTTCTGTACAGCTTACAATAAAAGATGATAAAGGTGCTGTTTTGCATTCCAAGAAAATGGAAATCAGCATAATTAAAGAGAATAGTGCGAACAAGTTTTTCGATATCAACGAAAAAGTTTTAGCGAAAGTTGAAAAGCAATTTACAATAGAACTATCGCTTACCGATAAAAATGGTAAAGAGCTTTCTTTTAATCATTACATGTTGCTGATTGGCGATCAGGCAGCTGCGACTAAGGAATTTAAGCAGATGCAAAATGCGATGCAAAAAAGAAATGGAAAGTACGGTTATGGTAACTATTTCCGTTTTTATGACGATATGACATTTGAAAACGGGAAAGATCATCAAAGTGATGTAGAGCAGCCAAGAGCTAGCGATTACTAAAAATTTAAATATACCATCATTATTACTGCTAAAACAACCCCGTGAAAGCTGTGATAATGGTGGTATTTTGTACTTATCAAAAAAGCATTAATTGAATAGGTATTCGAAATAGGAAGATCCTGATAAATTTAATACGATAAATAAATGAGCTTAATAAAATATAAAATTTGTGTAGCCTTGCTTTTTTGCATTGCATGGGGATCACAATTGAAAGCCCAGGATGTTGATTTTACTTTTATGGATCCATCACTTTCCATAGAAGATAGAACGGAGATATTGGTTTCACAAATGACTTTGGATGAAAAAATCTCTCAGTTGGTAAATCATGCGGAAGCATTGCCTCGATTTAACATTCCTGAATACGATTGGTGGAACGAAGCATTACACGGAATTGCCAGAAATGGAAAAGCCACAGTTTTTCCACAAGGAATTGGCTTAGGGGCAACCTTCGATCCTGAGTTAGCCGAAAGAGTGGCTACCGCAATCTCAACAGAGGCAAGAGCTAAATATCGTATTGCTCAAGAAATGGGTAACAGAGGAAAATATGCAGGTTTAACTTTTTGGACACCTAATGTTAATATTTTTAGAGACCCGAGATGGGGACGTGGACAGGAAACTTATGGTGAAGATCCTTTTTTAATGTCCAAAATTGGTGTTGCTTTTGTAAAAGGCTTACAGGGAAATGATCCTACTTACTTAAAATCGGCAGCTTGTGCGAAACATTATGCTGTACATTCGGGACCAGAAAGTGTGCGTCATCATTTTAATGCAGAGCCCAACAAGCAAGATTTATATGAAACTTACCTGCCTGCATTCGAGGCTTTGGTAAAAGAAGCAAAGGTAGAAGGTGTTATGGCGGCTTACAATGCCGTTTATGGTAAACCTGCATGTGCAAGTCCGTTTTTACTTCAGGATATTCTTCGCGAACAATGGAATTTTGATGGTTACATTACTTCCGATTGTGGAGCAGTAGGTGGCGTAACTTACAAGCAAAAGTATGTGGGAACGCCGGTTGAAGCGGCAGCTGTATCCTTAAAAGCAGGAACGAATTTAAATTGCGGAGGAACATATAAACATTTAAAGAAGGCAGTTGAGCAAGGAATTATCGACGAAGAATTGGTTGATGAAAGAACCAAACAGCTTTTCAAGACACGTTTCAGACTAGGGATGATTGGAACATCGGATGATAATCCATACCTAAATGTTAGTCCTGAAAAAATTCATTGCGATGAGCATGTGCAATTGGCGAGAGAAGTTGCACAAAAATCAATTGTATTGTTGAAAAACAAGAATAATGTTTTGCCACTTTCCAAAGAGATAAAAGTACCCTATGTAACAGGTCCTTTTGCCAATTCTGCCGATATGCTAATTGGAAGCTATTATGGCGTGAGTCCTAATTTAGTGACCATTTTGGAAGGAATTACCGATGCAGTTTCCTTGGGAACATCTTTAAACTATCGTAGCGGTGCACTTCCATTTCAGAAAAATATCAACCCAAAAAACTGGGCGCCAAATGTAGCTGCAGAATCAGATGTAACGATCTGTGTGGTTGGCATTACAGCCGATATGGAAGGTGAAGAAGTAGATGCAATTGCTGCTACTGACACAGGTGATCGTAGAGATTTAAAATTACCAGAGAATCAGATTAATTATATCAAGCAAATTATTGAAGTGAAAAAAGGCCCATTGGTATTGGTGGTAGCCAGTGGTAGTGCAGTTTCACTAGAGGGTATAGAGGAACATTGTGATGCAATTTTACAAATTTGGTATCCTGGCGAACAAGGTGGTAATGCGGTTGCAGATATCCTTTTCGGAGATATTTCTCCATCGGGACACTTGCCTATCACTTTTCCTAAGAATGTGGCTCAGTTGCCTGCTTTCGATGATTATTCGATGAAAGGTCGTACCTATAAGTACATGACTAAGGAGCCTATGTTTCCATTTGGTTTTGGTTTAACTTATTCGACTACATCATTTGAAAATTTGCAAGTAAACCTGGACAAATTAAAATCTAAGGATGATTTAAAAGTTCAGATTGAGGTTGCCAATACGGGAACTTACGATATCAATGAAGTAGTTCAGTTGTATATCAGCCCAAAAAATACTGATGGGAATTTACCTCAAACCAGCTTAAAGGCTTTTGAGAATATTTCCTTGAAAAAAGGAGAAAGAAAAATAGTTGATTTTATTGTTACAGCAGAGCAATTAAAAGTGATTAACGAGGAAGGTAAAAAAGAGTGGAGAAAAGGAGAGTATGAACTTATTCTTGGAAACTCTTCACCATCAGAACTAAGTGTGAAATTGGGTGCTGCGCTTCCTCAAAAGAAACAATTACAATTAAGATAATTAATTGAATTTATATAGATGAAAATAAAAATTATACTTCTATTGATAGCAAACATCATTATTATGGATGCTGCTGCAATACCACCACTACCTCCTGTAGGTAAACGTTGGGTGCGAAACGAGCAATTTTCGGATGAATTTAATGGTACATCACTCGATTTAACAAAGTGGTACGATTATCATCCCAATTGGAAAGGGAGAGAGCCAGGGATCTTTTTGCCTTCTCAGGTTGCTGTTGCTGATGGTTACATGACCATTCGTGGAGGTAAACTGGAAAAAGATACCATAATTGGTTCTCGTACATTCAATATAGCTTGTGGCGCAGTCGTTTCAAGAACAACCGATGCCTGGTTTGGTTATTACGAGTGCAAGTTTAAGGCTGCAAAAACAACAATGTCAACTACTTTTTGGCTGTCTAGTCGTAGTCATTACGATGGTCCTGCAGACTGCAAAGACTCTTATGGTTTAGAATTGGATATTCAGGAATGTATTGGTCGTGAAGGTGATTTTAAAGGAAAATGGTTTGCTAAAGGAATGCATGCCAATTCACACTTCTGGTATCGTGATTGTGAGAAGAAAAATAACGATTTGCGTGCCAAAGAGGTCAAATTTGAAACCGAAGAGTTCTGTTCTGATGCATTCAATACTTATGGTGGCTGGTGGAAAGATGAAAGTACTGCAAGCTTTTATTTTAACAATGGAGAGGCAAAGGAAATGGAGTTTTATTCTGATATAAAGGAAAAGCCATTCGATCATAAAATGGGTTTGAACATGGTGTCGGAAACTTATCCATTCCCATGGATTGAATTACCAAACGATGAAGAATTGGCCGACCCTGAAAAGAACATTTGTTATTACGATTGGGTACGTTCTTATGTATTGGTAGATGTAGATGATTCCAATATGGACGCAAATGTAGATACCAGTGTTAAACTATACAACGAGCAGGTTAACTTGAGTGAAGACTTAAGAGAATTAGTAGCTTCAAAAAAACTGGAAATTCCTCTTACGTATATGGCTAACCAAGATCGTGAGATCTATTTGGAATTACGAAATAAGGACAATAAAGTAGTTGCTAAAACCAATTTCACAGCCTACGCTGGATATGCAAATCTTCTTCATCAGCTAAAGCTAAAAAGAAAGCCAAAAGCAGGAAATTATACCCTTGTAGCAAATATGAAGCCTATTGGTGAAGCGGGCAAAGGAGATATTTCAATAAACAGAACATTAGAACTTAAAATTCAATAAAATATACTTTTAGTATGAGAAACATTATCATTCTTTTATCAATTCTATTTTTCTCTTGTGCATCGCATCAAGATGTAAAAGCGCAACAAGGAGGATTTCCTTTTAAATTGCCGATTAAGAAACCTAATCGAGAGTTAAGCGCTGCAATGGAGCGTAATTATGATGCTTATATGGCACCAATCCCTCAGAATAATGAGCTGTACACACAATTTAAATACACCGAGCTAAAGGGTTTCGATTACAACAATCACAACGGTACGATTTCTCGTCGCGATCCATCAAAAGTAATTTTTGCCAATGGAAAGTACTACGTTTGGTATACTTATCGAAACACGCCAACCCCTCCGCAGGGAGCAGCAAAATGTAACGATACCATTCCATCGAGCGATTGGGATCTTTGCGAGATTTGGTATGCAACCAGCGAAGATGGTTTTACCTGGGAAGAGCAAGGTGTTGCTGTTCCACGCCCACCAAAACCAAATGTAGGATGGAGATCAGTTTCCACGACAGATATTTTGGAATGGAAAGGAAAATATTACCTGTACTACCAGGGTTTTATGCAAGCCAGTGGAAAGCGTGGTGACGATTGCCCGGTGGCAGTTTCTTATGCCGATTCTCCTGATGGACCATGGACGCCATACAATAAAATTGTGATTCCGAACGGAGCAGAAGGAGAATGGGATCAGTATTCAATTCATGATCCGTACCCATTGGTTTACAAAGGGAAAATTTACTTGTACTACAAGTCGGATGCGAATGGACAACCTAACTTGATTCGTATGCAAGGTTTGGCAACTGCCGATAATCCATTGGGACCATTTACAAAATGTCCGTTGAACCCGGTTATCAACTCAGGACATGAAACAACGCTTTTCCCATTTAAAGAAGGAATTGCTGCCTTGGTTATTCGTGATGGGAATGAGCACAATACCATTCAGTATGCCGAAGATGGTGTGAATTTTAACATTGCATCTATTGTATCCTTAATGCCGAATGCAGGTGGACCGTTTATTCCTGATGCTTTTACCGATACAAAAGATGGTAGAGGAATTACATGGGGAATTTCGCATTTAACTACAGTTACAACATGGAAAGAGAATCATGCAATTTTATTGCGTTTCGATTGCGATTTAAGTCAGGATGTGCATGACGAAGGGATGAAGAGAAATCATATTTACTACAAGCCAGAACATTATTACAAACATGGTTTGAATGCAAAACAGAAAGCTCGTATTCTTGAAGAGAATAAAGAATTAAAAAAGAAGAATTAAACTTTAGTAAATAATGCGAATCCAGAGTTGATCTAAAGTGCTAATGCAATGAAAGCAGCAGCTAACCTGCCAAAAGTATGTATCATTAATCCTTTTGTAGATCTGACTTTACTAGCTTTTTGAATATCTGTTTTTTCAATTAACCAATTGAATATTGCCTCAACAGGTTGCCTAATTCTGGATACTGCCGTTGAGAATAAATCATCGGCAGCTTTAATTCTCTGTTTTATTACATCTGGCATTCCTTTTACCCCTTTGATTGGAGCAAGAATTATCAATTATTTCTTTTAATGCCAGAGACAAAATTGAAGAAAAGGTAAAAGCTATAATTAAGGAGAAGGAAATGAATTGGAAACACGCTTATGCTACAGATAAGGTAATTACCATTTTTAATGAGAATAATAGATTTCCTCATGCGGTTCTAATCGACAAAGACAATAAAGTGGTGTTAACAGGTAATCCTCATCAAATAGTGGAAGAAATTGAACAAATTGTCTCTGGAGAAATAAGTATAGAAGAATAAATAGCAATAGATTATTTAAGATAAAACCTGATTGGCTTCTGTTTCAATCAGGTTTTATTTTTAACTCTTAAGGCTTAAGAAAATTTCCATACTTTTCTCTTGCTATGAAAACTTACAGTATTTTTGCAATTCAAAATACTTAACAAGCGTTTAAGTAATCCATTTTATAAATTGAAAGAAGTTTTTTATGGTAAAGAAGATTTTACTGCTAGGTTCGGGAGAACTTGGAAAGGAGTTTGTAATTGCTGCTCAGCGTTTGGGGCAAACTGTAATTGCAGTAGATAGTTATGAAGGCGCACCTGCCATGCAAGTTGCTGATGATTTTGAAATTATTAATATGTTGGATGGTGATGCGCTGGATGCAATTGTAGCCAAACATCAGCCAGATTTAATTGTACCTGAAATTGAGGCAATTCGTACCGAGCGTTTTTACGATTACGAAAAACAGGGAATTCAAGTGGTGCCAAGTGCGAAAGCTGCAAACTTTACTATGGATCGCAGAGCAATTCGCGATTTGGCTGCTAAAGATTTGGGAATCCGTACTGCAAAATATTTGTATGCAGCTTCATTGGACGAAATGTATACTGCTGTTGAAAAAGTGGGCATGCCTTGTGTGGTAAAGCCATTAATGTCTTCATCAGGAAAAGGACAGTCGGTAATTAAATGCCATAATGATATTGCTAAGGCATGGGAAATTGCGGGATCGAAAGGTCGTGGCGACTCTGGTGATGTTATTGTGGAAGCATTCGTAAAGTTTACTTCTGAGATTACAATTTTAACCGTTACTCAAAAAAATGGATCAACCTTATTTTGTCCACCCATTGGGCATGTACAGGAACGTGGCGATTACCAACAAAGCTGGCAACCGGCAGTAGTTTCCGATGCGGATATAAAAGTTGCTCAGGATATGGCAGAAAAGGTTACAGCATCTTTAACAGGGGCAGGACTTTGGGGCGTAGAATTCTTTGTTTGTGAGGATGGAATTGTATTTTCAGAATTATCTCCTCGTCCACACGATACAGGAATGGTTACCCTTGCCGGAACACAGAATTTTAGTGAATTTGAATTGCATTGTCGCGCTGTATTGGGGTTACCAATTCCCGAGATTACATTGGAAAGAGTAGGAGCCAGTGCTGTTATTCTTGCCGATAAAGAAGGTAAGAATCCTTATTTCGAAGGTGTGGAGAAAGCTGCCATTTATCCAAAATCAGATTTGCGTTTCTTTGGAAAACCAACAACACGCCAATATAGAAGAATGGGTATCACATTGGCTTATAATACTGTTGGTTCTAATGTGTTTACCTGTGTAGATCAGGCCAAAGAAATGGCCAATCTTGTTACGGTTAAGAATCAGTAAGATATATCTTAAAATAAAAGAAAATAGGAGAGGATGTTCAATTTAAGAACATCTTTTCTTATAAAGAAAAGTTTGCAGCATTTAAATAGGAGATAAAAATACTAGGAGTAGTAAAGAATGTTTAGTAAGTATTCTTCGCAGGTCGATTATTTTGCAAAGAATACTTAAAAACTTAGTTATTATTCTCTTGTGTGATAGAATACACCTCTTTCTTGCTGTATGCTTTTAATTTTACCATCAGCTTCGAGTACATCAAGATATTTATTTACTTCATTTACGTGTAAACCTAAAATCTTACTTAAATCGTCTAGTGTACAAGGTCTTCGTGCAATTGTTTCTATAATTGCTGTCTCGGTATCGCTTCTGTACGATTGAATATTTTTTCGTTCTGGTGCTGCTGCTATAATTTCCACATTATCCAGATTCCAAAAGTTAACAATTTCCTGAAGTTCATTTTTAGTAGCACCTCTTAAATTTGCCACTACTCCCGGGCGATCTAAGGTGTTAAGCTGAACAGAATCAGGATTAATTTTTAGAATGGCATTTTTTAGTTTTGTAAGTTCATTTATAGCATTGTTGTAATCTGGTAATATGAAGATTTCGAGCCAAATTTTACCTTTAAATTCTTTACGAAGATCAATTAATCCTTGTATGTATTTAGTAATATTTATTTCATTGGCAGGTCTGTTAATTTTTTGAAAAACAGATTCTGTCGCTGCATCAAGAGATGGAAGAATTACGTCGGCCTTAAGAATGGCTTCTCTGGCTTTTTTATTGTAAAGAAGAGTGCCATTGGTTAAAACTGCGACAGGAATATTAGGCTTTTTTTGCTTAATAAAATCTAAAATTTCCCCTATACGAATATTTAATGTAGGTTCTCCCGATCCTGAAAAAGTAATATAATCGGGATCGGGATTAGTTTCGAAATACTTGTTTAATTCGTCTTTTATTTTGTCGAACTTAATGTATTCTTTTTGCTCTGTTGTTAGTTTTGTAGTTTTGCCTACTTCGCAGTAAACACAATCTAAAGAACATACTTTTTTAGGTACCAAATCAACACCTAAGGACATGCCTAATCTTCGTGAAGGAACTGGGCCAAATAAATATTTATACATGATGCTAAATTTCTTATATTCAATTAAGTGTTTGTCTGTTAAAGACAATAAATTCTATGATTTTCGGGCTGATTAGCTTATTTAATCATATTGTAATCTAATTTCTTTGCTTTTTAATGTTGGAATAATGAAATTCTGCCACTCTGGAGTATCCCAGGATTCTAGATTCTTATGAGTGATATAGTATTTTTGAGGAATAGGATGGGTTCCGATTACAACTTTTATTTTATATTTTTCTTCAATAAATCTTTTAAAATAAGATATGTAAGGACAAGGAGGATATCCAACTACAAAACCTGTTGCAAAATGTATCACTTCTGCACCATTTTTAATCATTTCCTCAGGAGCATATTCCAGATTTCCGCCAGGACAGCCGCCACAACTTGTATAACCAACAATTTCGAGGGGTTCATCTTTACTGTATATGTCAAAAGCACCTTCTCGCTTTTGCATTGATTTAAAACATTTACCTCCTGCACAATTTTTGTATCGATCGCAAATAAATATACCTACTTTCATTTTATTAAGCTCCTATGTTAATTCATATATAGTTTATAAAAATTTAATTCTATTTTTTTTTGTATGCTATATAAGTTATGTTCTATACAAAAAATAGATTTTTTAGTCAACTTACTTAGTACAAGTGTAGATGAAATTTACGAATTTTTACAATTGTTAGCGAATTATAAGGGTGATATTTTAATAAATGTCTATTAATCTACATATCAAATAAATAGAATGGTAAATATTTTCATTTAGTCTTTACTATTGTTCTTTAAAAAGTTGTAGTATTGAGATTATTCTCAATATAATTATTTGTTTTATCACGAATCTCTTTATAAATTTAGCTTTTCAGAAGAGGGTTGTTGATAATATAGTTAATTGTTATGTATAGTTATTATTGATGATTTGTATTCTTGTATTGATACATAAATGATATGGAAGACGTAAAAAATAGAATTTTAAACTGCACTGCTTGTAACCTGTCAAAAACGCGTAAGAATGCAATATGGGGTGAAGGAAATATAAATGCTGACATTTTATTAATTGGTGAGGCTCCGGGAGCGTATGAAGATAGTACGGGAAGGCCCTTTGTTGGTAAATCGGGACAATTATTAGATAAGATTTTAGCAGCCTGCGGTTTTAACAGACAGGAACATGTTTTTTTAAGTAATGTTATTCGTTGCAGGCCGCCACAAAATAGAACTCCACAAAACGAAGAGGTAGAGGCATGTATTCCTTTTTTGTTTGAGCAAATAGAGCTTGTAAATCCTAAAATTATTATTCTTTTGGGTGCAACAGCCCTTAAACGTTTCTTTAAAAACGATAATATGAGGATAACAAAATGTCGAGGTGAATGGATAGAGTGGAAAAATCGTTTAGTTATGCCCGTATATCATCCATCGGCATTGTTGCGTAATCCTGGCTTAAAACGTGAAACATGGACCGATTTTAAGAAAGTTGTTCTCAAGTATCGCGAAATTGTTAATGCAGATCATTATTCGGCACATGTTTAAATGCGAACCTAATTTTTTGTGTGAATATTATAAGTTGGAAATTTTTAGTTTAAACTATTACTATTAGATAACTTCTTCTATTGCGGTTCTTATCTCATTAATATTAAAAGGCTTTCTGAAATATTTTAATATGAGTTGACTTTCGATTGCCCATTTCATTTCAGTGGTTATATTAAAGCCTGTTAAAATAAAATATTTCTTATCGCTGTAAGTTTCTTTTGCTTTATTTATAAATTCAAGTCCATTCATCTTAGGCATCTTCATATCGCTTATAACCACTTTAATATCAGGATATTTTTGTAAATACTCCAGGCCTTTTTCCCCACTACAGGCTGTTAGTACATTATAATTATCTTCAAAATTATACAAGAATAATTCCAGATTAATAGGTTCATCATCGATATATAAAATTTGTGTTTTAGTATTCATAGATTAAAAATTAATAAGTAATTGGGAATGTAATTGTTGCGATTGTTCCTTTGTTTAATTCTGATGTAAATTCAATAGTACCTTGATGTTCTTTTATTATGTTGTAGCTTATTGATAATCCAAGTCCAATTCCTTTTCCAGGGTCTTTTGTGGTGAAAAAAGGATCAAATATTTGAGAAATATGTTCTAGATTTATACCACATCCATTGTCCGAAATGAGAATGACTATTGTATCCTCTTGCTTTTCTGTTTTTATATTGATAATTCCATTTTTATCAATTGCTTGTACTGCATTTAAAAGAATATTTATAAAAGCCTGATGTAATTTTCCTTCATTGCCTTTAGTTAAAAGTCTATGACTGTTGTAATCCTTTTCTATGCTGATGTTATTACTATATTTGCTTTTTAAAATTAGCAGACAATTATCCATAATAGTATGAATATCACATTCTTCATTATATTCTTTACTATCTCGGCTAAAATGATTTAGTCCCTGAACAATTTCGGATGTACGGTCGATGCCAGTGCGTAATGCTTTTAAAAGAACTGCTACTTTTTGTTGGTGTTCAGGTAAGCTCGATGAGAAGAAAGAGTTTAAACCAAGATAAGCACCATTTATAAAATTTAGAGGGTTATTAATTTCGTGTGCTACACCAGCAGTAAGTACTCCTAGGGAGGCCATTTTTTCCGATTGAACCAACTGAGCTTGTGCTTTCTTTAATTCGTTTAAGCTAATTCGAATTTCCTCTTTTTGGTGATTAATTATCTTGTTTTTATTGGATAAACGGGAATATAATACAATAAGGATTAAGAGTACTCCGGCTATCATTAATATAAGAATAGCAATGTTTGAAGAAGTTTTAAACTCTGTAACCAATGGAGTTTTAATAATCTCTATTGCCGGAATTTCATTAACTTTCCAGTCAAATCCGCTATTCCAATTGTAGTATTTTGTTAATTCTTTTGGAGCATTTTCTTTTTTTCCATGGCAGACTAAGCATTCATTTGTAATTCGTAAAAATGGTTTAGCATAATACAGTTGTTTAATTCCATTATCAGTAATAATTCCTGTATATTTTTGAATGGTAGAATCAGCATTAAACATATCAATTAAACGAACCTCCAAACTATCGGCTAAATTAATAGTGTTACGTGGATTTTTTGAAGCCAATCGATATTCTACTGTTGGTAGTTGGTTCAAATTACGTATATAATTATACTGATTAAATATATGCCGTGTAATAAAGGATGATGAAAGTAAATCGGGAGAGTAAAATTCCTTAGGTAATTTATTATCTGCTTTTAGTTGATACATTGCCGGATGCATTTCCTTTTGCACATAATGGTGCAGAGCTTCGGCCTCTAATAGTACTCCCTGAATACGTGCTTCGGCTTGCTTAACAACATATTTTCGGCTTATAATAATACCCAGAATCGCAAGCATAATGATGAGCAGAATACTAACAATAACAATAATGAGATTAGTTTTTTGATTTGAGAAGTTATGGTTAAGTGTACTACCGTTCATAAAATAAATAGAAATCTACAGGTTGTTATTGTTTAGTCAATTAAAGCTAACAAACTTATTGGACAAATCAAGAAATAAAAATTAGTAACCTAATAATTATAAATGACATTCTAAGATTGAATATAGCTGTTAACGCGTTCTGTTGGTTTACGGTAAAGATCTTTAAAAGTTATTCTTTCTATATTAATTATTATAAGAAGATAGATTCACTAGCCTAATGCATGAGTAGCTTTATATTATTTTGGATAATCAGTGAAAGAGAAATGTAGTTTTTGTATGGTGTAATTGAATGTAATTGTATGCTAATACATAAATTTATTATTTAGTAGTCTAAAAGATATCTATTATCATTATTACAGAGGCGACTAGTTGAGTAGTTGCAAATAGGTATTTTAAATTTTTAGGTTTTGATTTTAATGCCATTTTTGCACCTGCAAATGCACCAATTATACCTCCCAGTGCTAAAGGAATAGCTAACCCAAAGTCGAAAAGGCCGGCACTTAAGTGACCAAAAAATCCGGCGGCAGCCGAAATGCTTACTAAAGTAGTTGATGTACCAACTGCAATGTGCATAGGTATATTCATACTTAGAAGCATTAATGGTACTAAAAAAGAACCTCCCGAAACACCAACCATTCCCGAAATAAGACCGGTAAGTAATACAATTGGAACGGTTACCAGTAAGTTAATATAAAATGCCTCATTATTAGATTTTATTGAAAGAATCCATCTGTGGTGGGTTTTTAATTTTTGCTTTGGTTTTTTGAGCATTAAAACAGCTGCAAGAAACATAAGTACAGCAAAAATTGCTTTAAGTAATTTTTCGCTAAAATACTGACCCAAATAGCCACCAAGTAGTGCTGATACAAAAATTAATGAACCCAGTAGAAGTGTTAAACTCCAATTGTTCATTTTTTGCTTGCTAAAAAGAATGGCTGCTACTAGCGATGAACACATTAAAATAAATTGCCCTGTAGAGGCTGATATGTTCATGCTTATTCCTGATAGTACTAAACTAAGTACATAGAAATTACCACCGCCTCGTCCGGTCATGGTCATAAAAAATGCGATAAGCATAATTAGAATCGTTAGTATCCAAATGTCCATTATTTAGTACTTAATTTTTTGTATATTTTTCCTGGCATTATGGCAGCAAGTAGTGGTGGGTAACCTCCTGGTATTATTTTTATATTTTGATATCCTTTACTTTTTAAATAGGCAAAAACAATACTTGCTCTAACACCAGCCGAACAAAAAATTCCTACAGTTTTATCTGTTGGTATTTCATTTCTTCTTTTAGGAATTTCGTTTGTTGGTATTTCTAAAACTTCGCAATAATGACTTAAGGATAATTTTAATGTGTCGGTTTCTTCCTTTGCTCTTACATCTAAAAATACTGTATTTTCAGTTCCAAGAAATGTTTCTGCTTCCATTTTGTGTTGCCCTGTTCCAAAATATTGAAAGTCTAATTCACTAATTACTTTTTCAATTTCGTTCATACTACTTCTCTTTATATTTGGCCAAATAGCCAAATAGGATCGCAAATTTTTTTATTTTTTATTGATTACTCTTATTGCACAATTCATAAATTCAAGAATGCAAGGGATTGCTAAATGGTAGTAAATATAATTCTTCTCTTTTTCACCTTTAATTATTTTATGTTTTTTTAAAATATCAAGATGCTTTGATATGGTTGAAATATCAACTCCAACTAATTTGGTAATTTCGTTAACAGACATTTTTTTGTCTTTCACAGCTTCAATAATGAATAAGCGTGTAGGATGTGCTAAAGCTTTAAAAAGCTCAGCTTTTTCCGAAAATTCTTTTTCAATATTTTTGTTCATAGTCACTATTTCTGTTAAGGATGCTTACTCTGCAATTCCATTTTTTTTCGATAATCATAATTGTAAATAAATACTACAATAAAAAATCTATTTGGCTAAATTACCAAATAGATCTTATTTTGCAAAAATATATTATGTATTTTACAAGCTGCCTTTCAAAATCTTTGTTTGTAAACAAAAAATCTACATTTTCTAATGATTGATAAAAAGTTATATTTGCGACGGAATTAAATAATAGAATTAATGATTGATACTTTAGAACAGGGATTTTTTGGGATAGGAATTCAAAATGGTAAAACACCAGAAAATTTAGGCGTTTTATGGCGATCGGCACAGAATATGGGAGCCAGCTTTATATTTACTGTTGGCAAACGCTATGCAAAACAGGCTTGCGATACCCATAAAGCAACTGGTGCAATGCCTTATTTTCATTATGAGAATTTCGAGGATTTTTATGAACACCTACCTAAAGGAGCTGTTTTGGTTGGTGTGGAGCTCGACGAGAGAGCTGTACCTCTGGAAGAATATAAGCATCCTCGCAGGTGTGTATATTTATTGGGTGCAGAAGATCATGGTTTAACAAAAAATGCAATAGAGAAATCACACCATCTGGTAAAGTTCGATACTCGTTTGAGTGTGAATGTTTCTGTAGCTGGCAGTATTATTATGTACGACCGTAATTTAAAACTAAAGTTGGGCGAAACACTCTACTAATCTTAATTGTATGGACATTACGCATCAATTAGTTTACAGTGTGCAGGAGTCGTGTTTCTTAAAAAGATCTGGATGAATTCACTTCTAACAAATGGATATCAAAAATAAGAACAGAACCAGCTGGTATCGATCCATAATCGGTGGTACCATAAGCCAAATGAGAGGGGATAAGTAAAATTCCTTCTCCTCCTTCTTTAAAATGTTGAATTCCTTCTGACCATCCTTTAATTACATCGCCCAAATTAATTTCTAATTTTTCACTTTGGTCAAAAATGCTTCCATTGCTTAGGTATCCTATATAAGCTATCGTAATATTTGAATCCTGATCTGGATAAATACCTTCTCCTTTCTGATGAATAAGATAATACAAACCCGATTCACTTTTTTGAGCTTTTAATTTATGCTTAGCAAGATAGGACCTAATTTCTTCTTCGTTTTTTAATCTGTAATTCGGTTTTTTCATTAAAATTCGAGTCTATTATTAATATATTTATTGCAAATATTATAATTATTTACGTTACCTATAAATAGTTGGCTGAAAATAAGAGATGAACCAGTAATCTATTTGAAAAAAGAAATTATTAAAACAAACTAGAAGTAGTTTATGTCAGACTGAAAAAAAATGAAAAAGTCAGTGCTGGAATGCTTGTTTTATAGTAAAAAATGCTTTGTTTTGTAGACTTAGATTTAAAAATATGAGTATGATGAATAAGTATGTGCGTTTACTAATTGCTGGAATTTTATTGCCAGTGTCTATTGTTCTTTTTGTTAAGGGATTAGTGTCTGTAGGAGTAGTATTGGTATTAATTTCACTCCTGTTTGTTTTGTTGCATTTTAAAAATGAGAAGAACCTTTTGGCTTTTTATTTTGTAAGAAAAAACAAGTTCGAAAAGGCAGGTAAAGTGTTGAACAGGGTAAAGAATCCAGAGAGAATGATAAAAAGCCAGGAAGCATATTTTTATTATTTGTCAGGATTAATGGAGTCGCAGCAGCATAACAATTCTAAAGCTGAAAAACTATTTAAAAAAGCCTTAAAAACAGGGCTTAGAACTGATACAGATCAGGCCGTTTCTAAGTTGAATTTATCAGGGATATATTTATCGCAACGTAATAAGAAACTATCTAAATACTATTTGCAAGAGGCTAAAAAGCAAGACAAACGAAAAATGTTGACCGCTCAGGTGCGAGAAATCGAAAACATGATGAAGCGAGTATAGCTTTTAGCTAACGAATAAAATATAAAGTTGTACTAAAAGACTGTTCTGAAAAGGGCAGTCTTTTTTTTTGACTTCTATTTTAAATAAATCAAATTATAGTAACTATAAAAACACATTTCTTTCTTGATTATGTTATTCTTATTGATAACTTTGAAAAGTTTAACTGCTAAATCATTACAAAATTAAGTAAATACTAACTTAACAGAAAATAGAATTTTGCGACTAAAATTGTTAAGCTGGATCTTATGATTATTGCACTTATAAATATGATTTTATAACAATTCTTAAATAGTATACCCAATGGAATTAATTATCGAGAACCTTACAAAGACCTATAGCAATGGAGTTAAGGCTTTGAATGAAATCAGCATAAAAATAGGAACAGGTATGTTTGGTCTTTTAGGTCCGAACGGAGCTGGAAAGTCAACACTTATGCGTACCATTGCGACCCTTCAGGAAGGCGATTCAGGAAAAATAGTTTTCGATGGGGTTAACATTATGGAAGATAAAATGGCGCTTCGCAATGGCCTGGGGTATTTGCCTCAAACTTTTGGTGTGTATCCAAAAATGTCGGCTGAAGATTTATTACTGCATTTTGCTGAACTTAAGGGAATTTCGAACAAGCAGGAGCGTAAAGAGATTGTTAAAGCGGTGTTGGCACAAACAAACCTTACCGATGAACGCAAGAAAAATGTTGCGGGGTATTCGGGTGGAATGAAACAACGTTTTGGGATTGCTCAGCTTCTACTTAATAATCCTAAATTGATTATTGTTGATGAACCAACTGCAGGATTAGATCCGGCCGAACGTAGCCGTTTTCTTAATGTCTTGCGGGAGATTGGAACCAACCACATTGTTATTTTTTCTACCCACATTGTTGAGGATGTAAAAGAACTTTGTACCGATATGGCCATTATGAACGGAGGTTCAATTCTTACTCACCAAACCCCCAGAAAGTCGGTAGATCAGCTGAAAGGTAAAATGTGGACGAAGAGGATTGAACGAAGCGAGCTAAATGAGCACAAAGAAAAATATGAAATTCTCTCGAGTAAGTTCAACGACGATAATAGTATGAATATTAATGTTTACTCCGAAAATCAGCCCGATGAGTTGTTTAGCTCAAAAGAAGCCGATTTAGAAGATGTTTACTTTGTTACACTCAAAAATGCGAAGTTATCATGAGTAAATTTTATACACTTTTTAAATTCGAAATAAAATACTGGTTTAAAAATCCAGCTACCTATATTTATTCTGCAGTTCTTTTAATTATTGCCACTTTAATTATGGCTGGTAGTCTTGGGGTATTCGATAGCAATACAGCTACCATGGCATCGGTACGTCTGGCGAATTCGCCCATTGCTTTACTCAATAGTTTTGGAATTTTAACCTTGGGGTATTTTTTGCTTCCATCCATTGTTGGCGGATCTATAAATCGTGATTTTAGCTCCGAAATGCATTCCATTTTGTATTCGTATCCCTTTCGTAAATCTGAATACATTTTGGCAAAATTCGTAAGTTCTATTGTTATTACAATGGCAATATTTATGGTGTTTGGTTTAGGGTTTATCATAGCTCCTTTTTTGCCAGGTGTTAATCCTGAATTGCTAGGACCATTTCGTCCTTTAGCCTTTTTACAGATTTATGGCTTCGTTGTTTTACCTAACATTCTTCTTTTTGGTGCTATTGTGTTTGGCGTTATTACATTTACAAGAAATTTAGGTGCTGGTTTTATTACCATGATTATCTTGTTTATTGTACAAGGCATGTCACAAAGATTAATGAGTGATTTAGATAGTAAAACGCTAGCTGCACTTCTCGATCCTTTTGGAGCCTCGGCAATGAAAAATGCAACCGAATATTGGAATGTAGCCGAGCGTAATGCGAATTTATTACCCATGGGAGGATTGGTTTTAATAAACCGATTAATCTGGCTTTCTGTATCGGCTCTCTTATTTGCAGCTACTTATTACAAGTTTCAGTTCTCGCAACATGCTTTATCCTTTCGTTGGTTCTCAAAAAAAGGAGCCGTTGTTACTAAAGATAATTTCAATAATCTTAGGGATATAAATCTGCCTAAAGTAACTATCGACAATAGTTATAGCTCGAATTTGAAATTGATGTGGAGCATGTCGATTATGAACTTTAAGTACATTATAAAGTCAGTGCCTTTTATGGTAGTAGTCGCATTTGGTATTTTGTTTATGGTGTTTGCAAAAACAACCGTAATGAATATTATGGGAACAGCTACTTATCCTACTACGTGGAAAATGTTGATGGTTCCCGGTTCTATGTTTCAATTGTTCCTTTTACTAATTACCTTTTTGTATTCGGGAATGCTTGTGCAACGCGAGCGACGTGCAAAAATGTTCGAATTGGTCGATGTAACTTGTACTCCTAATTGGGTGCAATACTTTTCTAAACTGATTGCTTTAGTTAAGGTGCAAATTCTCTTGTTAGGGGTTGTCATGTTCACTTGTATATGCCTTCAAATTATCGATGGTTACTATGTAATAGAACCTTTGCATTATATCTTGCAGTTGTTTGTGTTCTTGCTGCCTGTGTATATAGTATGGGCTGCTTTGTCTATGTTTGTACAGTCGTTAGTATCCAATTTTTATGTCGGATTTTTCATTTTATTTATATTTTTTATTGCGAGTCCTTTTATTAGTAAGATTGGAATCGAACAACAACTATTTAACTTTAATTCAGGACCAGGCACATTTTATTCCGACATGAACGGATACGGTAGGGCTATTCCTGCTTATCTTTTTTATCGCTTGTATTGGTTATTTTTTGCCTCTGTTTTATTAACCCTTGGCTTGGCAGTATGGCGCCGTGGTGTTCGCGAAACCATTAAAATACGCTTCCACAGAGCCAAAGAAAATCTTACTCGCACACTATACACTTCGCTTACTAGTAGTATTTTATGCTTTGTGCTTATTGGTGGCTATATTTATTGGTTCGATAACGTGAAGCATGAGCATAAAACATCGAAACAATCGGAGCTTGATAAAGTAGAATGGGAGAAAAAATATTCCAAATATTACAATATTGCTCAACCTCGTATTACCGATGTTAAGGTAGATGTCGATTTGTATCCAAAAACGCACGATTTAAATGTTGATGGAAGATACATTGTAAAGAATAAAACAAATGAGGCAATAGATTCCATTCATGTAAACTATTCTTACAAGAAAACGACTGTTGACTTTTCGAGAACAGCCGACTTGGTGAGTGAGGATACCGTATTTCAGTATAATATTTACCAGTTAGAAAAACCATTACTGCCTGGAGATTCAATGGAGATGCATTTTTCATTTCGCAATGAAAAAAATCATTTTTTAAGATACAATTCGCCTGTTTTAGCCAATGGAACGTTTTTTAATAATGGTAGTTTTCCTTCTTTTGGGTATTCTCATTCTGGGGAATTATCAGACAATACGGTGCGTAAAAAATACAATTTGCCCAAACGTGATCGTATGGCTCCGCCAACAGATACATTGGCACTGGGGAATACATATATTTCGGAATGTGCCGATTGGGTTAATTTTGAAACTACGGTGAGTACATCTGCTGATCAAATAGCTATTGCGCCAGGTTATTTACAGAAAAAATGGATTGAAGGCGATAGAGCTTATTTCCATTATAAAATGGATAAACCCATTCTTAATTTTTACGCCTGGGTATCTGGAAAATATGAAGTATTTCGCGATAAATACAAGGGCGTAAATATCGAGATTTATTACAATAAAGGGCATGAGTATAACCTTGCCGATATGGATGATGCCTTAAAAGCTTCACTTAAATATTATGGCGAAAATTATAGCCCTTATCCTCACAAACAGATACGTATTATTGAATTTCCTCGTACCATAGGAACTTTTGCACAGTCTTTTCCGAATACCATTCCTTTCTCAGAAGCCATTGGATTCATTGCTAAGGAGGACAAATCGGCTGAAGGTGCAGCAAGTTATGCCTATCAAGTAACTGCTCACGAAATGGCACATCAGTGGTGGGCTCATCAGGTTATTGGAGCAAATGTTCAAGGTGCTACTTTAATGTCGGAGAGTTTGGCTGAATATTCATCTATAAAAGTGATGGAAACGAAATATTCAAAGGCTAAAATTCGGAAGTACATGAAAGAAGAGCTTAACAGTTATCTTAGAGGAAGAGGTGGTGAAAGTGTGAAAGAACAACCGCTAATGTATAACGAGAATCAACAATACATACATTACAACAAAGGAGCTGTGGCTATGTATGCCATATCCGATTATATGGGACTCGATAATTTGAATAAAGCACTTAGCGAATACATCTCTAAGGTAGCTTACCAGGAGCCTCCCTATACCACTTCGCTCGAATTTGTCGATTTAATGCATCGTTATATGCCCGATTCTCTCGATTATGTGATTACGGATATGTTAGAGACCATTACATTATTCGATAATAAAGTAGACAGTGCCTATGTTAGCAAAACTGAGGATGGCAAATACAAAGTCGATTTTATTGTTGAAGCAGAGAAATACAGAGTTATTCATACCGCAAAAGACAGTACAACTAATTTAGAGACTGATGATGGAGCGCTTAGCATCTCTTTTAACACCAACAGTAAAAAAGAGGATAAAGAGTATGTGGATATGAACGACTGGATTGACCTCGCTATTTTTGTTGAAGACGAAAACAAAGTAGAGCAGGAAATCTTGTTTAAAAAAATTCACATTACCGCTAAAGAGAATAAGTTTTCTTTTGTTGTAGATAAAAAACCCAGTAGCGTAGGAATTGATCCATATCATAAATTAATTGATAGAAAAACTTCCGATAATACTGAAAAAGTGAAGGAAAAAGTAGCTGTAGCTGATACTAAGAAAACAGTATAAGTACAATTCAAATAGTTAGGAAAGGATGTCCGAATTAAATGTAAGGACATCCTTTTTTTTATGGATTAAAAAATAAATAGTGCGCTCAGATTTCTTAGAGTAACAGTTGTAATTTTGCGCAGAGTTTACGAACTGTTAAATGTGAAAATTTTCTCCTCTAGTTCATATTATCAGGTTAAAGTAATCTGTCCACTGCCACCACACGAGTCCTCTCGTGTGGTTTTGCTTTAGAAAAAAAGCCACACGAAGGGATGCGTGCCGCAGCGGGGAGAAGTCTACTTTACTAGATAGCGATTATAGTTTTCATAAAAACAATAGTTTCGCTCCATTTATAGCTCGCAAAATAATTATTATATTTACAACAAAAATAAAAAAGCAACTTTGCCTAAAGGAAATATATCGATAGTATGGGTAGGGTTACTGAATAGTTAGGGATATTAAAGATAAACATACTTCTGCTCATTTTAACCATTTAAGAAATAAACTTATTTAATGATTACATTTTTATACATCTTCACTTTAGTACTTGTTTTCATCCTTATAAAACTTATCATCGGATGGTATTTTAAAGCAAAAAAAGGTCGGTTCAGTCAGAATAGTAATTATATTTTCAAATATGCAATTGCTACATTATTTACAGCATTTTGCATTATTAATCCGTCAATAACACCACAGATATTAAATTGGATAATAGAAATAGCAAATAAAACTTTCGAATTTGATTTACCTAAATTCAATACAGATATTGAAATTTATTCCATAGGAATTTATGGGATACTCTGTGTAACAGTTGTTTTTTTACTCAACATTGCTTTTAAAGCAAGAAACCAAAAAGCGATTCAAAACTATGTTACAAGACAAAATGGGAATGATGCAGAAAAAAAAGATTTAGCATTTCCAGAAGACAACTTTAAGGAATCTCCAATTTTTCACGAAAGGCTTAAAAACTATTTTGAATTAAAATACAAAAAGCAAGGATTGACATTAAATGTGTCTACAAAAGATAATTTATTGTATGGGAAATATAATGAGGGGTTTAGGAACTACTTTATTGTAGCAAAATATCTCGATAATGAAAATTTGGTTGATATTACTGCAACCCAACAACGAGAAACTTTAGAAGAACTGCAGAAATTAATAAAAAAGCTAAAACCCAAAGAGGACAAAATAGAATACTTGTATGACTACTATTATATTGCGAAGCACGCTAATTTTGAAAAATTGAGCATTAGTAATTTTTTCGCAAGAACTGAAGACACTATACTAAATGAACTCATAGATTTTAGGTTATATCTTAAATCTCTAATTACAAAATACAACAATGAAAAAATATTTTCTGCTGTAGCAAAAAATACAGACAAGAAAACTTTATCTGAAACATTCATAATGCCCAGTTACTCACTGGAAGAAGAGAAATTTCCAAATTTGAATCTTGAAGCATATATTAAAGATTGGCTGATAAACTCTCCAGATCCTAAACATTTAGTTTTGTTGGGAGATTACGGAATGGGAAAGACTTCTTTTCTTAAGTTTTTCTCAAAAGTAATGTCCGAAGAAATCCTTAATAAAGGTATCGTTTTTAGGTTTCCTGTTTTCATCTCATTAAACAACACTTCTCCTAGACATGGAGGTATCAAAAAGACACTTAGTGCTTTTGTAGCTGAGAATCTAGGTGTTGACTATGAGTTATTTGAAATATTAATTCATAAAGGGAAAATCTTATTTCTTCTAGATGCTTTTGATGAAATGGGTTTTGTGGGGACTCACGAGGATAGGTTTAAGCAGATTAATGAAATTTGGAAACTAGCTTATAAGAATAATAAAATATTATTAGCAGGTAGATCTTCGTATTTTCCCTCTGATTTTGAATTAAGGCATACGCTTAATATTATATCAAAAGAGGAAGAAGTAATTCAAACACAGCCATATTGTAGTAGTATTCGTTTATCCTTTTTAGATGATTCAAAAATAAAAGATTACATATCTAAGTATTATAAACCAGAAAGAACAGAACAGTTATTTAATTGGATAATTAGCGCTCCAAGCATTTTAGAATTATGCAAAAGGCCATCTCTCATGCATATAATTCGAGAAATGCTTCCCAATCTGCATCGGAAAGATAGCAAGGAGATTCATAATCCAGGTGGGGCTATTGAGAAGTATGTAAATTATTGGATAAACAGACAAGAGAGTAAAGAAATTCAATCAGCTATTCCAGACAGTAACAAAAAGCGAGAATTTATTAAATCTTTCTTTAGGCATATTGCAGTTCAGATTTTTATGTCTAAACAATATAAAATTAGTGCAGACTATATAAAAGATGAACTAAATAAATTTATAGAAATATATGAATTAAAAAATCTCTCAAAAAAATATCAAAAAGAAGGTTTTGAGAATGAGATTTTGACAGGGTATTTTATTGAATTAGATAATGACTACTTTCGATTTGTCCATAAATCTTTTTTCGAATATTTCGTAGCAAAGGAGATTATAAGCTTAATCAAGGATAGGAAGTTTAAATCGCAAATTCTATACGAAGATTGGTCTAACTCAATCGTCAGTTTTATATATGACGCAATTCCGAACGAACACAAGGAGAATAAAAAAATTCCTGCGTTACTATTATTAGTGCAATGTAGTATTTTGAGCCATGTAAAAAACTCAACAACTAGATTTTTTCTAAAAAGGGGTGATACATTAATTGGATTCTTTTTTTTAGCATTTATAGTTGCAACAACTATATTATACTTTTACTATATCCCTTGGTCAATGACAGCACTAATCCTATTATTATTACCATTTTTAATTCTGGTAATAATCCTATTAGGACTAATTATGGTTGGTAGTTCAAAATTAATTTCAAGTAATAGAAATGTGAAGTTTGTAATAAAAGCTTTTAAAATCGCTTTTATAAAAAAACAATTTGAATTAAAAGGAAACTTAGATATTGTACTACCTCTGCTTAAAAGGACTTCAGCTCCACATATACCTGTTGAAAATATTGAATTCTATCATGAGTCATTCAATAATTGTAAGTTTTACAGACTTAAAGATGTTACCTTTCATAGTTGTAAATTTCAAATACCTATTTTAAGTAGCTGCCATTTGTATAATGTCAACTTTAATAATTCAAAAATGGCTAGTATTGTTTTTGATAAATGTAGACTTACAGATGTTGATTTCAGTAACTTAGATTTATCAAGGAATGATCAAAAATCTCAAATAAGTAAACATTTAATATCAAAAGCTGGAGAAACCCCATTGATGTATTTTAAAAATTGCAAATTGGATATAAAAACAGTTGCTAATTTGAAGTTGTATATGAAATCTAAACAGTTAACAATCGGTAATGAAATTGATGGGAGTAAAGACTTTATTAGAAGTATTAAGTAGAAATAACATTCGCTAACAATGGCTCATAAATCATACTTTTTTGCCGCAGGCGCAACACAAAAAAGTACGCTTCATAGCCTAGCCGTTAGGTGGCATATAAAAAAACGAACATGAAAGTACTTTTGGCAGGACCAGGAACAGGTAAAACAACAAATATTCGTGGAATTATTGACCAAGAATATAGTAATGCAAAATCAGTTTTAATATTGTCATTTACAAACGCAACGGTAAATGACCTTAATGATAGCTTTGAAACTTATGATAATGTTAGATGTAGAACATTGCATAGTTATGCTATGTCTATAAATCCGATGGACAATTTCCATATTCTTCACCCAATAGAAATTAAGTCTTTGGAGAAACTATCTATTAAAATTGAAGTTGATTTTAATACAATTTGTGAGCAACTTAGATGTACTACATTTTCAAATATGATTAGTACTTGTAGTTCATTCATTAAAAATAATCCTGTTTATATTCAAGATGTTATTGGCAAAATAGATTTATTAGTTGTTGATGAATTCCAAGATTTCAATGAAAGTGAACAAGAACTTGTTTTTGAATTAGCAAAGATTGCTAGTGAAACAATAATACTTGGAGATGATGACCAGTCAATTTATGGATTCAAAGATGCTGACCCTGACGTATTAATATCTTTACATAATGATAAAAATGTTATAAATCTTGAGCACGAAAATAATTGCTATAGATGCCCTGACTGTATTGTTGATATTAGTTCAGCTCTAATAAAAGAAAATAAAAATCGAGTCGATAAACCTTGGAATAAAATAGGTAAAGATGGGAATCTATACATTGACCAAATACTTGATTGTGATGAAGTAAACATAGAAATACTTCAAAGAATAAATGCAATTAGAAAAACAAGTGAAGATTCAATTTTAATATTAAGCCCTGTTAAAAATCCTCTAATCTCAGTAATGGAATTTTTGACACAAAACGATATACCTATAGTCGATTTTATTGGGAATTCTATAAGCATTGATGAACTTCAAAGAATTTGGTTGTTAAGGTCTATTTATTCCAATCACAAGATATTAAACCTAATTTTTTATCACATAAATATTGGACTTATTGACCGAAAAGGATTTCAAACAATTATCAAGGAAGGGTTAGATTCCGACATTAATGGCGCTACTGTTATTGCAAAGTTATTAGAACTAAATAAAATAGAAGAACCATTTAAATCTTATCTATCAGTACCTCCTGCTCTTCCTGATTTTAATGAAAGTCACCCTGAGTTTTCAAATTTAGTAGAGTTAATTGATGAAGATAATTTACTAGAATCAATTAGTAAACTTACCAAAGAACTAACTCCGCAAGCTGAATTCGAGCCAGATAAAGTAAATATTATGACAATACATAAATCAAAAGGGCTTGGGGCAGACCATGTTTTTCTATTAGGTGCTGTACAGGGCATTGTTCCCAATTCAAAAAAGGGACTTGATACTATTGAAGCACAAAGAAGATTACTTTTTGTAGCAATGACAAGAGCAAAAAAGTCATTACATATTATTTCTCAGGTAAATTGGACGGGACGCTTTGTTAACACTGTAAATAAAGATGAATTTAAATACAATTGGAGAAAGAAAACCTATCAAGGGAGAATGTCAGAATTCATAAAAAAATAAAATGAACCCACTGCTACCGCACGAGTCCTCTCGTGTGGTTTTGCTTTAGAAAAAAAGCCACACGAAGAGATGCGTGCGGCAGCGGGGGCTATGCTTATTGAATAGCTAGGCTTAATTTTAAAAAACTAAAACAGAATGTTCGGAAGGAGTATTAAAATATATTTATCAGATGGTTCTCCAAGTGGATTACGTCATGTTGAAATTGCCAATTGGTCTGGTCAAGCAATTGCTTGTCCGCGAAGCAGATTCTCAGAACTTAAGAATTGGGAAGAATCACAAAGACCTGGTGTTTACTTTTTACTTGAAAAGCATTCTACTGATGAAAAAAACACTGTTTACATAGGTGAATCTGAAAACGTATTTAAAAGACTAACTGAACATGATAGAAAAAAAGATTTTTGGAATGAAGTCATAATTTTCACTAGCAAAGATGAAAATCTTACTAAATCTCATGTAAAATATTTAGAATCTAGACTTACAACACTTACACAAATTGCAGATAGGTATAATTTAGAAAATGGCAACCAACCTACTGAATCAACTTTACCTAGGGCAGACAAAGATGCTATGGAAGAGTATATTCATAATTGCCGAATTCTATTAGGAACTCTTGGTCATCGATTATTGGAACCTTTAAATTCATCAATTACAGAACCAGACAATAATTTGTTAGGTGGACATGATTTATCATTTAATGTAAATGGACTTATTGCTCATGGAAAACAAAGTGATGAAGGATTCCTACTTATAAAAGATTCGGAAATTTCTTTAGAAACAACAACTAGTATTCCTGGAAAAATCAACTTATTAAGAAATAAACTAATCGAAGAAAAAACTCTTATCAAAAGAGACAATAGATTGATTCTAATGAAAGACCTTGTTTTAAGTTCTTCTTCTTATGCCGCTGCTTTAGTTGCAGGAACAAGTAGAAGCGGTCCTCAAAGTTGGAAAGATTCTAATGGTAAAACATTAAAAGCAATTGAAGAAAATTTAATAAAAAACTAAGCCTAACAACTAAGCGTTCGTGTGGCAGGGACTGCCCAACATGATACCACTACTACCACACAAGTCCTCTCGTGTGGTTAAGCTTGTTTTTAAAAAGCGCTCATTTTAAAAAATAGTGTTAAAATTCACCTTCCGAATCTACAAAATAGTAAGCCCACCCAAAATAGGTAGTACTTGTTATATGGTTTACTAGGTAAGAGGCTAGAATTTATTATGCTGTTATAAGAAATCATCAATTTTACCACCTGCGGAGGCATAAAACCGCTTACATTGGCATAAAACCAAGTGCGAAATGCAACCGAAGCTTGCAGCATCGAATCGGAGGCATGATTTGTCGATTCTACCCTGTGATATGCCAATTCTACCTGAAAATGAGCCGATTTTGAGCTTGCAGAATGGATTCTACCAGCTACATTATCAATTCTACCGCCTACAAAATTAATTTTGAGCTCCATTTACCGATTTTACTGGGCAAGTAGCTTAGGTGAAGATGTATAGTTTACACAATTTACTTTTTATGTTCTTTAAAATTTTATTTTATCATTCTAATTAAGTAAATTAACTCTCGATTTGAATAAATCTTATTGTTAACTTTTAAAAATCGAAACAATGACATCTTTTAGATCTGAATCAAAATTTTTGGAACGTTCACGTATTGCATTGACGAATGCAGAAAAGCATCCTGAAATTAAAGCAGCATTAGCCGAATTTGGTGTTGATGATGCAAAGTTTGCCGAAGGCTGGCAAGTGTATAACAAAGCTAAGGATAGCTGGGAGTTAAAAAAAGAGGAGGAGTCGGAGACCCGTGTGGTATCCAATTCTTATCATACAACTTTTAGCGCCTTAGAAATGAAGTTCAAAAAACACAGAGATTTAGCACTTATTCTGTGTAAGAAAGATCCTGATATCTTAATACAGCTGGGTGTGAAAGGGCGGTTCCCTACGAAATACACCGATTTTTTCGATAGGTGCAAGTTATTTTACACGGTAATAAGTTCCAATACTGCCATTCAGGGCAAATTGGCTCTTATAAAGTTAACGCCTGAGGTGGCTGTTACTTGTTTATCAGAATTGGATACATTGCTTGCTTTGCGTGCCGATTTCGATAGAGAAATGGGAGAGTCGCAAATGGCAACGGTATCAAAAAATGAAGACCTTCTCGCATTAAGCGAGTGGATGGATGATTTTGATACTATGGCTAAAATTGCTCTTTACGATACACCTCAGCATCTCGAAGTTTTGGGTATTCTGGTTCGAAGCTAATTCGCCATTTACTACATACAATTAAAGTAACTGAGAGTGTCACTTCAAGTGATGCTCTCAGTTTTTTTTAGCCTGAAAATTGCATGTGCTTATCCGCCCTCGATTCTCTGTTTGCATTCTCATCGATAGAACCGTACAAACTGAGCTCATGAATACCCGTTGAAATGACGCATGAATAAAAGGAAGTAGGCATACACTTTTTTTTGATCCTGTGGTTACGATTTAGATTATAAATGAAAAAGACCATCCCATAAGGGACAGTCTTTTGTATGTTAAAACCAAAGCTTACTAATTTCTATTCCAACTCTTCCAAAGCCTCTTTAGCAGCTTTCAAAAGTGGCTGAGCCGATAAATCATTACCCGTAGCTTCAAGCATCCATTGGTTAGGGGTTAAACGTCCTTGCTTAAAAATACGATTAACTTCGGCAGGAAAACTTCGGCCTTTTAATTGTTGCTCCAGTTGAAATTCAATTACATTACCAAAAGCATAGTTCGATAAGTATAAGGGGCTATTTAGCATGTGCGAGTAAACAGCTAAAATAGTCTGATCTTTTACACCATAAACAGGAGCATAGAACTCATTCCAAACTTTTTTGGCAATGTCCATAGCAGCATCGCGAAGTTCAGCAGCTGTAGCTTCAGGATTTGCATACAACCATCTCCACATGCGAATATCCATTAAGGATACCCCCATAATTTCATAAGCACTCCAAAAAAGATCCAATTTCTTTAAAGCATCTTTCTGTGGCGAATCATCTTTAATATCTAGCAATAGCATGTCTCTTTTCTGAAAGATAAAAGCCAAAGCTTCGGTAAAAGCCGTGTTTGGAACGCCATTCATTACAAAATTATCAACATCATACAAAGAAATGGTTTGTTCTACATTATGGCCAAATTCGTGAATTGCAATATTGTATCCTTTGTAATCCATTCCTTTATCGCTAATTCTGGTGCGAAGGTGAGCTTTTTGTCCTTTGGCAGCACCCCCCCAGGCATGTCCCGAACCGCGTGCCGGATCAACAGAAATATGATCGGCTAAAAATTGAGCTCTCTCTTTAGTAAAACCCAGTTTCTTTAATAAGTTAGGCAAATCAGCCTCTAAAGCTGCTGCATTTGGATATAATTTTCTGGTTTTGGCGTCTAGTTTCGACTCATCCATTCCGCTGCGGGCTTTAAAACCATCGTACCAAATATCAAAGGGTTCTAAATCGCGACCTAATCGTTTGCGAATTAATTGACCAACTTTTTGTGTTGTTTCCGAGCGTAAAAAATCAGTGAATATTTTCTCTGTTGCTTCCGCCGATATTTCTTTTGCCCCGTCGTATTGTCTTTTAATAAATGTATTCTGATCGGGATAGTAAGGGTCAATTGCTTTATTGGCATGAAAATTAGTTAAAATTTGCTGATACCTCTCGTTTGGCTCAGGAGTAGCATCAATTACTTTTCCATTTTGGTAAACCAGATTGGTGTAGGGGTCCCATTCAAAATCGCCACTATTAATAACTTTTTCAGGAATCTCCTGTGAGATAATGCGCTGCATAACCTGATAAATCATCTTTTGTTTTTCCAAACCATCATTCTTGTTGGCATAGTTGGCTTTTATTTCATCGCGCAAATTCCAGTGCGATAAAAGAACTTTGTCTTCAGGAAAAAAACGTTTTCCATTGGCATCGGTCAAATGTCCAACATAAATATTGTAATCCATAATGTAAACATCCGAACCTGCGGCAGCTCTTCCGGCGGCTTGCAATAACTCTGCAGGAACTCTGGCAGTAAAATAGTCGCCCAAACGTGCATAAGCCCATTGTTGGCGGGTCCAGTTTTTAGCATTGGCTTCTTTTTCTTCCAAACTAAACGATGGAAAGTTAAGTGCAATGGTAAATGCAATTTTATTCTGATAGAAATCATTCATCCAATGAGAATCTACACTATAAGCACCAAAAGCATTGTCGATAGGGTGCTGTTTAAACGTATTTAAATGAACAGGCTCAAGTAAATTAAGCGTTATCTTATTAAAATTTCCCGTAATAATTTCAATGTTTCTTGATATCTTCTCAAATACCAATTCCTTTTCTGCCTTAGTGGTGATGTAGTTTTTAGAGCAGAAAGTTTTGAAATCTTCTTCCGAACCATCGCTTTCGCGCCATAAAAGAGCAGCATGCTTTACTCCTTTTTCAAGTAAATTTGTGTCAAAAGAATTTTTACTTAAGTCTGTAATCGTCTGATGAATTGTGCTGGCAGATATCGTAGATACATCTGCTTTTTTTTCAGATTGAATTTGATTTCCACAGGAGGCCAGAGATAGCATTGCAGAAAACAGAATAATTATCTTTTTCATTTGATTAGTATAGGTTTATTTTTAATGATTCGACTAAAGTAGTGATTTGTTCAAATTCAAACAATAAGCAATCTCATTTTAAAACAATCTATTTTGTTTTGTTAATCGGTGGTGTAAATCATCAGTAAAGTAAACAGTACTAAGTAGTAAGTAAACAGATAGGATGCCCTATAAGTTTATTCAATTGGTATAGCTGGTACGTATAAAAAATAAAAAATGCCGGTTTTTTTTCACAGATTGAATTACAAGTGTTATTTTTGCGGAAAATTTTTATACATAAACTATGGGAAGAGCATTCGAATTTAGAAAAGCGCGTAAGTTGAAGCGTTGGGATAAGATGGCCAAAGCCTTTACCCGAATCGGGAAAGATATTGTTATTGCAGTAAAAGAGGGTGGTCCTGATCCGGCATCTAATTCTCGTTTGCGTGCAGTTATTCAAAATGCCAAAGCAGCCAACATGCCTAAAGATAATGTTGAGCGTGCAATTAAAAAGGCTTCTTCTAAAGAGCAAAAAGATTTTAAAGAGATTGTTTACGAAGGATATGCACCTCATGGTATCGCTGTTCTTATTGAAACAGCTACCGATAATCATACAAGAACTGTTGCTGATGTGCGTTCTTATTTTAACAAGTGCAAAGGGAGTTTAGGTACTGCTGGAAGCGTTGAATTTATGTTCGAGCATAAATGTCATTTTAAAATTGAAAACACAGGTCAGGATATTGAAGAACTGGAACTTGAAGTTATAGATCTTGGTGTTGATGAGGTTTTTGCTGAAGAAGATGGTGTAATGTTATACGGCGCTTTTTCTGATTTTGGAAAAATCCAATCTTACCTTGAAGAAAATGAGATGACTGTGATTTCTTCTGGTTTCGAAAGAATTCCGATGGATACAAAAGAGCTCCCTGAAGATCAGGTTGCTGATGTTGAAAAACTGCTGGAGAAATTGGAAGAGAACGACGATGTTCAGAATGTATATCACAATATGGCTTAAGAAAATGCTTTAGTAAGATTACATCTTTACTAATACAAAACCCGATTCTATGTGAATCGGGTTTTTTTGTTTTTTATAAGCCAGTAAGTGATAAAAAGATCTTCTTAACTTTTTTTATTTCAATTAAAGTCCTCTAAACATGAAGGATGCAGCTTAATCGTCTGAAACAATGATATTTTACTTTTTAAATATTGAGAGTTTTTGTTATATTTAGATATGTAGATGCAAAAAAGTTTTACTCACACCTATGATTTTTAAAGATCTAAAATTCGAAAAACGAGACCGAATAGGAATTTTGTCTTTGGCTCGTCCTAAAGCCTTAAATGCTTTAAATGTGAATGTTTTTAAAGAACTAGCCAGTTTTTTAGAGAATCAGGAATACATACAATCCATAAAAGTTCTTGTAATAACAGGAGAAGGCAAAGCCTTTATTGCTGGCGCCGATATAAAAGAAATGCAGAACTATTCACCTCAGGAGGCTTATGATTTTGCAGAAATGGGCAAAACGGTTTTCGAACAGATTGAGAACCTGAATATTCCGGTAATAGCAGCCATTAACGGTTTTGCTCTTGGGGGAGGTTTAGAACTAGCACTGGCTTGTGATATTCGGGTGGCCTGCGAAAAGGCCCGTTTGGGATTGCCCGAAGTTAATTTGGGTTTGGTTCCAGGCTTTAATGGTACACAACGATTAGCACGTCTTGCTGGTAAAGGAAATGCAATGTATTTAATGATGCTTGGCGAAGGAATTAGTGCAAGCGAAGCTTATCAACTCGGAATGATTCAAAAGTTAGCACCCCCAGGTCAGCTTTTGGATATAGCCATCGAATTGGCCAATATAATCTCATCGAAAAGTCCCAATGCCGTGCAACTAGTAAAAAAAATAGTACGTCAGGGAATGGAAATGAATGTGCAGGAAGCTAGTAAAATGGAATCAAAAGAATTTGCTCGTCTTTTTACTATCGATCAAAAAGAAAGAATAGAAGGTGTAAACGCCTTTTTGGAAAAACGCCAACCAAACTGGGAGTAATCAATTTTGTAGGGAGACTTTTTGCATGCCAATGCATTAAGCTGGTCCTGATAATGGGTGTTGTTTTTTACTCAAATGAAAAAGTACACCTACGCAAGAGTAAGAATAGTACAATTAAAATAATAAAATATGGATCTGATCCGAAAAATGAATAATGTTAGTGTTTTAGGAGCCGCAGGAAAAATGGGGAGCGGCATTTTCGTTTTGCTATCATTAGAAATGGCAAAGCTAAAAATTGGTGGAAAAGAAAAGAAAGAATTTACTCTGAATGCAATAGATGTGTCACAACTGGCACTGGTCAATTTACTTGGCTATGTAAAATCGCAATTACTAAAATATGCAGAGAAAAATATTGTTGAACTGAGAGGTTGGTATAAAGATCGTCATGATTTATGCGACAACGAAGAAATTATTACTGAATTTATTAATGAGGTAATGACAATGATTCAAACGTCTACCAGAATCGAAACAGCATATAATTCGCAATTGATTTTCGAAGCGATAAAAGAAGATAAAGACCTAAAAGTAAAGTTGTTTTCACAGATAAAACAAAACAACCCCGACGCTTGGTTTTTAACCAATACCTCTTCAATTCCAATTGGCGAAATTGAGAAGGAAGCTCAGCTTACTGGTGACATCATAGGATATCATTTTTACAATCCTCCTGTGGTACAGAAACTATTAGAGGTAATAAAACCAGAAAATATAAATCAACAATTGGTTAATCTATCTGTCGATTTGGCTGGGTCGATGAGGAAAACGGTGGTTCAATCTAATGATGTGGCAGGTTTTATCGGGAATGGTCATTTTATGCGCGATGCCCTTTATGCCTTAAAAAAAGCAGAAGACTTAGCCCAAACAGAAGGCTGGGCTAAAGCTTTTTTCTTACTAGATACTATTAGTCGCGATTTATTGGTTCGCCCAATGGGGATTTTTCAATTGCTCGATTATGTAGGCGTAGATGTAACACGCTTTATTTTAGAAAGTATGCAGGCTTCTTTTCCGGATGAAAAATTATCGCATGATGCATTAAATAAATTACTCGATAGAGGCATAAAAGGTGGTCAGTTTGCCGATGGTTCTCAAAAAGATGGAATATTTAAATATCAAAAAGGTCGAATTAAAGAAGTATACAATTTAGAGACTGGGAAATATGTAAAAATAGAAGGTATTGAGATGGATTGTGCCGCCATGATGGGGGAACTGCCAACTTTTAAGATTTACTGGAAATCGGTGGTTCGTGAAAAGAACCGAACCGAACTGCTGGAGAATTTTTTCGAAGAATTGCACAAAATAGATAGTGTGGGTGCAAATATGGCCATTGCCTATGGCGAAAATGCAAAGGCAATTGGTCAGATGCTTGTTGATACAAATGTAGCTGAATCTGCAGCCGATGTGAATACGGTAATGGAAACAGGTTTTTTCCATGCCTACGGACCTATCAATAATTATTTCTAATGTATTTTATTTACTATCTCACACCTTAATGATATGAAAACTTTACGCAAAAAAATATATATGCTAGCCGGATATAATACCATTTCGATGGGTACTGGCAGAAAAGAGTTTCATCCGAAAAAGCAACGCCCGGGATTGGAAGATTACATAAAAGAGGCCGGACAGGGAACTTTAAAAATGATTGGCGGGGCAAAAAATGTTGATGAGGGGGTTATTGGTAATTTTATGGCATCACGTTTTAACAAGCAAGCTAATCTTCCTGCTTTTTTACCAATTATTGATGCGGATTTAAAATACAAACCATCGGTGAGAGTAGAGGGTGCCTGTGCATCGGGAGGTCTGGCTCTGGTAACAGGAATAAAATCTATACTGGCAGAAACAGCCGATGTTGTTCTTGCTCTGGGATTCGAAGTACAAAATACCATGAAAGCCATGTATGGAGCTGATGTTTTGGCTGGAGCTGGATGGCAGCAAACACGTAAAGAAGGTCATGCCTATTTTTTTCCGGGTGTTTTTAGCGATAGAGCAGGTGCATACTACGAAAAATTTGGCAGAGAAACTACTCGCAAGGCGATGGCAAAATGGTACTGCAATGCGATCGAAAATGCCAGATTGTGCGAAACTGCTCAGGAATATCATAATCAGAATAAAGATCTAGAAAAGACAGCAAATGTGCCGGTTAACCCCAAACGTTTTGTCGATCATTTAAATGTATTCGACTGCTCAAAGGTTTCTGATGGTGCTTCTGCCATTGCCATTGTTTCGGAAGAAGGATTAAAGAAAATTGGTTTGGAAGCAAAAGATGCTGTTGAAATAGTAGGCTTTTCTCATGTGGTGGCAGATATCACTAAAAAACCAGAGATAATGACCTCCTTAACAAGTATGAAAGATGCTGTTAGCAAGGCGATTTGTATGGCAGGGATTAGTATAGATCAATTGGGAACGGTTGAGGTACACGATTGCTTTTCTATTGCAGGAATTCTGGGGGTTGAGGCAATTGGCTTTGCTAAAGAGGGAAAAGGACCCGATTTTGTTTTACAAGGGCATACTTCAAGAGGTGGTAAAGTTCCATTTAATACCACTGGAGGCCTAATTGGTTGGGGGCATCCCACGGGGGCAACAGGAGTGCATCAGGCTGTTACCATCTGGGAGCAGTTAACCGGAAAAGCGGGTAATGCTCAAATTGAATTGAAAAAGGAGCGGCCTTATGCATTGTCTGTTAACATGGGAGGCGATGATAAATCATTGGTGGCAATAGTTTACAAAAGAGGGGAATAGATTTAATCTGATCGGAATAAAGCTTACATAAAGTATGTAAATAGTATAGTAAGAATAAACTAATGATTTGTTCGTGAGTCTTGTAGTTTATTTTATCACACCTAAAAAGTAATGTTATGAACTTTGAATTTTCCGAAGAGCAATTAATGATTCGTGATGCTGCTCGTGATTTTGCACAGCGAGAATTATTGCCTGGCGTTATCGAACGAGATGAAAAAGCAATATATCCAGTTGAGCAAGTGAAAAAATTAGCCGAATTAGGTTTTTTAGGAATGTTGGTTGATCCTGAATACGACGGAGGTGGCATGGATACAGTTTCTTATGTGCTTGCAATGGAGGAAATTTCGAAGGTAGATTCTTCTGTTTCTGTAATTATGTCGGTAAATAATTCATTGGTGTGCTGGGGGGTGCAAAAATATGGAACCGAAGCGCAAAAACAAAAATTCTTAAAGCCAATGGCTCGTGGAGAGAAAATAGGAGCTTTCCTATTGTCTGAGCCGGAGGCTGGTTCAGATGCTACTTCTCAAAGAACTACGGCTGTTGATAGGGGTGATCATTATATCCTCAATGGTACTAAAAATTGGATTACCAGCGGAAAAACTGCTTCCACATACATTGTTATAGCTCAGACTCATCCGGAACTAAAACACAAGGGTATTAATGCATTATTGGTTGATGCAAAAACAAATGGGATTACCCTTGGAGCAAAAGAAAATAAAATGGGGATGCGGGCATCTGATACCCACTCGGTAATGTTTAATAATGTTAAGGTACCAAAAGAAAACAGATTGGGAGACGAGGGATTTGGTTTTAAACTGGCCATGAAATCCTTAGAAGGTGGACGTATTGGGATTGCTTCTCAGGCTCTCGGAATTGCCTCAGGAGCCTACGAATTAGCACTAAAGTATGCTCAGGAAAGAAAAACATTTGGGAAAGAAATTATAAAACATCAGGCAATTGCTTTTAAATTGGCTGATATGGCTACAGAAATTGAGGCGGCAAGATTTTTTTGCCTGAAAGCTGCCTGGTTAAAAGATCAGGGAAAAGCTTATGGACAAGCAAGTGCAATGGCAAAATTATATGCTGCCGAAACTGCAATGAAGGTAACTACCGAAGCGGTTCAAATACATGGTGGGTATGGCTATGTGAAAGAATATCATGTGGAACGTTTAATGCGCGATGCAAAATTAACACAGATATACGAAGGTACTTCCGAAATACAAAAAATAGTAATTTCCAGAGGCTTACTGTCGGAATAATCAAAAATTAATATGTTTTAGATGATTGATTTAAACCTTTTTAGTTGCTATAATCTGAATAAAAACAATTCAACAAATACTTAAATTAAACATTATATGAAGATACTGGTCTGTATTAGTAACGTTCCGGATACCACCACTAAGGTAAAGTTTAAGGAAGAGAATACCTTGTTTGATGATTCAGGTATCCAATGGATCATAAATCCATGGGACGAATTGGCTTTAACAAGAGCTGTGGAGTTGAAAGAGGATGATGGAAATTCTATTGATGAAGTTTGTATTATTAATGTTGGGGATGCAAAAGCCGATGCAAGCTTACGAAAGGCTCTGGCAATTGGTGCCGATAAAGCCATTCGAATTGAAGCAAATGCAGCTGATGCTTATCATGTAGCCGGGCAAATTGCAGAGTTTCTTAAAGAAAATCCTTATGATATTGTTTTTAGTGGAATAGAATCCAGCGATTACAATGGATCCTCTGTTGGTGCTATGATTGCTGAGTTTATGGATTATCCGGGAATATCATCTGTTACGCATATTGATTTTGATGATGCTGATATTGTATTGCATCGGGCAATTCCGGGGGGTAAACAAAAAATAAAGACAACAACTCCTTTTGTGGCTGTTGTGCAGAAAGGAATCGCAAATGAACCTAGAATTCCGGCAATGCGCGGAATTATGATGGCTAGAAAGAAACCTTTAGAGGTGAAACCGGCTGCCGAAGTTGAAATACTAACCAGATCCGTGAAGTTTGAGTTACCTCAGGCTAAAGGAGCTTGTAAAATGATTGAAGCAGAGCAAGCAGAGAAATTGGTTGGGCTTCTGAAAAATGAAGCTAAGGTATTGTAATTCAAAAAAACTAAAAAAATAGCCTATGTCAGTTATAGCATTTGCCAAAAATTGGAACGGAAAATTTAAAAGTTCCACGCATGAGTTGGTTTCCTATTCCAAGAAATTAGCCAGCGATTTAAGTAGCTGCCTTATTGTAGTTTCTATTGGTGAGGTAGCAGAAGAGGAACTAAAGAGTTTAGGAAAATTTGGAGCGGATAAAATTATTTCTGTAAATGATCCTAAAATGAACATACTAACAAGTCGTGTATATGCCGAGGTACTTGCAAAAATTGCTGAAAAAGAGAGTGTAAAGCTACTTGTTTTGAGCGATAACAATAGTGGAAAAGCAATTGCTCCAAGAGTTTCAGTTAAAATGAAGGCCGGACTTGTTGCTTCGGTTCAGGAATTGCCGACGTCTCTCGATCCTTTTATTGTTAAAAAAAGAGTGTTTTCGGGAAAAGCATTTAGGTATGTTCAAATCGATTCATCAGTAAAAATAATTACCATAGCTAAAAATTGTTTTGGAATTGTTGAGAATCCAGTAGAATCTGTGATTGAAGAATTTATTCCAGAAGTAGATACGGAATTATTTAAAGTTCAGGTTATTGAAGAGGAGGAGCAGAAAAATAAAGTAATTCTCTCCGATGCTGATGTGGTGATTTCAGCCGGTAGAGGAATGAGAAGTCCGGATAATTGGGGACCTGTTGAAGATTTAGCTGAAGTTTTAAATGCAGCAACAGCTTGCTCTCGTCCGGTTTCGGATGAAGGATGGCGTGGTCATGAAGAACATGTAGGACAAACAGGGAAAGTAATTGCACCGAATTTATACATCGCAGCTGGTATTTCAGGTGCGATACAGCATGTTGCGGGTATTAGCCGAAGTAAATGCATAGTGGCAATTAATACCGATCCCGAAGCGCCTATTTTTGGAATTGCCGATTATGGAATTGTTGGCGATGCAATGGAAATTTTACCAAGATTAACAGAAGCATTCAGAAATTCAAAATCATAATATAAGTAGTAGATAAAAAGTATCAAGACATAAGAATTCTTGTTACTTATAGCTTCTTAAGTTTTGCTCAGGATTAAAACTAACATCATAAATTGTAAGTGAATTCTTAATATCCAGAATATGACCAAACAGATTCTTTTTATCATCGCATTGTTGATTACACTTGGCGTGTTTGCCTATTCGGTAAGACGATTGAGGTCATTTTTCAAGCTAACTAAGCCTTCTTATCCAATTCGAAACATTGGTGCTCGAATTTCTCATACTTTAAATGTGGCTTTCGGGCAAGCGAAAATATTTCGTAAGCCGGTAATTGGTTTAATGCACGCTCTAGTGTTTTGGGGCTTTCTTGTGATTACATTAGGAAGCATAGAAATGCTTGTGGATGGTGTATCAGGAGTTGATAGAGCTTTTGCCTTTACAGAATGGTTTTATGATGTCGTTATGGCCTCTGGAGATGTGTTTGCTTTGTTAATTCTTGTTTTTATTATAGTATTTAGCATTCGCCGAATGTTTATGAAGATAAAGCGTTTCTCTGGGGTGGAAATGACAGCGAAAGCAAATTGGGATGCTCAACTATCCTTATTTTTTATTGGTTTTTTAATGGTGTCACTGATTTGTTTCAATATGGGATATATTAGTAATCATCCCAATGGATATGAAGGTGTTTATCCCGTTTCTGCAGCTTTTGTTAATTTGTTTGGCTGGGATTTTGGTTGGTTACAGGAACCAGGCTGGTGGATTCATATTCTTTTGATATTCACATTTGCGAACTATCTGCCTTATTCAAAGCATTTTCATGTGTTTTTGTCCATTCCGAATGTATTCTTGGCTAATCTAGAGCCAATTACAAAGTATCCAAACTTGGAAAGTATTACTCGTGAGGTAAAGTTGATGTTGGATCCTGAAGCTGCTTACGATGAGGATACTGAAGTTGCTCGATTTGGTGTGAAAGATATTGAAGACATTAGCTGGAAAAACTATATGGATTCTTTGTCTTGTACGCAATGTGGCCGTTGTACGGATGTTTGTCCTGCAAACATCACAGGCAAGCTTTTATCTCCTAGAAAGATTTTTGTTGATGTTCGAAAGCGTATGGATGAAAAAGGACCCTTGGCGGCATTGGGAAAAGAGGATAGCAAATCGCTCTTGCGAGATTACATTACAGAAGAAGAAATTTGGGCTTGTACGACTTGTAATGCTTGTGTTCAGGAATGTCCAATTGATATTAGTCATCCAAACTTAATAATGGATATGAGAAGGTATTTGGTGATGGAGGAAGCTTCGGCACCAGCAGAGTTAAATACCATGTTTACCAATATTGAAAACAACGGAGCACCATGGCAATTCTCATCAGAGGATAGAATGAAATGGGCAGAATAGTTAGCTTACCTTATTGTGCTAGTGCTGATAGTCGTGCTTTAGGAAAAGTAATCATTTAATAGATATATTGAAATGAGTATAGAAACAAAAATAGATGTACCTGTAATGGCTGATGTTGTCGCGAAAGGCGAAACACCTGAATATTTATACTGGGTTGGTTGTGCGGGAGCATTCGATGTCAGATATCAAAAAGTAGCTAGGGCCTTTGCTAAAATTTTAAATCATCTTGCTGTTAGTTACGCTGTTTTAGGGAAAGAGGAAAGTTGTACTGGAGACCCTGCCAAGAGAGCTGGAAACGAAATGCTTTTTCAGATGCAAGCCATGCAAAATATAGAAGTATTGAATAGATATAAAGTGAAAAAGATTATTTGCACTTGTCCACATTGCTACAATACGCTAAAAAATGAATATCCGGAATTGGGGGGCAATTATGAGCTGATTAATTACACGGTTTTTCTAGATGAAATGATTCGCATGGGCAAATTAGATTTGGGCAATAATCCTTTCAAAGGTCAAAGTATTACTTACCATGATCCATGTTATTTAGGCAGAGGAAATAAGATCTATGATGCTCCGAGAAATGTTATAAAGGCAGTTTTTGGCGAGATAAAAGAGATGAAGCGTGCAAGAAGTTCTGCTTTGTGCTGTGGCGCTGGAGGTGCTCAAATGTTTAAGGAGGCCGAAAAAGGAAATAAGGAAGTGAATATTGAGCGAACTGAAGAGGTAATTGAAGCAAAAGTAGATAAAGTGGCTTCGGCTTGTCCGTTTTGCATGACCATGTTAACAGATGGTATCAAACTAAAAAATCAAGAAGAGAACTTGCAGAATTTAGATGTGGCAGAGATTATTGAGAAGGCGTTGGAATTGTAGAACTAAATCAAGGGGGATGACAGTAAATACAACATATAAGCTTAAAAATACAGTTCGAATTGTAACGGCAACTTCTCTGTTCGATGGACATGATGCATCGATAAATATTATGCGACGCATTCTTCAGGCTTCGGGAGCGGAAGTAATCCATTTGGGACACAATCGATCTGCAGAAGAAATAGTAGATTGTGCAATTCAGGAAGATGCACAGGCCATTGCAATTAGTTCTTATCAAGGTGGGCACAACGAGTTTTTCAAGTACATGTATGATCTTCTGCAGGAGAAAAATGCAGGGCACATCCTGATATTTGGTGGTGGCGGTGGTGTGATACTTCCTGCTGAAATTAAGGAATTAGTAGAATACGGTATAGCTGGTCTATATTCTCCTGATGATGGTAGAAATTTAGGCTTGCAAGGAATGATAAATGAGGTTCTTGAAAAATCAGATTATGAATTTAAAAGTGTAGAACTCCCTAAAATAAAAAAACTTAGTGTAGGTAATATAAACTTATTGTCGAGGTTGATTACATTAGCAGAACAAGATGAACTACAACAGTCTGATCTGTTTGTGGAATTTAAAAATAAGGCTGAAATCAGTAGTGTTCCTGTTGTCGGAATCACAGGTACAGGTGGTGCAGGTAAATCTTCACTTACCGATGAGCTGATTCGAAGAATTCAAATTGATTACCCAGAATTGAAGCTTGCTATTTTATCTGTTGATCCTTCTCGGAAGAAGAGTGGTGGTGCATTGCTAGGGGATCGAATTCGAATGAATGCCATCAACCATCCAAACATTTATTTGCGCTCATTGGCTACGAGAAGAGCAAATTTAGCCTTGTCCAAACATGTTGACGATGCATTGACCTTAATGAAGGCTGCAGGCTTTGATTGTATTTTTCTGGAAAGTTCAGGAATTGGACAGTCAGATACAGAGATTGTGGATTACAGCGATGTGAAATTGTATGTGATGACTCCTGAATTTGGTGCAGCAACACAATTAGAGAAGATCGATATGCTCGATTTTGCTGATTTAGTTGCCATTAATAAGTTCGATAAGCAAGGTGCACAAGATGCTTTGCGTGATGTGAAAAAGCAATATCAACGAAATAATCTCTTTTGGGAGCAAAATTCCGACGATATGCCAGTTTATGGCACAGTTGCTTCCCAATTTAATGATCATGGCGTAAATGAGCTCTATCATGCCTTAATTGAGCTTTTATCTGCAAACAAAGAGACGGCATTTGCAAAGAATGGAAAACCGATCTTAGAAGCTAGTCAAAAAATTGAAATTGTACCTCCAGCTAGAGTTAAATACCTTTCGGAGATAGCGGAAACTGTGCGTAGGTACAATAGAAAGGCTGAAGAGCAATCTGAAATTGCTGATCAATTGTATGCTTTAGATAAGGCTTCAAAACTAATTAAAAAAGAAGAAGTTATAAATGATATAATCAGTGAATCTATCAAACTTTCTAAAGACTTTAAGCATCAGGATATTATTGATGTTTGGGAAGAAAAGAAGGAAAGATATAAAGCTGATGTTTTCTCGTATATGGTTCGCGGTAAAGAGCTAAAAGTCGATACTTACTTCGAAACATTGTCTTATTCACGAATTCCTAAAATTGTACTTCCTAACTATAAATCATGGGGAGATATCCTAAAATGGAATCTGAAAGAGAATGTTCCTGGCGAATTTCCTTATGCTGCAGGTGTTTTTCCATTTAAGAGAGAGGGTGAAGATCCAACAAGAATGTTTGCTGGAGAGGGATCACCGGAAAGAACCAATAAACGCTTTCACTATCTGGCTGCAGACCAACCGGCTGTTCGCTTATCCACTGCTTTCGATTCAGTTACCCTTTATGGTGCCGATCCTGAGTACCGTCCAGATATTTATGGAAAAGTAGGCAATGCAGGCGTTTCCATAGCTTCATTAGATGATGCGAAGAAATTATACAGTGGTTTTGATCTATGCGATCCAAAAACGTCTGTATCCATGACGATTAATGGTCCTGCACCAATGTTGGTTGCTTATTTTATGAATGTAGCAATCGATCAGCAATGTGAAATCTATATCCGTGAAAACGGTTTGGAAGAAGAGGTTAAAGTAAAGATTGAAGAAATTTACGCTGGCAAAGATAGGGTAGGCTATGTAGGCGATTTGCCTAAAGAAAATAATGGTTTGGGATTAATGTTATTGGGGGTAACAGGCGATCAGGTTTTACCCGAAGATATCTATCAGAAAATTAAAAAGGAAACCATTTGCAAAATAAGAGGAACAGTTCAGGCAGATATGTTGAAAGAGGATCAGGCACAGAATACCTGTATATTCTCCATTGATTTTGCCTTGAAGATGATGGGAGATATTCAGGAGTATTTCATACAAAATCAAGTGCGAAATTTCTATTCTGTTTCCATATCTGGATATCACATTGCAGAGGCAGGAGCGAATCCAATAACTCAATTGGCTTTTACTCTATCGAATGGATTTACTCTGGTAGAATATTACATTTCGAGAGGAATGAATGTGGATGATTTTGCTCCAAATTTGTCTTTTTTCTTCTCCAATGGAATGGATCCGGAATATACTGTAATTGGTCGTGTAGCGAGAATAATTTGGGCGAAGGCCATGAGATATCTTTACAAAGCCAACGATCGCTCCCAAAAATTGAAATATCACATCCAAACTTCGGGCAGATCCTTACATGCACAGGAAATTGAATTCAACGATATTCGAACCACTTTGCAAGCTTTAACAGGCATCTACGACAATTGCAATTCTCTTCATACAAATGCGTATGACGAAGCTATAACGACACCAACCGAAGAGTCTGTTCGAAGAGCAATGGCAATCCAATTAATCATCAATAAAGAGCTTGGTTTGGCAAAAAACCAGAATCCTTTGCAGGGATCGTTTATCATTGAAGAATTGACTGATTTGGTAGAAGAGGCGGTTATGGTTGAATTCGATCGTTTAACGGAGCGTGGAGGTGTTTTGGGCGCCATGGAAACCATGTATCAGCGAAGTAAAATTCAATCTGAGTCATTGCAATACGAAAGTTTGAAGCACAATGGAGGTTTGCTAATAGTAGGTGTGAATACTTTTTTGAGTAAGAAAGGATCGCCAACAGTTCAGCCCAAAGAAGTGATTCGATCTGATGAAGAAGAAAAGGTAAATCAAGTCAATTTCAAGGAGTTGGTGCAAGAGAATAACAAAGATAAGTCAGTTAAAGTTTTACTTGAACTAAAGGAAACGGCTTTGAAGAATGAAAATGTGTTTGCTGCATTAATGGAGGTTTGTAAGTACTGTACTTTGGGACAAATTACAAATGCCTTGTACGAAGTTGGTGGTCAATACAGAAGAAATATGTAACTTAACAATATAGTTCGTTAGATTGCAGTAAAAAATAGCAATTGTCTATTTTTTTAGAGATAAATAAGAATAAAAGATCTTATAATTAACCTTAAATTATAAATAAAATTGAATCAAATAGAATCAAAAATAGATGTGCAATCTGCAGATTTTTTGGATAGCAGAAAGTCCTACGATGAGTTAATGAGTGTATATCGAGACCGATTGAAAGGAATTTTGAAGGGTGTTGATGAAAAAGCCAAAGAGCGCCATTTGAAACGGGGAAAGCTTTTGGTTCGGGATCGAATTGAGCTTTTGCTTGACAAGAATACGCCTTTTTTGGAGCTTTCTGCGATGGCGGCTTGCGATCAATATGAAAATCAATTTCCATCAGCCGGAATTGTAACGGGTATTGGTGTTATTCACGGAAGGGAATGTATAATTGTTGCGAATGATGCGACGGTTAAAGGTGGTACTTACATTAAAGAGACCATTAAAAAACACATACGAGCACAGGAAATAGCAATGGAAAATCATTTGCCCTGTATTTACATGGTGGATTCTGGCGGTGTATTCTTGCCCGAACAATCAAAAGTTTTTCCTGATAAATATGACTTTGGTCGATTTTTCTTTAATCAGTCGAAAATGTCGGCAAGGGGAATTCCTCAAATATCCATTGTAATGGGATCTTGTACTGCTGGAGGTGCCTACGTTCCTGCCATGAGTGATGAAACCATTATTGTTCGTGGACAAGGAACCATATTTATTGGTGGACCTCCATTGGTTAAAGCTGCAACTGGCGAGGATGTTAGTGCAGAGGAATTAGGTGGTGCCGAGATGCATACTTCAATTTCGGGTGTTGCCGATCATTTGGCCGAAGATGACCGACATGCCGTTCAAATTTGCCGTAATATTTTTGAGAGCATGCCGAAGGTTCAGAAATACAATTTGGAAAGGGAAACGGTTAAGGAGCCAGCTTACCCAGTGGATGAATTGTATGGATTGGCTCCTTTAGATCTTAAGAAACCAGTTGATGCAAGGGAATTGATAGCAAGAATTGTTGATGGAAGTAAGTTTCAGGAGTTCAAAGAGCGATATGCTCCAACCATAGTTACGGGTTTTGCTAAGATTATGGGCTTTCCAGTAGGTATTATTGCCAATAATGGTATTATTTTCTCAGAAACATCTTTAAAAGCTGCTCATTTTATTGAACTGTGCAGTTTTCGGAAAATTCCATTGGTGTTTCTTCAGAATATTACCGGTTTTATGGTGGGTAAAGAGTACGAACACAAAGGAATTGCAAGAGATGGAGCCAAAATGGTTCATGCAGTTGCAAATGCTCAAGTCCCAAAATTTACAGTGATTGTAGGCGGTTCTTTTGGAGCTGGAAATTATGCAATGGCGGGTCGTGCTTATGAACCTAGATTATTGTTTATGTGGCCGAACGCTAAGATATCTGTAATGGGAGGCGAACAGGCGGCAGGTGTGCTAGTTCAAGTGAAAGAGCAGCAATTGCAAAAGCGTGGTGAGAAGTTTCCGCAGGAAGAACAAGACAAATTAAAACAAAGTATTCTAGATAAGTACGAGAAAGAAGGTTCTGCCTATTTCAGCACCTCTCGACTATGGGACGATGGAATAATTGATCCTGCTGATACTCGAAAGGTTTTGGCAATGGGTATTGCATCTTCTTTAAACAAAGAGTTTGGTGAGCCTGATTTTGGTGTGTTTAGAATGTAAAAATCTGATAATGAAAGAATTTCAAACTATAGAATTTAATATAGAAGACAAAATTGGAACGATTACTTTAAATCGTCCAGATATTCACAATGCCTTTAACGAGGTGATGATTGGCGAAATTATTGACTGTTTTGAAGACCTTGAGAAGATGGATTATGAAACTTTACGAGTAGTTATCCTGAAAGGAAAAGGAAAATCTTTTTGTGCAGGTGCTGATCTAAAGTGGATGAAAGGGGTTGCCAATTACTCTTATGAAGAGAATTATGTGGAAAGTTACAGGCTATCGATGTGTTTTAATGCAGTTTATGCATGTAAATTCCCAACAATAGCGCTTGTTCATGGAGCGGCAATAGGTGGTGCCAATGGATTGTTAGCTGCATGTGATTTTGTTTTGGCGCATAAGAATACGGTTTTCTCTCTAAGCGAAGTAAAAATCGGAATTGTACCAGCTTGCATTTCACCATACGTGATGAAGCGAGTTGGAGAATATAAATCGAAAGAATTGATGCTTACAGGAATGCGATTTGATGGGAAAGAGGCGCAACAAGCAGGATTGGCGAATTGGTCCTTTGGCGAAAAGAAACTAAAAGCAAAATTGGAAGATTTGATTTCTAAATTGAAATCGAGTGGACCCATTGCAGTTTCTACTTGCAAGAAATTGCTTTATGATGTGAAGAATGTTTGGAATCATAAGCAAGCCATGGAAAATACGGCTAAGATGATTGCAGAACTTCGTCAATCAGATGAAGGACAGGAGGGAATGAGTTCCTTTTTGGAGAAACGCAAACCGAAATGGACTTTAGATAATTAAGAATTAGTAATTATTCATTTTTAATTACAAATTGAAATTAATATGTACTATAAACGACTACTCATAGCAAACCGAGGTGAAATAGCTCTAAGAATCATGCGAACAGCTAGAGCTTTAGGGATTCATACCATTGCTTTATATACAGAATTGGATCGTGATGCCGAACATGTTTTACAAGCTGATGAAGCATATCCCTTGAAGGGAAATAGTTTGCAGGAAACTTATCTTAACTCTAATCAGATTGTAGAGATTGCTAAAAAAGCAAGTGCCGATGCAATTCATCCAGGTTATGGATTTTTAGCAGAAAACTCTGTGTTTTCGCAATTGTGTGTTGATCATGGCTTTGATTTTATTGGCCCCGATGCAAATGCAATTGAATTAATGGGGAATAAAGTAAACGCTCGTGAGTTTGCTAAAACAATTGGAGTGCCTGTTTTGGAGGGAGTTGTAGGTGATTCGGCCAAATTAATTGAGGAGGCGCAAAAAATGAAATTTCCTTTACTAATTAAAGCTGCTGCAGGTGGTGGTGGTAAAGGAATGCGAATTGTTCGACAAAAAGAAGAGTTAAATAGCGCTTTGGAATCTACATCGCGCGAAGCGGCTACCTATTTTGGCAATGGCACTGTTTTAATAGAGAGATACATACGGAATCCACGTCATATTGAAGTGCAAGTTCTGGCTGATAAGTACGGAAATGTTGTGCATTTATACGAACGTGAATGTTCTATACAAAGGCGATTTCAAAAAGTGATTGAGGAAGCTCCATCGCCAACACTAACGCCCGAGTTGAGGAAGGAAATGGGCAATATGGCTGTTTTTTTAGCACAGGAAATGAATTATACTAATGCAGGAACAGTAGAATTTTTGGTGGATGAAGATCTGAATTATTATTTCCTGGAAATGAATACTCGTATTCAGGTTGAACATCCTGTAACGGAGATGATTACAGGTGTTGATTTGATTGAGCAACAATTATTGGTTTCATCCGGGCGTAAGTTGAAAATGCAACAAGATGATATACAGTTAAGTGGGCATGCAATAGAAGCAAGGATATATGCTGAAGATCCGGAAAGGGATTTTATACCATCGCCTGGTGAGATCAGTTTTTACAAGGTACCTAAACTTTTTGAAGGGCGGTTGCGCTTAGATTCTGCAGTAAAGGGTGCCTGTACGATACATCCTGATTACGATCCTATGATTGCAAAATTAGTTGTGTGGGATGAGAATAGAGGTTTGGCCATTGAAGGTTTGCATCATGCATTACATGAATATGAGATACATGGGATAAAAAATAACATCATGTACTTGCATACTTTGCTAAATACAAATGACTTTAAGCAGAATAATATTTCTACTCATTTTTGTCAGGATCATGCTGAAGCATTAAAACTGAAAATGCAAAAAGAGAGGAAAGATATATCTCCGGATTTATTTTATATCAGCTTTGCTTTGTTTGAATTAAATAGAGAAAAGTTTGATAATGTTTGGGAAGAGATAGGTTATTGGAGACAACAAGGAAAGCGAATTCGAATTGTAGATGAGGAGATTGTTGATGTTGAAATAATTAGCGAAAATCCATTTAGGATAATAGTTTTGAGTAAGGCTTATGTGATTGAAAATGTATTGATTAATACAGATTATCTATTGTTTGAGTTTAAAGGGGAGAGATATCAGTTTTATCGATCAAAAAATGCTGAAGGGAAGAGTTTTGTAAGCTGTGAAGGTTTAGTTTATGAGTTGGAACGGTGGTCCGAAATTCAATCTGAGATAAACGAGAGTGATAATACGAATCGGTTGAATGATGGGAATATATTAGCGCCTATGCCCGGAAAAATTGTGAAAATTGAAGCTTCTGAGGGGCAAAAGGTTGCTAAAGGAGATGTCTTAATTATTGTAGAGGCAATGAAAATGGAGAATAGCATATTGGCTCCTTTCGAAGGAATTATAGAAAATGTATTTGTGAATGAGGGAGATCAGGTACAGAATAAAATGAAGCTTTTGCAATTGGAAATTTCTAATTGATTGCAGCTCACTAAAAAATAAACACCTAACTACATTAGATATGAAAGACAGAATTAGAATAGCAAATGCAGGAGGTTTCTGGGGTGATGACCTTGGAGTTCTGCGCCGGCAATTAGAAGGAGGCGATGTGGATTATATATCATCAGATTTTTTGGCTGAAGTTACCATGAGTATTCTACGAAAACAGCAGCTTAAAAACGAATCTTTAGGCTATGTTACCGATTTTGTTGATCAGATTGTTGATGTGGCTGATTTAATGAAAGCAAAGGGTGTTAGAATGATTACTAATGCCGGAGGTATTAATCCAATTGGCTGTGCCCGAAAAATTCTTTCTGAATTGAAGGGAAAAGGCATTTCCATTAAAATTGCTGTTGTTGATGGAGATAATATTATTGATCGAATTGATGAATTTTATCCTGATAAAGCTAATTTTAAGAATATGGATTCTGGCGAGGATTTTACCAAAATAGCGGATAATATTCAGAGTGCAAATATCTATTTGGGAGTTCCACCTTTATTAAAAGCATTGGAAAGTGGTGCTGATTTAATATTGGCAGGTCGTGTTACAGATACATCTGTTACAATGGCTCCTTTTGTACATGAATTAGGATGGAAATTAAACGATTGGGATAAGCTAGCTTCCGGCTTAGTTGCAGGTCATATTATTGAATGTGGAGCTCAATCGACAGGTGGAAATTTTACCGATTGGCAGAAAATTCCGCGTTGGGATAACATGGGATATCCTATTGTCGAAATGCAGCAAAATGGAGAGTTTACGGTCTATAAGCACGAGAATACAGGCGGATTAATTAGTATTGATACCATTCGCGAGCAATTGGTATACGAAATGGGTAATCCAGCCCAATACATTAGTCCGGATGTGGTTGCCGATTTTAGTTATTTAAGCCTTGAGCAAGTTGGTGAAAATCGTGTTTTAGTGAAGAATGCAAAAGGGTATGCATCCACACCATATTTAAAAGTTTCCATGGCATTCGAGGACGGATACAAAGCAACAAGTTCGATTGTGATTAGTGGTGGTCGTGTGCTAAAAAAGGCACAGGAATTTGAAAAGATTTTCTGGGAACGACTAAATACTTCTTATCAGAAAAAGAATACAGAATTTGTAGGTTATAATGCATGTCATCAGCATTTGGCTGAAAATATCGATCCGAATGAAATTTTGTTACGATTATCGGTTTATGATACTGATGTTTCAAAAATAAAGAACTTTTCGATGAGTATTGCTCCATTGATTCTTTCCGGCCCATCAGGAGTTGCAGTAACTGGGGGCAGAGCTCGCATGCAGCAGGTGATTACCTATTGGCCAAGCTTAATACCTAAAGAATGTATTGTTTCTACGGTGCATATTTTAAATGCTGAAGGAGAAGTTGTGGAGAGTCATGATATTGGTTCCATTTTAGGAAATGAGGAAGAGATGGAGGTTCTCGAAGAAAAAGAGCATACGGAATATGTTGATCCGTCCTGGAAAGAGGATCGTTTGCTTACCGTTTACCTGCGTGATATTTGTTTGGGAAGATCGGGAGATAAGGGAGATACCGTAAATATTGGCATTTTGGCGAGATCCGAGGAGATATATCATTATCTGAAGCATGATTTAACAGGGAAGAAAGTTGCAGAGATGTTTGGAGATATGACCAAAGGTAAAGTTACCCGTTTTGAAATTGATAATTTACAGGCTCTTAATTTTCTTTTGGAAGAATCCTTGGATGGTGGAGGAACAAAGTCCTTGATGATTGATGCACAAGGAAAAACATTTGCATCTGCCTTGCTGAATCAGCAAATTCTTATTCCAGAGAAATTATTGAATAAAGCCAATAAGAAAATATATAAATAGACACGAATACAATCTTTTAGCTTGGGATAATATTTGATTATTACTAACTTAAAATGCATTAAGATAGAAAAAATGGATTGGGTAATGAGAATATACATTACTGATTATTAATTGATAATTTACTATTTATGTTTCCATATCTAACTGAAGAACATGAGATTATAAGAAAAGCGGTTCGTGATTTTGCCGAGCGTGATATCAAACCACTTGCCCCGGAATTGGATGAGAAAGAGGAATTTTCTGTCGAATTGACAAAGAAAATGGGAGAGATGGGGCTATTCGGAATGACTCTTCCTGAAAAATATGGAGGTCAACATACCGATTATTTATCATATATTATTGCAGTAGAGGAAATTGCCAGAGTAGATGGATCTCATGCGGCTACTCTGGCAGCGCATAACTCATTAGGAATAGGTCCCCTGTATGAATTTGGAACTGAAGAGCAAAAGCAAAAATATCTGCCCGGGCTTTGCACTGGAAATGAACTTTGGGCTTTTGGATTAACGGAGCCCGAAGCTGGTTCCGATTCAAGAGGATCTAAGACTTATGCAAAAGATTTAGGTGAGAGTTGGGAAATTAACGGATCGAAAATATTTATTACCAATGGTTCAGCAAGTATCTGTTCTGGTGTTACTGTGCAAGCAATAAGTGCTATTAATGGCGATGAAAAGGAATTTACAACCTATATTGTAGAAAGAAATACGCCAGGGTGGACTTCAAGAGCCATGCATGGTAAATTAATGTGGAGAGCCTCTGATACGTCCGAAATGTTTTTTGATACTTGTTGTATTCCCAAAGAAAATGTTCTTGGTAAGCGTGGAATGGGATCTAAAGTAATGCTTAAAACACTTGATTCTGGCAGATTATCAATTGCGGCCATGGGACTTGGATGTGCTCAAGGGGCTTTTGAATTGGCATTATCCTATGCGCAGGAAAGAAAACAGTTTGGAAAACCCATATCAAAATTTCAGGCAATTTCTTTTAAGCTGGCTGATATGGCTCTAAAAATTGAATTAGCTCGCAACTTACTTTATAAGGCTTGCTGGTTAAAGGATACAGGAAAAGACTTTGGAAAAGAAGCAGCAATGGCCAAATTATATTGTTCCGAAATTGCAAAAGAAGTTGCCGATGAAGCCGTTCAGATTCATGGCGGATATGGACTAATGAAAGAATATCCTGTAGAGCGTTTTTATCGCGATCAGCGTCTTTTACAGATTGGCGAAGGAACTTCAGAAATACAAAGAATGGTTATTTCCAGATATATTGGTTGTTAATTATAATGAATATACGAGTGAACAAATAGACAAGCTACTAACATTAAAAATAGTATAAAATGAGTAAAGATCTGATATTAGCTTTAAATCCGAGAATGCAATTCACAAGAATTGCAGTTTACAGAATGAATTCCCCGGTTTTTCTAAAAAAAATAAATCATAAAGCCGAAGAATTAGGCGATTCTGAAAATTTTTACAATCAGCTGGAGGTTCGTACTAATATTATTATGAAAGAATTGGAGTCGAACGATATTCCAATAAATCAAATTAAAATAATAATTGGACGTGGAGGATTATTAAAACCAGTTAAATCGGGTGTGTATCGTGTAAACGAGCTAATGATAAAAGATCTTACCAAGGATAAATATGGTAAGGATGTAGTGAATCTAAGTGGTTTATTGGCTTATGCCATTGCCGATAAAATTGAAGGTTCTCAAGCTTATGTGGCTGATCCGGTTGTGGTGGATGAATTAGATGATATTGCTCGAATTACTGGGCGACCAGAATTTAAAAAACGTTCTATTTTTCATGCATTAGATCAAAAAACCAGTGCAAGGAAATACGCACAGAGTATTTATAAGAAATATGAAGAATTGAATCTTATAATAGCACATCTGGGAGGTGGAATAAGTATTGGTGCTCATCATAAAGGAAAAGTTATTGATTCGAATCAGGCTTATGATGGGGATGGACCATTTTCGCCCATACGAAGTGGAAGTTTGCCAATGGGTGAAATGATTCAGATGTGTTATTCAGGAAAATACACACAGGAAGAAATGATGAAAATGCAAACTGGCGAAGGAGGATTATATGCCTACTTTAAAACCCATAGTGGCTTCGAAGTTTGTAAAATGAGAGATGCCGGCGACAAAAAGGCGAGCGAAGTATTAGCAGCCATGGCATATCAGGTATCTAAGTCGATAGGTTCTATGTTTCCAGTATTTGGAGGCGAAGCAGTTGATGCAATTATTATTACCGGCGGTATGGCAAAAGATGAAAAATTTGTGACGGAAATAAGAAATCGAGTTGAAAAAATTGCTCCTGTAATTATATATCCGGGAGCAGAAGTTTTAGCTGCTTTAAGTGACTATGGCAGAATGATTATGAGAGAAGAAACAGAGATATTAGATTACGAATAGTAAGTTGCGAGTTTTATTTTGGATAATAATTACACATTAAAAATGGGCTGTTTTTGCAGCCCATTTTATTATTTTTTGAATTTATTCTTTAATCTCTTCAGCTTTAAATTTTAGCTTTTCTATTGCTTTCTTCAGGTTTTCTTTATTGGTTTTTTCTGTTTTATAAGTAATACTTACTTTTTGATTTTTAAAATCCACTTTTAAGTTTTTAACACCTTTTTCGAAAGGGATATTTTTTTCGATTTTTCCTGCACATCCCATGCAGTCCATTTCAACTTTAAAAACAACAGTTTCTATTTTCTTTTCAGATTTATTGCCTGCATAAGCAGTGGCCGAAATAATAACAATGCTTAGAGCTAAAATGCTTCTTTTTACAAATTGCGATAAGTTTTTCATGTTTTAAATTTTATTGATTTAAGATTTATTATTAATGTGATTTTATTCGATAGTTAAGCGAACTCCTAAATAAAATTTTCGTTCCTGTATAGGGCCCCAAATCATTGAAGCATCAAAATGTTCTCCGAATGGATTGTTGGCACTAATTATAGGATTTTCTTGCGTGTAGTTCCCTATGTTTTCAGCGCCCAGATACAATTCCCAAATTCTAAATCTCTTGGTAACCTGTGCATTCATAATGGCATAGGCCGGAGACTCTTCTCTTCGCTGAAATTCACTCGGATTTTCTTGTGTTGAAGGAATTCTCATATCTCCATTAAATTGAGTGGTAAAATCGAATTGCCATTTGTTAAAATTGGTAGCATACGATAAGTTTATTAATCCTTTGTATCGGTTTACGTATGGTACTTTTTTAAATTCGTTGTCGATATCGGCTTTCACATCCGAGAAACGAATGGCTGTGGTTACATTAAATCTTTCTATTGGCTCAAATTTTAGCTCTACCTGATAGTTGTTAGCCCACGATTTTCCATCCAGATTATAAAAACGAACCGAGTTTACGCTGTAATCTAAATCGGTAACTACCTGATTATCGAAACTTGTTCTGTAGAAATCAGCTGATAAGGTAAATCCTTTTTCAAACAGATCGAAATATTGAGTAAGGCTAAACCCAAAATTCCAGGCTTTCTCTTGTTTTAAATTATCTGATATATCAAAAGATCGGTTCGAAGCCAGTAAAAAGCTGTTTTCGGCTATAGGGTTTGAGGTTCTTCTTCCGCTACCCGCAGCCAAACGCATAGTTGATTTTGGAGCAAACTGATATCTGAAATGAATACGAGGTGTTACAAAATTGTCATAAATATTGTGTGTGTCGTAGCGTAAACCCGTTTGCAAAGTAATGTTTTCGTTTGGCAACCATGTGTATTCTATATATGCACCAGCAACTTTCTCGGTTCGATTTGTTCCCAGATTATCACCGCTTAGGTAATCTTTAAAATCATCGTAAACAAAAGATAAACCAGTAGTATACTTGTGTTTCAGATTTCCAATATAAGATTGAAACAATAGGTTTGCATAGAAATACTTCTGTTCTGCATTGTAATTTCTTAATCCGTAAAACGAATTTTGTTCATGCGAAGCAAAGTTGGTAATCAGAGCAATACTTTTGTCATCATCTTCAGGGAAAATGTAACCAAACTTAGCGAAGGCTTCATATCTTCTGGTATCAATGTTAATTCTGTAGGCATTGTCGATGTTATTAGCTTCGTTTTCATTAAAGCCCTTTTGTCCGCCAATACGCTCTTCATCGATAAATTTTCCGCCAAATTGAACTTTAAAAAACTGACTTGCATCCCAATTCCACCGGTTAATAAAATTGTATTGTTTCACCATAGGGTCATCTAAAAAGTGATCGTGATTGTGATCAATTTCCTTATCATTATCCTGAGCATGAGCTAAAATTGAAGTGCTTAATTTTGGCGATAATTTTGCTGACGTAATGATATTTGCTTCAGACATACCCATGCTGTTGGCAAAAATATTGGCATAAAATTTAGGAGATCGCTGTGGTTTTTGATACTCAATGTTAATTTGTCCTGTAATTGACTCATAACCATTAATAACAGATCCTACACCTTTCGAAACCTGAATTGATTCCATCCATGGGCCGGGAACATAAACCATACCGTATACCGAAGCTAATCCTTTAAAATTCGGATTTTTCTCAGTCATCATTTCAATATATTTACCGGTAAGTCCCAGTAGTTTTATTGATTTTGCTCCCGTTGCAGCATCAGCATAGGATACATCAACCGAGGCATTAGTTTCGAAACTTTCGGATAAATTACAGCAAGCAGCTTTACAGAGTTCAGCTCCTGTAATGCTTTGCGATTGTATAGGGCTGTTGCGGTCGAGTACTGTACCTAATTTTCGCTTAGAAATAACAATTTCATTAAGAGCGATATTGGGACTCATTTCGACAATAATTTCATTTTTATTTCTTTGTTTTACAGCTATTTCTTTGGTTTCGTATCCAACAAATTGAACAACAAGAGTATTGGATTTACTGGTGGAGTTCAATTTAAAAACACCATCGGCATTTGTTGCGGTTCCAATAGTTGTATTTTTCCAGAATATTGATGCTCCTGCTAAGGGAATTACTTCTCCCGTTTTTTGTTTTTCAATAACTTTTCCTTTAATATTTTCGGCAATAGAAATTATTGGCAGAAGAGAAAGAATTATCGTTATAATTCTAATTTTCATACATGATATATTGATACAATTAGGCTAATAAAGCCTTAAATATTAGGCTTCATATTTAATTGTATATTAGACAAATAAGTGTTTGATTTATTATTGCGAGATATTAGATGCCCGCAAAAATATGTAGTCAGAAAGTTTTGTTGAAGTATCAACAAATAAAACAACAGATATTTTCCCTGAACACTTCTTTGTAGCTATAAGTACAGGGATATTCGAAATCGTATTTTGCGATTTTAGGAGTAATTATAAGCTCTAAATTGGAAGAATAAGTTTGAAATAAATTTATTTCCAAAGCAATAGGAGCTTTACTATTTTCAGTAAGTGTTGTTGTTGGATTGGTTTTCAGATAAATAAAGTCATAATCGCAGGAAAAACAGTTTTCACAACTACATAAACTTTCTTTAGAATCGTGAGTGTGATTATGACTTTCGCAACAACAATCGTGTTCATTACTATCACTAAGATAATCGCAACCAATATTAAGTTGTATTTCTGAATGGTTACAGCTAAAACAACTGTGTTTTACAAAATGAATACCACAAAATCCTGTTAGGTAAAAAGCCAACAGAATCAAAGAAATTATATTTTTAAGTGGTTGTTTCATTTTTTTGCTTAAAACACGTTTACTTGATTGTACTATCTTTAATACAGACAAAATTAGAAAAAGGGTGAAAAGATTTTCTTTTTTATTTGTTAAATTTTAAAAATACCTCGAAAATACCTACTAGTAGGTACGGTTTAGCATTGTTTACGAGCCTTTCATCTTAAAAGTTTAAATAAAAAATAGAATTAAGATATATATTTAGGCTTTTAAATCATTCAGGTTTTTTTCAATTACCGACCTGTTTAAATTTTTACCAATAATTACAATTTTACTTTCTCGTTCTTCATTTTTATTCCAGACTTTTCCTACTGTAGTTTGTATTTGTGTGTGTACCGATTGAAGAACGATTCTGTTATCAACACCAGCAAGATTTAAAATCCCTTTTACCCGGTAAATCGTGTCCTGATTAAATTGTAGAAATGCATCCAGCCACATTCCAATTTTAAGCTGATCTAAAGGTTTATGGCTCGAATAACACATGCTTTGTATACCATGGCTATTGTTGTGATTACTTGTATTTTTAGCATTTTCAACACCCAAAATGTATTGATATACGTTCGATGCATCATAAGAAAAACGATCTAATAGATTCTTTGATTCTGGTTTTGAGTGTGCACAGTTTAAAATTTCGGCAAAATTATTTTGAAGGCGCAGTTTTTCTCTCAGCTCACTTATGCATTTTTGTTCCACCAAATCGGTTTTATTAATCAGAATAAGATCAGCAACAGCTATTTGTTTGTTTAAAATTTCTTCTTTCTCGAAATTGGCAGAGGCATTTAATGCATCGCATAGGCAAATAACACTGTCCAGTTCAAATTTTCTGCTTATTAAAGGATCACTAATGAAAGAAGCCAATATACTTCCAGGATCGGCTATACCGGTAGTTTCAATTAACAAATGATTAAATGAGTGTTTTGATTCAATCAGATTTTGCAATACCAAATACAATTCCTGATTTAGATTACAACAGATACAACCATTGCTAAGTTCAAAAATATCCTGGTTTTCGATATTTTCAACCAATTCAGAATCGATATTTTCTTCACCAAACTCATTCTCAATAATAGCAAATTTCTTATCAGGATAAATTTCTATTAAATGGTTAAGCAAACTTGTTTTGCCTGAACCTAAAAAGCCTGTAATTACTGTAACTGGAATTTTACTCATGTATTAAAATTTTTCCCAATGAACGATTTCGTCAAATGATTTTCTTTTTTTCACTGGTATATTGTTTTCTTTTGGATATCCCAGAGAAATAATAGCGATTGGCTCTATGTGTTTTGGAAGATTGAAGAATTCGCTACATTTTTCAACATAAAAATTACAAATCCAGCAAGTTCCCAGTCCAAGTTCGGTAGCTTGCAATGTCATGTGATCAATGGCAATTGCAGCATCAATATCAGTATGGTCTTTTCCATCAGCTTTTCTTTTCCAGGCTTGTTTGTGATCTCCACAAACAACAATGTAAACTGGAGCTTCATTAAACCAATCGCGATGATATATTTCGGAGAATTTTTTGTGGTTTTCAGTTTCGCGTACCACAATAAAATGCCAGGGCTGAAGATTAACTGCCGATGGAGCAATTTGTCCGGCTTCAAGAATCTTTATCAATTTCTCTTTTTCTACCTCCTTGCTTAAATAGGATCGTACAGAATAGCGATTCGATATTAATGATTTAAAATCCATCTTTTTTGTTTTAACGATTCAGATGCAAAAATGTAAAATAATTAGTCAATAGAAAAGGCCTAAATTGAGATATTCAGTGTTAATTGTTATTCCTGGCCTAAAGAAACTGATCTGTTCATACATTTTACTAACTTCGCGAACTTAAAATAATAGAATTTTGAAATGACAAAGGACCTGAAAAAAAATATCATGTACCAATACTTAATGTTATTGGTAATTGCCGCTACAGCAGGACATCAGGGCTGGCGAACATTGTTTAATAACTTGGCTGTTGATGAGGTTGGAATTAATGGATTTCAGGTGGGTGTAATACAATCGGTGCGCGAAATCCCTGGATTTTTAGCTTTACTGGTTGTTTATTTGCTTTTGGTAATTAAAGAGCATCGCTTATCTGCAATATCAGTATTGTTTGTTGGTTTAGGTGTAGCACTTACTGGTTTTTTTCCTTCCTTTTACGGATTGATTTTCACAACCCTAATTATGTCGGTTGGTTTTCATTATTTCGAAACGACAAATAAGTCGCTTACATTACAATATTTTTCCATTGAAAAATCGCCTTTTGTATTTGCTAAACAAAAAAGTTGGACTGCCATTGCAAATATTAGTATGGGAGCTTTTATTTATGGAATTTCTCATGTTTTATCTCTTCAATCGAGTTTTATTTTAATAGGCCTTGCAGTGTTTGCTATGGGCGTGTGGGCTTTATTCTGGAAGCCTACCGATAAAAATATTATACCTCAAAACAAAGGAATGGTATTGCGTAAAAAATATTGGTTATTTTATGTACTTAACTTTTTAAGTGGGGCACGAAGACAAATATTTGTGGTTTTTGCTGTTTTTATGCTGGTAGAAAAATACAATTATTCGGTAAGCGATATTGCTATTCTTTTTGTTGTGAATAATATTATTACCTATTTTATTTCACCATATATTGCAAGAGGAATTAATCGATTTGGAGAACGAAAAATGCTTTCAGCCGAATATTTTTTCTTGATTTTTGTGTTCATGGGTTATGCTTATATTGAGAATGGCCTACTTGTAGCAGGTTTATATGTTATCGATCATGTTTTCTTCGGATTTTCGATGGGAATTAATACCTATTTTCAAAAGACAGGAGATCAGAAGGATATTGCTCCATCAATGGCAGTTGGCTTTGGTATTAACCATATTTCGGCAGTTGTAATTCCTGTAATTGGAGGGTTTTTATGGATGATAAATCCTCAAATTCCATTTTTGGCCGGAGCAATTTTAAGTATAGTTTCATTGGGTTTTGTACAGTTAATAAGAACAAATAAATTAAAATAATACCAGTAGTAATAAGGAAATAAGCTTATTGTTGATTTTGCTACAATAGTTGACTCCATATATAATTGGTGTTTAAAATATATAAATGATATAATATGCAGATTAGTAAAGAGGTATATCAATCTTTAGTAGAGTTGTATAATAAAGGAATTCAAGAGAAAGATCCGAAAATTATTCGTCAGTTTTTAAACGATAATAGAGTAGAAGAGCTTAAAGGGGAAGCACAATTTTATCTTGAAATTTTACAATTGCGGGCTGGTTCTTTTTCCTTATTTGGAGAATTAAACGAGGCAGGCGAGGAATATGCAAAAGGATATTCTTCTTGTTCGAATTTTGGGAAATGGATTTACGGATTAAATTGGGCACTGCAATATATGGCCGAATTTTCTTTCAAGCGTGGCGACGAAAAAATAAAAGAAGCAATGCTTAAAGGTGGACAAGTGCTAGATAAAGCTTTACTTGATGTGCCTAAAGATAAATATCAGGAATTCTATAATTTAAGCTTGATAAATGTTCGTGCATTTATGCATTTGGTTGTCGGAAACAAAGAGGAAGCCATAAAGGTTTTCGATTCATGTAAATTTACACCAGTTCCAATTCCCGAGTATAACGATAAGGAATCGCTGCAGATGTTGTTTGCAAATTATACAAAAGGTTTAGCTGTTGCAATAGAACTTAAAGATGTAAAGTTATTGAAGAATCTGTTAAAAGTAATATCTATCGACGATCAGGTTTTATACAGCGAAGGGAATTTATTCCGTGTATTTTACGAAACATTGGTTAGTTCTTTTGATATGCGTGCCGAATTTATAACCGAATTTAATGCCATGTTTAAAATTAAAGATGCATTAGAACCGGTATGTCCAAATTTTGCAAATTTCTTAGGTCTTATTGGGGAACAGGATTTTGATAAGCTTGATGTATTTTTCGAAGAGTTTAATAAATAATAGCAAACATGAGTGATATTTGTTATTGTGGAAAATTAGTAAGCTACGAAAATTGTTGTGGTGGCATTCACAAAGGTTTAAAATTAGCCGAAACGGCAGAAGAACTGATGCGAAGCAGATATGCAGCATTTGTAACTGCCAATATCGATTACATTTTAAATACTTATACTCCTGAAACTCGACCAGTAGAGGAAAAAGAAGAAATATTAAACTGGGCAAAATCAGTAGAGTGGATTAAATTAGAGGTGCTATCTACTGAAAAAGGAATGCAAAACGATAAGGAAGGTTTTGTAGAATTTAAAGCATATTATCGCGAGAATGGCATAGAACAAGTATTACATGAAAATTCTTTTTTTAGGAAAGAAAATAATAACTGGATGTATGTTTCGGGAGAATATCCAAAAACAGAACACAAGAAAAAATTACCAGGCAGAAATGATCCTTGTTTCTGTGGAAGTGGTAAAAAATACAAAAAATGCTGTTATGGTAAATAATATCATGTCCATATAAATAAAAAGCATAGGGCAATTTTTATTTATAATGGAACGAGATAAAATGGGGAGTCAATTAATGATTCCCCATATTTTTTAAAACAGAAAATGTCTTGTCTATATCGGCATCGTTAACTACTAAAGTAAATTCGTTAGTAGTAGAAACTACTTCTTGTATGTTAATACCAGCCCAGGCAATGTTTTTTAATATAAAATAATAGAAACCAAGTTGTAAGCTATTTGTTGCCGGAAGCTTTAAGGTTACCGAAGATAGTCGCTCGCTTTTGGATACAAGCTCTTCGCCTGAAAATGCTTCTTCAACTTTTTGCTGAAGCGAACTGGAAACTACCAAATTCGATTCAAATACACCTTGTACCATGGTATAAAAAAACTCCTGATTAGGACCTATAGATTTTAACAATTCTGTGTGTTTTTCAATAAGGGTATTTGAATTTTTATAGGTAAAATCAACCAGATGCGACCTAACAATAATATCTCCTACATTTGTAATTACATCTTTTAATCCAGGATTAATTTTCACTTCTAAGTTTGGAGCTAATCGGTTTAATGCCATAATAATTGCACCAATTTTAACTGGTTTTTTTACACTTTGTTCAACTTGATTTTGTATCTTGCGAGCCAAAGACGAAATGTTGATTAATCCTTCGACTAATGCCTCAGCTAAAAATGGCTGAGAGCTCACAATTTTTTCTACAACTTGTGGAATTGTTATCATTTTTTTTAGTATTTGTTGAATTTCTCTACAAATATGTTGAAAAACTAACAGAATGTAGAAAAATTGAATAAATTTTCTAAAAATTTTATTGATCCCATCACTAAATCTATATTTGCAGGCATAAACCACAAGCCTACATTAACCAGTAGGATTTTTAATCAAGGAGTAATGCCGGTTAACAACTAAACAATTTCATCGAATAAATATTTTGTGAGATTTTTAGGAGTTAACCGGTATTATTTACTATTGTTCTGAAATAAATTCAGAATTTATTTATTAATGATATAGAGAAAATGAGAAAAGTTTGGCAAGGATCATTTGTTGCTGTGGTAACACCTTTTACGAAAGATAAAGATGTTGATTACCCAGCACTGGATGGTTTAATTAACTTTCATTTGGAAAATGAAACTGACGGAATTGTTGTATGTGGAACCACTGGTGAGGCAGCAACTCTTTCGAAAGAAGAATATACCGAAGTAATAAAATTCGTAATCGAGAAAGTTAATAAACGTATTCCTGTAATTGCGGGCACAGGTTCTAATTCAACCCATACAGCAATAGAAAACTCTCGCCTTGCAGAATCTCTGGGTGCCGATGCAGTATTACTTGTAGCACCATATTATAATAAGCCAATGCGAAAAGGCTTAAAAGATTATTTTACTCAGGTTGCGCAGTCTGTTTCTGTACCTGTAATATTATATAATGTTCCAGGTAGAACATCCTCTAATATACCTGCCGATTTAGTAGTAGAGCTAGCCATGGAAGTGGATAATATTGCCGGAATTAAAGAAGCCTCGGGTAATTTAGAGCAATTGGCATGTATTTTACGAGATAAACCAGAAAATTTTATGGTTTTTTCGGGAGACGATGCTTTGGCTTTCCCAGCAGTTTGTCTGGGTGCTGATGGTGTAATTTCGGTTGCAGCGAATCTTTTTCCTCAGGAGTTTCACGATTTAATAAAATATGCTTTAAATGGTGATGTTGAAAAATCACGAGAAATACATCTAAAATATTTACAAATTATTCAATTGTGTTTTATCGAATCAAATCCAATTCCTGTTAAAACAGGATTAAGCTTAATGGGAAAGGTGCAAGAAGAATTTCGTTCGCCAATGAGTACTATGGAGGAGGAAAACAAATCGCTTTTGCTGGTTGAACTTCAAAAGTTATTGGTTCAAACTTCAACTTACATGTCAGAAATAGAAGAGTTATAATCAGTAATAAAAATTATATTTACTATAATATTTCCTAAGCTACCTTATTTTTAAGGTAGCTTATTTTTTTATAAAAACTCTAAGTGAGTCTATTTTATTATTCTCAATTATTTTACTTACTTTTCAATTAGTCTATAATGATATTGATTTATAGGTGATTATAAATGATTTTTTTTCTGTATCTATATTCTTTAAAAAAAAACATGAACATATATTGAAACCTAATTGATATTATATAGTACAATAATCTGTAAAACAGGATATCTCTTTAAAAATAGGATAACCTTAAGAAATTTAAGTACTAATATGAATAAAGACTTACTCTTTGCATTAATACAAAATCCGAATCTAATTCCTGGAATTTATAACTATTGCGATGGTTGGTGTGAGCGTTGCGACTTTACATCAAATTGTCTTAATTATAAAATGATGGATGAAGGTGTTTCAGATGTTAAGTTAACAGAGAATGAAGCTTCTTCTACCATGGAGAATCTCGATGAAATGTTCGAGATAAGTATGGAGTTACTTAACCAGGCAGCAAAAGATTTAGGAATGGAATTGCCTAAAAAAGCGCTTCATTATGATGCTGATGAAGAGGAAGAAAAAGATGATTTGATATTTAAAAGCCAGTTAATGCTTCAGGCTGATAAATATTCCGAACTGGTTGATTCATGGTTTGCCGATTTTGAATCATTAATTCAAGTAGGCAATAATACTCTTAAAGAACTTTGCGACTTTACAGAGGAAGATGAAATGAATGAAGATGAAAAAATGATTTTTAATGTTTCGGAGATTATTCATTGGTATCAGTTCATAATTCCAAGTAAATTATTTAGATCATTACGAAGTAAAGCCAATACCGAAGAAACAGGAAATGAATTTTATAAACACGATAGCATTGCCTCGGCAAAAGTTGTCTTAATTTCTATCGATCGATCAATTGATTCCTGGAGCTTTTTCCTTAATCGATTTCCCGAATCAGAAGATCGAATGCTCCCAATTTTATTGCTTTTATCAGGTTTTAGAGCTTTGGTTGATAAAGTTTTTCCCGATTCGAAAGATTTTATAAGACCAGGTTTTGATATCTAACTGAATATGAGGGGTATATGATTTAAAAATAAATAATTGACTATTGTTAAAAAAAACTACGACCCATTAATTACTATTAAAAATTACAGTATGAGAAAGAATGTAATGTTTTTAGCGCTTGTTTTAACTTTATTCTCTTTAGAAGGATGTTTAGATAGCCCTAATATTGTTGAAGAGGAGGAAAATTTAGATGTAATGTCGAAGATGGATATTCCTTTCGATTTTAATTTTGAGACTGCTAAAGATATTGTCGTTTCATTTAGTGGAACAAAACAAACCAATTCAAATTTAGTTAAGTACACTGTTTATTTGTACGATGAAGATTATACTGATTCAGAGGTTACCTATACCGATGAGGCAGGAGAAGAGGTGACAGCAACCTTGCAAATTGCAAATGCTTTAAATAATAAAATTGCTACGGTAATAACCGACGAAAGTAGTTTTGAAAAAAATATTACCATTCCGGCATATTGTAATTCTTTGTACATTGTAAAGAATGATATGGGAATTTTTAGTTCTTCTATTGTTGAAGTGAACGGAACAACAGCTAAGTTTGCAAAGCATACTACAAAATCAACAGGCGAAACCGTTGATATTTTTTACGGTACAAATGGCAGTGGCGATCTTTTTACTATTAACGAGACTACAAATGAATTAACTGTTATTAGTTCGTTGCCCGACAATACAGGCAGTTATACATGTGCAATAGATCCCGTATCGCGAAAGCTTTATACCATAGGTAACAATTATCCAAATTATAGTTTGTATTGTTACGATATTGATGCAGGAACCTGGGAAACTAAAGGGTATGTTAGATCTGGGGGACCAAGATTAGGATATAATCGTAATGATGGTTTGTTGTATTTTTCTACATCAAAATATGTTTATGCTTTAAATCCATCTAATGCAGAAAAACTTGCAACCTATGTTATTAGAGGATTGGAAAGTACTTCGGGTGGTGATTTAACATTCGATAAAGATGGAGTGATGTATATTTCCAGTACCACAGGTTTATACCGATGCGATTTTAACGAGGGGAATACTATAGATGCCACTTGGATTAGTTCAGAGTCTCTTCCAAATTATCCTAATTCCTTAACATTTGATTCTAACGATGAATTGTGGTGGGCAACAGCAATTGGTAACGAAGGTCTAAATTTTATTATGGATAAAGTTACTGGAGGATGGGAAGCTCGTTCAACATACAGTACACTTATTCACGATTTAGCAACCTTACCTTACGATGAAGATAGTATTGAAGATTTAGATACTGACGGGGATGGTATTATTGATTTTTATGATGAATTTCCAGAAGATGCCGATAAAGCAACAACGACATATACACCATCGGTTTATGGTTGGGGAACTTATGCATTTGAAGATTTATGGCCTGCTAAAGGAGACTATGATTTTAACGATTTGGTATTGAACTACAGGTACACAAACGTTGAAAATGCTGATGGTAAAATTGTAGAAACAATAGCAAATTTCGTCATTAAAAATATTGGGGGATCATTTGTAAATGGATTTGGAATCCAGCTTAATATGGATGAATCCTTAATTAAGGAGGTAACTGGCTACAATCTTACTGAAAATATTGTGAATGTGAATAGTAAAGGCCTAGAAATGGAACAATCGTTCCCTGTTATTATAGCTTTTGATAATGCCTGGGCAAACAAAAATGAGTCTGATTTAGAAATTGTAATTACCTATAATGAGCCTATAGATGTATTGGGAAATATTAACCCTTTTATTTTTATAAATAAGGATCGCGGGCGCGAGTTACATTGTTCAAATATGGCGCCAACAGATTTAATGGATCAAAGTCGTTTCGGAACTTATGACGATAATAGCGATGTGGAGAAGGGGGTCTATTACAAGGGCAGTTATAATTTACCTTGGGGTATAGATATTATTCATGATTTTGCTTATCCAAAAGAAAAGTCGGAAGTAGTATTAGGATATCCTTATTTTAAGAATTGGGCCGAGTCAGGCGGAAGCGAGTATGACGATTGGTACAAGGAAAAATCTGGTTATCGTGATTATAATTATTTAGAAACGAATTAATATTAGAAATTAATAAAACAAAAAAAGTCGGGAACCACCCGACTTTTTTTATTCACTTTATAACCCTATTTACTCTATTTATGAAAAAACCACTTTTCCTTAATCTTACATTACAAATGTAATTGCTTAGGTGGTTAAATGGTTTGAAAATTTGTTAAAGAAGTTTAAAAGATTAATTAATACGCTTCTACATCGGTTAGACCATTTTAAAACAATAAGATATTTGCTTGATAAAGCGGATAATTTCAGCACATAACAAAACTAATTTTTGGCAAAGTCTTGTTTTTTCAATTATTTATGTGAATTCATTAAAAATCTATTTTATTGGCTTAAAAAATATTAATTCTTAGTAGATGCAAGGCGAATAGTTTATTACATTTGTTTTACTAATTATAAAAAAATAAGAATTGGATATTTCCCTTGTTACACAATATTCTTTGTGGTATTTATTGCCGTTTACATTGCTAGCATTCGGGCTTGTGTATTGGCAATATTTTTTTCGTAAACCATATCATAATAATTTGTCGGTTTCACAAATTCTTACTTTAGGATCATTACGTTTCTTAGCTTTGTTCTTGTTGTTAATATTACTAATTGCACCACAATTAAAATATAAAAAACGAATAGAGAATAAGCCTGCATTAATATTTGCTCAGGATAATTCCTCTTCATTGCGATTAGGTAAAGATTCGTCCTATTATTTGAATCAATATCCAAAAGATATAATTACTTTATTAAGTACATTAGAGAATCGTTACGATATTCAGTACCTAAAATTTGGAAAACAGGTTGAGCAATTAGATAGTTTTAAATTTGACTATTCTTATACCGATTTTTCTGAGCTAATGACTTATTTGAAGAATAATTATGGAAATCGTGAGAATGTTCAGGTCTTATTAGCAAGCGATGGTTTGTATAATGTGGGTGGAAATCCACGTTATCTGGCAAAAGAACTATCATTGCCGGTGCATACTTTACAATTAGGAGATACCAGTATTGTAAATGATATTTCTCTATTCTCGGTAAAATCGAATCGTATTGGTTTTACTAATAGTCGACTACCTGTTCGTATTGGTATTAAGGCAAACAATGCAAAGGGAAGTAAGCTGCAGATCTTAATAATAAGGGGCAATAAAGTACTTGTGAAAGATAATCTTATTGTTAATCAGGAATCCTTTTATGCTGAAAAAGATTATATGATTATTCCTGAGTATAAAGGTCTTCAAAGATTTACTACAGAAGTAAAATCGAATGTAAAAGAATATTCACTTAAAAATAATAGTGCCGATTTTGTTGTAGATGTCCTGGATAGCAAACGAAAAATTGCCATTTGTTTTGATCAATATCATCCCGATATCTCAGCATTAAAATCGGCGATAGATAACAATTCAAATTTCAGCTCAGAACTTATTAATTTATCAAAACAAACAGCCAATTTAAGAGATGTTAATTTGTGTGTCATGTATCAAATTCCATCAAAAAGTGAATCTTATCCAGGATTATTTCAGCAGGTTAAGCGAGAAAAAATACCTTTATTGATGGTAGTAGGTGGGAATACCAATTTATTGGAGCTTAATAAATTGGATATTGGTCTGCAGTTTTCTAATAAAGATGGATTATTTCGTGATGCAGTCTATTCAGAAAACGATGTATTTTCTTTATTTCAGACTCAATCTTCGAATAAAGAGTTTTTTACAAAATTACCACCATTATTAGTTCCCTTTGGTGATTATACTTTTGGTGTTGAAAATTACACTTTAGCTTATCAAAAGGTAAAAGGAATAGAAACCTCATATCCTTTAATTTCTTTTTCAAATATTCAGGATCAGAAAATTTCCTGGATTTTTGGTGAAGGAATATGGCGATGGAAATTGTACGAATATCAAATGAACGATACACATCAGCATTTTAATGAGTTGGTGAATAGAATTATGCAATATCAGGCTTTAAAAGTTAAAAAAAATCAATTAGTAATAAAGCATGAAAAAGATTTTATTGAAGGAAATAATATTTTGATAAATGCAGAGCTGTACAATGAAAGTTATCAGATATCGAATGCTGCTGATTTAAAATTCGAATTATCTGATAGTGATTCCAATACCTATGATTACACTTTTAACAGGCAGGATGGCGCTTATCAATTGTCCCTAAACTTCCTTAAAAAGGGAGAATATAAATATTGGGTTAAAACAATAGGTTTAGAGAAGAATCTGGAACGAAAGGGACAATTTGTTGTTCGATCGAATAGTTTGGAATCTAAAACATTACAAGCTAATAAGGATGTGTTGGTACAGATTTCTGAAAAATCGAACGGACAATATTTTACCTTGTCTGGTTTGAAAGATCTTAAACAATTTTTGCTTTCTGGAGAGAAAACAAAGACAACAATTTCTTCGGAAGTAAGATATGGGAATGCAGTAGATTTATTATATTTACTAAGTTTTATTATCATATTAATGATTTTGGAATGGTTTTTGAAGAAATACTGGCTGGGAAACTAATCCTAATCTAAAGAATAATACTGCCAAATGACTATACATTTACTTTTTCTATTTAAGGGTGGAGTAAGAAATTACTTATTGATATTCCTGATCTTTATTTTATCATCGTGTCAAACAACAGCCTTGTATCAGTTCGAAAGTTTAAAAGCACCTAAAATAATTATTCCTCCGGATGTTAAAACATTTGGTTTTGTAGATAGAAATACCAGTTTTGATATTGATTCAGTAGGGGATTATTATAAGGTGAATGAGATGACAATTAAGGATTCATTAAACTATGATAGCATAAGATCCCTGAATTGCTATTTGGGTTTATCGGAAAATTTATCGGAGTATTTGGGGGCTGATTCGATTCCTTATATCAAATTACCACAAAAGCATTTTACTGGCAAACGGGTTTATAAACCAATGGAATGGACCCAGGTTGATAGTATTTGTGAATCGACAGGTTCGGATGTATTAGTTTGTTTAGAAGACATTCTGATTTTTAATGAATATAAAATAATTAGTGAAGAAGAAAATTGGGGAATTACTGATATTAAGTATTATTCGGTTTGGAGAATATACGATCCTTTATTACAAAAACTGCTCGACGAGCGAATAGTAATGGATAGTTTGTATTCCGAGGTAAGTTCCAGTTCCTATGAAAGTTTGGTAGAGGAGAAAATACCTAGCCGAAAAGAAATAAGCGCCGATGTAGCCTACGAAATTGGCCGTAAATATGCCAATTTAATATCTCCCCAATGGACCGATATTACCAGAGAGTATTTTGTAGCTGGAGATCAGGATTTTATTTTGGCGCGTTATTATCTCGAGAATGATAATCTGGAACAAAGTATTTCTATTTGGGAAAAATTAGCAGAAGCTAAAGATTTAAAAATATCTGCACGAGCAGCATATAATTTGGCCATGGCCTACGAATTAAAAAATGATTTTAAGCAAGCCAATCATTGGATGAGAAAATCGGTAACTTTATATCGTAAAATGAAAAAAGAACCAAGCGAATTTAAAAAAGTGAAAAAATACTTTGAACAACTCACTCAAAGAACTCAAAATAATTATTTACTTGATAAATTTTTTGGTGAATAATAAATATATACTAAAATATATGCCCCCTGAAAGAAGATTCTCTCAGGGGTTTTTTAATTTTGTTTTTTATATTAAAAATTTTACAAATGACATCTACAACAATACTATATATAATACTTGGAATTTTAGCCTTCGATTTTATTTTAGAAAGAGTACTCGATGTGCTAAACCTACGCAATTGGTCACCCGAATTGCCCAAAGTACTGGAAGGAATTTACGATCGCGAAAAATACAGTAAATCGCAGCAATATCAGCAGGAAAAATATAGGCTTAGTTTTATTTCATCAAGTTTAAGTTTTGTAGCAAGCTTTTTAATGATATTAATGGGAGGTTTTGCCTGGCTCGATGAGTTGGTGAGACAATTTACCGACAATCCAATAGGTGTCGCGCTTTTGTTTTTTGGAGTAATTATGTTAGTCTCGAGCATAATAGGTATGCCATTTTCTTACTATTCCACTTTTGTGATTGAAGAAAAATATGGATTTAACAGAACCACTTTAAAGACTTTTATTTTAGATAAGATAAAAGGAGGAATATTAGGTGTAATAATTGGGGGTGGATTGTTGGCTTTGTTAATATGGATTTATCAGCAAACAACCCAAGATTTTTGGTGGATGGCTTGGTCGGTAATGGCAGCTTTCATGATTTTTATGACCATGTTTTATTCATCACTAATAGTTCCTCTTTTTAACAAGCAGACACCTTTAGAAGATGGGGAATTAAAATCAGCAATAAAAGCATTTGCCGATAAAGCAGATTTTAAACTTGATAATGTTTTTGTGATGGATGGCTCAAAAAGATCATCGAAAGGGAATGCATATTTTAGTGGTTTGGGAGCAAAGAAAAGAATTGTTTTATTCGATACCTTAATTAATGAACTAAGCACTGAGGAAATTGTAGCTGTTTTGGCTCACGAAATAGGTCACTATAAGAAAAAACATACTTTAAGCGGAATTTTAATATCTCTGTTACAAACAGGATTGATGTTTTATATTTTCTCCATTTTTATTGGAAATCCTGCTTTATCGGAAGCATTGGGTGCCGAAGTGCATGGCTTTCATCTTGGTTTAATTGCATTCGGCATTTTATATTCGCCTATCTCATCAATTTTAGGTCTGATTATGAATTTTTGGTCGAGACATAACGAATATCAGGCTGACGAATTTGCCAGTGATAAATACGAGGGACAAGCATTGGGTGATGCATTAATAAAACTTTCCATAAGTTCATTAAGTAATTTAACACCGCATAAAGCTTATGTCTTTTTTTATTATTCACATCCAACTCTTTTACAAAGATTGCAGGCTATTGGATTCAAGAAGTGATCTTAATACATGTAAGAATTAATTTTTTAATATCATATTAATAATAATGCAAGCAGAAATAATTACAATTGGCGACGAAATATTAATTGGACAGATTGTTGACACCAACTCGGCCTGGATGGCAAAAGAGTTAAATAAAGTTGGAATTGATGTATCTCGTATCAATAGTATTTCTGATCAGAAATCGGATATTATTAACTCTTTAGAAGAATCTTTAGAGAGAGTATCCTTAGTTTTAATGACCGGAGGTTTGGGGCCAACAAATGATGATATTACCAAGAAAACGCTGAGCGATTATTTTGGAATGAATTTAATTGAGGATCCCAGACTTTTTAAAAGAGTAAAGGAAAGACTAGCTGGTTATGGTATCCCCATGAACAAGTTTAACAGAGAACAAGCGCTTATTCCGGATAAAGCCAGAATTATTGATAATAATTTTGGATCGGCACCTTGTATGTGGTTCGAAAAAAATGGGAAAGTAGTAATCTCCATGCCAGGAGTACCTTTCGAAATGAAGGGGATAATGCAAGAAGAAGTATTAAAAGCATTGCAGAAACATTTTTCTACTCCGGCTATTGTTCACAAAACAATTATGACCGAAGGAATAGGGGAGTCGGTTCTTGCCGAAATGCTAATTGATTGGGAGGGCAATTTACCTGATTATATGCATTTGGCTTATTTACCATCACCAGGTGAGGTTCGTTTAAGAATTAGTACAAAAGGGGAAAGCGAAGATCGGTTAAAGGCTGGAATTAATGAGCAAATTGAATTGTTAAAGAAAATTATTCCCAATAATATTTTTGCTTACGATGATATGCCCATAGAACAAAGCGTTGCCGAATTGTTACTGGAGCAAGGAATGACTTTGGGAACCGCAGAAAGTTGTACTGGTGGTTATATTGCTCATTTAATAAGTTCGCATGCAGGTAGTTCGAGATATTTTAAAGGAAGTGTTGTTTCTTATTCGAATGAGATTAAGGAAAATGTGCTGAAAGTAAAATCTGATGATTTAGAGAAATATGGTGCGGTAAGTCAGCAGGTAGTTGAACAAATGGCAAAAGGTGCCAGAGAACTTTTAAATGTTGATTATGCTCTGGCAACATCTGGAATTGCAGGACCCGATGGCGGTACAGAAGAAAAACCCGTTGGAACAATATGGATTGCAATGGCATCAAAAAATGGTGTAATTTCTAAAAAATTAAGCTTATATAAAGCACGGGAAAGAAACATTCGAGTATCAGCTCTAAAGGTTTTAGGACTTTTATTACAAGAACTTAAAAAGAAAGATGTTTACTGTAACTGTAGTAATTAAACTATGCTAATAAGTTGCTAGGTATCTTAATAGATGCCTAGCAACTTATTTTATTATTTAACTTACTAATATTGTTTCTAGAATCAATATTAGTTGTCCTCTATTTTTATTTATAAATAGAAGATCGTAATTTTTATCGATTTACTAGCCTGTCTAATAATGTAGTTTTTCTTCTAGCATTGATTCTATATTACTTCCATTCTCAAGGGGATTTTTGTATCGAAAATTTTGCTTAAAATTCCATTTATGAAAATAAAAAATCAATAAATATTATATAAAGTAATTATTGTGTTTTTCTTTTTAAATCATTAAATTTCAATGAGTAATCGATCTTGTTTTGTTAAGATGTAAATTTAAATAGAGATATAATATATCTAGATATTTGGATATATAAATAAACATGTATATTTTTGAGTCGAAATCAATAAACAAATAACAGAATATGCGAAACTTTATCTACCTTATTATTTTTGTTTTGTTTGCTGCTAATTCAAATGTCGTTTTGGCGCAGCAGGCAGAATTAGAATTAAGTTTAAAGGATGCTTTGCAAAAAGCTGAAGAGAGTAACCGACAAATAAACAAGGCCAAAGAGCTTGGAAATGCTGCAAAAGCAGAATTTCGCCAAAGTAATTCGGTATTTCTTCCTAATGTTAATTTGTCTCATTCTTTTGTTACTACAAACGATCCATTGGCAACTTTCGGTTTTAAGTTAAAACAGGAAATTGCAACTACAGCCGATTTTAATCCTGTTTTGTTAAATGATCCTGATAGAATAGAAAATTACAATACCAAAATAGAGGTGGAGCAGCCTATCATTAATTTTGATGGTATTTATGGAAGAAAAGCAGCCAATGCAAAAAGACAAGCTGTTGATTATACAACCGAACGAACCATTAACTTTACGCAGTTCGAGGTTAAAAAAGCATATTATCAACTCGAATTGGCTCAGGAAGCTGTAAAGGTGTACGAAAAATCACAAGAAACAGCAAAGTCGGCATTGGAGCTTACCCAAAATAATCTAGAGCAAGGCTACGTAAAAGAAGCAGATTTTTTGGCCGCTAAAGTTCGTGTTCTGGAAATAAGTTCTCAGTTGGCCGATGCTAAAAATAATAAAAAACAAGCTGGTGAATTTTTAGCTTATATGTTGGGGCTGGATATTAACACACCAATAGTTACAACCGATCGATTAGGAAGACAAGTATCAATACTGAAAGGGCTTGCTAAGAATAAAGATGAAGGAATTCGTTCTGATTTAATGGCTTACAAAAAAGGGATTGAAGCAAGAGAAAACATGCTAAAATCTGAAAAAATGAAATTTCTACCCAGATTAAATGCTTATGGAGCTTACGAATGGAATGATGATAAGCTTTTTGGTACATCAGCAAATAACTATATAATTGGTGCTAGTCTTTCATGGAATTTATTTGGAGGATATAAAAACACCGGAAAAGTACAGAAGGCAAAAGCAGAACTAAAAATAGCGGAGTTGGATTTAGCCGATTATGCTTCCAGAAATAATATGGAAATAAAAGGTGCCAAGCGAAATCTTAAACTAGCTTTCGATAGAATAGATCTAAGTAAGCTGGCAATGGAACAAGCCAATGAAGCTTATCGAATTCGTAAGGATCGTTACATACAAGGACTAGAAAAAACCACAGATGTGCTGCAAGCAGAATCTGCCTCCTTGCTTAAAAATTTAGAATATATCAATTCATTATACAGATATCATGTTGCTGTATTTCAATTGGAATTGTTACTCGAAAAAGATCTACAATAAGCTAAACTAAAATCAAAAGAATTACAGATATGAACTTTAAAAAATATTTATTCATAGCAACTGCAGGTGTTATTTTTTTTGGATTACAATCGTGTGGCGATAAGCCCAATGCAAAAGAAAGCTCGAAAGCCGATGTTGTGGTTACACTTAAGACTGCTAAAATTGAAAACAGACCTGAATTGTTAAGCTTTTCGGGAAAAATAGAAGCCGAAACCCATTCTAATTTAGGGACCCGAATTATGGGGCAAATAGCCAGAATTTATGTAGAGCCAGGTCAGAAAGTTAAGAAAGGACAACTCTTAATTCAGATTAAGGATAAAGATATTCAGGCAAAGAAATCGCAGGTAAAAGCAAATATGTTAAAGGCCGAAGCTGCCTATTCAAATGCGAAAAAGGATTTCGATCGCTTTAGCATATTATTTGAACAAAAAAGTGCATCTCAAAAGGAAATGGATGATGTATCGACTGCTTATAATATGGCAAAAGCAGAATTGGAAGCTGTTAAGCAAGCGGAAGTTGAAGTTAACGAAATGCTCGCTTATACAGCAATTAAGGCTCCTTACAATGGCGTTATTACAAGAAAATATATGAACGAAGGAGATTTGGCCTCACCAGGTATGCCATTACTGGCACTTGAAAAACCAGGAGAATATAAAGTAATGGCTAGAATTCCAGAAACTGAAATTTCTAAAATTGAGAAAAACGATCTTGTTAAAGTACGTGTTAGTGCTTTAAATAATATTGAAATAGAAGGTATAGTTACTGAGGTTAATCCTTCTGCCTTGTATACAGGAAATCAGTTCGAAGCTAAAATTGTTTTAAGACCTGATGTTGAGCAAAAAGGAAAAATTTATAGCGGTATGTTTGCTAATGTTTTACTCGAAAAAGGTGGAATGCCAAGTATTATGATTCCTGAAAATGTTCTTGTAAAAAAAGGCCAGTTAACAGGTGTCTACACTCTTAGTCAGTCGGGAACAGCAATGCTTCGCTGGATAAGAATTGGGAACACAAGTAATAATATGGTTGAGGTGTTATCCGGTTTAAGTGATAATGAGCAATACATAGCATCTTACAAGGGAAAAATTTGGGATGGTGCTAAAGTTGTTAAAAAGTGAAAGTAAGTAGATAAAATATATTTAGTTAAGAAAAATTTCTGAGCTAATATTTATCTGTACTAATTACTAAATACATGAATAAATGAAAACAGGATTTGCAGGCGGAATAGCCAATTTATTTATAAAATCGAAACTAACACCTCTTTTAATGGTTGCCTTTATGGTAATTGGTGTTTACAGTGCGTATCTTACTCCAAGAGAGGAAGAACCACAAATAGATGTTCCCATTGCCGATATATTTTTAATGTATCCGGGAGCAAGCCCATTGGAAATTGAATCGCGGGTAATGCAGCCACTGGAAAAAGTAGTGGCTAACATACCGGGTGTCGAGTATGTTTATTCTACATCAATGCCTGGACAAGCAATGCTTATTGTTCAATTTGTAGTTGGCGAAGATATTGAAAGATCTCTTGTGAAAATGTACAATGAGATTATGAAACACATGGATCAAATGCCCAAAGGAATATCATTGCCTTTAATAAAAACTCGGGCAATTGATGATGTTCCAGTTCTTGGTTTAACGTTTTGGAGCGAAAACTACAACGATTTTCAACTGAAAAGAATAGCCCAGGAAGTAAACAATGAAATTGAAAAAGTTGGCGAAGTATCCGAAACAAAGGTAATAGGTGGTCGTTCGCGACAAGTACGTGTTGTTTTAGATCGCGAGCAAATGGCTAGCTATCATATCGATGCTTTAAGTATTGCTCAGCAGATACAAATTTCTAATCAGCAAATTGGTTCGGGCTCTTTTAATAGTCATGATACCGAGTATCTGGTTGAAACCGGACAATTTCTCGAAAATACCGAAGATGTATCTAATTTAGTTGTGGGTGTTTATAAAAACAGTCCAATTTATTTAAAGCAAGTTGCCAAAGTAATTGACGGACCCGAAATACCATCGCAATATGTAAGTTTTGGATACGGGAAAGTGAATGAGGCTAAGAAGGAATATGCAGGAGATTATTCGGCTGTTACTATTTCTGTTGCCAAACGTAGAGGTGCCGATGCAATGAAAGTTGCAGAACAGATACTAAATAAGGTAGAGGTGCTTAAGAAAGATTTAATTCCTTCGGATGTTAATGTAGATGTAACCAGAAATTATGGTGAAACAGCATCTGATAAAGTATCGGAGCTTTTACTACACCTTTTAGGAGCTATTATTGCAGTTACATTTGTGGTAATGCTTGCCATGGGTTGGCGTGGTGGATTAGTGGTTTTCCTTTCGGTACCCATAACCTTTGCTTTAACCATGTTTAGTTATTACTTTTTAGATTATACTTTAAATCGTATTACTCTTTTTGCATTGGTTTTTGTAACCGGTATTGTGGTCGACGATTCGATTATTATTGCTGAAAATATGCACCGGCATTTTAAAATGAAACAATTGCCATTTATGCAAGCCGCCTTGCGTTCCATCGACGAAGTGGGTAACCCAACTATTTTAGCAACATTTACAGTAATTGCAGCTGTCTTACCAATGGTTTTCGTTTCCGGATTAATGGGACCTTATATGAGTCCTATGCCAATTGGTGCTTCTATAGCCATGATATTTTCACTTTTAGTAGCTTTAACAATTACACCTTATTTAGCTTACCGATTGTTAAGATTTAATGAAAAAGAGGATGAAAAAGAAGAGGTATTTAAATTAGAAGATTCTAAAATTTATAAGATTTATAAGGCTACCATAAGCCCTATGTTAGAGTCGAAAGTAAAGCGTTGGAGTTTTATTGGTTTTGTAAGTGTATTGTTATTGGCATCAATGACTTTGATATATTTTAAGTTTGTTGCTGTAAAAATGTTGCCATTCGATAACAAGAACGAATTTCAGGTAATTATTGATATGCCCGAAGGAACAACATTGGAAAGAACAGCTGTGGTGGCCAAAGAGTTAGCAGCATATATTGCACAGCAGGAAAATGTGATTGATTATCAGACTTATGTAGGAACTGCTGCTCCTATGAATTTTAATGGCTTGGTTCGTCATTACGATTTAAGAAGAGGATCGAATGTAGCAGATATTCAGGTAAACTTAACTCATAAAGACGATAGAGATTTGCAAAGTCATGATATTGCGAAGGCATTTAGACCTGGATTGCAGAAAATAGGTGAAAAATTTAATGCAAATGTTAAAGTTGTGGAAGTTCCGCCAGGACCTCCGGTAATGTCAACATTGGTAGCCGAAATTTACGGACCTGAAACCGAAGGTCAAATTCAGGTAGCCAAACAGGTAAAATCTATTTTTGGAAAAACCGATGATGTGGTAGATGTAGATTGGCTGGTAGAAGATGATCAGACAGAATTTCAATTTAATGTTGATAAAGAAAAAGCAATGTTGGCCGGAGTTTCTACTCAACAGGTTGTTCATACCTTGAATATGGCTCTTCGTGGTCATGAAGTTTCACAGTTGTATCAGGAACATGAACACGAGCAGGTAGGTATTGATCTTCGTTTACAGGAGAAAGACAGAAGTAGCTTAAGCGATTTAAAAAAGATAAATATCTTAACTCAAACTGGTCAGTTAATTCCTATTGGCGATATTGTGGATATTCGTGAGCAGGTAAAAGAAAAAAGTATATATAGAAAAAATCAAAAACGGGTTGTTTATGTAACTGCCGATGTAGCGGGTAAATTGGAAAGTCCTGTTTATGGTATCATGGAAATTTCTGATCACTTGTCGGATGTTAAAATGCCCGAGGGATATAAATTAACAGAAGAGTACACCGAACAACCATTTTTGGAAGATAATTATAGCTTAAAATGGGATGGAGAGTGGCAAATTACTTATGAAGTATTTCGCGATTTGGGAACCGCTTTTGCTGTGGTTTTATTAGTAATCTATATGCTAATAATAGGATGGTTTCAGAACTTTAAAGTTCCATTTGTAATGATGATTTCTATTCCTTTATCTCTGGTGGGAATTTTAATTGGACACTGGTTGTTAGGTGCCTTTTTTACAGCTACCTCTATGATTGGCTTAATTGCTTTAGCAGGAATAATGGTTAGGAATGCCATATTATTAATCGACTTTATAAATCTGAGGTTGAAAGATGGTATTCCGTTAAAAGAGGCAGTAATTGAAGCTGGAGCGGTGCGTACAACTCCAATTTTACTAACTGCCGGAACAGTTGTAATTGGTGCTGTAGTAATTCTTTTCGATCCAATTTTCCAGGGGCTAGCGATATCTTTAATGGGAGGTTCCATAGCTTCAACATTCTTAACCCTTGTAATTGTGCCATTAATTTATTACATGACAGAGAAGAAGAAATATTCTAAGCAAACTGAAAATAATCAGATAAGTGAGAATAGTGATCAGTAAATCTTAAATATCAAAATTATGAAAGTAGTTGTTATATTTTGTGTGAAAGCTTTTTACGATGATTTAAAGCAAATTTACAATAAAGCAGAAATTAGTGCTTACAGCGAATTTGATGTGAAAGGCTATACCAAGAAAAAAAGTGATAAATCGAATACTTCAAACTGGTTTGGTTCTGGTAAAGATCATTACGATTCGGCAGCTACATTTACTTTTTTAGAGGAAGAGAAAGCAACGGATCTGTTCAAACAGATTGAAAAATTTAATTTGAGCATAAAATGTTGTAGTCCAATGCATGCTTATGTTCTTGATGTTGAGAAGTTTATATAAATATTAAATAATATGAGAGAGAGAATAATAAGAGGACTTGCCGGAACCATTGTGTTGGTGAGTGTTTTACTTGCAGCTTATGTGAATGAAAATTGGCTATTACTTACAGCATTTGTTGGTTTAAATCTCTTGCAATCGTCTATAACCAAATGGTGCTTGATGGATGATATTTTAAAGAAAGTTTTTAAGGTGGAGGATTAATCCATTAGTTTTAGTTTTATTGATTGTTATCCCGGAGTTTGTACTTCGGGATATTTTTTTGACTTTTATTTATTAAAACAAAGCTGCTTTAAAGAAGTAAAAATCCCTAGGTATTCAGGTATAATTTTCCATATCTTTGCCCTATAAAATTGACAATATGATTCGTTCTACAATACAAGCATTTGAGGTAATAGATACCTGTTCGAAAGGGATTCCTTACGAAGCCATTGATTTTTTAAGAAATCAGGAAAATAGTGAGGATATTAATAAAAAATTGGTTTACGCATTACAAAATGCATATAAAGGAGAAGCATACTATTCTGATGAACTTAGAATTATGTTGCCAGCGCCTTTATGGTATGCTGTGGTTGCCGAGAAGCATTTATCAGAAGATCTTTTTGAACCTTTATTGGATTTGTTTACAACAGAGGAAGATTGGGATTTAATGAATGAACAAGCAGTTTATTTGGTTGGACTGCTGGCAAAGAAATACCCAAATGCCTTTATTGATAAAGTATTGTACTTTATTGAAGAGAATATAAAAAAAGAAAATAAAACACCTTATCTTTTTTGTTTTGAGGCCTTGTACTATGCACAAGAGGAAAAATTTGATCGCATTCATTCTATTTTAGAGAAAGAAAATTTTCATTGGTTAGATCATTACATCCGAGTATTAGGAGATTTAATGAGAGAAGATACCCTTGCAAAGTTTAAAGCGATGTTACCGAAGTTCGAAGGTAAACACACAGCCATTGAATTGCAATATTATATTGATGTAATGGAGGGTAGAGTAACCGACTTTCAAAAGGGAGTAGCATTTTGCGAAATGCGGGATTCGGAGTGGAAAAATCATTACCAACAAATGGAACATATCTTTGCATCTACCGAATCGCCAATTCAACAAGAAGGAAAAATAAATAGAAATGATCCTTGTCCTTGTGGATCGGGTAAAAAATATAAACAATGTTGCCTGAAAAATCAGGCATAAGCAGAATTTATTATATTATTAGAAACGGTTTTATTGTTCTTATTTAGAATAATAAAACCGTTTTTTAATGATTTTGTATTTCGATAAAGAAGGATTTGTGAAATATAGCGGAATTTACATTTTATTATTTATTTTAATCGGAACAGTTAATAAATATGGCATATCGAATTCTAATGATTATTTTTAGCAGATTGAAATAAATATATATGAGTAAACAGCTACAGCTAAAAAAAGAGCTTTATAAATTGGCTTTAGAGAATTTACAATCTACAATTGATGAAAATAAAAAAGCATTGGTAGATTTAAAAGAATCGGTTGGAAGTGAGAGTAAAAGTACAGCAGGAGATAAGCACGAGACTGGTCGTGCCATGATTCACCTAGAGCAGGAAAAAGCAAACAAGCAAATGCAAAATAGCCTAGAACTAAAAAAAGTTTTAGATCAGGTTAACTTAGATAAAATGTATGAGGAAGTGAGTTTTGGTTCTTTGGTAATTACGAATAAAATTTGCTTTTATTTATTGGCTGCATTGGGGCAATATAGCATTGGCGAAAATCAATATTATTTTGTTTCTCTTCATTCTGAAATTGCAAAAGCTTTTATGGGGAAAAAAGCAGGAGAAGTGGTTGTATTTAAAAATCAATCATTTACAATTAATGAGATTGTGTAATTTAGTATCGATAGCAAATCAATTAAAATTTAATCTTGCAAAAGAAAACTTTTTACTAAAGTAACAAACTAAAATTAAATCGGATATTTATATTGTACATAGATGTTTTTATGCAGAATTATAATTTCAAATTTACTATCGAAATTATAGGATTCACTTATTCTGACAGTTAGTGTAATTTTTGTTTATCTTATGCAGTGGGGTTGTTTTATTAGTTGCTAATATTAGCTTTCAATACTAAACTCTTCCTGCACTTTTATAATTTGATTCATGTAACTGTCTAGCGTAGGGTACTTTTTTCGATTTTTACTATACACATTTAAGCTTTGGTAAAGATTTCTTATCCATAAAAATCCTTTTGCTTCTTCGTTATCTAATAGCTTATCTATTTGTTGTGAATTAGCTCCTTCATCTTCTAAATATTTTATTGTCGATGCTCTTACCAATATTTCATTAATCATAGTTTGTGCAGATCCATAAGCTTGGTTATTCATTAACTTTAATACTGATAGATATAGTTCTTGAGCTTTGCTTTCCATTTCAGGATAATATTTTTCTCCCAGTTGATTGCAAAATGAATGGCAAAATTCATGTACTAAGGTTTGTTTTTTATTGGTTTTATAGGTTGGGTAGCCTAAGCTATCTGTACTATTGGCAGATAAAATAGAGTAAATGTCTTCAATGCCAGATTTATTTGTAATCTTAGGTCCGTAGTTACCCCAATTGGTAAAACTAAGTACCACATTATATTTTCCTTTGGGAGCGCAAGCAAAAAAATGTTCGAACCATAACAAGTTAATGGAATTAGAAATTTTAGTGAATCGATTAATGGCAATTTCGTAAAATTTCTGATTCTGATTAAAGAAGTTTTGAAAATTACTTTTGCGATAAAAATCATCTAAAAGAAGAATAAAGTCTTCTTCCTTTTTTGTCCATCTATCATCTAAATTATTTTTTGTAAGCGTAGGATTAAATTTAATTGAGTCGTTTACTATTTTAATATGAATAGCCAAAGACGGCACAGCATCGAATGAAACACCATTTTTATCTCGAAATTGCGATGCCATTTTTATTACGCTGTGGTTTTTGTATGTCTTAAAGTAATTATCAATTGAATCGGTATATCGTTTAATAGTATTGTTTTTATATTCTGGTGAATCTGCTAAACGAAACACGATACTCAACAATTCAATTCGTTCATCAACTTTTGGACTTAGGCACTTGTTTTGAGAAAATAAATTTCCGTTAAATATTAATAAAAATATAAGGATAAGTTTTCTCATATCAGCTTGTTTTAAATATGTTTAATTAATTAGATTTCTTTTTATGAGGCTAGTTTAATTAATATCTTCTCTAAATCAGGATTATCCTGTCTTCCTTTGTTGGGTCTTTCGGCATTATAGGATACTAATTTTCCTTCTTTATCGATTAAAATATAGGTTGGTATGATAATAATATTAAATAGCTGATGCAACTTTGAGTTAAAACCTTTCTCAAAGCGATATTGGTTTTCTTTTTCTTGAGAAACTTCATAAACCTCATTCCATAATTTATCTGAATAAGAATCAACAGTCATGTAAATAAATTCGATAGGGTATTTTTTTAATTTTTCGTGTAGCTTTTTAGAATGTGGCATGGCAATTCGGCAAGGACCGCATCCTAAACTCCAAATATCCATATATATTACTTTTTCTTTATTTTTTGATAATATATCTGAGATAGTCATTTTTGTATTTGTAGTATCATAAACTACTGTTTGCAGAAAATCCTTGTGTAAAGGTGCTCCAATCATTGCATTTTTCTTATTGAATTTGCTTAGTTCATTATCAATAAAATTAATACAGTTGATATCCGATTTTATTTTGTTAAAAGATGCCATCATTGTTGAGTCGTACTTGTCGTAGATTGAAAAATCATAATATAATTCTTGTACAAGACAATGTTCTTTTGTTTTTTCAGGTAAGGAATCCATAATAATAGCTAATCTAAGAGAATCAGTTTCTAAATTTCTGTTGATAGATTGTAGTTTATTTACCTCATTTCGAATGAATTGATATAATATATCTAAATAGTTGTCTGCTATTAAATATTGGTCTTTAGCAAATCCTTTAAGGGTATACTGTTTTTTATATTTCGAAGGTATTTGTACAGAATCAATAGGGATTCGGTTTTTACGCGAATAAATAATACTTGCCTGTTGGTACATGTCAATTTGATCCAGTTCATTTTTTATATTGAAATACTCAATGAATTCAGGATTCAACGAATGGCTGTTATTGTACTTTTCGAACTCAGCATTTCTTATATCTACATACTCTTCAATCATACTAAAGAATTCGGAGAATTCGTGTTGTTCTCTATACCACGATATCATGATATTCATTTTGGAACATTTTTTATTTTGCGATAGTATCTGAAGGAACTTATTTTTTTCAGCTCCCTTTCCGTTAAATGTAACTGTATCTTTGGTGATGTTGATTTCTAAACGATCATTGGCTTGTATAATCATATCATAGCTTCGCTTGTTTACAAGCATTTCACCTTTGCTAATATTTTGAACAGGAATAGATATCTCGAAATTTCCCAGACTGTCTACTTTTGCAAGATGCTGAGGGCGTTTCATATCTGCACTGTGTTGTTTAAACCATTCAAATTTAATTTCCTTAACATCAGAATGGGCTTTTCCTTTTATTATCGCCAGATTTTTTGTATTATTTTGTGTGCATGCTCCCAATAGTAGGGCAATTGTAAGGGCAGATAAAATGATTTTATTCATAGGTCTTTAGTTTGAGATTTTCTTTAATTCTATTATGATTTATTCCTGTGAATTTAAAAGCTGAGATAATTTTTATTAGTTTACTTGCTCAACAATCACCTTAAAAATTACTTAACTGTTTTTAATGTCTATTTCTAAAATTGAATTTATCAGATCAATTTACAAAATATTAAATAAAATAATTAATTGTTTGTGATATTATTTTACAATATTATTTATTTTTTTTACAGTTGTTTCTATTGGTTTTTAAGTTTTGTAATATGTGTTTTGTTTAATGTAAATACTTTTTACAATTTTTTATTTCTACATATTTAGCGAGTTGTGAATTAAAATGTATTTGTTAGAATTGTATCTAATTTATTTTGTAAGATTAGTGAAAGTAGTGTTTTGTGACAGTGTAATTTAACCTAATTTATTGTATTTTATTGTGATGGTAGTTTACGTAATAATTTGTTCGAAGAATTTGTTTATCTGATCTAATTTGAAAAATATAATAATGCCTATTAAAAATACAACAGAATGTAAAAAAGTAAAATATAGTTTTAATAGGATTTGCATTTTAGTAATTAAAAATCGAGTGTCGTATTTGTAAACCGATTAATAGCATCATAAACTTCTTCTGCAGTATTAGTATTCATTAGCTCATTACGTAGCGCCGAGGCGCCTTTAAATTCGTTGGTATAAATTTTGAAAAACCGTCGCAGAATAGCAAAGTTTTTTTCGTTTCCCCAACTTGAATGAAAAATTTGAGTATGTTCTTTTAATAAAGCCAGTTTTTCTTCCATTTTTATGTCTATTTTACTGGGCTGAAAAAACCATGGGTTTTTGAAAATTCCACGTCCAATCATTACTCCGTCAACACCATATTGGTTTACTTTTTGTAAACCATCGGTATAACTTTCCACATCGCCGTTACCAATTATTTTGACATGAGGAGCTAACTTGTTTCGTAAATTTACTGCTTTCTTAATTTCGGTCCAGTCGGCTTTACCATCCGACATTTGCTTTTGAATTCGGCCATGAATGGTTAAAGCATCAATGGGCTGTTGTAAAAGGTGAGAAATCCAGGATTCAGTAACTATTTTTTTAAAGCCAATACGTGTTTTTACACTTAAAGGAAGTTGGGTGGCTTCGCGGGTGGCCTGTATTATTTCTTTGGCAAGATCTGGCTGTTCAATTAGGGCAGAGCAGCAACCATTTTTCACAACATTCTTTACCGGACACCCCATGTTTATATCAATGCCATCAAAATCGGTTTCATTGCTAATATATTGGGCCGTTTTATAATATTTATCAGGGTCTTTTCCCCAAATTTGGGCAATTAACTTTACATTTTTTTGTTTAAGCAGATTCTTTTCCGATTCGTTTATTCGCAAGCGGTGTTTTACTTTAGCGTTCCCCACAGTATGACAAAAGCCTTCTACCGAGGTGAATTCGGAAAACATAAGATGGAGTTTTCCGTTTTCCATGCTTTTTAATACGACCTCTCGAAAAACAGTGTCCGTCACATCTTCCATTGGAGCCAGTGAGAAATTTGCTGTTTGTATATTGTGCCAGAAATTGTTCATTTTATTAGTTGGATTTTTATTGTTTAGTCAATTTTGATTGTACGTAGTAATATTTTATTTATAACTCTTTCAATTTTGGTCGTATTCTTTGTCTGTAAATCTGACTTTTGCTGTATTTGTCGTGAAATTTAGATCGTAGTTTGGTACGTTCTTCTGATGGTAATTGAATAATCTGTGCACATTCGTCGGTACAGCAGCCCTGATATTTTTCACGGCACTCATCACACTGAATAAATAGGAGATGGCAGTCGTTGTTGGCGCAGTTGGTGTGTGTATCGCAAGCTTTTCCGCACTGATGGCATTTTGCAATTACCTCATTGTTTATGCTTTCTCCCAGTCGTTCATCGAATACGAAATTTTTTCCTCTGAATTTAGAATCTAAGCCGAGTTGTTTTATGTCCTGTGCATAAGCAATAATTCCTCCGTGTAACTGATTTACATCCTCAAAACCATGATGTTTAAGGTATGCACTGGCTTTTTCGCATCGAATTCCTCCTGTGCAATACAGTAAGACTTTTTCCTTTTTTTTGTCTTTTAAATTGTTAACTACAATATCAATTTCTTCGCGGAATGTATCTGCATCGGGGCAAATGGCATTTTCGAAATGACCAATTTCACTTTCGTAATGATTTCGCATATCTACAACAATTGTGTTAGGTAAAGATATTTGATTGTGAAATTCGAGTGGGGAGAGATGATTGCCTACATCAGTTACATCAAATGCATTGTCGTTTAATCCATCGGCAACAATTTTAGGTCGCAGTTTAACAATGAGTTTATAAAACGATTTTCCATCATCCTCTACGGCCCATTTTATTGGCATATCCTGCAGTTCTTTTAGGTTATTCATTAGTGAAAAAAAAGCTTTAATATTATGTTCTGGTACGCTCATTTGTGCATTAATTCCTTCGCGAGCAATGTAAATTCGCCCTTTACAATCTAATTCAAACCATCGTAAATATAGATGATCTCGAACTTTCTGTGGATCTTCTATAATTACATATCTATAAAAAGAAAGTGTTTTTCTACTAAAGTTTTCTTCTTCAAGTTGTTTCTTGAGTTCTTCTTTACTAAGTTTATTATGAAGTAACATTTATTGTTTTAATTTAGAATTAATAAGGATAACAAAAGTATAGGTTTTTTGTATTCAAACAATATTTTTGGATAAATTAAAGATAATTAAGTCTGAAATAGTTTATTTTACATTCTCATTTTTAATTTCGGTTTATGGAAAAACAGTTTTTAATTGTTGGACAGGGAATTGCAGGATCGTTACTGGCATATAATATGTATAAAGCCGGATTAAATTTTACAATTATTTCGAGTCCTCACAAAAGCAAGGCTTCAGATATTGCTGCAGGTATGTTTAATCCTTTGGTTTTTAAACGACTAACTAAGAGTTGGATGGTTGATGAAGCTTTACCTGTAATGGTAGAAACTTATGAAGATATTGAAAGTGAGCTGGGACATAAATTTTTATATCCCATGGATATAATTAAGCCTTTAGCCAGTCATGAACAAAAAATGTGGAAAGAGCGAATTGAGCAAGCACAATTTTCGGATTATATTGTGGGACTTGGCAAAGATTCCTTATGTAAGGGGATAAAAGATTTTGATTCGTATGGAAGAGTAACTAAGTCGGGTTATGTTAATTTGGAACGCTTGCTTAGGAAATTGCGAGGGTTCTTTCTGGATAAAGGTTTTTTGATTGAATCGGATTTTGAATACAAAGATCTTGGATTTATTGATGGAGCAATTACCTGGCATGGAATATCAGCGCAGACAATTGTGTTTTGTGAAGGGCATCATGCTTCTGAAAATCCTTATTTTAAAGGGATTGGATTCAATCCTACCAAAGGTGAGTTACTCGAGATTGAATGTAAAGGATTAGCGGAAGATTTTATTCTCAACAAAAATTTATTTGTCTTGCCTATGGGCAATCATCGCTTTAAAGTGGGAGCTACTTACGATTGGAAAAACCTGAATGAGGAATTGACTTTAGATGCTCGTAAAGATTTACTTTCCCGATTGGAGGATTTAATAGAATTGCCATATACGGTTTTAAAACATTGGGCAGGTATTCGTCCTACGGTAATCGATCGGCGTCCTATATTGGGTACACATCCTTTACATAAGCATGTTGCAATTTTAAACGGATTGGGAACCAAAGGAGTTATGCTGGCACCATATTTTGCCCGTGAAATGGTGCGTGTACTCTCAGTAAATGGCTATACTTTAAACAGAGAAGTGGATATTCGTCGATTTTTGTAGGCAAAAAAAACCTCTGTGCTTTGCATATTTATACTAAGACAGAGGCTATTCTTAATTAAAATTGGTTTTATTTTTCTTCTGATTTAATTTTTTGAACTTTTTCTTCTAAAGCTTTAACTCTACTTTCTACTTTATTAATTTTTTCGAGTTTAGACTGATACATTTCTTCGCTGGTATTGCCTTCGCTTTTTTCTCGTTCTAATTTTTCACGGGCATTTTTAATTCTTTCTTTAGCCGCTTTAATTTTATTATCCGATTCTTCGAGTGTGAGGTTTAGTTCTTTTTTACGATTTTCACGTATCATTTTAATTTGTTCGATTTTTTCTTCACTAAACTCTTTTCCTCTTAGTTCTTTCTTTTTGCCATAGGCTTTGCCTTTTCCTTCCATTTCCGATCTCATCGAATCACGTTTTTCCATCATTTCAGATTTCACGGAATCGCGTCTTTCCATCATCTCTTTTTTTCGGGTTTGCATATCACCTTTTGCACCCTGCATCTTATTTTTATGCATTTGGTGTTGCATTTTCATGCTGTCTTTTTGCGATTTGCTTCTTTTTTTGAATTCCGATTTTTTGTTTTTCATCATCTTTTTAAGGGAATCCTTTTTTTCTTGTTGCACTTTTTCCATTTTGTCTTTGCCTTGCTTTTCCCAAATATTTTGGGCAAGCAGCAATTGGCTAGTGCACATTATTATGCACAGGCAAAGTACACTTATCTTAATTTTTTTCATTTTGTTAGTTTTAGGCTTATAAATCTTCTAACATCTTATCAATTTCCTCTTCGGCTTTTTCAAGATCTTCTATTGTGTTTTCCAGCTTGTTGCTAATAGAATCGGTAACTTCGGTATTTTCTTGCTGAGGAGTAAGGGACGTTTCGTTTTTCTTAGGCTTTGAATCTGCGCAAGCTTGCAGTAACATAAATAATACTCCAAGGAGTAATCCAATTTTTTTCATTTTACAATTAGTTTAATTAGTACTAAGTCACTTAATTTAAGAAAATTATCGCATTGTGTCAAATATTTTATTTTCCGAATTAAGAATTGGATCTCTTGTAAACAGAAAATTGAAGAATTTGTTTTTTAGGTAACAATTGGGTGGAGCTGGATTTGTGAGAAGCTTTATTAAGCTTATTTTTTGTGGCGGGTAATATTTATTTGCTGCAAATATTGGGGATAAAAAATCCGGTCTGTACAAGGCAGAGACCGGAATATGACTACTTGATAAAAATAAAAAAACTACTGAACAGTATAGGTTTTTTGTACGTATTGGCTAAGTCTAAAATAGCCGTAAGGAGTATTATCGGGATTAGTTGTGTTAATGCAATTTCCTTTTAATGCAACAGGAATGGTGCTAAATGGATTTCCCGATTCTGATTGTTCACTTAAAATGCTGATATAATTGTAATAGGATTCAGAAATACCATAAAGTTGAATATCTACAATGTCGCCGGCTTTAAACTCCTCCTCATTTGTATCATCATCGTCTTGCTTTTCCCAGAATAGTTTAATTTCATTACCATCAATAAATTCATCTTTTAAATCGGATATTTCGGACAGCAGATCGCCACGTTCGTAATATTTTAGCATGTAATAATTTGGCTCATTGGCTGGGTCGGGAATGTAAATATTGATTTCTATAGCTTCATCGTCGAAACCATTCTCTACCGACTGATCTATTTTGGAAATTCCACTTAGCGATTGCAATATTTCCTCGGCAGTGTAGGTTTCTTCTTCGTAAATAATTTTAAGGCTGTATGTTCTGTTAATTATCGGAATAAAGTTGGTGCATAAATATTCCCCATTGTTCTGATCTTCGAATTTAAATTCCTGATTACTTGTTTTATCGGTAACTGTAATCACAGCGCCTGTTACTGTAATGTTCTGATCATCCGAAAAATAGGGCGTCGATTTACTCAGTTTTATATTCTGAACATTCCCACTTGTATTTTTCTCCCAATCTAAGGAAGCTTCTATAACTAATTTAGAATCAGCTTCAGGCACATCAACATTAACAACTTTAGTACAAGCTGAAAATAGTAATAATGTAATTGTAAGTATGTAAACTATATGTTTAAGCATAATATTAAAATTTAAAGTTGTAGGTAACAGAAGGCACAATTCCGAATATAGCGGTTCGTGTGGCTTCATTAACTCCTGTATCTATGTTTTGTCCGAAGGAAATTGCGGCAGCATTTTGTCTGTTGTATAGGTTATAAATACCAAATACCCATTCTCCTTTTATTTTGTTGTTTGGTTTACGATTAGGTTTATAGCTTAAAGCAATATCCACACGATGGTAAGCAGGCAGGCGATTGGCATTTCTGCTATCATAGTTAGCAATAGATAAGCCTTCGTATTGATACTGGCCATTAGGATAGGTTACTGGCCTGCCACTTTGGAAAATAAGATTGCTGCTAAAGCTCAGTTTTTTATTAAGTTTATAAGTTGCCGTAAAGGAAATGTCATGAGTTCGGTCGTGTGCCGATTTGTACCACTTTCCGTCGTTTATACCGGGTCCTCCAGATTTGCCTCCTGGTGTTCTTTGTTGTGCTTTCGAAAAGGTATAGGCAAGCCAACCGGTAAACCGACCTTCATTTTTACGAACTAAAAATTCCAGCCCATAGGATCTTAATTCACCGTTTAACACTTCCGTTTCGATATGGTCGTTTCCAATTAAATCAGATCCATCGATATAATCAATTCTATTATCAACTGTCTTGTAATATGCTTCCACTTCGAGAGAAAAAATGTTGTTTTTAAAGTCTTTAAAATAGCCTATGGAATATTGGTTTGATAGCTGAGGTTTAATGTATTTACCACTTGGAGTCCAAACGTCTAATGGTGTAACCGAAGCGGTATTCGATAGTAAATGAATGTACTGTGTAGTTCTTGAGTAAGCAGATTTTAAAGAGGATGATTCATTTAATTTATATAGTAGAGCCAGACGGGGTTCCCAATTGTCAAAATCGGCAATTCTATCATTTTTCTTAGAATAGGTATTTCCTGTTTTATTGCCTCTTTCATAAATTTCAAGTGTTTGGTTGTAGTACACAGGCAAATTGTTTTCGTAATTGTCAAGATATTGTCCACCAAAGCGAATAAAATTACTGTACCTAATTCCATATTGGAAGCTTATTTTACTGGATAGTTTGGATTCAGCATTAATATAAACAGCACTTTCTAAAGCTCTTTTTTGTTCCAGTTGGTCGTAATTTATAGCAGAGGTTTCGGTAGTAGGTTTAATTTCGCCCGGATTAAATTTATAGGCAATTCCACTAAATCCAAAATCGAGTTTAAATTTATCGTTCGCGTAGTATTTAAAATCATATTTTAAATTGTAGTTTTTAATATCAGAAACCCAATCGAAATCAAGAAAATTTAAGGAAAGCTGATAATCGTATTTACTGTAAATAAAAGATAGGTTAGAAAAAAGTTTATCGTTAAAAATATGATTCCATCTAAGGTTACCAGTAAGATTACCATAGCTGTTTTCAAAAGCATCGGAAATATTAAAATTGTCGCGTCCAAAATATCCCGAAAGGAACAGTTTGTTTTTTTTATTGATTTCGTAATGGGTTTTTAGGTTTAAATCGTAAAAAGAAGCGCTGTTATCATTATCGGTAAGTTTTAAAAATAAATGTGCATAAGAACCTCTTCCTGCAACTAAAAAGGAAGCTTTCTTATTTAGCATAGGACCTTCCAAAGCCAATCGACTGGAGATGGCTCCAATTCCTCCATTAAGGCTAAAATTTTTAATGTTACCATCTTTTTGACGGATATCTAAAACCGATGAAACTCTGCCACCAAATTTGGCTGGAATGCCTCCTTTGTACAACTTTACATCTTTAATAGCATCGGCATTAAAAACCGAGAAAAATCCCAATAAATGGGAAGTGTTGTAAATAATTGCTTCGTCGAGTAAAACTAGATTTTGGTCTACAGCACCACCTCTTACATTAAATCCGCTTGAACCTTCTCCATTATTTGTTACTCCAGGAAGTACTTGCAGCGATTTTAAAACATCGGTTTCGCCAAGAACAACAGGCATTTGCTTTATACTTGCCGATTTAAGTTTTGCTACACTCATTTGTGGAATACTTATATTAGCTCTTTCTATTTCTTCGCCACGTACTACTATTTCCATAAGCTCAGTAGTGTTGGGTGTAATTTCAAAATCGAATGTTTGGTTTTTCGTTAAATTTATTTCTTTTTCGGATTTTGCATAGCCAAGATAAGAAACGCAAACTGTGTACTTCCCTTTTGGCATGCTTAGGGAGTAAAACCCATATTCATTACTCATAATGCCAATGTTTGTGTTTTTAAAGTATACTGAAGCACCCAAAAGAGTTTCTCCATTTTTGGCATCCAGAATTGTTCCGCTAAGTGTGTAGTTTTCTTGCGAATAAGCAGTGGATAGAAATAAGCTTAGAATAAAAATAAAGCCAGAAGTAATTTTTTTCATATATAATTGAGAAATAAAATTTATGCCAGATAAAATTATCTTGAATTTAGAACTTTTTTAGATGGAAATAAAGTAGGAAACAAGTTTTTAACAGATTTATCTTTTCTATTTGCTTTGACTGAGCTCAAGAATGTGCAATTCAAAAAAATAAGTTCTATTTTCGCAGTCTTAATTACAGTGAAGGCTAATATCAATAAAGAGTAGAGAATATGGTAAATGCGAGAATAGAAAACTTAAATATAAGTACAGAACAATCGATAATAACTCCTTTTGATTTAAAAGAATTGTACCCTTTAAGTGCGAAATGTGTTGATACAATTTATAACGGGCAGGAAACAATAAAAAATATTTTAAGTGGAAAAGACAAGCGTTTGCTGGCAATTGTTGGTCCTTGTTCTATTCATGATATTGATGCTGCAAAAGAATATGCTTCTAAAATTAAGCAGTTGGCTGATGAGCTAAAAGATAAGCTTTTTATTGCGATGCGCGTATATTTTGAGAAACCCAGAACTACAGTAGGATGGAAGGGTTTAATTAACGATCCTTACCTGGATAACTCCTGTGAAATAGAGGAAGGCTTAAAACAAGCGCGTGAACTTTTGATACATATCGCAGAATTGGGTTTGCCTGCAGCGGGCGAAGCTCTTGATATTGTTACACCTCAGTACATTCAGGATCTTTTTTCGTGGACCGCAATTGGTGCCAGAACAACCGAATCGCAAAGTCACCGCAATATGTCAAGTGGCTTGTCATCGGTAGTTGGTTTTAAGAATGGTACCGATGGGAATATGGATATTGCCATTAATGCCATGCAGGCTGTTGCTGCTCCTCAGAATTTTGTTAGTATTAATCCTAAAGGAAATGTGGCGGTTGTTCGAACCAATGGAAATCCTCATTCGCATATTATTTTACGTGGCGGAAAGGAACCTAATTATCAAGCAAAATTTGTTAAGGAGGTAGAGAATAAGCTTACTGATATTGGAATGATTCCAAGAATAATGGTTGATTGCAGTCATGCTAACAGTTGTAAGCAAGCTAAGCTACAAGAAAATGTGATGAGAGATTTGGCCGATCAGATTGCAAATGGGAATGAATCAATTTTTGGATTTATGATTGAAAGTAACCTTGAATTTGGCCGTCAGAATATTCCTGAGGATAAATCAGAATTGAAATATGGTGTTTCGCTTACCGATGAATGTATTGACTGGGACTCGACAGTTCGAATTTTAAGAGAATTTTGTGCTTAATATTTTCCGTTTTGAGTTAGGATGCCACTAAACTTAGAGATTTAGGGTGGAAATAAAAATCCCGGTTTACTTCAATGGTAAACCGGGATTTTTATTTTATTTGGTAAATTAATTAGTGGGTTTTAGGTTTTTCGTTTTGCATTTCGATAAAATCGGCGCCATTACGGAAATCACCAAGTAGGTGCTTACAGAAATATTCACCTCTTATCCAGAAAGAATACTCGCTCATGTTTCCAAATCCATGACGCTGACCAGGATACATAAAGAAATCGAATCGTTTATTGGCTTTAATTAAAGCATTTACAACTCTGATGGTATTTGCCGGATGAACGTTATTATCGATGTCACCGGTAACCAAAAGTAGTTTTCCTTTTAGGTTTTTGGCCAAACTTGGGTTGGTTGCAATCTTATACTGGAATGTTGTATCTGTTTCTGTAACAATCTCTTTTACTCCATTGTGGGTTTCGCTCCACCAGCGATTATAAATGTTATTATCGTGGTTACCTGCTGCCGATACTGCAACTTTAAAGAAATCGGGATATACAAGCATGGCTGCTGTAGACATGAATCCACCACCTGAGTGACCGAATATACCAACTTTGCTGATATCAATAAAATCGTGACGGTTGGCCAGGCGTTCCAAAGCAACTTTTTTGTCTAGGAGAGGATAATCTCTCATGTTTTGATATCCGTAATTGTGATACCATTTTGAGCGATCGGGATGACCACCTCTGTGACCCATTGTAACTACAATAAATCCAAATTGAGCCATACGATCAGCTCTATCCATACGTGTTGAGAAGCTTTTATAAACAGCCTCGGTTTGTGGACCTGGATAAACATAAGTTAGGATCGGGTATTTTTTATTTTCGTCGAAATCAAATGGTTTATACATTACTCCGTACAGATCTGTATATCCATCGGCAGCTTTTACTGTAAAGATTTCTGGGAATTTATATCCAGCTTCGAATAAAAGAGAAAGATCTGCTGTTTCCAAATCCATTAATTTATTACCGCGCGAATCGTATAACTTAGATTCTGGAGTAGTGTTTACTCTTGATGAGTTATTCACAAAATAATGAGTCTGATCGTTTAAACTTACTTCATGATTGAAATTTCCTTTGTTTAATAATTTTAATCCCGACCCATCGAAATTTACGCGGTAAAGATGTGAATAATAGGGATCTTCGCCATTTTCTTTTCCATTGGCAGTAAAATAAAGTACGCGGTTTTTTTCATCAACACCTTGAATTTTGTCGGCATGCCAGGGACCAGAAGTAATTTGGTTTTTAAGATTTCCCTCAGCATCGTACAAGTAAAAATGGGCCCAGCCATCTCTTTCCGACCAGTGAATAAACTCTTTACCATTATTAATCGAAACTAAATTTCGTGTTTCAATATAGGTGTTTAATCGTTCCTTGATAATTACTTTAACCTCACCAGTTGTAGTGTTTGCAGAGCAGATATCAACTCGTTTCATGTCGCGACTTTGGCGCTCGAAATAAAGTGTATTGCTGTTTTCTGATAACCATTTAGAGAATTTTAAATCGTCATCGGCATTCATTTTTTTTCTGGGAGCTCTTAAAATACTTAAAGTTTGATCTTTCCAGGCCTCAGCATTTATTTTAACTGATTTTTTGCTTTCCCAATCGAAAACCTGAATTTCGTATTGGGGAGCTTCTTTTTCTCCTGCCATGTGATATCTGTAGGTCTCCAGAGTAGGGCGACCTTCGGCAACCGAATTAATTACCCAAAGATCTTTTACTTTACGTTCATCTTCGCGTGTGATTGCGAATTTTTTTGAATCGTGAGAGAAGCTTACGTACGCAGCCTTACGATCATCTTTTTCCTTCGCTTTTTCGCGATTGGTTTTGCCATAACCAGTATTGCCATAGGCAAAATGCTCTAAACCATCAGTTGTAAGTTGGTGTTCAACAATGGTAGAATCTTTTTCGTTTTTCTGGGCTTTTTTATAATTTTCGGCATCCATCCAATACAAATTGTGATGTTTTGCAAAAATTACGTATTCCTCATTTGGTGCTACCGAAGCCCATTTTTTTTGCTCCAGAGGCTTTTCAAAATCATCTAAAAGCTTAAGATTTTTACTGGCAATTTGGTATTCGAAATGCCAAACTTTAGCTACCATTTTTTTCTTCTTATTCTTTTTCTTTTCTTCATTTTTATCGTCCTGCTTGTCACCATTTTCCTCATCTTTTTCTTCCTCTTCGGCAAGTTTACTTTTTACCTCGAATTGCAAAACACTTTCATTTTTAATAAATTTTAATTTGCTGATATCCAGGTTTTTAGCATTAAAAGGATCGCCAGTTAAACGACTCATATCTGATGCCATTTTAACGGCATCGAATAATTTGGTTTTACTGTTACTTCCAGGGTTTACTAAATAATACTTTTGTCCGTTTGAGGTGCGATAAGTATACCAAAATTTTTCTCCGTTTTTTAACCAGTGAGGATATACTTTGGTAGAGAATACCATTCCTTTTAGTTTGCCAGGCGAAAAACGTGAAGGCAAGTCGTAATTGGCTTTGGTTACCGGAGTTTTTTGTGCAAACAAGCTAATTCCTATTAATAGAAACAGGAAGCTTAGTAGATTTTTTTTCATGATTGGATGTTGTTGTATCTATAATTTAAATTTAGGAACTAAAAATACAGAACAGCTTTAGAATATCTTCTATTTTTTTTGTCTTTTCGATAAGCAAAGTAATTTACCGGATGTATAGGCTCAGGTATTTTTTTTAGTGCTTTAAAATGATCTATTAGTTTTAGAAAATATAATTTATAATTATTGTACTTGCAGTTTTTATTCGTTTAAATTATTTAACAATCTGTAATGATAATATAGCAGCCGATTGATTCTTTTTTCTTGTCTTTTTATTTTATGTGATTTTTGAAGTGTTCAATAGCAAATAAAATAGAAGTGCATGAAATTAACTCACAAAATGGCAATTTTTAGTCTCATGTTTTTGTATAGTATTCTTGTGTTTGTAGTACTATGTACCGGATGCTTTGAGGGTGATAAGAGTTCGGTAGCAAGTCAAATAAGTCTTCTTGATATTACAGATTATTATTCAAAATCGGAATATAAAAATGTTTATAAAAGCTGGGATGAAATATGGAATTATACCCGAAATAAGCCTGTAAGCTTTACAAATAAGAATGGAGTAACACACTATTACGAAGTTGTGGAGATTCCAGAAGGAGATGTTGAGTGGTTGTGTGTTGCTTATCTGGCTCAAATTAGCGGTGGATATTTGCTTTGTCCGGAAACAGAAGATGAAAATGAATTTGTCTTTAGTTTAATAGATGAAGAGGTAGATTGGTATACATGGGGAAAAACAAATGTTACCAATGGACCGCCAATTGGAGGTTTTCAAGCATGTGATGAATCGCATGAAGAGGATCCCTCAGCAGGATGGATGTGGTTAAGTGGTGAAAAATGGGAGTATACCAATTGGTGTCAAAATTTGGATGATGGAGTACTTGATAGCGATCCAGGAAATACTATTCAACCCAACGATGTAACTGGTGGTAATCAGGATGCGATTTGTTATGGTGAAATTACGGCTCGTGTTTCTACCTGGGGCCATTTCCCGGTTCGTTTTGGTGATTTGCGTGGGGGAGAAGGTGCTACTTTTTATGCTTTTGTAATTGAATATGAGAAAAATCCGAATGTGGATTAAGTTTATAGTGAATTTTCATAAATTTTAGATTAATATACCAACAAAAAGGGGAGACATCTGTTTCCCCTTTTTGTTTTAAGTTTATTTGAGGTTTTATTGCAACCTTACAAAATTTCCTTTTGCAAAACCTGATCCATTTACAATGGAACATTTAGAAGCTTTTCCGTTACCAATGCTGGCATCGGTAATTTTAATTTCTCCTATTTTGGAATCAACACTACCAAGCGAAATTCCCGTGTCAGGGTCTATTAGATCTTCACCTTTGCTGTAAACAGCAAATACATCGCCAACTTTTAAGCCATCGGCTTCACCCGAATTAATAAATACTACACCAGCTTTTTCGGTAATTACTTTAGCTTGCCATTGAATGTTATTGGCACTATTATCTATCATCGAAACAATATCTTCTATGGCTTCGCGTGCAGCTTTTCCAACCAGGGATTGATCGAATGATTTTCTGTCTTTAAAGTTTAATTTATTAGTTCGAAGTTTTATTCCTTTGGCTGATTTTTTCTTTCTTACATTCTCTGCAGTAATAATTTCTCCGGTGTTCGTGTTTACCATTCTTACGTCAACGCCCACAATTGCAGCTTGGCTCGATACGCCTATTCCTAGTCCTTTAACGGCTCCACCAGTATCGCTTTTTTTATAGCCAAATTCCGATACTGAACCAATTACTGCCATTTCAACACCTAAAACTTGTCCAATTTTAGCAGCACTTTGCTGTGTAACTCTATTGCTTTGTCCGAAATCTTGCTCATTTAAAATACGATCTATCTCGGCACGTTCCATAACTCTGTAGTTTCCCGATTTTACCAGTGCTGTTGTTAACATATCACTTACACCTTGACCTACTCCTTTATGATTCCACCAATGCCAGCTCTTATCGGTTTTATCTTCGAAAACAAAGACCGCAATTCTTTTTTTAATTTGTGGTTGTTGTGCTCTGGTTTTTGCGGCAAGAAAAGTGAGTAGAAGTATTATCCCTGCCAATTGTATCAATTTTCCGTAATTTTTCATTTTGAGGTTTAATTTTAGTTAAAGTTTTGATAATGAATAGATAATATCTAAGTTACAGAAAAATGAGCAGTTTATAAAGAGGGTGTTTTATCTAACTTGAGAATAATATCTTAGTCAATACAGCAAGCACTTTAAGTTAGTTTTTGGAATTTACCCTTTAGCCTGCTAGCAGTTTCCCTGGGAGGGAAACAATCGAGGATTTTGAGACGTTGAAATCCTAGAGGAAACTGATTTTTTAATTCTCTCCTTTAAGGAAAGATCCCTGCAGGGAGAGGTAAAAGCGGCGAATAAAAAAGAGATGTCGCGAACAACATCTCTTTTCATATCGATTGAATATATTTTTATAAGCTAATAAATTATGCTTTTCGTGCTTTGTCTAATAGTTTTAAATCTGCTAAAGCTATGGCTGTTACGGCTTCTACAATAACTGGCACACGAAGTGCAATACAGGCATCGTGTCTGCCTTCAATTAGAAGACTTTCTACTTCTCCTTTCGCAAAATTCATTGTGTTTTGTGCTTTTCCGATTGATGAAGTAGGTTTTACTGCTACACGGAAAACCAATTCGTTTCCGTTTGTAATTCCGCCATTGATTCCACCCGCATTGTTGGTTTCTGTTTTTCCAGACCCATCAATGAAATTATCGTTGTGCTCGGAACCTTTCATTTTGGCAGCAGCAAATCCTGAGCCGAACTCGATTCCCTTGGTAGCAGGGATAGCAAAAATCAGATGGGAAATCATAGATTCTACCGAATCGAAGAATGGTTCTCCATATCCAATGGGAAGATTATTGGCTTTACATTCAACAATTCCACCAATAGAATCATGCTGAAGTAAAGCATCTTCAATGGCAGCATCAAAATCAGTTTGACCACCAATTTCGGTAAGTTTGGCATTGATGTTTACATTGCCCAATATTTTTTTAGCAACAGTACCGGCGGCTACAATTCCCAATGTTATCCTACCTGAAAAATGACCGCCACCTGTGTAATCGTTGTGTTCTCCGAATTTATATTTGGCAACAAAATCGGCATGTCCAGGGCGTGGACTATCTAAAAGGTTGCTGTAATCTTTCGATTTTGTATTTTTATTGTGAAATAAAATAATTAAAGGAGCACCAGTGGTTTTTCCTTCAAAAGTTCCACTTAATATATTGGGTAAGTCTTGTTCTATTCTTGGTGTTGTTCCTCTTGCTCCAGCCTTTCTTCGGCTTAAGTCCTGCAGTAAATCGTCTTCGCTTAGGTCTATTCCGGCAGGACATCCGTCGATAGTAACACCAACTCCTTTGCCGTGCGATTCACCAAATATGCTTATTCTGAATATTCTTCCGAAATTGTTCATCTGTTAGAGTTGCTATAAGAAGTAATATATGAGTCTTAAATGTGAAAAATAAGATTTAATCTCGATAATTTCTTCTGGTTATATAATTATTTATTTTTCTAATATTGAATGAAAATTATCTTCATTCAGGATTTTTATTCCTGTATTTTCAAGTAAATTGGCGGTGACACCATTTCCTGATTTTTTATTACCTGTAAAAGTACCATCATAAATTCGGCCATATCCGCATGACGGACTATTTGTTTTTAAAATTGCTAATTTAGTATCTAATGTAGTTGCTACATTAAGTACTTTTTTCGCTCCAATGTTAAATTCATCACTAAAATTGTTACCATCCTTACTCATGATGTTCGATTGTATTATCTCACAAGAAACGCGGGGAGTTGGCAATCCTCCTAATTCTTCCGGACAAAGAGCAATGGCTTTTCCATTTAGTACCAGATCTCTTATTTCGGGAACTAGGTTGTTATTTCCATCATATCTGCATTTTACACCAGCCAGACATGCACTAACAATAATCATTGTATAAAAATTAAAAGTAATTAACAATTTGTTTTTTGATTTTCAATCAGGCTAATAATTTTACTTTTTAAGGTATCAATTGCCATGGGTTGAATACTTGCTTCACCAATTTTATTTAAAAGGATAAAATCAATTGATGAGCGATTCTTCTTTTTATCTTTAACCAGATATTCATTTATAATATCCGATGAAACATTAGTTGCAACGGGAAGTTCAAAGTCTTCTAAAAGATTTTTAATTTCCTTTGAATCAGAATGTGACAGGTTGGTTTCACTTTCTGATAGTTTGCTGGCCAATACCATTCCTACCGATACCGCTTCTCCGTGTGTTAAATCTGAATTGTTCTCAATAGCATGACCAATTGTATGCCCGAAATTCAATTTTTTACGTTCTCCTTTTTCTAAAGGATCATTTTCAACTACATTGGTTTTAATTGAGACAGCTCTATAAATTAAATCTTCCATTAAATTGGCATTTAAATTTAATAGATTTTCTTTATTCTTTTTCAGGAATAGAAATAAGTTTTCATCTTTAATAAAGGCATGTTTTATTATTTCGCCAAAACCACTGCGGATCTCTCTTTTAGGTAGAGTTTTTAATAATATGGGATCGCAAATTACAAATTGAGGAGGGTTAAAAACACCGATCATATTTTTAAGTTTCCCAAAATTTACGCCATTTTTACCACCAACGCTAGCATCAACTTGCGATAAAAGGGAAGTGGAAATAAATCCGAAATCTAATCCTCTCATAAAAATAGAAGCAACAAAGCCAGTTACATCAGAAACCAGACCGCCGCCCATTCCTAACAAAAAGCTATTTCTATCGGCACCAAAATCGAGTAATTTTTCTATAATCATTTCTACCGATGACCATGTTTTAATGCTTTCTCCACAACCCATTACTATATAATCGAATTGTTCTACAAACTGGGTGTAGTTACGATAAATATTTTCATCGCAAATCAAGAAACATTTTTTTTCGGGTAAATAGTTACTGATATTTTTATAGGATTCACCAATAAGAATGGTGCTGTTTTGATTTTTGATGCGTATGCTTTTCATTATTATAGAGATTTGAGAGAGGAGATATTAGAAGAGAGAAGGATTTTCTCTGGTCTAATATCTCAGATCTTGTATTATGAGTTCATTATTGTTTCCTGCTGGTTGATTGATTCCTGGTGAATGGCTTTGAACAAGCTGTTAATGAATTGCTCACTAAAGCCTTTCTTTTTACCATTTACCATGCTTTTTTCAAGAATCGATCCCCATCGTTTGTTCTGTAAAACAGTAATGTTATTCTCTTTTTTGTAATGACCAATTGTTTTGGCTACCTGCATGCGGTTCTCCAGTAATTCAAGTAACTTCTGATCGAAATCATCAATAAGATGTCTTAATTCACCAAGAGTATTATCAACCAATTCATTGTCGGCTTCAGGATCACGAAGAACCAGGTTTGCTAAAAGTTCTTTAAGTGCGATAGGTGTTAATTGTTGTTTTGCATCACTCCAGGCTTCTTCTGGTTTGCAGTGCGATTCAATAATTAAACCTTCGTAGTTTAGGTCCATCGATTTTTGAGTTACTTCTTCCAGTAATTCACGATCGCCGGTAATATGACTAGGGTCGCAAAAGATCGGCAGTTGTGGCATTCTTCGTTTCAATTCGATAGGAATTTGCCATTGTGGATCATTTCTGTATTTCAATTTCTGGTAAGTAGAGAATCCACGGTGAATAGCAGCTAATCTGGTTAGTCCAACAGCATGAAGTCTTTCAATTGCTCCCATCCATAATTCAAGATCAGGATTAATAGGGTTTTTTACCAATACAGGAATATCGTGACCACGTAAAGCATCCGCAATTTCTTGCACGGCAAATGGATTAACAGTGGTTCTTGCGCCAATCCAAAGAATATCAACGCCTGCTCCTAAAGCCAGTTCAACATGTTTAGCATTAGCAACTTCGGTTGCAGTAATTAATCCGGTTTCTTCTTTTACTTTTTGTAACCAAATTAATCCTTTGGCTCCAATTCCCTCGAAACTATTCGGACGAGTACGTGGTTTCCAGATTCCGGCACGGAAAATAGGAATTCCAGCGTCTTTAATTCCTCGGGCTGCCTCCATTACCTGTTCTTCTGTTTCGGCACTGCAAGGTCCACCAATAACTAATGGTCTGTCTATGTGTTCAATTGGCCAGCTACTTAGTTCCGCTATTTTTAGATTTTTACTCATGCTATAATGTTATTAACTCTTTATTTCGAGTGATTAAAAATTTGGTTTTATTTTAATTAATAGTGTACTGATTTTTTTTATGCTCTTATTGTTTTTTCTGCATTTTTAAGAGTTTCCATTTCATTTTTTTCTTTCTGATCCAAAACTCTTCTTATATCGTTGGCTTCATTAATTAAGTTGTCTACACCTTTTAAATCATCATTTTCAATTGAATCTTTAAATTGTTGCAGTGTATCTATATATTTTTGAAGCACTTTAGTAATATTCTTTTTGTTTTGCTTAAAAATTGGAGTCCACATTTCGGCCGAACTTTTGGCCAAACGAACGGTAGAATCGAATCCACCGCTGGCAAGTTCAAAAATGTGCTTGTCTTTTTTCTCTTTGTGAAGCACGGTTAAAGATAAGGCAAAAGCACTAATATGCGAAAGATGCGATACATAAGCTGTTTGTCTGTCGTGAACTTCGGCATCCATATAAACGCATCTCATTTTTAGTGCATGAAACATGTCGGTAACAAGGCTGATTGCCTCTTTATGGGAATCTTCAGGATTACAAATAATGGAACATTTACCATCGAATAAACCTGAATGTGCTGCCTGCGGACCCGAAAATTCTGTTCCGGCCATTGGGTGAGCGGGCACAAATTGTTTTCTTTTCGGATGATTCGATAAAGAATTTATTAGCTCTTCTTTTGTTGATCCTAAATCGGTAACAATTTGCTGATCGATAAGATCCATAATTTGAGGCAATGCTTTTAAACAAGCGTTAACAGGAATCGCTAATATTACCAAATGTGAAGATGTTACGGCTGTCTTTAAATCCTGAATTTGGTCAACAATATTCAGTTTTTTTGCTGTGTGTGCGTGCATTGGATTATTATCAACGCCAATCACTTTATCTGCAAAACCATTTTTCTTCAAATCAATAGCAATCGATCCTCCTATTAATCCTAATCCTATTACTGATACTATCATTCTTATCTAATTTTAGCTTCAAGTTGCATGCTTCAAGTCAGGTATAAAATTATTGTATTTCCCTGATAGTTGTAGCTTGATGCTTGTTACATTCTTTTGATTCTCTCTATTGCCTGTTCAAGTACTGCTTCACTGCTGCAAAGCGAAATTCTGATGTATTTTAATCCTTGTTCTCCAAATATTCCTCCAGGAGTGATAAATACTTTTGCTTTGTTTAATACTTTGTCGCTAAGCTCGTAACAGTCTTTGTAGTTTTCAGGTATGGCTGCCCACACAAACATTCCGCTTTGATTTTTACCTGGTTTACATTCTATCAATTCCATGAGTTTAAAAACCAGTTCTCTTCTTTTTTTATAAACAAGATTAATCGAATCGTACCAGGATTTATCTACATTTAAAGCTTTTACGGCTGCCTGTTGTACCGGGTAAAACATGCCAGAATCCATATTTGTTTTAACTTTTAAAACAGGATCGAGCATTTTAGCGCTTCCGCAAATCATTCCAACTCTCCAGCCTGGCATATTATGCGATTTACTTAATGAGTTTAACTCCAAACAGCAATCTTTGGCACCCTCAATGTTCATAATACTCATAGGTTCGTCGTTTAAAATAAAGCTATAAGGATTATCGTTTACAATTAAGATTTTGTGTTTTTTTCCAAAAGCAACAATTTGTTCCAGTAATTCTCTGCTGGCTCTTGCTCCGGTTGGCATGTGAGGATAGTTAATCCACATCATTTTTACCTTGCTTAAATCTCTTTTTTCCAGTTCATCCAAATCAGGATGATAGTTATTTTTTTCAGTTAATGAGTAAGGAATAATTTTTCCACCCAGTAAGTTAGTAACCGATTTATAAGTAGGATACGATGGATCGGGAATTAATACTTCATCGCCCTTGTTTAAGTAGGCCAGAGAAGTAATCATGATTCCTTCTTTCGAACCCATTAATGGTAATACTTCGTTTGCCGGATTAATATCTACATCGAAATAGGTTTTATACCATTTCGAAAACCCTTCGCGTAATGCCGGAATTCCCTGGTAGCTTTGGTATCCATGACTCTTTGGGTGAACACAAGCTTCTTTAAGCATGTTCCAGGTATCTTCAGAAGGAGACATGTCCGGATCGCCAATTCCCAAATTAAGAACCTTTATTTCTCCCTCGTTTAAACGCGCTATTTCTTTTAGCTTAAGCGAAAAATAGTATTCTTTTATTCCTTGAGTTCTATTTGCGGGTTGAATCATTTTGTATTTGATTAAATATTGTGGTTTTGGTCAAAAAAAAATCCTGCTTTTTTAGCAGGATTTTTATACGTTTTCTATGAGTTTAGGTATAAGGCATCCTGCCGATTTGTTGTAAACCAGTAATAATAAAAATAAAATCGGTATGTAAATGCTTTATTGCTCATTGTATAATTTAATATAAAAAAAAGTCTTACCTATTTGGCAAGACTTTATGTATCTGTTCGATTTTTTACATATCAATTCTTGCCCTTATCGTTGTGGATAATAGAAATACCAGAAGTAATAAAAGTAAGTACTAAATGTTTTCATCGTTAATATCAAATGTTTATTTCTTAACTATGATTCAAATGTAGGAATTATTTTTTTACCTGCAAATTTGGGCTTAAAACTTACTAAAATGGTAACGTTTGAATTGTTTCTGGATTACAAGTTGAATGCCTGTAAAATTAGGTGTTTGCGAGTTATTTTGAATATTTTTATTAAAATATTTTTCAGGTGGTGTTTTGCAGGGGGCTGTGTAGAAAAAAGGGTCTTTTAATTTTTAATATCCCTTTAAAAGTACAGGTGTGTTTTTTTTTAATATTTATTGTATTTGATTTAAAAAAAAATAATAAAAAAATAAACATCACTGTAAGTGTAGTAAAATTAGGGTGCGTAGCCTGTTTTATGGGGTGGCTATTCAATTGTTTTAAAGAATTACATTTGGAGTTTGTGAAAAATATTATTTAGATTTGTGGTAGCAAAAAGAAAAATTATGCAAGGAATGAAATGCAAATATTGGTGGCACAGCTGTAATCTCTCAAACAACATGAGTGGAAGTGTCCTCCGTATGTGCAAAATTTAGTTCCAGATATTATAAACTAATAAAGCAAGCGGCCTACTGATCTCAGTAGGCCGCTTTTTTTTGAATCGAATTTAACGATTAGCCAGATGATAAAATTTAAGTACAGAAAAAAAGAGATGCTTGCCGATGTAATAACACCGGTTAGTATGTATATCAAATTGCGAGACCGTTTTCCAGGTGCAATTTTATTGGAAAGTTCGGATTACCACAGTCCGGAGAATGCAAGTTCTTTTATTGCTTTAGAGCCTATTGCCAGTATTACTTTGAAAGATGGGGAATTGATTGAAGAAATAGAAGGCAAAAAGGAAATTTGCAATGCCCGGGGTAAAGGAAAAAGATTTGTCTCTGGAAAACTGAAAGATTTTGTAAATCAGTTCGATTTAGAGGAAAAGGAAAATGTTCCTAAGGCCAATGCGCTATTTGGATATACGACTTATGATGCCGTACCATATTTCGAAGATTTAGATTTTAATTTGGATAAAAAGCAATCTGGAATTCCACAAATGTGCTATTCGCTTTATCGTTTTATTATCGAGGTAAATCATTTTAATAATACTTTAAAGATTATTGAACTGGTGAAGAATGGCGATGAATCAAGAATTAGAGAAGTTTCTGATTTGTTGAGAAATAGAAATTTGCCAGCTTTTACTTTTACATTGGATGGAGAGGAACAATCCAATATGGATGATGAAACCTATAAGAATTTGGTGACAAAAGGAAAACAGCACTGCAAACGAGGCGATGTATTTCAGATCGTTCTTTCGCGTCAGTTTTCTCAAAAATATAAAGGTGATGATTTTAATTTGTATCGTGCTTTACGATCAATTAATCCATCGCCTTACTTGTTTTATTTCGATTACGGATCGTATCGCATTATGGGATCTTCGCCTGAAGCCCAAATTGAGATTAAAAACAAGAAAGCCTATATTCATCCAATTGCGGGAACTTTTAGAAGAACCGGCGATGCAGTTAAAGATGCCGAGTTAGCTCAGGCACTGCTGAAAGATGAGAAAGAACAGGCAGAACATGTGATGTTGGTGGATTTGGCTAGAAATGATTTAAGTCGAGATGCTCAGAATATCAAGGTAGAGACCTTTTGCGAAGTACAGTACTTCTCTCATGTTATCCATTTGGTTTCTAAGGTATCGGGCGAATTACCTGAAAATTACAATCCATTCCAGTTAATGGGCGATACTTTTCCGGCAGGAACCTTATCGGGAGCACCGAAATATCGTGCAATGGAATTGATCGATAAGTATGAGCCAACAGCCAGAGGTTTTTACGGAGGATGCATTGGAGCATTGGGGTTCAATGGTGAAGTTAATCAGGCCATTACAATTCGCAGTTTTATGAGCAAAGACAATCATCTGTATTTTCAGGCTGGTGCCGGTGTGGTTGAAAAATCGAACGAAGAGAGTGAATTAAACGAAGTAAGTAACAAACTGGCAGCCTTGCGTAAAGCATTGGCTATTGCAGAAAATATATAGGATATGAAAATATTGGTACTAGATAATTACGATTCCTTTACCTATAATTTGGTGGAATATCTGCGAAAGCTGGGTGCTAAGGATGTTGAAGTTCATCGTAACAGAGAAATTGAATTGAAGGATGTGGCAAAGTTTGATAAGATCTTACTATCGCCAGGTCCGGGAATTCCTGATGAGGCTGGAATCTTAAAGGATGTGATTAAGGAATATGCTGCAAGTAAATCAATACTAGGTGTTTGTTTGGGAGAACAGGCAATTGCCGAAGTATTTGGTGGAAGCATCGAAAATTTAGATAAAGTTTATCATGGTGTGGCAACTTCGGTTTTCAGAACAGATGATGACAAAGGAGTTCTGCAAGGTTTGGAGAAAGAGTTTCAGGCAGGAAGATACCATTCCTGGAATGTGGTGAAAGAAAATTTACCAGAGTGTTTGACAATTACCTGTGAGGATTCAGAAGGAAAGATCATGGGAATCCGCCACAAAGAATACGATGTACAGGGAGTGCAGTTTCACCCGGAATCGGTACTAACACCAGAGGGAATGAAAATGATTGAAAACTGGTTGAACGGATAGGTTTGTAGCTACAAGTAAGGAGTTTTAAAAAGCTGACTGCCGAGAGCTGAAAGCTGAATGCTAATAAAAATAACAAAAATAAAATGCGCAATATATTACAACATTTATTTGAACACAAAACCTTAAAAAAGGAAGAAGCGAAAGAGGTTTTGATTAAAATTGCCAAAGGAAACTTTAACGAGTTTCAGATTACCTCATTCCTGACCGTATTTATGATGCGAAGCATTACGGTTGAGGAGTTAACAGGATTTAGAGAAGCACTTTTAGAGCTTTGCATTCCTGTGGATTTATCAGAATACAATGGTGTGGATTTGTGTGGAACAGGAGGCGATGGTAAAAATACGTTCAATATTTCAACATTAGCCTCTTTTGTGGTAGCCGGAGCAGGAGAAAAAGTCACCAAGCATGGAAATTATGGCGTATCTTCTTTTTGTGGATCATCGAATGTAATTGAGCATTTGGGATATCAGTTTAAAAACAAGGAAGAAGATTTGAAGAGAGATTTGGATAAAGCTGGAATTTGTTTTTTGCACGCTCCTTTGTTTAACCCGGCAATGAAAAATATAGCTCCAATCCGAAGAGATTTGGGCGTACGTACTTTCTTTAATATGCTGGGTCCATTGGTAAATCCATCGCGACCTAAGAATCAAATAGTGGGTGTTTTCGATTTGGAATTGGCTCGTTTGTATCAATATTTGTTACAGCAAACAGATTCAAGTTTTACAGTAATTCATGGTATTGATGGTTACGATGAGGTTTCTTTAACCGGTAAGGTGAAGCTCATAGGAAATGGAATGGAAGAATTACTGGAACCAGAAGCATTTGGGAATAGAAAATTAAGTCCTGAGGAGTTGTATGGCGGTGAAACAGTTGAAGAAGCAGCTAAAATATTCGTAGATATTTTGAATGGCAAAGGAACAGAAGCTCAAAATGCGGTAGTTACCATTAATGCTGGATTGGCAATTCATTGTCTGCATCCCGAAATTAGTAGAGAAGATGCCATTGGAAGAGCAGAGGATGCTTTGCTTTCGGGTAAATCGTATCAAGTATTACAGAAACTGACAAATAGAAACTAAGCATGAATGCAAAGCAAAATATACTAAACAAAATTGTTCAGCAAAAACGGGCTGAAGTTGCGATGCAGAAAGAGCAAACGCCTATTTTTCAGTTGATGGAAACAGAGAGTTTTAAGCGTAAATGCTATTCCGCAAAGGAATCAATTGGCAGGAATGGTGCATCGGGTGTGATTGCAGAGTTTAAACGCCAGTCGCCTTCTAAAGGAGTGATTAACGGAACGGCTAAACCCGCAGATGTGGTGAAGAATTATCAGGAAGCAGGGGCTTCGATGGTATCGGTACTTACCGATGAGAAATTTTTTGGTGCTCAAGACTCTGATTTTAAAGTAGCAAGAGAGACTTTGAACATTCCCCTGCTTAGAAAAGAGTTTATTGTAGATTCTTATCAGATTTATCAGTCGAAAGCAATGGGAGCAGATGTAATTCTCTTGATTGCAGCTATTTTAAGTCCACAACGATGCAAGGATTTTGCTTTTATAGCCAAAGATTTGGGCATGGAAGTCTTGCTTGAGCTTCATGATGATTCGGAATTGGAGCATGTAAACAAGTTTGTGGATTTGGTAGGAATTAACAATCGAAACCTAAAGGATTTTTCAGTAGATACAGAACGATCGATCCGTTTGGCAAAGAGCTTACCAGAAGACATGATTCGCGTGGCAGAAAGTGGTTTGGATAGTCCGGAGGTTGTGAAAGACATGAGTGAGAATGGATTTCAGGCATTTTTAATGGGAGAACATTTTATGAAAACAGATTTTCCTGGAGATACATGCAAGTCTTTCATTAAAGAAATTGTTGCAGCAATATAATTGAGATATGATGACGGAGCATTTGAAAATTAAAGTCTGCGGTCTGCGCGACAAAGATAACCTTAAAGAGCTAATGGAATTGCCATTGGACTATATGGGCTTTATCTTTTATTCAAAATCTGCACGCTTTCTAGGTGACGATTTTGATGCAGAAATCTTAAAGTCGATTCCTTCTGATATCCGAAAAGTTGGTGTTTTTGTAAATGAATCGGTAGAGCAGATTCTTGTTTTGGCAAAAAAATATAGACTGGATGTTATTCAGTTACATGGTGACGAAACACCAGAAACGTGTAAAAAAATTAAAGATACAGGCTTAGAGGTGTTTAAGGCATTTCAGGTGAATGATAACTTTCAATTTAAACAATTGGAATCCTATCATAAAAAATGTGATTATTTTCTGTTTGATACCAAATCGGAATCTTATGGTGGAAGCGGGAAAAAATTCAATTGGCAGATTTTAGAAAAGTACAAAGGAGAAACCGCTTTCTTTTTAAGTGGCGGTATTGGAATTGACGATGTAGAGGCGGTAAAAGCCTTTCAGCATCCCAGGTTATTTGGTGTAGATGTTAATTCAGGATTTGAGGAAAGTCCGGCAGTAAAGAAAGTTGGTTTGGTAAAAGAGTTTGTAAAATCAGTAAGAAAAAACAAGATGAGCAATAATAAATATGCAGTAAGCGATCGTGGTTACTATGGACAGTTTGGAGGAGCTTACATTCCGGAATTGTTACGAAAGAACACAGATGAATTGCGCAAAAATTACCTGAAAATATTAAGTTCAGAGCAGTTTCAGAAAGATTATGCGCGATTGTTGGATAACTATGTGGGACGACCAACTCCGTTGACTAAGGTTGAGAACTTATCGAAGAAATACAATACAAATATTTACCTGAAGCGCGAAGATTTAACGCATACAGGCGCACATAAAATTAACAATACCATTGGGCAAATTCTGATTGCCAAATACATGGGTAAAACCAGGATTATTGCAGAAACAGGAGCAGGGCAGCATGGTGTTGCAACGGCTACGGTTTGTGCTTTGTTTGGCTTAGAATGTGTTGTGTATATGGGTGCTTTAGATGTGGAACGTCAGGCGCCAAATGTGGCTCGTATGAAAATGTTGGGAGCAAAGGTTGTGCCTGCAATTTCAGGAAATCAGACTTTAAAAGATGCAACCAACGAAGCCATCCGCGATTGGATCGCTAATCCCCAATCTTTTTATTTAATTGGATCGGTAGTAGGTCCTCATCCTTACCCAGATATGGTAACTCGTTTGCAGTCTATCATATCCGAAGAAATTCGCGAGCAATTGATCGTTGAAACCGGAAATCCGAACCCAAATTATGTAATTGCCTGCGTAGGTGGAGGGAGTAATGCTGCGGGTGCTTTTTATCATTATCTGGATGAAAAAGAGGTGAAGCTGGTAGCAGTTGAAGCTTCGGGAATGGGTGTTGAGAGCGGCGAAACAGCTGCAACTATTACCATTGGCGATATTGGCTTTATTCACGGAAGTAAAACCATGCTGATGCAAGATGAAGATGGACAAATTACCGAGCCTTACTCTATTTCAGCGGGTCTGGATTATCCTGGTGTTGGCCCGCTGCATGCGCATTTGGCAGAATCGGGTAGAGCACAGTTTTTATCGGTTACCGATCAGGAAGCATTAGATGCTGCTAAAATGTTAGCAAAAACGGAGGGAATCATTCCTGCCCTGGAATCAGCACATGCTTTGGCTGCTTTAGATCAACTGAATTTTACCAAGGACGATGTGGTTGTGCTAAATTTATCGGGACGAGGCGATAAGGATATGGAAACCTATATGAGGGCAATTAATAATGAGTAATTAAGAATTAATAATTACGAAAAAGTAGCCAATTTCAAAATTCTTCTTTTTTAGGAGATTCCGAAAGTTTTTGTGGAGTCGATAGGTAGAGGAGGGTATTATAAATTAAGAGAATTAGTAATTAACAATTAACAATTGGGATTAAGTAAATTATTAATTTCTAATTGTTAATTATTCATTGTTTATCATGAACAGAATAGATCAATTATTTCAAAATAAAGGAAAAGATATTTTATCGATTTACTTTCCAGCAGGATATCCAAGCCTGGAAGATACACTTCCTACTTTACAGCTTTTGCAGGATAAAGGTGTTGATTTGGTGGAGATTGGAATTCCTTTTTCAGATCCTTTGGCCGATGGGCCGGTAATCCAATTGGCAGCCAAGCAAGCGCTCGATAATGGTATGAACTTAAAGAAGTTATTTGCACAGCTAAAAGATGCGCGCAAAACCATAACAATGCCTTTACTATTAATGGGTTATTGGAATGTAGTTTTTAAGTATGGTGTTGATGCATTTTTGGCCGATTGCCAGGCTTGTGGTATTGATGGGGTGATATTGCCCGATTTACCTTTGGAGGAATACCATGAGGAGTACCAAGCGAAGTTTGAGGCGCACGGGGTGTATCATGTTTTGTTGGTTACGCCAGAAACAACCAACGAGCGAATGGCTAAAATCGAAAAGGCTGCCAAAGGTTTCCTATACATGGTTTCTACATCGGCAACTACGGGCGGTGCAGTAGAGCAAAGCAAGGAGAGGGAAGACTACTTTAAAAAGGTAGCCAGTTTGGATATTCCTTCCTTAATTGGTTTTGGAATTAGAGACAAGCAAAGCTTTCAGCATGCGGCTGGTTTTTCAAACGGAGCAATTATTGGAACGGCATTTATAAAAGCTTTGGAAAAAGGCAATGCTGCTGATTTTATTGATGCCTTATTTTAAAATTTAGTAGAATTAGTAAAGCTAGCCCAATAAAATACACCCATAAAGTTAGATTTTACTTTGTGGGTGCATTTTAATATGGCATTTAATTTATTCCTTAAATAGTAAAGCTGTGTTTTAATACAAATCTTCGTGTAAACGTAAAGATTGCTTCATGTTTTCAATATAGTTATAAGCTTCGTTTTTACTATATTTTCCTTCTTTTCCGACCAATAATAAAAGATTGTTTAAAACGGATTTTCCCATGGCAATAGAGCCACAGATATAGAAGTGAGCTCCATTCTCGAGCCATTGATAAATTTCTTTTCCCTTAAGTGCAAGTATATCCTGTACGTAAACTTTTTTTGCTTTATCGCGAGAAAATGCCAAATCCATTTTATTTAAAATGCCATTTTTTACAAAAGATTCCAGTTCTTTCTCATATAAGAAATCATGTTTCTTTTGTTTTTCACCAAATATCAACCAATTGTTAGCTTTAGAGTTTAAGGCATTTCTTTCATTCATAAACGAAATAAAAGGTGCAATTCCTGTTCCTGCACCAATCATTATAATTGGTTTATCATCTTCTGGTAATCGGAAATTATTGTTCGGAATAAGTTGTGCTTTAAGACTGGAATTTACTTGTAAGCCTTTGTTTATATACGAAGAACAAGCGCCTATCCGATTACGATTAAATAGGGAGTAATTAAATTGTTTTACACACAAGTGAATTTCGTTTGGAGTTTTATTCGCGCTCGATGCTATAGAATATTCTCTGCGATTTATTTTATCGAGAATAAGACATAAATCCTGAGCTTCGATTTGGGAGGGAAAATCGTGTAACATATCGTACACATCGGCTAGCTGAAGGTATTTAAACAATCTGTTTTCGTTCTTAAACAAGCTTTTTAAATCTTTATTTCCTGTATGCTGCAAATAAGCTTTTAGCACATCTTTGCTCAAATTGGTTAATTCCAACTTGGTAACCAATAATTCTTCAATACTCTTTTTTTTATCTTTATACCGCACAATTGTATCGTGCGAATAATCCTGCAAAAGCATAATTTTAACAACCAGAGAATAAGGGTTTTTAGGCTTAATTCTCAGAGAATCGCCAGGCTGATATGTGAAATCAGCATGATTGGTTTGCAGAATTAGATGACTAATTTCGCACGTAGATTGTTTGCTGGTAAGAGGGTATTTATCCTTAACCCGAAGGGTAAAAGTCGGACCTGTTTCAGGCGTTCCAAATTTTAAATTCAGCTTATCACCATTTAGTCTGTTTTGGAACTTATTTAGTAATGATGATGCCCAGAATTCCGCTTTTGTTTTAAATGCCAAATCGCATTTTATTAAAGGGATATAAGCTTTAGCTCCAAGCTTTTTCAATTGTGAATCGATATCATTACCAGTCTTACAGAAATTTTGATAGCTAGAATCGCCCAAAGCGCATACAGAATAGTTAAGGTTAGGCAAGTGGCCAAGCTGTTTACCAAATAAGTGCTTGTAAAAAGCTTTTGCCTGTGCTGGGGGATCACCTTCTCCGCGAGTACTTACCACAATAAAAAGATACTTCTCGTTTGGCAAATGATTAACATCATAATCGTTCATGCTAATTACAGAAGGATACAATTCGTATTTTTGAAATTGCTCTTTTAATTGTTCTGCAATAAATTTTGAGTTGCCCGTTTTTCCACCATATAATACGGTAATGGGTGAAGCAAAACCTTTTATGTTCTGAAAGGAAAAAGACTGAGGCTTTTTCTTATATATAAATTGCGCCATGAAGTTTTATTTAATTTGTGACTGAAAAATTCATTATCATCCATATTTGGAATCAAACTAAATAAAAATAGTGAATTTGTTTTCTAAATGGGCAACTGTTTGTGATTTTTATTCATAAAAATCTATTGAGAAGCTTCAGACCTATTCGATGATCTTTTTATTTTTCTTTTGTAAAACTTATCATGAGCTAATTATCTGCTGGTTATGAGATTTTCCCATTGATGCTGCAGATTCCATCGTGTGGTTTTTGATAAACCCAAGCAAGGCGATAGTATTGTGCATTAGCTAAAATTTATTAAGATGAAGAAAGCAGCTCACGCTGGCTTTTGTTTTATTTCTTTTTAAGTTTCTTCCTTTTGTGTAATTGCATAAAATATACAAACCAACTTACCAAACAGGTAAATAAGATTACCCATAAAATAGGATTGCCATCTAGTAGTTCAGTTCTTAATAATATACACTAGCTTATTGGACAGATATTACGGCAAATAGTCCATTCTGAGTAATTGTTATTAACAGCTAAATGGCCAGGTAAAATCGTTACTGGATAAAAATAAAATACTACAATCCAAAAAACAGTAATAATCTGTCAAGTTATTTTAGGAGAAGTCACTTCCGTGACACGAGATACCCCTTCCGTGACAAGACCTTACCTCTTCCGTGACATAAAAAAGCTTTTCCGTGACAAGCTTTTGCTCTTCTGTGACATGATTTTCTTGTTCCGTGACAGGGGTTTCTGCTTTCCGTGACACGAGGTACCCCTTCCGTGACACGATTTTCTTGTTCCGTGACATACGGAAGAGCAGGTTTGTGTCACGGAAACGCAAAAGGATGTCACGGAAGAATTAGCCTATATTACTGAAAAGGTGGTTGATGTTGCGAAAACCGAGAACCAGGTTACGGAAAGGGAATGTGCTGTTACGGATTCGTGTTTATGAGGATTTTGAAAGAGGAGGAGGTGGGGCTACCTTAGTGCTTAAATTTTTTCCAGTTCCTGTAAATTTGCAATTTGCAGGTTTGGGGGCAGAGATATTTTATCTCTTATGGGGATAAATTACATCAGTTCATTAGTATAATATTTTGCATATAAATCATTACGGCTATGTTTGTTGAACCATGCCATTTTTGAGTTTCGGATTTTGTTTAATTTTTCATTATCGATAGTACATATACTGATGTTGTTTTCTAAGGATTTTGATATTATTTTCCCCTTGGGATCAATAATAATACTTAAACCCGGAATAAGTGTTCCTTTATCGGATGTACTATTTAAATTACAGGCCATTACATAACAGGAATTATCGTAGGCTCGGGTGCATAAAAATTGTTCAAATCGGTCGAGTTTTGTTGCAGAGTTTTCTTTTGGCGAAGCAAAAGAATAAGTTAATATGCTAGCTTTTAGTTTTGCTTGTATGCTGCTTACTATCGGAAAATGCGATTCGTAGCACAATTGCATGCCTATAAATTGCTGTCCTATATTTGAAACAGCAATTTCGTTTCCAGCCGTGAAAACATTCATTTCGCTTGGACCTAAATGTGTTTTACGATGAATGCCTGCAATTTTTCCATTGTCAAATAGTATTTGCGATATGTAGTATTTCATATCTACCTGTTCGGGAAAGCCTACTGCAAAAGCTATATTTAAATCTGAGGAAGCTTTTTGTAAACAATTAAAAATATCTTCTTTTCTGGAATTAGCATCTTTAATTATTTCAATATTCTTGGTGTATCCTGTCAGGTTCATTTCTGGAAAAAGAACAAAATCAACATTTTGAGCACTGAGTTTGGTGAGCCATTTAATGCTTTCTTCCAGATTGAAGTTAAGGTCTCCAATAATTGACTTTATAGGTACTGCAGCAACTTTCATTTACTATCGCTTAGTTAAGGGTTGTTTTTTGTTTGTAAAAATAGCTCTGGAAATTTAATTTTTATGGGCAAATGCATGCATATTTATTTAGGTATGCAATTGGCTGCAGAATGAGTTTTATTTCCATTTTAAATTTATCAAAAATTCTTACGTTTCATAGCTTGAGAAGAAATAGAAAGCCAAAATTGTGTTTTCGAGCAATGATTCAAGCTAGGGGTATTTACTCCGCTGGGGTCATATTCTATGTTGTGCTGAATTATCTACAAACATTTGAATCCTCTGGATTCTGGTTTTTTCTCTGTAAATCGGTGATTTTGGTGTTTGTTGTTAATGGATTGTGCAATTATTCTCTTTGTGTTTAAATTTTTTCATTTACTTAATTGCATTGAATTTAAGATTCCATTACCTAAAAAGCGTTTAAATTTTTCTGGGCTTCCATTTTCATCTCCAGTGAATAACCAATACAACATGCCTGCATCCGAGATATCGGCTTTGCCAGCTTTGTGCGCTTGTGCTCTTTTGTACAAAAAGCGAATCCCCTCGTCTTGATGGTCGCGCATCCAATACCAAGGCGAAAAATCTTTTCCCGAACACCATAACACATCTGGCTTACCACAAGCATTTTGGTCTATAATTTTATGATATTGAATTCTATTGCCACAAAGTTCCTGAATATCACTCCATGTATGATGCCAATCTCTGCGGGTTTCATTTTCATTAAAACCACTGTGCGAAACAAGTTTTACATACTTAAGCGCTTCTAATCCGCCCAGATCGATTGCTTTTTTTACTGCCTGATAAACAAATTCAGATAATCCTGCATGAATAAAGTACAGAGGATTATCGGCGGTAGATGAGGCCATTTCAGAGGCTAAATTTGTTTTAGCCTCCTCCAATTGTGTTGTAACATCATAAAAATTGCCTGCATTAAAATGCCACCTACTGATTGCACCATCGCAACTTATCTTATTCTGATTTTCGCTGTCGGGCCCGGCAGGTGCATCAATAAAATTATTGTATGAACAATGCACCAATTGATCTTGTAAACCTAACTTTGCTATAATTGCAAGGCTTGCTGCACTTGCACCCCAATCATCAGGGTCACCTATAGGCCATTTGTACTGATGATCGGGAGCACTGTTTCCGTCGAAACTTATTGCAATTCGGTTGTTATTGTAGCCCCAACTTTGGGCATACGAGTTGCCCAAAGTAAGTGCCAGCATTACAAAAAATAGTAATGTGTATTTTGTTTTCATACGTATAATTTTACTTTTTTATTCCGATTTAGCAACCACTTTGGTAACCACAAAAGGCTTCTTACCTCCCGGAGGAATAATTTTAATGGAGTGATGATTTACTTCACCATGCATTGTTTTTACTTTTAATCGAACTGGTTTTCCGTATTCTGGTGGAATTGGGATGCGAATTGGTAGCTTCAATTGATTTTTCATAATGGTGTATGAACCTATTTTGGCTCCTGCCATCGATGTTTCTACAATTGCTTCTTTTGTAGCTGAAGTAAAGTTTAATTCCGCTTCCCAGGTGTTCACATAAAAACCAGGATCCACAAATGTTATTTCGTACTCAAGCCATTCCTTGCCATCTGCTTTACCTTTTTCTGATGAATTCATGGCCGTTTTATCTGAGTAGATACAATCCCATTTTTGCTTTCTGTTTTCGTCCCTGGCATTAAAATAACCGCTTTTTTGTCCCACTTTTATTGCAGGAACAAGGCCACCTTTTACTTTCACGGATTTTGTTTCGGCAATACTTTCGCTTGAACTACCCACCATAATTTCGAACACACCACCTTCTACCATAAATTGATTTTGTATGGTATCATAATAAGCAAAAGCTTCGTAAGGAAGTTTAATTTCAACTGATCTAGTTTTTCCAGCATCTACACTAATGCGTTTGAAACCTTTCAGGGCTTTTATAGGTGTTTTTTGCGAAGATTTCACATCATGAATGTACACCTGAACAACCTCGTCACCGTCTATTTTACCAGTGTTTGTTATGTTTGCAGATACAATAAGATCTTCCAGAGGATTAACTTTTTCACTGCTCAATTTTACATTGTCAATTTTGAAATTGGTGTAGCTCAATCCATAACCGAAAGGGTACAATGGCTTGCCTTTAAAATACATATAGGTACGTCCGCTTTGAATGTTGTAATCGTTGAAATCAGGTAAATCCTTATCCGATTTAAACCATGTAGAACTCAGTTTTCCGCCAGGGTTTACATCGCCAAATAAGACATTGGCCAATGCAGTTCCTTGTTCCTGACCGTTTGGCCACATACACACAATTGCTGGAATGTTCTTTTGTTCCCATTTAATGGCTGTTGGACCACTTGGTACAAGTACTAAAATGATGTTTTTGTTTACAGCCCGAACTGCCTTAATCAGCTTGTGCTGATTGCCCGGAAGTTGTAAAGATTTACGATCAACATTTTCGGTAGAAGTGCTTTCATCGTTTCCAACTACCAAAATAACTTGTTCCGATTTTTTGGCTAAGGCTACCGCTTCAGCAATTTTTTTGTCGTCATCAGCATCAGCAAGCACATCGCAACCTTCGGCATAGCTTACTTTGGCAGAAGTTGCTTTCTTAAGTCCATCTAGTGGACTAATTTTACTATTTGGGAAGCCAGAGTAAATTCCCATCCAACATCTATTGGCAAAAGGTCCAATCACTGCAAGACTTTTGGTATCCTTTTTTAGGGGAAGTACATTATCATTCTTTAAAAGGACAATGGCTTGTTCGGCAGCTTTCAATGCCAATTTTTTGTGCGCATCACATTCCATTACACTTGCTGGTATTTTTGAGTACGGATTTAGTGATGGATCATCAAAATCGCCAGTCATAAATCGCAAGCGTAGCAATCTGCGAACAGATACATCCAAGTCTGCTTCTGTAATTAAACCTTGCTCAATGGCAGGTTTCAAGGCATTCACCATGGGTGCTTGTCGCTTATCATTTCTGAAACACTCCTGATCAACACCTGCTTTTATGGCCATTGCTGCAGCTTCTGGCTGAGATTTCGCATATTTCATTCTCACTTCCAGTCCTTGAACAGCTGCCCAGTCGGCAATAACATAACCTTCAAAACCCCATTCTTTGCGCAAAACTCCGTTTACCGCCCAATCGTGAGCCGAACACGGAATTCCATTAAGACCGTTTAGTCCAGTCATAATCCCAGTTGCTTCTTCATCTACAAGACAAGTTTTGTAAGCCGGAAAATAGTATTCGTATAGGTCCTTTTTGTTGATGTACGAATGGTGCTTTTCGCGGCCTTTGTCTACATTGTTTGCCACGTAGTGCTTTACGGTAGTCACTGTTTTAGTGTATTTAGGATCGTTGCCTTGCATACCACGAATAAACATTCGTGCTATCTCCGACATCAGGAAAGGATCTTCGCTGTAGCACTCCCCATTACGTCCCCAACGTGGATCGCGCGCCATGTTCACTGTAGGAGAGAACATCATCACTTCTTTAGAGCCTGTATTCTTTAAAGCGCGTGCTTCATTCGATACTGCCGTTGCTACATCGAACATCAGGTCTGGGTTCCAGGTGCTTCCCATGGCAATGTTCTGAGGAAACTGTGTGCAGTTCCAGCCAATAATTCCATGGAGAGCCTCGCCATACCATTCAAAATAAGGAATGCCCAAGCGTTTTACTTCAGGGATTCTTGATCCGCAATAGCTTATTTTTTCTTCCAGTGTTAATTTCGATAACAGGTCGTCAACGCGTGCGTCGAGCTTTGCATTGGGATCTTTCCAGATTTGAGCGTTGGCTATATTCCCTATTAGTAGAAATACTAAAATATAGATGTTTTTTTTCTTCATGTTCCAACTATTAATACGGATTTTTTTCTTCTCTTTCAAGCTTAATTCACTTTGTATTTATCCCCAGAATGGGTTCCCGGTGCACGGTAAGTCACTCCTTGTGCTTTGTATCTTTTATACTGATATTCCATACGTTTTTTGAAGCCAGCCAAGTTTTTGTTACCCTTTGGCGACCATGCCACTTCAGCAAGCCCAGCTAAACGCGGGTAAGTCATAAACTGACGATACTCGTTGCTTTCCACAAACTCTGTCCATAGTGGAGCTTCGACACCGATAATACATTTTTCTTTTTCTGTAGATAAGGAACTCGGAATGGGTTCCCATAAATAAATTTCATTAAGACTATTTGTTTCTGTTCCCCATCCTGGCTCATTAAATTGCTGAGGATAATCGAGATAAAGCTTGCTGCTTGAAGACATAACAATTTTATGATCGTTTGCTATAGCTTTTTGTCCTGTTGGTGTACTAAAATCACTTTGCCACCACTGAAACTGGACTCTTTTATCCACGTCAAAATGTGCCATCTCGTTCCAACCTATAGGAATTTTTCCTTTGTCAAGCACCATATTCACTACTCGAGCATCGAAATAACCTTCTACTTCATCTAAGGTGGCAAAACCTTTTTCTTCCATTAAAGCTTTTATGTCAGCCCTATCTTCCCACTGCATTTGATTAGAAACCTCATCGCCTCCCATATGAAAATATGGAGCGGGAAATATCGCTATGAGTTCGTCTATAATGTCAGAAATAAACTCGAAGGACTCTTCTTTGGCTGGGTTATAGGTGGCTTTGCCGTCAAAATACTCAGGATAAGAGCGAGCCGCAGCTGTGGAGTGACCTGGCATATCAATCTCTGGAATAATCATTACATGGCGGGTTTGAGCAAAAGCAATTATTTCTTTAATTTCGTTTTGAGAAAGATAGTATCGAGCTTTCCCTTTTGCATAGCTTGTGTGATGTCCTCTTGATCCTACATTAATTAATTCCGGATATTTTTTTATTTCTACTCTCCAGGCATCGAAGTCTGATAAGTGAAGATGTAAAACGTTTAACTTGTGTGACGCCATTACATCTATTGTTTTCATAATTTCATTTTTGTCGAAAAAATGTCGTGCAATATCTAGCATGTGCCCTCGCCAGGCAAATCGAGGTTCATCTTTTATAATGAGTTGAGGCAACTCATAACTTCCTTGCGATTTCCCTGTATTCGAGTACACATTAGCGGGTAGCAACTGAAGAAAGCTATGTACACCATAGAACAATCCTGCATCTCCTGCAGCGCGAATCTCAATATTTTCGTCAATGGTTAAAGAATATGCTTCTTTGTTTTCTGAATAAGTAGTATCCAAAATTAAAGATAATTTAGATTTGTACTGGCTATCTTCAGACAATGTTAAATTCAAGCCTTCTTTTAGACGCTTTATTAAATATGAAGCGCTATTCTTCGTGCTCTTATCTATGTTTAAATACGTTTCTTTTGAAAATATCAATGTTTTTGAAGACATCTTGATATTTGCAGGTTCAGGGATAATTGTAATGTCTTGAGACTTGGCTTTGTTGACCAAGAGTAGTGTCATTGCTACTAAAAAGAAAAGTTGTTTACTATTCATATCAATTTATTTTAATTGTGTTATTTTAGGTTCTAAATATTATTTTTTTAGTTCTACTGCCGTAATTGCCTGAGCAGGAGCATGAACTTTTATAGATTTTTCACCAATAACTAGTTCAAATACTCCATCTTTTTCATTCGTATTTTGCAGCAAAACTTTAATAGTTCCATCAGGAGATTTTACGGTAATAATGGGGTGACTATTACTTCTATTTACCGAGGCAATACGTACATCGCCAGGCTGAATGAATTTACTGATGATGTACATGGCGTTGTAATCAGGATTGTATTGTACAGTGCCGTTTTTGCGATCGATATTGATAAGTGAGTTTTGTGGCCATTCCCAACCACTTTTAGTGGTTTCGTTCAAAATCATATTCCAATAGGTGAAGTTGGTGCTTCCACTGTTGATGTAGCTGGCCACTTCCTTCAATCGGTTTCCGGCTTCCTCAGCAGAATTTTTCCCGTTATAACAATCCCCTTCGGTATGTATGATTTTCATGTTGGGAACTAAAGTTCTTGCATCGTTAATAATTTTTGTTTCGGTGTATTGAATGCCGATACCATCTATGCCATCCATGTTTTTACACTGAACAAAATCCATCAAATCCATTTGGTTGGCAGCTCTGAACGTTCCGGCATAAATTTTCGTTTCGATTTTATTTTTCTTGAAAGCAGGAGCCATGTATTTGTTGGCAAAAGCAACCATTTCTTTGGCCGGAAAAATACAACTTGGGTATTTTGTATCGGCATCATTTTCATTCTGAATACAAATTCGGTCAATCTTTACACCTGCTTTTGCATACTCCTGTACATATTTCACAAAGTATTTGGCATAAGCTTTTTGAACTTTAGGATCACTTTTCATGCGGTTGCCTTCTTTTTGTAGACCAACCATCTTGCCACTTTCTTTCATCCATGCCGGAGGACTCCATGGCGAAGCAAATAGAGTGAAGTTAGGATTGATAGCAAATGCACTTTTGATGTAAGGCAAGACGTATTTTTGATCTCGATCAACAGAGAAATGCTCCATTTCAAAATCATCAGCTGTCATCGAATAGCTATAAGCATTTATTCCAAAATCGCTTGCGCCGATAGCCGTTCGGCAAAACGTAAAACCAGCTTTGTCTTTCGAAAATAGATTGTTCATGACTACATCTTGTTCTTTTTTCGAGAGAGAAAGCAATGCCTCGCCACCGATTTCGTTAAATGCACCACCAATTCCTTCTATTGTTTGAAAAGTGACATTCGGCTGAATGTAAATGCGGTTTTTCCAACCTGCCTTTTTACCTTCCGTGTCGTTTTTCACTTCGAATAGAGGTGCAGCTTCACCTTTATCAAGTTTAGCCGCCCATATTTTTACACTTGGACTTTCTTGTGCACAAGCCATTTGAGCAATAATCAGTAAACTAACAAGGCTAATGAATTTTATTTTTTGTAGAATATTCATTTTGTATATTTTTAAAATTCAAGATGAAGCGACTTAAGTAGAGTCCCAACTATCACGATTTATTTAATTCTTTTAAATTCCAGACCGTTCAACCAGGTTTCGGCATCCTTTTTATCCGTTTCAAATGAAATGCTTACCGGATTAAGTCCATCGCTTTCGATGTAGTTGGTAACTGATACTGGTTTTCGCTCCCCAACATCTTTTCCATCATACAAACCCACATGATCATCGTCTGAAACAAACGAGAATTCACCGCTCGCATCCTTGCGTTCTACTTTCATGTTGTAAGGGAAAAGTTTTGCTTTGTTTTGGAAAGAATGATGGTAGGTTTTTAGTTGATACTTTCCTTTAGGCAATCCGTTTAAAGTAAGCTTGAGTTTGCCCGAACCTACATATACACCATCGCAGCCCATAAAAGCTAAATCTCCGAGCATGGCATAAGTTCCTTTGCGCCATTTCAAATTTGTGTTGGCTGATATGGTGAAGCTGCATTCATCTGTTTTGAACGAAAAATCCTTAGTAGCACCACCTTCTTCAACTTTCCAGCCAAATTGCGAAAGCTGACCTTTGGTTTGTAAATCAATTTTATGGATTGGGTAATCGTAAATTGCCTTTGCTTTGTGAGCAAGCTCATCCGATTGGAATGGAGTAGTGCTTAAAGATAAAGTTGCCGACTTAAGTTTTCCAGAAGTCGCTTTTATTTTTACATCGCCTACTTCTGTGTTTCCTCTTAGATAAACCGTTGCAACACCATGATAGGCTTGCATGTTTTTTACAAAATCCTTGTCGGCATACACAATAGAACCTGCACCACGCGCTTCAAAATGTACTTTTACATCGGTGTTGGTAATTACTTCGCCATTTTTATCAACCACATAAGCTCGAATCATTTTCAGATCGGAACCGCCTGCTGTGAGTGATAGATCTGGGTTGTCTACCGCCAATTTTAGGGCATAAGCTTCACCTGTTTTAGTGCGCGAATGTCTTGTTTGTTCTTTGCCATTGTAAAGTGCTTTTGCAACTAACCTTTCATTGGTCCAGTTATAGCGGAAAGTAAATGAAGGATGATTGTTTAGGTTTCGTAGTAGGTCGTTGTCTGGTTTTTGGATGGCCACCAATTTATCATCGGCATAAAGTGCAACTTCGGGAGCGTTGCTGTACACATGAATTTTTTGATTTTTATAAATAGATTGATCGGCAATGTGTACGAAAGGCGCATTTGTCAACTCAGATTTATACCAATAATAAGCAGGACGAGGCACGCGGTAAATGGTTTGCAAGCCATATTCTGTAATCATGTCGGTTTTTTTGGTGTTCTCGCGCAGGTGGTTGTAATCAGCACCCACCCAAAGCAAAGTGCCAATGTTGTTGTTACGCTTTTTATATCTCGAAATATGTTGTTGTTGTCCTAATCCATTTTCCGAAAAACCATGCTCCATCACCATGCAGAAATCGCTCTCAGGGAAATCTGTTTTTCGATAATCCATGGTGGCATAAATATCGGTAACACCCGCATTTTTAATTCCACACCACGGGCTTGAAGCACTTGCTGTTAAACGATAAGGATCTTCTTCTTTTGCTGCACTGTTGAGCTGGGGTACAGGGCCACGGTGGTTGATACCTGCTCCCCAAATAACAATAGAAGGGTGGTTGCGATGATTACGAACCATCACACGAAGTGACTGTTCCAAATTATCCATCCACTTGTCTTGGTGCCAGCCAATCCAGGTTGATGGTTCTTCGTAAAGCAAAATGCCCAATTCATCGCAAGCTTCAATAAACGAATTGTCTTGTGGGTAATGCGATAGTCGAATGGCATTCATTCCAGCTTGTTTGTAGCGTAAAGCGGCTTCGTAGTGCATAGAATTGGGAACAGCATCACCAATGTGTGGGTAATTTTGATGACGGTTTACACCTACCATAAAGAAAGGCTCTCCATTGAGTAACAAACCTTGTCCGTCTACCAATTCAATTGAACGGAAACCAAAGGTGTTTTCTACAAAATCAACTGCTTTATCATTCATGTAAATCACTGAAATAGCACGATACAAATAAGGACTATTAGGTGACCATAAGTTGTAATTGTCGCTTATCTCAGTAGTTTGGCGAAATATTTTTTGTTGACCTGCTGTAATATTTGTACTTGATTTTAGCTTCTTAATCACATAGCCTTCAGCATCCACAATCATGGTTTCAATGCGGCAATCGGCATCTTTGCTGTATTCATTTACAACCGTTGTTTTTACCGATACGGTACCATTGTTTTTCTTAACTGAAGGAGTGGTAATGTGCACACCTGCATCAAAATCCTCCCAGTTGAAGTTCACATGCAGTTTGTTGGTTTTTACCAAATATACATCACGATATATTCCTGCCCATTTTAAATAGTCAGTTTGGTCTGGATCGGGTGCGATTGTTGGGTTAAAGCTGTTGTCGGCATTAATTACGATGGTATTTTGTTCGCCAGATTTTACAAAATTAGTAATGTCGAAATGATGAGGCACATAGCCATTGACTGAGTAACGACCTACATGTTTTCCGTTTACCCACAATTCGGTGGCATTATGAACACCTTCGAATTCGATAAATGCTTTTTCGTTGGTGTCCAATTCAATGTACAATTTTTTGCGGTACCAGTTTTGGTCACGCATATATTCCTTCTGTGTCCAGATATCATTAGCATCTTCAAACCAAAGCGAAACCGGATCGGGATTGTGTGGAAGGCAAATATCTTCCCATTTTTTATCGTCGAATGCAATTGCTATAGGTTTCTCCGATTTCAACATCTTAGAGAACTTCCAATTTAGGTTGATGTTCTGTTTTGTACGATTCGTTTTCGGATAGCCATCTGTTGAGCTGGCTAGCACGAATGTTCCGAAAGTCAAAAACAAACCTGTTAGTATAGCTTTACTATTCATTAGAGATGATTTTTACTCGTTTGGTATTGTTTACTACAATAATACAGATGAAAGTAGCTTATTCTTGTATTGTTTTCTTTGTTTTGAGTTCCGAAACGGCGACTGCAACGGTGATTTAACGGTTAAATATGATTGATTAAGTAGTTCAAAATCAGAAAAGTAAATGATTTTAAAATAGAATGTGTGAATTAGAGAAAAAACATGTTATTTTTGTGTGGTATGATCAATAAAAAGGAAGAAAAATTTATTAAAGAGGCACTGGATAATATCTGTTCTCACAAACTGTTTGTAAACTCACCTACTAATAGTAATTTGCTAAAATACCTTGTTGAAAAGGCAATAGCGTGCGAAGAAATAAACGAGATTACCATTGGCAGTGAACTTTATGGAATTGATTATTCGGAAAACAAAAGCAACAGCACGGTTCGTTCATATATGTACAAGCTTCGCAATAAGCTGGCAGATTATTATAAGAATACCAGCACCAATGAATCTGTTCTGTTCGAAATTCGTAAAGGACAGTGCAATCTTAGCTTTTTATCGCCCGCAGAATATCATAAATCAAGAGGAGAAAAGGGCGACACAATTAATATCCCGATAAAATATATTAAAATTCTGTCAGGGATATTGTTACTGGTAATTCTGAGCTTTTTTCTTGTGAAAACAATTGCTGATAAACCGAATTTTATTTGGGAGTCTTACTTTGAATCCAATTCTGAAAACCTTCTTGTTGTTTCGGATCAATTCGTAGTGGGAGAGAGGTTTCCAGAAGGAAAGGAACGAGCAGTTTTGTATCGCGAAATTAACAACGACAACGATTTTATTAAATATAGTAAGCAGCATCCCGAGAAAAGTTTACAATTAACCGATTATACTTTAATGTCGAAAATGGCCCCATACACAGTTCATTCATTAAGTAGTTGGTTTACAAAAAACAAAAGTAGTTTTGATCTTGAGTTAGAAAGTAAGCTTAGCTACGACGATGTGCGAAATCATAACCTTTTGTTTGTTGGGCAACATAAAACCATGAATTTATCCGAATCTTTATTTTTAAAGGATAGTAAAGTGTTTGCAATTTTTGATGATGGTTTTAAATATAAAAATGGGAATGCCGAAAAAATTTACAATACTCGCTTTGGTGAAAATCAAAAAGTAGAATATGCTATGGTCTCTTATGCACCTCTTAGTAATGGTAAAAATGTCTTGTATTTTGTGTCGAATAATGATATTGGTGTGATGGCAACGGTGCGAAATTTTACGGATAAAACATATTTAAAAGAATTTGCAAAACAATTACCAGATGAATCGAAGTATTTTAATGCTTTGTTTGAGGTGAGTGGCTTGCAACGAACTGATGTTAGCTGTCTATTGGTAGAGTTAGAGGTTTTGAAGTAGATTTTGAAAATTCTTTACTTTGTTTTAAGAGTGAAAAATGAATATTTCTATATTGGATTTGTTTCTACCATTTCGAAAAAATACGAATGGACAAAAAATGAAATCAATGAAAATAGTACTATGTAGTCGTTCTTTATTCATTTGTAGATAAGTGAAATAAAGTTTATTTTTCCTTCCACCATTTTTCTTGTTCTTTTTTTCGGGCATTTTCTGTTTGGGTTTTACTGTATCCGCCGCTCCAGGCTTTTATGTATGAATCCCAGCCATTTTTCATGAATTCTTTTCTGGGATTAAATTCACCAGCACCAGTATCTAGTTTTCCCGATTCAGGAATTCTACTATCTCCCCAATTTGCTGTTTTATTTTTGTGTTTTCCATATTGAGTCCATGTGCCTGTAAATTGGTTGTTATTGTAAGAATCAGAAACCGAATTGCGATTATCATATTTAATGTCACCATTACTATCTTTGTACCATAGGCTTGTGCACATTCCTTTAAAAATACCCGAATGAATAGTGTCCGGATCTTCAAAAAATACATATTCACCAATTATAATACCTGAATTTGCAGTGGGATTTTCAAGAGTTGTTATGTAGTAAGAATCTTTAATAATAATTTTACCTTGAAACGGACAAACATTATCAGATACATTACTTTTTCCATAAACGAAATATTCCAGCGGGTTTTCAGTATTTTGAATTACCGAGAGAAAAACAATTTTTAATCTTTGAAAATTATCTCCAATGTATGCAAAACGACGTTCGGTCTTATTTTTAAACCAAAACTTTCGTAGATCATGTTTTTTTATCTCTTCTGTATTTGCTTTTGATTCTGTTATTTTATCTTCAATATTAATTAGTTTCCCATAGCTTTCCAATTGTCCTAAAGAATATAATGGTAAAAACAATAAAACTAAAATCTGCAGTATTTGTCTCATGATTTGAATATAAATTCTCAAATTTATTTTTCTGTTATCTGTGTGGTGCAACTTTCCAACTAATATTGGTCAATATAGCTAAACTATTGATAAGATAGAACAATTAATTGCGCTCCGCTTGTTATAGTTTTGCTTGTAATTAAGTAGTATTATTCGAAATAAATATGAATTGTTTACCTCTTGTAAGTGTAAATAAATGAAAACCTAAATGTATGAAAAGAGTTAGTCTTGTCCTTTTTTTTCTTTTACTGATTACCATTACCAGTAAGGCAGATGGCGTTAGAACAATTGAAGATTTTAATTTTAACTGGAAATTTAATTTGGGAGATGTACCCAATGCAAATAGTTTTAATTATGACGATAGCGCTTGGCGCAAATTAAGACTGCCACACGATTGGAGCATTGAACAATCTTATACTACCGAAAATACTTCCGGTTCAACAGGATTTTTACCCACAGGAATAGCTTGGTATCGTAAAAGCTTTAAGCTTAGCGAAGATCAAAAAAATAAGTTGTTTTATATAGAATTTGATGGCATTTCCAGCAATTCCGAAGTATGGATTAATGGGCATTATTTAGGAAAACGGCCTTATGCTTATTCTGCTTTTTCTTACGAGTTAACCAAGTATTTAAAATTTGATGAGCAAAATGTGATTGCCGTAAAGGTTGATAATTCAAACTTTGCCAATTCTCGATGGTACACCGGGTCGGGTATTTATAGGAATGTGCGATTGGTAAGTACATCGAAAGTGCATGTGCCACAGTTCGGAGTATGGGTAGAAACGCCGCAGGTTAATCAAAAACAAGCAAAAGTAAAAGTAAGTTCTATTGTAAAAAATACTTTGGCAAAAGCACAAAAACTAAAATTTAAAGTTCTTATTAAAGACCAAACAGGTAAGTTGGTTTCAAGTAGTTCTAAAAAACTTACTGTTTTAGATGTGGATACAACATCTATGATATTGAATATTGCGAATCCTAAACTTTGGAGTTTAGAAGAAACAAATCAATACTCGGCCGAAGTTCAGGTGTTTTTAGGAAAAGAATTGAAAGATGAATACAAAGTAGATTTTGGTATTCGTTCGATTCGTTTTGATGCCAATAAAGGATTCTTTTTAAATGATAAAAACATAAAACTGAAGGGGGTTTGCTTGCATCACGATGCAGGTGCTGTTGGAGGTGTTTTTATCCGCGACGTATGGAAGCGAAGACTTACAAATTTAAAAGACATAGGAGTTAATGCCATTCGCATGTCTCATAATCCTGCCGATCCTGGTTTACTAAAATTGTGCGATGACATGGGGTTTGTAGTAATTAACGAGGCTTTAGATGAATGGAGAAGAAATAAAGACAAATGGATTACCAGTCGTTTTGCTAAAGATATGCGTCCGGAACTGGAATGTGGTTATGGTGATATTTATGAACAATGGGCCGAGCAGGATGTGAAAGATATGGTTCGTTACTCTCGAAATCATCCATCTATTATTATGTGGAGTATGGGGAACGAAATAGAGTGGACCTATCCCTATTACTATAAGATGGAGAAAAGCAATCAGGGATTGGGGAATCAGGTTTTAAAGGACGAAACAATAAATGGGAAAGATGAATTAAAAGAAACTGCAGAAGAGATTGAACGATGGATTAAGGAAGTTGACCAATCGCGTTTTGTAACAACAGGTGGAGTATTGCCAAAGGCTGGTAACATAACAGGGTATTTCGATGTACCTGATGTTATGGGATACAATTATCGGGCAGTTAACTACGATAGCGATCATAAGAACTATCCAAACAGAATAATGTATGGTTCCGAAAATTGGGGAACATATCAAGAGTGGAAAGATGCTGTCGATCGTGATTTTATTGCAGGTATTTTTATCTGGACAGGAATTGCTTATTTAGGAGAATCGGGACCTTATCCATGGAAAGGTTTGGATATTTCTTTACTCGATTTTTGTGGTTTTTATACCCCTCGAGGACATTTTTTTCGAACTATCTGGAGCGATAAGCCATATACATATCTGGCCACTAAGCATGCTAAAAAAGCACAATGGATAAAAAAAGAAGGTGAATGGGTAGATAACCGTATTGAAGGATGGTTAGATAAATGGTTGTTTGAAGATGTAGAGCAAAGCTGGAACTACCAAAAAGGAGATTCTGTGTTTGTTGAGGTTTATTCAAACTCACCCAAGGTAGAATTATTTATCAACCAGAAAAGTTATGGAGTAAAGAATCCTGATGATTTTGAGGATCATATTGTAAAATATCTTGTGCCTTATGCCGAAGGAGAAGTTAGAGCTGTTGGATTTAATGAATCGCAAAAGGAGAGTGAGTATAAAATTAACACAGCGAAGTGGGTTTCGAAATTGGTCTTAAAAGCCGATCGTATTAAAATGAAGGCCAATGGATATGATGTGGTACATCTGCAGGCTTATTTGCAAACAAAATCGGGAGAATTGGTTCCCGATAAAGAAATGCAGATTGAGTTTACCGTAGAAGGAGAAGGTGTAAATATTGGCGTTGATAATGGTTGGGACAGGAATGTACAAAAACACAAATCGAATTTTATTGTTACGCATAAGGGACGTGCTATGCTTTTGGTTCAAAGCACACGCAAGGTTGGAAACATAAAAATATCTGCTCGGGCAGGTAAGCTAAAATCTAATAAAATTGAACTGCAAACAGAATTGTAGCTTATTCAGGATTCGGATTTGAATAATCTATAATGTTTCGATAGTGAAAAATAATAGTAGTATGGCTTATGCTTTGCTACTATTTTTTTGTCATTTTTTTAGAGTTCTGGTATTTCTCACACAATAAAAAAGTTTACAGATTATTGTGTTTGGTTTTTAACATTCCTGCTTTTTCTATAAACGCACTGGCTTTATCGGATTTAGCTTTTGTAAGTAAGCTAACAAGTATAAATATCACCGCCGAGGCAATCATTCCGATAAGAGCCTGTTGTACCGAAGCAATCTCCCAAAATGCTGGTAGTTTTATGCTCAAAGCAATAAGCAGGTTGTAAGTTGAAAAAAGCAGTCCAAATAGAATAGAGGCAAAAGCACCTTTTGAGTTTCCTTTTTTCCAGATAAAAGCAAGTATTAATGGCACAAAAGCTCCGGTAGCCAAAAAATCCGATCCAACCCACGAAATTCTCAGTATTGAACGTATTTCAAGACTTATAAGTAAGCCTAGTAATGCTATAATCAGACTTGATATTTTACCAATCCAAACCATTTGCATCGGACTTGCCTGCGGGCGTATTTTTCTTTTAAAGAGATCTACACTTAATACCAAAGCCCCGGTGTTAATCATAGAATCCATGGTCGACATAATTGCCGAGCACAATCCAACGAACATAAGAGCAGCCAGCCCTAAAGGCATGTATTGAATTATTATGGCCGGAACAATTCCTCCTTCGGGTACCGAATCGAATAAACCCAGACTAAGAACTCCTGTTAGGGTAACAATTAAGTATAAGGGTATAAATACCACAAAAGCCAAAGCCATCATTTTTTTCGCATCTCCGGGTGCTTTTGTGGCAGAAATTCGTTGCCAGATATTGGCCTGAATCATCCATGAACATCCAAAGGTAATTATGAACACGAAATTATTGGATATGTTGTGGAAAAAAGAAAAGAAATCAGGCTTATTATTGTTAAGTGCAATTTCGTGGACTTTTTCAAATCCTCCAGAATGATCATAAGCAAAAATAAAGAGTACAATAGCTGCTATCAGAAGAAAAACAAACTGAAGAATATCGGTTACAACTACACCCTTAAATCCACCAAAGAAAGAGTAAAACAGAACAATGCAAGTTCCCGTTAAAGCAGCAATTTTATAATCAATATCAAAAAACGATTGAAAGAAACGACCTATAACCACAGCTTGAGTTGCAACACCCAATATCATAAATACCAGAATTAGTACCGACAGGAGGAAAGCAACTTTTTTGTCGTAACGTTCCTCCATTAACTGCGGTTGTGTAATGCTTCCTATTCTTCTAATTCCTGTTGAAAACAAGTACATTAAAAAAGTAGAAAATAAAACAGGCATTCCATAAATCCAGAAAGAGCTAACTCCTTTATTAAAACCATGATCGACCAAGTCTATTGCCGAGCCGCCGCCCCACCACGAGGCAATAAAAGTTATCGAAAGAGCCCAAAAAGGCAGCTGTCGGCCAGCTAAAAAATAGTCTTCGGTATTCTTGCTGGCTTTAGAGCGAAAAACAATTATCATGATTCCTGCAAAATATAAGGCAAGAAGGATCATGGATATATATTGAAGCTGATTCATTCAATGATTGTTTAAGAAAAGTAGTACAAAGTGCTATTAGGGAAATATTTCATTAATTAAGCCTAATGTTTTTGTATTGAAAAGTTTAGAAAGATATCTATAATCATATTTCTTATTTTTTTCTAAAATTTTCAATTTAAAACGATGTAAATATACTTTTTTTTTGTTTGAAACGATTGCAATAAAAATAGTTAAAAATTTACTATGTTAAGTAATTACTGTTTCAGGCGTAAGTTCACAAAAAAATAATTGCAAAAAGGAATTTAGAGCAATAGTTTTTCATAAATTATCGATAACTTTAGTAACAATGAAATCATTTTTATGATAACATTTTCAACTAACCCATTATAAATCAAACTCAAAACACAAAATGCATGGATTACCTAAAACTCGACAAAGCCAAACTGGTAAATACTGAGTACTCTCTAAAGAAAGAGTTTATTAGAACAAATAGGGCAGGTTCTTTTGCCAGTTCTACAATTATTAATTGTAATACACGAAAATATCACGGCCTACTTATTTGTCCAATTGATAATTTTGGAGGGGAAAATCATCTTTTATTGTCTTCCCTCGATGAAACTCTAATTCAGCACGGTGCTCCTTTTCATCTGGGAATTCATAAATTTCCGGGTGAATATAGTCCTAAAGGACATAAATATATTAGAGAGTATGGAATAGATACAATTCCAGCTTTAACATACCGTGTTGGGGGAATTGTGCTTAAAAAAGAACTTCTTTTGGTTGAAAAAGAACAGCGAGTATTAATTCGTTATACATTATTAGAAGCTAATTCTCCAACAATTATTCGTTTTCAACCTTTTTTGGCTTTTCGAAATATCCATTCCTTAACAAAGGCTAATATGGATGCTAATACCCGATCCAAAATTGTAAGTAATGGAGTAGGCCTTAAATTGTACGATGGTTTTCCATTTTTATATATGCAAACCTCAAAAAAGTCGGATTTTATTCATGTGCCTGATTGGTATTATAATGTAGAGTATCGAGAAGAGAAAAAAAGAGGTTACGATTGCCACGAAGATTTATTTGTTCCCGGATATTTTGAAATGGAAATTAAAAAAGGAGAACCAATTGTTTTTTCGGCGGGAACCGAGCAAGTTTCTCCCAATGCAATAGCAAAGCAGTTTAATAATGAACTAAAAAAACGCGTGGCTCGTGATAGTTTTGAGAACTGTTTGGCTAATTCTGCTGATCAGTTTATTTCGCGTAAAGGCAAGGAAACTTCCATAATTAACGGATTTCCATGGTTTAGTACAAGCGAGAGAAATACTTATTTGGCCTTACCGGGTTTAAGTCTGGCCCGAAATAAAGAAAAGGTTTTTCTGGATATATTAAATGCCTCGTACGATAAAATTATGAACCGTTTTTCTTATGCTACTTCTTTAAATAAAGGCAATGAATCGGTTGATGTTCCTTTATGGTTTTTCTGGACTTTGCAAAAATATGTTGAGTTTGGAGCTGATAAGGCTGAGCTTTGGAAAAAGTATGGAAAACGAATAAAAGAGATTTTCCAATACTATAAATTTGGGTCTAATCTTGCTATAATAATGCACGAAAATGGACTTTTATGGACTATTAAGCAGGGAGTTACCTGGATGAAAATTCAGAATAACGGAAAATTCTTAAACCGGAGAATGGGTTATGTTGTTGAGCTAAATGCACTTTGGTATAATGCAATATGTTTTGCACTAGAAATGGCTGAAGAAGCTAAAGATGAAAAGTTTGCAGAAGAATGGAAGGATATCCCTGAAAAAATAAAAGAAGCATTTTTAAGTACATTTTGGGATGATAAAAAGGCTTATTTGTCCGATTATGTTGATGATACACATAAAAGCTGGGCTGTTCGTCCTAATCAGCTATTTGCTGTATCCCTGCCTCACTCTTGTTTGTCTGACAATCAAAAAAAATCAATTCTTGATATCATTGAGAAAGAATTGTTAACACCAAGAGGATTAAGAACATTATCTCCTAAAAATCATGAATATATAGGAATATTTAAAGGAAACGAATTTGAAAGAAATAGCGCATTTCATTACGGATCGGTATTTCCATGGTTGTTCGGACATTTTGCCGAAGCTTACTTAAAACTCTATAAAGAAAACGGAGAAGAAAAAATACAAGAACTTCTTGACGGTTTTGAAGAATGCTTGCACGAACGCGGATTGGGGTCAATTTCGCAGATTTACGATGGTAATCCCCCGCATAAACCCAACGAGGCAACATCTTATGCATTAAGTGTAGCCGAAATTATAAGAGTGAGTAAATTATTAAACCAATCATCTTTTAAATAGTTTGTGTATGAAAGTTCTAATGTTTGGATGGGAGTTTCCTCCACATATTTCGGGAGGATTAGGTACGGCCTGTTACGGGTTGACAAAAGGTTTGTCGAAAATTAAAGATCTTGATATAATCTTCGTGGTGCCAAAAGCGCATGGCGATGAGGATCAGAGTAAAATGCAATTGGTAGGTGCCAATGGTGTAAATATAAAGCAAGTTCAGAATCATATTGAAAAGTTTAAAACTCAGCATACTTATCTCGAAGTAGATTCTCATTTGGTTCCCTATAACGATCCTGATGAATACTATACTTTTTCTAGTCAGGATTTGTATGGGAAAAATAAGTTTTTTAAAGTTGATAAGGAAGGAAAACTGGAGTTTAGTGGAAAGTATGGGACTAATCTAATCGAGGAAATTTATAAATATGCCTACGTTGCTTCTACCATAAGTATGGATCAGGAACATGATGTAATTCATGCTCACGATTGGTTGTGCTATCCCGCAGGAATAGCAGCAAAAGAAGTGTCGGGTAAACCTTTGGTGATACATGTTCATGCTACCGATTTCGATCGAAGTGGTGGAAGTGTAAATCCTAAAGTATTCGAGATTGAAAAAATGGGAATGGATGCTGCTGATAAAATTATTGCAGTAAGTAATCTTACCCGAAATATAGTAATCGAAAAATACGGACAAGATCCAGATAAAGTGGTAACTGTTTACAACGCGGTAGAGCCTGTATCTTTTGAAGAAAAATTGGCTATTAAAAAAGGAGTAAAAGAAAAAGTTGTGACCTTTCTTGGTAGAATTACCATGCAAAAAGGTCCAGAATATTTTGTGGAAGCAGCTTATCAGGTTTTAAAACGAAGTAATAATGTTCGTTTTGTAATGGCCGGAAGTGGTGATATGCTCGAAAAAATGGTTGAACGCGCAGCTCAATTAGGTATAAGCGATAAGTTTCATTTTACTGGTTTTTTAAAAGGAGACGACGTTTTTAAAATGTTTAAACTTAGCGATGTTTATGTAATGCCATCGGTATCGGAGCCATTCGGAATTTCTCCACTCGAAGCAATGCAGTCTAATGTGCCTGTGATCATTTCGAAGCAATCTGGAGTATCTGAAATTTTAACTCATGCTGTAAAAGTGGATTATTGGGACATTGATGCAATGGCCGATGCTATTTACGGAATCATAAGTTACAACTCTCTCTCTAAGGAATTTAAAGAGAAAGGTAAAGAAGAAGTGGATAACCTAAAATGGGCCAATGCAGCGGTTCATGTTCACGATGTTTACCAAGCAGCAATTAATCTATTTGTCACACCAAGCAAAAGCTAACATTATGAAATCAGTTTGTTTATATTTTCAAATTCACCAACCATTACGTTTAAAAAGATATCGTTTTTTCGATATTGGTAACAATCATTACTACTACGATGATTATACCAACGAGTCGATCATGCGTAAAATTGCCGATGAATGTTATTTGCCAGCCAATAAAATTATATTAGAGCTTCTTAAGTCAGAAAAATATAATTTTAAGATAAGTTTTTCGATTACAGGATTAGCACTCGAGCAATTTGAATTGTATGCGCCCGAAGTAATTGATAGTTTTAAAGCACTTGCTAAAACTGGGAAAGTTGAATTTTTATCCGAAACTTATTCTCATTCTCTGGTATCACTCAGAAACAAAGACGAATTTATAGGTCAGGTAAAAGAGCACAGCCATAAAATAGAAGCTTTATTTGGAGCAAAACCAACAATTTTTCGGAATACAGAATTAATCTATTCCGATGGCATTGGCCAAATGGTAGCTGATATGGGTTACAAAGGTATTTTAACCGAAGGGGCAAAGCATATTTTAGGTTGGAAAAGTCCGAACTATTTGTATTGTAATGCCATAAATCCTAAGCTTAAAATTTTAATGAGAAATTATAATCTTAGCGATGATATTGCCTTTAGATTTTCGAATGAAGACTGGAAAAACTGGCCCTTAACATCAGGTAAATTTGTAAGTTGGTTAAACGAGTTCGACGAAAAGGAAGATGTGGTAAATATTTTTATGGATTATGAAACATTTGGTGAACATCAGAAAAAGGAATCCGGAATTTTTGAATTTCTGAAGAATTTTCCGAAGGATTTATCTGCGAAATCGAAGTATAAATTTGCACTTCCATCCGAAGTAGTGGATGAATATCAGCCAATTGCCCAGGCGCATGTTCCAAACGTAATATCATGGGCCGATGAAGAAAGAGATTTATCGGCATGGCTAGGAAATAGCTTGCAGAATGAGGCTTTTGATAAATTGTATGAGCTTAGAGAAGATTTGCTCGCACTTAATGATGAGCGATTGCTGAAAGACTGGAAATACCTTCAGGGAAGCGATCATTTTTATTACATGTGCACAAAATTCTTTTCAGATGGCGATGTGCATTCCTATTTTAATCCATACAATTCGCCTTACGATGCTTTCATTAACTACATGAATGTATTAAGTGATTTGCAGCTAAGAATAAATAAGCTTAAAGATTCAAATCCTGAGAGCACAGAAGATTTGAAGAAGGAAATATCAAAGAAAAATGCAATAATTGCTCACTATAAAGAAAGATTGGAAGAATTGGATGAACACTTTTCAGAAGCCGATTAATTAGCACTTATTTAAAGAAGAACAGGAGAGTATGAATTAAAATAATCTCTTATTCTTCTGATTTAAATATAGCTCATTTTCAATATGTTATTGAAAATTAGTAATTAGCAGATCAGTAAAATCGTTGTTTATGAATAATATAAAACTAACTCCTGATTATATTTTTGAAGTAAGTTGGGAGATTTGTAATAAAGTGGGGGGAATTCATACAGTTGTTTCAACCAAAGCATTATCGCTTAAGCATAAGTTTAATGATAATGTAATTTATATTGGTCCTGATTTTGATAATCAGGAACACCGTGAAAAAGAATTTGAGGAAGACGATTCACTATTTAAGGAATGGAAAGCACAGGCCAAAATAAAGTCTTTGCCCATAAGAATAGGACGCTGGAAAATTCCAGGAAAACCCATTGTAATTTTAATAGACTTTAAACCTTTCCTAACTAAAAAAGATGTTATTTATGCAAAATACTGGGAAATTTATGGTTTAGAATCTTTGTATGGCGGAAAAGACTATCACGAACCAGCCATGTTTGGGTACGCAGCCGGGAAAGTGATTGAGAATTTCGTGAAATGTAATTTAGCAGAAACAGATTATCCGGTAGCACAATTTCACGAATGGATGACTGGCGCTGGTTGTTTGTATCTTAAGGATAAAGCACCACGTATTGCAACAATATTTACAACTCATGCAACCATGCTTGGTCGTGTTTTGGCAAGTAATCATGAGCCGCTTTACGATAATCTTTATCAGTTTAATTCCATCGAGAAAACCCGTCAGTATAATGTAACAGCCAAATGTTCTCTCGAAAAAATAGCAGCACAAATTGCCGATTGCTTAACAACGGTTAGCGAAATTACTGCACGGGAGTGTAAGCAGTTTCAGAATCGTGTTGTTGATGTGGTTATGCCCAATGGTTTTGAGGATGATTTTGTTCCGGCTACGCTAAAATTAGATTCCAAAGCTATTGACTCGAAAGCTCTATTAACAAAAGTAGCTCAGGCTTTACTTGGATACGAATTACCAAAGGATACAATGTTTATTGGAACCGGTGGTCGTTACGAGTTTAAAAATAAAGGTCTTGATGTTTTCTTGGAGTCTTTATCGCAAATTAATCGGGATAAAACGCAGAATAGAGATATTGTGGCATTTTTTCTAATTCCAGGCGATCAGCGAGGAGCAAGAAAAGATTTGAAAGATGCATTGGCGAGTGGAAATGCTCAGGAGCAATTGATAACTCCATTTTTAACTCACTACTTGGGGAATGTTGATCATGATGAAATATTAAATAAAGTAAAAAGCCTGGGTTTTACTAATGGTGCAGGCGAGAGAGTTAAAGTTATTTTTGTTCCTACTTACCTTAACGGAGATGATGGAATTTTCAATAAATCGTATTACGATTTGCTTATGGGATTAGATCTTTCTGTTTTTCCATCCTACTACGAACCATGGGGATATACTCCAATGGAAAGTGTGGCATTTAGTGTTCCGACCTTAACAACAACATTGGCTGGATTTGGAAAATGGGTTCAGCAAATAAATGAAGCCAATAAAGGTGGAGTTGCTGTTATAGAAAGGAGTGATTCTAATACAGAATTGTTAATTCACGAAATGGCAGCTTACATTAAAAGTTTTTCATTAAAAAATAAAAAACAAATAAAAGAATGTAGGTTAAATGCAAGAGCAATAGCAGAAAAGGCTCTTTGGAAAAATTTTATAGGCTATTATTATAAGGCATACGAAATTGCAATAGAGAAAAATATGGAAAAACAAACTAAAATAATAGCTCCAAACGATCAACAATTAAAGGTCAGCAAGAGCAATCAAATTCATTGGCGAAAATTAATTGTAGAATCTAATTTGCCAAAAGAATTAATCGGACTTGAGGAATTATCGAAAAATTTATGGTGGTGTTGGAATTACAAAGCCATTGATCTATTCGAATCGATAGACCCTAAATTATGGGTTAAATTGAGTAAAAACCCAATTGTTTTATTAAAACAAGTTGCAGGTTCAAGAATGAAAGAGCTGGCCGAAGACAAAGAGTTTTTAGCTAATTACGATAAAGTTTACAAGGATTTTAAAGCTTATATAGCAGAAAAACCATCCAAAGACCAGCCTAAGATTGCTTATTTTAGTATGGAATACGGATTAAGCGATAACCTGAAAATTTATTCGGGAGGTTTGGGGATTTTGGCAGGTGATTATTTAAAAGAGGCCAGCGATTCGAAAGTGAATATGGTTGCCGTTGGTTTTATGTACCGATTTGGCTATTTTACTCAGCGTTTATCTTTAAATGGAGAACAGCTGGTAGAGTTAAATTCTCAAAAATTTTCGCAACTGCCAATTACGCAGGTTCGCGATAATGCCGGATTACCTAAGACCATAACTTTTTTATTGGAAGGTAGAAATGTTACTGCTAAAATATGGAAGGTTGAAGTAGGGCGTATCTCATTGTATTTGCTAGATACAGATACCGAAATGAATGCTGAGCAGGATCGTTCCTTAACGCATCAGTTATATGGTGGCGATTGGGACAACCGAATTAAGCAGGAAATTCTTTTGGGAATGGGAGGAATTAAAACTTTGGATGCGCTTGAAATTAAACCCGATTTATATCACTGCAACGAAGGTCATGCTGCACTAATTAATGTAGAACGACTTATAAAATTGGTAAAAGAAGGTTATAATTTTAATGAGGCAATGGAAGTGGTTCGTGCTTCATCTTTGTTCACTACACACACACCTGTGCCGGCTGGTCATGATACATTTGCACCAGATATGATTCGTCACTATTTATCCTATGTTCCCGAGCAATTAAAGGTGAGTTGGGATCAGTTTTTAGCTCTGGGACGTGTTCATCCGCAAGATCAGAACGAAAAATTTTCCATGAGTAATTTGGCTGCAAATACTTCGGTAGCTATGAATGGAGTGAGTATGCTTCATGGAAAAATATCGCAGGAAATGTTCAATGAGCTTTATCAGGGATATTTTCCCGAAGAGTTACACATTGGCTATGTTACCAATGGTGTTCATTATCCAACCTGGACAGCAAAAGAGTGGAGAACGTTATACGAGAGCGAGTTTAAGGATGGATTTTTAAACGATCTCTCGAACAAGCAGTATTGGAAAAAAATTCATGATGTTTCAGATGATCGTGTCTGGAACATAAAAAATACATTGCGTAAAAAATTAATAGATTATGCGAAACTTCGTTTTCAAAATAACTGGATTCGCAGATATGAAGATCCAAAAAGTTTGGTTGATATTCTCGATTCTATTGATGAAAATGCTTTAACAATAGGTTTTGCACGTAGATTTGCTACCTATAAAAGGGCTCATCTGTTGTTTAGTGATTTGGGAAGATTATCAAAAATCTTAAATAATCCGGACAAACCGGTACAATTTATTTTCGCAGGAAAAGCTCACCCAGCTGATAAGGCAGGGCAGGACTTAATTAAGTTGATTGTAGATGTATCTCGTCGTCCCGAATTTGCTGGTAAAATTCTATTCCTTGAAAATTACGATATGGAACTTGGTCAGCGTTTGGTAACTGGTGTAGATATTTGGATGAATACCCCAACGCGACCTTTGGAGGCTTCAGGAACTTCGGGCGAAAAAGCAGTTATGAATGGAGTTATGAATTTTAGTGTGCTTGATGGCTGGTGGTTAGAAGGATATCGAGAGGGAGCTGGTTGGGCACTAACTGATACCCGTACTTATGAGAATCAATCGTTTCAGGATGAGTTGGATGCGCAAACTATTTATTCCATGTTTGAAAATGAAATTATTCCTTTATTTTACAAACGCGACGAGAAAAATATTCCTGTTGATTGGGTGAAATACATAAAGAATTGTATCTCGGATATTGCTCCCGATTATACAACCAAACGTATGATGGATGATTATAAAGAAAAATTTTATAGTCCCTTATTTGAACGGGTAAAAACTCTTCGAAAAGGGAATTACAAAGAAGCAAAAGCTACTGCTGCCTGGAAACAGAAAATTCTGGCTGGTTGGGAAGATATTGAGGTTGTATCAGTTGATGCTCCGAGTACTCCGAAGCATAAATATTTGTCGGGAGAGGCTTATCATGTCGAAGTTGCTTTGGATCTTAAAGATTTAATTGATGAGGATATTTGTGTAGAGTTGGTGATTCGTACATCAATGGATGGAAAAATATCAGGACCTATTCGCACCGAGAAGCTGAAACAGGTTCGTAAAGTTGATTCCTTATCATTTTATCATTTAGATTTGGATTTGAAAGATCCTGGAATTTTCGATTTTGGATTAAGAATGTATGCATGTAATCCGAACTTACCACACCGTCAGGATTTTAATTACATAAAATGGATTTAAAATTCTGCTGATTATGATATTTACTACTGATAATTTCACGAAAGTTGAAATTATCAGTAGTTTTTTTTAGGATAATATTGGAAATCTTACTTAGAGTGAGAATGTTGAATTATAAAGTTTATAACAGAAGCTTTATTTTTGATATGATTCTAAAAAATAATTAAACAAAGTGGAGCTAATACAGCCAAACCAACAGGTATAATATTTTCCCGATAATGATTTGTAACAAATAAACCTGTTAAAATTGAAATTTCATCCTCGGCATTTGTTTCGATACTACCACTAAATGTATTGGCAGAAGAATTAATCTGAATCTGCTTATCATTCTGCATCACCCATTTTGTATTAAATAAAGTATTATATCTCCAATATTGATAATTGGAATTTAAGTGAATTTCTGCTTTTCTTTTCCAGGCCGTAAATTTGATATCTCCTATTTTAACATCAGATTCATCATAGATTTCACTTGATCTTTTAAAGAATCCTTTACTGTAGTACTTAAATTTTTTACCATTCATTTCAGCTTCACTCCATGCTGAGAATTTATGCTTTGTTAATTGGCCTATTTCTTTGCTTTCGGAGTAAATTTTGTAAGTATTTGTGAAAATACTTTTCTTCCAGATTAGTGTTTTCATCTTATTAAGGTTTAGTACGTTATCTCTAAATTTAAGAAATTGTAAGCACTTAATTCTAATTTTAAACCTTATTTATATTTCTGTGGAAATATTTTTTCTAACATTTCCTCCAGAGTAAGGATTATCAGTAGTTTATTTTTAGGATAAAATTGGTAATCTCGCTAGAACTAGACTAGCAGATGTGTTTTTTATTTTAATAGACAAATTCTAATACCAGAGAATTATACGCCGGAACAATTAATTTTACTCCTTGTTCAATAAGTTCTTCACTTCCAATTTTGCAAGTATAATTCGAAAGTAAATCTCTAAATTTTATTTTAATGGGGCGTGGAATATCCATTACTTCCAGAGCATGAGAAGGAACTTTTAAATGAAGATGTTGAATCTGAGAATCAAAATTACAAACAAACAAGAGCTTTTGTTCATTCGAATGTCGCAAAAAAGAGTAAATTATATCTGAATTAAAGAAAGCAGAATCTTTATTTTGCCACATTAAATCGTAAAATTCACCTTCCGAAATAGCTGTTTGTTTTCCTAGTTTTAAAATATCAGCGTAAACTTGCCTAAGTTTATTCTGTTCTGCTGAAAGTAATTTTCCATCATACTTGCCCGAATTCATCCATTTTAAATGTTCAGGTACAGTCCAGTAATCGAAAATTGTAGTTCTGCCATCATTACCGCTAAATCCTGATGCTCCATTTGCAGCTTCGCCAACTTCCTGACCAAAATATATCATTGCTGGGCCTTTGTGCATGCAGGTAGAAAGTAGCATGGCAGGTAATGCTTTTTCGGCATCTCCGGCAAAAAAAGAGGAGGCAATTCGTTGTTCGTCGTGGTTTTCCAAAAAACGGAGCATGTAAGCATCCAAATTATTTAAGCTTTGCCAGCAGTTGGAAATCTCGCGGGCTGGTTTTTCTTTACGGATAATTCCTTTTAAAGTATCGTACAAGCCAACTTTATCGTACAGGTAATCGAATTTTCCCTGGCAGATATAGGTTTCGTAAAAATTGGGATTGTATACTTCGGCAATGAAAATTATTTCCGGGAATTCAGATTTTACCTTTGTGATTACCCAATTCCAAAATTCTGCAGGTACCATTTCTGCCATATCGCAGCGAAATCCATCTACTCCTTTTTGTGCCCAATATAAAAGAATGTCTTTCATTTTGTGCCAGGTATCAGGAATCGGATCGAAATAACTGGAGTGTTCATTCATATAATCGATACCGTAATTTAATTTCACGGTTTCGTACCAGTCGTTACTATTTGGATAGGCCGAAAATTGATCGTTGCCTGTGGCTTTGGCCGGATTTTCGTGATAGTTGTTATTGGGAAATTTATTTTTTAAATCATCAGGCAAATGTAATTCTTCATTGGGCAAATAGTAAAAATTATTAGCAGGAGAGAAGGCATGAGTAGTATCGTCGTTTTCACCAAAATCACTAATTCCTTCAGGTTTCATATCCGATTTGTATTCCCTTGCCAGATGATTGGGAACAAAATCAATAATAACTTTTAAATTGTTTTGATGTGTTCTATTGATTAAAGCTTGAAATTCTTCCATTCTTTGGCTAACATTTTCTGCTAAATCAGGATTTACATCGTAATAATCTATTATGGCGTAAGGAGAACCTGCTTTCCCTTTAATAACAAGAGGCTCGCCATTGGGAATATTGTGTTCTGGATATCCCTGAGCAATTGCATGTTCAATAACTCCTGTGTACCAAATATGGTTTATACCCAATGCCTTAATTTCCTGCAAGGCCAAATCTGTAATGTCATTAAATTTTCCGCAGCCATTTTCACTTCTCGATCCGTTAAGCTTTAGCTGATTTGTAGTATTACCAAACAATCGGGGTAGCAACTGGTATATTATGATTTTTTCTTTGTTCATACTTAAAAAATGCTTTTAGGTGGAACATGTTTAAATACCAAAGCTGTTCTGCTTGGCAAGTACAAATATAATCGGTGCTTTTCCGACAGTTGAACTTCTGGTTTCGAATAGTAATTCAATGTGTCATCAAAACGATTAAAGCCACCATATTCAGTGTTGTCGGAATCGAGTAAAACTTCATATTTACCTGCTTTAACTGGTATTCCGTAATAAGTAAAAGATTTATTGGGGTTTAAATTGAATACAAACACCAGGTCTTTTCGCTGTATAGCTAGTACCTGATCGTTTTCGTTAGCAGCCAAACATTTTATGTCAGAGTCAGCAATAAAGTTATGCTCTGTTTGTAAGGAAATCATATTTTTATCGAATAGGTTTAAATGTTCGAATCGTAATTCTGAATTATCAAGCAAACTCCACTGCCTGCGTGCATGTTTGTACGACCAATTGTTTCCTTCTCTGGGAAAATCAATCCATTCGGGATGACCAAATTCGTTACCCATAAAATTCAGGTAGCCATTTCCGGCGCAGCAAATAGTCATTAATCGAATCATCTTATGAAGAGCAATCCCTCTGTCTACAATTAGGTTTTCGCTTGTTTTGTCCATGCTGTCATACATGGCTTTATCAATTAAACGAAAAATTATGGTTTTATCTCCTACTAATGCCTGATCGTGAGATTCGGCATAGCTAATTGTTTTTTCTTCTAATCGTTTGTTCGAAAGTTCGTAAAATATATTACCAACATTCCAGTTTTCATCGGCAATTTCTTTAATTAGTTTTATCCAGTAATCGGGTATTCCCATTGCTAAACGAAAATCGAAACCCAGACCACCATTTTTAATGGGTGCCGCCAAGCCCGGATAGCCACTCATTTCTTCGGCAATACTTATTGAGTTTGGATTGTATTCTTTCATTAGTTTGTTGGCAAGTGTAAGGTAACAAATCGCATCCTCGTCTTGTGTGCCATCAAAATACATACTATAGTCGGTAAAATCTTTCGATAATCCATGATCGTAGTATAGCATACTGGTAACTCCATCAAAGCGATATCCATCGAAATGATATTCTTCAAGCCAATACTTAATATTGGAAAGCAGAAGGTGTATTACTTCGGGCTTTTCGTAGTTGTAGCACAAAGAATCCCACGCAGGATGCTCTCGTCTGTCATTATCATGAAAAAACTGATAGGGAGAACCATCGAATAAACCAATCCCTTCCAACTCATTTTTTACAGCATGAGAATGAATTATGTCCATTATTACCATAATTTCCATGCTATGAGCAGTATCGATAAGTTGTTTTAGCTCTTCAGGCGTTCCAAAGCGCGATGAGGCTGCAAATAAACTGGATACATGATATCCGAACGATCCGTAGTAGGGATGTTCCTGAATAGCCATTAACTGAATGGTATTGTAACCGGCTTTTTTAATGCGGGGTAATACTAACTCGCGAAATTCATTGAATGATCCAAGACCTTCTTTTTCTGTGGACATGCCAATGTGAGCTTCATAAATTAAAGGATTCTGAATTTTTTTTCTGTTGTTGTCATAATTCCATTTGTAAGCTTTTTCGGGTTGCCATACTTGTGCCGAAAAAAGTTTGCTTTCCTCGTTCTGAACAACTCTGTTTGCCCAAACGGGAATTCTTTCTCCACATCCGCCATTCCAGTGTACAAATAGTTTATAAACATCCTGATGTTTGAGTTTGCTGCACGGAACTCGTAGTTCAAAATTGCCATTTGATATTTTTTCGAATTTGAATTCATCTACTTCTTTCCAGTTGGAAAAATCTCCAATTAAGAAAATTTGAGTGGCATTGGGTGCCCATTCACGAATAATAAAATGGTCATTTTTGTGATGGATACCATAATAGTAATGGCCGTTTGCAAAATCAGAAAGAGAATTTTCGCATAGATCCTTTTCCTTTTTAGTGGCTATATCAATTCGTTTTTCAATAACATATTGGTAGGGTTTTAAGTAAGTATCGGAAGTAACAATTTTTGCTTGTTTAGTCATAACTAGTTTTTAATATTTGTCTGTACTATTTGTTTGGGCATATAGTTTTAAAGATACAATAAATCTGTTATTATTATCTTAAATTGATATGAAGAATGGGAGGAAAACAGGGAAGAATTTAATGCAAACCTTTTAAATTATTATAAAGTTGAAGAGCTTTATTTATAAGGTATTAATAATTTTTAATAAGTAGATTTTTGTCCTAATTAAGTAAAAAGAAAGAATGGTGATTAACTTATATTTTGATTATCTTTTAATAAGTAAAAAATAAGAGTTCTTTTTTTGCAATACGAAATAATTTAGTGTTTTAATGGATTTTATTTCGTTCTAATTTAAATTATTTTGCTGTTTTAGCCAAATTAGATAAGAAATGAGCCAAATACAACATTTTGTGATTTAAAAAATCAATTATTTCACATTGTAAACGTTTTAAATAATTGCAGCAGATTTTTTTGTAGCATATTCTGTAATATGTAGATAAAGAATTTAGTTCTACAAAAGACTGTTAAAAACTTATTCTATGAAAAAATTTATAAATAAAGTTGACGATGTTGTTGTTGAACAAATGCAAGGTATGGCTGCAGCACATGCAGATATTAAAATTTGTGTGGAACCAAAATACATGTATCGTTCAGATTCACCTAATTCAGAAAAAGTAGCACTCGTTTCGGGTGGTGGTAGTGGTCATGAACCAATGCATGGTGGCTTTGTAGGATTCGGAATGTTAGATGGAGCCTGTCCGGGAGAAATGTTTACCTCTCCAACTCCCGATCAAATGCTGGAATGTGCCAGCAAAGTAAATGGTGGACCAGGAGTTTTATTTATTGTGAAAAATTATACTGGTGATGTGATGAATTTCGATATGGCAACAGAAATGTTACACGAAGAGGGAATTCCCGTGCAAAGTATACTTGTTGATGATGATGTTGCTGTTAAAGATAGCCTTTATACTGCAGGAAGACGTGGTGTTGGAACAACAGTATTATTGGAAAAAATTGTTGGTGGAGCAGCCGAAGCAGGATATAATTTAGATCAGTGTGCCGATCTTGCCAGAAAAGTAAATACAAATGGCAGATCAATGGGAATTGCATTAACATCTTGTACTGTGCCAGCTGCAGGGAAACCAAATTTCGAAATTAGCGATGAAGAAATAGAATTTGGGGTTGGTATTCATGGCGAACCAGGACGCAAAAGAATAGCTCATACTACTGCCGATGAACTTACAAGCATGATGGCTAATGGAATTTTGGAAGATGAGGCCTACACAAGAGTGGTTAGAGAATGGGATAGAGTAAAAGGAGAGTGGGAAGAGAAAGAAATTACCAATGAGCCATTAAAAAAGGGTGATGAGGTAATTGTAATGGTCAATAGTTTAGGAGGAACTCCTCTTTCTGAATTGTATGTTGTATATAGAAAATTAGCAGAAATTTGTGAAGCAAAAGGAATAAAAATTGTTGAAAAATTGGTTGGTTCCTATATTACTTCTCTGGAAATGCAGGGGTGTACCATTACAATGCTTAAAGCCGATTCTGAAATTAAGAAATTTTGGAATGCTCCGGTTAACACTCCGGGTATGCGCTGGGGTGTGTAGTTTTTTAACTTGAATCATAAAAAAAATAAAGTTGGGATGTCCATTTATATTTGAGGCATCCTGACTTATTATAATAAAATTTGATTCCGATAAATTGGAATTGATATTCTTAATTAATAAAACAAATATCATGAATGTAATATCGCAGATGCTAATTAATAATTGGTTGAAAGAAATAGCAGTGGTGATGGGGCAAAATAAAGATTACCTTTCTCAGTTGGATGCTGCAATTGGTGATGCCGATCATGGAATAAATATGAACAGAGGATTCCAAAAAGTTTTGGCAAAAACAGAATCTTTCGAAGGCCAGGATATAGGTGCAATTCTTAAGAATACCGGAATGACTTTAATCTCTAGTGTTGGTGGAGCTGCAGGACCACTTTACGGGAAGTTTTTTATGCAAATGGGCATTTCTTTAAAGGGAAAAATGGAACTAAGTCTCGAAGACTTAAGTAATGGAATATGCAAAGGATTAGACGGAGTTAAGGGAATAGGAAAAGCCTCGGTGGGCGATAAAACTATGGTAGATGTTTGGGAACCTGTTGTTAAATCTTTGCAAGAATCGTATAGTGAGAACGAGACATTAGAGTTGGCAGCAGAGAAGATGGCTACAGCTGCTGAGACAGGAATGAAATCGACTATTAATATGATTGCTAAAAAAGGACGAGCAAGCTATTTGGGAGAGAGAAGCATTGGACATCAGGATCCGGGAGCAACCTCTTCATGTTTAATTGTAAAGATATTACAGGATATTATTATTGAAAATAAATAGGAAAAAATGATAGGGCTGGTAATTGTTTCGCACAGTAAGATGTTGGCAGAGGGAGTAAAAGAACTTGCTTTACAAATGGGACAGAATAAGGTGAAGATTGAGGCTGCTGGAGGAATCGATGATGATGAAAATCCCATTGGCACCGATCCAATGAAAATAGAAGAGGCTATTCGAGGGGCTTATTCAGAGGATGGAGTGCTCGTATTAATGGATATTGGAAGTGCCATTATGAGTGCCGAAATTGCTTTGGAATTTTTGGAAGATGATATTCGAAATAAAGTAGTTTTGTGTGAAGCTCCTTTGGTTGAAGGTGCTATTGCTGCTGCTGCTCAAGCCATGTCTGGTTCCAATTTGAAAGAAGTAATTAACGAGGCAAAGAATTCCTTACAAGCTAAAAATGTTCTTTTACAGGATGAGGAAAATCAGGAAATAATTCCCGATGAGAAGAATACCGAATTGGAAACAGCTACGCGTAACTTACAAATTATTGTTCCCAATAAGCTGGGTTTGCACGCCAGACCAGCAGCTAAACTAATCGAAATTGTAAATACTTTCGAAGCTCATGCTCTTGTAGCTGTAGACGATAAAAAGCCGGTTTCGGCTTCAAGTATAAGTTTGGTGGGTACTTTAGGTGCAAAGCAGGGTGAAATATTAAACTTTACTCTCTCAGGAAAAGATACAGATAAGCTGGAAAAAGCATTGCTGGATTTTCAGGCATCTAATTTTGGTGATGAGGATAAAGAAATTATTGATTCTTCCAAAACAGTAGAGAAGGTAAAGTCTGAATCCGAAGGAATTCAGGGTATTGCGGCTTCTTCTGGAATTGCTATTGCTAAAGCAATTTGGTTTAAAAAGGATCTTCCAGTTATTGAAAAAGAACATATTAATAATGTTGAACATGAAATTATACTTTTACAGGAGGCCATTAAACGTGTAAGTAACGATTTGGATTCTATTCAGCAAAAAATAGCTAATAAACTTAAGGATAATGAGGCTCAGATACTTGATTTTCATAAGCTTCTTTTGAAGGATCAGGATTTGTACGAGTCTGTTGTAAATATGATCAGAGAGAAATTTGTGAAGGCCTCTTTTGCCTGGTCGTGCCAAGTTAAAAAACTGGAAAAGCAGTATTTGGCTATGAGTAATGAGTACCTGCGCGAACGTGCTTTGGATGTGGTGGAGATTGGAAATAAAGTTCTTCTTGAACTTTTAGGAGAGCCTAAAAGTAAAATAGTTCTTAAAGAAGAATGTATTATTGTTACCGATGAACTAGGGCCAGCCGAAACAATGGATTTAGATTTGAATTTGCTTAAAGGGATTGTTACCAGGGCTGGAGGAGAAACTTCTCATTCGGCAATTTTGGCTCGTTCGCTTGGTATTCCTGCCATTGTGGGACTTGGCGATCAAATCGATAAAATCCCGAATAAGGAAACTCTTGCTATTGATGGTGTTTCTGGTGAAATCTGGACGAAAAATCATTCCAACATAATTGACGATTTAAGAAAACGCAAAAAAATAGATGATGAAATGCGAGAGAGTTCGCAGGCGAAAGCCAAAGCTCCTGCTTGCACAAAAGATGGAAAAACTTTTCAGATATTAGCAAATGTAAGTGGTGCAAAAGAAGCGAAAATTGCATTCGAAAATGGCGCCGAAGGTGTAGGTTTATTTAGAACAGAATTTTTGTTCATGAATCGGGATGAAATGCCATCTGAAGAGGAACAATATCAGGCATACAAAGAAGTTTGTATGAGTATGAAAGGATATTCTGTTTGCATAAGAACCTTGGATGTGGGTGGAGACAAGCCAATTCCATATTTGGATATTCCAGAGGAGAATAATCCATTTTTAGGACTACGGGGAATTCGTTATTGTTTACAGAATACTGAACTTTTTAAAACACAATTGCGTGCAATTTGTCGTTTATCGGCCAACTATAATGTTCGAATAATGTATCCAATGGTTGGTGTTATTGAAGAAGTTATTTCGGCCAATATGCTTTTACGTGAGGTTCAGCAGGATCTGTTAAAAGAAGGAATAGATTTTTCACCCAATATGAGTGTAGGAGTGATGATGGAAGTACCTTCGAGCATCTTTTTTATTCCTCAATTGGCAAATGAATTAGATTTTTTAAGCATAGGAACAAATGATCTTACCCAGTATTTACTGGCTTTAGATCGCGATAATAGTAGTGTTGCAAAATATCACAGCCCATTTCATCCGGCAGTATTAGAGGCAATAAGAGAGATTTTAATGCGTTCGAAAAAAGCCGGTCTCGAGGTAAGTATGTGTGGAGAGCTTGCAGGAAATATAAAAGCTACCAATTTATTACTTGCCTTAGGACTTGAGAAGTTTAGCATGAATGGACCAGCAATACCGGCTGTAAAAGAGAGAATCAGGGAAATTAATTTTTCTGGGCATAAATTACTTAAGGATAAACTTAGTCCAATTCGTACTCTTAACGAACTAAAAAGTGCTATTGGGCAGTCTTAAGATTTATAAATGCTAAAAGTTGATTAAAAATTTTAACTTCATAACAAATTAATGGATTTACAGTATTGCAAGTTTGCTTTGTTTTAAACTTGCAATACTGTTTCCAAACAAAATAAACAGCAGTGATTAGCAAGGAACTTAAAGCATATTTTGAACAATCGGAGGTCTGCAAAATTTTAGAATCCGATCAGCAATATATTGTTTATTATTCCAATACTAATCAGGAAATTTTAGAGAAATTTTTTATTGGTGAGCATACCTTAATGTTTATTTTAAAAGGTAATAAAGGTGTTGTTACGCCAAATCATTATTATCGGGTAGAGGAAGGCGAAGCTATTTTTATTAAAAAGGGGTCCATTCTTGTAAATGAAAAATTATTGCAGGGAAATCAAAATTCGGGTATTTTCATTTTCTTAAAAGAGGATTTTATAATAGAGTTTGTAGATAAGTACAAACACATGCTTCATTCTTCAGAAGCCCTTGATATAGAGACTTGGGGAGCTTATCAATATCAAATGGATTCCTGGATGCAAGTGTATATTTCTTCTTTGATTTCGTATTTTCAGGTTCTTCCGCCACCTGCCCCCGAATTGTTAAGTAACAAATTAAACGAGCTTCTTTTGGTTCTGATACTTGGACAGGAACGCAGCTATTTTATAAGCTTTTTAAGAGAGATTCTAATGGTTCGTCAATCGGCTATCGATACGGTTTTGCAATCGAATATTTATCGTAACTTAAATGTTGAACATTTGGCATTTCTCTCCAACAAAAGCTTGTCTCAGTTTAAGCGCGAATTTAAAAAGAAATACAATGACAGTCCAGCCAATTGGATACGAACAAAACGTTTGGAGTACTCTTCACATTTGCTAATTAGTACCGATAAATCGGTAAATGATATTTGCTGGGATTCTGGTTTTTCTAATGTTTCTCATTTTTGCCAGCTTTTTCAAAAACATTATGGTAATTCTCCATTAAAATACCGCCATTTAATACGCGATTAGTATCAAGTTATTTTGCCCTGGTTTTAGTACTTGTTTTTAAGTTTATATGCACATAGCTTTTTCTGTAACTACCTAAATTAAAATAGCTCAAACTTTATTGTTTAGTCTGTAGATATTTTAATAGCTGAAATAAAATGATTTAATTTAGATTGTGTAAAGCAATAAAAAGCAGTAACTTAAGTATTATTCACAAAAAACTGGCTATTATGAGAAAAATATTATTGTTTATTGCTATGGCTTTGTTTTATACTGTTGGCATGGCTCAGTCTGAACGTTTTTTAGTGTTTGAGTTTATGAAGGTTGCCGATGGTATGGATACAGATTATTGGGAAACCGAAACATTCTTTGAGAAAATTCACGAGCAACGATTAGAAAGTGGAGAAATACAATCCTGGGATCTTTGGTCGCTAAAGCCAGGAGGAACAGAGCAGGGATATCAGTACTTAACCGTTACAGTTTATAACGATCCTGTTAAAGCAATGGCAGGAGGTGATACATTCGAAGCGGCTAAAAAGGCTTATCCTGATATGAGAGATGAGGAGTTAAAAATTAAATTAAAGGAGAGTCTTAGTTCTCGGGAATTAAGCAAAAGAATATTTCTAAAACTTGTAAAGTCGACTGAAGATAATTTTAAAATGGGAGTAGGATCGGTAATGCGAATGAATTTTATGGAGGCTGTCGAAGGGAAATTTCAAGAATACGAACAAGCTGAATTAGATGTGTTTTTACCAATTCATCAGAAAAAAGTAAATGAAGAAAGCTTGAGTCACTGGGCACTTGCCAGAGTTTTAATGCCTTCGGGTAGTAAAGCAAGAATGACTCACATGACTTTTGATTGGTTTAATGGATATTTGCATTATTTCGATACTTATGGTCATCATCAAGCGTTTAATGTTGATGTGGAAACACAGAAAAAAATTGATGCGGCAATTAAGCTAAGAGATTTGAACTGGACTTATTTGGCCACCTTGAAAAAGACTGTGAAGTAGCAGCTCTAAAATTGGAATTCCGATTTTAGTTTTACTTTCGGGTTTTACAATAAAAATATAAAGAAGAGACGCAGCTAGTTGCGTCTTTTCTTATTTTATAAAGCTTGTTCAATTCGAAGTTTAATTCGCTGTGGAATTTTAGTATAAGCTTTAGGCGTTAATTTGAATCATTACCAAACTGGCATCATCCATTTTTTTTAAACGAGGATAAGTTTTGCATAAAGAATCTTTCTTCTGAAGATTTCTAATATCCGCAAGAATTTTATCAGCAGAACTGTTTTTTAACTGTTTGTAAAAATCTATGGCATCGGAACTTAAATTGAAATGTTCGTAATGTTCTGCAAAGCCATCGGTAAAAGAACAAATATTACGAATCTGATTTTTCGGAAAAGAAAGAATCTGATTATTATTTAATAGTAGCTTATCAAAACCTAAAATATCATAACCATTTGCTGTGTTTTTTAATTTTCTGTTTTCCATAAGAAGCTGTTGTATTAATAGTTTTGATTCTTCCGATTCGGCAATATTCTGTTGCTGTAAAGTATTTAATTTATGAATAACTTTATTATCTAGTTTAGAAACTCTCGAATCGTAAATACAGCATATTTTTTTATTTGTAAACTCAATAACATTTGTACAATCGCCAATATTTATCAGAATTATCTCTTCTGCTTTTTCAATAATAAAAACCATCGAGGCCGAAGGTTCATTTAGTTTTTGTGCTTTGTAGCCCAGTAACTTATAATGCCTTTGTCGAATTTCAGAAAGCATATCATTAATAAAATCCTGATAATTGACTTTTATATCGAAGCGATTATGGATAAAATCAACAACTTCGTTTACAAACCAAACAGCATCGCTTGTAGCCTTGGGAATTAGTTTTTTTTCAAGTCCGGTCGATCCATCAAGTAATACAATAATACTATTTCCGGTGTATATTTTGTCTTCGTTAAATAAGTTACCCTTGGATGTAATTTGATTAAGAATTTTCATAAACAGTTTAACTTGTAAATATTTTTGTAAGTAAAACAATTAATGCACCTAAAACAAATACAATTAAACTTGGAACCGATTTTTTATTCCACCCGTGTAAAACAAAGCCAAATCCTCCAAAAACAGCTATTAATGCGCCAAACAGAACAATTATAAGACTACTTGCCTGGTTGAAAGTTTGTTTGTTAACAATTTGTATACTTCCAATTGTGAAACTTACAATGGCAGCAAAGAAACCTAGAAATTCAAGATTTTTAATGTTTACTTCTTTAAATTTTTGATCGATTTCGGTCTTAGATTGTTCAATAAGTTTTTTATTACTAATAAGGTTGTTGTTAAGTTCGGCTTTTTGTTGGTTCGATTGAACTAAAAGCAGATAATACTGATAGTTTCCTAATCGCACAACATAATCTGATTTACTCGAATCTTCAATATCTATGGCTCTTTTAATATTTTCTCTGGCAGCAATATAATCTCCTGTAAAGGCAAGTATTCTTCCTTTGGTGCAATAATATTTGGCATAATTTGGATCCAGTTCTATTGCATCGTGTATGGCCTCAACAGCTTTTTCTATCCAATTTTCTTTAATCGTATCTTGTGTTTTCGAATCGGAATCTTCAATTGCAGAGATTACTGTTTCGGCAAAGTTATGCACAATACCTGCATTGTGGCGAATATTTAAATAGGCTTCGTACGATTTTTGAATTACACGAATAACATCGCGTCCAATTCCTTTTTCTTTAAGGTATAAAACAATAAGGTGAGGCCATGTGGCATTATCTCTAAATTCACTTTCGTGATGTAGTACCAGTTTTTCGAGCAAACTAATATCTTTTTTGCGTCTGTAAAGAATCGATAATCCATAAAAAGCTGCATATCTTAATTTTTCCTCTGCATCAGATTCTAATATTTCACTTAAGTTTTTTCTAAGCTCATTATTATCTTCTCTTTCCACCAGTGAGGTTAAAGCAACTTCGAAATTACGATGTGTTTGCTCAGGCAATTTACCTAAGATGTTTAGATACTTATTATGCATGAATGGAATGTTAAAAGTGTATTTTTTTCTTGAAAGTAAGCTAATTTATGAAATGAAGATAGTTTAACAAAATTGCTTGCTTGAGAATTTAATTTTAAAATTCTATTTAAAGAAAATCTAAGTAATGGAAAAAAGACTAACTGTTTTCTTATTAGCATTTTACATTAACGAGATCTTCAATTACGTCTTCGAGTTTTTCGTTGGCCTTTAGATTTAATTTTTTACGCAGGCGATAACGGGCAGTATTAACACTCGAGGGCGAAATCATTAATATTCCGGCCATTTCGCGGGTAGAAAGACCAAGTTTTAGTAAAGTAAAAATTTTATGCTCGTTGCGGGTAAGTGCCGGATATCGTTTTTTTAATTCGGGAATAAAACATGGATTTCTTTTTGTGAACAGTTGCATGTATTTTTCCCAATCTTCTTCGGTTGCAAGCTTTGTATTTAGTAGAGCTTGTGCTTCGTTAAATTCTTCTTTCGATTCGAAATCGGACTTATTGCTAAGTAGTTTTTCTTTTAATTCGGAAATAATATTCTCCTTTTTTTCTATTAATAGTTGAGTTTTTTCTATGGTTGATTTATCAATTTCGGATTGTTTAATCAACTTTTTATGTTCCGAGGTTTTGGTATGTATCTCTAACTTTAGTTTTTTGTTACGTTTTCGTATATATATCATCAAAAGGCTAATAACTAGCAAGGATAAAAGAATGTAGAAAGTTCTTATGAGAATAATTCGGTTAAATAATTTTTTATTTTCTTTTGTGAGTTTGTCTTTCTCTCTCTTAGCCATCTGAATCGCAAAATCATTGTCTTTTTTGTAAAGAAGTAAAACATCTTCGCGATGATGTAACTTATAATTAAGGCTATCAGCTTTTTTAAGAAAGAAAAGAGCACTATCGGTCTTATTTATATTGCTGTATGTTTGTGAGAGCGCTTTTGCAATTTCTACCTGATCTTTAATCATACTAAGCTTGGAATGATTTTTCCAGGCAGTAATAAAGTGATTTTTTGCTTGTGTACTATTATGTATCGATAAGTAATATTCTCCAAGTAATTTTTGTCCGTAAGTTTTTAAAGCTTTCGAATTAATTTGAGAGGCTATCTGATTGCCTTTAGTAATTGTTTTTAGAGCTTTTTCAGGATTATTTTCGAAATGAAGGTATGTATACGATTTAGATAAATAGTATGAACTTATGGCATTTTTAATATCGTATTTTGTACTTATTTTTTTTAAAATATCTAAATAAAATGCCGACGAATCTTTGTCTTGTTGTTGAATTTTAGAAATGCTTAAATTTACGTAATCAATGGTAGTTTGAGTATACAAACCTTCGTGTTTATGCAGTTTTATTGCTTTATGAAGGTATTTGTCGGCATCTTTATAATTGTGCCATTTAATCATTAACCGGCCAAGTTGCTGATATGCTTTTGCTGTAGCCTTAGTGTCTTCCTTTTCGATGAAAAATTTAATTCCATCGAAAATCATATCAACTCCTTTTTTTAAATCTCCGGCAATATCGTAACACAATCCTAGGTTCTGAAGAATATAGGATATTTTGAAAATATCATTTTCTTTTTTGGCAATTTGTAAAGCATTTTGGTAGTGATTAATCGCCTTATTTGTTTCTCCTATGTTAGAATATAGTGCTCCTAAATAAGCCTGATCCATATAAATAAAATCAGAGTTTTTACTTTCCTTACTTATTTTGGCAGCTTTTAAAAGATAAGCTTCGGCTTTACTAAAATCGATACCCCTATTGTAAAGAAAAGAGATATTAGAATAGAAATGGCGAAGCAAACGATCGTTTAAATCGGAGTTTTGCTTTATATTATCAAGAAAAAATTGAATTCCTTCGTTTAATTTAGATGCATACCAATACGTATAACTTAATTGCTTTAAATTGGCACTAAAATAATTTTCAGCAACATTCGTTTGTTTTGTTTTAATTAAGTCTAATGAAAATTTATATCCAGATATAAAGCTTTTTATGGCAAGATCGTACCGATGCAATCCCTGATAATTTCTACTTTGCAGATATAAAGCTTGTAACTTTTCTTTAGACCTGTTCAGTTTATTTGATAAATAAAATGCTTCTTCGAGCTTTTGTAAAGATTCCTGATACTTTTTGTTTGAATATAAACCCGAACACCAGAAAAGTTTAGATTTTAAAAGTGCAATAGAATCGTTTAGCACACTTGCTTGTCGATTACACTTTGTAGCGTAAAATAAAATAGTATCTCCATTGTTACCGTAAGCAAATTCTTCGGCAATTTTTAGGTTTGTATAAAGGAGTTTTTTCCCCGATTGTAAATTTGAAATGTGTATAAGCGAGTCCGTTTTTTCACTACATAATCCTGAAAAAATTATTGATAAAAGCAGTACAATTAAGAAAAAACATTTAGGCATAATATATGGTATTGTTAAGGCAAGTGTAAAAATAGATAAAACTATATTTTTCAGCAAATACTAATGTTTTAGAGAGTATTTGTTTTAGGTGTCTGAAAAAGAAAAGTTTGGAGTATGATATATACAATGTCTATATTATTGTCTATTGCCATTTTTTTTCTCTCTTATAGGAAGTTCACATATTTGTTACTTCAAAAAACACACTAGTTTAATTGTGATGAATGCATGGATTTATTAGGTAAATAATCAAAATAAATTGATGGGGTGATTCACGTTTAATATAATTTAATCATCTATTAATACTATTACTAAATGGAGAAAAAATTTACACTTAAAAAATTGTTTGTTGTTGGTGTTTGCACATTTGCTGCTTGTTTATTTCTAAATTCTTGTGGATCTGGTTCTGGAATGTTTTCTAAAGGTAGAGATGAATTTAGAATTGCGAAAAGTGAAATGAGCAAGGGAAATGCTTTAAGTGCATTAGATCATGCTTTTAATGCCATAATTACCGATCCTGAAGTTAAAGGATTTAAAAAATTTATGTATACACATTTTAATAGCACAATTGCCAATACGAAATCTTTTCTCGGACAGTCTGAGAATACAACAACTATTGCGCAGGCTGAAAAGCGCGTTGCTACATATAAATTATTAGTATCTATTTACGGTAAAGTTCAACAGGTCGATTTGCCTTTTGTTGATCCGAAAGGAAAATGGGAGTGGACAACAAATTTTGTCGATTATTCAGCGCAGGCAAGTGCTTCAGTTGAGTATGCCTTTAATCTGATAATGAAACAGGGAAAAGAGGATCTTGACAATGCCCGAGTTAAAGAAGCTTACGAAAAATTATCTAAAGCATATAGTAAGTATTGTTCTTCTGAAAAAAGAAGTGAAACAGCTACTTTAATTACAAAATATTTTACTGATTTTGGAAAAGCAAATCAGGAGACTTCGGATATTCCAGCTCTTGAGCTGGCACATAAGGCCTGGGGATATGCTTTAAAATTTACACCAAGCTTAAGCGAAGCTTCTGTTGCAAAAGATAAGTTAGAGAAAAAAATTGCCGAGATCTATTATAAAGATGGATTAGAGCTGTTGGCATCGAGCAATGTTGATGATAATATTAAATCGGTAGATCAATTTAAACTGGCATTAAAATGGAATGCAAGTCATGCCGATGCTAAAAATTCTATTGTAGTTGCTACCGAAAAAATTGCAGAGTTTTACTATGCTTCGGCATTAAAAATGGAAAAATCTTCGAAAAGCAATAAAGATGCTATTATTGCTTTGTACCGAAGTGCTCAAAAATGGATTCCCGATTATAAAGACTCTATGTATCGCATTTATTCGTTAAATGTGGGCAGCGAGCTTATTACTCTTAAGAAAAATTTAGCCGAAACAAGAAAGCAGTATACAGCACTAACCGGACGATTACAAAATGTTTCGGCTGCTGTTGATAAGAGTAATGAAGTAATGGAGATGGTGACCTATGTTTCGGATCAGACAAGAAGTTTGAATACGAAAATGAAGAGTGTAGGTAGTACCTTAAAAGCTCTTAACCTGATTCCTGTGGTGGGGACTGTAAGTTCTGTTACATCCAGATCATTATCAGTTGCACAAAAGCCTGTTGGAGGATTGGTAGATAAGTTTAATACTATTGAACGTCCGTTTATAGATCCAACAAAAACAGCTGTAGGACAAGTAAAGGCAACTGTTGATGCCATTAAAGGAATGGTTGCTACAACCAAACTAGTGCTTGCAAAAAGCGAAAAAACTGTTGCTACGATTGATGATTGTATCAAGACATTGAAAAAAGAAAGCGACTTTAAAAAAGTTGAAGGTGCCGTTAAAGAGATTAATAAGGGTTTAAAAGGTACATCTGCACAGATGAGAACCTTAAACAATAGTTTAACTACCTTCGAAAAAGGTGCTAAAGCTCTTGCGGTAATGCACTCTCCGGCTAAAAAAATTAAAAGTGGAGTTAGTAAAATTAAACCTACCTTAGATAAGGCAAGTTCAGTTACTCACGAAATGGATAAAGTGCTGAAAAAAGAATTTGGTTTTACAGGGCCTATTTCGCGTCATAAATATTCAATGTCTTTGTACAAGGCTTTAACCGCAGGAGGAAAAATTGCAGAAAAAATTGCCGATATAGGGATGAAAGCCGCTAAACCTATCATGAAAAAAATGAAAATTAGTTTTCCAACAGTTCCTGGTGTTGATGAGCTAAAAGGAAAGTTAGATGTTGTTAAAAAAGAGTACAACAGCATTAAAATGGAGACTGTAAAAATTAAAGATTCGTATAAAAAATATACCGATTACGAAGCTGCAATTAAAAATAACCTTAATAAAATTGTAGCAACTACTGGTTGTGGCGAAAAAGTTGGAACAAGCACATCTACCACAGCTAAATAAACTTCTTAAATAATCTATTTGCCCTAAAACCTATGTAAACAAATCCCCAATTGAAGCAATTCTTTTGGGGATTTAATTTTATAAAAATTAAAGAAATATTTGAGGGTTGTATATTCATCTAGTCCGTTTCGGGATCGAAAAATTACTTGAGAAAAGCTGGAGATAATACATTATCGTCTAAATTAATGAAAATGAAAAATAGACATCAGTAGCTTAAAGATTTAGGTCGTTTGTAGAATTAGATTGTAATGTTCTACTAAAACCTCTTTACCATTGGTAAAGAGGTTTTAGTATATAACAAAGGAGGTAATAAGGAAATTTTATGTCTTTAAATTTTTTAATTGCAATTTCCTATTATTAATTACTTGATCTATATTTCTTCTATCTTTACGGCCGACAATAAGTCGAAATAATTATAAGCACATAAAATCATGTCTTTTAGCTCTTTGGGTTTACCTCAATCATTACAAAAAGCATTACAAAATCAGAAATATACCGACGCATATCCAATTCAGAAAGAGGCAATTCCTGCCATTTTAAAGAAAAAAGATGTGTTGGGAATTGCACAAACAGGATCGGGAAAAACAGCCAGTTACGTATTGCCTGTTCTTACAAATTTGCAGGGAGGACGCATTTCTAAAAATCGCCATATTAAAACATTAGTATTGGTTCCTACTCGCGAATTAGCTTTGCAGGTTTTTGAAGTATTTCAGCAGTTTTCACAGGCACTTTCCGAGCCTGTAAAATGCCTGGCTGTTCATGGGGGAGTCTCCATTAATCCGCAGATGAAAGCAATGCAAAATGTAAATGTTTTAATTGCAACTCCTGGTCGTTTATTAGAGTTAGAAGATTCGAATGCAGTGCATTTATCAGAAATTGAATGTTTGGTTTTAGACGAAGCCGACAAGATGTTAAACATGGGTTTTGCCGACGAAATGAATCGTATATTCGCACTTCTACCTAAAAAACGTCAGAATTTACTATTCTCGGCAACACTAAGTAAAAATGTAGATGATGTAAAGCAGGTTCTTTTAAAAGATCCTTTGATAATAAAAATAGAAGCTAAGGTCGATAGTATCGATTTAATCGATCAGATTGCCTATTCCATAGCCGAAGAGAAAAAAGGCCCTTTCCTGCGCCAGCTTATTAGACAGAATAATTTAAAGCAAGTACTCGTATTTACCTCTTCGGCACACAGAGCCGATGCAGTTGCTTATAAATTAAGTAAGAACGGAATTCAGGCAACAAGCACACATAGCAAGAAAAGTCAGGGAGCCAGAACCGAAAATCTGCGAAAGTTTAAAACAGGAAAACTTCGCGTTTTAGTTGCCACCGATTTGTTAACCAGAGGAATAGATATTGAGTTTTTGCCTTATGTTGTGAACTACGATTTACCACGTTCGCCTAATGATTATATTCACCGAATTGGTAGAACCGGAAGAGCCGAATCGCCAGGCGAAGCAATAGCATTTGTTACCGCCAATGATGAACATCACTTTAGGGTAATTCAGAAAAAAATGGGCAAAAGAGTAAAGCTTATCGATACAAAAGATATCGACATAAAAGGATAAGAAAAAATCGAAAACAAGAATAAATATCAATTTGTTATGAATACAATAACAGATTGGTATTTTTTTTGTAATTGCCGCAAAGTAAACCAGATTTTACACCAATTTTAATTAGCATTTATTTAGAAATATTAAATGCATAACAAACACTTCTTACTTATTAATTAGTCTAAAAATCAAATTTCTAAATACTTTTTCGGATAGGTAAAAACATTCTGCCTTAAAAATATACCCGCAGCAGTAAAGCCGTGCAATTTGTTTTCTAACGCCGTACTTTGTTTGTGGTATAAATTGATTGTTGTATGAAGATCCTTGCATTTATCAATGAATCCCGGTAGGGGCTTCCATAAGTTCAGACTTTGTTCCTGTGCATATATCACGATCATTTTGGCATCGCTTTTATCAGTTTTGTTATGTTGTAGTTTCATTTGTAAAAATCGTTTAATAACCAATGGGATTATAACCGAAACCCGAACATGGTTTTCAAATAAGAACACCGCATGCTGATAATAATTGCTGGTATATTCCATTACACACCAATTTTTTTGGGAAAGAAATAGATGTAATTCAGCAAATCCTTCAGGAGTGTTTTTAAACTGTTTGTGCTCAAATTTGGTACTCCAGATATCAAATACTTTTTTAGAAATGTCGATACCTATAAAATGTGTATTTTTATTCATAGTAAAAGATTTATAAAAGAACGAAGCTACTTTGATATAGCAACCTAAAAAACAGACTCTAATGGCCCAGAGAACCAATCGTATTCAAGTAGTGACAGAGTGGAGATCTTCATTGTTGACGAGTTTAAATACTCAATGTATAAAATAACCTTGCTCCATTCTTTTGTTCTTTAGTTAACTCTTTAAGATAATAATTTGTAAACTTAGGATGTATAAAAACATAAGTGGATCAGTGGTTTGCGGAAGCTTGGAGCATTTAATTAACTCCGCCAAATCTGCGATTTGACAGGATGTTTTAAAACTTTAAATCTGTGTCAAAACGCAAATTTGGCTCAGTGCAACTTGACAAGTATGAGCTTCGAAATCACTTACGTTTCTTATACTCACTATTAGCGATTACATGTCGTTGACATAGTATTATGTTGTAAATAAGGCGTCTTAAATTATTTGGCAAATTTCAATTATATTCTACAAGTTATTAAATCAAGAATTTTTATCAACGGTTTGATAATTAAAGCAGGTCTAATTCTTAGCAGTTTAATAGGTGTTTTATCGAGATAGTTTTGGTAAGTATGATAAAAAAATATTTTTTTACTGCACTCTTTTTGCAGCTTTCAGCTTCATTTGTGTTTTACTAAAGCACATTTATTCCACTTTGCTTTACAAAATTTTTTATGTTTTATTTGGATGGTATATTAATTATTAATATAATTGTTATAGTAACGAGTTATGTATAATTTAATATGATATTTCAAGATGCATAAAACAACTTAATCTGTCTAATATTTTTTTTCTCTGCAAATATATTTACTCAACAAAGTAGCGATACATCTCATATTTCGGAAATAGAATCAATATTTTACTCATTTTACCGAAGTTCTTGTGTTTTAGGTAAATTAATTGTATAAATTTTAATGCTTTAATATAGAATTTGCAGGCGGAAACCGAAAAGCCTTAAATAGAGTAGGTATTTAAAATTATATTATTATGAAAAAGAAAAGTTTAAACAGAAAATTGGTTTTAAAAAAAGAAACAATCTCTAATTTAAACATGAGTGAAGTAAAAGGGGGGCGACTTCCTGGGGGGCAAACTGGGGATAATGGATGTGATGGTACCTGGGTTTCTGTACTTTATTGCGATGATAAACCAGCGACTGCCATGGCTTGTAGCATGCCGTGTGCAATTGAAAAGCGCCCAACATTTGCACTTTGTTAGTAACAACATTCTAGAAACCTATTAAATACCAAATCAAGAGCTAGTACATTGTATTAGCTCTTTTAATTAAAATTATTATGGATTGGGAGAAAATACCTGAATTAAATAGAACAAAAATTGAATCAAAACTTTCCCAGTTTGAAGAAATATTAATATCGCAAAAGGAAGTATATGAGAGTGGGCAAGGACTTATGGGGGGTAAGTTGGGAGTTGCCTTGTTTTTTTTATATTATGCTAAATTAACAGATAAGCAAGAACCATATGATTTTGGATTAGAATTAATATCTAAAGTATTTGATGATATAAATAATGGATTTAATTTTCATACACATGCAAGTGGCTTAGCAGGTATTGGTACAACATTAACAATATTAACTGAAGCAGATTTGTTAGATGCTGATTTAAATGAGGTTTTAGAGGGGCTTGATGAATACTTGTATACTTTAATGATATTTGAAATTCAGAAAGGAAATTATGATTTCTTGCATGGAGCAGTTGGTTTAGGTTTATACTTCATAAAAAGAAAAACAAATGATTCAAAAAAATATTTGACTGAGTTCATAAAAGAATTGGATAAAATTGCGACAAAAGACGAAGAAGGAATTAGATGGTTATCAGTTTTAGATCGTGAGAAACATACAAAAGGGAATAACTTAAGTTTGTCTCATGGTTTGGCAAGTATAATTGTAATTTTAAGTAAAATTTATAAACTAGGAATTGAAAAGGAAATGTCTTTGGAATTGCTAGAAGGTTCAGTAAAGTATTTGTTAAATCAACAACTCGATAGTTTAAAATTTCACTCTATTTTTCCTTCTTATGTTGGCGCTGATTCTCCTACAAATAGCAGATTGGCATGGTGCTACGGCGATTTAGGTATAGGAATAGCCTTGTGGGTAACAGGTAACTATGTAGGTAAAGATGAATGGAAAAATATAGCAGTTGAAATCTTATTAAATACAACCGATAGAGCCGGGATTGCACAAACTGGTGTTGTTGATGCAGGATTGTGTCATGGAGCTGCAGGCAACGCACATATTTATAACCGAATGTTTAAATATACTGGAATTACTGAGTTTAAGAAAGCTTCGGACTATTGGTTTAGTAAAACTTTCGAAATGTCTGTGCACGATGATACGCTTTCTGGATTTAAAGCGTTTAGAACTAAAGAATTTGGTGGACCTTGCGAAGAACTGGGATTTTTAGAAGGAATTGCTGGTATCGGTTTAAGCTTAATCTCTGCAATATCTGATGTAGAACCATCCTGGGATGAATGTTTATTATTATCATAAAAAAGAAGATTTGCAAATAGAAAATACATATGAGTAAGATCACATATAAAAGTTTTGATAAATTTGTTTTAAGAATTCCCTTGCTTTCTCTGAATTATATTCAATCTATATTTAGCGATCAGAATGTATCTGATGAGGATTTAAAAGAGATTTGCCAAGATCCAAAGATTCAGGAAGCTATTTTTCTTGCATCCCCAGTATTGTATAGCCAATTGTTAAAATGGTTAAATAATGAACTTTCAAAAACAAAAGATATTGAACGATTAAAAGAATCGCTTACTAAGTATTTATTAAGAATGGGAAGTCGATGCACACCATTTGGTTTATTTGCCGGTTATGGTTTGGGGGAAATTGGTGATAAAAATAAAATAGAGCTAGACGATGACCAAAAGTATTATGCACATCTAAGGTTGGATATGAACTATCTTTGTGCATTAGCTATAGATTTATCTAAAATTAAAGAGATCAAAGAGCAAATCATATTTTTCCCTAACTCAAGTATATATAAATCAGGAGATAAATTAAGATATGTTGAATATCGTTACAATAATAGTAAAAGGAATCATTTTGTAATAGCTGTTGAAGACTCTGAATATTTACAACAAGTATTAAATACTTCAAAAGAAGGTGCTCAAATTAAGGATTTAGCAAACCTCTTAGTTGATGATGAAATTTCGTTTGATGAAGCTAAATCATTCATAGAAGAACTTATTGATAGCCAATTGCTAATTAGCGAATTGGAGCCATCAGTTACAGGCGCAGAGTTTCTTAATCAAATAATTGATATTTTAAAACCGCTCAAAAATATTGATCACATTATTGATTTACTTAAAGAGTTTGAAAATGATATTGTCAATATTAGAAATAAAGCAATCGGAATTCCTGCAGATATTTATAAAAAAATAAGTGAGAAACTGTCAAATCTTGAAACGAAGTACGATATAAAATATTTATTTCAAACTGATTTAGTAATTTCTGCTAAGGAATTAGAATTAAATTCAGATATTTCAAACGAAATATTAAAAGGTATTGAATTAATGAACAAATTAACGCCTAAGAGAGCTAACGAAAATCTATTAAAGTTCAAAGAAGCGTTTTATGAAAGATACGAAGAGAGGGAAGTACCTTTATTACAAGCATTGGATGTTGAATCAGGAGTTGGTTATATTCAAAATACAGGAAGTGGAGATCTAAATCCATTAGTAGATGATCTAGCATTACCTGCAACTAATCAACAAAATGATTATAACATTAATTGGAATAAAGTACAGTCCCTTTTACTTAAAAAGTATAATGAAACCTTATCTAAAGGTTTACATGAAATAGAAATTACCGACGAAGATGTTAAAGATTTTAATGCTGATTGGGATGATTTACCCTCCACGTTTAATGCAATGGTGGAAATTATTTCATCATCAAGGATTGATGAGAAACCAATAATAAAATTTAGTTCTGCCGGAGGATCTTCAGCTGCTAATTTATTAGGAAGGTTTTGTCATAGCAGCTCCGATTTATATAACTATGTAAATAGAATTACAGAAACTGAAAAAGAAATATTTCAAGATTCTATTTTAGCAGAGATTGTTCATTTACCAGAATCAAGAACAGGAAACATCTTACTAAGACCTCAATTAAGAGATTTTGAAATACCTTATTTGGCTAAATCTTTGGTTTCTAAAGAGAATCAGATTTCTATTAAAGATTTAGTAGTTTCAGTTAAATACGGACGAAGAGTAGTATTGCGTTCAAAATCATTAAATAAAGAGATTATTCCAAGATTAAGTAATGCTCATAATTTTTCTTTTAACGCATTACCAGTTTACCAGTTTTTATGTGATTTGCAAACTCAAGATTTAAGAGCTGGAGTTGGTTTTAATTGGGGAGCATTATCAAATGAGTATAGTTACTTGCCAAGAGTAAATTTTAAAAACATTATACTATCCGAAGCAACTTGGAATATTAAAAAGGAAGAGTTTAAGCAAACAATTGAAGCTAAGGATGATGCAAGTATTGAAAAAGAAGCTAAACTATGGAAAATGAAATGTAATCTACCTGATTATGTATTATTAGCAGATGGAGATAACGAACTATTATTAAACTTAAATAATTTGTTATGCATTAAAACATTGTTGTCGCTCGTTAAAAAACGTCCTGGATTTCAGTTAAAAGAGTTTTTATTTGGTACTGAAAAGGCTCTCGTTAAAAGGGGACAAGAGAGTTTTACGAATCAGGTAATATTTTCATTTTACAAATCTCAGACCCAGATGCCAAACGGACAAGTAGAAAATAATTTTGAGTAAGTTATGATTGAATCACAAAGCATTGTAAAACGCACTTTTATACTAGGCGATGAATGGTTGTATTATAAGTTATATTGTGGCCCTAAAACGGCTGACGATATCCTAGTGCAAATAATAAAACCAGTAGCCGAAAAACTTCTTTCAAAAAAAATAATTGACAAATGGTTTTTTATAAGGTATACTGATCCCAAAACGCATTTACGGGTCAGATTTCATTATAATAACCCTGAATATATTTATCATATAATTAGTTTGATTAATAATGCTTCACTTTCATTTATTGAAAACGATTTGTTGTGGAAAATTCAAACAGATACATATCAACGAGAAATAGAAAGATATGGTGAAAATACTATTGAATTGGCTGAAGAACTCTTTTTTCATGATAGTGAAATGATTATTAATATGATTGATATGATTGAAGGAGATGAAGGAGAAATAATCCGATGGTTGTTTGCTGTTAAAGCGATAGATAGTTTATTGAATGATTTTAATTACGATGATCAACAAAAATTAGATTTGCTGGAAAGTCTAAAGGAAGGTTTTGGACGAGAGTTTGGTATGAACAAAATGCTAAAACTGCAGCTTGATAAGAAGTTTAGAAATAAACGCAAAGAGATCAGTGAAATATTGAATAAAGAGCTTGATTCTCAAAGTAAGATGAAGCCATTATTTGAATTATTAGAACTAAAATCATTAAAAATAAAGCGCATCGTTGATAAGATATTATTATTTCAAAAGGAGGAAATGCTAGTTCGTTCATTGGATGATTTAATGGGAAGTTACATACATATGCTGTTGAATAGATTATTTAAATCTAAGCAACGATTACATGAAATGGTATTGTATGATTTTTTATATAGAAATTACAAATCGGAGATAGCTAAAAAAAAGTATAAGCCTCAATTGCAAAAGGTGGGATAATAATATCAAATCTTTCAACTATTCGGACACTATCCCGCAAAGTGTGTAAATGAAATTTATAGGGTTAGGCGTTTAGTCTGACCCTATCTTCAAATATAGTTAAAAACTGATTTAAGATCACTCCCCAATTTCTGATTGGCATGGTCCATTTTTT
>NZ_JBQTGK010000004.1:0-35293 GCF_052400665.1 Marinifilum sp. RC60d5
TAAGCTTGTTAGCGCCGATGGTACTGCCGAAAGGTGGGAGAGTAGGTCGACGCCAACCTTTAAAAGAGTCTTATTCTTTACGAATAAGACTCTTTTTTTTTGCTTTAGTTTGAAGTATTTTATTATAATCGCAGATTATTTAGTTACCATTAGTCGGGATAATTATTTCTATTTTAGAAACTGCTGAAAAATCATAATATGAATACATGTTTTTTTAGGATAATTATTGCTTTGTTTAAAATATTAGTTAATTTTGCAAATTGATTGTGAAGTGCAATCTTTATTAATATAATTATAAAATAAATAAAAGAATTATGTATTTATCAGCAGAAAAAAAGCAAGAGCTTTTCGAGAAGTACGGGAAGTCTAACAAAGATACTGGGACTGCAGAATCTCAAATCGCTTTGTTTTCTTACCGTATTGGTCATTTAACAGATCACCTAAAGAAAAATAGAAAAGATTACAGTACCCAACGTGCACTGCAATTGTTAGTAGGTAAAAGAAGAAATCTTCTTGATTACTTAAAAGCAAAAGATATTGAAAGATACAGAGCTATTATTAAAGCTTTAAATATTCGTAAATAATATCATATTAAAGCAATCCCGAGTGATCGGGATTGCTTTTTATATAATATAGCGACAGCTTGTTGCTTATCCAATAATATAGTGTGAATTTAACTACACAAAGATGAAAGTGATCGAAAAAATAATTGAATTAGGTGATGGAAGGTCCATCACAATTGAAACAGGAAAATTGGCAAAACAAGCTGATGGATCTGTTGTAGTAAAAATGGGTAAGACCATGTTGTTGGCTACAGTGGTATCGGCAAAAGATGCTAAGCCTGATGTGGATTTTATGCCTTTGTCGGTTGACTATAAAGAAAAATTTAGTGCACTTGGACGTTTCCCAGGTGGTTTTATGAAAAGAGAAGGTCGTCCTTCTGATTATGAGATTTTAGTATCTCGTTTGGTGGATCGTGCCTTACGTCCACTTTTCCCAGAAGATTATCATGCTGATACTTTTGTATCAATTAATTTAATCTCTGCTGATGCTGATACAATGCCAGATGCTCTTGCTGGTTTGGCTGCTTCTGCAGCACTTGCTGTATCAGATATTCCGGTTATGGAGCCAATTTCGGAAGTACGTGTTGCCAGAGTTGAAGGTGAAATGATGATTAACCCAACTCGTACTCAATTAGAAGTTGCAGATCTTGATATGATTGTTGCAGCTACTATGGAAAATATTATGATGGTTGAAGGTGAAATGGATGAAGTTTCAGAAGCAGAAATGCTTGATGCTATTAAATTTGCTCACGAAGCCATTAAAATTCAATGTCAAGCTCAAATTGAGTTGGCAGAAGCAGTAGGTTCAACTGTAAAAAGAGAATATTGTCATGAAACCAACGATGAAGAACTTCGTCAGTTAGTTGTTGATAAAACTTATGCTAAAGTTTTAGAAGTAGCAAGATTACAAAATCCTAACAAACATGAACGTTCTGATGCATTTGCAGCTGTAAAAGAAGAGTTTGTTACTGAATATTCAGAAGGTAAAGAAGATTCGGAAATTAATTTGTCATTAATCGGACGTTATTTTCATGATGTTGAGAAAGATGCAGTAAGAGAAATGGTATTGGAAGATCGTAAGCGTCTTGATGGTCGTAATACAGATCAAATTCGTCCGATCTGGTCTGAAATTGATTATCTGCCAGGAGCTCATGGATCAGCAGTATTTACCCGTGGTGAAACTCAATCATTAACCTCAGTTACCTTAGGAACTAAGTTAGACGAGAAGATTGTTGATGATGTTTTGTATAGAGGAAAAGAAAAATTTGTTCTTCACTATAATTTTCCTCCTTTCTCTACTGGAGATGCTCGTCCTTCGCGTGGTATTAGCCGTCGAGAAGTAGGACATGGTAACCTTGCATTTAGAGCTCTTAAAGGAATGATCCCTGCTGATTCACCTTATGCTATTCGTGTTGTTTCGGATATTTTGGAATCAAATGGTTCGTCATCAATGGCGACTGTATGTGCTGGTACGTTGGCTTTAATGGATGCAGGTATCCAAATTAAAAAGCCAGTTACAGGTATAGCAATGGGATTAATATCTACAGCAGGAGCTGAAAAATATGCTGTTCTTTCTGATATTTTAGGTGATGAAGATCACTTGGGAGATATGGACTTTAAAGTAACAGGAACTAGAGATGGTATTACTGCTACTCAAATGGATATTAAAGTAGATGGACTTCCTTATGAGGTATTGGCTCAGGCATTGAATCAAGCTCGTGAGGGACGTTTACATATTTTAGATAAAATTGCTGAGACTATTGAACAACCTCGTGAAGATCTTAAGCCTCATGCTCCAAGAATTGTGTCACTTTCTATTCCTAAGGATATGATTGGTGCTGTAATAGGACCAGGTGGTAAAATTATTCAGGAAATTCAGGAAACTTCGGGTGCAGTTATTGTTATTGAAGAAGTTGATGGACAAGGTGTTGTTGATATTTCAGCAGACAATAAAGAGGCAATTGATATTGCATTGGGTCGTATTAAAGGAATCACAGCTGTTCCTGAGGTAGGAACTATTTACAAAGGTAAAGTTAAGTCTATTGTGACTTTCGGTGCTTTTGTTGAAGTTCTTCCAGGAAAAGATGGTTTGCTTCATATTTCTGAAATCGAGCATCGCAGATTAAATACAGTCGATGAAGTATTGAAAGAAGGACAGGAAGTTGAAGTTAAATTGATCGATATCGATGCTAAATCGGGTAAATTAAAACTTTCCAGAAAAGCACTTTTACCAAAGCCAGAGAAAAAAGATTAATTATTTAGTTATTCTATATTTTAAAATCCCGGATTGGTTCCGGGATTTTTTTTTATAATAGCTGAATACTTAAATTAGCAAATCAAAAGAAATTGACAATGGAAGATACTTGGCTTAATAAAATTTCTAAAAAAGTAGATCAACAAGCACTGGAATTTATTTCGCTGCGCGATTATAGATTCTATCAGATCGAAAAAATAAAGAGAATTGCCGCTTTATTAGATAAGCAAACTTCTTGTTTAGACTGTAAATATGCAAAGGAAGAATTAGAGGCTATTGTTGATGATTTAGATCGATTGATTAATAAATCTGGAGTAAATCGAAGTGAATATGAAAAAAAGGTTGAAAAGCTTTTAAAACATTTAAAGGAAGAACATCAAGTTTATCAACAACATCATTTTACATATACTTATTCAGGAGTTTATATGTTGGCAGGTGTTGTTTTTGGACTTTTGTTGTCTTATGGTATGTTTTATGATTTTAATCCTACAATTTTCTTTTTATGTTCAGGCATTAGTCTTATTGTTGGAAATTTTTTAGGGTCTAAAAAGGACAAAGCTTGTAAGCGATCTGGTAAACAAATTTAGGATTTAAATATAGTATATTGTACATTAGATTAACAAGTTAAAATCTATGTACTACTTTCGTTAATTCTAAATTTTTACTACATGAAACATTTAATTTTGCCCATTGTAGCCTGCTTTATAGCAGGAGCTTGTTCAAATCCAAAAGAAAAAATGAATTATCCTTTATCAAAAAAAGTTGATACTGTTGATGTGTACTTTGGTACTGAAGTGCAGGATCCTTATCGTTGGCTTGAAGATGACAATTCGGAAGAAACCAAAAATTGGGTAATCTCTCAAAATAAGCTGACTGATTCTTATCTTAAACAAATCCCTTACAGAGAAAAAATTAATAAACGACTTACCGAAGTATGGAATTATCCTAAAGTTGGGGTTCCTTTTAAAAAAGGGGAGATGTATTTTCATTATCGCAATAATGGATTGCAAAATCAATATGTATTGTATGTTCAAAAATCATTGGACGATGAAGCTACAATTTTGCTTGATCCGAATACTTTATCGGATGATGGAACAGTTGCGCTTGCAGGAATTACTGTTTCTGAAGATAGTAAGTATCTAGCTTATAGAATTGCTCGTTCGGGTTCCGATTGGAACGAATTGTACATTCGTGATATTGCTACAGGTAATGATTTAGATGATCATTTAATGTGGTTAAAATTTACTGAAGTTTCCTGGTATAAAGATGGTTTTTTCTATTCTCGATACGATGCACCAGAAAAAGGAGGAGAATTGTCAAAATCCAATGAATTTCATAAAGTGTATTATCACAAGCTGGGAAATACACAGGAGCAAGATGAGTTGATTTACGAAAATTCAAAGTATCCAAAACGACTTTATGGAGTAGGAGTTACCGAAGACGAAAAATATTTAATTCTTTCTGAAATGGGAGCAAGTCATGGAAATGCTCTTTATTTTAAAGATTTATCAAAGAAATCTTCGGAGTTTACATTAATTACTGATGAAATTGAACTGGATCATAGTATTATTGATGATGTTGATGGTAAGTTATTAATGTACACTAATAATGGTGCACCTAAATATAAGCTTGTTGAAGTAGATGTAAATAAGCCAACTAAAGAGCATTGGAATATTCTTATTCCTGAAAAAGATAATGTTTTAAGTGGGGTTAAATTAGCGGGAGGTAAAATTGTAGCTTCTTATATGAAAGATGCTTACTCAAAAATAGAAATACTAAACTTAGATGGTACATTTAAATCTGATGTAGAATTGCCGGGTATTGGGACTGCGGGTAGTTTTTCTGGAAAAAAAGATGAGAATATTGCCTTTTATAGTTTCGAATCGTTTACCACTCCGGATATTGCCTATAAATACGATTTTACAAGTGGAAAATCAGAAATATTTTATCAGCCTGAAATAAATTTTAATCCAGATAATTTTGTAACGGAACAAAAGTTTTATATCAGTAAAGATGGAACTAAAATTCCAATGTTTATTATTCATAAGAAAGGAATAAAATTAGATGGAAATAATCCGTGTTTGTTATACGGTTATGGCGGATTTAATGTAAGTCTTACCCCTTATTTTACCCCAAGAAGATTGGTTTGGCTTGAAAATGGTGGAATTTATGTAGTTGCGAACTTGAGAGGTGGTGGAGAGTATGGAGAAGATTGGCATCAGGCAGGAACTAAGATGAATAAACAAAATGTATTTGACGATTGTATTTCTGCAGCAGAGTATTTGATCGAAAATAAGTATACTAAACCCGATAAACTTGCCTTAAAAGGAGGGTCGAATGGAGGTCTTCTTGTGGGAGCGGTTATTAATCAACGACCCGATCTATTTAAAGTAGCCATACCCGAAGTTGGAGTTATGGACATGTTGCGATATCATAAGTTTACAATTGGTTGGGCCTGGGCAGGCGATTATGGTACTAGTGCCGATAATAAAGATATGTTTAATTATTTATTAAACTATTCGCCAGTTCATAATATTAAGGATATTAATTATCCTGCCATAATGGTAACTACAGCTGATCATGATGATCGTGTTGTTCCAGCTCACTCATTTAAATATATTGCTACTTTACAAGAAAAATATTCATGCAATAATCCTGTACTTATACGGATTGAGTTTAAAGCAGGACATGGAGGTGGAATGCCAACATCAAAACAAATTGAGGAATACACTGATATTTGGTCTTTTATTTTTTACAATATGGAAATATTACCTGATTTTAATTAGTCGATAAATTAAGAATTTAATCAAAGAGAAGTCATTGTTGAATATTTTATTAGCAATGGCTTCTCCTTTTTTTAAAAAAAGACTGATATTTGTGCCTCATTTTCTATTTTTATGTCTCCAAAACCGAAACTTGTTTTTTAATGGATTATAACTTTATTGTAATTGAAGGAAATATTGGTGCAGGTAAAACTACGCTTACTAATAAAATAGCTAAAGAATGTAATGCTAAACTGATATTGGAGCAGTTTGCAGAGAATCCTTTTTTACCAAAATTTTATAAGGATCCCGAAAAGTACTCCTTTCCTTTAGAAATGTCATTTCTTGCAGATAGATATAATCAGTTAAAAAAAGAATTAAGCGAACGCGATTTATTTAAATCTTTTACCATTTCGGATTATTATTTCATGAAGTCTCTTATTTTTTCGAAACAGACGCTTCAGAACGATGAGTATTCTTTATACCGTCAATTTTTTCATATTATTTACAATTCTCTTCCTAAACCAGATTTGTATGTTTATTTACATTCGAATACTGAAAAATTATTGAATAATATAAAAAATAGAGGACGAGAATATGAACAAAAAATATCAGCAGATTACCTATCTAAAATACAGGAAAGTTATTTTGAATTTTTTAAGCAACAGCAAGATTTAAAATTTTTAGTTATTGATACTAACAACATTGACTTTGTTAACAACAGAGAAGATTATAGAAAGGTAAAAGATTGCATATTTAATGCTGAATGTAAAATGGGACTTAATAGAATTATTCTCTGAAAGGCCCGAATATTAAATAAAAAGACTGAATAAATTTAATTTGCATAAAATTTTCTTAAATTTGTTTCTAAACTGGATTAGAATTTTTAAAGTTAAATAATTAAGTAGTTGTTATGAAAAGATCAAAGGTTATTTCCTTAGCTTCTTTAGCGTTAGCTGGTGTTGTACTTACGAGTTGTGCCGGGTTAAATAAAATGAAGAAAGAAGCAAGTAACATCAAGTATCAGGTAACTCCTGAAGTTTTAGAAGCTCACGCTGATATGGTTGATGTAAAAGTTACTGTAAACATTCCTGCAAAGTATTTTAATAAGAATGTAGTTGTTGTGGCAACTCCAGTTCTTAAATTCGAAGGTGGCGAAAAAGCTTTCCCTTCTAAAACTTTACAAGGTGAAAAAGTTCAGGGAAACAATACTGTCGTTCCTTTTGAAACAGGTAAAACAATCTCTTATACAGGGAAAATTCCTTACGAGCAAGCGATGAGAATTTCTGACCTTGAAGTAAGAATGGTTGGTAGTAAAGGTGAAAAATCTGTTGATTTTGACCCATATAAAATTGCCGATGGTGTTGTAGCTACTGCTACTTTAGTTCAAAACACTCCTCGTAATATTGTAGGAAAAGATGCTTTCCAAAGAATCATTCCTGAAACTCAGGAAGCAGATCTTCATTACCTAATCAACAGTTCTCAGGTTCGTTGGTCAGAAATGAAAGCTGAAGATGTGAAAGCGTTAAAAGCTTATTTAGATGCTGTAAAAGCTGATGATAAGAAAGAATATAAAGGTGTAGAAGTTTCGGCTTATGCTTCTCCTGATGGAAAACAGGACTGGAATGAGAAATTAGCTGGAAAACGTGAAGTTTCTTCTTCTAAATACATCAAGAAAGAAATGAAGAGAGCTAAAATGGCTGAATATGCTGCTGAAGATTTCTTCAAATCAAAAGTTACTCCAGAAGACTGGGAAGGTTTCCAAAAATTAATGAAAGCTTCTAACATTCAAGATAAAGAATTAATTCTACGTGTTCTTTCTATGTACTCAGATCCTGAAGTACGCGAAAAAGAAATTAGAAATATTTCTGCTGCTTTTGATGAAGTGAAAAAAGAAGTGCTTCCTAAATTAAGAAGATCTAAGTTTAGTGTAAATGTTGATCTTATTGGAAAAACAGATGCTGAATTGAAAGATCTAGGAATGAACAATCCATCAGAATTAAACGTTGAAGAATTACTTTATTCTGCAACTTTAGTTGATTCTGCTGATGATAAATTAAAAATTTACGAAGTTGCTAAAAAGCAATTCTCTAAAGACTGGAGAGGTTATAACGATGCAGGTATGATTTTATTCGGAATGAATAAAGTTGCTGATGCTAAGTCTAACTTCGAGCAAGCAGATAAATTATCAGCTAAAAACCCAGTTGTTAAAAATAACTTGGGAGCTGTTGAACTAGTAAACGGTAATGTTGCTGAAGCAGAAGTTCTTTTTGGAGCTGCTACAGGTGCTGGTAAAGAAGTAAACTATAACCAAGGTATTGTTGCAGTTAAAAAAGCTGAGTACGATACTGCTGTTAAACATTTTGGTGAGTGTAACGGTGTAAATGCTGCTTTAGCTAACATTCTTGATGAAAAATACAATGTTGCTCTTGATAAGCTAAATGCTAATACTACTGATGCAGCTATGGTTTACTATTTGAAAGCTGTAGTTGGTGCAAGAACTGCAAACAACAATTTAGTTTTCACTAATCTTGAAACTGCTGTTGCTAAAGATGCTTCCTTAAAAGCTGCTGCAAAAACAGATATGGAATTTGCAAAAGTTTTTGAAGATGCAAAATTCAAAGCTATCGTTGAGTAATTGATAATACGATATATGTTTAAAAGCGATCCTTTAAGGATCGCTTTTTTTATGTTATTAGGCTAAAATATATGGCGATTTTTTTATCTTAGTCCATTCTGTTAAAAGACAATAAAATTATGGAAACGATGGAAATTAATATTCCGCATAAAGTCACTAATAATTTTCAATCATTGGTTTTTTTTATTGATACAAATGAAAAAACCAGAAAATGTTATGCAGATGAGATTATTCTAAATTTTGCTGAAACCAAAGTTTTTGAATCTAACCTGTTTTCTATTCTTGGGTGCTTAATAGCCAATTGGGAGAAGAGGAAAAACAAAGTTCGTTTGCTTAATATTCAGGAATCGATTTCCAATCTTTTTTATACCAAGAAATTAGTAAGAGGAGGTACCCGTAAGTTTCTATGGAAGCATTTAATAAAATGTCAGTATTTTGGTAGTTCTGATGAAGAAGTTTTGTTAGAATATTTAGAAACAAAGATTTTTCCGGAAAGGCCAGGTATTATCCTAAATCAACAACTAAAAATGGCAATTCAACTTTGCGTTGCCGAAGTTTTTAGAAATGCGTTTGTGCATGGTGTGTGTAGAGAAGTTTTTATTGCGCATTACTTTTCGGTATATAATCAGAAGCTTTTTGTAAGTATTGTTTGCAAAGGAAAATCTATTAAGGATACCATAAAAGATAAAGAATATGGAAGAAATGGTACCTCTGCAATTGAATGGGCTGTTAAAAGTGAAACAAGCTCTAAGACTAAACAAAATGGCATGGGTTTATTTACTATTCGACAGTTTATTGAACAGAATCAAGGAAAAATTCAAATCCTTTCGGATAATGGTGTCTGGAAACAGGTAAAACACCGGGTTTTTTCTAAAATGACAGAAAAAGCATTTCCCGGTACTGTAGTAACCTTAGAGTTTAATCTTAAAGAATAAGTTTATTGATGATAGTTTAGCTTTGAGAATAGATCCCACAGCACAATACCACAACTTACTGATATATTAAAAGAGTGTTTTGTTCCAAATTGCGGAATTTCTATACATCCATCCGAGGAATCAACAATATTTTGTTGAACACCTTTTACTTCATTGCCAAAAATAAGAGCATACTTTTGATCTGAGTTCGTCTCAAAATTTTCAAGAGAAATACTATTTTCCGCTTGTTCTACAGAATAAATTTTAAAATCAATTTCTTTGAGTTTACGAACAGCATCTTCGGTGTTTTTAAAATATTCCCACTGAACCGAATCTTCAGCTCCTAAAGCGGTTTTATGTAATTCTCTGTGTGGAGGAGTTGCCGTAATACCACATAAATAAACAGCCTCGATTAGTAAAGCATCGGAAGTGCGAAAAACTGAACCAATATTGTTTAAACTTCTTACATTATCTAAAACAATAATAATAGGAGTTTTTTTCGATTGCTTAAATTCTTCAATGCTTTTGCGATCTAATTCGCTGTTTTTTAATTTTCTCATAACAAACTTTACTTGTGGAAATTTAATTCTGCACAAAAATAAAAAAAAGGAATCTGAATGAGATTCCTTTATGATATATTTTCTGATTTTCTTTACCAATTTACAGGTTTGCGACGAACTGGCATTGTCATACAACGAGCGCCACCTCCACCTCTTGGTAATTCTGAGCCTTCAATGGTAATGGCATATTTTTCGTAATCAGAAATTTCTACTTTGTGACGAATAATATCTTTTGCACGTAAAATTTCAAATCCATTTTTGTTCATTTCTTCCAGAGTATGAATATTTCTGGCATAACCTATAACTTTACCCGGACCAACAGCAAAAAAGTTGGCTCCACTATGCCATTGTTCTCTTTCCTGGTTCCAAGGATCACCATTACCACCGCAGTAAATAGGCTTTAAATCCATGCCTAATTTTTTTAAGGCTTCGAGTAAGTTATTCTCATGTTTGATATTTACTACTTTACCATTCTCAATAATAATGTGAACAGTTTGGTATTTGTTTGGTCGAAGAATTAATGGTTCGTAAACCATACATTTATCCACATCTAGTAGTGTAAATACCATGTCCAAATGGATAAAAGATTCTGGTTGGCTTGGTAATTCCTGAACCAGAATATGGCGTTGTTTTTTTTCTTTCTGAGATAGTAATTGAGTTAAAATGAAATCGATTCCCTGAGTAGATGTTCTTGTTCCATTTCCAATTACCAAAATATCATCACGAGCAATTAGAACATCACCACCTTCTATCATACAGTTTGGATCAACAACTTTCTTATCAATTGCGTTTACTGTTTTGGTTTTAAATTCGGGTGTGTAATCAAAAATTGCCTGCATAATTAATGATTCACGATCGCGTACACCATTAGCCATTTTTCCAATTAATACTTCATCGAGAACAGAAATAGAAGCATCACGTGTAAAGAAAAAATTGTGCAAAGGGCGCATTGCATATCGCTCCTTACTAAGAAACTTGGTTAGATTATCAGCTTTAAGCGGAACTCCTTCGATAAGTAATTTCGCAAGTTCAACAGGTTCCTGATCCAATAAAAAATCCTTAATGCAATAAGTGTTTCCTTTTACACCTACCTGAGGTTCCATTTGACAAACTTTATCAATAATATTTTCTTTGGCTTTATTGTTTGTTAATACATTAGCCAATAGATCAGTTACTTGGTAAGTTTGTGAAATTTCGCCTAGCACACCGCTAAGTTGTTTGTATTCTTCTTTTGCGACAGCAAGGTTCAAAATATCACTATAAAGTGCTCTTTCGGCATTGCCAGGAGTCATATTTTCAACTTCTGAACCTGGAGTGTGAAGGATAACTCCTTCTAATTCACCAATTTCTGATCTAACATTTAATTCTACATACTTAGTCATGCCTCTTACGTTATCTCTTGTTATTTAATGTTGTTTGTTGTAATAAATATTGCGTTTGTAATTTGCAAAAGAAAGAAAATTTTGGACTTTAAGAAAGAATTGTGTTAAGTAAATTTTAATTTTTATAAAAAGAGCTTAAATCCTTTAAAATATAACCAAATATGCAATATCTATATCGATGCTTAATGGAGTGTGATATGTTAAATATATTAGTTTAATTTAGGATTTAATATCCGGCAGACTGACCATCTTTTCTTGATTCAGATGCCCCAAAGTAGACTCCTTTTTGTTCATCCCACATAATTGCCTGATATCCTCCATAACCGCCGGCAGCATATTTAATTCTATGTCCTTTTTGTAAAAGTGCACGTATTTCCTGATAGGAAAATCCACTTTCCAGATTTAACCAACCCCCATCTGTCATTTTTTCGCCAGTTGGTTGCGACGATCCTTCATGTCGAACTCGTGGAGCATCTCCTGCTTCCTGCAGATTCATTCCAAAATCAATTAAATTAACAACGATCTGAGCATGTCCCTGAGGTTGCATCGATCCACCCATTAATCCGAAGCTGATATATGGTTTTCCGGCTTTGGTAATAAAAGCTGGAATAATTGTATGAAAAGGTCGCTTGCCAGGTTCGTATACATTTGCATGCCCTTCCTGCAGACTAAAAAGTTCACCTCTATCTTGTAATACAAAGCCTAAAGAATCTGGAGTCATGCCCGATCCCATTCCGCGATAATTACTCTGAATTAAAGATACCATGTTGCCTTCTTTATCGGCTACAGTCATATATATTGTGTTGCCTTGTTCCAGTTCACCTGCATCGTATTTTTTTGATGCCTGATTGGGATTTATTAATTGATTTCTTTTTTGTGCATATTCGTTTGATACTAGCTGGCGAATAGGAATATCCGAAAAATCGGGATCACCATAGAATTTGGCTCTGTCTTCGAAAGCTAACTTTTTAGTCTCAACAAAAGTGTGAATGTAATCGGCGCTGCCAAAGCCCATTTTTGAGATATCATTATATTTTAGAATGTTTAAAATTTGTAATGCCGCAGTTCCCTGACCATTAGGAGGCAGTTCCCAAATTTCATAACCACGATAGTTAATAGAGATAGGATCAACCCATTCCGATTTGTGAGCAGCTAAATCTTCGTAAGAAAGAAATCCGCCTTGTTCTTTAATGTATTTCGCTATCGTTTTTGCAATATCGCCTTTGTAGAAGGCATCGCGACCACCTTTTGCTATTTTTTCGTAGGTATTTGCAAGGTAAGGGTTTTTAAAAATTTCACCTTTTTGTGGCATTTTACCATTGGGCATATACGTTTCGGCAAAGCCTTTGTATTTTTTTAATCGATTCGCACTTGCGTTCATATAATAGGCGATTAACTCGCTAACAGGAAAACCATTTTTTGCATACTGAATAGCAGGGGCAAGAATTTTATTCATTTCCATTTTTCCAAATCTCTCGTGAAGGGTAAACCAACCATCAACGCAGCCGGGAACTGATACTGGGAGTGGTCCAAAAGAAGGAATTTTACCATTTGTATTTTGTTTTAGGTAATCTAGACTTAAAGATTTTGGAGACCTTCCGCTACCATTTAAGCCATAAAGTTTCTGGGATTTTGCATCCCAAATAATTATAAAAATATCTCCACCAATACCACTTCCGGTAGGTTCCATTAAACCTAAAGTTGCATTTGCAGCAATTGCTGCATCAACTGCATTGCCACCCGATTTTAAAATATCTAAAGCTACCTGGGTGGCTAAAGGCTGACTGGTACATGCCATTCCATTTTGAGCAATTACCTCCGATCGTGTAGCAAAGTTAAATCCGGTTACTCTATCCTGAGCATTTGCCCAAGTGGATAAGGTAATTAAAAGAAAAATTGGAAAAAATTTTTTCATAGTATTTGATTTTAGGAAGTTCCCTTAAAGATAGAAAGTTTAACTTTGATTGGTGTATATGAATTGCTGTTTTAAAATAGGACTTTTTATTATTCTGGAATTTTGCTTTTTGGATATGGCAGAAGCAGAGATTTTGCGTGAATTTGAATCTTTTACAAATAGAGATACTGTTGTTTTTGCTGATACCAATTTGCATGTAAATTTAGATGAAGTTAAAATTACATTTTACAAGAGGAAAAAAAGAAAGCATTATCGAAGCACTCGTAAATACTGGCGGATGGTTAGAAATATCAGAATCGTTTATCCTTATGCCGAAGCAGCAAATAAAACGATTACAGATCTTAACCTTCAGTTGACAGGGCTTACTACTAAAAAAGAAAGGCGAAGATTAATTCGTAAGGAGTACAAAGGTTTAATGAAGGAATATAAGAAGCCTTTAATGAAGTTGAAGATCTCCCAAGGAAAACTTTTGATGAGATTGATTGATCGTGAAACGGGTAATAGCAGTTATCGGCATTTAAAAGAGTTGAAAGGATCTTTTACGGCTGTATTTTGGCAGTCGATAGCGGTAATGTTTGGTTCTTCGCTTAAAGCAAAATATGACCCACAAGGGGATGATTGGATGGTAGAAGAAATTTTAGATAGAATGAAAAGGCGTGAAATAAAACCTCCGGGAAAATTATCGCCAGTTAAAATAGAGTTAAATAAGTAGAAGAGTAAATAAAGAAAATTTGTTACCCAAGATAAAGTCTATTCTAAATATTTGTAAATTTTATCGTCGAATAGTTCTGATTTTTCAATGTATTCAGTAAATTTTTTACGATTTAAATCTGCATGTGATTTTACGATCTCAAAATTTTCTTCTCGTTCTAATTCTATACTCATTCTGTATTTGTTCATAAGAATTTCGGTTTTTGTTTCCCACGAATAATAAAAATTAAGCATGTATTTAACAACAAAGCTTAAAATAAGACTAAAAAGTAAAAGAGTTAGGTGACTCATGGCTAGGTTTAGTACCAAAGGGAGTAGCATTAAAAAAATTGGAATACTTGCTGCTGAGCAACAAATTCCAATTACCAGATTATTGTAATATCTAGAAAAATGAGCAATCTTTTTTTTCGTGTACGTATAAAATACAAGCCAGTGAATAAATAAATTGAGAGTTAAAGAATAAAATAAAATGGCAACTTCTGGAGCTGAATTAAGGCTAAAAAATAAAGCTATAAATAAAAATAAATTGGAAAGAATAAAAGGGTAGATGTGATTTTCACCAGCATCTTTTGTGTTGCGATTTTTCATAAATGGGAATTTAATATGTTGGCTTATAGAAAAGAACTAAAAGCCAACATCAAATAATTTTTACAAATCCATAATGGCTTTTACTAAATTTTCGGCTCCTTCTCCAACGTCAGCTATGCTCGAGTCTAACATATAGCAGGGGGTAGTTACAATTTTATTTTCTTTATCAATAACAATTTCTCCATGCTTGGTGTTTATATGTGTTGCACCAAGCGAACTAATGGCTTTAGCGGTTTCTTCATCTTGTCCGATACTTAGCTTAACATTTCCCAAAACCTTTGCGATTAAAGCAGGAGAAATACAAAGTGCTCCAATGGGTTTTTTTGCTAAATGCATTGCTTTTATAGCAGTTTTTACATCAGTATTAACTGAGCAATTAGGACCATCGAAAGCAAATGTGCATAAATTTTTGGCAACACCAAATCCTCCAGGAAAAAGAATTGCATCATACTCTTCGAATTTAAATTCTTTTAGATTTTTAATATTTCCACGAGCAATTCGAGCCGATTCAACCAATACATTTCTTTTTTCCGACATTTCCTCTCCAGTAATATGATTAATTACGTGATACTGATCGATATCGGGAGCAAAAATTTGATATTCACCACCATTTTTTGAGATGGCGTACATAGCTAAAGTACTTTCATGAATTTCAGATCCGTCGTATACACCCGAGCCAGCAAGAACAACAGCAAACTTTTTTTTTGAATTCATTTTGATATGATTTAGTTTTAAGAAACATGATTTAATGATAAAACATTCGTGGGTTTGATCTTAAAATGATCTAATAAAATAGAAAATACTAGTTATGACAACACAGCGAATATTCATAGCAATAAAGATAGCCAATACAGATCAAATTAGTAAGATTTTTCGAGAAGTTAAGTACGATTTAAAAGATGAATGTATTAAGTGGGTAGATAAAAATACTTTGCACATTACTCTTAGCTTTTTAGGCGATACTGATATTAAGAAAATTCCTGAAATTAAAAATGGTTTATTATTAGCGGCCGAAAATATCTTTCCTTTTACAATTCAATTGAAATCATTAGGAGCTTTTCCAACAATAGAAAGTCCTAAAGTTCTGTGGATTGGAATAGATGATGCCCTGAAAATTTATGAATTAAGAAATAGAATAACAGAACAACTTAAGTATATTATAAATGAAAAAGATGCGAGGTTTTTACCGCATATTACCATAGGTAGGATAAAATTTGGGGTGAAAAATCATAAAAAAGTGAGTAATATTTTAAATGGATATGAATATTCTAAATTCGATAAATTTTACATACAAGAATTTGTATTAATGGAAAGTAAGTTGACAAAATATGGTCCAGTTTATAAGGTGATAGAAAAATTTGATCTAAAATAGAGACATGAAAAGATGTTTTGACTTTTCTACTTACAGAAGAAGATGTAAATTTGAACTACAAAAAATAAACAGATATGATTACGATAGAAACTTTAGTGTTTAATCACTGGCAGGAAAATACTTATATATTACATGACGAAACAAAAGAAGCAGTCTTGATAGATTGTGGAGTTTTTTTTGATGATGAAGGTAAAAAACTAATCGACTTTGTAGAGAAAAAAGGCTTAAAACTTGTTAAGCAGTTAAATACACATTTACATATCGATCATGTTCTGGGAAATCAGTTCATGAAAGATCAGTTTGGATTGTTAACCGAAGCTCATAAAGATGATGAATTTTTATTAGCCGAAGCTCCTAATTATGGTGTTCGATTAGGTCTTGAGAATGTTGTTGAGCCGCCTCCAATCGGAAAAGCTATTAAAGAAGGAGATGTTATAAAATTTGGGAATTCACAATTAAAGGTATTGCATGTACCAGGGCATTCGCCAGGACATGTGGTTTTTTATAACGAAGAACAAAAATTTGTGATTGCCGGTGATGTAATTTTTCGCGAAAGCATTGGACGAACCGACCTTCCTTATGGAAATTATGAACAGTTGATTGAAGGCATAAAAACAAAGCTTCTTTCTTTAGAAGATAGTGTTGAAGTTTATCCAGGACACGGTCCAGCTACATCAATTGGTCACGAAAGAATCAACAATGTGTTTTTAAAAGGACTATAATTTAAAAGTTTAAACCTCTTCGAACAGAAGAGGTTTTTTTATTAGAAATAAATAAAACACATGTTGATTTTTACAAAACAAATTATGAAAAAATAGGTAAATGTAAACATGATAAATATCATCTTTATATGTATTTATAAAACAGGAAGTTAGATGTGGTATTTTTACGTTTTGATAATGTTGAAAAACAGCATTCGAAATCGTTCGTTTTGATATCAAAATCTTAAATCTTTTGCTAATTTTACATTCATAAATATATTTTAAACAACACCTAATTTAAACAACAATATGGCAAGCGAAAAGTTTGTTTCCCGTCACATTGGTCCTCGCAACGGCGATATTAAGACCATGTTGGAAACTGTTGGCGCATCATCCTTAGATGCTTTGATTGAAGAAACTATCCCTACGGATATTAGATTGGAAAAAGCTTTAGAATTACCTGAAGCGCTGTCAGAATACGAATATTTCTCCAAAATTAAAGGAATTGCTGCGAAGAATAAATTATTTCGCACATTTATAGGACAGGGATATTATGATACAATTACTCCTGCTGTTATTCAAAGGAATGTATTGGAAAATCCAGGATGGTATACTCCTTATACTCCTTATCAGGCGGAAGTTTCGCAAGGAAGGCTCGAAGCTTTGTTAAATTTTCAGACTATGGTTTTGGATTTAACAAAAATGGAACTGGCCAACTGTTCTCTTTTAGATGAAGCCACAGCTGTAGGCGAAACAATGTTTATGATGCAGGGACTTCGTTCCCGCGCTAAGAAAAAGGCGGGTGCTAATCAGCTTTTTGTGGATGAGAAAATATTTGCTCAAACTCTCGATGTACTTACAACTCGTTCATCTCCGCTGGGAATTGAACTGATTGTTGGCGATTACAAAACTTTTGAATTTACAGATAAAGTATTTGGAGCAATTATTCAATATCCGGCAGCTAATGGTAGCATAGAAGATTATAGTGATTTTGTTGAGCGAGCGCATAATAGCGAAGCTTTAGTATCGGTTGCAGCCGATTTAATGAGCTTGGTACTATTAACTCCTCCTGGCGAATGGGGGGCTGATATTGTAGTAGGTACTACTCAGCGTTTTGGTATTCCTATGGGGTATGGCGGACCTCATGCAGCATTTTTAGCTTGTCGCGAAGCATACAAGCGTAATATTCCCGGACGTATTATTGGTGTAACCAAAGATGCTCAGGGAAATAATGCCGTTCGTTTGGCTTTACAAACCCGAGAGCAGCATATTAAGCGTGAACGAGCTACCTCAAATATATGTACAGCTCAGGCTTTACTGGCTACTATGGCTGGTTTTTATGGAGTTTATCACGGAGCCGAAGGCTTACGAAGAATCGCCAAACATATTCATGCAGGTGCAGGTGAGTTGTCCGAAGGCTTAAAGGCATTAGGTTATCAACAAACTGTTGATAACTATTTCGATACTTTAGAAATTATGATTCCCTCGGGAGTTTCTATGGAAGAAATTAGAAAAACAGCTTTAGAGGCTGAGTTTAATTTCCGATATATAAATGAAAATACAATTGGTTTTTCTGCTGATGAGAAAATCAGTAAAGAAGAGATCAATAGCATTTTAACTATTTTTGCAAAAGCTGCTGGAAAAGAAGTGGAAGTAAAAGAACTTGAAGAAAAAATTTACTTCGATGATAAGTTTTCCAGAACCAGTGATTTTTTAACTCTTGATGTTTTTAATCGTTATCGATCGGAAACAGCAATGATGCGTTACATTAAAAATCTGGAAAGAAAAGATATAGGTCTACAGACTTCTATGATTTCTTTAGGATCGTGTACAATGAAATTGAATGCCGCAGTTGAAATGTTGCCAATTAGCTGGCCCGAGTTTGGTGGTATTCACCCATTCGTGCCAAAAGATCAGGTGAATGGCTATACCGAATTAATTACAGACTTAGAGCAGTGGCTTGCTGTTATAACTGGTTTTGCCGGATGTACTTTACAGCCGAATTCGGGAGCTGCAGGTGAATATACTGGTTTAATGGTAATTCGTCAGCATCATATTTCGAGAGGTGATGATCACAGAAATATTGTGTTAATTCCTTCTTCTGCACACGGAACAAATCCTGCATCGGTTACTATGGCAGGAATGAAACCTGTAATTGTAAATTGCGATGAAAACGGTAATGTGCAGTTCGATGATTTAAAAGCAAAAGCCGAAAAACATAAGGATAATTTATGTGCTTACATGATTACCTATCCTTCCACGCATGGTGTTTTTGAGTCGGGAATTAAAGAGATGATGAATCTGATTCATGAAAATGGAGGACAGGTTTATATGGATGGTGCGAATATGAATGCACAGGTTGGATTAACTAATCCTGGAGCTATCGGCGCTGACGTTTGTCACTTAAATCTTCACAAAACATTTGCAATACCTCACGGTGGAGGTGGTCCTGGTGTTGGCCCAATTTGCGTTGCTAAACATCTGGTTCAATTTTTACCTTCTCATAAATATGTGAAAACTGGTGGCGAAAATGGAATCACTGCAGTTTCTGCTGCTCCTTTTGGATCGGCCAGTGTGTTGCCTGTTACCTATGGTTATATTGCAATGTTGGGTGCCGATGGACTAGAAGAAGTTACAAAAATGGCAATTTTAAATGCTAACTACTTAGCTTCTTCATTCGAAAAAATGAATTTCAAGATTCTTTATAAAGGTGCTAAAGGACGAGTAGGACACGAAATGATTTTTGATTGTCGTGAATTTAATAAATCTGTCGGTATTACCGATTCTGATATTGCTAAGCGATTGATGGATTATGGATTTCATGCGCCAACTTTATCGTTCCCCGTTCATGGAACCTTAATGGTTGAGCCTACTGAAAGTGAGCCTTTGGAAGAGTTAGATCGTTTTATTGAGGCATTGGCTAAGATCAATGAAGAAATGAAAGAAATTGAAGATGGTGTTGCAGATACTGTTGATAATGTACTAAAAAATGCTCCTCACACGCAATTTGTTATGACTGATGATGAATGGAACCATACTTATAGTCGTAAAAAAGCTGCTTATCCATTAAAATGGGTTGCTGATAATAAGTTTTGGCCAACTGTTGGTCGCGTTGATGATGCATTTGGAGATCGTAACCTGATGTGTACTTGCGCACCTTTAGAGGTATACAGCGAAGAATATATTGATGTAGACTAATTGGTCTTACAAGATAAAATTAAGAATCCGGTGAGTATTTCTCATCGGATTTTTTTATTTAAGTAGACGGCTTATTGAAAATTATACTACGAAAAAAGGAGGCTGCCCCTGCCTCCTTTTTAATGTACTATTACTAACCCTAAAATTTAACTATGAAATAATGAATTGAAAAATAATCCATTAAAATCTAAATACTAATACGCGATAGTTTGAAAAAGGTTTGAAGTGTTTTTTCAAATTAGAGGCATTTTTTAGTTCAGATTTTTCATAAAAAAGGCAAATTTCCTTTTTTTATAAGTGATACAAGTAGATAAAAAAAAGATGAAAAAAACACATTTTTTTTCATCTTTTCATTTATTTGTAAACAATTACGATTCAATTGTTTAAGCTTATTTAAATAAACTAAAATTTTATATCTTAAAACTCATTATCTATAACCAAACTTAAGATATCTTTTAAATTACGGTTCATAGCAGCAACCTGTTTGGGAATAAAACTATTTGATGTCATACCTGGAATCGTGTTTGCTTCTAAAATATAAATTTCATTTCCCCTAATCATATAATCTACACGAACAATTCCTTTGCATTTTAAGGCATCATAAACTTCCGAAGATAGGTTTTGAATTTGTAGTGTTAGTTCTTTCGAAATGCGGGCAGGAGTAATTTCTTCTGCCATATCCGGATCGTATTTGGCTTCATAATCGAAGAATTCTTTTTTAGGCAGAACTTCGGTTACGGGGAAAATAAGGTTTTCCGATTTAGATTTTAACAATCCGCATGTAAACTCTAATCCATCAATAAATTCTTCGATGATAACTTCGTTTCCTTCTTTAAAGGCTTTAATTATTGCCGGCTTAAGCTCTTCTGTTTTTTTAACTTTCGATATCCCAAAGCTGGAACCATCGGCGTTGGGTTTTACAAAACAGGGCATTCCCAATTTTGCGATGATATCATTAATACAATACTCTTGATTTTTTTTTAGGAGAATCGATTTTGCAACTCTAAATCCTAAATTTTCTAAATAGGAGTTGCAGGCATGTTTGTTAAAACTAAGAGCACTACTTAAAACATCGCAGGTAGAATGAGGGATTTGCATTAGCTGCAGATATCCTTGTAGTATTCCATTTTCGCCAGGAGTACCATGAATAGCAATATAAGCAAAATCAAAATTTACTTTATTGTTGTCGTGGGTAAAGCTAAATGTATTTTTATCTACCGGGTAATAATTATTATCAAGTTTAACTTTCCAGTTTAAGCCTTGCAATTCAACTAAGTAGGGAATGTACTTTTCTCTATCTAAACTATTGTAGATGTGATTTGCCGTTTGAAGTGAAATTTCAAATTCTGCGGAATCGCCTCCTGCAATAACTGCGATTATCTTTTTCATTGATATTTATTATAATATTATTCTTCTCGTGCCGAAGTGTAATCTCTCCATTTTTGAATTACAGTGCTCATATCTTCTGGAATTTCGGAATCGAATGATACATATTCGTCGGTAACAGGATGTTTGAAACCCAATGTTTTGGCATGAAGTGCTTGTCGCGGACAAATTTTAAAACAATTTTGAACAAATTGCTTGTATTTGGTGAATGTAGTTCCTTTTAAAATTCGATCTCCACCATAAGTTGAATCGTTAAAAAGAGGATGTCCAATGTGTTTAAAATGTGCTCTAATTTGATGTGTTCTTCCGGTTTCGAGAACGCACTCAACCAAATTAACATATCCTAAACGTTCCAGCACTCTGTAATGAGTTACAGCATGTTTTCCAAACTCTCCATCAGGAAAAACATCCATCAGCTTGCGGTTTTTTAGGTTTCGACCAATGTGTCCGGTAATTGTTCCTTCGTCGTTTTCCAGATTACCCCATACCAAAGCACGGTATTTTCGATCACTTGTTTTGTTAAAAAATTGTAGTGCTAACTTAGTTTTTGCTTCTTCAGATTTTGCAACAACTAAAATTCCAGATGTATCCTTATCTATTCGGTGTACTAATCCCGGACGAGGATCTTCAGAGTTGAATAAAGGTAAATCTTTTAAATGATATGCTAAAGCGTTAACCATAGTTCCAGAGTAGTGTCCGTATGAAGGGTGCACAACCATTCCCGGATTTTTATTGACAATTAAAAAGGCATCATCTTCATATACAATATTTAAAGGAATATCTTCAGCAATAATTTCAATTTCGCGTGGTGGATGACTTAATACAATTGTGATGGTATCGTTAGGCTTTACCTTATAATTTCTTTTTACCGGAGTATCATTAACCAAAATACAACCACAATTAGCCGCATCCTGTATTTTATTACGGGATGCATTTTGCATTCTGTCAACCAAAAATTTGTCTATACGAAGTGGTTTTTGGCCCGGATCCACTTCAAATCGAAAATGTTCAAACAACTCCTGATTGTTATCCAGTTCCTCTTCTGTGTTGAAATTTTCTTTTGGTTCCTGTTCTGTCATTATTTTAGGTGTATTTTTAGTATAGCAAATTACTTAGTCTTTTCTGCAAAATTGAATCGGCTCGCCTAAGCTTAAGAGTATCTTTTGTCAGCCAAATATCAATATTGCTTCCAGGTTTTATTTTACGGTCTTCGTGGTAAACCGGATATTGTTTAAAAACTCTAGCTTGTAAGGAATCGATATGGTTTGTTACTGATTCATCGAAACGACTTGTTCCTAAATTTAGGTTCGAAAGTATAGTTTTTTCTTTTGCCTGAGAATGATTTTTTCCCATTAGGTTGGGAGCCAAAATTCCATATATTTTTCCTCTTCCCAATACCAAATCAATTGTAGCTCCTTTGTTAACCATACTTCCTGTTCCAATGGAATCTCCTTTATGTTTTGGGTATAGAACTAAATTAAAAAACTGATTTTCTTCATATTCTAATCGTCCTATTTTAAAACCATTTGTGATTAATAATTCATAAGCTTGTCGAAACGAATTATCGATAAGATTTGGGAAACGAACTTGCTCTGGTTTTTGAGCATTGATTGTTAAAAACAAATTTCTATTTCTTTTAACAATAGCGCCAGCTAATGGTCTTTGGTCTAAAACTGTACCTGGGGCATATTTGGGCTTGTAAATAGAGTCGTAAACAGAATATCTTAAATTCGTTGACTCAATTTTTTGGGTAGCATCTTCGAGGCTATAGCCATAAAGATCGGGAACACTTAACTGTTCACCATGATGAGTGTACCACTTTAATCCTGAAAGGGTAATCCAAATTAATGCAATGGTGATAAGCAAGGCAATTCCTATTTGATAGAGGAATAGTTTGCTTTTAAAGAAGTTTCCTGATTTCATTTGTAGTATTTTCTTTTGGTTGGCAGATTATGAATTGATAATCTGCTAATAGCTTATTTTAAATTTTTTGCAAAGGCAGTATGCAAACATACTGTTTTAGCATGCTACAAAAATAGCAGAGATTTTTAGATTTAAGAAATTGGTAATCAAAATTGATGTTACTTCATAAAAAAGCTTTTAAATAAAGGTGCCTATTAAGCTAAACTGCTGTAAGTGTGATTATATTTCATTTATAAGCAAAAAAAAAGAGTTCCTTTGGAACTCCATTATTCTTTACAAACCAGAATAAATACAAAAAAGTAAAGAATATCTATTCTTTACTTTCTGTATATCGGCAACTTAATAAAATTAAGCTTTGTGTCTTCGTTCGCTAGAAACAGAAACTTTCTTTCTGCCTTTAGCTCTTCTACGAGATAGTACGGCTCTTCCGCTTACAGAAGACATTCTTTCTCTGAAACCGTGTTTATTTCTTCTCTTTCTATTTGATGGTTGAAATGTTCTTTTCATCGCGAAAAATTTTTATCTAAAAAAGTTATTATATCCGTTGATTTTGGACTGCAAAAATAAGGTTTTTTTTAATCTAACAAAAGGATGAGGTAAAAAAAAATCATTAAAGCTCAAGATGTACAACTTTTTTAGTTTCGAAGAACTCCTCCGAGAAGAAATCTGTACATTCGAAAAGCATAATCTTATCGCTGTATCCAGCGATTTCTTCCTTAAAATCTCCACCCTTAATATAGAGGATTCCGTTGGCCAAACTATTTTTATCTTTTTGCTTACTGTTTTTGCGAACCATATTCACAAATTTTGGAAATGCAGTAACAGCTCGGCTAATAATAAAGTCAAATTTATCTTTTACTTGCTGAACTCTAGTGTGTTCTGCTTTTATATTTTTTAATCCCAGCGCAGAGGCTACTTCATTCACCACTTTTATTTTTTTTCCAATAGAATCCACTAAATAAAATTCACATTCGGGAAATAAAATAGCAAGAGGTATTCCGGGGAATCCACCTCCGCATCCAACATCCATTATTTTTGTACCGGGAGTAAACTGAATTACTTTAGCAATAGATAAGGAATGCAATACATGATGCAGATACAGAGAATCAATATCTTTACGCGAAATTACGTTGATTTGATTGTTCCAATAGGTGTATAGTGATTTTAGTTGAGAGAACTTGTCTTTTTGATCCTCAGTTAAATCCGTAAAATATTTTTCAATGATTTCCATGCCAATTGTTATTTAAGTCGGCAAAGATAAAACTAATTTAGATGTAATGATTTAAGACCAGCGCAAAAAGAAATTACTTTTTCTTCTTTTTTTCTATTTTTACTTCAGAATCTTTTAAGTTATTAAAGAGTAATTCACGGGCTCTAAATAGTTGTGCTTTTACTGTACCAATAGGCAGCTTTAGTTCCTGAGCAATTTCTTCGTACGAAAATTCTTCAAAGTAGCGAAGTTCTATAAGTCTGCGATATCTTTCTTTTAATCGGCCTACTTCGTTACGCATTATTTTTGCTTTCTGCTTTTTTATAAAATCTTGCTCCGGATTTAATCCGCTCGATTCTAAAGTAATGCTTCTTTCATTTTCTTTGTCATCTTTACCATCAATAGAAACGGTTTTTCCTTTCTTTTTTCGTAAAAAGTCAATACAGTTGTTCGATGCAATTTTAAATAACCAGGTACTAAATGCGTATTTTGGAGAATATTGCTTTATGTTTTTAAATGCTTTTCCAAATGCCTCAAAAGTTAAATCTTCAGCATCATTTTTGTTGTTTACCATTTTTAACAACATGAAAAATATGGCATCCTTATATCTTTTAAAAAGTTCTTCATAAGCTTTCTGATCCCCATTAACAGAGGCGAGAACAAGCCTGTAGTCGTATTGAGCTTTTTCTGAGAGATTTGGATTTATTTCCATTATAGATGTTTACTGAATATTAGGTTTTGGATATAAAATAGCAATTTTAAAAATGGTCTTAATAAACCATATATATACGAAGATAAAAATAAATTTTCTTCCTTCAAATCTCTTGTGATTATTTTAAAATAGTAGCTATAAATTATTAAACCAATAAAACATATCAAGATGAAAAAGATATAGAGTTTGGTTGTTAAGAATCCTAAAAAAAGGAAAACTAAAAATAGTATTTTGCTTAAGTGATCGAGCTTGGTTAAAAGCTTGATTTTTACTGGAATATATTTTCTACATTTGAAATAGGAATGATTAATTTCTTTCCATTGTTCTTTACTCTTTTTTGAATCGAGAATAATTTTTGTGTCTGGGTGTAATGAAGTTTTTACTGCTGATTTTTTGCTAAGTTTACGTAAAATGAGATGATCGTAGCCCTCCTCGAAATGAGCAAAGCCAGCAAAACCTTTTACTGAAAAAAAGTCGCTTTTTCTATAGCTCATATTATTGCCATTTCCAGCATAATTTAGCCCTAACGACGAAAAAGCGGCTATTTTGATGTTTTGCATTAACAAATCGTACTTCATAAAATTGAAGCAAAAGCCTTTTTTATTTTCAAAATTCGAATAAGCCGAATAATTACCTGTATTTACAGAGTTTAGAAGCCAATTTTCATCTATTGGTTGGCAATTAGGGTTACTAAAGAATAATTGTTCGTGTTTGGCAGCTTTAATGCCAATGGTTAATGCCAGTTTTTTATTGTGGTTAAACTTATCGTCAGCCGGAATTTGTGTTTTGCGTAAATGTGGGAAATTATTTTGTAGACGTTTAATAACATCTTCAGTCTCGTCGGTGCTGCCATTATCAACAATAATAACTTCGAAATCAGGATAGTTTTGGTTTAAAAAGGCCGGTAGATTTTTTTCGAGAAGGTTGGCCTGATTTTTTGAGCTGATAATAAGGGAAACAGGAATAGGTTTTATCTTATTATTTTCTTTGAATAAACTTTTTCCTTTTCGAAAATAAAATATTTGAAAAGAAATATATGTAGTGAATGATAAACAAAATCCTATTATTACAAATAATTGGTTTGTATTTAATGATAAATTATAGAATGTATTCAAGATTGTATATTTTATGAATCCCAAAAATAAGAGATTCTTTACTATATAGGAAAGTAAAATCAAGAAATAATTAAGTTGATCTGAAAAATACAAAAATCAGTATTTTGCCATTTGTTTTATTTAGTACAGAACTAAGATTTATTAGTATCTTTGTTGCCGATTTTTTTTGTAAAATTGGTTTTTTCGATTTTACATTCCATTAAAACAGTCAATATGGATTTTAAATTACAAAATACAGATCCAAAATCTTCTGCAAGAACAGGGGAGATTACAACAGATCACGGTAAAATACAAACACCGATTTTTATGCCAGTGGGGACATTGGGATCCGTAAAAGGAGTGCATCAACGTGAGTTGAAAGAGGATATCAATGCAGAAATTATTTTAGGAAATACCTATCATCTGTATTTGCGCCCGGGATTAAATGTTCTGGAACAAGCAGGAGGTTTGCATAAATTTAATGGTTGGGATCGCCCAATATTGACTGATAGTGGAGGGTTTCAGGTTTTTTCTCTGGCCGACAATCGTAAGCTTACCGAGGAAGGTGCAATGTTTAGATCTCATATCGATGGATCGAAGCATTTTTTTACGCCCGAAAATGTAATGGATACCCAAAGAACCATTGGTGCTGATATTATTATGGCATTCGATGAGTGTCCTCCGGGAACATCAAGCTACGAATACTCTAAAAACTCACTGGAATTAACTCAGCGCTGGTTAGAACGATGTGTAAAACGTTTTGATGAGACAGAACCCAAATATGGTTATTCTCAAACACTGTTTCCTATTGTTCAAGGTTGTGTTTATAATGATTTACGAATTAAAGCAGCAGAGCATGCGGCATCATTAGATCGTGAAGGATACGCAATTGGAGGATTAGCAGTAGGCGAGCCAGTAGAAGATATGTATTCGATGATTGAAGTGGTAAATAATGTTCTTCCTGAAGATAAACCCAGATATTTGATGGGAGTAGGTACGCCTGTTAACATTTTGGAAGCTATTTCGCGTGGTGTTGATATGTTCGACTGTGTTATGCCAACCCGAAATGGACGAAACGGAATGATTTTTACCAGCGAAGGAATTATCAATATAAAAAATAAAAAGTGGCACGATGATTTTTCTCCGCTCGATGCGAATGGAACTTCTTTTGTAGATAAAGCATACTCAAAAGCCTATGTGCGCCATTTAATTCATTCGGGAGAATTGCTGGGTTCTCAAATATGTAGCATTCATAATTTGGCATTTTATCTTTGGTTGGTGAGAGAAGCTCGCGAGCATATCAATGCAGGAACCTTTTCTGGTTGGAAAGATATTATGGTTAAAAAACTGGCTTTCCGTTTGTAAACTGTTTACTTGCAGCTTTAAATATGGATTTATTGTAAGTTTTTTTTAGAACCATGTCGAATAATGTTTAGTAAAAGCTTAGTGTTAGGAACTAAGCTTTTAAGTGTTAAAAAATCTTACAATAAATAAGAGTTAATTGATATTTGAAGAATATATTATACTTTTATTGCGGTGATTTTGGTTTCGATTATTTTCGAAATATACAGTAATTAAAAATCAGGTTTTGAAAAAATTAGATTTATATATTATCCGAAAGTTCTTAGGAACTTTCTTTTTTGCTATTGTGTTGATTATTAGTATTTCGGTTATTTTCGATTTCTCCGAACATATTGATGAATTTATAGACAAGGAAGCTCCTTTAAAAGCTGTTTTGCTCGATTATTACCTCAATTTCATTCCCTATTTTGCCAATTTATTTAGTGCGTTGTTCACCTTTATTGCCGTTATCTTTTTTACTTCAAAAATGGCATATAACACCGAAATTATTGCCATTTTAAGTAGTGGAATTAGTTTTAGGAGAATGATGTATCCTTATTTTCTCTCCGCATTAATTATTGGTATTTTTTCGTTTTTGCTAAGTAACTATATAATTCCTCCGGCAAATCAGAAACGACTCGATTTTACGGCTACTTATATCAAAAAACAATTTAGAAATAACGAGAGAAATATACATCGCCAAATTGAACCTGGCGTGTTTATTTATATGCAAAACTGGGAAACAACTAGTAAAACCGGTTATAAGTTTGCAATGGAGAAATTCGATGGCAAAAAATTAGTATCTAAATTAACATCGAAATATATTCGTTGGAATGATAAAGAAGGGAAATGGACCATTAATGGTTATTTTATCAGAAATATTAAAGGCGAAAAAGAGAGTTTTGAGAGTGGAAAAAAAATTGACACAACACTAAATTTTGGGCCAAAGGAATTTGGACGGAAAAAAAATATTGTTGAGGCAATGAATTATAACGAGCTGAATGATTATATCGATCAGCAAACCATGCGTGGAGACAGTAATATTAATGCATATAAAATAGAGAAGTACAAACGAATGGCAAATCCATTCTCGACCTTTATATTAACGCTTATTGGTGTTTCTTTGGCATCCCGAAAAATACGCGGAGGAATGGGATTACATTTGGGTATAGGACTTTTATTAAGTTTTTCATTTATCTTGTTTCTGCAGATTTCTGTTGTTTTTGCTACGAATGGAAGTATGAACCCCATGTTGGCTGTTTGGTTACCTAATATTGTGTTTACAGTGGTAGCACTGTATTTGTATCGAATTGCGCCTAAATAGAATCATTTTAAATAATTTTCAGCTTTTTGTGTTGATTATCAAGATAAAGGGCTTATTTTATATAGTTTCAGCTTTAGTAATCTAAGGGAAAAGAATTTTTTTTCTAATCTAAAAATTACTAACGTTGTAGCTTGGAATTTCATGAGTTATTGAAATTCAACATATATAGAAATATATATTTTTTAACTAAATGTACAGATTATGTCATTGAAACGAAACATTCTTGATCTTAGAAAGAGAAAAGAAAAAGTGCTTCAAGGTGGCGGAGAAAAAGCTATCCAGAAGCAAGTTGCGATGGGAAAGTTGACTGCTAGAGAAAGGGTAACATCAATTTTAGATGAAGATTCTTTTCATGAGTACGATATGTTCGTAGAGCATGAAGCTCGCGACTTTGGTATGGAAAAGAAACAACTTCATGGTGATGGTGTTATCATTGGAACCGGAACAATTTACGGTGAGCCTGTGTGTATTTTTGCGCAGGATTTTACAGTAGCTGGAGGTTCTCTTGGTCTTATGCATGCACGAAAAATTACAAAAATCATGGATCATGCATTAAAAATGCGTGTACCTTTGATTGGTATTAATGATTCGGGTGGAGCTCGTATTCAGGAAGGTGTTAATTCACTTGCAGGATACGGTGAAATCTTTTTCCGAAACACTCTGGCATCAGGTGTAATTCCTCAATTGTCAGTTATTCTTGGTCCTTGTGCTGGTGGAGCTGTTTATTCTCCCGCGCTTACCGACTTTGTGTTTGTGGTAGAGAACATTTCTAAAATGTTCATTACCGGTCCTGAGGTAATAAAAACCGTTTTAGGTGAAGAAATTAGTATGGAAGAACTGGGTGGAGCTAAAGTTCATAGCGAAATTACAGGTAATGCTCATTTCTACGCTTTAAGCGAGTACGAATGCTTCGAACAAATTAAGAAGCTACTAACCTTCATACCATGGCACAACGCGAAAAAAGCTAAAGCATTCCCGCCTAAGCCTCCGAAGCCAGAATACAAAATTGAAGAAATTGTACCTTCAGATCCAACGCAACCTTACGATATTCGTAATGTAATTAAAGCAATTGCCGATGATTCCGATTTCTTTGAAATCATGGAAAATTTTGCGAAAAACATTGTTATCGGATTTGGTAGAATGAATGGTGAGACTGTTGGTTTTGTTGCAAATCAGCCAATGGTGTTAGCAGGTGTATTAGATTGTGATTCATCTGATAAAGCTGCTCGTTTTATTCGTTATTGTGATTCGTTTAATATTCCAATTGTGACCCTTGAGGATATGCCAGGTTATTTACCAGGTGTAGATCAGGAGCACATGGGTGTTATTCGTCACGGAGCTAAAATCCTTTATGCTTACAGTGAGGCAACAGTGCCAAAAATTACGGTTATTATCCGTAAAGCGTATGGTGGAGGTTATATTGCTATGAACTCTCGCCACATGAAGGCAGATTTCATGTTTGCATGGCCAAATGCCGAAATTGCTGTAATGGGACCTGATGGTGCTGCTAACATTATCTTTAGAAAAGAGATTATGGCGGCAGAAGATCCTGAAGCAATGCGTAAAGAAAAAGTTGCAGAATATAGAGAGAAGTTCGCTAATCCTTATGTTGCTGCAGCCAAAGGTTATATCGATACTGTTATTGAGCCTGAGGAAACACGTAATATGTTGTTACACTCTATTGAGGTTTCAAATCATAAAGTTGATAGAAGACCTGCTAAAAAACACGGAATTCCTCCATTCTAAAAATTATTCGCTATGAGCAATTTAAAAGAATTCAACGTTGATGGGACGATTTATAAAACAGAAGTAACCAAGAAATTTGAACAAAGAAAGTCCTGGGCTAAACCTAACCCTAAGCATCTTAATTCATTTATTCCTGGTACTATTGTTGAAATTTTCGTTAAGGAAGGACAAAAAGTAAAAGCAGGAGAGAGTTTAATGATTCTCGAAGCTATGAAAATGAAGAACCTTATCGAAATGCCTTTCGACGGTGTAATTAAAAAGATTCATGTTAAAGAAGGAGAAAAAGTTCCTAACAGATTATTGATGTTAGAAATTGAGTAATCTTTCCGAATGGAAAATAAAAAATGGGATTGTTGTAATGACAATCCCATTTCTTTTGCAGCTTATTTTTACAATTGACCTATCCAATTATAATGTTCTTTCCAGTTCTCCCTTATAACAGGTTTTTCTGTAAACAGACCGAATATTGTCGATCCACTTCCCGACATTGCCGCATAGACTGCTCCCTGATTGTACAATTCTTTTTTTAATTGTGACAGAAGAGGATAGTTTGGAAATATACTATCTTCAAAATCGTTAGTGATATTTTCTTTCCACTGATCAGGCGGAAGTTCTATTAAGCTTTGTAAATTAGCACTTGGCTTAGGTTTTATTCCGGCATAAGCCTCGGGAGTACTAATGTGAATTTCGGGTTTTATCATTGCAATAAAATATCCCGATAGGTTTACTTTGGTGGGAGAGAATATTTCACCTTTTCCCTGAGCAAAAACGGGTTTGTTAGAGATGAAAAAGGGGCAATCGCTACCCAACTTACAGGCCAAGTCTTCCATTTTGCCAGTGTTTAGGCCAATATTGTAAAAATCATTCAGCATTTTTATCATGAATGCCGCATCGGCAGATCCACCTCCTAATCCGGCACCAAAAGGAATATTTTTATGCAGATGAATACTTGTTGAAGGTAATTCGTATTCGTTTCTTAGTAGTTCAAAAGCCTTCACTACAATATTATCTTTATCGGCAATATTTATAGGTATGCCCGACGAACTAAATTCAAAAGGCCTGGTTTTTTCTGATTCTGCAATTTCTAAAGCATCACATAAAGGAATTGGATAAAAAATTGTCTCTATATTATGAAATCCATCCGAACGTTTTTCTATAACGTTCAATCCCAGGTTTATTTTGGCATTCGGAAAATTTAGCACTTTAGTAATATTTGAGTTTATAATTTTATTGCGTAAAAATAGAGCATTTGTCAAACTAAAAAAATCAAGGATAGCATTTTTATTTTCTATCTTTGTCCTTGCATTCTAAAATTTTTCAGATATTTTAAAATCTGTCTATTTTTTTTATTTGAATTTTGAAGGGTATAATATATAGAATTTATGGCAGGAGCAAATAATTATAAAAACCAATCGAAAAAAAGTGTAGATCTCGATTACGGAAAAGTACCACCACAAGCTGTAGAGCTGGAGGAGGCCGTGCTGGGTGCAATAATGTTGGAGAAAGATGCAATCATTTCGGTTGGAGACTTGCTTAATGCTGAGACCTTTTACAAAGATGCGCACCAGAAAATATACAAGGCAATTATGAATCTTTCTACTAAGGAAGAGCCTATTGATATTTTAACGGTAACCGAGGAATTAAAAAGAGAAGGTACGCTCGATGATGTGGGTGGTCCGTTTTACATTACTCAGCTAACCAACCGAGTTGCATCAGCAGCACATATCGAGTTTCATGCCCGAATTATTGCCCAAAAGTACATTCAAAGAGAATTAATTCGTGTTTCTTCCGAAATTCAAAATCAGGCTTTCGATGAAAGTGTTGATGTTGCCGATTTGCTCGATAAAGCGCAGCAGGATGTTTTCGATATTGCCGAAGGGAACATCAAAAAAGAATCTGCTCACATTCGACCTTTGGCCGATGAAGTAATTAATCAGATTGTAGAAGCAGGGAAGCGTCCCGATGGTTTAAGTGGAGTGCCTTCGGGGTTTATGGCCCTGGATAGAATTACTTCGGGATGGCAAAAATCCGATTTGGTGATTATTGCAGCTCGTCCGTCGATGGGAAAAACAGCTTTTGTTTTGTCCATGACACGAAATATGGCAGTTACCCATAAAGCTCCTGTTGCAATATTCTCGCTCGAGATGGGTGGCGATCAGCTGGTAAAACGTATGATCTCCAGTGAAACAGAGCTCGGATCTGAAAAACTGAGAAATGGACGATTAGAAGATTTTGAGTGGGAACAGTTACATGTAAAAATTAAGGATTTGGTGGAAGCACCAATTTATGTAGATGATACACCTGGTTTGTCGATTTACGAATTGCGCTCGAAATGTCGTAGGCTAAAAGCTAAATATGATATTGGTTGTGTAATTATTGACTACTTGCAGCTGATGACAGCAGGATCGGATATGCGTGGTAATCGTGAACAGGAAGTAAGTTTAATATCACGACAGTTAAAGATTATTGCCAAAGAATTAAATATACCAGTAATTGCACTTTCGCAGTTGAATCGTGGGGTAGAACAGCGTACGGGTGATGCAAAAAAACCAATGTTATCCGACCTTCGTGAGTCGGGAGCAATTGAGCAGGATGCCGATATGGTACTGTTTATTCACCGTCCGGAACGATATGGAATCACCGAAGACGCCGAAGGAAACTCATTAATTGGTATTGCCGATATTATTATTGCTAAACACCGTAATGGTGCGGTTGGTGAAATTCAATTACGATTCCGTAATCAGTTGGCTCGATTCATGGATTTGGAAGGCGAAAGTATGGATCCTTTTGGTGATGAAAGTCCCGAGGATGTGAAAACTTTTAGCTCGCGAATGAATCAGGAGCCTGGAGCTTTAGATGATGTAAATGCTGGTTTGGTTGGAGGTAGCGACTTCGACGATGCTGCTCCTTTTTAGTAAATTATAAACCATACAAGTGATGGCTTCATTGTAATCATTTTAAAATTTGCTTTTATGAGATTTCTGTCAAAGTTGGTAATGATTCTTTGTTTTCTTCTTTGTGCTTTTTCATCCTATTCTGCCAGTTTGTTAATACAAATGGATGATACGCAAAAAAATCATCTGAAAGCTTATGGAATTGCTTTTTGGACTCTCGAAAAAGAATATGAAATTCATTGGCTTTTAAATTATCGGGGTGGTTCTTTTCTTCTTCCTTTAAATAAGGATATACAAGACGAATGTAAGATACGAGGAGTTAGTTTTACCATTGTTTCTGATGCCGCAGTTGGTAAAATGATGAACGAAATTGCCGATGCTGAAGCAAATATGGATGCCATTAAGTTAGAGAAAGTTCCCTCAATAGCAGTTTATTCACCCAAAGGCAAAAAGCCCTGGGACGATGCTGTAACCCTTGCGCTTACCTATGCCGAAATTCCTTACGATATAGTTTACGATGAAGAGGTGATGACTGGAAAACTAAATTCTTATGATTGGTTGCACTTGCATCATGAGGATTTTACCGGACAGCATGGTAAGTTTTACGGTTCGTACCGAAATATGAAATGGTATAAAGATGAGGTACAGACAAATTTAGCGAAAGCCAGGCGATTTGGTTTTTCGAAAGCTTCCGATTTAAAAAAAGCAGTCTCTAATTTAATAAGAGAATTTGTAGAAAATGGTGGCTTTTTATTTGCCATGTGTTCTGCCACCGATACTTTTGATATTGCTTTAGCCGCTGAACATACCGATATATGCAACCAGGTGTTCGATGGTGATCCTGTTGATCCTAATGCACAGGAAAAATTAGATTATTCGCGAACTTTTGCTTTTACTGATTTTAGCATAGAAACCAATCCTTATGTTTACGAATACTCCGATATTGATGTTACTCTAACCCGAAAAGTAAGCAGGGATGAGGATTATTTTACATTGTTCGATTTTTCGGCCAAGTGGGATCCTGTGCCAACAATGTTGTGCCAAAATCATAAAAATATGATTAAGGGATTTATGGGACAAACCACTGCTTTTAATGAGAAATTAATAAAGCCAGGAGTGCTGATTATGGGAGAGAATAAGTCGGCAGGCGAAGCGCGATATATTCATGGAACTTATGGAAAGGGGACCTGGACATTTTATGGAGGCCACGATCCGGAAGATTATCAGCACTTGGTGGGTGATCCGCCTACCGATCTAGATTTAAAGAAAAATTCGGCCGGATATCGTTTGATATTGAATAATGTACTTTTCCCTGCGGCCAAAAAGAAGAAGAGAAAAACGTGATATTGTAATCTTATCCACAAATACACACGAATTTTATCCACAAATTCACTCAAATATTGATGAGGTTTATTTGTGCATCATTTGCGTCTCATTTGTGTTCCATTTGAGTCCATTTGTGGATCTCTTTGTTTTTTGTGGATAAATATTTTTTTCAATTTGCGGAGTTTTACCGAATAACTCTTTTATATTGAAGTCGAGTTGTTCCGAAATTAATCAGTAATCCAATTTTCTTATTTGTAGCTTTCAGATAATTTAAAACTTGTGCAATGTGTTCTGGGAGGATTGAATCGGCAGCTTTTAGTTCTACAATTACATCATCGAAACATAAGAAATCAGCAATGTATTTTTTGCTCAAAATATTACCTCGAAAAGCAATATCTAATATCTTCTCCTTTTCAAAAGGAATAAGTTTTTCGTCAAGCAGAATTGCAAGGGCTTCTTGATAAACAGCTTCTAAGAATCCACATCCCAATTCATTATGCACCTCCATGGCTGCTCCAATAATTTGGTAGCATTCTTCTTTAAAGGGAAAATCATTAGGTTTCATTTGTGTAGAATTAATTTTGTCCACAGATTAACACAAATATACACAAATCTTTATACACCTATTAAGTTAGTTTGGAGCATTTTATTTGCGATTATTTGTGCCTCATTCGCGTCCATTTGTGGATTCCTTTTTTTTGTGGATAAATATTTTCTCAATTTGCGGAAGTATTTTTATTTGCGATCATTTGTGCCTCATTTGCGTCCATTTGTGGATT
>NZ_JBQTGK010000004.1:35390-113170 GCF_052400665.1 Marinifilum sp. RC60d5
ATTCTTTTTTTTATGCGGATAAATATTTTCTCAATTTGCGGAAGTATTTTTATTTGCGATCATTTGTGCCTCATTCGCATCCATTTGTGGATTCCTTTTTTTTGTGGATAAATATTTTTTCCCCACAGATCCATTTAAATATTAATGAGATTCATTTGTGTTCCATTTGTGCCTCATTCGCGTCCATTTGTGGATTCTTTTTTTTATGCGGATAAATATTTTCTCAATTTGCGGAAGTATTTTTATTTGCGATCATTTGTGCCTCATTCGCGTCCATTTGTGGATCCTTTTTTTTTGCGGATAATTATTTTCTCAATTTGCGGAAGTGTTTTTATTCGCGTCCATTTGTGGATCCTTTTTTTTGCGGACAAAAAAAAAGGCTGCGTCCCCTAAACGCAGCCTCCGAATCAACACCACTTGTATGGTCTAACTCAATATTTTATTAACCATTTTTTGATCTTTACCCAAGTAACTTCACTAACCCCTTAGAATTTTTATGAAAGTTAATACAAGCTTATAAAGATGTTGACCGATACAATTGGCTTTGCGAACCTAATTGTATCTTATTACCAGTACAAAAATAATGGAAGAATGTTAACAGATAATCTTAAAAGTGTTAAAAAATGTTACAAACTGTTGTAGAACATTCGGTGGAGCTTACGAATTGTAGTTAAATCGGTTTTTAAAGGATAAACTGAATTTCTTTTAAAGTTGAAACTTCGAAAGTGGGATTTTCATTATGCCGCTTTTTGTTACTATTAAAATAGATTTGTTTTATGTTGTATTTTTTCGCGCCTGCAATATCTGTTTTTAAATCATCACCAATCATAATGCTGTTTTCTTTATTTGCACCAGACACTTTCAATGCATATTCAAATATTTTTGGCGATGGTTTATTTGCGCCGGCATCTTCCGAGGTAATTATTTTTGTGAAGTACGAATGAAGATTGCAATTTCTTAGTTTTTTGTCTTGTACTTCGTTAAATCCATTGGTAATAATGTGCAGATGGTAGCCTTTATCTTGTAAATATTGCAGTGTTTCATGTGCATGCGGAAAAGTTTTGGTTTGCAGTGGACTGATTTCGATAAAATCTTGTCCCAATTCTTTTGCCATTTCCAGATCGTCGAGTCCCGATTCTTTTAGAGTTAAATAAAACCTCCTATACATTAAATCTTCTTTTTTAATTCTGTCCTGATAATAGGCATTCCATAATTTTGTATTGTGATATTCGAATCGGGATTTGAAAAATACGAAACTCCCAAATGTTGCCTGCAGCTGATAATCGCGATACAATTGCTCCAGAGTAATTTCAGAATTGGCATTGAAATCCCAAAGGGTACGATCCAGATCGAAGAAGATGTGTTGGTAGTTGCTCATGGTTTTAGAAATGATATTTTTCGAATATTGCAAAAATAGAATGCTTCCTGAGAAATTCACTATTTATAGATGTGAAAGTTTTAAGATGTTTTCTTGAGACTCTTGTTCCTGAGGTGAGAGTTGTTTTTCAGTAGTATTTGTCAGTGAATATTATGTCTCGATAAAAAACTTAGCTAATTCGATGATTATCTTACTGACTTTGTTTGGTTTGTATGGTTTTCTGAATTTGTTGTGTGAGATATTGCTATTATTTTTGTTAAATTTAAACGGATTAATTCCAGGAGAATCGATCTTAGTAATACTACCTCTTCAATCCTACTAAAATTTTATAGAATGACTATAGAAAATAGAATTAATTTAGAGATTGATAGTACAAAACAAGAGGCTATCACAACAAACCTGAATGGTTTAAAAACCGAATTAGAACCATTATTGGTGGCTTTACCTGCCGATCAGAAAAAGAATCTGGCCATGATTGGTGACCGATTAATGACTTTTGTTGAGCAGGCAGTAAATAGTGCGGAAGGTAATCCTGACCTGGTGCCTCCTTATCTTAAGCTGGATGAGGTAAAAGTAGATGTGCAGGCATGGAAACTTCTGAATAACATTAGTACAGAATTGGAATATCTGCTAAGCTTATTGAACGATACTGTTGCTTTAAGCGGTAGTGAGGCATATTCTTCTATGTTGAGTTTCTACAACTATCTGAAGCAGGCTGCAAAAGATGGTGTGCCTGGAGCCAAGGCTCTATACGATGATTTGAAACATCACTTTGCCAACGCAAAGAAAAAAGAGGATGCTAATCCTGTAGAAGAGTAATATTATTTATTAACATGGGGAGAAGAGGTCGAATGGCGGATAATGCAAAGTTATTCGCCATTTTTTCGTTTGAAATCTTATCTGCAGATCCTCGCAAAGAAATGTCCACAAATAACGAGATCCACAAATAGACGCAAATAAATGTATCCACAAATGGACTCAAAAGTTTTCCTGGATTCATTTGTGTCAGTTTGTGTTCTGGAAGTTTTCTATTTTTTTATCCACAGATTAACACAAATACACACAAATATTCTTTGGTTTTCATTTGTGTTCTATTTGCGTCCATTTGTGGATGTTTTTTTTTGATCTTCGTTTTCCTTTGTGGATGTTTTTTTTGGAGTCCATTTGTGGATTGTTTTTTCTTGATCTTCATTCTCCTCTGTGGTTAATTTTTAAACCCCTTTGAGTGGATTTGTGTCTCATTAGTGTCCATTTGTGGATGTTTTTTTTTTGGAGTCCATTTGTGGATTGTTTTTTTTGATCTTCATTCTCCTCTGTGGTTAATTTTCAAAGTCCTTTGTGTTTATTTGTGTCTCCTTTGCGTCCATTTGTGGATGTTTTTTTTTAGTCCATATGTGGATTGCTTTTTTTGATCTTGGTTTTCCTTTGTGGTTAATTTTTAAAGCCCTTTGAGTGGATTTGTGTCTCCTTTGCGTCCATTTGTGGATGTTTTTTTTTAGTCCATTTGTGGATAGTTTTTTTGATCTTGGTTTTCCTCTGTGGTTAATTTTTAAAGCCCTTTGTGTTTATTTGTGTCTCCTTTGCGTCCATTTGTGGATGTTTTTTTTAGTCCATTTGTGGATTGTTTTTTTTTTGATTTTGGTTTTCCTTTGTGGTTAATTTTTAAAGCCCTTTGAGTGGATTTGTGTCTCCTTTGCGTCCATTTGTGGATGTTTTTTTTTAGTCCATTTGTGGATAGTTTTTTTTGATCTTGGTTTTCCTTTGTGGTTAAAAAGAATAATTAAACTTCAAACCCCTTTGAGTGGATTTGTGTCTCCTTTGCGTCCATTTGTGGATGTTTTTTTTTAGTCCATTTGTGGATTGCTTTTTTTGATCTTCATTCTCCTTTGTGGTTAAAAGGAATAATTAAACTTCAAACCCCTTTGAGTGGATTTGTGTCTCATTAGTGTCCATTTGTGGATGTTTTTTTTAGTCCATTTGTGGATTGCTTTTTTTATCAATTTAGGGGTAAAACACCCCTCGCTCGACCTTTTTTACCCCTAAGTCGGTATAAAACATACCTAATTGGCTGTCTTTCATCCCTTGCGAAGGGTAATTTATACCTTATTAGGACTAAAATACAGCGAGCCTGGCCCGTTTTTGCCCGAGCGAGTTATTTCACACCCCAAATTCTCTATATTTTACCCCGACGGTGAGGATTTTGCATAATTAATCCTTCTGTATTAGCGGTAATTGTTCTTGTTTTTGGTTTGAAGCCTTCCAATTGCAGGCTTTTTGTGAGTTTTTAATCCTAATTTTTGCCCTGTTTACCCTAGTCAAGATAAAAAGGATGTAAAATCACAAATTAATAATATTTAACACTTTCATTTTTGGATTTCCTTGGATATATTTGTCGAAATTATGCCTATTTATCACAATCTGTGTTTGTTGGTTCGGTTGTAGCAAGATAAAAAGTATTGCAGTTGAGGAGTAGGCTTTCGATAAAATTCGACAAGGTGAATGTTTTATTAGATGAAACAGATTATTTCTAGGATGAAAGGCTTGTTTTGTGTGATTTTACCTTGGAGAATTAACTTATTTTAATAGGCTTATTTTTAATTAAACAAGAAAAAGCTAAACACTTTTTAATACTTTGCGTATAGTTGTTATATTTTAGAGAAAATTAAACTACTTTAACCAATTGTTACCAATATATACACTAAAAATTAACTATTGACGAAACATTTCTACATACAATTTTTTTTACTCGTTTTCTTTCTTTCACTGAGTGGTTCTCTCTTGGGGCAGATTAATATGCCTATTTCTGGACACACAAATAAACTAGTAACAGGAGGAGAAAATTTTTATGATAGTGGAGGGGCTAGTTCTAATTATGAGGATGGAGAAGATGGGATTATCACTTTAAAATCTGCACTAGGAACAACAATAAGAGTTACTTTTACTATTTTTCAATTGCGGAAGAATGGAGATTATCTAGACATCTATGATGGAGATGATACAAGTGCTACTCTAATTGGGACTTATAATCATAATGCTAGTCCGGGAGAGATTTCTTCATCAAGTAATTCTATAACATTTCGATTTAGTTCAAATAGTAACAAAACGAAAACAGGTTGGACTGCTAATGTTGAAGTAGTGAGTGGGAGTAGTGGTGGTGATTATTGTGAATCGTCTGGAAATGTCGATTTCGATACTGGAGTAACGTTGGTAGATTTTAACACAATAAATAACTCTAGTAGTATGGGCTCGGGGTATACGGACTATACTTCTATTTTTACAGATGTTTCTATTGGGAGTTCGTATAATTTAACTGTTAATGTGAATACTGATGGTAACTATCGGGTAAAAGCAAGAGCTTGGATAGATTGGAATCAGGATGGTGACTTTGCAGATTCTAATGAGGAATTTGATTTGGGAGGTAGGAGTAACACTTCTGATGGTGCTACTAGCGAGTCACCATATTCTATAACAGTTCCTTCAGCAGCTTCTTTGGGAGAGACGAGGATGAGAGTTTCGGCAAAATATAATTCTTATCCAGGTGTGTGTGAAGACGATTTTGATGGAGAAGTTGAAGATTATACCTTAAATGTTATTTCAATTGTTGGAAACCCACCAATAGCAAATTGCAAAGATCTTACAGTCCAACTCGATGCCTCAGGAAATGCAAGTGTATCAGCTGCTGATATTAACAATAGCAGTAGTGATGGGGAAACTGCTGATGCTGATTTGATATTAAGTATAGATAAGACAAATTTTGATTGTGATGATCTCGGATCACAAACAGTTACTCTTACGGTAGAAGATGAAGATGGAAATGAATCCACTTGTACAGCGAATGTTACCGTAGAAGACAATGTAGCTCCTTCTTTATTGAATCTGAATGCAGAATATCACGATGGGATGAGTATGAGTGATTTAAAGTATTCGGAAGCGGTAGATGAGATTCATACAAACTGGGGAAATGGATCTCCAAATACAGGTCTTGTCGGGAATGATGAATTTTCTATCAAATATAGCGGTAGTTTTGTTGTTCCTGTAGCTGGAGACTATACATTTTATACCAACTCCGATGATGGTGTACGTTTATCTATTGATGGCTCTTATGTGATTCAGAACTGGGACGATCATGCTCCAGAATCTGATTCAGGTACAGTAGGCTTGAGTAAAGGAGAACATACAATTCTACTTGAATATTATGAAAAAGGAGGTGGAGCTGTTATTGAATTGGAATGGGAGTCATCTGATGCAGGAATAGCTAAAGATGTGTTTTCTAAATCGTCTATTTTGAACAATACTATTGTCGAGACAACATTAAAACTGGATGATTCTGGTAATGCAACACTTGCTGCTGCCGATGTAGATCCAGGCTTTATAGATAACTGTGGTGTGGTTTCTCAAAAACTAAGTAAATCAAATTTTTCAAGCTCTGATATAGGAGAAAATACAGTAGTGCTTACAGTTAAAGATGCGAGTGGGAATTCTAATACTATCAATGTTGGGGTTACGGTTGAGTCAGCTGATCCGTCTGTAAGCCTAAGCGTTGGTTCAAATTTTATCAATGAAAATGGTGGAAGTACAAATATTACAGCATCCATTCCTTCTGCTTATACCGATGATATTATCGTTAATTTAGCTTATTCAGGAGGAAGCTCTTCCGATTATTCTGCAGCGAATCAAATTGTAATTCCGGCAGGATCCACATCAGCATATACTGGTTTTACCGCTGTAAATAATGATATAAATGATGGAGATAGAGATGTGACTGTTGAAATTAGTTTGGTAACTAACGGTACAGCAAGTGGAACACAAGAACAAACTATTACAATTGTTGATGATGATTTGCCTTCAACCGCTTCCATTAATATTAATAACCAAGATGCGAGCATTGGTACTTCTGCCAATGATTTAGTGCAAAATGTATTGGTGACTGGTTGTTTAATTGCAAATAATGTTACATATACAGGTGACCAGACAAACGGAATTGGGTATTTTGAGCAAGGTGATTCTGATTTTCCACTGTCTTCAGGAGTAATATTGTCTACAGGAAAGGTTGAAAACGCAATAGGTCCAGCTAGCCGAAGGGTGAGTGATTATAATAGTGGTTTTGATTTTAATACTAAAAATCTAGATTCTGATTTAATGGCTTTAGCAGGGACTGAACTGCGGAATAGTGGATGGCCGTTTTATCTTAAGTATTGGATTAGAGAATATAACGATGCACAGATATTAGAGTTTGATTTTGTGCCAGCAGGTAATAAACTAGAGTTTAATTATATTTTTGCATCTGAAGAGTATAATGGTTATGCATGTTCTGATTTTAATGATGGATTTGCATTTATTCTGAGTGGCCCGGGTATAGGTAATGATCCTGGACTTTCCGGAAAGAATATCGCTTTAACTGAATCTGGTGATCAGGTAAGTATTAATAATGTTTATAAAAATCAATGTGAAGATTGTCCTGATAATTCAGAGTTTTACGTAGAGGAAATTGGTGGTCATTCAATAGCTTTTGACGGTCGTACCAAGATTTTAACTGCTAGGGCAGATGTTACTTCCTGTGAGACCTATCATATCAAATTAATTGTTTATGACAGGAATGATAAAGAGTATAATTCCGCCGTATTCCTCGAAGCCAAAAGTTTTAAATCCAACGAAGTAACCGTTGAGAATAAAATTGATGGAATAGAAGGTGATAAAGAGATCATGTATAGAGGTTGCGATAAGAGTTACATTAGTTTTACCAGAAAAGAGGAAATTGATAAGGAATATTCTTTTCATGTTTCAATTGGTGGTTCAGCTGAAAATGGTGTGGATTATTATGAGGTAGATGAGTATGGAACAAAATTAGGTAAGTTCCCAGAGGAAGTTACTTTCGCTGCAGGAGAAACAGAAATTAAGATATATTATATGGCTAGCGATGAGGTTACTGGCTCAAAAGATATTCTATTTGAGGTATTAAAGGGCTGTCCTTGTAGTGCCGACGATGATGATTATTACAAGAAACATATTGATATAATAGATGTTGCACAAATAGAAGCGGAAGCAATCTCAAATGTAAGGTGTAATGGAGGAGATCCGGTTTCTACTATAATTATTCAATTGGCAGAAGGTTTGGTATCGACTAATTATTTATATTCTTTGGATGGTCGAAGCTTTCAGGAAGAGAATAAGTTTCAGGGAACTTATACTGTGGGCGAGCATATAGTTACAATAAAAGATAAGTTTTCTTGTAGTTCTGAAGATATTACGATAGATATACCAAAAGCTACCGATTTGGATGCTAATGCAGGTGTTGATTTTGATATGTGTCAGAAAGATACTAAAACTTTAAATGGAACTGGTGGAATTGATTATTTATGGACCTGTAATAAGGCTGTTGGACTCGATGGTATGGATGTAACATCTCCTACACCCAGTATTTCACCTGATTTACCTGCTGATATTTATGTTTACACTTTAACAGTGTCTGATGGGGTTTCTGATCTTTGTAGTTCTTCTGATGATGTTGAGGTTACAGTAAAGCCAACTCCTGTTATTAATGGTTTAGATGCTAATAGATTAGAAGTGTGTAGTGGACAAGAAATTATTCTAACAGCTAGTATTAGTAATGGTATTAATCCTACTTATAAATGGACTCCAAATAACGAAATTAATGGTTCTTCTGTTGGGTTGAGTGCTACAATTCAACCTGTTTCGACTGTTTTAGCCTCTCGGACAATTAATTTTACAGTTACTTCAGATAATTCTTGTTCAGCAAGCCAAAGTATTAGTGGTGTTAAAGTTTTTCCTAATCCATCCATCTCTTTGCTTGATGCAACAAGCAATCTTTGTGCTGATGGAAACAATGGAGAAATACATATCGAAGCAACAGGAGGTACTCCGAATATGGAAGCTCCATTTTATAATTATGAATGGAGTCATGATTCAGGTTTGAATTCTCCCGATGCAACGACTTTAGGTGTGGATACTTATACAATTAAAGTTACGGATGCAAAGACTTGTAGTGATACTAAAACGTATAATGTTACAGCTCAGCCAAAACCCAAAGGCATATTTTTTACAGAATAGATATAGGAACGAGGCGTGTAATATAAGTAAAGGTGTTTACTAATTATAGGCTTATATAACTAGCTTTAGTAAAAGTTTAATACTAATTAAACAGGTATTGGTAAAATATATCAAACATATAATCATTAAAAAGTAAAAATGCGCTTCATTTTTATTTCTGATGAATATCTTTGCAAAACAAAGAAATAAAAGCTGATTTTTTATTTATATTTTATAAAAATACAGCTTGATTAAATATATAAAAATATAGATAGGTAATATTCTATTGTTGATAAAATAACGTTTATTGTAGATGTAGGTTTGTTTAGTAATGATTAACCATTCGAATTGGAAGAGGAGCTTGATATTTTGGGTTAGAATAAGTAAAAAATATCTAAACACTTTTTAACATTCTGCGTATAGTTGTTTATATTTCGAGAAATTTTATGTTTTTTTATGGTGAATAATTCGGATAACACATTAAAACCGAGCTTTTGAAGATACTTTTACACAGTAAATTTTTAATCCTGTTTAGCCTGAGCATTTTGTTCGGGCATTCTGCATTGGCTCAAACCTTAACTACACCTGAACCAACAGATCAATATATCTGTATTGATGCGATAGGGGATTACTCTGTTTTTGGTTTCCATGAATCTAGAATTGATTGGTATGTTAAAGAGAAGTCTGAAACGGAAGCTATAGATAATATTACCCTACCTTCTGGTACTGCTGGTGAATATGTTCTTGGAAGTTTTACTTACAAATGGGAGTCTACTAATTATGTGAAGGATAAAACATATACGCTACAATTAGAAGAGACGTCAAAATTGGGCTCTTGTGTTTCTGAACGAAAATCATTAAAGGTACATTTGTTAGCTATTCCTGCTATTTCAGTCTCTTCTACTTCAATTGCAGCTTGTTCGACTGATAAATCAATTCTTACGGTAAGTATGACTCCCAGTGCTTCGTCTCTCCCTACTATTGTGAGGTATCAATATCGTTTACGTAAAGGAACAAATATTATTCGTGATTATCAATTTTCTAATGAGTTTACTGGTGTTACTGCTTCTGGTACAGCCTATAATGTAGATTCTCGCTATGTAGTAGTTGATGGTAGTGATAATGTTCTTTATGTAGTAAGAGGTAGTTTCGTTACTACAACTAAGCTTATTGTTGAGGAGGCTGATACGACACCACCAATTGCAAACTGTCAGAATATTACAGTTGAGTTAGACGCTAATGGCCAAGCTAGGATTACCGCAGCACAAATAGATAATGGCTCAAGCGATAATTGTGGTATAGCATCAATGTCATTATCGAAGACAGATTTTGATTGTGATGATATTTCTTCGAGTTTGCTTGTCCCTTCAACAGATGATCATGATAATTATAAAAAATATGATTATTCTGTAAGTATCAATGTGTGGCCTATTTCTGTTGTTCCTTCTAGTACTACCTGTGATTGGGGTTATAATTACAATGTAGAACTTGGGTACGATATAAGCTTCTCAGGTTCAAAAATTCCCACCAGTTTGAGTACGTTACAGGGAACTTTAAAATGTGATGATAAATCTTTATTTTTTGATTTACCGAACACGGAAGGAGTTGGAACTGTAATGACTACAGCAAATCCTCATAGGGATGTTGCTGATTGCGCAACAATCACACCTGAGATTTTGGGTTGTACTGATGTTTCCATAGAAATTGAGGGTAATGGTATTTCTCATCAAACGATACCTTCATCATTATCATCACCTAATACCGTTGAACTGACAGTAGTCGATAATTCTGGGAATACATCTACATGTACTGCAAATGTGTCTGTTGTAGATAATATAGCACCGACAGCAATTTGTAAAGATATCACAATTCAATTGGATGCAGATGGAAATGCTAGCATTACAGCCGACGATGTAGATAATGGATCTACTGATAATTGTGGTATTAAAGGTAGGAGTGTAAGTCCCAACACATTTAGTTGTGATAATGTAGGAGGCAATACAGTTACATTGACAGTAACCGATAATAGTAGCAATGTTTCAACATGTACTGCCACAGTAACTGTACAAGATAATGAAGACCCAGTAATTTCAAATTGCCCTGCAAATATAACAGTTGGTGCATGCGCTAATACAGTAACATGGATAGCTCCAACAGCAACTGATAATTGTTCGGTAACTCTTAAAAGTACACATAACCCGGGAGATGTATTTCCTGTTGGAACAACGACTGTGACTTATACAGCAAAAGATGGTTCGGGTAATACTGCAACTTGTAGTTTTGATATTACCGTTTTACCAGTTGTAACCATTAGTTTATCAGAAACAAATTCAATTTTGTGTAATGGAGGTAATGCCGATGTAACAATTACCGCTGGAGGTGGTGATGATTCATATACCTATAGTAAGGATGGAACGAATTATCAAGCTTCTAATTTATTTAGTTTGCCAGCGGGAACTCATACTTTGTATGTGAAGGATGGTAATGGATGTGTTGCGCAGGATGATATTACAATAAATCAACCAACAGTATTAAATGTAAGTATTGCTGCTGATAATGAAACGATTTGTGAAGGAGAGCCAGTAGAAATTACAGCAAAAGGTTCGGGAGGAACTGCAGCTTATATTTACGAGTTTTACTTAAATGGAAGTACTACTCCTATAGCTAATGGTGCAGACTATCAAATTAATGACAACAAATTAACATCAAGTGTTTTTGTTAATGGAGATAAAATTACAGTGAAAGTAACAGATAATAACTCTTGTGAGAAAGTAAGTGATGAAGTGATTGTAACGGTTCATGACTTGCCAACACCTACAATTTCTGGTGCTTTGAGTGTATGTGCTGAAGATCCGGAAACGCCATTAGATCCAGATTTAATAAATACTGAAATTTATTTTACAGAAACAGGCATGAGTAATTATAATTGGACTGTTACTGGAGGAACAATAGAGGCAGGTGATGGAACCAATGAAATTACTGTGAAATGGAAAACAGCAGGGACTGGAACTGTTAGTGTAAATTATGAGAATGCTAATGGGTGTTCGGCCTTAACTGAAAAGAGTGAAACAATAACAATATATGAGAGACCAAATCCGAGTTCTATTTTTCCGGATAATTAAAGACTAAATAAATAAACTGATAAATATTTAAATAATATGAAAAAGCTACAATTATTACTTATGATGATGTTTGTGTTTGCAGGAATAGGAGTGCAGGCGCAGAATACTGGGGCGGAGCCGTTTGAAGGTTCTACTCATTCTTACAAGGTGACTAGAAGTGCTACTTTGACAACCACACTTGCCTGGACTGTTGAAGGGGCAACTGATGCTAGTGATTATACTCTGGTAGACGCAGATGAAGAAACTGTAATCGTAACATGGAATAAAGTAGGAGATTATACTTTAAAATTAACGGAATCGAGAAGTTCAGGTGATGCTTGTCCTACTGTTCGTCAATTTGCAGTTTCTGTTAAACCTAACAATTTTAATGTTATTGCTTCAATTGTTGGTAATGCTAATGGTTGTGCAGGTATATCCAATCCTGTAGCTGATGTAGGAAATGATAATTCTAATAGTAATGATGTTTTTGGACAAACCAGTAGAGTATTTAACGTAAAAATGGAAGGTGGCGACCTTACTAAAGACTGGACCTTCAAGTTAGGATTAACTGGAGCGAATACTTTTGATGGATACTCAGTTTCAGTTACAGGAGCGTCAGAGGCATCTGGCGTATATACTGTTGCCGGAGTAGCAGTAGGAGCATCGGAAAGTAATGTTGCAACAATTACAGTTACTTACAATACAAATAAGCAAGCAGATAATAACGGACAAGACCCGAATGTTGTAATGGAACTTACAGTTTCTGATGCAAAAGATGGCTCTGGCACATCTGAATCTGCTACAAATATTGCTGACAGTAATGTTGTTTCGTATACTATTAATGCTGTACCAGCTACTACGCCAATTGTTGTTGTTAACTAAATCAAACAAATAATAAATACTATAAAATTAAAGCCTTATGAAAAAACTATTAAACTTAACATTAGCACTGGCTTTCTCTATTGTTAGTTTAAGTGCTTTTGCACAGGATGCAACGCACAATTTATTTTCGATACATACTTTTAAAGTAAATTTGGAAACTGATGGTTCGCATTTGACTGAACATGATGGTAATTTGTATACTTGGACTGTTTTGAATGCAGCAGGAACAGCTGATGCCGCTTCTACTTCTTATTCATTTGTTACAGGTTCTTCTGCAGAAAATTTAAATGAAGTTGAGATTCAATGGTTGGTAGCAGGAGATTACTTGGTTCAGGTTACTGAGCAGAATGCAAGTGGAGCTTGTACAACTCTTCGTCAAATTAGTGTTAAAGTTAATAGTGGTGATGTTGATCTATTGGTTGAGGCTTGTGATGCTGCAGGTAATCCTTTAGTAGATTATGCAGTTGCATCACCAGATTTAACTCCTCTTTCAACTTGTAATGATATGAGTGGTAAAATTATTACACGTGGATCGAACGATTTTGGAAGTTCTGTACGCTACTTTAAGGTTTCTATGACTGCTGGTGGTGTTGCTTGGACTGAAGGAAGTTGGAAATTTGATTATGTTGCAACTGCTGGAACTGTAACTTCAACAGATGCAACAGTTGGAGCTACTGATGTCAACGTAGCACTAGGTACTTCATCTATTGTATTAAAAGTAGAGGTAGCTAATACTCCTGGTCCTATTGCTAGTAATTCAATTAACTTGAACTTGACAGCTTCAGCAGTATCTATTAATACTAATACTGGAGATGTTAATGAAACAGGTACAGCTGATAATAATAAGGCTAAAGATGCAATTGTTATCTTACCTTCTCCGAAAACAACAGATATCTCAGTTAATTAGTGAAGTATCATAAGGCTAAAAAAATACCTTCCCGGCGCAGCCGGGAAGGTATTCAAAAGCCTAATTACTAATAAAGAGTAAAATTTAAACACAAATAATTGAAAAAATCTCTCATCCATAGAATTCTGCTTACACTCCTGTTTGGTGTGTTTGTGCTTGCATCAGCGAGTGCACAGGATGCTGTGTTTTTGGTTGGGAGTACTCATACGGCAAGTTTATCCTTGCATGCGGGTAATACTTGTGAATGGAAAATTTACAAAGTAGCTGATTTTGCAGATACAAAAGATGCAAATCTTGCAGCAGCAGATGAATTTACATTTAAAGATGGAATTGATGATGCAGCAAATGTTAATATTACTTGGGAGAAACCTGGGAAATATTATTTAATCGTTGAGGAATTCAATGGAGGATTGGGAGGATGTTCTACGAGAAGGGCTTATGCGATTCAAGTAGATGATAATCTACTTCAAATGGAGTTTGCAGAAGTTGAGTCAAGCGACTGTTATGATGGAAACAATGAAACATTACTACCAATTAAATTACAGGCAAATGCAACAAATGCATTAGCAGAAAATAATTATGAAGTTACTGTAAATTACACAGTTTTACTGGAAGGTGTAGAAGTTGATTCATACACCAAAACATTTACCTACTTGGAAGTAGGTGCAGACGGAGAGGTAGATCTCTCTGCAGAAGGAATTGTGGAGGAATTGGATAAAACCAAAGAGTACACAATTCGTATTAATTGGGCAAAAGATGGCTTTAATACGCCATTCAATATAGTTTCCGGTAAGGGAACACATACAAGAACCATACATCAACTGCCACAAACAGGAGTTATGGTTCAGCAATAGAAATAGAAATCAGAAAAATCAAAAAATAGATAAGTCAAATAAATAAAATTTAAGATCATGAAAACAAAATTCTACCAAATCGTTTTTTTATGCATTGCCTTCATAGGAATGGCAAATGTTGTGAGTGCGCAGACATTAACAGGAGATCCTTATGATACATTTAATCGATCTTCAAGTATTACTCAAACTGCAAATGTTACGTTGAATTCGGTTCGTCAATACACGATTCCCGGAGATGCAACAGTAGCTTCAGCATCAACTTTTGTATGGAAAATTAAGGGTGGTGTATTTGTAACAGATGCAGATGGAGCCGCAATTTTGGATCCGGCAACAACTGCAGGATTAACTGATAACGGAGACGGAACGTTGACTTATACGTTATTAGGTGATGCATCTAAAGAATCTTCCGTATTTGTAAAGTGGAGTACTGCAGATGCAACAAGTTATGTGGCAGTTTATGAGGAAACAGCTTTTGGTTGTTACAATTCGGCAAATCCATTTAGAGGTTTCCAGATTTCTGTAACAGATCAACTTGAAATATGGTTGGCTGATGCAGCACAAGCAGATATTTGTTCGGGTGATGAAGGAACTGTACGAATTGAGTTGCCAGCTAATTCAGGAGCTGAAGCTGCTAACTATTATCCAATGACTATTAATTATTCGGTAACCGATAAAGATGGTGATGCCATTACAGGTTCTCCATTTACTTTAACACTTGCAACCGCAGATGTTGAAGTTGGAACGGATGCTGAAGCTGGACGTTATTTCTATACAATTAACAGAGGAGTATTAACAGTTGCAGATGTTACAATAGATGATTTCTATACAATTACTTTAGAAAGTGTTACGGATGCATTTAAGGCTACTGGAGTAATAGTTGATGATGCCCCTAATAATAAGTATCCAAGTCATAAAATTAATGTGAGACACTTGCCTCAAACAAATACTATGGTTCAAAACTAATTTTTAAAAACATAAAAGCATAAGCTTTCTATAAATGAAGAAATTCTTCCAACATATCATTCTATTGATACTTGCTCTTTCAGGAGCAGGATGGGAGGCTTATGCTCAAACCTTACCTGATGATTCGTGGACTTTGGTTGATGTATCAGAGAACTCTGTGCATTCTTATACCGTAACAGGAGATAAGAATATGGTTTTGCCATCCGAATTTGTGTGGGTGGTAAATGGAGGAACTCTTTATACCGATGCTTCTGCTACAATTATGGCTGGAGATGGAGCAACAGTTCAAGTTAATGGTGTGGTAGGGAATAAATCAACTTTGTTTGTGAAATGGAATGGTGGAGCAGGAAATGGATATGTTTATGCGTATGAAATATCTAGCTTTGGTTGTCAGCAACCAATTACATTGCAAAGTAAATATACAGGTGTAAGAGTGAATAAAGTTGCAGAGGCAACCGCTCGATTCCTGGCTGATGAAACTGATTATTGTTCTGATGATGGAGAAATCTTCCTTGGAGTGGAATTAAAAGGCTTGGCTCCTTTTAATCTGGCTTACAAAATGGGAAGTAATCCTGCTGTTAGCTTAACAGTTAATCAATCGGATTTATTGGATTTAGATGCAGATGGCGATACAGATGATTACAAATTGATTGTCCCCGGATGGACCGGAATAACTACAGAAACAAATATTGTTTTCATGATCGAAACCATAAGTAGTGATGGAGCTACGGGTACAATTGGATCATTTGGATCGCATACGGTGCATGTTCATCCTTTACCAATAATTAGTGATATAGAATATTAAACAGACTTAAATAATTATAGCTATGAAAAGAATATTATTTGCAATTTTAATTTGTGCAGTATCAGGCATTACTGCTTTTGCACAAAAAGGAGAATTAATGTCGGCAACGCATAATATTTATACAGGAATTGCTCATACCTATAAAGTTACGGGTGATGATGATATTAGTTGGGAAGTTTTTTCTAATGAGGATTGTACATCAACTGCTGATGCAGCGGCATATACTTTTACAGGTACCACTAACTTAACCAAAGAGCTAACATTAACCTGGAATGTTGCAGGTACTTATTATTTGCGTGTAAAGCAGTTAAATACAACAACAAGTTGTTACAATTATAAAACTTTAAAAGTTGTAGTAACTGCTGTTGATGATATGACTTTTGCTTTTGCAGCAAGCGCAACAAGCGAGGATTGTGCGGTTAATATTTCTGGTGCAGATATTAGCTTCGATGTTACATTGAGCGGACTTAATTTGGTACATGTATCTGGTAAGCAAGCTCAAATTGAATATGACGTTGATGGAGGAACAAAAGATTGGTTAAATGTAAGTTTGGCTGAAGGATCTGTACCTGGCACTTACTATATTACTATTCCTGCAGCTCAACTTGTTAGTACTACTCCAGAAGCAACACAATCTTTCGCTATTAATGTATATCAGTTGAAAGATGGTAATGGTGCTACTAATGACTTTACTGCAACACCAGTTACTCATACTTGGATTGCAACTGGTCTTCCAACTATTAGTGATATTGAATTCTAAAATTAAATAGATATGAAAAAAATATATTTATTAATCGCTTTAACTTTTGGTCTTGTGCACTTTGCTAGTGCACAGATCGACCAGCAGGTGACTTTGGGAACTAGCCATAATTATTCTGTTGATGCAGTTACGGGCTATACTTATACCTGGGCTGTTGATGTTGCAGGTTCTGATACCGATCTTAGTGCCGTTACAGGCAACTCTATAAGTATTGATTGGAATCAGAATGCAGGAACATATAACATTACTGTTTTTGCTACAGAAACGGCTACATCCTGTATTTCCGAGACGGAAACTATTACGGTAGAAGTTTTAGGTCAGTCGTCGGTATTATTTGCAGCAGCTGATGATGCAACAACCTGTTCCGATTTAGATGGATATACCGATGGTGGTGGTTCTAGTGCAGGAAGTAGTTCATTCTCTGTTGAATTTACTGGTGGTCTGGCTCCTTACGATTTAGTTTATAAAATATTAAATCCAGATGGAACACAATTAGGAGCTGATATTCCGTTAATTGATCTTCCTGCTTCAGCAACAATTACTGTTGATAATCATTTTATAAATGATGGAACAACATCGGTTGATTATAAAGTGGTACTTGTTAGTGCAACAACTGATGATGGAGCTTCTGTATTGGTTGATGGCGATGTTACCAGCAATACTAGAACTATTACAGTATTACCAAAACCAAGAATTACAGGTGGTATAAAATTTTAATCTGAAATAAAATATAAATGTTTAAAACCTTACTACATAAAACACTGCTTACCGCACTGCTAATCCTCATGGGAGGATTGGCGGCTGTGGCGCAGCAGTATGTAGCTAAGGGAACAACATTAAATTTTAAAGTAGAGGAGAATGCTGCTTACAAATACCATTGGTCGGTAACACATACTACTAAGGGAGAGGTTGCTTATTTGCCATCGAATACTTTCGAATCGGGCGATTATCAGTTTAACGATGCCGGTACCTACGAGGTGAAGGTGTATCCTGAGGATTTGGGGACTTACTGTTTTGGCGAAGCTTTAACTATGCTTGTGGTTGTTGATGAGGCAACACCTACAGCTGTTTTTGAAGAGCTGGAAGTGCCTTATGTATGTTCTCAGAACAATGGCGATGATGTTAATAGTAAACTTAGTGTGACTGTAAATTACGAAGGACCTAAACCATGGACCTTTAAATATTCGGTAGATCGAGACCCTGCCGTTATGCCGGAGGGTGCCGATGAAATATATACAAATACCTTCGATTTCGAAATCGAGATTCGTAATGAATCGGGTAAGCAAAAAACTTCTGAGATTCTTTTGGTAGAAGCCAAAACAATAAGTGGAATACCAGTTGAAGAAGATTTGGATAATCAAACACTTTTTGTGAATGTTTATGCATTACCTACTACCGAATTTGTCGATTACGAACCAGTTATTCAGGCCGGAACACTTCAGGCCTATACGGCACGAGTGGAGTTCCAGGAGAATTATGAGATTTTTGTTCCTGATGGAGCTGTTGTAATGAATGAAAGTACGGTTTTGGAATCAGATGATTTTCATAAGCTGTTAAGTTTCGATGTACAATGGGGGAATACTACTGGCGATTATCAGGTTAAACTGATAGAGCGTAATAATTTCGATTGTGCGGGAGATACAGTATTTGCTAATGTAAAAGTTGTGGAGTCGTTCTCTGTTAGCTTAGGCGATGATTTAAGTTTCTGTGCTGGCGAAAGTCGTACTTTAACCCCAGTTATGGACTTAGATGGAGATTATTCTTTCCTATGGTCCGATGGATCTACAGAACCAACATTAACGGTTAGCGAAAATGGAACTTTCTCGGTTACGGTTACCGATGCCATTTCAGGTAAGCAATCTACTGCATCAGTAAATGTTACATTATTAGAAGCTCCTGTTGTCGATTTAGGTCCGGATTATCAACTGGCCGATGCCGAAATACTAACGCTCGATGCTCAAAATGCAGGTTTGGATTATCTGTGGTCTACTACAGAAACAACACAAACAATACAGGTAAATACAAGTGGTACTTATAGTGTTACTGTAACTAATGCCAATGGCTGTTCGGCTAGCGACGAAATTGTAGTGAGCAGCTTAAGTGATGTATTTGCGATTAATTTAGGCGAAGATCAGGATATTTGTGAAGGCGATGAATTTGTATTGAATCCAAATCCTTCTTTATCACAAAATTATACATACCTGTGGTCTAATGGTGCAGCTACTTCAACATTAACTGTTAGCGAGTCGGGAACTTATTGGGTTACTGTTCGCGACGAGGCAGAAAATAAGCAAACCGATACCCTTGTAATTACTGTTCATCCTCTTCCTATTGTTGATCTTGGCGATGATCTTGTATTATACGATGGTGAAACAGCCACACTTGATGCTGGCGAAGAAGGTCTGAATGGATCTTATGAGTGGAATACAGGAGAAGATAGTCAGACTATTACAGTGAGCGAAGAGAATGTTTATACTGTATTAGTTACAAATGAATTTGGATGTTACAGTACCGACGAAATAAGTGTAATTAAGAAAGAGGGTCATAAATTCACCGTTGATTTAGGTGGTGATCCTAGTCCTATTTGTGAAGGCGATAGTATTTATCTGGAGCCAGGTATAGATCGTGAATTTGCATCGGAAGCAACTTACCGTTGGATACCTTCAGAATCTACCGAAAAAGGTATTTTTGTTTCGCAAACAGGTAAATATTGTGTAGAAGTAACCGATCCTTATGGAAATACCGAAGGCGATTGTATCGAATTAACAGTTAATCCATCTCCTGAGGTAGATTTAGGTGAAGATTTAGTTCTCAACAATGGGGAAACCGTTGAGCTGGACGCAGAAAATATTGGTTCTACTTACATGTGGTTTGTAGATTCAGATATTGATATTAAGCCAAGTGCTATCGAACAGATTATTGAGGTTAGTGAAACTGGCGAGTATCGTGTAGAAGTTACCAACGAGTATAGTTGTACTGCCAGAGATACGATTAATATCTTATTTGGTGGTAGTCAATTCTCGGTAGATTTACCTACTGCATTTTCTCCAGGTTCAAATAAAGAAGATAACAAGGTGTTAAAACTTTTTGGAGATACCGAAGAAATCAAAGAGATGAGTTTGATTATTTATAACAGACTTGGACATAAAGTATTTCAGGCTAATTATAATGTTGGTTGGGATGGTACTTACAAAGGACAAAATCTTGATATGGATGCTTATGTATACTTCCTTAAAGTAACATTTAGTGATGGTGGTCAATTCCAAAAGCAAGGAAATGTAACTCTAATCAGATAAATTTGATTAATCGAATTTTATTGGTGGTATAATTTAGAATTGATTAAGTATATTTAAACCGTGTAAAAAATGTGTTTAATTATAATATTTATGTTTGGGTAATTGCTAAAAAATACCCATTTTCATAATTTAAAGAAGGGCCATTCTTATTGGGAATGGCTTTTTACAAACATTTATGAGAAGAAAATTGTTATTTGTATTATGTATCTTGTTTTTTGGGATCAGTAAGATCTCAGCACAACGTGTACACTCTTCTCAATTTTACTCGATACCTTTATTGTTAAATCCAGCCTTAACCGGAAACTCCGATTATAACCTTCGTGGGGGAATGAATTACCGTAACCAATGGAATAGTGTTACGACTCCTTTTGTGTCGCAATCTGTTTTTGTGGATGGTAAATTATCAACACAATTACTTAGCTCTTCGTGGATTGGTATTGGTGGTATGATTTTTAACGATAAGGCTGGAGATGGTGGATTAAAAACTACTCAGGTAATGTTTTCTTCCTCTTTGAATAAGAGCTTAAATGCAGGAAATACTCTGTTTATTCATGCTGGATTAGGTCTAGAGCTAATAAACAAATCGGTTGATTTTAATAAACTTACTTTTGGAGAACAATGGGAAAACGGAGTTTTCGATCCCACTAGAAATAATAATGAAGATTATACTTCTCAGTCTTTGTTTTATATGGATTTTTCAGGTGGACTTATGATGACCTATTTCAGAGGGAAAACAAAATATTTTATTGGGAGTGCTATTAGTCATATCAATCAGCCCGAAGAATCTTTTTATGGAGAGCGCGAAACAATTAATAACCTAAAAAGGAAGTTTGCTATACACGGAGGGTTTGAAAGTCGTGTAAGTCCGCGAATGTATATAAAACCGGAAATAATGCATACCATAGAAAAAGGGGCCAGCGAATGGATTGCGGGTGCTAATGGGATGTCTCTTTTTGGCGAAAAAGGTACAATTTTTCATTATGGTATCTGGTATCGCTTTACTCAGGATATTATTCCTGTTTTTGGATATGAGAAAAAACGCTTGAAGGTTCTGCTTTCTTACGATATTAATGTCTCCGATTTACAAACGGCATCATCAAATCGTGGGGGATTAGAGATCTCATTAACTTACAATTATAATTATTCTAACCCAAGAGAAATACGTAAACTTAAACGTCGCCAAAAAGTGAAAAAACTAGGCGATAAGGCAATCTCCTGTCCTAAGTTTTCTCACGAAGATTAAGGTTTCAAGCTCTAAGCTCCAAGTTTCAAGATCCAAGTATCAAGGTTCAAGTATTAAGTACGAAATATTAGGATTCAAGTTCTGAAGATTAAATTTCAATTGAGAAAGAGAAATAGCGAGCTTGCTGTTTAGTATAAAGTTTGGCAAGTTTGTTTGTAATTAGGACTGTCTATCTTTTTTGATATATTCTTTTTTCTTTTTTTCTATTACTTTGCCTTCAACAATAATTACAATTTCGCCTTTTACCGTTTTCGAGCTAAAATGTTGAATTAATTCGCTAAGTGTGCCTCTGGCATTTTCTTCATGCAGTTTTGTTAATTCTCTCGAAACAGCAGCCTTTCGGTTTTCCCCCATAACATCGGCAAATTGTTGTAATGTTTTTACCAATCGGTGAGGCGATTCATAAAAAATCATGGTATGTGTTTGTTCGGCCAACTCGTTTAATTTGGTTTGGCGACCTTTTTTCTGAGGCAGAAAGCCTTCGAAACAAAATCGATCACAAGGCAAGCCCGAATTTACCAAAGCAGGAACAAAAGCTGTTGCTCCGGGTAAACATTCTACATTAATTCCCTGTTCGGCACAATGTTTTACCAAAAAGAAACCTGGGTCGGAAATGCCAGGAGTACCCGCATCAGAAATAAGGGCAATGGTTTCACCTGCTAAAATCCGGTTAACGATATTTTCGGAGGTTTTATGCTCGTTAAACTTGTGATGCGAAAGCAAAGGCTTGCTAATTTCGTAATGCTTTAAAAGAAAGCCTGAGGTTCTTGTATCTTCAGCTAAAATTAAATCAACACTTTTTAAAACGTTAATTGCTCTTAGGGTAATATCTTCCAGGTTTCCAATAGGAGTAGGAACAAGGTAAAGTTTCGACATACTTTAAAATTTTCTCTTTGTGATTTCGATAAATTGATTAACTATTGGATCCTCAAAATCCCAATTTTTATTTTTCCTGAAATGATCTTCTATGCTGCTAAAATTATCGGCACTATTAATAAAATTAATTTCAGTATTGTATTCTTCAGTACTATTATTAAACAACTCGCGGGTGAATAAAAATCGATCATTAATTCCTATTGCCGATTGAATATCACTTAAAGAGTTAGAGAAAAATTTTTCTCCCAGAATTTCCGAGCTTGGCTTTTGCAACTGATCGTTTAAATTCGATGCTTCTTCAGGTTCAGCAGTTTTGAGCTTAACTGTTTCCGGAATAATAGTTTCGGGAGTATTTTCTACAGTAATTTCTGGTTTTTCTTTAGGTTTTATTTCAACATTTACTGTTTCAATAAGAATTTCAGGTTTTTCTATTTCTTTAACAGGATGGGTAAAACTTAACTTTAACAATTCAAATTCTTTGCTTAATCCTTCAATTCTGTCCGAAAGTAAAGGCATATCTTTTTCTAAATCATAAGGCTGATTTTTGAAATGCTCTAATAAGCTTTGAATTTCTCCCGTTTTATTCAAGAGCAGTTGAATCATTAATTTCTTATCCATCTGTTTTATTTTTTATCGATATTAAAGATCGAAGCGAGTTGGTTAAAACTGATTTTCTATACAAAGAAACGAGAATTTTTTGATTTGATTGTTTCCAACTGCCATTATAGGCTTTGGAAAATGGATTTAAAATATGATTTATCCAAAATGTTTACAATTATGACTTGTATGGCTAGAAATAAATCTGTTTTCCTATTTTTGTATATCTATGTAAAATGCCTAAACTATAATACATGTTTCTTGAGAATGATATAAACAGAGCTGGTCGAAATGGGTGGATCGAGGTAATCGTAGGATCCATGTTTTCGGGGAAAACCGAAGAACTAATCCGTCGTTTGAACCGTGCTAAGATTGCTCGCCAGAAGGTAGAGATTTTTAAACCTCATATCGATGTGCGCTATTCCGAAGATGAGGTAGTATCGCACAATGCCAATGCTATTCGATCTACACCAGTTGAAACTTCGGCCAATATTCTTCTGTTGGCCAGCAATGTTGATGTGATTGGTATCGACGAAGCACAATTTTTCGACGATGGATTGGCAGAAGTTTGTAATCAACTTGCAAATCAGGGGGTTCGGGTAATTGTTGCAGGTTTGGATATGGATTTTAGAGGAAACCCTTTTGGACCGATACCAAACCTAATGGCAAGAGCCGAATATGTTACTAAAGTTCATGCGGTATGTATGCGATGTGGTAATTTAGCCAATTATTCTCACCGTTTATCCGAAGCCGATAAGCTTGTGGTTCTGGGCGAAAAGGAAGAATATGAGCCTTTATGTCGTTCCTGTTACTCAAAAATATACAGCACAACCAAGTAAATTAATTAAATGAGATCTGAAAATACTTATAGCTTAAGAGCACTAAAAGATATTGTTAAAGGTACTCTTTTGGGTAATCCTGATATTTTTATTCGATCTATTGCTATTGATAGCAGATCTCTTTTGATTGACGAACAAATCCTGTTTTTTGCTTTGCTGGGCGATCGTCACGATGGACATGCTTATGTTACCGATTTGTATCAGAAAGGCATTCGTGCTTTTGTTATTTGTAAGGATAAGATCGATTGCAGTAATTTTCCTGATGCAGGATTTATAGTAGTACCCAATACACTAAAAGCTCTTCAAAAATTAAGTGCTTACCATCGCAGAAAATTTTCTTATCCGGTTATTGGAGTAAGCGGAAGCAACGGAAAAACAATTGTGAAAGAATGGTTGTATCAAATTTTAAATCAGTCATTTTCAATTGTTCGAAGCCCGAGGAGTTATAATTCTCAGGTTGGTGTTCCTTTATCGGTGTGGAATATGAATACCGATGCCAATTTGGCAATAATTGAAGCGGGTATTTCCAAGCCCGAAGAAATGGAAAAACTGGCAAAAATTATTCAGCCTACCTTTGGTGTTTTTACTCATTTGGGCGATGCTCACCGCGAAAATTTTAAAAGCAAACTTCATCTTCTTAAAGAGAAAATTAAGTTATACACCTCTTGCGAAGCTATTGTTTACTGTGCCGACGATTCGATTGTTGAAACAGCTTTGCACAATGAATTTGGAAGCCAGAAAATTTACCTAAACTGGTCGAGGAAGAATAGCTCCTTTTTCAGGATTCTAAAGGAAAATACCGAAGATTCCTGCACCAGAATAAAATATCAATGTCTCAATGATAAAGGGGAAATTGTAGTTCCTTTTACCGATAAAGCATCGTTAAATAATGCAATTACCTGTTGTGTTCTGGCCTTTGGTTTGAAGATAAAAAAAGAGCTTATTCAGGAAAAAATACAAAAGCTGGAACCTATTGCCATGCGTTTGGAAACGAAAGAAGGATCTGGTAATTGTACCCTTATTAATGATTATTACAATTCCGATTTTGGTTCTTTGGAAATAGCTGTTGATTTAATGAATCGTCAGCAAAAAGATAAAAAGAAAACTTTAATTCTTTCAGATATCTACCAAACAGGAATTTCTGATGAAAAATTATATAACAAGCTATCTAAAATGCTTGTTAAAAAGAAAGTAGATCGATTTATTGGCATTGGAAAAAGAATTTCTTCGCAGGCCGATTCTTTCGAACAAGAGGCTAGTTTTTATCCATCAACAGATCTTTTTCTGTCTCATTTAAATAGGAATCAGTTTCGCGACGAGGTAATTCTAATTAAAGGAGCACGTGATTTTCATTTCGAGAGAATATCCAATGCATTGCAATGTAAAGCCCACAGAACGGTTCTGGAAATTAACCTTACAGCAATGGTTCACAACCTAAATTATTTTAGATCTTTACTTAAGCCCGAAACAAAATTAACGGTTATGGTAAAGGCTTTTTCCTATGGAAGTGGATCAATAGAAATTGCAAATTTGTTGCAATATCATCAGGTTGATTATTTAGCTGTTGCCATTGCCGATGAAGGGGTGGAGTTACGAAATGCGGGTATTAATATCCCAATAATTGTAATGAATCCGGAACCGCACTCGTTCGAAACAATGATTGAGTATCGCTTAGAACCTGAAATTTATAATCTTAACATTCTTAGGGAATTTGAACAGGAGCTGCGTCGTAATATGGAAAAAAAATATCCAATCCATTTAAAATTAGATACAGGAATGCATCGAATGGGATTTATGGAACAGGATATAGATACTCTCATTAGTGAAATAAAAGATAAGGATCAGTTTTATATTCGTTCGGTGTTTTCTCATTTGGCTGGGGCCGATGAGCCTCAGCACGACGAGTTTACCCGCGAGCAAATCGACTTATTTACTCGCTGGAGTGATAAAATCAGGAGTGCGTTTGCTTATGGTATCGATCGTCATCTTTTAAATTCGGCAGGAATAGAACGCTTTACCGATGCGCAATTCGAAATGGTGCGACTTGGCATTGGATTGTATGGGGTAAGTCCTGCTAATCAGGATAAATTAATGAATGTGAGTACGCTAAAAACTACTATTTCTCAGATTAAAATCATTGCAAAAGAAAATACGATTGGTTATGGTCGAATGGGGATTTTAAGTAAAGATACTCGTATTGGAATTATTCCTATTGGTTATGCCGATGGTTTTAATCGTAAGCTAAGTAAGGGGGTGGGTAAAGTGTTAGTAAATGGAAAAATATGCCCTGTTATTGGTAATATTTGTATGGATATGAGCATGATTGATCTTAGCAATGTTGATGCAAATGAAGGCGATTCTGTGATAATTTTTGGTGATGATTATTCTGTGAGCAAAATGGCTATGCAGCTCGATACCATTCCTTACGAAATTCTTACTACTATTTCTCGCCGGGTTAAGCGTGTTTATTTGCAGGAATAATAAATATTTAGATTCTTTGATGTTTCCACTCAAAGTGTAATTGTCAGTAAGGCATTTGCAGGTTAAAATCTATAGATAATCTTACTTTAGTGAGAATATCAGACCAATGAGATAGGATAAAAAAAAAGAGACGATATTCTACCGTCTCTTCATTCAATATTGTTCTTAAAAGTTATCCTAACTTACTTATTCTATCAAGGCGAACCTTGTCTAGTATTTTTATTTTTCGTCCATCAATAGCAATTACACCTTCGCTGGCAAAAGTCGAGAGTGTGCGAATTGCATTGGATGTGGTCATATTCGATAAGTTTGCAATATCTTCTCTCGATAAATATACCTTAATGGTGGCTTCATCGTCTTCAAATCCATAAGTATCACGCAAAAATAGTAATGATTCTGCCAAACGTCCGCGAATATGCTTTTGTGTTAGCGTAATGGTTCTGTTATTTGAGAAACCAAGTTCCGTAGAAAGTGAACGAATAATACAAAGAGCCAGTTCTGCATTCGAACGAAGGAGTTTTAGTATTAAATCATAGCTTACCGTACAGGTTATAGAATCTTCGATAGCAACTGCCGATGCAATATTATTCTCCTCGGCAAAAAGTGCACGATAGCCAATAAAACCGATTGGTTTAGCCATGCGTACTATTTGCTCTCGTCCGCCAACACCTTCTTTAAAAATTTTTACTTTTCCTTCTGATAAACAGATTAGACCAATTGGTCTTTCTCCTTCTTTGTAAATGTATTCGCCTTTCTTAAAAAAAGAACAAGTCATATTCGACTTTAATTCTTCTTTCTCGCCAGGAGTAAGAACATTAAAAACAGAGTTTGGATTGCTTATTATTTCCCCACAAATAGTCTCTCTCGACTTTCTTTCATTCTCAATCATACAAAAAGCGGAATATGGTTTAAAAAATATACTTGCATGTTTTAAAACACTTCAAAAGTATATAAATGAAATCAAAAGAGAAAACAAATAGAGAAAAAAATCATTATTACCTATCTGTTCGACAACATGCTATATTGTAGGTGTTTATACCCAATACTTAGTGTTTTGCTACCAATGGTATTTTTCTTCCGAAACCAAAAGCCTTAGATGAAACGCGCAATATAGGCGGAGTTTGGAATCTTTTGTACTCATTCATGTTTACCAAACGAATTGCCTTTTTTACTGTTTCTTTTTCGAAACCTTCATTAATTATTTCTTCTAAAGACATATTTTTTTCTATATATCGATACAAAATACCATCTAAAATGTCATAATCGGGTAAGGAATCGGAATCTTTTTGATCAGGTCGCAATTCTGCTGAGGGTGGTTTTACAATCGTGTTTTCGGGAATAACTTCGGCATCTTTATTCATAAACCAGGCCATTTTAAACACATCGGTTTTGTACACATCACCTAATACCGATAATCCTCCGTTCATATCTCCGTAAAGGGTACCGTATCCAACAGCAGCCTCACTTTTGTTAGATGTATTAAGAAGTATGTGTCCGAATTTATTGGACAGACCCATCATTAAAGTTCCACGAATTCGGGCTTGTATGTTTTCTTCGGCAACATTAAAAGGTAAGTCGCCAAAAATAGGACTTAATGATTTTTGAAATTCATTAAATATATCCTGAATTGCAACAATTTCGTATTGTATTCCCAGATTTTCGGCCAAATCTACAGCATCTTTAATGGAATGATCCGAAGAAAATTCCGATGGTAAAAGCAGTACTCTCACATTTTCTTTGCCAAGAGCCCGCTGGGCTAAAACAACTGTAACGGCAGAATCGATACCTCCCGATAAGCCTAAAGTGGCTTGTTTAAAGCCCATTTTACCAAAGTAATCTTTTAGTCCTAGTACCAGGGCATCATGAATTTTTTCGATGTAATCAACTTCCTTTTCCTCAATTTGAGAATTTTCTATTTCATTTAAATCAACAATCTTATAATCTTCCTCGAAATATTGTAATCGACAAGCAAGTTCGCCTTTCGAGTTTAGCACCATGGAATCGCCATCGAAAATTAATTCGGTGTGTGCGCCAATTTGGTTCACATAGAAAACCGGCAACTGGTAGTTCTGGCTGCACGATTTAAGAATGTTGGTTCGGTAATCTTTTTGATTGTATGAAAAGGGTGAGGCCGCAATATTTACTACAAAATCGGGCTGTAATTTGTTTAGTTCCTCCATGGGGGAAACGGTGTACAGTTCCGACTTTGAAAAATTATTATCGGTTGGCTGATTTTCCCACAAATCTTCACAAATCGTTATGGCAATTTTTTTGCCCTTAAATTCTACCAGTGAAAATTCTGTGTTAGGTTCGAAATATCTGTACTCATCGAAAATATCGTAATTTGGCAATAAGGTTTTATTGTGGATACTTTCTACTTTTCCATCGGAAATAAAATAGGCCGAATTGTAAAGATTTTTACCTTTTGTATTTGGATTTATGGATGGACCACCAATTACTGCCGCGATATCGGTACAACTTTCTGTAACTTTCTCTAAGGCTAGTAAAGTACGATCAACAAAATCTTTGCGCTCTAATAAATCTTTTGGAGGATATCCACAAATGGCCAATTCAGAAAAAATAACCAAATCGACATTTTCTTTTTTAGACTTTTCGATGCATGAAATTATTTTTTCTGTATTGCTTTCGAAATTGCCAATATGGTAGTTTAATTGTGCTAATGCTATTTTCATTTTGTTTAGAAATGAGATTTAAGACATTAGATATTAGATTTTAACCTGATATCTATTATAATTAAAAAATAAAATACAAAAGGGAATGAGCAGAACGACGAATGGATACTGTAAGTTCTTAGGTCTTACTTCTCAAATCTTTTATTTGTATTGCACAAATTTAGTTATAAAAAAGAAATGAAATGTGCTGCAAACGAAAAAGCTGAGCATTAAGTGGCGAAATTGTTTTCTTTGAATTATGCTTTGTTTATTTTTGAGAATAACAATCCATAAAATAAATATTTAAAATTCTTTTGAATGAATTTATTAAAACAGATACTTAAACTTTTAATTCCAATTCTAATTGTAAGTAATCTTTCTTCCTGTAAGTCTAAAAATAATAATCCCGATGTTTCGGATATTGATGTAAAGCTTACGATTAAACGTTTCGATAAGGATTTATTTAAGCTAAAGAAAGATCCTGATCTTGAAAAATTTAAAATGGAATATAAAGATTTTTTATCCTTATATAGCAATAAGGTAATTGGATTGGGAGATATTAATACTCCGGATTATATCGATTATCTGAATAAGTTTTTATACGATTCGATTATTAGTGAAGTTAGTCAGCAGGTTTTTGCCGTTTATCCGGATATGGCAGGAAAAGAGGTAGAGTTGACCGAAGCTTTTAAGCATTTAAAGTATTATTTTCCCGATCTCCGAATCCCGCAATTTTATACTCAGATATCTGGATTTAACCAATCGATTGTTGTTGCCAAAGATATTATTGGCATAAGCCTTGATAAATATTTAGGCGAAAAATGTGAATTTTATTCTCGCTTAAGAACACCAATGTATGCGCGTAAAAATATGATTCCCAAAAGAATTACTCAGGATGTAATTCTTGCTTATGGATTAACAGAGTTCCCTTTTCGTCCTAAAAAGGATGATTTAATTAGTAATATGATTTACCAGGGGAAGATTCGATATTTCATGGAAAAACTAATGCCCGATTTACCTGCTGCCGATGTAATGAAATATACCGATGAGGAATTGGCGTGGTGTGAAGAGAACAAAGCATTAATCTGGGGATATATTATTGAACAAAAACATTTGTTTAATACCGAGTATCGAACCATTATTAAATACATTAACGATGGACCTTTTACACCGGGAATGCCAGAAGAATCGCCTTCTAGAACAGGAATCTGGATGGGCTTACAGATTGTAAAGGAATTCATGAAAAAGAATGAGGATTATTCGCTCGAGAAATTAATGAAGGAAAATGATTATGGTATGATATTGAGAGCTTCGGCTTTTCAACCCTGAGAAACTAAATTTGTGGAAATGAAAATTGCACTGATACAATTTGCTCCGGTTTTTGGAGATCTGAAATCGAATATAGAAAGATTAAAACCTTTATTGGTGAAGGCTAAAAATGCCGATTTACTTGTTTTACCTGAACTGGCAAATTCGGGTTATAATTTCGGTTCAATAGAGGAGGCAAAGCAATTTTCTGAAACTATTGAAGACAGCATTTTTATAAATTTTTTGAAAAAGTATTGCAGAGAGTTTCAATTTTGTGTGGCAACAGGCTTTTTGGAACGAGAAGATCGCAAATTATTTAATTCGGCTCTTTTAATAGACCAAACAGGCGTAATTGGTAAGTACCGAAAGCTTCATTTGTTTATGAAAGAGAAAGAATATTTTGCGCCTGGCAATTTAGGATTACCTATTTTTACTATTGGCGATGTTAAAATAGGAATGCTTATTTGTTTCGATTGGATGTTTCCTGAAGTGTGGAGAAGACTGGCACTTAAAGATGTGGATTTAATTTTGCATCCCTCGAATCTGATTTTGCCTTATGCTCAATCGGTCATTCCTTCTTATTCTTTAGTCAATAGAATCTTTATTGCTACAGCAAATAGAGTAGGAACAGAAGAAGACTTAAGATTTACGGGACAATCTGTAATTACAAATCCTAAAGGCGAACTTATTGCCCAAGCAGGCACTGAAGAAGAAATCGTAATTTTGGATATTGATCCTAAACTTGCCAGAGATAAAATGATTACTCCCATGAATGATGCTTTTAAAGATAGAAGAAGAGATATATACAAATAAAACGATGGACACAAATACGAATATAGACCAGGAGAAGAAAAAAATCCGTAAAGAAATAAAGCTATTGAAGCTAGAATATTCCGAAGCGCAAAAAAAAGAATTGTCGCAGCCCGTTTTAAAAAAACTGGAAGAAATGCCTGAGTTTATCGATGCAAAAGTAGTAATGCTTTACTGGTCGATGAAAGATGAGGTGTTTTCGCACGATTTTGTTTGTAAATGGGCAAAAAAGAAAAAAGTAATTTTGCCCTGTGTAAAAGGTGCAACCCTTGATTTAAAAGAGTTTAAAGGACGTGAATATTTAGTTGATGGAGAAAATTATGGTATTCCCGAACCCGACGGACCCGTATTTATGGCTGAAGATGAAATTGATTTAATTTTGATTCCTGGAGTAGCTTTCGATAAGCAAAATAATAGGATGGGACGAGGAAAAGCATATTACGATCGTTTATTACAATCATTAAGTGCTTATAAGGTCGGAATATGTTTTGATTTTCAGATTTTGGATCAAGTTCCAATTGATGAGCATGATATTAAAATGAATACCATTATCCACTAATAAAAAAACCAGTGATCTGATCACTGGTTTTTTTAATATCGGTTAGTTGCGATTATTCAGGGTGAATAGCTTCTACCGGACAAGCGTCAACGCAAGTACCACAATCGGTACAAAGATCTGCGTCAATTACATAATGCTCATCACCCATAGAGATAGCTTCAACAGGACATTCTCCTTCACAAGAACCGCAAGAAATACAGTCGTCGTTAATTACGTAAGCCATTTTATTTTATTTTTAATGTTAATACTATCACAAATGTAATATCATATTTTTAATGAGAAAATAAATTCTTCAGTAAATTTTCTATTTTTAAAGAAATTAAATAATAATATAACATATTTTAATATTTAAACTTCATAAATAAAGAGAGTTGCACTCTTTATTTATAATGTTTAGATAAGAAAAAGCTATTTATTTAAATAAGAAATAGCCAGCCAGGCCATTGTTCTCATCGATGTTTCTAAAGCATTTTCGTTTGCCTCAAAATTTGAAGTATGAAGAGCTCCATTTTTATCTGATTTTACACCGAAGCGATAAAATGTAGCAGGATATTTTTGAGAATAAAAGCCAAAATCTTCCGTTGTCATACGAATATCCATATTTACAACCTTGTCTTCTCCCAATAAGTCAATTGCATTTAATTTGGCCTGATCGGTATAGTTTTCATGATTCACCAAAAATGGGTAGCCATGCCTGATATCCACTTCACACTCGGCGCCCATCCCTTTGGCTGTTGATTGTGCAATAGAGGTAATTAGTTGTTTAGCCTTAGCACGCCATTCTTCGTTCATGGTACGAAAAGTGCCAGCTATTTTTACTTCATCGGGAATAATATTAGTAGCTCCATTGGCTTCTATTTTTCCGAACGATAAAACGGTTGGAATTCTTGCATCGCAATGTCTGCTTACAATTTGTTGTAAGGCAACAATAATATGAGAGGCAATTAATACATTATCAGTACAGCGGTGAGGCATTGCTGCATGTCCACCTTTTCCTTTTACGGTAAGATATATTTCATCGCCTGAAGCCATATACATTCCCGACCGAAAACCAACCGTTCCAGTCGGCATATCCGGTAAAACATGTTGTCCCAAGATCCACTCCGGTTCGGGTTGTAAGGCATTTTCCTCCATCATTAGGCGTGCTCCGCCGGGTAATAATTCCTCGCCAGGCTGAAAAATTAACAATATACTTCCTTCCCATTCCGATTTAAATTCATTTAAGATTTTCGCAGCACCCAAAAGACTTGCAATATGCATATCGTGACCACAAGCATGCATTACACCTTTGTTAAGCGAGCAATATTTGTTTTCGGGGTTTTCCGTAATTGGCAAAGCATCCATATCAGAACGTAAAGCAATTACTTTTTTTTGAGGATTTACACCTTTAATTATGCCTACAATTCCTGTTTTTACATATCCATTTTTATAGGCTATTCCATAATCATCTAATTTCGATTGAATGTATTTTGAGGTTTCAAATTCCTCGAAAGATAATTCGGGATGCTTGTGCAGGTGGGAACGAATCTCTATTATTTCTTTTTTTACAGATTTTGCATATTCTGTAATTTTATTTTTTAGATCAATCATATCTGGTTAATAATGTGGTTCTTTATTAAAGACTATCTCGTAGTCTTTTAATTTTATATTGAATGTATTAAAAATATTTTCTAAGTCCTTGGCAAAGTAAGCTAAGATGGCAAAAACAAGTATTTATTTTAGGAATTATTCTTAAAAATAAAATTCTTATTAATTTTTAATCGGAACACTACAAATCTAATAATTGTTATTAAAATAAATTCAAATCATTTTATCATTATATGGTATGATATTTGACCATGATTTAAATGTAAAATCACATTATAAAGAGTCAGCTTATGAGAAATCTCTTAACTACTATTTAACGATATTTAAGAGATTTTCCCGTAAAAAATGTTTAATTTTGTGTGGTTTGTAATTTTAAGGGGAAAACGTAAACTCTTTTGTTATTTTACCGTAATAAACAAAAACTGATTTTAAAATATTAGATAGTTATGAGTAGAAAAATGATTTTTTTGTTAGTGGCTGCTATTTGTGGAAGCTTTTTCTTTGCAAATGCTCAAAATGCCAAGCCAGTAATGAAATTCGATTCTAAAGATCACGATTTTGGTACTTTTAAAGAAGAACAAGGTAAGCAAGCTTATTCTTTTGAATTTGTAAATACGGGTTCACAACCGATAATTATTAAGCAGGTTCGCTCTTCATGCGGATGTACTTCTCCCGATTGGAGTAAGCAACCAATTGCGCCAGGGAAAAAAGGATTTATAAAAGCAACTTTTGATCCTAAAAATCGTCCGGGAGCATTTAATAAATCAGTTACAGTAACGGCAAATACCAATCCATCTATTACAATTTTAAGAATTAGAGGAAAAGTTATTGAGCGTGAAAAAACAATTGCAGACCTTTTCCCAAGAGAGATGTCGGGTTTAAGAATGAAAAATAATCACCTGTCTTTTACTAAAGTTAAAAATACCGAAGTTAAAGAAGCATCGATGGAAGTATACAACGAGAGTGATAGTCCGGTAAGTATCGCATTTAAAAGAATGCCTGCACATTTAAAAATTAAGCTTGTTCCTGAAAAAATTCAGCCTAAGCAAAAAGGTAAAATTGTTGCTTTTTATGATGCAAGTAAGAAAAACGATTGGGGATTTGTGGTAGATTATTTAGATGTATTGATTAATCAGCAACACAAACCAGGACAACGATTGACAGTAAGTGCTAATATTGTTGAAGATTTTGAACAACTTAGCGATGCTGAAAAAGCAAAAGCTCCAAAAATCGAGTTTGACGAAAATATTTTTGATTTTGGTGAATTAACTCAAGGTGAAAAAGCGGAGTATACATTTAAAATGAAAAATAATGGTGCATCCGATTTAATTATCAGAAAAACAAAAGCATCTTGTGGTTGTACTGCTATTGCTCCTCAGGCAAAAATTATAAAAGCCGGAGAAGAAACAGAGCTTAAAGTGGTATTTAATTCAAGAGGTAAGCGAGGCCGTCAGAATAAACTGATAACCGTAATTACTAACGATCCATTAAAATCGGCAGTTCAGTTGCGTGTTCGAGGAAATGTGGTAATGCCAAAATTGAATTAGAAAATTCTAAAAAATATAAATACAGAAAGAGCTTTTCATACCGGAAAGCTCTTTTTATATTAGGCTATTGTTGTTCATAAACATATCTACTTTTTTACTTGATTAAAGGGGCATACTTTTTTAATTTTATAACTTCGCAATGTTAGTACTTATGCCAATAGCTAAACAAAACAACTTGTAAATAATATTTATGTTCTTATTTATTAATTGGAAAAGTACATCTTATAAATAATTTGGTATTATTTGAAAAATAGAGCCATGTCGGATAAAAAAAAGCACAATAAATGTCATGTAGAAAATGACCCTACTTATAAAGGGTTACAGGTTAATTCAGGAATTAGTCAACCTCCATCAATAAACCCACGCATAGCAGAACGATTAAAAAAGAAAAGAAAACAATACTCTATTGATGATTTTGTAAATGGAATATTGAAAGGAGATCGGGGGATTTTGAGTCAGGCAATTACATTGATTGAAAGTTCGAAGTTTGAACATCAGAAAATTGCTCAGGAAATTATAGAAAAGTGTCTTCCATATTCAGGTAAATCGGTAAGAATTGGTATTACTGGAGTTCCTGGTGCAGGAAAAAGTACTTTTATCGAGGCTTTTGGAAAACATGTTACCAGTCAGGGACATAAATTGGCTGTACTGGCAATCGATCCTAGTAGCGAAAGAAGTAAAGGAAGTATACTTGGCGATAAAACCAGAATGGAAGAATTAGCAGTTGATAATAATGCTTATATCCGACCTTCTCCTTCGGCAGGTTCACTCGGAGGTGTTGCACGTAAAACCCGCGAAAGTTTAATTTTATGCGAAGCTGCAGGTTTCGATACCATATTAATCGAAACTGTGGGTGTAGGACAATCGGAAACAGCAGTTCACTCAATGGTCGATTTTTTCCTTTTAATAAAGATTGCAGGAGCAGGAGATGAGTTGCAGGGAATAAAACGAGGTATTATGGAAATGGCCGATGCCATCTCAATAAATAAGGCCGACGGAAACAATGTTCACAAGGCTAAATTGGCAAGGGTACAATTTCAAAATGCATTGCACCTTTTCCCTCAACCTAAATCCGGATGGACTCCTCAGGTATTAACCTGTTCTTCGGTTGAGAAAACGGGTATCGATGCTATTTGGGATACAATATTGGATTATTGTAGTCATACCCAGCAAAATGGATACTTTGAGCAAAGAAGAAGCGAACAGGCAAAGTACTGGATGTATGAAACAATAAATGAGCAATTAAAAGATGGTTTTTATCATCAGAAAGTAATAAAAGAACAAATTCCTGATTTTGAAAAAAAGGTTTTAAATGATGAAATGAGTTCATTTGTGGCAGCCTTTAAGTTGTTGAGTACTTACTTTGGTGAGATTAAAAATAATGAGTAGCTTACTTGTATTGGGCTGGAATAAATTGTGTATATATATAATTTATTGTTAGTTTTAATGCTTTGAAATTATTAACACAAAATACGATACACATGAAAAAATTATTAATCGCAGTATCTGCGATAGGCTTGTTTTTTTCTTCTTGTAATACAGGTGGAAATTATACTCTTAAAGGTAATATTTCGGGAGAAGTTGAAGGTAAAGTTTATCTATCTAAAGTTCAGGATAATGAATTGGTGAAAATTGATTCAGCAGTTTTAACCGAAGGAGCTTTTGAATTTGTTGGTTCTGTTGAGTCTCCTGATCGTTATTTTATTGAACTAGAAGGTAATAGGTCTGTTATTCAGTTTTTTATTGAGAATTCAGAAATTAGCATCGAAGCTGATGCTCAAAAACTGCAGGATGCTAAAATTACAGGTTCGGCAAATAATGATGTTTGGATTGCATATAACGAATCACAAAAAGTATTTCAAGAGAAAAATAAAGCGCTTTATCAGGAGTATCAAGTTGCTGTGAAAAATAATAATAAAGTTGCTATCGACTCTATTCGTAATGTTGCCATGAAAATGGAGGATGAGAAAAAGGGAGTTACAACAGATTTTATTGCAGCTAATTCTAATTCTGTTGTTGCAGCATTTTTATCTGTTCGTATGATTTCCGGAATGGAAGTTGCCGAAATGGAAGAAGCTTTTAATGTTCTTGGTGAAGATGCAAAATCTTCTACCTATGGAGTAATGATTAAAGAAAAAATTGATGTATTGAAAAAAGTTGCTATTGGACAAGCTGCTCCTGATTTTACATTGAATACTCCTGAAGGAAAACCTTTTAGCTTATCATCTTTAAAAGGTAAAGTTGTGGTGATTGATTTTTGGGCTTCGTGGTGTGGTCCTTGTAGAGGCGAAAACCCTCACATGGTTCAATTGTACAAAGATATTCACGAAAAAGGTGTTGAATTTTTAGGAGTATCATTAGATAAAGATAAAGACAAATGGTTGAAAGCAATTGAAGCTGATGGATTAGTTTGGAATCATGTTTCAGATTTAAAATATTGGAATTCGGCAGCAGCAAAACTATACGGTGTTAGCAGTATTCCTGCTACTGTTCTGATTGATCAGAATGGTGTAATTGTTGCTAAGAACTTAAGAAGTGCAGAATTAAGAACAAAAATTGGAGAATTACTTAAATAGTAGTTTAAAATAATAATAATGGCCCGGTAGATTTTAATCTACCGGGCTTTTTGTTTGTACTCCAATTTTAAGTAAATTCATTGTAACAATAATATCAGTTGGAAAATAAAAGAATGCATTGTTAAAATAGTTAAAAAGAGAACAGATTTGATCGAGTTTCTCTTTGCAGAAACAAAAAAACATTTACTTTTGTTATTTAAATCAGATCTAAATAAAATAAATAAATAATCGAATGCGTTTACTTAACATTATTACATTATTGTCAGCCTTTTTACTTTTCTCATGTCAATCAGGGAAAGTTGACAAAACAATAAATCAAATATCGGTAAGTATATTGCCCCAGAAATATTTTATTGAGCGGGTAGCTGGTGATGATTTTAAAGTGAATGTACTAATTCCTCCAGGAGCAAGTCCTGCTACTTACGAACCAATACCTTCGCAAATGAAAGGCATTGCCAATTCGCTTGTATATTTTAAAATTGGTCATATTCCTTTCGAATATGCATGGCTAGATAATTTACTGGAAGGAGCCGGAAATATTCAACTTATTGATATTTCTACTGGAATTGAATTGGTTCGTGGACCCGAAGTTCGTCATGGTGATCATTTTCATAAAGGGGGAATTGATCCGCACATATGGTCTTCTCCAAAATCTGTAAAAATAATTCTTCAAAATATTTATGCCCAATTGGTGAAGCTAAAACCTGAGAATAAGGCTAAGTATGAAGCCAATTATAAAAGTTTTTTATCAGAAATAGATGAGCTTGATAAAATGGCAGCAGAGCTTAAAGTAAAGGCTGGTAATAAGGCATTTATGATTTTTCATCCAGCATTGTCATATTTGGCAAGAGATTATGGGTTAGAGCAAATTTCCATTGAAACAGATGGAAAAGATCCATCGCCTGCACAAATGAAAAATTTAATAACTAATGCAGAAGAAAAGGACATAGAAGTGATATTTATTCAGAAGCAATTTAATATGGATAATGCCAGAGCAATTGCAAAAGAGATTGGAGCCAGAGTAGAGCAAATAGATCCTTTGAACGAGGATTGGGCGAAAGAAATGAACCGAATAATAAAACTTTTAAAGGCAAACTAAATATTAGTTATCCGATAATTATAAGAATATGAATACACTTTTAGAGTTAAAATCCGTTTCTGTAGCTTACGACGATAATGTGGTTTTAACAGATGTTGATTTGCTTGTAAAAGAGAAAGATTTTTTGGGCGTAATTGGTCCCAACGGAGGAGGTAAAACCACTTTGTTAAAAGTGATTTTAGGTTCCTTGAAACCATTCAAAGGGAGTATAATTCATTCTGGAAATACGCCCTGTACTGTTGGTTATTTACCACAAGTAAATCGTATCGATAAGAAATTTCCCATTTCAGTTCTTGATGTTGTTTTATCGGGACTTATGTCGCAGAAAGGTGTTTTTGCAAGATATAAATCTGCCGATAAGAAGAAAGCCAACGAGTTAATGGAGCAGATGGGTATTTTCCATTTAAGAAATAAAAATATAGGAGGTTTGTCGGGAGGGCAATTGCAACGTATTTTTCTTTGCAGAGCAATTATTTCTGATCCCGATTTATTAATACTTGATGAGCCCGATACTTATGTGGATAGTAAGTTTGAGGGGGAATTATATGAGATATTAGATAAACTGAATAATAAGATGGCTATTATTGTTGTTTCTCATGATGTGGGAACTATCTGTTCCCATGTAAAAACAATTGCCTGTGTAAACAAAACGCTATGTTATCACGATTCAAATATTATCTCGGAAGAACAATTAAAAGCTTATGATTGTCCGTTAGATCTTCTTACACACGGCGTAGTTCCTCACAGAGTATTAAAGCAGCACAACTAATTATGAATGAATTGTTTGAATTATTTAATTATCAGTTTTTTTTAAAAGCGATTGCAGCTGCTTTATTGGCTAGTATTTCCTGTGGAATTATAGGTTCCTATGTTGTTGCCCGAAGAATTGTTTTTATTAGTGGAGGTATTACTCACGCTTCTTTTGGAGGAATAGGAATAGCTTGGTTTTTAGGATTAAATCCGATTTTAGGAGCTGTGGTTTTTGGTGTGATGTCGGCATTGGGAATTGAATGGTTATCGAAAAAAACCGATGTGAGACAAGATTCAGTAATTGGAATTTTATGGGCATTTGGAATGGCATTGGGAATTATATTTATTTTTATGACTCCGGGTTATGCTCCTAATTTAATGAGTTTTTTGTTTGGTAATATTCTTACTGTTGGAGCTTTAGATTTGTATTTATTATTAGCACTTTGTGTGCTTACAATTGTAATATTTTTACTTTTATTTAAAGCAATTCTGTTTGTTGCTTTCGACGAAAAATTTGCAAAAACACAGAATACACCAGTTCATTTTTTAAATTATCTAATGATTGCTTTGGTAGCTTTAGCAATTGTTTTAAACATTCGTGTTGTGGGAATAATCCTGGTTATTTCGTTTTTAACCATACCGCAAACTATTGCTAATATGTTTACTAACAATTTCAAGAAAATGATATTTGGATCGATTGGTTTTGGTATTTTAGGTTCATTTATGGGCTTATTAGTAGCTTACAAAATAAATGCACCCTCGGGAGCAACCATTATATTTTCGTTTGTAGTTTTATTTGTAATTGCAAAATTATTACATCTTGTTGCAATCGTACTAAAAAGAAAAAAGTATGCAAAACAAAAAATGATATCAGAATAATTAAAATTAATGATCTCTTAAAGCATTGATTTATATATATTAGTAAATAAAAATTGTACTAACATAAACAACAAAATAAAAATGACTTACGATTTAATAGTAGTTGGAAGTGGTCCGGGTGGATATGTTGCTGCCATTCGTGCTTCACAATTAGGAATGAAAGTAGCAGTAGTTGAACGATCAGAATTGGGTGGTATTTGCTTAAACTGGGGATGTATACCAACTAAATCTTTACTAAAATCGGCTCAGGTTTTCGAAAGCATGAAACATGCTGGCGATTACGGCCTTGTAGTTGATGGAGAGGTTAAACCTGATTTTGAAAAAGTAGTTGCCCGAAGCAGAGGTGTTGCTGAAAAAATGAGCAATGGAATTCAATATCTGTTTAAAAAAAATAAAGTAGAAATAATTAATGGTTTTGGTAAGTTAGCTGGAAATAAATCGGTTGAAGTAAGTGCTGAAGATGGAAGTAAAACTACCTACGAAGCAAAGCATATTATTCTTGCAACAGGTGCACGTTCTCGTGAGTTACCTAATCTTCCGCAAGATGGAAAGAGAATTATTGGCTACAGAAAAGCTTTAACGCTTGAGAAATTACCTAAATCGATGATTGTGGTAGGATCTGGTGCGATTGGATCTGAGTTTGCGTATTTCTATTCTACAATGGGAACAAAAGTAACCTTGGTTGAGTTTATGCCTAATATCCTTCCTGTAGAAGATGAGGAAGTTTCTAAGCAAATGGGACGCTCCTTTAAGAAGAGTAAGGTGAAAGTGATGACTCAATCTACAGTTGAATCGGTAGAAGGGGAAGAAGGTAATCTTAAAGTAAATATCAAGAACAAGAAAGGAGAAATGGAAGTTCACGAATGTGAAATTGTCCTTTCGGCGGTTGGTATTGCTCCTAATACTGAGGGAATTGGACTCGAAGAGCAGGCAGTTGCTACCGAGAATGGTAGAATTGTGGTAGACGATTATTATCGTACCAATGTTGAAGGAGTTTATGCAATTGGTGATATTGTAAAAGGGCCTGCTTTAGCTCACGTGGCTTCGGCCGAAGGGATTTGCTGTGTCGAGAAAATTGCAGGAATGAATGTGGAACCTATCGACTATACTACAATACCAGGTTGTACCTATACAACTCCGGAGGTTGCTTCTATGGGAATGACTGAGAAAGCTGCTAAAGAAGCGGGACATGAAGTTAAGATTGGTAAGTTTCCGTTTACAGCTTCTGGTAAAGCTAGTGCTGCTGGAGCAAACGAAGGTTTCGTGAAATTAATTTTCGATGCTAAATATGGCGAGTTACTTGGTGCACACATGATTGGTGCAAATGTAACCGAAATGATTGCAGAATTGGTTACAGCTCGAAAACTGGAAACTACAGGTCATGAGTTAATAAAAGCAATCCATCCACATCCAACCATGTCTGAGGCAGTTATGGAAGCTGCCGCAGCTGCCTACGATGAGGTGATTCATATTTAAAGTTGTAAGTTTCGAGCTGCACTTTCCATACAGGAAAAATGTAGATTGTAAACATGAAAAAATATTCCTGAAAGGGAATTAGATAGCCCGAGGTTTTACCTCGGGTTTTTTTGTTGATATTTTAAATTATTAAGACGCCAATAACTCTTTTGTTTCTGCCAATAATTTATAAGTTTGTGTGTACAAATAACAACCTACTAAAATAAAACAATACAGATGAGAAAGTTATTACTGGTTCCTGCAATGCTGCTGGCATTAACAGGAGTTTCAAAAGCTCAAAATTCAGGATCGGTTGATGCTAAGACATTAAACGAAATTCGTTCAAGTTTTACATTAGATGCATCAACAAAGGCGATTCAAAATGCAATTACAAATACCGAGAGCATCAGAGAATTATCTCTTAATAGAGAAAAAATTGGTAAAATCGATCATTACTTTAAGTATCGTGTGGATGTGAGTGGAATTACCGATCAGGAAAGCTCGGGCAGATGCTGGATGTTTACTTCCATGAATACAATTCGTCCAAAGGTGATGGATAAGTTTAATTTAAATGCATTTGATTTTTCTCATAACTATAACTATTTCTGGGATATGTTCGAAAAATCGAACCTTTTTCTGGAGAATATTATTGCTACAGCAGATCGTGATATGGACGATCGTGAAGTGGTAACTTATTTCAAATCGCCAGTGAACGATGGTGGTGTTTGGAACTCGTTTTATAATGTTGCCAAGAAATATGGAGTTGTACCTGCCGAAATTATGCCCGAAACGAAGGTGAGTAATAAAACACGTGAAATTGGTAGTTTGCTTAATGTAAAATTAAGAGGCGAGGGATACAAGCTTCGCGAAATGGCAGCTAAAAAAGCTTCTGCTAAACAAATGGAAGTTGCTAAAGTTGATGCATTAAAATCGGTATATAGAATGTTGGCTTTAAGTTTAGGTGAGCCTCCTGTAAAATTCGAGTGGAGATTTAAAGATGCTGAAGGAACAATCAGTGAAAACAAAAGTTATACTCCATTACAATTTTTAGAAGAAATTGCTCCTGGCTTTGCCGATGTTGAGATGGTAATGATTATGAACGATCCTACACGCGAATACTACAAAGTCTATGATATTAAGAACTATAGAAATGTTTCGGAAGGAATTAACTGGACGTATTTGAATTTACCTAACGAGGATATTAAGAAATTTGCTTTGGCTTCTATTAAGAATAATGAAGCAATGTATGCATCTTGTGATGTGGGAAAACAACACAACCGTAAAGCTGGTGTTATGGATGTAAATACATACGATTATGCTTCTTTATTTGGTGTCGAATTCGATATGGATAAAAAGGCTCGAATATTGACTCGTCAGTCTGGTTCTTCTCATGCAATGACTCTTATTGGTGTTGATGTTGATGAAAACCAAGTACCTGTAAAATGGGAATTTGAAAATTCATGGGGAAGTGCATCAGGACATAATGGATATATTACCTTTACCGACGATTGGTTTGATGCTTATATGTTTAGACTTGTTATTAACAAGAAATATTTAGATGAAAAAGCGAAGAAGGCATTTAAAACCAAGGCTATTGAATTACCGGTTTGGGATTATATGTTCTAATTGCTTCGATAAAAATATTAATAAAAAGAATCTCATTTATGAGGTTCTTTTTTTTGCTTTGAGGAGGAATGTTTCAAACTCCATGTATAAGGAAAACTTATATACTTATAAATAAAGTTATATCTTACTTATCGATATTTGTATCAGAAAGAAATAAGAAATCAATTTTAAAAAACAAATATCATGAAAAACGTAAAAAGTAATCAGGACACTTTAGAGTTAACAGTTAAGGAAAGAGAAATTGAACAATTGCAGATTTTATTAGCAAATTATCAATTGTATTATCAAAATTTAAGAAACTTTCATTGGAATGTTCAGGGAAATGCATTTTTTCAATTGCATACTAAATTTGAAGAGTTGTATAATGATGCCAGCGAGAAAGTCGATGAAATTGCAGAGCGTATTTTAACTTTAGATGGGCATCCTTTAGGTAATTTTTCAGATTATGTGGCAATTTCGAGTATTGCTGAGGCTCATTCAAATTGCTCAGGTAACGAAATGGTAGAACAAATTATTTTGGCTCATGATATTATCATCGGAAAAGTGAAAGAGGTAATCGCTGTAGCAAACGAAAATGATGATGAGGGAACACTGGATATGCTGCCAGCTTACGTTTCTTATCTGGAAAAAATGAACTGGATGTTTAAAGCCTTCTTAAAGAAATAACAATAAACAAATTAAAAATTAGCCTCCGAAATTTCGGAGGCTTTTTTGTTATTCTTTAATGTCGATAATAGTTGGAAAGTTCATGTAATCTTCGCTAAAGTTTTCCATTTGCTTTGTAATGCGGCTGCAAAAAACAATTCTTTGAGATTTAGGAATATATGGCGCCAGACGATTGATTTCTGAAAGAATCTGATCTCTCATAATCATTTCGGCATCATCAACAATAAACATTTTTAGACTGTTAAGGTTTATGCCACTATTAGAATATAACTCATTAAACTTTTTAGCTGTGGCGATTACCACATCCGATCCGGCATAAACTTTATCACGTAAATCATGAAGATTACCTGCATCGCCTTCGCTAAAAATACGTAGATCAGTATTTTTGCTTAGGATCAGAAACTGCTCTTTCATGGCAATTGCTTTCTCTCTGTCGGCCACAACAATAATGGCTCGGGGAACGTCTTCAAATTCAGATTTAAGCTGCTGAATTACACTAATTATAATTGTATTAGAACGGCCACTGTTTTCATCGGCTCTAACAATTAAATCTACACCACTTTTAATTTTAGAGATGCTCGATTTTTGAACTGTTGTTGGAGTTTCGAAGCCGGCTTCTTCCAGGGCTTCAAGTAAGTGCTGATCTAATTTTTTTAAAAACATCGGTCTTATTTGTTTAAACTTTGAATGTGGCAAATTTAAAAATAATTGTGGCAATAAACTAAACATGAATTAAATAGAAAACGAACACTCGTAAAAGTGTTCGTTCTGTTTGTATTATAAGTGTTTAGCTAGTTTCATTAGTCGTATAAATTCACTCCGGTATCCTTCTTTATCTTTTCCTTTCGATTCTTGTGCCAGGTTAATCAGCATATCGTAAGAGCAGTTTCCTTTAAATTTAGATTCTCTAAGTAATAGACCAAAACCTGCAACTGCTGCAGAAAACTTGTAGTTGTTCGACAATTCATTTTTAGTTATTAATTGATTCCAAATTACTTCTTCTAAAAGTGTACTTTTGTTGCCATCAGGTTTCTTGTAACGAAATTTTACACTAGCAATTTCATCCTTAGTATTGGCTTTCGTATTTAAATGGGTATTCTGATATTTTAATTCCTGATTTTGTTTACTACTGTCTTTGTTCAGTTTTACTTCATAAATTGCCGTTACACTATGGCCCGATCCCAATTCTCCGGCATCTTTTTTATCATCGGTAAAATCTTCGTTTGCCAACATCCTGTTTTCATATCCAATTAAACGGTACTCGGCAACTATTGCTGGATTGAATTCGATTTGAATTTTCACATCTTTGGCTATGGTAAACAAAGTACCGCCAAATTCATTAACAAGAACTTTTTTCGCTTCCAGAATGTTGTCAATGTAAGCATAGTTTCCATTTCCTTTGTCAGCAATAATTTCCATTTTATCGTCTTTGTAATTTCCCATTCCAAATCCAAGTACCGATATAAAAGTACCGTGCTCGCGTTCCTTTTCAATAATCCTTTCTAATTCGGCATTGCTCGATTGTCCTACATTAAAGTCGCCATCGGTGGCCATGATAATTCGATTGTTTCCGCCATCAATAAAATTTTCTCTTGCTACTTTATAGGCCAGTTTTAATCCTGACGTCCCAGCTGTAGATCCGCCGGCATTTAATCTGTTTAAAGCTTCTAAAATGTCCTTTTTTTTAGTTCCTGATGTAGATGGAAGTACCAATCCAGAGTTGCCTGCATAAACTACTATGGCGACTTTATCATCTGCACGCAATTGATTTACCAATAATTTAAAAGCTTTTTTTAGTAAAGGCAATTTGTTCGAGGCGTCCATCGATCCGGATACATCCAAAAGAAAAACCAGGTTCGAAGCAGGTAAATTTTCATTTAAAACCTTTTTCCCTTGAAGCCCAATGTGGAGCAATAGGTTTTCCGAATTCCAGGGACATTCGGCCACCTCATGATTGATAGAAAATGGATGATCACCATCCGGCTGTTTGTAATCGTAATTAAAGTAGTTGATCATTTCTTCAATTCGAACAGCATCAATTGGAGGTTTTTTTCCATCGCTTAAAAAACGACGAACATTACTGTAGGATGCAGCATCTACATCAATAGAGAAAGTTGACAATGGACTTTTAACAGCACTTTTATAACCATTTTCACGGATAGTGGAATATCCTTCTGTGTTAAAACTTTCATTTATTGGATAAGAGATACATTCATTAAATTCCATTTCCATGTCGCAATCTTGTATTGCATAAACGCCAGCTGCTTGTCCTTGAAGATGAGAGGCTACAGATTTATTCTTTTTTACTCTTTTATGCTTTCTTCCGTATCCAACGACTACAACTTCATCCATGCCAATTTGATCTGATTTTAGAATTACATTAATAGTGGATTGATTTTTGACTTTTATTTTTTGTGGAAGCATACCAATGTAAGAGTAAACCAATTCGTCTCCTTTATTGGTTGCTATACTGTATTGCCCATTGTAATCTGTAACAACTCCGTTCGTTGTTCCTTTAACAACAATACTTACACCGGGTATTGGCATTTTACTTTCATCATAAACAGTTCCGGAGATGATGTTTGCGAATAAATTATACCCAATAAGTATGCCTGCAATGCTTAAAAGTAATGCTTTTGTTTTCATGATATATCTGTTTTAGTTCTTATTAATTTGTTTGTATTTACCTGTAGGATGCAAGGACAAAACAAATTCCATAAAAAATTTTCATCTTTTTTTCTTTTTTGTTAACTAGCAGATGTAAAGTCTTTGTTTATCAAGCGAATCTTCTAAATGTTCCGATCAAAAAAAAATCTAAAAAATAAGGATGATCAACAGTTGCTGTTGAATTATTTGGCAGATGCTGATCTGGATGTTCTGGGAGAACTTTTTGGACGTTATATGCATTTGGTATATGGTGTAGCATTGAAATATTTAAAAAATAGAGAAGAAGCAAAAGATGCTGTTACGCAGATTTTTGAACGTTTGATAATTGAAATCCCTAAATTTGAGATACTGAACTTTAAGTCATGGTTGTTTGTGGTAACTAAGAATTTCTGTTTAATGGAAATTCGAAAAGAAAAGGCAAATAAAAATAGATTTGAAAAATTTTCTGTAGAGCAAAATATGGAATCTGCCGATTTGTTGCATCCTATAGATGAGGATCAGGATTATTTATTACAAGAAAATTTAAAACATTGTATTCAGCGATTAAAACAGGAGCAAAAGGATTGCGTTCAGCTATTCTATTATCAGGAAAAAGGATATAAAGAAATAGCTGAAGAATTAGAAATAGCAGAGAAAAAAGTAAAAAGCTACATTCAAAATGGAAAGCGTAACCTGAAAATTTGTTTGGAGCAATTACAAAAAGAATATGAAGTTTAAAGACCGATTGACATATCGTAACTTTTTAGACTACTTTGGCAATAAGTTGGGGAATAAGGAAAAGCATGCCTTTGAAAAAAAAATCATGCAAGATTCTTTTGAGAGTGAAGCTTATGATGGCTTATCGAAATTGGATGTTGCGGACTTTGAAAACGATATGGCTGAATTGGATAAGCTTCTTCAAAAGCGAACCAAAGAAAAGAAGCCAAGAATGCTAGTTTGGCTTCCTTATGCAGCTAGTCTTATAATAGTGCTTGGATTGGGCTCTATGCTTTATTATTTGAACCAATATTCCATGCAAGATGAATTAATTGGTGCTCAAATGGAAGAATTGGCGCCGAAAGTTGAAAAAACAATTCCTGAACCAGAAATAACAAAGCAAGATTCGGAATCTATTGATATAATGGATCGGCTTGTTGAAGATTTGGAAATTGAAATTTCGGATGCCGATGAGAATAAGGAAGAAGAATTGATGGTGGTGAGTGAGAATGAAGAGGTGGAAGATGAAATTAGTCCTTTAGTCAAAAGTAAACAACTTGAGCTTATTGCCCCTGTTGAACAGGTAGTTGTTGCAAGTAAAGTTTCTGATAAAAATGATGATCTGTCTGCAGAAAATGCAAAGAGAGCATTGGAGGGACAAGTTGCAGGTGTGCTAGTTCAGGAGGCTGGAAAATTTAAATCTGCAGAAAAAGCTATTCCCAAAAGTGTAGTACAAGATAGAAATGTAATATATGGGAAAGTGGTTGATGAGAACGAGATTCCAATTCCTGGGGTAAGCATAGTGGTGAAAGGAACAGCGAAGGGGGGTGTTACCGATTTAGATGGGCAATTTAAATTAAGTGCATTAGATACGAATCGAGATTATAAATTGGTGGCTTCTTTTATTGGTTTCGAGTCGAAAGAAGTTAACGCACAAGCTGATTCTTCTTTGTTGGTTATTCTTGAAACCAGTCAGCAAAGCATGGATGAGCTTGTGGTTGTTGGGAATGGCATTGGTGAAAGTAAAAATGAGCATCGTACTACTTCATGGGAAAAGGCAAAGCCAAATCAGTTTGCTTCTATTTCCAGATTCGAAGATTATCTTGTTAAAGAACTAGAAGCTACTAAATTTGAGCATTTAAAGGGTGTGTATAAAATAAAATTTACTTTTGTTGTGGAAGCTTATGGAGTCTTAAATAACATTAAATTTAAAGGTAATCCAGATACTATTTTAAAGAAGGAAATTGAACGTTTGCTTTTAGAGTCGGGCAATTGGTATCCAGCTGAATCGGGAGGCAAAGCGGTATCTTCAAAAGTGAGAATTAGTCTGAAATTAAATTTAGATTAAGCCTTTTTAGTTTTCTTTTTTCGATTAATCAGATAAACACCCAAAAGAATTAATACCATACAGGTAATGTGCAGAATATTTATTTTTTCCCCATCGAGTACACCCCAAAAAATTGCAAATACTGGAATAATATAGGTCACAGATGAGGCATAAACCGCCGAAGAATGACGAATTAAACTATTCATAAGCAGCATTGCCAGTGCAGTTCCTATTATTCCTAAGGTAGAAAGTGCCAGAAAATGAATGGGCCAGTTTACTGATAGTAAAACAGGTTCGAAATTGGTTGTAGCCAGATAAATTAATGCTGCTGGTCCTGTAAAAAAGAAAGCCAGCGAAGTAATTTGAACTCCACTTAAGTGCGATAAACGAGCTTTTACCACATTAATATTTATTCCATAAAAAACAGTTGCCAGTACAATAAGTAAGGCGTAGCTATTGATTTTTCCGAAGGATAGATCTTGGCCAGAAGTAATTAAGCCAATAGTGCCAAAAAACCCTAATAATAAACCAGTTACTTGTAGCCATTTCATTTTTGTTTTGTAGAAAATCATTCCAATTACCAAGGTAAATATAGGTGTCATGGAGTTTAGCATTCCTGCTAAAGCACTGTCGATTTGAGTTTGTGCTTTGGTAAATAAAAATGCAGGAATAAAGCTTCCGATAAAACCTGCAATTAACAGACTTACGAGATCTTTTCGTTGTAGAAATTTTAAATTTTTTAAAGAATAGGGCAACAGAACTGCAGAGGCCGTTAGCATTCGAATGCCAGCAGCTTGTTCACTTGTAAAACTCTTTAAGCCAATTTTCATTAGAATAAAAGAACTGCCCCATACAAGGGCAAGAAGTAGTAAAATTGAGAATTGAAACCAGGGTTTTTTCCAGTGCATAGTGTGATTTATTAAGGTCGTGAAAATACAGGAAATAAACTTGGGAACAAAGCAGAATTAGTAACCGGCTTTTTGAACTTAAAAGGTTCAAAGCCCACCATTTCAAATGGTGAGCTTTGAGAACAAATCAAATGGTTTTGTTTAAATTGTTGTTGTGTTGTTTTTAAGACTATTTTTTTAGCGAGTTAACAGCTGTTTTAATTTTGTTCAATCCTTTTTCTAAAACAGATATCGGACATCCAATGTTTAACCTCATGAAACCCTCGCCTTCTTTACCAAAAGTTTTTCCGTTGTTTAAGGCAACTTCAGCGGTATCAATAAATAACTGATTTAATTTATCCGATGATAATCCTAATTCTCTGCAATCTAACCATAGCAGATAGGTAGCTTCGGGTTCAATCAATTTAATGTTTGGAATATTTTTGCTTAGATATTCTCGCACAAAATTTACATTATTCTGTAGATAATCTATTAATTGTTCGAGCCATTCTTCTCCATGTTCATAACCTGCCTGCATGGCAATATGTCCAAAAATATTTCCAGAACCCAGGTGCATTGCTGATAAAAGTTTGTCATAGTTTTTTTTCAGTTCTACATTAGGAATAATAATTACCGAACTTGCCAGACCTGCAACATTAAAGGTCTTAGATGGTGCAATACAGGTAATTGTTCGCTGTGCTAAATCTTCCGATAAAGATGCTAAAGGAATGTGCTTATAGGCTTTGTAAATTAAATCCTGATGAATTTCATCAGAGATCACCAGAAAATTATATTTTTTTGCAATTTCGCCAAGACGAAGTAGTTCTTTTTCTTTCCAAACTTTTCCTATGGGATTATGTGGATTACTAATTATGATAGCTTTTAATCCTTCTTTAGCAAGTTGTTCCAATTGCTCAAAATCCATTTCATAGCTATTTTTTGTTTTAATTAATGGATTGTGAACCAGAGTTCTTTCTGTATCATTAACAACATGAAAAAATGGATGATAAACAGGAGCTTGAACCGCAATTTTATCTCCTTTTTCGGTTAGGCTCATAAGAATTAGAGTGAGAGCGGTTACCACTCCCGGACTAGAAGTAATCCACTCTTCTTTTACTTCCCAATGGTGTCTTTTACTTAGCCATTTTTGGACACTTCTTATGCATTCTTCACTTCGGTATGAATAGCCGTAAATTTCGTGTTTTGCACGCTTTATTATAGCCTCGGAAATACATGTTGGAACTTTGAAATCAGTATCCGCAACCCATAAAGGAAGTAGATTCTCTTTTCCAAAGTACTGTGTTAGTTTATCGTATTTTATCGAATTGGTATTTTTACGTTCAATTATTTCGTCGAAATTGTGTTTCATTTGTTTATATTTTGAGAAAGAGTGAATTTATAAAAAATTTGTAGAGTCTTTATAGCAGAGGAATAAATTTGCGATTATGAATTAAGCTAACTTAATTAGCAAAAACTTAAAAATAAACATGAAAATTAATAAAAGTGGTGCTAAATATTCAGCTATAGTTGGAATTGGCGAGCGAATTAGAAAAATAAGTAAGGAAACAAATCAGGATTTTTTATTGCTAAACCGAGGCGTTAATTCTGTTTGTAATATTGATTTAAATTCGGTGGTTTCAGAAATGGATTTTAATACCAACGAAATGCAGGTTTATCCTCCGGCAATGGGTAGACCAGAACTTCGAGAAGCAATTAACAAACATTATTTTGCAGATAAATCTTTGCAAGAGAATATTGCAATTTGTGGAGGTGGAATGTCTGCTCTCGATTTGGTTTTTCAGACCATTAATGTAGAGAAAATTTGTTTGCCTGATTTTTATTGGGGATCTTATTTGCAAGTTATGAAAATTCGTAATGTTGAATCACAGAACTATACAAGTTTAAGTGAACTGCAGAAAAATAGTACGAAGTATAAAAATTCGGCAGTTGTAATTTGTGATCCTAACAATCCAATTGGCGATAAACAAACTGACGAGGAATTATTAAAGACAATTACAGTTCTTAATAATATTGGAGCAATTGTTATTATTGATTGTCCTTACCGAAGAATTTTTTGCGGATCCGAAGATGAGTTTTTTCATAAAATATGCGATTTTAGAAATGTAATTATTGTTGAAAGTTTTAGTAAGTCGCTTGGCTTAAGTGGGCAAAGATTAGGGTTTATTCACAGTTGCGATCAGGAATTTATGGATGAATTAGGCATTCGTTTGATGTATGCAACGAATGGAATAAATGCATTTTCACAATTATTGGTTGCTCAACTTTTAAGTTCTGAGAAAGGACAAAAAGTGATGAATGATTTTAAAAGTAAAACAGCTGAAGGTATCTGTAAGAATATCGAATACCTTAAAAATAGAGGTTTTTTGGCTGATGAATTTTATAAAAAATCTACACCGATTGGTATTTTTGTAATTGTAAATAAATCGGAAGAACAGTTATTTAATGCACATATAGGTAGTGTTTCGTTGAGTTATTTTACACGTGATAAAAAGGAATATGCCTCAAAATATTCGAGGATATGCGTATCGGTTCCACATCAGGTTTTAGTCGATTATTTTAATCAATTGTAAGAGTATAAAGCATCATTTTAAAGTGATGCTTTTTTTGGAAGATCTTTTCCCGATTCATCAATAATTTCAACCAAACCAGTACCATGTATACCTAGCTCCCAATAATGCCGGTTTATACATCCCGATAAGCAATCGCCCCAGCCGTAGCTGTAAATAAGATGAATATAATCAGCTTCGAAAAATAATATTTCAATATGCGATCCGTCGCCGATACAGTTCGATGATTCTGCATTTTTAATAAATGAGAATTTTTTAAGCTGATTTGCCAGGGCTAAGTGGTTGATTCCATCAAGAGAATTAACCGAATAGTATTCTTTGTAAATGGAATCTAATGTTAAATCAAATCGATCGATTATTTGGTCTAATTCCAGATGATCAGAGAAACCATACCGATTCCAGTTTTTTAGATATAAACTTGAGGTGTCTATCTCTATAGAAGAATGATACAATTGTTGATGACAAAGTGCGTGAATATCATATTCTTTAATTGCCAATGCAGGAAACGACACAGAATCAATATAAACAATTTGTAAGGCGGCTAAAATTGGAGCGATGTGAGATTCTTTAAATTCAATATTCTGTATTTCCACCATTTCCTCATTGGTATAGTAATCCATACAAATAAGTTTGGCATCATCTAGTAAAATGTTAAAAATGGAATCCGAAATGTGTGAATCCTGAATTATTTGTGTAGGAAAATCCGCAGTTGTTTCACTGTCGCATGCATAAAAAAAGCATGTACCAACTATAAGAATAAGCAGGATGCGGTTTTTCATAGGTTAAAGTTAAAGACTGGTCAGGCTTAATATAATCATTTAACGAAGAACATTTGGTTTTGTTGCTTTATTTTATAACGAATTACTGCTAATTTTTATAAGGTTTTTAGAATTGTTTTTGAGTGTACAGAGATAATATTTATAAAATGATGAATTTTTATCTCGTAAAGAGATGTAAAAAGAAAACTTTTATTCCCAAAATACAGTAGAATCATATACTTTTGAGAATCATAAAAAAATACAAGCGTGACGATATATAATATTTTAAAAAAGTTAATTGTTTTAATTGTTGTTTTGGGTGGAGTTTATTTTACGGCTCAGTTGTTTAATTATTCAACAGTTACCGATCATAAAAAAGATCCTGCGAATAGTGAATACATGAGTCGCTATAATGTTTATGCACTAAAAACTCCCGAGAGTATAGAGTTTGGAGGAGAAAGTATTCCTCTACAACGGTGGGATGTTAAGGAATCTCTCGATAGAGAGCTATTGGTGAATACCTATTGGCAGTCGCAAACATTATTGTTTTTAAAGCGATCGAATCGGTATTTTCCAATTATAGAACCAATTTTAAAAGAAAATGGTATTCCCGATGATTTTAAATATCTGGCATTAATCGAAAGTGGATTGGTTCCTACCATTAAATCTCCGGCAGGTGCTGTTGGTATCTGGCAATTTATGAGCGGTACGGCGAAAGATTATAAGTTGGAAGTTTCATCGGAGGTAGATGAAAGATACAATATAGAGAAATCGACTGTTGCGGCGTGTAAATATTTAAAACAATCGTACGAAAAATATGGTAGTTGGACTTTGGTTGCCGCTTCCTATAATGCAGGACGAAGATTTATAGATAAACAGCTAAAACTTCAGGATGCAGGAAATTATTACGATTTATTATTAGGAGAAGAAACGGGCAGGTATGTTTATCGTATTGTGGCAATTAAAATGATAATTGAAAATGCAAGTCAATATGGATTTAAGTACAGAGAGTCAGATTTGTATGAGCGAATTCCTACCCGAAAAATAAAAATAAAAACTCCAGTTAAAGATTTTGCCGTGTTTGCAAAAGAAAATGGCGTGAATTATAAGATTTTAAAGTATTTTAATCCTTGGTTGAGAAAGGCTTATCTTACGAATAAGTATAAAAAAGAGTATGAAATTACACTTCCTGCCAAAGGATATATTAATTTTGCACTTTCTGATTATAAAAAGTCTGACGATTCTCTTTCTGTGAAGTAAATTGTCGGAATTGCAAAAAGGAGATTAGAATTTGAGTTCCATAGATAAAAAAAATAGAGAGGAAGTTGAACTGCTTGAAAACGGAAGCATTGAAGTTTTTGGTGCACGTGTTCACAACCTAAAGAATATTGATATAAGTATTCCCAGAAACCAATTATCGGTTATAACCGGATTAAGTGGTAGTGGAAAATCATCACTTGCTTTTGATACAATTTATGCAGAAGGGCAACGCAGGTATATCGAAACATTTTCTGCTTATGCAAGACAGTTTTTGGGAGGAATGGAGCGTCCTGATGTGGACAAGATTACAGGCTTAAGTCCTGTGATTTCTATTGAGCAAAAAACTACGAACAAAAACCCCCGTTCAACAGTTGGTACCATTACCGAATTGTATGATTTTCTTCGACTTTTATATGCTCGGGCTGGTATTGCATATTCTTACGAAACGGGTGAGAAAATGGTGAAATACACCGATGAGCAAATCATTAGTCTGATTCATGAGAAGTTTAGTGAAAAAAGAATTTTGATTCTTGCACCAGTTGTAAAAGGTCGAAAAGGTCATTATAAAGATTTATTTGAACAGATTCGAAGAAAAGGTTTCTTATATGCTCGTGTTGATGGGGAAATTGTTGAACTTCTCCATGGCTTTAAGGTAGACAGGTATAAAAATCATGATATAGAAATATTAATTGATAAACTTGTTGTAGAGGAAGTTGGAGATAAACGACTGAAAGAGTCGGTGCAAACTGCAATGAAACATGGTAAGGGAATAACCATGATTATGGATAAGGATACTGATGAGGTGAAATATTACAGTCGTTTGCTGATGTGTCCAAGTACCGGAATTTCATACAATACACCAGCACCGCACAGTTTTTCATTTAATTCTCCGCACGGAGCTTGTCCTAAGTGTAAAGGTCTTGGAAGAATTAGTGCTATTGATATGGATAAAATTATTCCAGATCAAAAATTGAGCATTAAAGAAGGTGGCATTGTACCTCTTGGAAAGCATAAAAATAGTTTGATTTTTTGGCAATTAGAGGCAATCGGAAGAAAGTATGATTTCGATATGACGACTCCAATAGATGAAATTCCAGAGGAGGCCTTAAGTATTATTTTGCATGGATCAAGCGAGACATTTAAATTAGAGAATACTCCATTGGGAGCATCATCAAATTATTTTTTGAGTTTCGATGGAGTTATAAAATACATTTCAAATCAGGAGAGTAATACGACTTCTAAAAAAGCAAAAAAATGGGCCGAACAATTCGTTAAAACAATGGATTGTGAAATTTGTGGTGGTCAGCGTTTAAAAAAGGAAGCTCTGTTTTTTCGTATTCACGATAAAAATATTGCCGAATTAGCTGCAATGGATTTAAGCTTGTTGGCAGAATGGTTTCAGGATTTAGAACAGCACTTAAATGATAAACAGAAAAAAATTGCAAGCGAAATTTTAAAAGAGATACGTTCGCGTCTTGGTTTTTTGCTTGATGTAGGATTAGAATATTTATCTTTAAACAGAAGTTCGGTCACTTTATCGGGAGGAGAATCTCAACGAATTCGTTTGGCAACGCAAATTGGTTCGCAGTTGGTTAATGTTCTCTATATTCTTGATGAACCCAGCATAGGCTTGCATCAGCGTGATAATGAACGATTAATTTACTCACTGCAGCAACTTCGCGATTCAGGTAACTCGGTTATTGTGGTTGAACATGATAAAGATATGATTAAATCGGCCGATTTTGTGGTTGATATGGGGCCTTTTGCTGGAAAACATGGTGGTGAAGTTGTTGTGGCCGGAAATCCTGAAGAAATTGAAAAAGGAAAAAGCTTAACGGCACAATACCTGAATGGCGAGCGAAAAATTGAAGTTCCGAAAGAAAGACGAAAAGGAAAAGGAACAAATGTAGAATTAATAGGTTGTACAGGTAATAATCTTAAAAATGTTAATGTTACTTTTCCATTAGGGAAATTTATTTGTGTAAGTGGAGTTTCAGGAAGCGGTAAGTCGAGCCTTATTAATGGAACGCTTCAGCCAATTTTGTCGCAGCATTTTTATCGTTCGGTTAAAGAGCCTTTGCCCTATAAAAAATTAAAAGGAATAAAAAATATCGATAAGGTAGTTGAAGTAAATCAAGCACCTTTAGGAAAAACACCAAGATCGAATCCTGCTACTTATACCAATGTTTTTGGTGACATAAGAAAATTATACGAAAAATTACCGGAGTCGCAAATAAGAGGTTATAAAGCGGGGCGATTTTCTTTTAATGTAAAAGGAGGTAGGTGTGAAACTTGTCAGGGGGCAGGAATTCGTTCTATCGAAATGAATTTTTTGCCCGATGTTTATGTGCCTTGTGATGTATGCAATGGAAAGCGTTACAACCGGGAAACTCTTGAGGTTCGTTACAAAGGAAAATCAATTGGCGATGTTTTGGGAATGACCATAAATCAAGCTGTTGATTTTTTTGAAAATATACCTTCTATCCTTACGAAATTGAAAGTTCTGCAAGATGTTGGCTTGGGTTACATTACCTTAGGTCAGCCTTCTACAACTTTGTCGGGTGGAGAATCGCAGAGGGTGAAACTGGCTACCGAATTGGCAAAAAGAGATACAGGGAAAACCATGTATATTCTCGATGAACCTACAACAGGTTTGCATTTTGAAGATATAAGAGTGCTCCTGGAGGTTTTAAACAGGTTGGTAGATAAAGGAAATACTGTTATTGTAATTGAGCATAATCTGGATGTGATAAAGGTAGCTGATTATGTTATAGATATAGGAAAAGAAGGAGGCCGGAATGGTGGAGAAATTATTTTCTCGGGAACTCCTGAAGAACTTGTTGAATGCAAAGATTCTTTTACCGCAAAATTTTTGAAAGAAGAGCTCAAATAAAAAATAAAATTCCCGTAAGGGGATTTTATTTTTGCTCATTTTTGATTAACAAAATTTAACCCGTTAAGCGGAGAAGGATAAAGCATAATTATTATCTTTAGAAAGATCTCCCGAATTAACGGGAAGCGCTTAAATTTGCGATTAATGGGAAAATTAGTTGATATTTATTTTGAAGATCTTAAAGAAAAAAGATCTTATGCCGTTGGTACGGACCTTCAGGATATTTTAAAGGATGTTAAGCCAAACTTAAAAGGTAAAGTTTTGGGAGCAATGGTAAATAACAAGCTTAAAGAACTTACCTACGAAATATATAAACCCAAAAATATTCGTTTTATTGATCTTACTAATTCTGCGGGCCGACGAATGTATATTCGATCGCTTTCTTTTGTTTTATATAAAGCGGTAAGTGATTTATACCCAGGAGCAGGATTTCGTTTGGAACATTCTGTTTCTAATGGTTTGTATTGTCGGTTAACAGATAAAAATATTATTCTTAGCAAAGATGATGTTGCCAGAATTAAAATTCGAATGCAGGAAATTATTGCTGCAGACATGCCATTTGTTCGGGAAGAAATTGAAACAGAAGAGGCTATTAAGATTTTTGAAAGTCAGGGTCTTCGTGAGAAAACAAGTTTGTTCAGAACTCGTGGAAATTTATATACATCAGTCTATCATTTAGATGGTAATGCCGATTATTTTTATGGATTCTTAGTGCCTTCAACAGGAGTGTTGGAGGTTTTTGATTTGGTGCATTTTTATCGTGGAATGTTATTAATGAGTCCAAAAAGGAATGAGCCTTCGGAAGTGGAAGAATTGGTAACGCAAGAAAAAATGCTGAAAGTGTTTAGTGAATTTAAGCGTTGGGGTAAAGTTCTTAACATTTCTAATATTGGCGATTTAAATAATTATGTAGCCCAAAATAATATTTCTGAGTTAATTAAGATTTCGGAAGCTTTGCACGAGAAAAAAATATCGCAAATAGCCGATAAGGTTCGAAAAAGAAAAAAGCACATTAGGCTAATATTAATTTCGGGACCTTCTTCTTCCGGAAAAACAACATTCGGCAAACGTTTGGCTATTCAGCTAAAAGTTGCAGGTTTAAAACCTGTAAATCTTTCACTCGATAATTATTTTGTAAATCGCGAACATACACCTGTTGATGAGAACGGAGATTACGATTTTGAGGATTTAAAAGCCCTGGATGTAAAATTGTTTAATGAGAATTTGGTAGATCTTCTAGCTGGAAAAGAAATCGAATTGCCAAAATTCTCATTCGAAACAGGTGCACGATATTTCGATGGTGAAAAAATGAAGATTAATGATAAGCAAGTTCTTGTGGTTGAAGGAATTCATGCCTTAAATCCTGAACTTACACCTTTAATTGCCGATGAGGCAAAATTCAGGATTTATATTTCTGCTTTAACATCAATTTCTATTGATGGTCATAATCGAATACCATCTACCGATAATCGATTAATAAGACGAATTGTTCGCGATTATAAATATCGAAACTATAGTGCTCTTGATACAATTAATAGATGGCCTAGCGTTCGCAGAGGAGAGCTGAAAAATATTTTTCCATATCAGGAAGAAGCAGATGTAATGTTTAATTCAGCATTGCCCTACGAGTTGGGTGTGCTAAAAAGATATGCCGAACCAATATTAAAAGAAGTACAACCCAATTGTCCTGAATATGCCGAGGCAAATCGCTTATTAAAGTTTTTCAGTTACTTTTCGCCTATTTCTGATGATGAAATTCCTCCTACATCACTTATGAGAGAATTTTTAGGAGGTAGTGCTTTTGATTATTAGCTGTTAATAACTTTTTAGCTGTTGATATTTAGTCCTGTTACTGCTGTTGATAACTCATCTGGCAGGAATGGGATTTTTTAGTTATTAACACTTGTGATTCACTAAATATAGGGTACTTAAAACTTATTAACAAATTGTCAACATTGTTGATAACTTGTTAATTAACTGTTTAAAACCTTATTTGATAGGAAGGCCCGTTTTTTCCGAAACGGGCTGCAAATATAGAATAAAAAAATGGAGAATTTAAAGCTACTGAGGTAATATTTTTAAGGAAATTTTAGTCGTTTAAGCTAACTATCTCTTCATCATACGATCTATCTCTCTTTTGTGATCGCGTTGCTTTAAACTTTCTCTTTTGTCGTAGTGTTTTTTACCTCGACAAAGTGCAATTTCCATTTTTGCGAAACCTTTATCATTAATAAAAATGCGTAATGGAATAATGGTTAAACCCGATTCTTTCGTTTTTCTATCAAGTTTATTTAATTCTTTGCGGTTTAATAAAAGTTTTCTTTCTCTTTTTTCTTCATGATTGTAGTAAGAGCCAAATTTATATTCGGAAATGTGCATGCCAATAACATACAGTTCATCTTTTGTGAAACTGCAAAATGCGTCAACTAAACTGGCTTTACCAGTACGAATTGATTTTATCTCGGTACCGAACAATTGAATTCCAGCTATGAATTTCTCGATAAATTCATATTCAAAACTGGCTCGCTTATTTTTTATGTTGATTTTTTGCATTGTAGTATCTTAATTTCCCTGCAAATTTAATATTTAAATTGTTACCTCTAGCTAGAAAAGAATGGAAAACATTCTTTCGAAGATAAGAGGAAGTGCTAGAATAAGCAAACTGGCAGTAAATGTAAAGCCTGGTCTTTTGTTATCGGCAATTGGTAACAACGGAGTTGTGCCTAGCCATAAAATACGTATAAAGTAAAGTTCGGAAAGCAGACAAATTTGATTTAGAAATGAATAGGGTGAGAATAAATTTGCCAATCCATGAAAAATACAAAAAACAGAAGCACTATATAAAACCAGTTTAAAAATAATTCCAGATGCAATTTTTAGCTGAAAATTCGGAGTGAGTAGAATGATAATTCTTGCTGCTACGAATAAACCTATGTTTAAAGATAAAAATTCAACAAAAAAACGAGATAAAGTACTCACAATATCATGAGTGTGAATGAATATGCCTACTGCAGATATTATTGAAGATATTGCAATTACAGGAAAAGCAAAGTTCAAAAATAATTTTTCAGGTCTTAATTTTTCATGTGCAATTCTTTCCCATTCACTTTTTGGAGTAAGGAGTAAATTTCGAAGTCGAAAAAAAGAGCTCAGAAGATTTTTTGAATTGTAATTCATTTTTGTTTTATCTTGTTTGGTATATCAAAATTAAGCAAGCTTTTTAAAATTGAAAGTTTGAATTCAAAAAACTTAAAGTAATTTTGTCGATTGAGGTTTTGCAGAGCAGTATTATTATAAAGCTGGCATTCTCCGATTAAAAAAATAGTAATTGTCTGCTTCTTGCAAACATATAAAAAAATATAAAAATGCAATACAATTTATTGGTTGTTTTAGGAGCTACAGCTACCGGAAAAACAAGTCTGGCAGTTAATTTGGCGAAAGAATTCGATGGTGAAATAATAAGTGCCGATTCACGTCAGATTTATAAAGGTATGGATTTGGGAACAGGCAAAGATATTGAAGAATATGTTGTGGATGGTATGCCAATTCCTTACCATTTGATTGATATTGCAGAGGCAGGTTATAAGTATAATGTTTTTGAGTTTCAGCGCGATTTTGTAAAGGCCTTTGAAGACATATCAGCACGAAAAAAAATGCCGGTTGTTTGTGGGGGAACAGGAATGTATCTCGAAGCTGTTTTAAAAGGATATAAGCTTATTGCTGTTCCTAAAGATGAGGCCTTTAGGCTAGAAATGGAAAAAAAGGAAATGTCAGAATTAGAGGCAATTCTTCGTTCATATAAAGAGGTTCACAATACCAGCGATTTGGAAACAAAAAAGCGAGCCATACGAGCCATAGAAATTGAAAGATATTATGCTGCCAATCCAGAAATTGATATGGAGTATCCTAGTATGAATCCATTATTGGTTGGTATAAAATTTGATAGAGAAAGTCGACGTGATAGAATTAGTTTGCGTTTAAAGCAGCGCCTGAAAGAAGGAATGATTGAAGAGGTGCAGGGGCTTTTAAAGTCGGGTGTTTCGGCCGAAAATTTAATTTACTACGGATTAGAGTATAAGTTTTTAACCCAATATGTTACAGGGCAAATTACCTACGATGAAATGTTTTCGGGTTTGGAAATTGCAATTCATCAGTTTGCAAAACGACAAATGACCTGGTTTAGAAAAATGGAAAGAAGCGGCAGTGATATTAAATGGTTAGATGGATATATGCCGCTTGATGAGAAAATTGCTCAGGTTAAGGCGTGGTTTTCTGTTTAAGCAAGATGCTTTTCTAAATCTGTAATTTTAATTCGTTTAACACCTAATTTATCCCATTTTTCGAAGGGTAAAGGAATATTCGGAAGTTCCTTTATGGCATCTTCGATAACATAAACTTCGTAATTTCGTTTTGCCAATCCAATTGCTGCGCAATCGACACAAACATTGGTTGTTACGCCATAAACAAAAACTTTATTAGAGTTTAAAGCTTGTAATATGTTTTCTGTGTTTAAGTTTCCTTCAAATACATCAAAAGCATCTTTCCGAATTACAATGTTTCTATTGGATATAATATTGGAAATTTCGTTCTTGCTGTATGTTTTGTTCCAATGTGCTTCGGCATATTCAGAAGGTTTTGTGGCGGCAATAAAATCTGCACCATTTGTGTTGGCCATGCAATGCTCTGGAAATGTGTTTACAAAATCTGGTTTGTCGGATAATTCTTGTGAATCGGCAAAATGATAATCTGCTGTATTTACAACTCTTATGTTATTTTCTTTTGCAAAATTTGTTAATTGCTTTAGGTTTGTTTCAATTTCTTCGGCTCCGATAGCATATAATTTACCCTGGCTTCTCATAAAATCTATTTGAGTATCAACATTCCAAAACAATATATCTTTTGTAAACATATTTAAGCATTTTAGTTCTTTGTAAAAATACAATCAAGCGAAATATAATCAAAATTATCATAGCCAAAGGTTAATAAGATATCGGATAATAATGCCTTTTTATCATGATTTTGCCAATTCATAACGAATAATTTTCACGAGAAAAGTTTTCTTTTATATCTTAAAAATTGAATTATTCAGAGAACTAATTTATGACTACTATAAAATCCATATCCCGTAATCGGATTGTTTATCATATAATTTTTTGGCTTGTTGCATTTACATTTTGGTTATTTACCATGTTTGTGGCAAGTAATTTTAAGAATATTTTAAAAATTGAACCGGTATTAATGACTCTTGTTTTTAATCTGTGTTTTGCTTTTGCTGTATATTTTAATTTGTTGGTTTTATTGCCATATTTGTTTAAAAGGCAAAGGTTTTTTCTATATGTGATTTCTTTGTTGGGCATTGTTTCTTTAGCTGCTTTTATTATCGATTTTTTATTGGTTTATCCGTTAAGTAATTTTGTGCAGGGCGAGAAATTTTTCGAAGAATTAACTTTTGTTGTGTGGGTTAATTTTGCATTTTTTACCTTGATATATGTTGGAATTACAACTTTTCTTTCGCTTATGCGGGAATGGTTTGTTTTGCAAAAAATATCTACCCAGCTAAAGGATATTGAGAGAGAGAAGCTTGAAGCCGAATTGAAAGCTTTAAAATCTCAAATAAATCCTCATTTTTTATTTAATACATTAAATAATTTATATTCGCTTACTCTCGATAAATCGGATAAAGCTCCTGATTTAGTGCTTAAGTTATCTGATATGATGAGGTATATTCTGTATGAATGCAATGATAGATATGTGTTATTGGAGAAAGAGCTGGATTTTATTCGTAACTATCTTGATTTGCAAAAAATTAGGTTGGATGAGGCAATTCCAGTAAAAATTGAAGTGAAAGGGAATACTGCCCAAAATAAAATAGCACCTCTTTTATTCGAACCTTTAATCGAAAATGCTTTTAAGCACGGAGCTTATGGGAAGAATAATAATGGATTTGTGAATATTCTCTTTAATTTTGAAGAAGCCAACAAAATGGAATTGTTAATAGAAAATAGGTTCGATAAAAGTTGGCCTAATGAAAAAGGTGAGAGTAAGGGAATCGGAATTATGAATGTTAGTCGCCGTTTAGAGTTGTTATATCCCGAAAAACATAGTTTAGATATACAGGAGAAGGGTAGTTTGTTTACCGTGATTCTTAAAATTGATTTATCTAAATAAAAGCAGAATAATTAAAATGATTCTTATGAAGTTAAAATGCTTAATTGTAGATGATGAACCCTTAGCACAGAGAGTGTTGGAGAAATATATTTCTGAGCTTTCAATTTTAGATCTGAAAGGAAAATGTAGCGATGCCATTGAGGCAATGGAAATATTGCAGAATGAAACAATTGATTTGATATTTTTGGATATTAATATGCCCCGATTAAGTGGAATTAACTTTTTAAGATCGTATAAAAATCCACCAATGGTTATTATAACAACGGCTTATACCGAATATGCATTGGAGAGTTATGAGTTAAGTGTTTTAGATTATCTTAAAAAACCATTTTCTTTTGAAAGATTTTTACAAGCTGTTCAAAAGGCTGAAAGTAAGGTGAAAGTTACTGCCGATACCCAGGAAGATACAAAGGAGGAACTTGAGTATATTTTTGTGAAAGCGAATAAAAAGACCATCAATATTAATTTGGATTCTATTTTATATGTTGAGGCCCTGGGTGATTATGTGAAAATTTTTACCAATGAAGGACATATTGTAACTTATCAATCGCTAAAAGGAATAGAGAAGCTTTTGCCATCACAAAAGTTTTACAGAATTCACAAGTCGTATATAGTATCTTTGTCCAGAATAAAATCGATAGAAGGAAATATGGTACATACCGAAAAGGGAACTATTCCAATCGGGAATAATTACAAACAAGGATTCTTTCAAAGAATTCATCCAGTATAATTTATAATCAAGTTTGTGTTTTAAAAAGGGTCGAATTAGGTGTCGGCTTTTTTTTTATATTCTGATAATAAGGCGGTATTAAAGTATTTGTAATTTTAAATTTATTACAACTTTAAATATAATATAGCAATCTATGTTCAAAAGTAAATTGTTAAGTTAGATTGCTGCCGAATATATTGGTAAAATAATGCTTGAGTTTATTCTCTTTTTGTTAAATTTAAACTTGAATAAATTGAATCCGATCAATAATAAATTTTTTAAACTATGAAAAGACGTACAATTTCTCGTTATACCCTTATTCTTTTTGCGCTTGCTATAGGCTTTGTTGCTTGTAAACCAGTTGATAAAAAGAAAGATGGACAAACAGTAAAGCCACTGCTTAAGAAGGCTATTGAAAACGAAGTTAAAGATGTGGTATATCCATTACCAAGCTCATTCGAGTTGGCTTCAATGTTGAATAGAATTGGTGCAGATTATATTTTAGGTTTATCTAATTCTGTAGAGAAAGCAGACAAATATTTTACAGAAAAAGCCAGAGCTTTAAATTTGGGTGTGTACAGTGCCGATTTAAGTTACGCAAGTACTTATAATCGCAAACAGGAAACCATGTTGTTTTTAAAAGCTTCTAAATCATTAATCGATAATTTAGAAATTACCAGTGCTTTTAATAGTACTTTAGTTGAGGATGTCGAAAAAAATCTGGACGATAAAGATCAATTGGTAAAAGTTATCACAAACTCTTTTTATGATACTTATGAGTTTTTAAACAAGAATGGAAAAGCAAATTTATCTCTTCTTGTTGTAAGTGGTAGTTTCATTGAAGGTTTGTATGTAGCAACTCATATTTCTGAGAATACGTATGCAAACCCTGAGATTGTTAAGGTTATATTCGACCAAAAAGAATCTTTAGAAAGATTGCTTAAAGTACTTGAGCCGGAAAAACAAGATGAAAATATTGCAGCTTTAATTTCTGATTTTACAGAGTTGAAAACTAGCTATGATAAAATTGTAGATGGTACAATGACTGAAGATCAGTTAAATGAAATCATTACAAGCGTTGGTAAAATTAGAAAAAGCATTGTAGAGTAGTAGTACCTGCAATAATACAATATAGAAACTGTCTTCATTATGGAGACAGTTTTTTTTATGTAAATAATCGGGATTTCGCTTTCTTTTTGTTAAGAAATTAATTGTATTTTTAAGAATAGTTCAAACTTAGAATAATAAATTTTTCACATATAAATGGGAGAATCGATACTAAATGCTCTAATGCATCTTTTTGCAATTGTTGCCAGTTCTAAAGAAGAAGGTATTTCTGGGAAAGGAAAAGTAATTGTAGAAAGTTTTCTTAGTCGCTATGTAAAAGCAGATATACAGGATGAATATTTACGTTTATTTGAAAACTACTTTGAATTTTATCGTCGCGAAATAGAGTATCAATCTATTTCTGGTTCCCGTAATACCGAAATTCTTACTCTTGCCGAAGCATCGAAGGTGTGCTCGAAAATAAAAGTAGAGCTGGTACAGGAAGAGCGTTTAATTGTATTACTTCGTTTACTCGAATTTGTATATGAAGATAAGTTGGTAAGCGAAAGTGAATTTGAGTTTATTAGTATTGTTGCCGAAAATTTTAAAATTTCCCGTTCCGAGTTTATTAACAGTTTATCTTTTGTTTGGGGCGATACCATGGATGAGTTCGATAAGAGCAAGTTCCTGATTATAGATAATAAAATTACAGAATGGTCAGAGAATCTTTCCTGGTTTATGAAAAAAGAAACTAAAAAAGATACGAATGATTTTAAACATCTTTATTGCGAAAATCTGTATGGCCGAATTGTTGTTATGTATATTGAGAGTGTTAACCTTTTGGTATTTAAGTACGAGGGTGAGTTAAATCTTTATCTTGAAGGGAACAAGATAATCTCAGAAAAAACATATCAGCTTAGTAATGGCTCAATTATTAAAGGACCCAATATTCAATCTATTTATTACTCCGATATTGCCGGTAGATTTTTGAAAGAGGAATCGCAGCAAAAAATAATATTTACAGCTAAAGATGTTGAGTTTAAATTTAAAAACTCAAATAATGGAATTCAGAAATTTAATATTTGTGAAGAAAGTGGGCAGTTAATTGGAATTATGGGCGGTAGCGGTGTAGGTAAATCTACTTTGCTAAATGTGTTGAATGGAAATCTTACATTAAATAATGGAGAGATTAGAATAAATGATTTTGAAATACACAGAAACCGGCTTGCAGTTCAGGGCTTAATAGGTTTTGTTCCACAAGACGATTTGTTGATTGAGGAATTATCTGTTTTTCAGAATTTATATTACAATGCGAAGCTCTGTTTTAAGGATTTTTCGGAAATCCAGATTCTGAAAACTGTTCTGAAAATGCTTCAGGACTTAGATTTGTATGAAGCCCGCGATTTAAAAGTTGGTAATCCTTTAAATAAATTTATTAGTGGCGGACAGAGAAAAAGATTAAATATTGGTTTGGAGCTGATGCGCGAGCCGGCAATTCTGCTTGTTGATGAGCCAACTTCGGGATTATCGTCGACCGATTCGGAAATGGTGATGAGGCTCTTAAAACAGCAAACTCTAAAAGGAAAATTGGTGATCGTAAATATTCATCAGCCATCATCCGATATTTTTAAAATGTTCGATAAGCTTTGGATTTTGGATAAAGGTGGATATCCAATTTATACTGGAAATCCAATTGATGCAATTGTTTATTTTAAAACTCAAAATTCCCAGGTAAATGCTTCTGAGAGTGAGTGTGTGGCCTGTGGTAATGTGAATCCTGATCAGGTTTTGCAAATTGTTGAAACCAAATTAATCGATGATCAGGGAAAACCGACAAGAGAAAGGCGTGTGAAGCCTGCCGAATGGTATCAAAAATATTTGGATAATATTGAGGCGAATCAGATAGTATTGCGACCAGAAAAAAAATTACCCCAGAACGATTTTAAGATTCCGGGAAGGCTAAAGCAATTTTCTATTTTTTGGACTCGTAATGTGCTCTCGAAATTAACAAATAAGCAGTATTTAATTATTAATCTTTTTGAGGCTCCACTTTTGGCTATTATTTTGGGGTATTTTACAAAATATACTGCTGATGGCAATTATCTTTTTGGTGAGAATAAGAATTTTCCGGTTTTCTTGTTTATGGCAGTTGTGGTTTCTATGTTTATTGGATTAACCGTTAGTGCCGAAGAAATTATACGCGATAAAAAACTATTACAAAGAGAGAAATTTTTGAATTTGTGCAGAATTAGTTACCTCTCGTCTAAAATTATGTTTTTGTTTGTTTTGTCGGCAATACAATCCATTACTTTCGTGATATTAGGCAATTTTATTCTCGGAATCGAAGGCATGACTTTTACATATTGGTTTGTACTTTTTACTACTTCGTGCTTTTCGAATATGATTGGCCTAAATATTTCCTCGGGTTTAAATTCGGTAATTACCATTTATATTTTAATTCCCTTAATTCTGGTACCTCAACTTTTACTGGGGGGTGCAATGATTAAATTTGATGATTTGCATTACGGAGTAACCGATAAAGTTTATGTGCCAATTGTTGGTGATTTTATGACTACTCGCTGGACTTATGAGGCACTGGCTGTTGCTCAGTTTAAGAATAATGAGTTCGAAAAGCATTTTTTCGATTATGAGAAAGGAATAAGTGATGCAGCATTTAAAACTTCTTTTTTGATTCCTAAATTAGAGTCGGTATTGTTAGAATGTGAACGTAGTATTGAGTTCGAGAAAGATGAAAATGAACTTAATGCTTATTTTAAAATGCTAAGGTCGGAAATACAAGAAATGGCGGATGATGCTGGTGTTGAGGTGATTTATGATTTGCAGAAGTTAAATAGTAAAGATTTTAACTTAAATGTGGCAGAGCAAACCAAAAGTTTTTTAGATCAGGTTGGTTTGTATTATTTAGGACTGAGCAGCGAATCGGGTTATAAAAAAGATTTTGAATATTCCCGATTGGTTGATTCGCTTGGCAGAGATGGAGTTTATCAGTTTAAACAGGCTTATTATAATCAGGCTTTAGCCGATTTAGTTCTGAATAGAAACGAAGTAAATAAGATGATAGAGGTTGATTACCAGTTGATTCAAAAGAAAGATCCAATATTTATGTCGCCCGATTCTAAATTTGGACGATCTCACTTTTATTCTCATGTAAAGCGCATTGGAAACTTTTATATCGATACCTATTGGTTTAATTTGGCAGTAGTGTGGTTAGGAACAGTTTTTCTATTCCTAACACTATGGGCAGATGTATTGCGCCGCATGATGAACTACTTCGAGAATATAAAGTTGGTGCGCCGAGAGAAAAAGAGAAAATAAGATCAATTACTATAAATTCTTGTAATAAATTAACTTTTTGTAAGTATGGTTTTCGTTTGAGAAGTTGATGAATTATTAATTGCTCTCCGATTAAAATAGTTAACTAGTAATAAGCTACAGGCAATTACAATCATTCCGCCAATTGAAAGGGCATCGGGATGTTCGCCAGGCAAAATGGACCAGCTTAGAAATGCGCCAAAAATTGGAATAATAAATTTCCATGTATTTAAATTGGAAACTTTAACTCCTGGGCGTTGCAAAAGGCCAAACCAAATGGTAATAGCAAAAGCCGAAACCATAGCTAGCCATCCTAAGGAAATAAAATATTCGGCAGGGAAATTAAAGTGCCAGGGTGGTGATTCAACAGGAATAGAAATTAATAGAAGGCAAGCACCACCAATAATCATCGAGAAGGATGCCAGTACTCGTGGAGGCATGTTTTTAGCATCGCGCGAAACGATAACATTACCTGTGCTACCCACAATATTATTCAAAATTAAAATTCCTACACCAAGAGGAATTGTGGTAGACAATACAAAATCGGATCGCCCAAGACTTATGATGCATACTCCAGTCATACCTAAAATAATAGCCATGATTTTTTGCCAGCTCATTTTGTCATTGTTTAGCATAAAGTGAGCCATGATAGCTGCGAAAAGAGGCTGTGCACCAATTAGCATTGCTCCTAAAGCTCCCGGAACATAGCTAATTCCGGTATAAAATAATCCGTAAAGTAAGGTGGTTTGTAAAAGAGCAACCCATAATACAAATTTCCATCGTTTTTTCGATTCTAAAATTTTGTATTTTAAGTCTTTAATAAAAGGCAGGATTAAAATGCCCGATATAAAAAAGCGGAGTCCGGCAAATTGTAAGGGAGTGGTGTATTTCAATCCAATTTTAATTGCTGTAAATGGTGTTGCCCATAAAAGGCAGGCAAAAATTGCCATTACTGTGGTTGATAAGAAGAATTTCTTCATTTGATGATTAAAAATTTTTCTCAAACTTAGGGAAAAAAGAGGAGAATATATTACGAATACGTAATTAGGAATTCTATTTCAGAATCTCATGTTTTGTTGGAAAAATAGAATTCGTCTTTTTATTTTTCATTTGTTATTTTTTATATTAAAAAAATCCCTGCCAAATTAAGAACTGTAGTTCAAAATTGACAGGGATTATTTCTATTGTATTGAATCTAAAATTTTAGATCTTAAATTTATTTTTTCAACCATTTATCTAACCAACTGGCAAATTCGCGTTGCCATAAAATTCCGTTCTGAACACCAAGTACCCAGTGGTTTTCTTCAGGAAAGTATAGGTATTTGGCAGGAATTCCTCTAAGTCGTGCAGCATTAAATGCCTGCATACCCTGCGAAGCCACAATGCGATAGTCTTTCTCTCCATGAATAATCATTATTGGAGTATCCCATTTGTCAACAAATTTATGTGGTGAGTTTGCATAAGAACGTTGAGCAATTTTATTTGACTTATCCCAGAAAGCTCCGCCTAAATCCCAGTTCACAAACCACATTTCTTCTGTTTCCAGATATTGTGCTTCAAGATTAAACATTCCATCGTGTGCAATAAATGCTTTAAAGCGTTTGTTGTGGTTACCAGCTAACCAGTAAGCGGAGAATCCACCATAGGAAGCACCTACACAGCCTAAACGATTTTCGTCAACATATTTTTCAGCTTTTACATTATCGATAGCCGAAAGGTAATCTTTCATGTTTTGACCGCCATAATCGCCCGATATTTGTTCGCACCATTCTTTTCCAAATCCGGGTAAGCCTCTGCGGTTTGGAGCTACAATAACATAGTCGTTGGCAGCCATCATCTGAAAATTCCAACGATAACTCCAAAATTGAGAAACTGTTCCTTGTGGTCCGCCCTGACAATAAAGAAGAGCAGGATACTTCTTGTTCTTGTCGAAATGCGGAGGCTTAATTACCCATACCAGCATTTGTTTGTTATCGGTAGTTTTTACCCATCGTTTTTCAACGCTAGCAAGGCTCAGTTGATCTAAGATGTGTTTATTAATAAAAGATATTTCTGTTGCTTCGCCCGATTTTGCATCTACATTATACAATTCGGCAGGTTTACTCATCGATACTCTTTTAGCAATTAGCTTATCACCAATAGGATAAACAGACTGGTAATTATGAACACCTTCTGTAATTTTATGGATCTTAGCATCGGCAATATCTATGCGGTAAATTTCATCGGTTGCATGCCAGTCAGAGATAAAATAGATCGATTTACTATCTTTTGTCCAGCTAAGATGTCCCACATTTTGATCGAATCCTTTGGTCATGTATTTTTTCTCGCCTGTTGATAGGTTTAAAAGGAATAATCTAATTTGATCGGCTTCGTATCCTTCGCGTTCCATACTTTCCCAGGCCATATATTTTCCGTCGGGAGAGAAAGCAATGTTTTGGTCGTATCCCATCATGCCTTCAGTTTTGTTGATGGTTTCGCCATTTTCTACATTGTAGAAGTAAATATCCGTATTGGTTGATGTTGCATAAGCAACACCTTGCTTTTTACGAGAAGAGTAGGCAATGTTTTTTCCATCAACAGTCCATCCAACCTGTTCCATTCCGCCCCATGGACGAACAGGGGCTTCCCATTTTTCACCTTTCATAATGTCCTTGCCATCTTTTAGCATGCTTTCGCGATTAAAATCAGCAACGAAAAGATGAGTATAAGTTTCTACCCAGTGATCCCAGTGACGATAGAATTCGTCTTGAATTACTCTGGCATCAGCTTTTTGTAGATCCGGATGTCTATCCTGAACATTTTCTTCTAGTTTTACCTCTTTAGAATAAACAATTTTTGATTCGTCAGGAGAGAATTTAAAATCATTAATTCCACCGTCGATATTGGTTAGCTGTTTGCGATCAGTTCCATCGGCATTCATTTCCCAAATTTGAACCGATCCGCTTTGGGCAGATAGAAAAGCAATTTTACCATCTTTAGTCCAGCGTTCGCCCCATTCTTTACTTTTTGTATTGGTAATTTGAACAGCATTGCCACCAGCAACTGGCACGGTGTATAAATCGCGATACGATTTATTTTCTTCCTTATTAAAGTAAGTTACTCCATAAAGAACCGTTTTTTCGTCGGGCGAGATACTTTCTCCTCCCATACGACCAAAGGACCATAAAACTTCAGGAGTCATGATGTCCGACTCAAGTTTTGTTTCTGGTGTTTTGTAGGACGAATCGTCATTTGATTCTGTAGCTGTGCTTTGACATGAAGTCATGCCGGTAATAATAGCCAATCCTAACAAAAGGTGTTTGTTTTTCATGATTATAGGAATTTGTTGTGTTAATTATTTTCGATGTGTAAATGTAGTGAACAATTATGAATTACGTTTTTTTTAGATGCAGATCTTTATGGTTTAATAAGATAAATATGATAATGTCAGTCTATATTGGGTGTTATTTATTTAGGTAATCTAAATTATAATTGCTTATTATATGCTCACATGGTAAGAGTAAATTTAGATGCTATCATAAAAAAAGACCCTCGCTTAGCGAGAGTCTCATTATATGATGTTCTATAAAAATTATTTAGCAGGATTGTTAATTGCATCAATAATTTTGTTTTCTAATTCTTCAGATAATTCAGGATTGTCGCTGATTAGTTTTTTAACAGCTTCGCGACCTTGACCTAATTTAGTTTCGCCATACGAGAACCATGAACCTGATTTTTTAATGATATTGTATTCAACACCTAAATCAATAATTTCACCAGTTTTAGAAATACCTTCTCCATACATGATATCAAATTCAGCTTTACGAAATGGAGGTGCAACTTTATTTTTCACAACTTTAACACGAGTGTGGTTACCTCTAACTTCGTCGCCATCTTTAATTTGTCCAATTCTTCTGATATCTAAACGAACTGAAGCGTAAAATTTCAAAGCATTACCACCAGTTGTAGTTTCTGGGTTACCAAACATTACCCCAATTTTTTCACGCAATTGGTTAATGAAAATACAAGTTGTATTTGTTTTGTTGATATTACCAGTAAGTTTACGCAAAGCCTGAGACATTAAACGAGCTTGAAGACCCATTTTTGAATCTCCCATTTCGCCTTCAATTTCAGCTTTTGGAGTTAAGGCGGCTACCGAGTCAATTACAACCAAATCAATAGCTGATGAACGAATTAGCTGATCGGCAATTTCAAGAGCTTGTTCACCGTTGTCTGGTTGAGAAATTAATAGATTTTCAGTATCGACACCTAATTTTTCTGCATAAAAACGATCGAAAGCATGCTCTGCATCAATAATGGCACAAATACCACCAGCTTTTTGTGCTTCGGCAATTGCGTGAATTGCCAATGTTGTTTTACCCGACGATTCAGGACCATATATCTCAACAATTCTTCCTTTAGGAAATCCTCCAATACCCAAAGCCATATTCAGAGAGATAGAGCCTGATGAAATAGCAGGAAGGTCTTCTACAGCTTCGTCGCCCATTTTCATAATAGCACCTTTACCGTAGGTTTTGTCAATTTTTTCCATTGTAAGCTGAAGTGCTTTCAGCTTTTCTTTGTTAATTTCAGCAATATCTTTTGCAGCCATAATATGTGTTTAAATTTTTTTTCAATTAAGCTTATAACTATCTGCTTACAGTTCACAGCAATTAATATGTTGCTGTTAGCTGACCGCTGATTGCTATTTTAATCCCAATTCAGTTAATATCTGATTGGTGTGATCTTTTGTTTTTACCTTTGAAAAGATTTTCTCAATAATTCCATCTTCAGAAATAATAAAGGTAGTTCGCAATACACCCATATATGTTTTACCATATAATTTTTTCTCTCCCCAAGTTCCGTAAGCCTCCAGAATTTCTTTTTCGGTATCGGCAATAAGGTTAAATGCCAAATTATGCTTGGCAATGAATTTTTGGTGCGATGCAATCTTATCTGGACTTACTCCTAAAACTTCAAATCCTGCTTTTGTAAGCGAATCGTAGTTTTCATTCAAATTGCATGATTCGGCAGTGCATCCAGGAGTATTATCTTTTGGATAAAAGTAAAGAATTAACTTCTTGCCTTTAAAATCGGAAAGACTTAATTGCTTTTCGTCTTGATTTAATCCTTTAAACTCGGGAGCTTTACCTCCTTCTTTTAAGTGTGTCATTTGATAGAAAATTAGAATTACAAATATACCTTTATCCTGATAGCGGAGCGAATTTTCGACGGTAAAATTATCAACTTATGAAGTTAAAAAAAATTGTAGCAAAACATTTTATTTTGATTCTTTTTTTTCTGATAAATATTATATTTTGTTAATTTTATTGCAAGTGTTGTTATTTGTACTTACACTTAATATATTATCTTTGTTATAAAAAAATTACTATATTAACTTTTTATATCTCCTGTACTATGTTATGAGTTTGTGTAAAAAGAATTCATTTAAAAGTTAGAGGGGAATAAATGTATTGTTGATTTGGATTTTTTTATCAAAAAAATCTGTAAGCAAGAAATTTAACCTATGAATAAAACTATGAGATTACGCAGTAGTTTGCTAATAATCGCTCTGTTTATTGCCCAAATATTATTTGCCCAAAGCTTTAGCGGAGGAAAAACTGAACAGCAGATAGAAGAGGAAGCATTTGCTTTTTTCGATTCTGAAAATTACCAAAAAGCACTTCCATTATATGGGGAGCTAATAAATGTATATCCTCAGGATCCCGAGTATAACTATTATTTAGGTGTTTGCCAGGTTGAATTAAATGATAATATATCTGAGGCTATCTCACATTTAAAAATTGCTTCAACAAGAAATGTTAATGCTTCGGTACCTTATTTCTTAGGTCGAGCCTTTCACATGAATTATCAATTTAATTCTGCCATACGTTACTACCGAAAATTTCGAGAATATTACAAGAAAAAATCAACTGGAATTGATCAGTTAATTGTAATGTGTCAAAATGGGTTGCCTCTTGTTAATTCTTATTATGTTGTTGATTTAAAAGAGAAAAAAACGGTTGGCAAAAATGAATTTTTCAGACACTATAAGCTTGAAGGATTTGATGATAGATTATCCAAAAAAACCAAATCAATTAAATCGCGTTACGATGGTACTGGCGATAGAGATGTTGCGAGTTTAGCTAAAAAAGGTCAGTTTATATATTTCTCTAGTTTTGGAAAAAATAAAAAGAATGGGCGAGACCTATATCGAGCAAAACGATTAAAAAATGGAGGTTGGGGAGATTGGGAGTCACTTACAGCTTTAAATACTGAGTTTGATGAAGTATTCCCTTATATGGCAGCCGATGGTAGAACCTTATATTTTTGTTCGCAAGGTCATACAAGTATGGGTGGATTTGATATTTTTAAATCGGTTTACAATGAAATTACAAATACCTGGACAGAACCCGAGAATCTGGGTTTTCCAATAAATTCATCATCTAACGATTTATTTTTTGCTACCGATCATAATGATGAATATGCATGCTTTGCTTCGAGTCGTGAAAATGGAAAAAATGAGCTTACAGTATATCGAATTAAACTCTCGGAATATCCAGAACAAAAAGTGGTTATGAATCCCGACCAATTGGTTGACTTGGCTATTTTAAAACCTATAACTAAAAGCAATAGTTTTGAGTCTACTCCTAAGAATGAGAAAATAAAGTATAGTATGAAGTTTAAGGAGGGGAGTTTTCCTTACTTTAATTTTGCGGTGTCCGACAAATTATCTTATCATTATCTTACTGAGTTTAAATCGAAAGAGGCTCGTAACTTTTTTATAGAGACTAAAAATGACGAATTTAATTCGGATAGTTTGCGACTTGTTACCGAGAATTATAGAGGAAAACTTAGTTCTTTATCTGGAGATGCAAAAACAAATTTAAGCAAGCAAATTGCTTTGTTGGAACAAGCTTCCTTTAAAATGGAAAATCAGGCAAAAGAGAAATTAAATCAGGCAAGAAAAATTGAATCGGATTATTTAAATAAACATATTGTTGGGACTGTTGAAACTGATGTTGTGGCAACAGGTAATCAATTGAAATTGATCAAGACATCAGAACAATTACCTGAAAAAGCAATCGTAAACTCTACTGTAATGGAAACAGGCTATGTTTACCATTTGCAAGTTGGAGTATTCTCAAGCAAGAGAGGACGAAGTTTCTTTTCAGGATTAAATCCTTTGAAAGAAGAGTTGGTGTCGAATGGGAAACTGTACAAATATATGGTGGGCGATTATTCTTCATTTGCTAAAGCAAAAGATGCAATTCCTGAAATCAGGCAATTGTTCCCTAATGCATTTGTTGTAGCATATAAAAATGGCAAAAAGACCAATTTAAGTGCTGCAATTAAAGTTACCGATCAGAATTATCAAGCAAGTCCGGTTGTTAAAGCACCAAAGTCTGCTGCAAAAAAATCCAATATAAAAAAATCAGGAGAAATTTCGTTTAGAGTCCAGGTAGGTGCATTTTCGGAGAATGTAACACAGGATGTGAAAGATAAATTAAAGGCTTTCTCGAAATATGCTATCGCTTATACAAAAGACTATAGAGGATATACAATTTGTACTGTTGGTAATTTTGATTCTTATAGTAAAGTGAGTAAATTGAAAATGGAATTAAGAGAAGCCGGTTTAAGCGATGCATTTACAGTTGCTTTTTCGGGAACAGACAAAATTACCATTCAACAGGCACTTGAAATATTGCGTCAATAGAGAAGAAATATGTGTAATTGCGATAAGAAATATTCAAATAAAGAGAGCGATGTTTTAAGTGACAGACTAAATCGCAATACACTTTTATTACACAATGATGATTTTCATACTTTCGATTTTGTTGTAGATGCTTTAGTAGAGGTTTGTGATCATGATGCAGGACAGGCCGAACAATGTGCCTATATTACACACTACAAAGGAAAGTGTGATGTGAAAAAAGGGAGAATGAGTATAATAAGGCCAATGAGAGATCGCTTAGTAGAAATGGGCCTGAAAGTTACTATTGTATAATTGTTAATTGATTTTATTAGATGACTGCCTTAATTATTGTTTTGCTTATTGTATTGGGAGTGCTACTATTACTTCTTGAATTTTTAGTGATTCCAGGAATTACTTTGGCTGCTCTTGGGGGTGTTTTAATGATTACAGGAGGAATTTATCTTTCTTACGATCATTATGGAAATACAATTGGGCATCTTACCGTTTTAGCAACAATTATTTTTTGCACTTTATCTTTACTATTAGCTTTAAAATCGAATACCTGGAATAAGATAATGCTTAAAACCGAGCTTAACTCGAAAGTTGAGAAACTGGAAGCAGAAAAAGTTAATGTGGGAGATCAAGGTATTTGTGTATCTCGTTTAGCACCCATGGGTAAGATAAAATTGAAAAAAAAAATAGTGGAAGCAAAATCTACAGGAGTTTATATTGATGAGAAAACAAAAGTAGAAGTTGTTGGCATTTTAGATAAAATAGTAATTGTAAAACCTATATAAAACTATTCAAATGGAAGGAATTGGTACAATAGTTCTAATTTTTGCTGCTGTTGGAGTGGGAATTTATATTCTCTTCTTCTTTATTCCAGTTGCATTGTGGTTCTCGGCTCTGTTATCGGGAGTAAGAATTTCGCTAATACAACTTGTGTTTATGCGTTGGCGTAAAGTTCCGCCAAATGTAATTGTAAGTGCATTAATAGAGGGTACAAAAGCAGGATTGGTATTAAATCGGGATGATTTAGAAGCTCACTACCTGGCTGGAGGTCACGTAGCTCAGGTAACTCACGCTTTGGTTTCAGCATCTAAAGCTAATATAGAATTACCATTTCAAATGGCTACAGCAATCGATTTGGCTGGTCGTGATGTGTATGAAGCGGTTCAGATGAGCGTTATTCCAAAGGTAATTAATACGCCTCCTGTGACAGCAGTTTCTAAAGATGGTATTCAGTTAATTGCAAAGGCCAGAGTAACGGTTCGTGCGAATATTCGCCAGTTGGTTGGTGGTGCAGGTGAAGAAACAGTATTGGCCAGAGTTGGTGAAGGGATAGTATCATCAATTGGTTCGAATGAATCGCATAAAGCAGTTTTGGAAAATCCGGATTATATTTCTCGAGTAGTTTTGGAAAAAGGTTTGGATGCAGGTACGGCTTTCGAAATTCTTTCAATTGATATTGCTGATATTGATATAGGAAAAAATATTGGTGCAGTACTTCAAACCGATCAGGCTGAGGCTGACTTAAAAATCGCCCAGGCAAAGGCTGAGGAACGAAGAGCAATGGCTGTGGCATCGGAACAAGAAAATAAAGCATTGGCTCAGGAAATGCGAGCTAAAGTTATTGAGGCGGAAGCCGAAGTTCCAAGAGCAATGGCCGAAGCTTTTAGAAATGGACAATTAGGAATAATGGATTATTATCGAATGAAAAATATCGAAGCCGATACCAACATGAGAGATAATATTGCAAATCCTAAAGATAAAGGGAAGAAAAAATAATTAAAATACACCTGAAAAAGCGGTCGAAAAGGGAAGAAAAACCTTTTCGGCTTTTTTTTTGAAAAAAAATAAAAAAAAATTAATTCAGAATCTCGCTGATTTATAATTTACTATAATAACACAAGTAAAATTCTTTAGCTATTGCTGAATAAATATTTTGCAGATGTGAAATATTTACATACTTTTGCTACCGCAATACGGAGAGGTGGGTGAGTGGCTGAAACCACCAGTTTGCTAAACTGGCGTACTGAGCAATTGGTACCGGGGGTTCGAATCCCCCTCTCTCCGCTAAGTTTTTCAATAATAATTGAAACTTGGAGCTTGAGGACTTGTTGAGTAATGAATGATTCGAACCGGGGTTCGTAACATGTTCATGACGAGTGTAACGAGGAGTAATCCCCCTCTCTCCGCAAAATTTTCG
>NZ_JBQTGK010000004.1:113256-629746 GCF_052400665.1 Marinifilum sp. RC60d5
CTCCGCACATTTCGGGGTGTAGCGTAGCCCGGTTATCGCGCCTCGTTTGGGACGAGGAGGTCGCAGGTTCGAATCCTGCCACCCCGACGAAAATTTTCAGAGGAGTTTAAAAACTTCTCTTTTTTTATCTAACATAGAGTACCGGAATTAACATTTCGGGGTGTAGCGTAGCCCGGTTATCGCGCCTCGTTTGGGACGAGGAGGTCGCAGGTTCGAATCCTGCCACCCCGACAGAAAGAGAATCTAGTAACGGATTCTCTTTTTTTATGCTTATAATTATTGTAAAAAACGAGGCACAAAAAAAGGAAGCATTTCTGCTTCCTTTTTCATGTCAAAGACCTTTTATTATAAGGTTACTCCGGTTTTAAAGATTGCAATTTCTCTAAATCCTGTTTTTTCGTGATTTAACTCTTCACCGCTTGCTACTTCAATTATGTAGTTTAAGAACTTTTCTGCTAAAGCGTCTATATTTCCATCTTCAAGTAATGTGCCTGCGTTAAAATCGATCCAGTGAGGTTTTTTCTTCGCTAAATTACTATTGGTAGATACTTTCATGGTTGGAACAAAACTTCCAAATGGAGTTCCTCTTCCCGTTGTAAATAGCACCATTTGACAACCAGAAAAACCAAGGGCTGAAGCAGCAACCAAATCGTTACCTGGCGATGACAATAAGTTTAAGCCATTTTTCTGAATGACTTCACCATATTTTAGAACATCAACTATTTTTGCTGAGCCTCCTTTTTGAGTACAGCCAAGCGATTTGTCTTCTAATGTAGTTATTCCACCAGCTTTATTTCCTGGCGATGGATTCTCGTATATTGGTTGATTGTGCTTAATAAAGTACTCCTTAAAATCGTTGATAAGTGAAACTGTTTTATCAAATACTTCTCGATTTTCGGCTCTTTCCATTAAAATATGTTCAGCTCCAAACATTTCGGGTACTTCGGTAAGAACAGTACTTCCTCCATTAGCAATTAACAGATCCGAGAATACTCCTAAAAGAGGATTGGCAGTAATACCACTAAATCCATCTGATCCACCACATTTTAAACCAATTTTTAAATCTGAAATTGGGCAATCAACTCTTTTGTCAGACTGCATTTGGGTATAAAGTTCGTCAACGAGTTTAATCCCTTCTTCAATTTCGTCTTCAACATCCTGGCTGTTTAGGAATCGTACACGACTTTCATCAAATTCGCCAAGAGATTCTCTAAGCTGGCTGATTTGGTTGTTTTCGCATCCTAAACCAAGAACTAAAACACCACCTGCATTTGGGTGTTTTATCATATTTCCCAGTACAGTTCTTGTATTCTTGTGGTCATCGCCTAATTGTGAACATCCGTAGTTGTGTCCAAATACATGTATGTTATCAATTTCTTCTTTATTTTGCTTTTTAAATAGCTTAACAATAGAATTTGCTTGTCCGTTCACACATCCAACTGTTGGAATGATCCATAACTCGTTGCGAATACCTGCTTCACCATTTTTCCTTTTGTATCCTTTAAAGGTTTTATTGGAAGTAGCTATTTCCAATTCTTTAATTTTTGGATGATATTCATACTCCATGCAATCCGATAATTTGGTTTTTACATTCTGAACATGTACATGATCACCAATTTTTATATCCGATAAAGCATATCCAATGGGATTTCCATATTTTATTACATCTTCTCCAGACATAATATTTTGAATTGCAATTTTATGACCCGCTTGAATGTCATCGGCAATAAGGATAGTTTGTCCATCAATATTAATGGATTCTCCCTTGTTGATAGCTGAAATAGCAACAACAACGTTATCATTCTCGTGTATTTTAAAAAACTTTTCCATGGTTACGAAAGTGTTTTAATTGCTTCTTTAATGCCATTGTTAAGAATAGCGTATAGTTGTTTGCTAACCGTATCTGTTAAATTAGCAATTTGGTTTAAATCCGATTCCCAAAGACTTGAGTATGCCAATACTGTTTTTACAACATTTTTAGTGTTTTCTTCGCTTAATTCGAATCCATTCCAGGCATTTTTCATGAAATCGATATGAATCTGATCATCTTGTAGTTTGATTTCTTTTCCCTGATATTCTCCACGGTAATATGCAATAAGAGCAGCCAAAGAGAAGGAAAGGTGAGAAGGAACTTCGTGTTTGATTTTTGCATAATCAATTAAAGAGCAAAGGTTTCTTGTTTTCCATTTCGACATAGAATTTAAAGCAATGCTTTTCCATTCGTGACGTACATATGGATTGTAGAAACGTTCCAGTATTTTTTTAGCAAAATTGTTTAAGTATTCTTCTTCGCCATTAATGGTTGCTAAAACTTCTTTGGAAATCATAGTATTCATGAATTCACCTAATACATCGTGTTCGATGGTTTCACGAACAGTTTCTACTCCATATAATAAGGCAACAGCAAAAGTTCCTGTGTGTGCTCCGTTTAATATTCTAACTTTTTGTTCTCTAAAATTGGTCATGTCTTCAACGAATTTTACTTCAAGACCTGCTTTGTCGGCAGGAAATTCATTTTTAACCCATTCAGGAGCTTCAATTACCCAAAGATGAAAATATTCTCCAACAGTTACCAGCTGATCATTGTAACCTAATTCTTTATGAACTTCGGCAATATCATCTTTAGGGAAACCTGGAACAATTCTATCAACCAGTGTGTTGCAAAAAGCACATGCTTCGTCCAGCCAAGCGATAAATTCCGGTTCAAGCTTCCACTTACTGGCGTGTTGCTTCACGTATTTTTGAAGGAAATCTGCATTTCTATCGATTAACTCACAACAGATAATAATAAGTCCCTTGGCAGTATCTCCATTAAATGTTTTGAAACGACGATATAGTAATGATGTCATTTTTCCAGGAAAAGAGTTTTGTGGAGACTGATCTAATTGATCACTTTCGTCCCAACTTATACCTGCTTCGGTTGTATTGGAAACCACAAAACGTAATTCCGGATTGTCGATTACCTCTAGGTATTTATCATATTCAGTATAAGGGTTAATTGCACGTGTAACACAATCTATCAATTCGTTTTGTTTAATAGGTTGACCGTCTTTCATTCCCGCTAGTTGTACGTGGTACAAACCATCCTGTGAATTTAAAAGATCGGCCAAGCCATTGGCAATTGGTTGTGCAATTACTACACCGGTATTAAAATCAGCTTCTTTGTTCATTTTGTTGATCATCCATTCAACAAATGCACGAAGAAAGTTTCCTTCTCCAAACTGTAAAATTCGTTCCGGATAAATTTTAGTATTAGGTACTGTTGTTCTGTTAAGTTGCATAATTATATTTTTATTTTATGGATTGAAAATGTAAACGTGTACGTTAACGTTATTGTGCACGAAGATAGTTTAGCTTTTAATTTTATGCAAGTTTTTCGAACTAATAAAAATTTTTCTGTTTTTGTAATTGACTGTTAATCATGATTATTTTGTTTAGTCCTATGTCATGATTTAGCAAAGGTTTTATTTATTAATAAGTGTTATTTATTGACAATACATTATATTTTCTTTGGTGATAATATCTAAAGAAATAAACTGATTTTTGGGGATATCCATATTTAAAATTAAATGCTTGTATAGGCATTGAATGCTTAAATAACCTTGTAGTTTTGGTTTTTGATAAATCAGATAGTCTATTTTTTCAGTTTGTAGTAGTTCTTTATTTGTGTTTGTTAAATCGTAACCTACCAGTTTTAATTTATTTTGTTCTTTTAAATTAAAAATGGATTGGGGAAGTTGATCTGTTTTAGAGTTGGGTACAAAAATATGAATCGTTTTATTTTGCTTGATAATTCTATTTTTTACTTTTTCTAATTCACTAATATCAATATCGTGAATAATTGGTGTTTGATTTTTAAAATAGTCTTTAAAACCTAAAATGCGCTCTGAGTTGGTTTTGTCTAGCAAGTCTTTTTTGTTAAAAGTAACGATACAAATTTCGTAAGAATCAGAATTATGATCCACAAGAAGACTAGCTGCAAGTTTACCGCTTTGGAATGCATCTTGCCCTATAAAAGAGAGTTTCTGTGAGGAATTTATATTAGAATCAATAAATACAAAAGGTGTATTATTTTCGATTAAAGTTGCGATTGCTTTGGGTGAGCGATCTAGAATTGTTGGAGCCAAAATTATTCCTTCAGGCTTTATTTTGTAGGCTTGTTGAATTGCTGATTCAAGAGAATTAACATTGGTATTATCAAAGAAAAAATAGGAGGTTTTAAATCCTAATGATTCATATTCTAGGCAGCCATCATCAATGCCTGATTTTATATTATTCCAATAGTCGTTTATTCTTGGTAATAATATGGCAATAGTATAGGTTTTGTTTAGTTTTAGTTGTCGGGCAATTAAATTTGAAGAATAATTACCTTCTTTCATAATTTTTTGAATCTTTTTTTTTGTTGATTCAGATACCCCGCTTCTGTTGTGGATTACTCTATCTACTGTTCCTATGGATACATTTGCCTTTTTGGCGATCTCTTTAATTGTAATTCTTTTACTCATTTAAGTACTTAGGGTCAATAAAATAATGCACAAGATAGTATATCTTTTAGAATTTTGGTTCAAAATAAGTACGGCTTACTTACCTTTTCTTAAATTTGCCGCAGCAACACAACAAATACAATTAATTGAGATGGAATCAATAAAAGAACTTTATAGAATTGGATGTGGTCCTTCAAGTAGTCATACTATGGGGCCCAGAAAGGCTGCGGAGGAATTTCTTTTGAGAAATGGTAATGCTATTAAATTTGAAGTAACTCTTTACGGAAGTTTGGCAGCAACGGGGAAAGGTCACCTTACTGGAGTAGCTATTGAAGAGGTGTTTAAAAATCGAGGACTGGAATTGATATGGGAGCCTAAAATTTTTTTAAAGAGGCATCCTAATGCTATGAAATTTAGATCTTTTTCGGATTCTGGTGACCTTATAGAAGAATGGACAGCGTATAGTGTTGGCGGTGGTGCTATTGTTGACGATACTACAGAATTAGCCTCGAATGATATTTACGATTTAACAACAATGGATACCATTTTAAATTGGTGTAAATTAAACGATAAGCAGTTGTGGGAATATGTTGAATTAAAAGAAGGTGAAGGGATATGGGATTTTATGGAAGAGGTGTGGTCTGCCATGAAAAATGCCATAAAGCGAGGAATGAATAGAGAAGGAGAATTGCCCGGAGGTTTGCAGTTACAGCGAAAATCACATTTGTATAATTTAAAAGCCATGACGTATAGCGGGCCAATGCAAAAACGGTCAATGCTATACTCTTATGCACTTGCAGTATCGGAAGAAAATGCTGCTGGTGGAACTATTGTAACAGCTCCTACCTGTGGTGCTTGTGGTGTTTTGCCGGCCATTTTATATTATCACAAGAAATTCTATAAATTTAAAAAGAAAGATATTTTAAAGGCTTTAGCTACCGCTGGATTAATTGGGAATTTGGTAAAATTTAATGCTTCTATTTCAGGTGCTGAAGTAGGATGTCAGGGAGAAGTTGGTGTTGCTTGCGCAATGGCTTCGGGAGCAGCGACACAGCTTCATGGAGGAACAAATTATCAAGTTGAATATTCTGCAGAAATGGGATTGGAACATCATTTGGGATTGACTTGCGATCCGGTTTTAGGATTAGTTCAAATTCCCTGTATCGAACGAAATGTTTTCGCAGCCGCACGAGCTTTAAATCATAATACCTATGCATTATTATCTGATGGGAGACATCGAATTAGTTTCGATCAGGTAACTGAAACCATGATGAAAACAGGTTTAGATTTATCTTGTTCCTATAAAGAAACTTCATTGGGCGGTTTGGCCTCTTTAAAAGGTTTTACTTTTCATTAGTAAAAAATATGTCCACAATATCTGGTTCAGGTATTGTGGATATTTTTTTCTAGATCAGAAATTCATTCAGTATCTTTTGAATTTTTTTAAGACTTATTGGTTTCGACATAAAATCATTACATCCAGCTAGCTTAGCTTTCATTTGATCCTCTTGCGTTGAATAGGCTGTTTGGGCTACAATATTTAATTTTGGCTTGCGTTTTTTTATCTCTGTTGTTGCTTCGTAGCCATTCATTTTTGGCATTTTAATATCCATAAAAACCAAATCGTAATTATTATCTATACACATTTCGAGAGCTTCGAGCCCATCTTTTGCATGAGTAATTCTGCACGATGGAGCTATTTGTTCCATTAGTGATTCTAAATATAAGAAGTTAATCTCTTCATCTTCGGCAATTAAAACCTCGTACTTTTTATTTACCTCTAAATTTTGAGTAGAAGAACTTGTAGAACAGATACAATTTGGAATGTTTATTGTAAAATTACTTCCTACTTTGATTTTTGACGATAGCTCGATTGATCCGCCAAGTAGTTTAACATTTTCTTTAACAATAGATAAACCAAGGCCTAAACCTCCCGATTTTTTGCTTAATTCATCCTGAGCCTGGGAAAATCGCTCGAAAATATGCTCTTGTCTGCTTTCCGAAATACCAACTCCCGAGTCTCTAACGTATAAAATAAGACTGTTTTCTATGGTTTGATAACCAATTTCAACATATCCTTCATAAGTATATTTTAAGGCATTTTCAATTAAGTTAATCATAATTTTCCTTAGCTTACTTTCGTCTGATAGTATTGTACATTCATGGTCTCTAAGACCTTTGTTTAGGTATAAAGCTAAATTTTGATTTTTTGCCTGAGATTCGAAAATAGTGAATAACTCGGTGAGTAGAATGTTTAAATTAAATTTTGAATTTATTACTTGTACATGATTGGTTTCCAGAGCAGAAATTTCTAAAATATCATCAATAATACGAAGAAGTTGATTTCCACTATTTTTAATTATGTTTACGTATTGTTTGCGTTTAGAAATGGAAATAGAGTCTAAATCAAGAAAATTAGAAAATCCTAAGATAGCATTCATAGGAGTCCTAATTTCGTGTGATAAGTTTTGCAAAAATTCAGATTTTAATTTATCACTTTTTTCTGCTATCTCGATTGCCGATATTAGTTCTTCATTTTGTGCTTTATATTCTTCAGCTAAAGCTTCGTATTCATTTCGGCTTTTAATTACTTCCTCTTCGGCATTTTTGCGTATTGTAATATCTTGTATGTGAGCAATAGAATATATGGCAACTCCTTCATCGTTTAAAACAGGACTTGCTGTGGTTAAGCCCCATTTTAAATTACCTTTTGCAGTAAGATATTTTTTTTCAATGGTAAAAGGCTTTTTTAATGTTTGAGCTTTTTTATATAGCGATTGACTTTTTTCAATCTCATCAGGATGAGTGATGTTAAGAAAACTATTGGAAGTAAGAGTTTCTATATTAGTCTCAAATATTTTGCATGCTGCATTATTTGCAGATTTTATTTTTCCATCGGGACTAACAATAAGCATTCCTACATCTGAAGCTTCAAATGAAGATCTGAATTTAGTCTCGCTTTCTTTTAAGGCATTTTCAGCAGCTATTTTTTCTGTAATATCAATGGTTGCTAAAATTGCTCTTGCCGAATTTGAACGTTTTCTATCTATAAATAATTTGAGTGAAATTTTCCTGGGGTTTCCATCCAGAGTTTTAATTTCAGCTTCGGTTTCAAATTCTTTTTGACCTTCTGCTATGGCAATAACTTCTTCTTTAAATACCTCAAAAGATTTTGGGGTGAATATTTTATCTAAGTTTCCTATTAATTCTTCTTTGGTTTTGGCTTTATGTAGTCGAAGAGTTGCTCGGTTAACATCGGTAACTTTTACCTTTGATGAGCATTCAAGTAAAGCTTTAGGGTTTTCATTTAAAAAGGCTCTAAAATCGCTTACTCCTTTCTTTTTAATCGATTCGAGATACTCATAAAGTTCTATAAAATCTTCTTCCCATAATGGAATAGGGGAGTTATTAAACATCGACTCATATCGAATGTTATTTATGTTTTGTTCTTCTTCAATTTGTTTTTGTCTGGTAATATCGGTTCCAATGCCTAGTATGCCAAATAGTTCATTATTTTTTAATATTGGAATTTTACTTGTGGTAAGCCATCTTTCTTCATTGTTTGGGGTATGATATGGTTCTGTATAATTTAAAAGTGCTTGCCCGGTTTTTAAAACAGTTCTATCCTGAGATATATAGGCTTCATTGTGTTTGTGATTTCTATTAAAATCATAATCATTTAGGCCTTCTATTAATTCAGGATTTTCTAATCCAATCGAATCTGCAAATTTGTTATTGCAACCTTGATAAATTAAATTTTTATCCTTCCAAAAAATCTGGTTTGGCATGTGATCTAGGAGCAGAGATAAAAATTCTTTCTGCTCTTTTAGGTCTTCTTCGGTTTTTTTGTGTCCGCTGATATCCAGTAGTAAGGCAAGCAATTTTGTAGGTTCACCATTTTTATCATAGCTGATTTTTCCATTTCCATTAATCCAGATAACTTTTCCACTACGTCCGTATAATCTGAATTCTGAGCGACATTGATTCGATTGTTTACTAAATTTTTCAGATAAGTAATTCATAAAACCCGGAGCATCTTCGGGATGAATACATTGAATAAAACTTTCCTTTGTATTTCCGAACTCTCCAGGTTCTAAACCTATTGTTTCTTCTGCATTTTCTGACCAAACAAGTTTGTTTTGTTTAAAATCCCAATCGAGCTGAACCATTTTTGCAGTTTTAAATACATAGCTGAACTTATCTTGTCCTGCATTATTGCATTTCAACTGATAAATTTCAGATTTTAGTTCTTTTATTTCGGATAACAGATCAGATATTTTATTGGAATTATTTCCAGACATAGGGATGTAACTTAATTTTACAAAGGGTGTTTTTACTTTTAAAAGTACTGATTTTTAAATTGTTCACAAAAATATGTTTGTCTATAATAAAAAGCTAGTAAACAGAATTATTTGTTTTAAAATTTATTGAGCAGACAGGCTGATTTCTCTTTTTGTCTTAAATTCTGATCCATCTTTCCATTTCGGATAATTTTTCTGATTTGCCAGTTCCCATCCAACATTAAAAAGTAATTCTGCATCTTCTGCAATGCCATCTAAGTTCCACCACTCTTCATATTGGTCGGCAGGTTTATGGTAATTGTTAGCCAGCCATTCTTCTTCTTTTTTCGACATATATTCTTTTCCTTTTTCGGCATGGTCGTTATTTCCTCTGGCAAATAATGCGGGAACTCCTACGCGTGCAAAACTAAAATGATCGGATCTGAAATACATCCCCGATTGCGGGTTTGGATCGGGTAAAATATATCTTCCCTGTTTTTTAGCTGCTTTCTCAACATAATCTTCAAGTTCCGATTGACCGTATCCGGTTATCATTACGTCTTTCATTTTGCCATAGGGTAACATTAAATCGTTGTTGATATTGGCAATGGTTTTATTAAGGGGAAAAATAGGGTTATCAACATAATATCCAGAACCAATTAATCCAGACTCTTCGGCTGATGGCGCAAGAAACACAATAGATCGGCTTGGTTTAGTTGGCATAGACTTAAAGGCACGAGCAATTTCGAACATCCAGGCAAGAGAAGTTCCATTGTCCACAGCACCATTATATATCGAGTCTCCATTAATTTTAGGACCTATGCCTAAATGATCCCAATGTGCAGAGTAGAAAATATATTCATTAGCTAAATCGCTACCCGGAAGTACGCCAATAACATTGTGTGTTTTGTCGAACCGTATCGTATTTTGAAAGCTGATACTTGCCTTTTTGTGAAGAGAATAACCTTTAAAATTCGCTTTCGATGCTTCCTGTAATTCGTTTATTAGCTTTTTACCAGAATCAGCAAAAATGGATTGTGCAGTTTCCCAGCTTATCCATCCTTCTATTTTACATCGGGAGCGATAATTATCTGCAGCTTGCTGATATAATTTAGGAACCGATGCCGAATTAAGCACAACCGACCAGGGGTATCCGGCAGGTTTAGTTTGGTGAATAATTAATAGGCCTGCAGCTCCTTGTCGGGCAGCTTCCTCATATTTATAGGTCCACCGTCCATAATAAGTCATCTCATTTCCTTTAAAGAATGATTTGTCTGTCGATCCAAATCCAGGATCATTAACCATTACAATAACAGTTTTACCTTTAACATCAAGATTTTTGTAGTCGTTCCAATTGTATTCAGGGGCAACAATGCCATATCCGGCAAAAACCAGTTCTGATTTATTTAGTTTAATGGTATCTTTAAGTCTTCTTGAAAAAACTACAAAATCGCGAGCATACTTTAAATTTTGTATTTTATTTAAAGATTCTAATTTTAAATATTTAGGAGCTTTTAAGCTAACTTCAACCAAAGGAACTTCCTGAAAATAACTATTTCCAACAGCAGGTTTTAATCCAATTTCTTTGTAAATATTCGAAATATAGTTTATTGTTTTTGTTTCACCTTCCGAAAATGGTTTTCTTCCCTGATATTCATCAGAAGCCAGTTCTTTAATGTAACTTACCATTCTTTGGGTAGAAATTACTGTTTTTCTTTCTTGCTTATTATCTTTCGATAGATTACAGGCTGAAAACAGTAAAATAATTGCGAAAAAATAAAGTATTGTATATTTCATTATATTCTTGTTTTTCTCAAATGTAAGTAATAATTGTCAAATTAATGTTAAGTGCCATAATGCTTTAAGTTTTCTGTTTATATATGAATTGTATTTAATAATATTAAATATTGCACTAAATAATTCTTTTTGTAGATTAGTTGAATAATAGTAATATCGATAAAATGAGCGAGAAAAAAAGATACAGAACGCTGGAAATGTTGTTAAGAATTATAACTGCAGTTATTCTAATACAAACATTACATTTTAAATTTTCTGGTCATCCCGAGGCAATTTATATTTTTAAAACAATAGGTATAGAAGCGTGGGGCCGATATGGAATAGGCATTGTCGAGTTAATTGTTGGTATATTATTTTTTCTTCCTAATTATTGGAAATATGCTTCTGTAGCTACGTTTGTTTTAATGCTTGGAGCTACTTGTATGCATCTTTTTACTTCTTTGGGTATTGTTATAGAGTATAATGGGTTTACTGATCATGGACAATTATTTACTATGGCTATTTTAGCTTTATTGTTTAGTTGTATATTGATTTATCGAGCTTATTTTTCTACTTGCTTAAAAAATGCAGATCAAAAGTAATAATGTGACATAGAGTTTTCTTCCAGACTGCTAATCCGACACCTAATTCCTCCTTTATTTATTAAAAATTGTCTCTTAAATTTGTTGTTATCTGTTTAACATCAATATGTTTTAAATTCTTTTAGAAAAAATTTGTCTTAATATTAATGTTTTTTCTAAAATAGAAAGCGTTATGTCTTTTTGTGTGTGTCTTATATTGCCGAATATAAGTGCTTTGTATTGAGGTGTGTTTGTTTTATTTACAAATGCTTACTTGTTTTTGTTTTTTAAGGCTTTTTGTTTTTTACTTTCTGCTAATGTGGATTTTTTCTACACATAATTGTGAACTCCACACTAATAAATTACTCTTTGTTTTTTAATTATTATTTGATATTAATACTTAACATGTTGTTATGTAGTTGTTTGGGTTTATTTGTTCGGCTATTTTCCTTTTTTGGCATAGATATTTCCTTTTAGAGGTCATTATTATGTATTTAAATTTTAATAAAAAATTAATTGTTATGAAAAAAGGATTAATAGTGTTTGCCGTTGTTGCATTGTTTGGAATAAGTATACCTGCTACTGTTTGTGCTGAAAAAGTAAATTCAGATTTTAGTTCAGTTCAAGAAGAAGTAAGTTACGAAGAAGTAAAAACAGATGCCCTTCCAGAGGAGGTAAGTGCTGCCATCGAAAAATTGTATGCTGGTTATGAGCTGTCCAAAGCTTATTTGGGAAGCGACGGATCTTACAAAGTATTATTAAGTGGTAAAGAAAAAAATTTACTTGTTTTCTTTACAGCAACAGGTAAGTTCCTAAAATATGAAGAAATGAGTGCTTAGTTTAATTGTTGTTATCAAATTTTAATTGTCTCTAAATATACATTTTATATCCTCTGTTGGACCTGCTAATTTGCATTTTCAATAGAGGGTATTTGTATGTTTAGTTTTGTTTGGAAAGTATGTTTTACGTATGAATACTAATATGGTATGAAAACTATTCTTATTGTTGATGATGATGTAAGCTTATGTTTGATGTTAAAGGCATTGTTTGAAAAAAATAGATATAAAGTTACAACCGTATCTTCTATTTTCGAAGCAAAAAAAGTTGTGGAGTCCTGTTTTTTTAGTTTGATACTTACAGACCTTCGTTTTCCGGATGGGAGTGGAATGGAACTTATTAAATATGTTAGGAACGAAATACCCGATACACCAGTCATATTAATGACTGCATATCCGAAAATTACCTCTGCAATACAGTCTATAAAATTAGGAGCTCATAATTTTATATCCAAACCAATTTGTCCCGATGAGCTACTTGGTATTGTTAAAGATGCCATTATTACAACATTATTAAGTAAAAAAGAGAATAAGATAACGCCGGTTATTAGTAATTATTTTCAGGGAACTGGGCAGGCATCAATCGACCTACTTAAGCAAATTAATTTAGTTGCACCTACCTCTATATCAGTTCTAATTATAGGAGAGAGTGGTACCGGAAAAGAACTAATTGCTAAAATGATACATGAAAACAGTAATCGATCTAATGGCCCATTTGTGGCTGTAGATTGCGGAGCTGTTTCGAATAATCTTTCGGCAAGTGAGTTTTTTGGACATAAGAAAGGAGCCTTTACCGGTGCCGACGCTGATAAAAAGGGATATTTTGAATCTGCGAATAATGGTATATTGTTTCTGGATGAAATTGGAAACTTAAGATATTCAACGCAATTACATTTGTTAAGAGCTTTGCAGGAACGAAAAATAAAACCTGTAGGTTGTAGCGAAGAAATTTCTATTGATGTTAGAATTATTGCAGCTACAAACGAAAATTTATTTGAGTCTCAAAAATCAGGAACTTTTCGGAGTGATTTATTTCATAGGTTAAATGAATTTCAAATTATTGTTCCTCCTTTGCGCGATAGAAAAGAAGATATTATGGCTTATGCTGATTTTTTCCTTTTAGAAGCTAATCGATACCTCGAAAAATCGCTACTCGGTTTTGATAAAAGTGCTGAGTTTGTTTTTAAAAATTATCATTGGCCAGGGAATTTGCGGGAAATGAAAAATATTATTCAACGGGCTGTTCTTCTTGCTAAAAGAGGATGGATTACTTTAAATGAATTGCCGGAAAATTTGTACAGCGATTGTTGTTTCGGAAAAAACAAATCAAGTTGTACGGATGTAGAAGCGGATATTAGAAAAGTTCTTTTGTTGACAGACAACAATAAAAGTAAGGCTGCTAGGCTGTTAAATATAGATAGGAAAACTCTCTATAAAAAAATGAAACAATACCATATCAATTAAAACAATACCAATATCAATAATAGATAGATATATTTTGTATCTCCATAATTGATTGTGTTTTAAGTTTTGTCTATTTGCTTATTGTAATATGCTTTTTTTAAAGATTTAAGTCATAAATATTGTATTGATTAGCATTTTCATAAATGTTTGAATTTAGCTTCATTTTATATAGGTTTATAGATTGAGAAGACATTAAAAAAAATAATTGTATGAATAAAATAGTATTGTTAATAGTTTTAATTATGGGATTTGTATTTGAAGGAAGTGCTAAAGAAATTGATTCGAGAGGTTATATCGTAAAAGTAGGAGAAAAAGCTCCTGATTTTGAATTGAAATTGACAGATGGGAAATCCATAAAACTATCTGATTTAAGAGGAAAAGTGGTAATGATTCAGTTTACGGCTAGCTGGTGTGGAGTTTGTCGCAAAGAAATGCCACATATAGAAAAAGAGATTTGGCAAATTCATAAAAATAAAGACTTTGCATTATTTGGTATAGATAGAGATGAACCTATTGAAAAAGCCGAGATACTAATTAAAGCAACAGGTATAACTTATCCGATAGCATTAGATAAGGACGCTAATATTTTTGCTAAATATGCCGAAAAAGAAAGTGGAGTGACTCGAAACGTAATAATAGATAGAGAAGGGAAAATAATTTTTTTAACAAGATTATTTAATCCTGAAGAATTTGAAGCAATGAAAAAAGTAATTGAAACAGAATTGTTAAAGAAATAAATTTAGAAGCTGTATAATTTGAAGTATAGCATATAATCCATAAAATTATAAAGTGAATTTTAACAGACATAAAAAATGGGCGGTGACTAGCCGCCCAAAAACTACTACTTAAATTTACTTATGAAAAAGAACTTTTAAACACCCTATGTATTAAAAGTATCCATTCTGGAATAAATATACTACATGTTTTCATAATATATTGTAAATAATGTTTAATTTTTATGAACAAACTTTTTTTGTAAATGAAATGGTAATAATTGTATGTTCATTTATTGTATCGTTAATTTGATAAATTAATGAATATGCTATTTTATTCTTTTTGTGTGTTTTATAAGTAGCGAAATAGAAATGACTTATTTTATTAGATGTTTTAGAAATAGCACATTAAAAATCCTTATTTTTATGGCTATATTAGAAGCTTTAAGTTTTGGGGTAAAATTGATTGTTAATATTTAGAAGGCAGTATATGGATAAGGAATTTGTACATATTATAGAAAAAGTGCGAGCTTATCTTTTTAAAAATGGATATAAAAATTTTTCATTTGAGAAGATAAAGGATTTCGGCATAACAGAGCAGGATATTTTTGCGTTTGTAGAGTCGAAAGAGGAGTTGGTGGAGAAAATTCTTGAATATGAGAGAAAAAGTTTTGAGAAAATTTTTCTGGAATACAATTTCGATGGACAAAATGCAATAGATATTCTTTTTATTGTAAGTCAGGAGATTAATGATAAATTTATGGATGTATCTCCTTCGGCAACTATGGATCTTAAAGAAGTTTTTCCAGAGATATATGCCAGGCATCTCGAAGAAAGAATGGAATTTATTTTTGACAAGATTCAAATTAATATTCAAAAAGGAATTGAGCAGGGAATGTATCGCAGCGATCTAAGCGAAGAAATGGTAGGTCGAATGTATTTGTCTCGTTTAGAGGATATGCACAATCCGGAATTGTATCCTCCAGAAAGGTTTAAGTTCGGAACCATTTATGATACAATGATTGATGAATTTGTAAAAAGTATTGCCACTGACGAAGGTTTGGGCTATTACCGACAAAGAAAGCAATTGTTAAGTGTTTTGAGTTTTGGCCGTTAGTTTAATATAAAATAGAATTGATGAAAATTTCTTTGGCTCCGCTTCAGGGATATACCGATTGGGTATTCAGGCAAGCTTACCAAAAATATATAGGGGGTGTAGATGAATTCTATACTCCTTTTCTTGTTTTACAAAACGATGGGGACTTAAGAACTTCTCATAAAAGGGAAGTTGAACCTTTTAAGGAAAGATTTGAGAAGTTAGTACCTCAATTTATAGGTGCTTCGATCGAAGAAGTTATGTTTTTTGAAGACTATTTCTCAAGTTTGGGCTATGCGAAAATGAATTGGAATTTGGGTTGTCCATTTCCAATGCTTACAAAGCGCAGTAAAGGTTCCGGTTTGCTGCCTTATCCCGATAAAATAAGGGAGATTCTTACTGGTGTAGATGAAAGTAAAATTGACCTTTCGATTAAAATGCGATTGGGTTTAGAGGATGAAAAAGAAATATATCCTGTTTTAAAAGTATTAAACGAGTTTGCTGTAAAAGAAATAATCCTTCATCCCAGAATTGGAAAGCAGCTTTACAAAGGAGCTCCAAATATTGACGCATTTGCCAATGTTTTTACTCAATCGAATATTCCTGTAGCTTATAATGGAGACTTAAATTCGATTGAAGATTTTAACGATTTAAAGGAAAAATTTCCAAGCTTAAGTCATGTAATGATTGGTAGAGGAGTGTTAAAAGACTATTGGTTGCCACACAAAATAAAAGGTTTGGAAATTCCCTCTCAAAAAGAACGAATAGCGATATTGGAAAAAGTACACAATGATGTGTATGAACTTTATTCTTCCTACTTAAGTGGTGATACTCAGATTTTACACAAAATGAAACCATTTTGGGAATATTTTTCTTATCATTTCCAGACGGAAAGAAAAGTGTTTAAGGCGGTAAAAAAGGCATCGGGCATAAAAAAATATGAGCAGGCGGTAAGCTTTGCATTTAGTCAGGATTTAAAAGAATAGGTAATGGAATTTAAGCTCGATCATACTAAGGATTATTTTCATGTTGAATTTGCAGAGCCTGTTAAAATGCTGAGTTCTGCAATTTTAAATGGAGGCTTTCAATATGCCTGTCATTTTTTGAATGCAAAAGTAGATGCTAATTTTAATGGAGAGAGAACCGATTTTGAAAGTCCTGAAATAAGTCTGGATAAACTTGCAAAAAAGAATAATTGGACTGGGAATTGTGTAGGTATGATGACTGCTGCATACATGAAATCGTTTCGCAGTGTTAAAATTGAACGACAAGGAGTTTGGATCGAAGCTTTGGTTACAGCAGGTGTTTCTAATGCGCGGCGAGCAGGAGATATTGCCGATTATCAGTTCATGAATGAGGAGTGCGAAAAGCTGGGAACAATTAATATTTTACTACTTACAAATGCAGAACTAACCAAAGCAGCAATGGTTGAATCTTTAATGATACTCGCCGAGGCAAAAGCAGCATGTATGCAGGATTTAAATATAAAAAGCAGGGTGAGTGATACCATAGCAACGGGAACAGGAACCGATTCGGCTGCAATTGCCTGCGGAAAAGGTCCAAAAGTAAAATATTGTGGAAAGCATGTTCTTTTTGGCGAAATTCTTGCCAAGGCAGTTATTCAGGCCATAAGTCAATCTTTACAGGTTGTTATATAAGCTTCAATAAACTTAACCCGCTCCGGAATAGTTACTTTTGGTAATTCGATTATCTCAAAACCCAATTCTAAATAGGTTTCTTTTAAAAATTGATATATTTCTAAAGAATCGCTAAAGGATTCTGGTCTTTCGGCATCGTTTATAAAAATATCTTTCCATGGAGGGGCAATAAATACAGTATTATTATATTCGCTGCATTTTTCATAATATTTTTCTTCGATATGTAAAGCACCTCGCCGCATATAAGCAATAATATCAGGTAATCCTCTGTCGTAAAAACAAAGAGTGTCAGGTTCACATTTTTCCAACTGTTTCCCCATTCGCTCGTAGCATACTTCGGCAAAAGCCTGCAGGTTTTTCCATGGTAGTTTATCGCCACCAAGTTTATGTTGTTCCCGAATTACAATTCGCGAAATTTCTTCAAAACCCTGGTAGTTTGCTTTAATTAAGGCATTTAATAAACTCGATTTTCCAGATCCTGGTCCTCCGGTAATAATATATCGATTCTCCTTACTCATTCAATTTATTCTTCAGATAAGTGTTTGTAGAATAATTCCATATCTACATTGTTACGAATAACTTCAGCTAATTTGTTGTACTGATTTTCTTTAAACTCAGAATAATTAAAACTATCCTTTGTATCTGAATTAAAATCAGATAATAAATCATTAATTACTACCTCATTATCTAAAATTCCATGTATGTAACTTCCCCAGCAATTATTATTTAAAAGATATCCATCTTCTTTTCCGTTCGATAAAATATTTAATGATTTATTGTCTCCTTTACTACAGCTTTGGCCCATGTGAATTTCATATCCGGAACATTCTTCGGAGTAGTTCTTAAACTGAAATTTACATTGTTCAGTTAATTTTTCCTGACTGATTATTGTATCAATGGGCAGTAATCCTAATCCACTTATTTTAGGAATTTTTCCTTCAATTTCGTCAGGATCGCTAATTGTTTCGCCCATCATCTGATAGCCACCACAAATACCAATTAGTTTTTTACCTTTTTTGCTGGCATTAATAATTGCACTTGCTACGCCATTATTCTTAATTTCCTGTAAATCCGAAATTGTATTTTTACTACCTGGAATAATTACAATATCAGCATTTTCGATTTCTTTGATATTATTGGTATAATATAAGTGTACACGCGGATCGTGTTCCAATACATTAAAGTCGGTAAAGTTAGCCATGCGGGGAAGCAAAATAACAGCACAATTAATTTTTCCGCTTGCAGAGGCCGAAAGTTTGTTTTCAAGACTCACCGAATCTTCTTCTTCAATATGGATATCTCTAAAGTATGGTAAAACCCCGATAACAGGTTTGCCTGTAAGCTTCTCTATTATTTTTTTTCCTTCTTCGAATAATCGAATGTCGCCCCGAAATTTATTTATCAGAATTCCTTTGATCTGCTTTTTTTCTTTCTCATCGAGTAAGGCAATGCTTCCATAAACACTGGCAAAAACCCCTCCTTTATCAATGTCAGCAATTAAATAGGTAACAGCATCAACCTCTGTTGCCATTCGCATATTTGTAATATCTCTCGATTTTAAATTTAATTCCGAAATACTACCAGCACCTTCTAAAACAATAGGATTAAATCGCTTGTTTAATCGGTAGAATGCATTTTTTGCTTCTTCAAATAAAGCTTTTTTGTTATTTCCTGTAAAATATTCAACAGCACTTTGTGTTCCTACCGGTTTACCATTTAAAACAACTTGCGAGCTTTTATCGTTGGTAGGTTTTAAAAGTACAGGGTTCATATCGGTATGGCAGTTTATTCCGCATGCTTCGGCTTGCACGGCCTGGGCTCTACCTATCTCTAAACCTTCGGGTGTGGCATAAGAATTTAGCGACATATTTTGTGCTTTATACGGTGCCGGAGAATAACCATCTTGTTTTAAAATTCGGCAAAAACCAGTGTTTACAATACTTTTACCAACATCCGAGCCTGTGCCCACAAACATTACTGATTTTAACTTTCTCATTTTATGCCAATTAAATATTTACTGATAGGATAATAAATGTATGTACTATTGCAATTGAAAATGCAAATTTAATTTTTTATTTAAGCGCTGGCTTTGTTTTATAGCATTTGAAAATAATTTAATTAATAGTAAGTAACCTTATCTGCTTGAATTTAATCATTCTAAATTTCAAATTTGACTGTAATAGTTTTTAACTGGTTATAAATTATTAGTATTTTTGTTTTTATTGTAATAAATTGTAACAGGTTTTGTTTTCTAAGTGCAATCTCAAAATAGATTCGAAATACAAGTCTTGTTATTTTTAAAGATGGACTCTAATTATTTTATTAAAACATGAAAATTCAAATTGATGAGGTAGATCACAAGATACTCTCATATCTGATTAAAAATGCACGTATCCCTTTTCTTGAAATTGCCCGGGAATGTGGAATCTCCGGAGCTGCGATTCATCAAAGAGTAAAAAAACTTGAAGATGCCGGAATTATTGATGGATCACGTTTTATAGTTAAACCCAGAGCTTTAGGTTACGAAGTTTGTGCTTTTGTTGGAATTATTTTAGATCATGCACATCAGTACAAGATGGTGGTTGATAAAATTGATGCAATACAGGAAATTGTGGAGTGTCATTTTACAACAGGAAATTATACTTTTCTGGTAAAAATGCTTTGTAGAGATAATCAGCATTTAATGGATGTTTTAATTAATACATTGCAAAATATTCCCGGGGTATCTAAAACCGAAACACTAATCTCTTTAGAACAGACAGTAAATCGGGAAATTAAATTATAAACCGACTTAAAATATAGAGTAAAGCTTCCCTAACCGGAAGCTTTTTTTGTTGATACATGTCATAAATGGACAAAAATCAAATTCATTTCCTATCTATTTTTGTATCTTTCCGAAACTTTATTATTAAATACTTAAATAAAACTTAATAAAATGTTTCCTAAAGAAGTTTATATAAACAGACGCGAAAAGTTACGCGCAACAATGAAAGAGGGAATTGCTATTGTTCTTGGTAATCCTGATGCTCCAATGAATTATGCCGGTAATATTTATCATTATCGTCAGGATAGTACATTTTTATATTTCTTTGGTATCGATCATCCTGGTTTTGCGGGTGTTTTTGATATTGATAACAATAAAGATTATGTTTTTGGTAACGATGTCGATATTGATGATATCATCTGGATGGGACCTCAGCCAAGTGTGAAAGATCAGGCTGCAGAATTTGCCTTGGAAAATACGGCTCCTTTTGGTGATTTAAGCAAATTTGTTGCAGATGCTGTAAAAGAAGGTCGTAAAGTGCACTTTCTGCCAGTTTACAGAGCCGAGAATAAAATTCTGATTCATGAATTGCTGGGAACTCCTCTTGATGCCATAAAAGAGAATGCATCTAAAGAGTTTATGAAGGCAGTTATCGCTCTACGCGAGATAAAAGATGAGTATGAAATTGAAGAGCTGGAGCGTGCAGCTAAAATAGGCTACGAAATTCATACTACAGCCATGAAAATGGCCAGAGACGGCGTTTACGAAAGAGAAATTTCAGGAGAATGTGAAGCCATTGCTTTGCGTGCCGGAGGTTTACTTTCTTTCCCACCTATTGTTTCGAAAAGGGGAGAAACTCTGCACAATCACGAACATGGAAATCTACTTAAAACGGGCGATTTACTTTTGGTCGATAGTGGTGCCGAAACCGATACTCATTATGCTTCAGATAATACAAGAACAATTCCGGTTGGTGGTAAGTTTAGTCAAAAACAAAAAGAAATTTATGAAATTGTTTTGGCAGCCATTAATAAAGGACATGAATTAATTCGTCCTGGTGTTACCTACCAGAGTATTCATCTTGAGGTGTGTAAAGTTATTGCATCGGGTTTAAAAGATCTTGGCTTAATGAAAGGTGATGTTGATGCTGCTGTTAAGGCCGGAGCACATGCACTATTTATGCCTCACGGACTCGGTCACATGATGGGACTTGATGTGCATGATATGGAAGATTTTGGTGAAGATTTAGTTGGGTATGATGAACATATACAAAGAATTGATCAGTTTGGAACCGCCTATTTACGTTTGGGTAAAGAATTAAAGCCAGGCTTTGTTTTAACCAATGAACCAGGCATTTATTTTATTCCTGCATTAATTGATAAATTTAAGTGTGAAAATATTCACGCCGAGTATATTAATTTTGATAAAGTTGACGAATATCGTGACTTTGGTGGAATTAGACTTGAAGATGACGTTTTGGTAACAGAAGATGGAAATCGTTTAATAGGTAAAAGAATCCCAATTACAGTAGATGAGGTGGAAAATATAATGAAATAGACTTATATTCAATTATATAAAGTGGGCGGTCTTTCTTGTGAAAGACCGCCTCTTTTTATTTCAATGCTTATTTAATTTTTCTTAACTTTATTAAATATTTTACAATATCTGTAACAAAAAAATACTTTTGTCAGTTTATAATATAGATTTGTGGAATAATATTGCGCATATACAAAAAACGTTTTTTTTCGTTTCTGCGTATTTAACACTAGCTAACTGAATAAAAAGTCCTTTTGGGACTGTAAATGTTTACTTGAAAGAGCACTATCTTATTATTCGTTTTTTTTGAAGTACCCTTTCTTGAACGATTTTTATAATATTATGAATCTTAATGATATGGGAAATGGTAAAAATTTTACTCGATTTCAAAATTTTTTAAAAGTAGTTTTTGTTTTTATTCTTTTTGCACTGCCAATAAAAAGTATTGCACAGTACGACTATGAGCATTATGTTCCGCCGTTTTACTGTTCTGCTCAGGTGGGAAAACAAGAGATTTTTCTTTCAACCAATTCTGAGAAAGAATTAACCGTGTATGTTGAAGACGGACAAGGGAAATCAATAGCAGGTCCTTTTACCATTAGCAGGACTAAAAGTGAAACCTATATTTTCGAAACTTCATCAGGGGCAACATATAGTACCCATAGCAATTCTAGTTATCCTGATGGGTGCAGTTATTCCTATGGAATTATTGGGCCTAAAGAACTGAACAAACCGCTAGATGGACACGGTCTAAGAATTTACTCTTACGATGGTCCTTTTTTTGCAAACATAAGGCACGGTTTTAGTAATGATGGTGACGGAGGAGCTTTAACCCACGGTTTTTCTTTATCTGCTAAAGGGGCTACAGCACAAGGAACCGATTTTTATTCGGGACACTTATATAATCATACGATTCTTCATAATACTAATTCCTATTATTCAGATCCATATTATTATGGAAGATATCCTGTTAGGGGACATTCCATATCGGTAATGGCAGTTGAGGAGGGAAGTACAACAGTTACATTCTCTGGTTTAAAATGCAAGTACATTACAAAATATGAAAGTGGAAGTGTAAAATTAGTTCCTATTACTTCAGATGAGACCATAAGTGTTGATTTAACTAAAGGACAATCTTATACTATTGCAGTAAATTTATATGGAGAAGAATTTCATAACGAATCAATAGAGGTTCGTAACGGAATGAATGGTACTCATATTACCTCAAGCCAAAAGATTGTGGTAAACTCTGGTTCTTGGACTGCAGGAGCAAAGCCTTCTCAGGATATGGGATTCGACCAGATTGTGCCAGTTGATCAGGTTCGTGATAAATACATTGTAATGAAAGGACTTGGTCGGGCTGAACCTGATCCTGGTGCTTATTATGCAGGACAGGAAAGAACAATTGTTGTTGCTACTCAGGAAAATACCGAAGTGTGGGTAAACGAAGTTAACAAAGGAACTCTTGCCAATCCTGGCGATTTTATGATTTTGGATGATATTGTTAATCCAAGTGCATTACCTACCCTTTATATTAATACCAAAGGTAAAGATGTCTATGTTTACCAAACCATGTGTGGTACCAGTGGTAACTATATAAATATAGGTCTTAACTTTATTCCTCCTCTAACTGTTTTAGGAATGAAAGAAGTGGTAATTCCTAAAGCTAAGCAAATTACAAGTGGAGATTATATTTATCCTACAGTTACAATTTTAGCACAAAAAAATGTAGATGTAGAATTTAATGGAAATCCTGTACCAAATCCACACGATGTAACAGGAACTACAGAGTGGGTGTATTTTAAAGTGTCAGAAGATATACTTGGTGACTGCCGTTTTGCGGGAAATAAAGCAATTAATGTAGCATGGACAGCAAGTTCTAATACTCTTGGTGCGGCAGGTTATTATTCTGGTTTTACAAAGGCAGTATCACCTATTCATCCAGAAATAGATGTTGATACTGATTTAGGTGTTATTTGTGAAAGTTACGACGATAATATTGTGGTATCGGTTAAAGAACCCGAACCAGATTTTTATGAATGGTATATAAATAATTTTGAAGGAGATGCAAAATTTCCTAATAGTCCACTCGATGTTGAGGCTCCGGATGTTGAAACATCCTACTATGTGATTGGTTATTATCGCGATCCTAGTTTGGATATTTTATTTAATGGTGACTTTTTAGATGGATACAATGGTTTTAATTCCGAATATGAACTAGTTACTAAAAATCTTACAGAGCCAGGAAAATTTGCTATTACTGGTCGCCCTAAAGATGAAAATGCTCTTTTAAATGATTTTCCGCCTTTAAGTGGATGGAAAATGTTCCTTGGTTATTCCGATAATCAGGGCGATGTGGTGTATCAGGTTGATGAACTAGAGGTGGAATCAGAATTCAATTACATTTTTAAAATGTATGGTCGTTTGGCTCAGGATGAATCGGCCAATGATCAATCATTAAGAGTTTTGGTTAATGATGAAACAATTATTACTGATTTTACAATTAACAGTTCTAATGAGTGGCAATCATCTTCTGCTTTATGGAGTCCGGGAGATGCCAGAAAAGCGAGTATTAAAATCTTAAATAATAATTTGGATAGTCAGGATGCTTTTTTTGCAATTGATAGTATCTCATTTGTGCAGGCAGTGCAGGATACTGCAGTATTTGTGGCCAAAGTTGTTCCTAATATCAGTACCATAAAAGATACTGAATACCATTTTTGTGAAGGCACTCCAAACTCATTAGATGTTTCCAATGGCGAAACCAGTTGGTACGACTATTCCTGGTCTAAAAAAGATGATGAGACTGGAGAATATATCAAATTGGTAAATACTGATGATATTTTCGGAGTAGATTCTTGCGTGCTTACTTTTAATGATCCTAAGCAAATTGAGGAAGGTACATATAGATGTACAATTGGCTTTAATGAAGATTATCAGCGATGTGGACCAGATGAAACATTAGATGTCGATTTAGAGGTTTTTGTAGATTTGGATGCTAATGTTCGTATTTCAGGTGCTTCTCATACTTGTATGAATAGTCCGGTTACTTTCCAGGCTTTGGTAGAAGGCGATCAGGAGATTCTTAAATGGTATGTAGATGGTGCTGATGAACCAGTTTATGTAAGTAAGGATAAGGAATATTCATTTCCTGCAGAAACACAAGGTATGCATACAATTCGATGTGAGGCAGAAAATGGATGTGGATTGTCATTTGCAGAGGTTCAAATTGAAGTTTTGGCTTATCCAAAATTAACAGCTTTAAATGTAGCAGATCATACTTGTGTAGGTGCCGATGTAAGTTTGGAAGCACTTGCTACAGTTGAAGGTACGAGTAATCTTAAATATTACTGGTACAAAGGAGTCGAAAGTTTAGATCATAATGAATCAACTTATAGTTTTACCTCAAGTTTAGATGATCAGGGAGATGTTTATAGTGTGGCAGTTTCTAATACGTATACTGTTGGCGATGATATTTTTGAATGTAGGTCTGAACAAACATTGGAAACAGATCCTTTAAATATTATTCCAGAGGTTAATTTAACTCCACTTAGCGATGCAACGCTTTGTGAAGGAGAATTTCATGAGTTTAAGGCTGAAGTAGGAGAAGATGAATCGAATTATGAGTTTAAATGGAAAATAAATAATGTTCTTACAGATAATAAAACATCTGCTTATGCTATTTCTTCTGTCTCAAACAGTGATGTTGGAGCTTATAAGGTTGTTGTTTGGAATGAGTGTTTTACAGAAAAATCGACAGCGAATTTAGCCATAAAACCAAAAATTAAAGTTTATGGTATTGATTTTAACGCCGATGGACCTTTCTGTACGGCAACAAATGTTTCTTATACTTTTAATGTGGAAGATAATGGTGCGGCTTACGAATATAAAATTATTGACCCTAAAGGAAATGAAACAATAACTACTCAAACTGGAACTTTCCTTGTGGACGAAAGCACACAAGGAGAATGGCAGTTTATTGTAAATGGCGAATGTGGTGAGGATCCATTTGTCTATAAACAAAGTTTCTGGCTAATTCCCGATTTTGGAAATCTTACTATTGATGATGTAGGAACTTGTTTGGGTGAAAATATTAATTTCTATGCTAAGGTTGATCTTGATTCAGATTTATCAGAATTAACATATCTATGGAAAAATTCTGCTGGAACAGAATTGGGTACCGAGGCTACTTTACCAATAAATAATGTTCAGGAATCCGATTTGGGAACATACTCCTGTACTGTCTCCGATGGATGTCATGAAAAAACAGAATCTGCAGTTCTTAGTATCGAGAAAGTAAATACAAATCCAGATCTTGCCGAAATAACGTTATGTGTAGGTGAGAGTTTAGAAATTGCTATCGATTATGTTGGTACTCCGGAATTTGAATGGAGATTTAATGATCCTAGTGGATCAATAATTAATTCTACGAATACTTTTAAAATACCTTCTGTTTCGAAAACTGATGAAGGAATTTACTATTGTAAGGTTAAATTAATTTGTGGTACAAGTGTAACAGTTAAAAGAAAATTAATTGTAAACGAACATATTAATGTTGCCGATGTTTCTGATCTAACAATTGATATTTGTCAGGGAGATAAACCTGAACTTACCATTAATGTAACTGGTGAAACCGACAATTATTCAGTGCTTTGGACTGATGGAGCAGATACACCTTTAGATGGTTTTGGTGATGTAAATACAATTCAATTGCCAGCTCATAATACAGTGGGTAGCTTTACCTATAAAGCAATAGTTGATGGTAATTGCGAAGATTTTGAGAAAAAATACATTGTTCAAGTCCACGAGAAGCCAATATTAAAGGCTGTTGATAATGATATGCTAAAATGCTCTGGTCTCGTTGAGTTAAATATCACCGAAAGTGGAGAACACAATGGCATTAGCTGGTGGAAAAATGGAAGCGAAATTTTCGATGGAAATTCTGAACCAACTGATTTTGTGATAAATCCTGCAACAAGTCCTGATGATGATGGAACCTATATCGCTAAAGTTAGTTCTAAGTATTGTGGACCTGCACAGTCTTCAATTAAATTGGATATCATAAATACAATTGAACTTAAAGAACAAAGTCCTGCGCTTACAGAAGTTTGCGAGTCTAATAATGTGACTCTTTTTGTGAAAGCAGATGGTGATGATATTCAGTACAAATGGACTCATACAGCAGATCCATCTAAAACATTTCCTAATTCACCAAGTATAGAATTAAAAGATGTAACTTCTGCAAAAGATGAAGGTGAATATACTTGTGAGTTAAGTAATGATTTGGGATGTGGAAATACAACAGCAACATTTAATGTAATTGTAAACGAGAACCCGAGTATTTCACATCCTGAAGATCAGACAATTTGTGAAACTACTACAAGCGTTGATTTTAAAGTTAAAGGATCGGCCGAAGGAGATGAAAATTACCAGTGGTATAAGAATGGTGTATTGATTCCTGGAGCTACCAGCAGAATTTATACAGAGAATTCGCCAGCTAACGGTTCAACATATTATTGTACTGTTACAGGAACTATTGGCGATTGTGGTACAGCTAAATCCAATGAAGCCACACTTACAATTATAAAAGAAGTGTCAGTTACCGATCCTATCGATCAATATATTGCCGATGGAGCAGATGCAACATTTAATGTTAAAGCTTCGGGCGAACCAGAATATTCTTACCAATGGCAAGTTTGGAATGGAACAGATTGGTTTGACATTTCTGATGTTGATAAATATTCAGGAACAAAAACTACTGAACTAAAAATTACAAATGCTGATAAAGCGACCTACGATGGTAAGCAATACCGATGTGTTGTCTTAAGTTCTGGTAAAGTTTGTAATTCTTCTGCAACTAGTAATGAAGCAACACTTCACATTAACACAGTTGTTAAAATTGCTGCTCAACCTGAAAATCAGACGGTTTGTGAGGGAGAAAATGCAATTTTCGAAATTACAGGAAAAATTTCAGACCTTACTTATACCTGGGAATATAGTACCGATGGAGTAAACTTTAACTCAATAAGTGGAGAGTCATCTTTATCAGAATCAAGCGATGCAAACGGATCAGAATTAACAATTAGTCCTGCTGCATTGGCTATGAATTCATGGAGTTTCCGTTGTTTGGTAAGTGATGGAAGTAGTACTGATGAATACTCTAATGAGGTATCAGTTAGAGTATTGAAAGATATTGATGTGTCTACAGCTAATGCAAGTTTTAATCCTTGTTTGAATAAAAATTTCTCATTATCAGTTGAAGCAACTGGGGATGATATAAAATTCCAATGGTATAAAGACGATGTAATTATTACAGGAGCAACAAAAGCTACCTATAATTTTGGAAATATAGCTTTAGCAGATGAAGCAACTTATAAATGCGAAGTTTATAACGATCAGCATTGTAATGATATTACCAGAACATTTATTGTTGATGTAAAAGTACCAGCAACTGTAGACGATCCGGAAAATGTTGTGATGTGTGAGACAGATATTGATCCGAAATTTACAGTAACAGGTGGAGGATATGATATCTCTTATCAGTGGTATAAAAATAATGTTGCCATTTCAGGAGCTGAATCAGCAAGTTATACCGAAACAGATCCTAAAGATGGAAATACCTATTATTGTGAGGTTTCGAATACCTGCACAACAGTAAAATCGAAGAGTGCTTTATTAAGCGTAGTAAAAAATCTTGAAACAACTGATCCAGATAATTTAACCATTGCCGATGGAGCCAATGCAACATTTACTGTTATTGCCAGTGGAGAACCAAATTACACTTACCAATGGCAAGTTTGGAATGGATCTGATTGGGATAATATTTCAGATATTGATAAATATTCAGGAACATCAACTGCAGAATTAACAATTACCAATGCCGATAAAGCAACTTACGATGGAAAACAATATCGATGCGTTGTTTATAGCGATGGAGGAATTTGTATTTCAGAAGTAACAAGTGGTAAAGCTACCTTAACAATAAATACAGTAGTTAAGATCGCAGCCGATGCTAACAACGCCGAAGTTTGTTTTGGTGATGATGCAAGTTTAACACTTACCGGAACCAGTGATGCATTAGCATTTACCTGGGAATACAATAAAGGAGGTAGTTGGATTGCTGCCGATGGGCAAGATGGAATGTCTGCAAATAAAGTAGGAGCAGTATCAACATTAACAGTACCTGGAACTGATTTAGGAATTAACACTTGGCAGTTTAGATGTTTGGTAAGCGATGCATCTAGTACCGATGTTTACTCAAATACAGTTACAGTTCGAGTATTGGAAGATATTGTAGTATCTACCATAGATGAAAATTTCACACCATGTTTGAATGATGCATTTGCACTAAGTGTGGTAACAACAGCTGGGGATGATATAAAATTCCAATGGTATAAAGACGATGTAATTATTACAGGAGCAACAAAAGCTACCTATAATTTTGGAAATATAGCTTTCGCAGATGAAGCAACTTATAAATGCAAAGTTTATAACGATGAGCATTGTAATGATATAACCAGAACATTTATTGTTGATGTAAAAGAACCAGCAACAGTAAACGATCCAGTAAGTGTTGTGATGTGTGAGACAGATGTCGATCCGAAATTTACAGTAACAGGTGGAGGAGATGGTATCTCTTATCAGTGGTATAAAAATAATGTTGCCATTTCAGGAGCAACATCAGCAAGTTATACCGAAACAGATCCTAAAGATGGAAATACTTATTCTTGTGAGGTTTCAAATACCTGCACAACAGTAAAATCGAAGAGTGCAGTATTAACTGTTGTAAAAAATCTTGAAACTACCGATCCGAAAAATTTAACCATTGCCGATGGAGCCAATGCTACATTTAGTGTTGTTGCCAGTGGAGAACCAAATTACACTTACCAATGGCAAGTTTGGAATGGATCTGATTGGGATAATATTTCAGATATTGATAAATATTCAGGAACTCAAACAGCAGAATTAACAATTACCAATGCCGATAAAGCAACTTACGATGGAAAACAATACCAATGCGTTGTTTATAGCGATGGAGGAATTTGTATTTCAGAAGTAACAAGTGGAATTGCTACTTTAACGATTACAGCTGTTGATAAAATTCTTAATCAACCTAAAGGTAATGAGGTATGTAATGGTGAACCTACTAAAATAACTATTGAGGGAACAGTAGTTGGACATACTTATATATGGGAATATGACGAAGGCGACGGTAGTGGATATAAACCTGCTGTTGGAAATTACAGTATGATTTCAAGCGAAACAGGGAAAATATCAACATTATCTATTCCTAATGCCTCTCTTGCTATGAATTCCTGGTTGTTTAGATGTGTTGTAAATCCTGTAGTGGGTTCTAGTGAAACTTCTCAACCAACTACGATTCGAGTACTGCAAAATATTACAGCTTCTGCAGTTAATGCAGATCAAAGTGTTTGTGAGAACGAATCAGTTACAATGGCAGTAACAGCTACAGGAGATGATAAGCTTTATAAATGGTATAAGGATTCGGAGCCATTAATAATTTTATCAAAAAGTGAAGAATTATCAATTCATAATGTACAACCGATAACAAATGAGGGCGCTTATACATGTGAGGTTTATAATACTCTGGGATGTGGTGACCAAACCGTTCATTTTACCATAGATGTAAAAGAATTGGTGGCAGTAACTAATCCATTCGATAAAATAATTTGTGAAACAGATGAAGCACCAATGTTTACAGTATCAGGAAGTGGAGAGCCCGGTTTTACATATCAGTGGTACGATAAGAATGGTGTGTTAGCAGGAGAAACTTCCGATTCATATACTGCTGTAAGTAAAGAAAATGGTCAATCATATTATTGTAAAGTAGTTGGTGCTTGTAATACAGCTAATTCAAATGTTGCCAAATTAAGCGTAGTAAAAAATCTTGAAACAACCGATCCGAAAAATTTAACCATTGCCGATGGAGCCAATGCTACATTTACTGTTGTTGCCAGTGGAGAACCAAATTACACTTACCAATGGCAAGTTTGGAATGGATCTGATTGGGATAATATTTCAGATATTGATAAATATTCAGGAACTCAAACAGCAGAATTAACAATTACCAATGCCGATAAAGCAACTTACGATGGAAAACAATACCGATGCGTTGTTTATAGCGATGGAGGAATTTGTATTTCAGAAGTAACAAGTGGTAAAGCTACCTTAACAATAAATACAGTAGTTAAGATTGCAGCCGATGCTAGCAATGCCGAAGTTTGTTTTGGTGATGATGCAAGTTTAACAGTTACCGGAACCAGTGATGCATTAGCATTTACCTGGGAATACAATAAAGGAGGTAGTTGGATTGCTGCCGATGGGCAAGATGGAATGTCTGCAAATAAAGTAGGAGCAGTATCAACATTAACAGTACCTGGAACCGATTTAGATATCAACACTTGGCAGTTTAGATGTTTGGTAAGCGATGCATCTAGTACCGATGTTTACTCAAATACAGTTACAGTTCGAGTATTGGAAGATATTGCAGCTTCTGCCGTACTTGCAAATCAAAGTATCTGTGAGAACGAATCGGTAACAATGGAAGTAACAGCTACAGGAGATGATAAGCTTTACAAGTGGTATAAGGATTCAGAGCCGTTAGCAATTTTATCAACAGCTTCTTCTTATCGAATCGATAATGTGCAACCGACAATAAATGAGGGCGACTATACATGTGAGGTTTATAATCTTCGGGGATGTAACGATCAAACCGTTCATTTTACTATCGATGTTAAAGAGTTTGTTGCAATCAGTGATCTTTCGGATATAAAAATGTGTCCTTCTCAGCCAGATCCTGTATTTAAAGTTAAAGTAAGTGGTGATACTCCTTATGGATTTCAGTGGTACAATAGTGCTGGAGCAATTAGTGGAGCAACTTCCGATACTTATACAGAAACAAATCCTGTTGATGGGGAAACATATTATTGCGAACTTACAAATGATTGTAATACGATAACTTCTAATACGGCTATTTTAACTGTATATGAAGAAGCTAAATACACTTCGCAGCCTATTAGTATTAGTATTTTAGATGGTGATGATGCTGAGTTTAATGTGGAAGCTGCAGGTGAAGAACCTCTAAGCTATCAGTGGCAGGAAGATTCTGGTTCTGGTTATGTAGATATTACAGATGACGCTACTTATTCAGGAAGTAATACAGCCAATTTAAAAATTACAAAAGCAAATCTTACATTTAATGGTAATAAGTATCGTTGTTTGCTTTCTAATATTTGTAATACAGATTTGGCTAGTGCCGAAGTAGACTTACAAGTATTACCACTTTACAAAATCCTAACTCAACCAGCAAACCTTCAGGCCTGCTTAAACGATGAAGTATCCTTCGAAATTGTTGGAACAGATACGGATACTCCTTACGATTACGAATGGGAATACAATGATGGCAGTGGAACTTTTGTTAATGCCGAAGGTGTTCTTGGAATGGAGGAAGTGTTAATTACAAACGGATCACAGCTTAAAATTTCGAGTGTAAGTCTTGATATGAGAAACTGGACATTCCATTGTATTGTTAAAGATGGAATTAGTGAAAATGATACCTCAAATGAAGTTGCCATTGAAGTGTTTGAGCCAGTAAGTTTTGATTTAATTGATGATCAGAATCTATGTGCTGAAGAAAGTATGCAGATTTCTTTAAGTGGACTTACAGGAACTACACCAATTTCTTACTCATGGACTAAGGATGCAACAGAAGTTTCGACAACAGCAATTGTAACTATTGGTGAAGCCGACAATGGAAATTATGAAGTGACTGCCGGCAACGGTGTTTGTCCTGATTTTACCGATGATTTTGTTGTAAGTCATTATTCAAAATTAAGTATCGAGGCTTGGTCTAATACAGATCAACTTTGTATTGGCGAAGAGGAAACCTTAACTGCCACAGTAAATGTTGATCCGGCATTAGCCGCTGGTACAAGCTACGAGTGGTTTAAAGACGAGATTAGTTTGGGAGTAACAACAGCCGATTATAAACTTACTGCTACAAGTAAGGATCAATCAGGAATGTACAAATTAGTTGTATTTGATGGTTGTAATACCGAAACAGTATCTGGTTACATTGATATTTATGAACCAATTAAGAAAGTTGATGACTGGTTAAGTAAGGAGACTCTTTGTGTGGGTCAAGAATTGAGTTTGGAAGTAAATGTGTCGGGAGATGCAGTAGATTATACCTGGACAAAAGATGGAGATCCTATCACTGCAACTACGAATTATTTGGTGACTAAAGTCACAACTGATGATGCAGGTACATACAAATGTGTTGTAACAGACCATTGTGGAATAGAATTGACTTACACAATTGAGATTACAATACTGTCGATTCCTGAAATTGCAGATGGAATTGAAGATTTACCAGCCATTTGCGAAGGTGATGCTTTACAATTAGGACCTATTAATATTAAGGGTACTTACGGTGCAATTACCTGGACATTAAATGATGCTTCGGAAGATACAAGTTCTGGCTTAAGTTTGATTTTAGGAGCAGCAACTAGTGATATGGAAGGCAATTATAAAGTAGCCGTTACAAATATTTGTGGAACCGTTGCTTCTATTGGTACACAGGTAGTTAATCCAATTCCAGCAATGGAGCCAATAGCTGATCAAACGGTTTGTCAGGGCGAAGATGTAATTTTCAGTGCTAAGGCAACTGGCCGTGATGTTCATTATCATTGGAAAATTGATGGTGAAGATCAAGCTACAAGTTTATCTGTGCTATTAATTAATGGAATGAATGTTTTACCTGCTGATGAATTTACTCAGCGAATATATACTATTGAATGTTCGGTAACTAATGACAACGGATGTGGTGAAACTTTAGTAGAAACAGCACAGCTAATTGTTAATCCAACTACCATATTAAAAGAAACTCTTAAAGATGTGGTAAAATATGTTGGCGATGATTATACAATGAGTCTTGATGTTACAGGAACCGATTTATCTTACGAGTGGACTCATGAAAAAACAGATGGAACAATAGAAGTCTTAGGTGTTGATGCACCAACAATCGAGTTTACTAATATAGATTTAAGCGATGCTGGTTATTACAGCTGTATTATTACAGGAACATGTGGTACGCGCATAGCTTCGGGTACTCTAACAGTTAAGGTACCGGTTAAAATAGTTGAAGATCTATCTGCTTTCGAAGAAAAATGTGAAGGCGACGCCTTACGATTATTAATAGTTACCAGCGGACAAGTGGAGGCCATTAAATGGTTTAAGGAAGTTGGTGATACCAGAACCGAGCTTACAGAAACAGGATCGAGTTTGTATTTCTCAGAACTTAGTCTTGATGATGCAGCAACTTATACTTGCGAAATTACAGGCGAAGGTATCGATGTAATTAAGCAATCTTGTATTGTTAGGGTTTATCCTACAACAAGATTAAATGCTCCTATCGGAAATAAAGAGCTTTGCGAAGGCAAAATGTTAGATTGGAGTCCTGATGTTACAGGTGCTGCTGATTTAAGTTATACATGGTCGTTTGAAGGTAATCCGGTTTCTACCGATAAGAATTTACATTACGACGTTCTTGATTTATTACAGGAAGGTGAGTATCAAGTTCAGGTTACAGGCTTGTGTGGTGATGTTTCAAGTAGCGGATATCTGGAAATTACAGAATTACCTGAAATTATTAGTGTTAGTGAAAATGCCGAGGTTTGTGAGAACTTTGCTTTAGTAGAATTTATTGTAAAAGCTACCGGAGAGAATGTGAAATACCAATGGAGAAAGAATGGAACCGATATTGAAGGTAAAACTTCTCCGATATTGAGTTTAACTTCTATACAGCTTGATGATGATGCAATATATACTTGCAGGGTTTACAATGATTGTGCTGAGGTAATAAGTGCAGATATGAAACTAACAGTTAAACCTCAGTTGGTAATATTATCGGAACCTGCAGACATAGAGGTTTGTTCGGGCGAAGATGTTACTTTTACTGCCGAGGTAGAAGGTATCGATGTAACATATCAGTGGCAAGTAAATGGTGTTGATATACCTGGAGAAACAAATTCTGTTTATAGTATTACTAATACAGATGAATCTCATAATGGATATTATACATGTGTTGTATCCGACGAATGTACTTCATCACGTTCTACTAAGCCTGCTAAATTAACAGTGAATGCACTACCAAACACAGCGATTTTTGGTAGAATGGTACTTTGTGCTAAAGAAGATCGTGTAACCTACATAACCAATCAGTATGGCGATGATGTGTATGGTTGGGGTGTTGAAGGTGGTATTTTTGCAGGACCAGAAGAAGGTACGAAAACCAGAGTAACCTGGAGCGAAGCAAAAGAAGGTATGTTATCAATTAGCATTACCGATATGAATACGGGTTGTGAATCGAAAGTTGATTCTTTGGTAGTATTGAATGCTTTGCCTACAGTTAAATTGGCAAAATACGAATCTAAAGGTATATGCGAAGAAAGCTTTGAATTATCAGGAGGTTATCCTGAAGGTGGTATTTACTGGGTAGATGGAATCTCCGAAGAGGTATTCGATCCGGCAGATAAAGGACCTGGTAATTACACAGTTCATTATTCTTATACCGACGAAAATGGATGTTCTAATATTACCGAAACAACTAATTTAAGGGTTGATACATTGCCAGTTGTTGATATTACCGACGATATAACAGTAGGTAGTTGTAAGTCATTTGAATTATCAGCAAAAACCGACGAAGGTAATATTAGTTGGTCTCCAGCCGATAATCTTGATGATGCATACTCTATGAAACCTATATTCACACCAGGTGAATCGCAGGTGTTAGTAGCAACTGTAGTCGATGAACATGGTTGTAAAGGTGTTGATTTGGTAGAAATTAATGTGGCACCTCTGCCAGAGGTAACAACAATTGCCGATACCACAGTGGGTCAATGTAACCAATTGCAATTATCGACAGAAATTATTGGTGATGCCGGAGAAATTACCTGGACAAATTCAGATCATTTAGATGAGCCTGATAGTAAAGATCCAAGAATTATTAATGCACCCGAAGGAACCTACACCTACAAAGTTAATGTTGTTGACCTGTATGGTTGCGATGCAAGCGATGAAGTAACTGTTAAAATGGTTGCCGATCCTGTTTTAGAGGAGAGTAAATTTGCTTGTGAAGGTGAAAAATTCGAGGTTGATGTAACAGGAATGCAGAATCCTTTCTGGTCCAATTCCGATTGGAATAATGAAGAGAGAAATGAGATTAATAATTTAGATATTTATACTGTCAAAACTCCTGGTAAATATAAGTTGGAAGTTTCTAATGAATATGGATGTGGGGCAGTTCAAAACTTTACCATTAATCCTACTCCAAAAATTGAATTAAGTAATAATTTAATTTATGATGGGCCTGATGAAATTGAAATTTTAGAAGATAAACCTGTTGTAATTTTTGAAGGTCAATCTCTAACTTTGGGAACGAATCTTCCTCTTGAGTATTCTCCATATTTTTATACCTGGCAGGATGGAAGTATCTTACCGAAGTTTGAAGTTTCAGAAACAGGAAAATATATTCTAAGAGTAGAAGATAATTTAGGTTGTTTTGCTGTCGATTCTTTAAATATTGAGGTTAAACCTGTTGGGATTGAATCGCCTAGTGCATTTACACCTAACTCGACCAATGAAAATAATCGATTCTATTTGAAAAAGATCAATTACGATTTTGAAAAATATGAAATGTACGTGTACGACCGTTGGGGAGAATTACTATACAAAACCAATGAGTTTGGTTACAACGGCGGTTGGGATGGCAAGTATAAAGGAAAGCTTTGTCCTTCAGGAGCTTATGTATGGATGGTTTTCATAAATGGTGAATTAACCAATAAAGGAACCTTTATGTTGCTCAGATAATTAAAAAAACCTTTATTAATCAATAAAATAAATTTAAATTTACATCTGCTTTTGAGATTTGAGAATATCTTATCTCGAAACAGATGTAAAATTCAAGTAACTAATCTATAGGATTTAAATTTGAAAACTAATGAAGAAAGCTCTAATTGCTTTTTGTGTATTATTTTTTGCCTCAGCGAGTTATTTGCTTGCTCAGGATATTCGTTTTTCACAATTTTATGCAAATAAGTTATACCTAAACCCTGCTTTAGCTGGATCAACCAACTATTCTAATCTAAGTTTAAATTATCGTAATCAATGGCCAAATCTCGATCTTCCGTATGTGACCTATAGTGTGTCTTTCGATAATTTTTACGAAGCTATAAACGGAGGTATTGGTATTACGGTTATTCAGGATGATCAGGGAGATGGAGCCCTAAAAACAACCACCTTCGCTGGAATGTATTCCTTTTATTTAAGAATTAACGATGATTTTATTATTCGTCCGGCTATTCAGGCTGCTTTTATGCAGAAAAAAGTAGATTGGCAGCATTTGGTTTTTCCCGATCAGGTATCTCCAATTTATGGTAGTATTTTTCCTCATAATACGTCAGGTGATCCTTTAAATCGAAGAAAAGATGGCTGGGATTTTTCATTGGGATCAATTGCTTACTATAAAGACTTTTATTTTGGTATTGCGGCTCATCACCTGGCTAAACCCGATTTAAGTTTCGATGATGAACAAAAGGATAAGTTGCAAACAAAATATACAGTGCATGCAGGTGCCGAGTTTGTTTTAGGTGGAAGAAACTATCGATATGCCGATAACTGGATATTGGCTCCTGCAATTTTATATCAGCAACAAGGTGATTTTTCGCAAATGAATTACGGTTTGTATGCCAGTAAAAGTTCAATGGTATTTGGATTGTGGTTTAACCAGAATTTTGAGCCAAATTACGATTCTTTTATTGCTATGGTAGGTTTTGTTACCGAACGATTTAAAGTTGCTTACAGTTACGATTATGCCATTTCTAAGTTGATTCATACCAATACCGGAGCTCACGAAATTTCATTTTCCTTTCCAGTGGTTATGAATATGAAAAAAAGAAGAAAACGAATTAAGGCGGTTCGTTCGCCAGTATTTTAAACAGAAAAAAATGAGGCTTTCAGTTCTGAAAGCCTCATTTTTTTTATTCTGTAGTGAGTTAATATTTTATAAAACGTAAATAAGTAATAATTTCTTTCACTCTTTTACGAATCCTACTTAATTCTTTCCAGATATTTCGATTTTATCTTTTTCATTAAATCAAGGTCTAATTTTTCCGAGTAAATACGAATCATATCTATTGCTTTAAAATGATCGTAAATAAAGCCCAGAGAAGCATCGAAATGAATCATGTCCATATTATACTTTACCTGTTTGGTTAATTCCTCAAATTGGCTCCATGATAGTTTCTGAGGAATTGTAAAGTATCCATGATTGGGTTCGATGTGATCTGTGAAGAATCCATCTTCGAGCACATCAACAGCAAAGAATTTAGTAAGCTGAATCATTGCTTTCGAATTGTGCTGAATGTTTTTGTGCATTTCAAAATTAATTCCTTCGGAAGTGTAAGCTTCCTGCAATTCACGAACCTGATCGTAGGTGTTTAAACGCCTGATACGAATTACATTGTAAACATCGTTGTAAATTGTAATACTTCCAATGGCAGCATGAAATTTTGCATCGAACGATTTCATTATTTTTTGCGTTGCGCGCGTAAACTCCTCCAAACTGTATTTTTTATCGGTAACCAGATAAATATAATATGGTTTAATATCTTTCTGAAGGTTTTCGTAATACTCATAATATCCCGGAAACGGATTAACAGCTTCCAGAACAACTGTATTGGGTAATATTTTATCTTTAATTATCTCCAGAATTTCTTCTTTAAGAAGACTTCCGAATTTTATAGCATAATTTTTAGTAGTCATGGCAAAAGGCTTAATGGATTAATATTCCTGTTGTCTTATACTTAAACATAGTAAATTTTGGAGCTAAAAACAAGATATTCAACTCTTTTTAATAAGGTAAATTTTCTTTAATGATCGCGAGTAAAAACAGGAGCATTCTCTTTTGATAAATTAGGATTGTAGATATATCCATCTAAATCAAAAGCTTTTAAGTCTTCTGGGTTTGTAAGCTTATTTTGAATAATAAAACGAGTCATTAGTCCTCGTGCTTTTTTAGCATAAAAGCTGATTATTTTGTAGTCACCATTTTTTAAATCTTTGAAAGCAGGAGTTATGATATCGGCCTTAATATTTTTATTTTTTATGGATTTGTAGTATTCGTTTGAAGCCAGATTAATTAAATGAGAGTGATTATTTTCTGCTAAATCTTTATTTATAGCATTGGTAATTTTGTCTCCCCAAAATTGATAAAGGTTTTCTCCTTTCGGAGTTTCTAATTTCTTACCCATTTCTAACCGATAGGGCTGAATCAGATCCAGCGGCTTTAAAACACCATAAAGTCCTGATAATATTCGAAGACTAGATTGGGCTTGTTCCATATCCTTATGGCTTAAACTAGTGGCATCAATTCCTGTATATACATCTCCTTTAAAAGCCAGAAGTGCTTGTTTGGCATTTTCGCTGGTAAATGGCAAATGCCAATTGTGAAAGCGTTCGAAATTTAACTGAGCAAGTTTTCCACTTATGCCCATTAAATTAGCAATATCATCAACTTTAAGTTTTCTTAGTACCTTAATTAGTTGTTCCGAATCTTTGGTAAATTGTGAATCAGAATAAATGTTTGTATTTGCTGGAGAGTCAAAATCTAATGTTTTTGCGGGCGATATAATAATTAGCATAAAATGTATTTTTAGAGTGAATCTAAATTTAAATATAATAGTTCGAATCATCAATAGTGTTTATTATTATTGATTGTGTCTTAGGTTTTATCTATAAGTAAGAATAAAAAAAAGAGATTGACAAGCTGCCAATCTCTTTTTAAATTTAGAGTTATAAATTCTTATCAGGATATAAATTATCCCACCATTGTGGTTGATTTTTCAGGTATTTTGCAAAGTAGGCAAATATGGTATTGTTCCAAAGAATGCGTTTGTTGTAGTTTTGTATTAAATGGTTTTGATCTTTTACCTGTACAAATTCTACATCTTTGCCCAAAAGTTTTAATGCCTGATACATTTGAATGCTTTCTCCAAGGGGTACGTTGGTATCCACACTTCCGTGAAGTAATAACATTGGAGTTGTAATTTTATCTGCATTAAACAGCGGACTCTGATCTACGTAAATGTCTCTTCTGTTCCAGGGAAAGGATTTTCCAGTAGCATTCATACTGTAAGAATATCCCCAGTAGCCTTCGCCCCAATAGCTGGTAATATCACTAATCCCTGCATGAGATATCGCGGCAGCAAAAATATCGGTTCTGGTTTGTAACAATTGAGTGGTAAATCCACCGTATGATGCTCCAATACATCCAACTTTACCGGCATCGATAAACTTGTGTTCCTTAATGAATTTTTTGGTTCCGGTAATAATTTCGTCGGCAGTGGTAATTCCCCAGTTGTTTTGGTGACGAGCCGAGAATTCCTGACCAAAACCGGTAGCACCGCTTGGCTGTAGCAAATAAACCACATAACCCATTGCAGCATACATGTTCAACGGATAACGTCCGCCAAAGCTTCTTTCTACTGGTGAAGTTCCGCCGTAGTAGTTTACAATCATTGGGTATTTTTTGCTGCTATCGAAGTTTGGAGGATAGTAAACACGACCAATAATCGTGGTTCCGTCATCTTTAGTAAAATTCCAGTCTTCGGTTTTTCCGAATTGTACCTTGGCCAAATGCGATTTTTCGGGATTAGCAATTACATTGTTTGCTTTCGATGCAATATCATATACAAATGCTTTATACGGACTGGAAATTCCACAAGCAATATAGCTGATTGTTTCTCCATTTTCCGATAGATCAAAGTTTTTTACAACGTCTGAACTGCTGTTTAATTCTGTAAATTCTTTTAAGGAAATATTGTAAACAAATAACTTTACGTAATCCTTATCCTGAGCTTGAATGTAGATTTTATTATCATTGCTATTCCATTTGGCACTGCTAATTGCCGGATCGAAATTGTAAGTAATAGGATCGACTTTTTTACTGATCAAATCGTAAAGGTAAAGTTGTCCGTCGTAGTTGTTTGCCAGTGGCTGATTGCCAATGTTCTCGCCAAGTTTGCCAAAACAAGATGGTCCGCCTTGTACCAGTAGTTGTTTTGCATCGGGTGAGTATTGTGCCTGTCCGTCAACTAGTTTATCTTTCCAGATGGTATCCACAGCAAAAGTTTCTACATTCATTTGATATAGATTTTGCTTAAAATATGGATAATCGCTGTAATCGGGGCGAGATGTTGCAAAAAGAATGTACTTTCCATTTTTGCTGATATCGGCTAAATTAGTACTTAAAGTTCCATAGGTTAATCGTTGCTTAACGCCACTGGCAACATCCAATTTATAGAGAAAACTTCGGGTGCGATACCAGGGCAAACGGTCTTCCATTCCCTGGAACTTTTTCATTTTCCAGTCTTCGGAATTGCTTTTTCCTATACTGTAGATGATAAATTTTCCGTTTGGTGCCCAAGTGTACGAAGAGAAATCAGCAATATTGGCGGCAATTTTCTTTTCGGTCTTTTTCTCGAAATCGAAAACAAAAACCGATGTTTTGCCATTGTATGCTTTGGTGTATGAAATTTGATTTCCTGTTGGTAGCCAAACGATATTCGAAAGCTGTGTACCTCGGAAAGTGTAAAGAATCTTACCGCTTTCAATTTCTTGAATCTCTTTCCAGTTCTCACTTTTATCCGATGGAGGTAGAGTTCGGCTGTAGGAAATTAAAGCATACTTACCATCGAAAGATAAAGCGGTGCTTTTTACTTTTGTGCCATCCAATACTTTGTTGATATCCATAAATTGTTTTGGAGAAAGGCTTAAGGCAAATGTATTAGTATTCCAATCTTTTTTAGCTTTTAGTTCCAGTTTGAACTTGTTGTTTTTCTCACCACTTAAAACTTTCACCACAATTTTATGGTGTCCTTGTTCCAGTTTTAAGCTTTTGTTCGATTCTTTGGCTTCATCGGCTTCCTGTGTGTATTGCGACAATTGTTTTTTGTTATCAACATACACCTCAATCATAGGATAGCTTTTCAGAGAAAGTTCCAGTTCGCTCCATTGATCGGTATTCAGATAAGAAACCAGATAGTACAATTGATTTTCTTTGTTGGGAAGGGAAACAAAACCTTTAGAGTTGGTACTTTTCTTTTTCCAGCTTACTTGTGACTGGTTCCAATTCAGTTGATCCGATTCTTTAGGAGAAATCTTACAAAGATCGATCTGGTTTTCCTGCAAAAGGTTTTTCAGTTGAAAAGTATTGCCGCTAAAATCTTCAATTGTATTAAAAGCAGGCAAATGTAGTTCTATGGCATCGCTTGCAAGCCAGTTTTTAATTGTTTTTTGTTTCTCATCTTGTGAAGATGCAAAGCAAAGATTTACACTTAGTAGTACAGCTAATGCTGATACAATAATCTTGTTCATTTTTTTAGAATTTATCTGGTTTGTTGTTTGCTTCAATACTACAGAATATTTGAAGGTTTTAAAAGGATATTTGTCAGCTTAATTATCTGGTGCGAATCAAGAGGTAAAAGTCCTCCCAATGCCCATTTTCTCCAACTAAATATTGAACTTTTGTAACTTTGTTGCACTTTTAAAGGCTTGTTTTTCCTGATATTTCTCTGATGTTTACCTTAAGAATCAGGATGCGATCGACGTAATTGGGATTGTATTCATTATTCATTTTACCAGCTTGTTGCATTAGGATATCTAAGCCAGCAGTTTTATCAGCGAAATTGGTAAGTATTTCTACATCTGCGCTTCCCACTACCGATTGGTATTTTGTGGTCCATTGGCACGATTCGGCATGCTTGATTAGTTCATTGCCAAAATCGATTTGAAAACCTACTTTGTTATTTGCTTTCAGCAGATCTATTTTCTTTCCCTCTTTTGCACAGTGTATAAACAAAGCATTATCGGCATAGCCATAATTTAATGCCACAATGTATGGATAGGGAGTATCGTGAATGGCCAGTCGGCAGACTTTCGATTTTGTAAGGATTTCTAACAATTGATTTTGATCGGTAATTTCTCTTTCTTTTTTGCGCATTTTTTAAGGAATATAAATACAGTAAAAGATTGTTTTTACATTGTAAACCTACAAAATATTGCGAAAATATTGTTTGGAGTTAGATTTAAATTCCAGGTGTAAGCCAAGTTGGTATTCTCAATATAACTGGGATTACCTATAGTGTTTTGTGCGGGCTTTATATTGATAATCCTACTTGGAGTGAATAGCCCGTATAGATTCATTGCATGTTTTCTGCAAATTAGCAAGCTAAATCTGCGTGAATCATAAATATCTTATAAAATCTGTGTCTAAGAATTGAAGTAATAAAAAAGCCCGCAGAGATTTTCTTTGCGAGCTTTAGAATATATTTCTTAGCGAGAACCAACTAGCGTTTTTCCAACTGCACAATATTCTCCACATGATGAGTGTGTGGGAACATGTCTACAGCTTGTACTTTGGTTACTTTGTAGGCTTCGTCCATCATGGCTAAATCGCGTGCTTGTGTTGCCGAGTTACAGCTAACGTAAACAATACGTTTTGGTGCGGCATGCAGAATTGTTTCCACCACATCGGCGTGCATTCCGGCACGAGGAGGATCAACTATTATTGTATCTGGCTGTCCGTGAAGTTCAATAAATTCTTTGGTCAGCACATTTTTCATGTCGCCGGCAAAGAATTTTGTGTTGTCAATTCCGTTAATTTCCGAGTTTACCTTTGCATCTTCGATAGCTTCAGGCACATATTCGATACCAATAACTTGCTTGGCTTGTTTGGCCACAAAGTTGGCAATGGTTCCGGTTCCTGTGTATAAATCGTAAACCACTTCGTCGCCTGTTAGTTCTGCAAACTCTCTTGTTTTGCAGTACAAATTGTAGGCTTGCTCAGAGTTGGTTTGATAGAACGATTTTGGACCGATCTTGAATTTTAAACCTTCCATTTGCTCAAAAATATGATCATTTCCTTTAAATAAAAGAACTTCTTGATCGGTAAGAGAATCGTTGGCTTTCTCGTTTATTACATACATTAAAGAAGTTATTTCCGGGAATTTTTCTGCCAGATGATTTAGTAGAGCCTCTCGTTTTTCTACATCTTCATGATAAAAAACAACGATTATCATGTTTTCTCCTGTTGATGAAGTTCTAACCACCAAAGTTCTTAAAAAGCCTTCCTGATTTCGGATATCGAAAAAACTTAAGCCGTTGGCAAATGCATATTCTTTAATTGCTAAACGTACTGCATTGGAGGGTTCTGGCTGAAGGTGACATTTATTAATATCAACAACTTTATCGAATAATTTAGGTACATGAAAACCAACTGCAGGAGTGCGATCAATATCTTCGCCACTTGCAATTTCTTCGTTGGTTAAATATCTTTTGTTCGAGAAAGTAAATTCTAATTTGTTGCGATAGAATTTTGTTTTTTCCGATGCCAAAATAGTATTTACCTCTGGCAATTCAACTTTTCCAATTCTTTCTAAATTGTCAACAACCTCTTGTTGCTTAAATTTTAGTTGTTCTTCGTAAGGTAAGTTTTGCCATTTACAACCTCCGCAAACTCCAAAATGTTCGCAAAAGGCATCTTTTTTAAGCGGAGAATGCTCGTGAAAGAAAACAGGATATCCTTCCATAAAATTTTTGCGCTTTTTTGTTACCTGTACATCTACAACATCGCCAGGAATAACGTTGGTTACAAACAACACTTTATCCTCAATTTTTGCGATGGCCTTTCCTTCGGCGGCTAACTTCTCAATTTTTACGCTTTCCAGAAGCGGTTTTCTGTTTCTTTTTCTGCCCACTTTTCTTTGAATTTAATTTGGGCACAAAGATATAAAAAGTCGAACAGTGGAAAAGTCCAATAGTCAAAAAGTCGTATTGTGTTTCTCAATACTTTGTACTTGATACTTGTTACTTTAATTTTATATCTTTAGCTCGTACCCCAAAAGCCAAATTTTATTTTTTTATAATCTTATTATGAATAAGCTACTTGCTGTTTTAGGTTTGTTCTTATTGTTGTCTTGTAGCACCAAAGAAACTACAAAAGTGCCATGTTTTGCATGGCTTGGAGGTACAGGAGAGGCTACCGATATTGAGTTATCTGACAATTTTGAAAATCTGAAAGAAAAAGGAATCTATTGAGAGTTTAAATGGTGAGAAACCTGTTTACAGTGGTTTGTTTATTTGTCCGAAACCAAATTGCGAAAGCAAAAGAGACCGATCCCGAAAATCATGGTTTGCTTCCCGAAGAAATGGGAGATGCAATTCGCGAATCGATGGAAAATGGAGCCACAGGAATTTGTTTGTTTACTCCCGATAGAATGACAGATGAGCATTGGGTAGAATTTGAAAAGGCCATTCTTAAAAAACATGTAATAAAATAAGCTTTTTTAAGCGGTAAAGTACTGAAAGAGAATTCTACTAAGGAGTTCTCTTTTTTAGTATAAAATACTAAGTTTGCAAAACAAACAACATTAACAACATAGCATATACAAATGAATCACTTATTTATTCCGAACAAGGGAAGAGTTAATTTTGAAGATATTATTTTCGACGAGGAGCTATCTATTCAAATTAATCAGTTTTTAAGAGAATATGAGCATGTTGAGATTTTATCCAAGTATAATTTGCCCGTAATTAATAAAATTTTGCTTTTTGGGAAATCGGGTTGTGGAAAAACCATGACTGCTAAAGCTATTGCTCATAAACTAAATAAAAAGCTAAAGACAATTAACCTGGGAAATATTATCTCTTCAAAACTGGGCGAAACATCTCGAAATATTGCTTCTGCTTTTAAAATGGTAGAAACCCAGGAGGCTGTTTTGTTTTTCGATGAATTCGATTCCTTAGGAAAAGAACGAAATTACGATAATACCGATAGTAGTGAAATGAAACGTGTGGTGAATGGTATGATTCAGATGATGGATAATTTACCTAAAAATTCTGTTATTATTGCTGCAACCAACCAAATTGAAATGATTGATGAAGCTTTGGTGAGACGTTTCGAATTAAAAATGGAATTTCACAATCCAAATCAACAAGATCTGGATAGATTATACGACAAATTATTATCAAAATATCCAGGTGAATATACCAGATTTACTCGTATTTATGATATTTCTTTTGCCGAAGCAGAAAACAGTGTCATGAATCAGGTTAAAGAAAATATCATTCAATCCGAATTATTAAAAAAAGCGAATATTATTGAGGAACAAATGTTAGCAAGCCGTAATTAGTATACATTCGTTTTTATGGATAACGATTAATTAATATCTGTTGTTATCTTTGTCGCTTGAACGAAAAAATCTGATATATCATGATCTCTATAAATAATCTTACCGTTGAATTTGGTGGATTTACTCTTTTTAAAGAAGTAAGCTTTATTGTAAATACTCGCGATCGAATTGGTTTAGTGGGAAAAAATGGAGCTGGCAAATCTACATTGCTTAAGATATTTTCAGGGTTTCAAGCTCCTAGTAAAGGTACTGTTTCGGTTCCTAACGAGGTGAAAATCGGATATCTGCCACAGCAAATGAACCATGTTGATGGTAAAACAGTAATGGAGGAAACCCTTACCGCCTTTGAGGAGGTTATAGCAATGGAAAAGCAAATTGCTAAAATTAATGCCGAAATTGCTGAGCGTACAGATTATGAGTCGGAAAGCTATATGAAGCTGATAAATCGACTAACAGATATAAATGATCGTTACCACATGATGGGTGGCGAAAATGTGGATGCTGAGGCCGAACGTACTCTTATGGGTTTAGGCTTTTTGCGTTCTGATTTTACTCGTCAGACGAATGAATTTAGTGGTGGTTGGAGAATGCGTATCGAATTGGCAAAAATTCTTTTGCGTCGTCCCGATGTATTTTTACTGGATGAGCCAACCAATCACTTGGATATTGAGTCTATTCAGTGGTTAGAGGATTTTTTGAAAGTTTATCCGGGAGCTGTTGTTTTGGTATCGCACGATCGTGCATTTTTAGATAATATAACCAACAGAACAGTTGAAATTTCGGTAGGAAAAATTTACGATTATAAAGTTCCCTATTCCGAGTATGTTGTTTTACATGCCGAGCGCAGGGAACAGCAGATGAAAGCCTATATTAATCAGCAAAAAATGATTAAGGATACCGAAGAGTTTATTGAACGATTCAGGTATAAAGCAACAAAATCGGTTCAGGTGCAATCGAGAATCAAACAACTCGAAAAAGTAGATAGAATAGAAATTGATGAGGAAGATTTAAGTAAATTAAGTCTTAAGTTTCCTCCTGCTCCCCGCTCGGGCGATTTGGTTTGTGAAGCAAAAGCTTTGAGTAAAGCTTATGGAGATCTTTTGGTACTTAATGATCTTGATTTTGTTATAGAAAGAGGAGAGAAACTTGCTTTTGTTGGGAAAAATGGAGAAGGAAAATCCACTCTTGTAAAAGTACTGATGGGAGAATTGGAACATACGGGAGTTTGTAAAATAGGGCATAATGTAAAAATCGGATATTTTGCGCAGAATCAGGCTCAACTTTTAGACGATAACAAAACTGTTTTAGATACTATTGATGATGTTGCCGTGGGGGAAGTCCGTACTAAAATTAGAGATATTTTGGGCGCTTTCATGTTTCGCGGCGAAGATGTGGATAAGAAAGTAAAAGTCCTTTCTGGTGGGGAACGATCCAGATTGGCAATGATTCGTTTATTGCTTGAGCCAGTAAACTTACTGGTACTCGATGAGCCTACCAACCACTTGGATATGAAATCGAAAGATGTGCTAAAAGAAGCATTGTCGCAATTCGATGGAACGGTGATTGTTGTATCTCACGATCGTGAATTTTTAGATGGATTGGCTTCTAAAGTTTATGAGTTTACCAATAAAAAGATAAAAGAACACCTGGGAGGTATTTATGATTTTCTGCGTTCAAAAAAAATGGAAACTTTAAAGGAGCTGGAGGTAAAAAAATCAACTGTTCAGGAAAAAACCATTGTAGCACCTTCGGAGAATAAGCTTAACTATTTGGAGCGTAAAGAGCTAAGCAAAAAAATTAATAAAATGGAGCGCAATGTTTCCAAAGCTGAAGAGAATATTGCAAACTTCGAGAAAGAGATTGCCGAAATGGAGGACTTGTTGGCAAATCCCGAGAAAATGCAGGATCAATCTCTTTTTACAAAGTATGAAGAAGCCAAAAAAAAATTGGAAGAGGAGATGTTTGCCTGGGAAGATTTTAATGAGCAGTTGGAAGAGTTGATTGCTGAGAAAGGAGAATAAAAAGTTTCACGCAAAGATCGCAAAGTTTTTTATTTAAAAGATCGCAAAGATTTTTCTTATAGATTATTGACGATTCGATGAATACTGTTTTTTACATATTTTGAATTGAAATTAATTAGTAGCCCAAGTTTTTTACCAGAGAGTCTTAAATAAGTTAGTAGTTGTGAATGGTGAACTGGAGCTAGTTGTTCAACTGATTTGATCTCTACAATTACTTTATCTTCGACTAATAAATCTAGTCTGTAACCGGTTTCTTGTTTGACCTTTTTGTAAATAAAAGGCATTGCTTTCTGACTTTCTACTTTTAAGCCCATTTTGTTGTAATTCGTACATAAGAGCTTGTTCATAAGTAGATTCTAGTAATCCAGGACCAACTGTTTTATGAATTTCAATAACCTTACTAATAATTTTATAAGAAATCTCATTTGCGGTCATATTCGTATATTTAAATAAGTGTAAATTACATTATAAAAATAGATTAGCAAAAAGTGTTTTCCTCTTTGCGTTCTTAGCTTTAAAAAATCTTTGTGTTCTTTGCGTGAAATATACCGAAGCAGTTGGTCGATTGGCTTTTACAACTTACCTTTGTACTCCTATAAATATATCAGTAAGTAATTGATCGATGGCTAAACAAAAACAGGAAATGTTGTTCGGTATTAGAGCAACAATGGAAGCAGTTAAAAGTGAAAAAGAAATTGAGAAAGTATTAATTCGTAAAGGATTAACCGGACGATTATACAATGAATTATTTGATTTAATTCGCGAGAAAGAAGTTGAGTATCAGTTTGTACCAGCAGAAAAAATTAAATCTTTAGATCAGCATAATAATCAGGGAGTTGTAACATTAATTGCTCCTATTGCTTATCAGGATATCGAAGATGTAATTCCTCAGATAATGGCTGAAGGAAAAAATCCATTAATTTTAATACTCGATCAAATTACTGATGTTCGTAATTTTGGTGCCATTGCTCGTTCTGCCGAGTGTGCAGGAGTGCAGGCTATTATAATTCCATTTAAAAATTCAGCTAAAATTACTCCTGATTCTATTAAAACTTCGGCTGGAGCTTTATATAAAATTCCGGTATGTAGAGTTCAGAATTTGAAGACTATGGTCAGAGGGCTGAAAAAAGAGGGAATTAGAATTGTTGCATCAACCGAAAAAGCCGAGCAGTTTTATACTGAAGCAGATTTAACTCTGGCAACAGCAATTATTATGGGATCGGAAGATACAGGTATCGAAGATGCTTTATTGCGTTTGGCTGATGATCAGGTTAAAGTTCCAATTTTAGGTGAAATAGAATCGCTTAATGTATCAGTTGCTGCATCATTAATGGTTTACGAAGCTGTTCGACAAAGAAAATAATAGAATAAATTAATGATACAAAGCGCAGGAATTTTTTTTCTGCGCTTTTTTTTTAAACTATTGTATAAATTTTTAGTCAAAGTATTCACCCTAATCTATTTGTTTAGCGTCAAATTATAAAGGACTATTTACAGATTAATCAATTAGGTAATTATGAAAGGATTTTTAACAGCAGTATTACTATTGGTGTCATTTTTTGTATCGGCACAAGATTTTGATGCCTTTCTGAATAAAGCAAATAGTAAGTTTTTCGATAAAAATTATCAGGAGGCTTTAAAGGAGTATCAGGCTTTACTTGAAAAAGAAATTGGAGATTCGATACAACGATCCTGGGCTTTTGGCTATGTTGGTGTTTGTAAGCAAGAGCTGGGCAAAATTGAAGAGGCAAAAAAAAGTTATCTAAAAGCTATGGAAATGGGTACTCCAGGACCAAGTTTTTATCAAAAATGCCTGGCAATTTATAAATCGGAAAAGGATGTAAAAGGGCAAGAGTTTGTTCTTTTGGCAAAAAAGAAGAATATGCCTCATGAATACAGAAAAACGGTGAAAAGTTTGGTGTATTTATATGTGAATTCGAAACAATTTAAAAAGCTTTTACCACTTTGTGATGAATTATTGGAATGGTATCCTAATAATTATAAATACAGATATTTTAAAGGAGTTTCATATCAGAAATTAAATGAGATAGAAAAAGCAAAAGCTGAATATCGTAAAGCCGTATCATTAAAATCAGACGATGTTAATTCCAATATGAATTTGGGTATGATTATTTTTTTAAGAGCTAATAAAGACTATGATTTGGCAGTTAAAAAATATGAAGCCATAGCTAAACCAACAGATGATGATTATCAGAAATGTAAATTAAAGCTGGCAGCTGCCCGAAAAGGAATGCGACAGGCTGAACCTTACTTGTTGGAAGCTTACAATGCTAAACCCAATAAAAATGTTAAAAATGCATTGTTTAATCTTTACAGAAAATGTAATGAACAAAGTAAGTCAAAAGTTTATCAGTAAAAATTATTGATACATAGAAAGTGCAAATGTTTTATTCTTGTGTTTTCTTATTTCCAGGAATCCATTGAGGCATTTTTTTGGGTTTTGGCTTATTTCCATAAAAGAAATCATCCAAATAAACTGCAAGTATTCTAAAAAGAGAGGAATGTTTTATTCCCCATCGAATGCAATTGTGAAGAAAATTATCGGGATGAGAGTACGGACAAGTTGCCATGCATCGGCCGCAGTCAGTACCAGATTTACACCAGTAGGTGAAACATGATTCAGAATTAATTTGCCAGCGTTTTATGCCATCTACCAGTTTTGGTTCATCAAAAGAAATTGATTGGCTGGGACAAACTCTGGCGCACTTCTTACATCTATTGCAAAAATCGATTAATGAATTATCTTTTTCCCACTTATCAGCAGGTAAATTTAAATCTGTTGTTATAACTCCTAGTCTTACTCTAGGTCCTTGTTTTGGTGTCATTAACAAGCCCATGCGGCCAATTTCTCCAAGACCCGAATCTCTTGCAACTAAAGGACAGATTACTTCATAATTTCCATCGACATGTGCTCTGGCCGAATATCCTAAACTTCGTAAGAAATGAGCCATTTGAACAGCTATTCTTCCAGCATCAAGATATTGTTGTCCCGATTCCATTACAATTGATGCCTGTGGGGCAGCACGAACCATTTCATGAGTCATTTCTACTGTAAAAGCAATGGCATGGGTATGTGTACTTTTTATTTCTTTTGAATAGTCTTTTCCTCTTCCTTTGTGAGAATAAAAGTGATAATCGGACAATTTTGTTATTCCTATATTTAGTGCGCCTAGTTTTTTGCTCCATGCTTTTAGAAATTTTGCAATTTCAGCAGGATCTAGCTGTTCTTTGTCAGGATTTATTTCCCCATCAACAGCAGTTCTTAACTTGTCAATCGTAAAGAAACTCGAGTTGGCTGCAGCATAAGCTATTCGATTATAAAAAAGAGATCCTTTTGCCGTTAAGCCTGGTTCTTTTCTGAATTTATCGTCAAGTGGTTTTTTATCAGGATATTTTTGATAGTATTTATTAAAATTATCAGATCCTTCTATTAGTTCACTTCTTGAGAACATAATGTTTCGTTCGTCAATTTTATGCAGTGGATAATTATCAGTACTATTTTTATTGGATGAAAAAGGAATTAGAAATAGACAAAAGGTTAAAAATAAATCTGCAACAAAAATAAAGGCGGCAATTTCCCATGAATAATACCAGGTAAAAAGATAGGGAAGAGGAAGTAATAGTGCAATTAAAAAAGCTTTGAAGGCTGCTTTTTTTTCTTTTTCGTAAATAAAAACAAAGCTCGAATAAACAAAGATTAAAAAAAAGAGTAATGCAACAAGTAAACAAATTTGTAGTGAGTAAAAATAGATGTTATTCATAATTAGGAGTGCTTAGAATCGAAAGATATATTAAATTTTTATTATAAAATCTAAAAGTTCAATATTTGTGAATTCTGCTGCTTTGTGTAAGAGAAATATCTGCAAAAAATTACCCGAAACAAATAAAATTGCTTCGGGTAATTATTGTATAGTAATTTAGGGTTAGAATACAGTTTTTATAAAATCTGATATCTTATCAATCTCCTCTATCCCTTTTGTTTTCTAGCTTCTATCAGATTAAGCTTCGCTAATTTAGAAAAAATATTCTTGAAAGCAATACTTTTTGCGAAATCTTTCTACAATATGTTTACTTTTTAATATTCTAATCTAAAAATCAAGATATTTATTGGTCTAAATTGAATTTAGACCTTATAAACAAACGAATTAATATTCATTCCGGCACCTACCGATGTAAAAACTACATGGTCGCCAGGTTTTAACTCATGACCGTCTAGTTTTCCTTTCGAAATTTGATCGTATAAAATAGGCACAGTAGCTACCGAGTTGTTACCCATATTTTTAATAATCATTGGCATAATACCATCAGGAACTTTTTTCTCTTTGTAAAGGCGGTATAGTCGCTTCCCAATTGCATCGTCCATTTTTTCGTTGGCCTGATGAATTAATATTTTTTTAATGTCTTTAATATCTAATCCGGCCTTATCGATACTTTCTTTTACAACGCCAGGAACGTGAGTAATTGCATATTCGTAAATTTTACGACCATACATTTTAATAAAATGACTGGTGTTATTGCCTTCATAATCTGCATTGTCCGAGATATCTGCTCTTAAGAAAAAAGCCTCGTTTTTTGTATCTGTTCGAATGGCATGAGATAAAATACCAGACTCTTCTTCTCCTTCACAAGCTTCTAAAATGGTAGCTCCGGCTCCATCAGAATAAATCATACTGTCACGATCGTGAGGATCGCAAACTCTGGATAATGTTTCTGATCCAATCACTAATACTCTGTTTGCATCGCCCGATTTTATAAAGTAGTTTGCCTGAATCATACATTGAATCCATCCCGGACATCCGAAAAGAACATCGTAGGCAATACATTTTGGATTCTCTATTTGTAGCAGATTTTTAACTTTTGCCGCTAAACAGGGTAGCTGATTACTTAAACTTGAGTTGGGACGTATATCTCCAAAATTGTGTGCAACTAAAATATAGTCGATACTTTCTTTGTCAATATTTGAAGACTCAAGCGCATCTTTTGCTGCCAGATAAGCCAAATCGGATGACGTTTGATTTTCATTGGCATATTTTCTTTTGTCGATGCCTGTAATTTCTTGAAATTTTTCAATAATTACCTCGTTTGGAGTTTCTATTTTTTGTCCTCCCGGCTCAAAAAAGTCGTGATTGATAAAATGTTCATTCTTAACTTCGATGGTTGGCAGGTAACTTCCAGATCCAACAATTTTCGAAAATCTTTTGGTACTCATTGTTTTTGTTTTTAATTCACAAAACTGAGGGTTAAATTGAGTGCTCTCAGCAACACCTTTAGAAACATATTCCTAATTATTTGAACAAGTAGTAGAAGGTTTGTCTCGAGAGACAAGCAGTTTGGTGTGTGTGCTAAGTTATATATTTTTTTTAAAAGGAAACAAATTTATCCTTATTTAGAAGTCAGATAGAATGTATTTTAATTTTTGGAATTATTTCAATAAATCTTCTTTTAAGTTTTTGTCGGCTGGTTTATCGCATAGCCATATTCCAAAAAGAGCTTTCTTAAAATCTATGCCTTTAATTGATGCTTTTAGTTTCCCATTTTTATAAACCAAAGTTCCCTCAATCGGACAATAAACAAATTCGAAACGGTCTTTTTTCTCAATTTCACCTAAAAAAACAGAAATAAAATTCTCAATTTCTTTTGCTATGGGAGTAATATTGCCTTTTGTGGCATTCTTAAAACCTTCGCGAGTTGCTTTCTCCATTTTTTCCGAAGTAATTAGTCCCGAAGTAATTTCGAGACGAATGCCCATGCATTCATCTTTATTAATAATTTGTTCTGCATCGGAAATTTTGTTTTTCATATACAAGCCCATTGCATACATGTCCATCCAAAGCTTAACCCTTGTGCCCGATCCATGTAATTGCATTTGTTGTTCCTTAATTACCATTTCGTTTGGCAACTCAACACCTCCAACTTTGGTTTGGGCAATAGAGCAAAATCCCGATAGTATAAAAAGTAGAGTTAATAAGTGTTTCATGAAAATACTTGTTTGTGAAATGATAAAAAATGTATTTATGAATAAATTAATTTGGCATAGCACAGGTAAAATGTTGCAACAATATTTACCATATAGTTAAGCCATAAAGGATACTGACGGCTTCCGGATTTTAAGTCGCCATTTACAATATAGATAAATGTAAAGAATACTCCAAAAGCCCACATTAACAGAAAAGGCCAGTTAAAGCTTCCTACATCGTGAGTTTTCCATGTTTGTACTACCTGAGGAATTACTCCGATACTAAGAATTATATTTCCGAACCACCCTAAAGATTCGAAAAAGTCGAGCTTTTTTATTGATTTTATCATATTTAGAGAGCTTATATTAGTTGATTAGTTTTTGAAAATCATCTCCCGTAGGATTTTGAAATACTTTTAAATTGAATTCTGGAACTATAGCTAAAATGTGATCAAAAATATCAGCTTGAATTGCTTCGTAATTTGCCCATTCCTGATCTTTTGAGAATACATAAATTTCTATGGGTAGTCCTTTTTCAGATGGCTGTAGCTGGCGAACCAAGAAAGTCATATTCTGATTTATTTTTGGATGATTATGCAGGTATTCCTCAACGTATCTTCTAAAAGTTCCAATGTTGGTTAGTCTTCTTTGGTTTACAGGTATTTCTCCTTCGGGATTTGAAGATTTAATTTCTTCGCTTTTATTTCTTATGTATTCTTTGATCAGCTTAATTTTTTCGAATCGCTTGATATCTTCTTCCGAAAGAAATTTTACTGATTTCACATCGATGTTTAAGTGACGTTTTATTCTTCGGCCGCCTGATTCTTCCATTCCTTTCCAATTGTTGAATGATTCAGAAACAAGTGCGTAAGTTGGAACCGTACTAATGGTTTTATCCCAGTTTTGAACTTTTACAGTATTTAAACTAATGTCGATAACTGTTCCGTCGGCACCTTTTGATGGCATAGAAATCCAATCGCCAATGTTTACCATTTTGTTGGCCGATAGTTGAATAGAAGCTACAAATCCTAGTATGGTATCTTTAAAAATTAAGAGGATAACAGCAGCAAAAGCTCCCATTCCTGCAATAATTGTTAATGGATCTCTATCAATAAATATGGCAACAATGGAAATAATTCCCAGAGAATAGAAAAATATTTTAACAATTTGAAGATAGCCTTTTATAGGGCGGGTCTTACTTACGGGCATTGTGTTGTAGATATCATTTCCTGCATTTAGGAAAGTATCTAATAGCATAATGGCCAAAATTATCATGTAAATGTATGCCCCATTTTTAACAAATATACTCCACGATTGATGATCGATAAAGCTGGCACTAAAATATATAATTAAGGCAGGAGCAAAATGAGATATTTTGTTAAAAACTTTTCTTTCCAGCAATATATCATCCCAATGTGTTTTTGTTCTACGAACAATTTTTGTGACAAATGCGATTAGTATCTTCTTTGCAACTAGATCTGACAGCCAGGCAATAATAATAACCAGGGTAACGGCTATTAAAGATTGAAAAATTATTGCCCAGTATTCTGAGAATCCTTCGTTAATTAACCAATTTTTTAATTGAATGCCCAAAAGCTCTCTCATTTTCTATTTTTTTTGAATTAAAAAGCTAAGATATCTATTTCGCTTTGGAAAAGAAAAGTGCAATTGGCAATATTTTGTATTTTTAAACTTTAAACCATAATAGCAGCTAAAAATGAATTGTAAATCCATATTTACCATTGCATTTGTACTAATTTCTTATGCAGGTTTTGGACAGGTTAATTTCGATAGGTATTTTGAAAATAAAAGTTTAAGAATAGATTATATGATGGGAGGGGACTCTAATTCACAAACTGTATTTTTTAAACAGATAAAAGAGGAACCTAATTGGGGCGGAAGTAAAATAAATTTGGTAGATAAATTTGGCTACGGAACTTTTCGATTCAAATTAATTGATGAAGCATCGGAGAAAGTGATTTACTCTAAGGGCTTTAACTCTTTATTTCAGGAGTGGCAAACTACTGCCGAAGCACAGAAAATAAAAAGGGCATTTTATCAGGTAAATGTAATGCCTTACCCTAAAAATAAAGCTCGCTTTGTTCTTGAATCACGAAAGTGGGATGGTAGTATGGAAGAAATTTGGACTTATAATATTGATCCTAAAAATTATTTTATCGGAAAAGAAAATCCTGCTAGTGTGCCATTTACTAAACTTATGGGTAAAGGAGATCCCGATAAAAGTGTTGATATTGCTTTTATTGCCGAAGGATACACCAAAAATGAAATGGAAAAATTTAGAGCTGATGTAAAACGAGTGGCAGGTTATATATTTGATGTGCCTCCTTTCGATAGATACAAGAAGCGATTTAATATTTATGCTTTGGAATCGGTATCGGAAGATTCGGGAACAGATATTCCAGGCGAACATATTTATAAAAATACAGCTGTAAATACAACATTCTATACTTTTGATGTTGACAGGTATTTAACCACTTTTGATCTTAAATCATTACACGATATTAGTGCAAATGTGCCATACGATCAGATTTTTGTTTTAATTAACACCGATCGCTACGGAGGAGGTGGATTTTATAATTACTATTCTAGTTGTTCGGCCGATAATGCATTGTCCTATGAGGTATCCAGTCATGAGTTTGGACATGGTTTTGCAGGTTTAGCCGATGAGTATTATTCTTCGGAAGTGGCTTATGAAGATTTTTATAACTTAAAAATAGAGCCCTGGGAACCAAACATTACCACCTTAGTTGATTTTGAAAAGAAATGGAAGGATATGTTAAAGGAATCGACTCCGGTTCCAACGCCAAGAACAGAGGAATATATTAATACCTTAGGTGTTTTTGAAGGTGGAGGTTATATGTCGAAAGGAATTTATTCACCAGTTCAGGATTGTAAAATGAAATCGAATAAGATGAAGCATTTTTGTCCGGTTTGTGAGAGAGCTGTAGAGAAGGTAATTTTATTTCGTATCGGAGAATGATTATGTAAATTATAGTTACTTGATGATTTTGGTACCCATGTACAAAAAATGCGTTTCAATAAGAAACGCATTTTTTGTGTATATGAATTAACTATTTTTCTTCTTCCTGTTTTTTTGCAATTGCGTAAAAAACGATAAGAGCAAGTCCACCAAATAAGAAGATCATTGAAAAATAGGAGACTTCTTCGATCATTTGGGTGTATTCATCAAGAATATTTCCAATTAAAATTCCTACTGCAAGCCCGATTAGAAGAATTCCATATTTTAAACTTTGCAGAGGACTGCATTTTTTTTCGCTATCAAAAATACTGATATCTATTCCTTTTTCAATTATAGCTTGTCTTTCTCTGTGGCGATATACTAAAAATACGATTAATGGTATTACGCCAAATACAGAAATGATTGCAATTACTCCAGTGATATCCATAATATGAGATTTAAGGTTAAACTTCTGTTATTTCAATTTTAAATTTGAAAAGCGATTTTGTTTTTGCTTCTCGACTTTATGACGCTATCGGGGAAAAATGGGTTACAAAAAAAATAAAAAACTTTTAATAAATATGATTATTGTATTGATATACAGAGTTATGTCTTGCAGTGTGTGATTGATACAAATGGATGATTAGTTATAATTACAGATGATCTGTAACCGAAAGGTATAGATGTGCGTCTAAGTTTTAGAAGATTCGATTAAATAATTAAAATCTTTAGTAAGAAGCAACATTTTTATAAAAAGGGATGTCTTTTGAATTGATAAGAATGATGTTTTTAAAGTTGAAAGCGATTTGAATTATGGCCTTTAGAAAAGATAGCTATTATATTGCAAAAATTAAAGATGGAGACCCTGGAGCTTATGCTGTTCTTGTAGATAAATACAAGAAAATGGGTTTTAATGTTGCTTTGCAATTAATGGGTAATCGCGAGGATGCCGAGGAAGTTACTCAGGATGCTTTTCTAAAAGCTTATCAGGCTCTTGATACTTATAAAGGAGAATCGAAATTTTCAACTTGGATTTATAGAATTATTTATAATACTGCAATATCGCGATTAAGGAAGAAAAAACTGGATACACGTTCAATTGATGATGAATATTCAGCTTCGGTAAATGTAAAATCTACCCAATCGGCGGTAAAGGAGTTGCGAAATGGTGAACGCAAGCAGTATTTAAATAAGGCGCTTAATAAAATGTGTGGTGAAGATAAAGCTTTACTCACATTATTTTATCTGGAAGAACATAGCATTGAGGAGGTTTGTTCTATTACCAGATTATCAAATTCGAATGTAAAAGTGAAATTGTATCGTGCGCGAAAAAAATTATACTCTAATTTAGAGGCGATTTTACACGGCGAATTAAAAACAATATTATAGATCTCGAAAATTAAATGCCATGACAAAAAAAGAAGATATCTATAAAGATGAGTTTATTAAAGAACTTATGAAAGATGTGGAGTTACAGGATCCATCGCAGGATTTTACCAGTGAGGTTATGGATAATGTAATGCAGGATTGGCTTGCCAAACCTATCGAAGTAAAGAAGCCTATCTCCAGAAAACAATGGATAGTAATTGTTCTTTTGGTTTCTATTCTTACTCTTATTGTTTTGGGTACCGATGTTAGAACTTTAATTAATGATTTGGATCATCCGTTTTTTAATCAATTGGATTTGATTTTATTAAAACCGCTTCATCAAATATTGACTAATGTTTTTATTAATCTTAAAAAATTGCCTGTTATAGTTTATATTGTGGTGGTAGCAGTAGCTTCTTTGGCAGCATTCGATGGTATTGTAAATAGATTATTAAATCGCAGATGATTTTTTATGGAGATGGTAATTTTGTACTTATTTTAAGTCGGAATAATATAATATTAAAAGCCACTCTTAATGAAAGAATGGCTTTTAATATTGTATACTGTTTGTATATATAGTTTCTATTAATTGCTAATTATTAATTATAAGCAAAGTGCTGTTAATTAGTATGTTTAGCTTTAATTGGTAGTGTTTTTAAAATGGAAGATCGTCTTCTTCCTGAGCAGGAGGTACATCTTCAGCTTTAAATTCTGGCATTTCCGGTACAGGAGATCCACCACTTTGTACTTTCTCGATTCTCCAGGCTTCTAGGTTTGAGAAATAGTTAGTTTTTCCATCTTTCTCCCATTTGCGACCACGAATATTAAAAGAAACTTTTACTTCTTCGTATAAAGAAACAGTTTCTAAAAGGTCACATCTGTCTTGTGTTAACTGAAATTTAATAAAATCGTTCCAGTCAGAATTTCTTTCATTCTCTACCTCAATAACAAATTCTCTTTTTTTAAAGCGATCGCTAATTTGTTGAGTTTCATCTTTAGCAATTACTTTACCATTGATTTCAAAATTCATAGTATTTTTTTGATTTTGGAATTATTCTTTAATGATTACGATTTTCTCAATTGTGTCACCAGCACGAATAGCATCGATTACTTCTAATCCTTCAACAACTTTACCAAAACATGTGTGCTGACGATCTAAATGTGAAGTGTTTTCGCGACCATGGCAAATAAAAAACTGAGAACCTCCAGTATTTCTTCCTGCATGAGCCATAGATAAAACTCCTCTGTCGTGATATTGATTTTCACCTGTTAACTCACAATCGATAGAATATCCAGGACCACCTGCTCCGGTTCCATCAGGACATCCACCTTGAATCACAAAATTAGGAATTACACGGTGAAAATTTAGCCCGTCGTAAAATCCGGATTCCGATAGGTTTACAAAGTTTTCAACAGTTTTTGGAGCATCTTTTTCGTAGAATTCTACTTTCATAACTCCTTTTTCGGTATGAATTTCAGCGTACATGACAATTTATTTTATTGGTTTATTATACAGATTTACTTATTTGTTACGAACAAAACAAGATTATAAATTTACAACATCGTGTTGGCAGTTGCAAAAGTATGCAAAGCTAAAAAAAGATATAGACTTTAAAAAAACCCCTTCTGATTTTCATCAAAAGGGGTTCGTATTTTTAATAGATTGTCCTTATTATTTAAAAAGGGCAATTATTTTTTAGGTTCAGCTTTTACAATATCCAACAACTCAACTTCGAAAATTAAAGTCTCGTTAGGACCTATATCAGCACCAGCTCCACGAGGACCATAAGCCAATTTAGCAGGAATATAAAGTTCCCATTTTGAACCAACAGGCATTAATTGAAGAGCCTCAGTCCAACCTTTAATTACACGGTTTGCTGCAAAAGTAGCTGGTTCGTTTCTTTTGTATGAAGAATCGAATTCTTTTCCGTCAATAGTAGTACCTCTGTAGTGTACTTTTACCTGATCGGTAGCCAATGGTTTAGCACCATTTCCTTCGCTAATAACTTTGTATTGTAATCCGCTTTCGGTAGTTACAACACCTTCTTTTTTAGCATTTTCAGACAAGAATTTTTCTCCTTTAGCGATATTTGCTTCTCCTTTTTTAGCTTGTACATCGCGTAGGTAATCATTAATGATTTTTCCTGATTCGCGAGCATCAATTTTTAGAGAATCTTTATTAATAGCAGCATGCATTGCAGCAAGTAAAATTTCTTCGTTAAATTCGGTAATTCCACTTCTTTCAAGGTTAGAACCAAAGTTAACTCCGATACTGTAACTTACCGAGTCAATTGTGTTATTTAAAGAAACATTCTTACTTCCTGTTTGGTTACAAGAAATAAGAGCCATAGCACTCAAACCAAGTGCAAGAGACAATACTTTAAGTTTCATTTTGTTTATATTTTAGGTAATTAATAATTATACAATTTCTAATAGCTCAACTTCAAAAATCAAAGTTGTGTGAGGACCAATAAGGTTACCAGCACCTTGCGCTCCATAAGCTAAATCTGAAGGAACATATAATTTCCATTTCGATCCTACAGGCATTAATTGAAGAGCTTCAACCCATCCTGCAATAACGCCATTAACTGGGAATGTAGCAGGCTCGCCTCTTTTTACAGAGCTATCGAATACAGTACCATCAATTAAAGTACCGTGGTAATGACATTTTACATTGTTAGTTCCTACTGGTTTTTCTCCTTTTCCTTCAGAAATAATTTCATATTGAAGACCACTTTCCAGGCTAATAACGCCATCTTTTTTAGCATTCTCTTCTAAGAATTTCTTTCCTTCTTCTACAGCTTTTCCAGCTTGCTCTTCCTGTATTTTGCCAAAGAATTCCTGTAAAATTTTATTTGCATCTTCAGGAGAAAGTTCCGGCATTTTTCCGTTGAAAGCAGCATCTAGAGCTTCCATAAATGGATCAACGCTAATAGTTTTAACTCCTGATGTTAGCAAGTTACTTGCAATGCTTAAACCAAGGCAATAGCTTACCTTATCTTGTTCTTCTGTGTACTTCATTCTAATTAATATGTATTTATTATATAATTTCTGATTTTATTTATGATCAATAAGGTCGTAAAGATCGACTAAGGTAAGGCTTTTCCTCTAGAATTTCGAAAATTGCCACTAATTTAAAGTTTTTTCACATTTATAGTACTAGCTCTCAGCATGTGTCTTTTTCCTGGAGGTCCTGCTAATCTTTTTACTTCAAATCCCGATGCCCGAAGAGCTTGTTTTACAATTCCTTTTGCGCAATAGGTGGTTAAAATAGCATTTGAATTAGTAGATTCATACAGTTTTGTAAATATTTCGGCGGTCCATAAATCAGGTTGAATGTCGGGAGCAAAAGCATCGAAATAAATTAAATCATATTTTTCCGGAAAACTAGATGTTCTTAAATCGCCAAGCAGCTTGTGAAGTGTAAAATTTTTTGTGATTTCTACATTATTATTCCATTTGGCCTGATGAATTTTCTGAAATAGATCTTTTCCCAAAGGAACTGTATTTTCGGTATAATTAAGAGATTCAATCTGATCTTTTTCCAATGGATATAACTCTATGGAGTGATATATTATTTTTCGATTTGTTTTAATAGACTCTAAAAGTGTAAGAAAACAATTGAGACCAGTTCCAAATCCAATCTCTAAAATATGAATCGGGTTTTTATCTGTAAAATTTAATCCTGCTTCTAAGAATACATGTTTTGATTCCTGAACTGCACCATGAGTAGAATGATAATGTTCATCCAAATCGGGCATGTAAAATGTGTAGGAACCATCTTCTGTTATTTTAAGTTCTCTTTTTAATTTTTTCATTTTCCAATGGATTAAGAATGATTGTTGTTTGACGCAGTCTGCTTGGAATTAGTCTTATCCATAAATTTTGATAAGGTAAAGGATGTGTGTTTTCGGGATGTCTGTACAATAAAGTAAGAAACCAAAAGAATAAAAAGCTTCCTTTTAATATGCTTGTTAAAGTAAGTCCCCACCAAACTCCGGTAACGATTATATATTTCTCTGAAATGTAGTTGTGAAACCCAGGAAGCCAGTTAATAAGCGTATAACTAAAAAGAAAAGCAAATGGTATTCGAAGTATGTTGCCAATTATTCCGATAATTGCAGGAGGAATAGCTTTTCCAACACCATTAAAAGCACCGGTTGCTGTAATTTCTATACTCATAAAGCATTGAGAAAAACTAAGAATTATTAGGTAAACAATACCAAGTTGAACAACTTCTTGCTCGCTGTTTTTTAGGAATAAACCAAAAATAGATTCGCCGGCAAACAGGAAAAGTGTAGTGCTAATTAGTCCGATAAAACCAGCAATACCCAGAGTTATAAAAAAACCTTTTTGTATGCGATCCCATTTTTTTGCTCCAAAATTTTGTCCTGTGAACGTTCCTAGTGCTGTAGAGAATCCCGAAGCTGTCATCCACGATAAAGCTTCTATTTGTGCACCAATAGATTGTACTGCAAATGGAATTTCGTTTCCTTTGGCAATTTCGTTTAAAACGCGGGCCAGTACCATGGCTAAAAAAGCAAAGCAAACAGATTGTAAGGCCACAGGGCCACCAACTTTAATAATTGGGATGAAATATTTTGCCTGAATTTTTCCCAGGTAATGTTTAAGGTTTAGAGGATTTTGCTTAAAGTGCAAATAATACATAAAAATAAGAAACACCAAAATTTGAGATGCAACAGTTGCAATAGCAGCTCCCTGGGCACCCATAGCAGGTATTGCATGCCAGCCAAAAATTAATATCGGATCAAGAATAATATTTAGTATCAAGCCAATTGCATTAACAATAAAAGGGATTTTAGTGTTACCTACACCATTGTATATACCCGAAATGGTAATATTCGAATAAGTAAATGGCATCCCCAAAGCTACAATTCTTAGGTAGCTAACGGCAGTTTCGTTTACCCAACCGCTCTCAATATTAAATGTGCCGATAATAGGAATTGCAAATATCCAAACAAGCAAAGCAAATAAAATTGAGATGATTAAAGATATACTAAATGCATTTTTTGCATAGGCTTGTGCATCTTTGGGCTTTTTCTTGCCTATGGATTGAGAAATACCAACCTCGGCACCAATTTTAGGAATAAACATTAGCGATGCCCCAAACCAAATAAGATAAAGGGCCATTCCAACAGCACTAACAGTTTCTTTGCCTACATGTCCCAGCCATGCCAAATCGGTCATGTTATAGGCCATTTGAACAAAGGAAGTTGCAATAATGGGAATTGCAAGTTTTAAAATTTGAGAGAAAATATTTCCCTGCGTAAGATCTTTTATTTTATTCACGGCTTTAAAAGTGCTGGTAGTTAATGCTTTGCTTTATTTTTCTTGACCATTTAATCATTAGATAAATAATGGATTTTTAATGGCGCATAAAATTACGAAAATAGATAGGATTATTTTTGAAAGCTTGCCGAATATTATAAATATTTGCAATTGAAAAGATGGACGAGATACGTAAGATTATTCATATAGATATGGATGCTTTTTTTGCCTCGGTAGAGCAGAAAGACAATCCGGAACTTAAAGGAAAACCTATTGCTGTGGGAGGTGATGGAAACCGAGGGGTTGTGGCCGCAGCAAGTTATGAAGCCAGAAAATATGGTGTTCGTTCTGCTATGGCATCTAAAATTGCAAAGAAAAGATGTCCTCATTTAATATTTGTTAAAGTACGTCACGAGAGATACAAGGAAGTGTCAAATCAGATTATGAATATTTTTCATGAATTTACTGATTTGGTAGAACCTCTTTCTATTGATGAGGCTTTTTTAGATGTAAGTGAGAATAAAAAAAATATATTATCGGCAACATTAATTGCTAAAGAAATTAAAAATCGAATTAAAGAAGTTACAGGATTAACTGCTTCTGCTGGAATATCGGTAAATAAATTTTTGGCGAAAATAGCTTCAGATTATCGTAAGCCTGATGGAATATTTGTAATTCCACCAAAAGATGTGGAAGAATTTATTGCCGAATTAAGTGTGGATAAATTTTTTGGAGTTGGAAAGGTTACTGCCAATAAAATGCATCAGTTGGGTATTTTTAAAGGTAAAGATTTAAAAGAAAGAACTCTTATCGATTTAAACCGGCTTTTTGGGAAAAATGGAACTTATTACTATCAAATTGTTAGAGGAATAGATAATCGTCCGGTGAATCCTAAGCGCATACGTAAATCTGTAGGAACAGAGCATACTTTTGAAAATGATTTGCTGGAACTCGAAGAAATTAGAAAAGATGTTCAGAAATCGGCTAAGGATTTATGTAAAAGATTAGAAAAGAGTAAGTTTAAAGGTCGCACTCTTACATTAAAGTTAAAATACAGTAATTTTGAACAGGAAACCAGAAGTAAAACTCTTTTACGCGAGATTAAAGGTTTTGAAGATATAATGCAGATTGCTGATGATTTACTAAATCAGGGAGAACTGAAAACCAGTATTCGTTTGCTTGGCTTAAGTGTTTCGAATCGAATAAACGAATCGGAACCATTACAATTGACTATTAATTTTTAAGATAAGTCTCATTTATAGAAAATCTCTATGCTTGTTAAATAAATCTTATCAGCAATTTAATGTTGGTAATCGGATATATTTATATTTTTACACATCAGTAAAAGACTAATTTTTATTATATAAAAATGATAAGGAATCTATTTAAAACTCTTTGGCTAACATCTGTTTTAGCCATTTTTATTTCGTGTAGCAGTAATTCGAAAATTAACAATTCTGGCTCACATTATACTGTGAATTCGGTATTGGACGAAAGTGCGAAAATCGATACTTCGTTTTTGAATTTAATTAACACATACAAAGTGCAGTTAGATGACGAAATGAATGCCGTAATTGCTTATTCTGATTTTGATATGATTGCGAAAAAACCAGAGAGTTTACTCTCTAATTTTATTGTTGATGCAATGTACGAGATAGGAAATAAATATTGTAACGAGAATAATCTATCTCATTCTGTTGATATTGCAATTATGAATATGGGAGGTATACGAACTGCTTTACCAAAAGGAGAAATTACTACCGGGCGTGTATTTGAAATGTTACCATTTAAAAATAAGCTGGTAATTGTTGGAATGAAAGGGAAGGATTTAAAAGTTTTACTGAATGAGTTGGCGCAATATGGTGGAGAAGGAGTAAGCCATTTAAAAATGGGAATAAAAAATAAAAAGATGGTAAGTTTGCTGGTTGATAATCAGGGAGTAGATCCAGAAAGAATATATTATATATTGACGGTTGATTACTTAGCAAATGGAGGGGCGGGAATAAAAGCCTTCGAAACCAGGGAGACTTTTCGACATTTGCACAGAAAATTACGATCAGAAATCATAAAATATATGATAGAGAAAACAGAAAAAGGACAACATATTTCTTCAAAATTAGATGAAAGGATTTATCATGTGGAATAGACGAGATTTTTTGAAGAAGCTTGGTTTAACTGGAGCTTTGGTGAGTACAGGTTTTTTTTGGAATAAGCTATTGGCAGCTCCCCAAAAGCAAATGCACATTACTATTTTGCATACTAATGATATGCATAGCAGAATTGAACCTTTTCCTGATAATGATCCTAAATATGGAGGATTAGGTGGGTTTGCAAGAATTAATGCTCTGGTAAAAAAGATTAGACGAGAGGAAGAAAATGTTTTACTATTTGACTCGGGTGATGTTTTTCAGGGAACGCCTTATTTTAATTTTTTTGAGGGAGAAGCAGAATTTAAACTGATGTCGAAAATAGGATATGATGCCGGAAGTATTGGGAATCATGAGTTTGATAATGGTATTGAAGGAATCAGTTCTAAATTAAAATTTCTTAATTTTCCTTTGTTAAATGCAAATTACGATTTTTCAGGAACCAAATTAGAAGGTAAAATTCCCAGGTATAAAATTTTTGATAAAGGAGATCTACGAATCGGAGTTTTCGGTGTTGGTGTAGATCTTGATGGTTATGTTGAAGCTCACAATAGAGAATCAATACAGTATATCGATCCGGTTGATGTGGCTGAAAGAATGGTTCGTATCCTTAAAAAGGAAAATAATTGTGATTTAGTAGTGTGTTTATCGCATTTGGGACATTCAAGTCGTACAGGTAATGATTGCGATGTTGAATTGGCAAAGAAAACCCGAGGTGTTGACCTAATTTTAGGCGGACATTCGCACACATTACTAGAAAAACCTGTTCAGATTTTAAATCTTGACAACAAAGAGGTAATAATCAATCAGGTAGGCTGGGCAGGAATTGCACTCGGTCGCCTCGATTTTTATATCGATAAAAAGAAGAATACAAAATTAGCATCATCTGATCTTATTCGGGTGGATGGTCAATTGGCATAGAATTGTAATTAAAAAAAATAAGCTTTGAAAAAGCTGAAGTTAGACAAATCGAATTGGGCCGAAGTGGAAGGCTGGCTTTCCATTATGGGAAATGTACTGCTTTTTATTTTAAAATATTGGGCTGGTGTTGTTACAGGATCCATAGCAATTATTGCCGATGCATGGCATACATTGTCTGATAGCTTAAGTTCGGTTATAGTTTTGGTTGGGGCAAAAATATCAAAAAAACCGGCTGATGAGGATCATCCTTTCGGACACGGAAGAGCCGATCTAATAAGTGCATTCGTAATTGGTATACTACTTTTACTGGTAGCCTTCGATTTTGTAATTGAGTCTTACCACACTCTTCGTGATAGGGAGACTTCGCAATTTGGAACCATTGCTATTGTTATTATGATTATTTCCGTAGTGCTTAAAGAGCTTCTGGCTCAATTTGCTTATCGGGGGGCACAAAAAACAAAATCTAAAGTTCTTAAGGCAGATGCTTGGCATCATAGAAGCGATGCGATTTCTTCTTTGGTAATATTAGTAGGAATATTTTTAGGGAAATATTATTGGTGGATTGATGGTGCTTTGGGAATGGCTGTTGCTTTGATGATTGGTTATGCGGCCTATGAAATTATCCGCGATTCTATTCATTCCTTATTGGGAGAGAGTCCCGAGAAAGAATTGCTCGATGAGCTTAAAAAGATATGTGAGAGAGTATATCCACCAGGATTAAATCCGCATCATTTTCATGTTCATAATTACGGCGATTATACCGAAGTAACTTTCCATATAAAGCTTCCGCATGATATGACGATAAAAGATGCCCATGACATAGCAACAAATGTAGAAGATGAAATAAAGAATAAATTTGGCTTTGTTTCTACAATTCACATTGAGCCTAGAGAGCACGTTTAATTTTAGCTTTTTTCTTTTTTTTTGTGAAAAATACAGCAGTAACAGCACCGCCAATTACTAAAATAGCACCCGCTAAAGAGAAAATACTTAAATTTTCGCTTTGTATCCAGTTTACCTGAAGTTTGGTAAGAACTGCCATGCTTAAAAGAGTAATAATTGGATTTAAAGTTACAATTATACTAACCTTGTATGCCTCGGTATATTTAAATGCTAAAGCTATTGATCCATAAGCTACCAAAGTATTTATACCCAGAAAAATTAAGATTGCCCATGTTTTAAAATCCAATCCCGAAAAGGATGAAAAATCAGCCATAGGAGTGTAAATTAAAGCTGGAATTCCATACAACACCATATTTAAAAGCTGAGCTGGATGTTTTTGTACCATTTTTTTCTGCAAAACAGCGTATAATACCCAGGTAACTGCACCAAGTTCTATCCAAAAAAATCCCAGATTAAAAGCATTGGTATCATGAATGAATAGTTTTAACTGATTTTGATAGAACAGGAATAAACCGATGCCAGCAATCCCGAATCCTAATATCTGTTTTAAATTTAATCTTTCTTTAAAAAAGATAACTCCCGCAAGAGCCAGCATAATTGGCCCACTTTGAATAATTATTTGCGCATTACTCGGACTTGTATAGTTTAAGCCTTGCAAAAAGCCAATATAGTTTATTCCCAGTGCTATTGCTGCAACAATTAAAATTATTGGCGGACGCACTATTATATGAAGTTGTTTTCTATCGGTGAATAAATAATACAAGAACAGAACAGAAAACGAAAAACTAAATCGAAACCATACAATACTAATAGGATCGACACTCTTAAGTGCTACCTTTAGAAAAATAGGTAGAAAGCCCCAAAGCAAGGCTGTTAACATGGCAAATAATATGCCTTTATAATTGTTCGATACGTTAATTTGGTTCATTTGCTTGTGTTTATTTAGAATAAATAAGAGTAATTAAAATAATTACTTTTATCTCTAAAAAAATACGAATCAATACTAATTGAAATTTATTTTATTTGTTGATTTCTGGAAGCTGAAAACTTACAAATCCTAAGGCTTTCCAAACTTCTTGTATTTGATTTAAGCTTACCTCAAAGGATAAATATTCCTTATTGTCCGAAATTAATACCAACTGATTATTCTCAAAGTCTTTTTGTACTCTTTTGTAAACAATTCCGTCTTCGTTTGTAACAACAATGTGGCAGGTGTCGTTTTTAATAAGTTCCCAATCTTGCACGTATTCACAAATAATGTACGAACCGGCAGCAACAGGAAGCATACTTTCACCTTCAATCTGAAAAGCTCTGTAGGTTTTGTTTTCGGATAATTCGGTAAATGGCATTCGGAAATTGGGTAGTTCGCTTATAAATTCGGCATCGGAGTATCCGTTTAAATATCCTGCAGCAGCTTTAGCCGGAACCAAACTTATCATTTCATCATTTTTATCATCAACTAAAATTGGCAATACCCTTAAGTTTGTTCCTTTGGTATCTTGATTTTGCTCGCGATCGGATATTTCAATATCTTCTTTCACCAGATCGTCTAATTTGCGATTAAAATATTCCGAGTATTTTAATAAAGTTGATATTTTTGGAGTACTTCTCTTATGTTCGTATGCACTAATTGATGATGCTCCAATTCCTATTCGGGCAGAAAGTCTTGCCTGAGATAATCTTTTTCGAATGCGTAAATGTTTTAGGTTTTTATTTAGATTTTTCATGCTCGAATTATAATTGTCGTTTATTTTATTTTTTTAAGAAAACAAAAGTAGTAGTTTGTGTGGTTTTTAGCTTGAATAACTATTTTTTTAGACCAAAAAACTACAATTACCAAATTAATACTCATATTGTATAATGTTTTTTGATTAAAATGTTTTTGCAAAATTTCATCTTTTAGTTAAGTTTTTTCGGCTGTTGTAAAATATGAGTCGATCTAAGGAAAAAGTGGGATTTACAGGCTAAGAGATCTGTAATTTATATTATCTTTGGATATTGGAAAAACTGATAAAAGTTATTATATTAAGGTCAGTTTTTTTATTTATAGAAAGTAAGCATTAAAAATACTACCATGGCAAACCGACCTGTTACCATTAAAGATATTGCGGAAAAATTAAATATTTCTGTTTCAACTGTTTCCCGGGCATTAAAAAATAATCCCGAAATTAGTTTACAAACTAGAGAAGCTGTTCAAAAATTAGCAAAAGAATTAAAATATCAGCCTAATCCTTTGGCTGTTGCATTAAAAACTCAAAAATCGAATACTATTGGAGTAGTAGTTCCACAAATTGTTAGTTCTTTTTATGCTTCAGTTGTGAAAGGAATTGAGCAAATTGCTGATGAATTCGGATATCAGGTTTTTGTAAGTTCTTCTAACGAAAGGATGGAGAAAGAGGAAAAGAACGTAAATGGCTTTTTAAATATGAGAATGGACGGTATTATTTTATCGCTTTCCCGTGCTACTAGTACTTACGATCACATTCATAAAATTCAAGATTTAGGAGTTCCTATGGTTCTTTTCGATAGAACATCTAAAGAATTAAATGTTTCGAAAGTGGTGGCCGATGATGCTGCAGCTGCTCACACAGCAGTGAGTCATTTGATTAATGGAGGAGCCAAAAGAATTGCTTTTTTAACAGGTCCGGAATACATGCTTTTTGGTAGAAACAGATTACGAGGATATAAAAAAGCTTTAGCTGATAATAATATTAATCTTGATGAAACTTTAATTTCACGTTGTGACTTTACTGTTGAAGATGCTAAGAAATTATGTCTTGATTTATTTGGAAGAACAAATCGTCCGGATGCAGTTTTTGCCATTAACGATGATATGGCAATTGGAGCAATTGCAGCAGCAAAAGAATTAGGATTAAAAATTCCCGAAGAAGTTGCTGTTGTGGGTTTTTCAAACTCACGACGATCAAGATATATGGAGCCATCGGTTTCTACAATGGATCAAAATCCTAAAGAAGTAGGGCGCGAAGCAGCTAAGTTATTGTTTAGCCAAATGGAAAAAACTCCTGAAGCTAAAGAAGTAAAAGAAGTTGTTGTTCATGCCGATTTAATTGTAAGAACTTCGAGCGATAAGTAAACTTATAATAGAATGATATAAAAAAAATCCTGCCTTAGGCAGGATTTTTTTTATTTAAAAATCTTCATTTTGTCTTTTCACCAACTCTTTTGTGGAGAGTAATCCGCAAGCAGCAAAAATATCTAAACCACGTGATCTTCGAATTGTGGTCGTAATTCCTTTCTTGTTTAATTGATCTTTAAAGAACTCTATGGTTTGTTCATCAGATCCATCTAGAGGTGTATCAGGAACCGGATGAAAGCGTATTAAGTTAATTCTGCATTTTATGCCATCAAGAATTCTGCACAATTCCTTCACATGATTGGCAGTGTCGTTTATTCCTTTAAACATGATATATTCAAAAGAAACTCTACGCTGACGGCCAAAATCAAAATCTTTTACAATTTTTAAGACATCCTTAATGGGGTATACATTTTGTACAGGCATTAATTTTTTTCGTTCTTCGTCGAAAGGAGTATGTAAACTAATTGCCAAATGACATTCACTATGATTTAGAAATTCAATCATCCCCGGAATAATTCCAATTGTAGAAACTGTAATTCTTCTTGGGCTCATTGCCATTCCATATTCCGAAGTAATAATTTCTAATGATTTCATCACTTCAGGCACATTATCAAGAGGTTCTCCCATGCCCATATATACAATATTTGTAAGGCTTTCTCTCTCGGGTAGACTTCTTATTTGATTAATGATTTTGCCGCTTGATAATTGCCCCTGAAAACCTTGTTTTCCAGTCATACAAAATAAACATCCCATTTTACAACCAACCTGCGATGAAACACACAAAGTATTTCTATCTCTATCGGGAATAAAAGCAGTTTCGATAAATTTATTGGGATGATTAGTAGGGTAAAGGTATTTTTTTGTTCCATCAACCGAAGCTTCTACTTTGGTTGATGCTGTTGTTCCCAATTCAAATTTTTCTTTTAAAGCGGTTCTCGCTTTAAGAGAAAGGTTGGTCATCTCATCAATCTCGTTAACATCTTTTTTGTACAACCAATCTGAAATCTGTTTGGCTGTAAATTTTGGAAGTCCTAAACCTTTTACAACTTCGGTTAACTCATCTAGCGTTTTTCCTAAAAGGATTTCTTTACCCATTTTGTTTTTTTGATATTATCTTAAAAGTAGATTTCTGCAATTATTTTATCGTATTCAACTCCGCGTTTGATTAATAAATCACGAACCTCTACTACCATTTCCGGACTGCCACACAAAAAGAATCTGCAATTGCCTGGTATTTCCTTAATATCTTGCAAATATCGTGTTAATCTTCCACTAAACAAACCTTCTGCGTTTTCTTGCGAGCAACATCGAATATAATTTTTGCCAAGGATAGGAATAAATTCATTCTCAAAATAGAATGAATGCGTATATCTGCCTCCATGAATTAGAGTTTTATTTTTTACTAATCCCGACCGAAACATAGCCGAAAAAGGGGCAATCCCTGTGCCTGAAGCTATCCACCAGGCCGGAGTTTCATTATCGATAAAACTACCTTCTGGGTCGGTAATGTAAAGATCCGATCCTGGTTTTATTTCGCTTAAACGTGGAGTTAACCAGCCGTCGTCTTTAATATTGTAAAGAATTTGAATTTCGTTTGAATTTACGCCACTGGCAATAGTATAAAGACGTGGAGTTACACTTAAATCTGTTGTTAGTCCGATGTATTGTCCAGGTTTAAAATTTTTAATTTTTTTATACTTTAAGACAAATACTCCCGGGGCAATTTCTTTGTTTTCAAGAATTGTTGTTGTCGAGAGTTTATTTTTTTGATCTGTATTTGAATTCATATTTTTTATTTTGAGGGGCAAAGGTAGTTATTATTTATAAGTATTCTAAATAATGATATGTAATATTTGAGCTGAATACGGAATATAGGCAGAAAGATGCAGTTGTTTCTGTTTATGTACGTAACCGTACATGTTATGTTGTGTAAGCGAACACTTTTTTAGTGAGTGAAAAATATAGATTTTGCTTAATGTGTTGATATTTAAAGTATAGTTGTTTTTGGTCTGTAACTTGTTAACCTTTAAGTGAAATCATAAATTATATGATTTCCCAAAAAAAATGGGAGTGGTGTCCCGAAATTTTGGTTTTAATAGCATAATTAATTGGTTTTCTTTGTAAAAGGGTCTTTCTAAGGCCCTTTTATTTTGTCTTTACTGGTCAATTGAAATTTCTAATCCGTAAAGTTTAAAACTTTCCCGATTGATTATATTCACGGGTAATACTTCATCCTTTTTAACCGAATTGTGAAGCATAACATGTTCGAACAATTTTTTAACAGCTTTAAATCCTTGTTGGTATGGGTGTTGTCCAATTAAATATTTTATCGTTCCACGATTTAGATATTTAATATTTTGCTCAATTGGATCGAAACCAACGAGAACAATATCTTCTAATTTATTTTTTATTAAATATTCGGCAATTTTATAGACTTTTGATCCGGTAATAAAAATGGCTTTAATATTTTTATGTGTTGATAAAATATGATCAACTTTTTCTGTGATTATTTGCGATTTTGAAGTAGGAATTTCGATGTTTATTTTAAGCCCTTTGTTTCGTCCATGCTCCATAAAGTAATTTAAGAATCCTTGCGTACGCTTTTTTAAATGGTGCACGTTTTCAAGATTTTTAGCCAGATTTATAATTAAAATATCGCCATCTATAGGAGTACTATTGTCAACTACATTTGCAGCAACTCTTCCTGCATGATTACTATCACTACCCACATAAGCTAAATAGTTACAATCTTTAATCCTTGATTCAAGAAATACATAAGGAATGCCTCTCTTTTCTAATTTTTCAATAAATTCGAGACTTTCTTTTTTGAATATAGGAGGAAATACAACTCCGGCAGGTTTCAGTTTAAGTATGTTTTTTGTTTGCTTAACAAAGTCTTCTTCGTTATAATGGGTAAAGAAATGTTTTTCAACTTTAATATGAAACTGTTCCAGTTCCAGGGCAGCTTCACTAATTCCATTAAGAGGTTTTATCCAAAAAATATCTTCTTCGGTAGGATTTGGAAGTAGAGCGGCAAACACACACACTTTTTTCGAAGTTAAAGCACGTGCAATTAGGTTTGGCTGATAATTGTTTGCTTTTGCAATTTCCAGAATTTTCTTTTTTGTTTCTATTGCAACTTCTCCTCTGTTGTGTAAAACTCTATCAACAGTTCCTACCGAAACACCTGCCTGTTCAGCTATGTCTTTAATTCGAATTTTTGTTTTTGCCATTTTTTTATGTTTCCTGAATAGAATAAAAAGCACTTAATTTATTCTTTCTTACAAGTTTAGAAGTAATAAGTATTCAAAAATAATATTTCCTTTCGTATGAATGTTTTTTTAGTAAAAAAATTACGTATAATATGAATCTTTTAAAAAATATTATATAAGTATACAAATCTTAAATAATAATTTATACTTTAGCATTGTAAATAAATCGAATTAATTGAAATACAATAAGTGAAACCACAATTTTTATATGAAAAAGAACTAAAAGGTGCGCATAATACTGTGAAAAGGAAAAAGGATCAGTATCGACGACTAATGCAACACCTTTACTATAATGGAGACGTTTCGATTGCTGAGCTAGTTAAGTCGGTTAATATTAGTCAGCCTTTGGTGGCTTCTTTGGTTGATGATTTATTGGCTTATGGAGCTATACTCGATAAGGGAATTGGTAAATCTATTGGAGGAAGACGTCCGAATTTGTATTGTGTTAATCCATCTTATCAGTATGTAATTGGGGTAGAAATTAATTTATATGTTTTTACGGTTGCTATTTTTGATCTTAGTAATAAGATTATTTATAGGAAAGAGTATAGAGAGTGTGAACTAACAAATACCGAAGATTATATACAAGGATTGGTTAATAAAGTAAATCTTGGATTATCGGAATTAAACATATCAAAAGATAAAGTATTAGCATTAGGTCTTTCGATGCCTGGTCTAGTTGATAGTAATAATGGTATAAATCATACTCATTTATCTTTTCCTAAGGAAGGTTTAAGTAATTATTTAGGGGATAAGTTAGGCTTGATGATTCGTATTGAAAATGATGCCAGAACTATGGCTTTAGGTGAAATAGCATTCGGAAAAGCTAAAGATAAAAAGAATGTACTTTGTTTAAATCTGAGCAATGGAATTGGTTTAGGCATGATTTTAAATGGTGAATTGCATACAGGAAAGAATGGATTTTCGGGCGAATTTGGTCATATTTTAATTGATCCGGAAGGACAATTATGTACATGTGGAAAAATTGGTTGTTTGGAAACTTTAGCTTCGGGTAAGGTGTTGATTGATAGAATTAAGAAAGGAATTCAGGAGGGACAGCAAAGTATTTTGGCTCAAATTATTAAAGAGGGAAAGAGAATATTTCTAAGTAATATTGTTGATGCGGTTAATTCCGGAGATCAATTTGCAATTGATCAATTAAGTAAGGTAGCTGAATATTTAGGAAAGGGACTTGTTACTTTAATTCACCTTCTTAATCCGGAAACGATAATTATTGGTGGAAAACTTGCAGGTACTGGTAAGTTTATAATTGATCCACTTAAAATGGCACTTAATAAGTATGCCATGGAAAAAATAAGTTCAGAAACAGAGTTGGTTAGTTCTGATTTGCAGGACGATGCAGCTTTAATGGGTACCATGGAAAATGTAATGAAGCAAGTATTGAATATAGGTTAGAGAGAGATTGATTCCTGCGGTTTTTCATTTGGTGAAATTAATTTGGAAGTAGTGTTCTTTGCAAGGATCATTTTATAAATCGAAAAGTATAAAGTAAACACCTGTTGCTTCAAATATTATTTGAACATTGTAGTAGTAGTGATGTATGGCAGGGTTTACTTTTTTTTAGTAAGAATTTAATAATAAGCATATAAAACTTAAAATTATGGAAAAGGAAAAATCGGCAGATGCTTTACAAAACAAGTATGTTCTTCCTCTTATTATAGTTGGAGTAATGTTTTTTGCAATAGGCTTTGCTTTGGGTATCAATAGCTATATTATACCTCTTTTAAATACAGCTTTGGATATTTCTTCTGCCGAATCTTATTTGGTAATTGCAGCTACTTTTTCTGCTTTTCTTATTTTTGGATATCCAGCTTCTTTAGTGATTGGAAAAATTGGTTATAAAAAAACAATGGCTCTTTCATTTTTGATGTTTGCTATCGGACTTTATTTGTTTATTCCATCGGCAAAAATGGAGAGTCTTCCTCTTTTTCTTGTTGCATCTTTTATTAGTGGTATGGGAAATACGTTTTTGCAGGCTTCTGTGAACCCTTACATTACTATTTTAGGCCCCATTGAAAGTGCTGCAAAGCGAATGAGTTATATGGGAATTGCAAACAAATTGGCCTGGCCAATTGCACCTCTTTTTTTAGCCTTAATTATTGGTAAAGATGTTGAAAATGTAGCACTTACTGATATTAATACACCCTTTTTTATTATTATTGGTGTTTTTGTTCTTTTAGGTGTTTTGGCACTTTTAGCAAAGCTTCCGGAAGTAAAAGCTGTTGGCGAAGATGAAGATTCGGCCGATGATTGTCCTTATGCGGCAAATAAAACTTCAATATGGCAGTTTCCTCACTTGTTATTAGGAGTACTTGCTTTATTTTTATATGTTGGTGTTGAGACAGTTTCTTTAGGAACTTTGGTTGATTATGCCACAAGTCTTGGTTTAGCTAATGCCGAATATTACGCATGGATTGCTCCTGTGGGAATGGTAATTGGATATATCTGTGGAGCAGCTTTAATCCCGAAATATTTAAGCCAGGCTACAGCCTTAAAAATATGTGCCATTTCTGCCTTATTTGGATCTGTAATGGTTGTATTATCTCCCGAATATCTATCAATTTATTTTATTGTATTTATGGCATTGGGATGTTCTTTAATGTGGCCAGCTTTATGGCCATTGGCAATGACTGATTTAGGAAAATTTACTAAAGCAGGTTCATCCTTAATGGTTATTGCTATTGTTGGTGGAGCTTTAGTACCAACAGTTTATGGTTTAATGAAGGATGTTGTTGGTGCACAAGATGCATATTGGGTATGTGTTCCTTGTTTTCTTTATATTCTTTATTATGGTTTAAAGGGGCATAAAGTAAGAACAAATTAAGTGTTTACAATAAATAGTTAAGAGTCAATATAAAATACAACTTACAAGGAACTAGTTGTAGTAGAGTATTATCAGTGTAAAAAATAAATTTTATTTCTGATACCAGAGCCGGTATTTATTTGTGTGGTAGCAAATTTTAAACAAATACTTTATTAGGAAATAAAGTGTTTATGCGAGTAAGGTTAACAGATTTTAGAAATAAAAAGAAAATGGGAACATTATTTACATCGAAAGTAGAGCAAGCATTTCATGAATTATCAGGAGTGCCGGAAATTACAACTCAGATACCTTATGTAACGGTTGATAATTTTCCAAAATTGGGATTAATGACTTCACTTCGTTTTTTGGAGTGGGCAGACCAAAATCCTCTAGGAGTAATTAGTTTACCAACAGGAAAAACACCTGAGTATTTTATAAAGTACACACAGTTTCTTCTTGAAAACTGGAATAAGGCAAAAGGAGTTGATATTCGCAATCAGTATGGTCTGGGGAATATGGCTAAGCCCGATTTAAGAGGTTTACAGTTTGTTCAGATTGATGAATTTTACCCAATTGATCCGCGTCAGCATAATAGTTTTTACAATTATGTGATGAAGTACTATATTGATGGTTTTGGTTTGGAGAAATCTAACTCATTACTGATTAACTCCGAAGAAATTCCTTTGGTGGATGATAAACACTTTTTGGAAGTTTTTCCTGATTATAATATTGACCTTTCTCTTCGTTATCGAGAAGCAACTAGTGTTGTAGAAGAAATGCAGCAAAAATCAATTTTTATGATTGATAATTGGTGTACTTCTTACGAACAGAAAATTCGCGATAAGGGAGGAATTGGATTTTTCTTGGGAGGAATTGGTCCCGATGGTCACATTGCCTTTAATACACGTGGATCGGATCATTATTCTACTACACGATTAACGAAAACCAACTTCGAAACGCAAGCTGTAGCAGCAGGCGATTTGGGTGGAATTGAAGTGTCGAGAAACCGTTTGGTAATAACTATTGGTTTGGATACAATTACACATGATAAAGATGCTGTCTCAATTATTTTTGCAGCAGGAGAAGCTAAAGCAGATATTGTAAAAGGTTCTCTGGAAAGTAAACCCGATGCGATTTATCCGGCTTCGGTTTTACAGCGTCAGAAAAATAGTCGTTTTTACCTGACTACTGGTGCTGCCTGTAAGTTGACCGATAGTGTAGATCAATTCTACAAAACAGGAGATTGGTCTCATTCTAAAACAGAAAGATCGGTAATAGACCTTTGTAAAAAAATCAACAAATATGGTCACCATTTAACAATAGAAGATTTAAAAGCAGATCCATATACCAGTCAAATTCCAAATTTAAATGATGGAACTGTTCAATCGGTAATTGATTCGATTAAAGGAAAATTAGAAAAAGGAATGAAACCCGATGCCAAGGAGGTGATTTATCATACTGGTCCTCACCACGATGATATTATGTTGGGAATAATGCCATACACAAACCGACAGATGCGTTCGGCAACAAATGATATTCATTTTTCTGTTCTTACCTCTGGATTTACTGCTGTAACCAATCAATTCGTAATTGGCACTTTAAAAGAGTGTCAGGAATTTATTGCCAAAGGTGAAATCCAAATGTTAGAATTTCCCGATTTCTTTGATGTAGGATACAGCAAAAAATGGGACAAGGATGTTTATCACTTTTTAAACTCGGTTGCAGCCAGAAATGCGAAGGGTAAGAGAAGAGGATTATGCCATAGAGTAATTCGCTCGGTAGTAGAAACCTGGAATATTAGAAATAAAGAGCATTTAAATGAGACAATAGCTTTTATTATTAAGGATTTGGAAGCTAGTTATGATGGAGGTAAAAATTCTCCTGAAGTACAGAAAATGAAAGGAATGATTCGTGAGTTCGAAGAGGAGTTGGTTTGGGCTCATTTTGGTATTCCGGTAAGAAATGTTCATCATTTGCGCCTGGGTTTTTATAAAGGAGATGTGTTTACAGAATTGCCTGAGAAGAATAGAGATATGCTTCCTGTTTTAGAGGAATTTAGAAGGTTAAAGCCAACAGTTATTAGCCTGGCAATGGATCCTGAAGGGAGTGGACCAGATACTCATTATAAAGTATTGCAGGCAATTGCTGGTGCTGTTAAAGAGTGGAAAGAGGAAGAAGATTTATCGAAATTAAGAATTGTAGGTTATCGTAATGTTTGGTTTAAATATCATCCGTCAGAGGCCGATACCATTGTACCCGTATCCTTAAATTCCCTGGATGTATTGGAAAATTCATTTTCAGAATGTTATATGAGTCAGGTGAATGCATCATTTCCAAGTTATGAATATGATGGTAAATTTAATGAATTAACCCAGAAAGTTTGGGTTCAACAATTAAAGCAAATTCAGTTGCTTTTAGGTAAAAATTTCTTTTATGAAAATAATCATCCTTTGGTAAGAGCTACACATGGATTGGTTTATATGAAAGAAATGACAGCCGACGAGTTCGTAGATATGGCTCAGGAACTCGAAAAAGCAGTTGAGGAAAATCCGTTTTAAATGCCACACATAAATACCTCTGGGTCGGAGGATTTTTAATCCTTCGGCCCTTTTTTTTATTAGATAAGATAGTTGTGTGTAAAAATATAAATCGAATATTTTAACAATCACCAAAGCTAAAGCTGATTTTATTATTATTTGTATTTTCGATTGAAGTCAATGAATTGATAAATGTTAATTTTGTAATAATATGAATAGTAGCTTATAAAGGATTATAGGATTACGTTCTTTTATATTATCATAAAATCAGAATTGTATTAAATATGAAAAATATAGCAATAGGTATAGATATTGGAGGAACAAATACGGTTTTTTCATGTATTGATTCAAATGGAAAATCATATTGTAATGGAAGTATTCTTACCCAAACACAGGAGAAATTTGAAGATTATATCGATGATTTATGTGATGCTATTGAGTTGTCTATAAATAAATTAGAGGATAAAATAAATGTGATTGGAGTAGGTGTTGGCGCACCAAGTGGAAATTATCATACAGGAACAATAGAAAATGCAGCAAATTTAAGATGGGATGGAATTTTAAATATTTCCCGATTAATTGGTGAGCGAATGAAGGTGCCTGTTAAATTAACTAACGATGCCAATGCAGCAGCTTTGGGAGAACGTATTTTTGGTGGCGCAAAAGGAATGACTGATTATATGGTTATAACTTTGGGAACTGGTTTGGGAAGTGGTATTGTTGTAAATGGTGATCTTTTGTATGGTCATGATGGTTTTGCAGGTGAATTAGGTCATATTATTATGCGTCCAGGTGGCAGAGTATGTGGATGCGGAAGACGAGGATGTCTGGAAACCTATGTTTCGGCTACTGGTGTAAAGAGAACAGCTTACAAAATGTTGGCCAAAGAAATGGACGATAGCTCTTTACGTGATATTCCATACAATCAGCTTACAGCTAAAATGGTTGCTGATGCTGCAAGTAATGGAGATAAACTTGCTTTAGAAATTTTTGAATATACAGGTAAAATGTTAGGCGAAGCACTGGCAAATGTTGCCTCTATTACAAGTCCGAAAGCTATTTTCTTTTTTGGAGGACTGGCTAAAGCAGGAGATTTACTTTTTAAACCGGTGCGTGAAGCTATGGAAAAGAATATTTTATTTTTGTATAAGGATAAAATCGATTTATTACCTTCCAAGCTTGGTGATGATGCTGCTGTTTTGGGCGCTGCTGCTTTAATTTGGAATGATAAAAAATAGTTTGCTTAAATATGAGATAATTAAAAAACAACTAACCAACACACAATATAATGATTAGTTTAAAATCCTTATCGATAGTACTATTCGCAGGAATTGTGCTGGTATCATGTAATGAACACATTTCTATGGATTTGGCAAAAGAAAATTTGATACCAAAACCTGTTAGTTTAACTGCTACAGGCAGCTCTTTCGAATGGACTAAAAATACACAAATTCATGTGCAAGCAGGTAAAGCTGAAAGTAAACAAATAGCAGTTTATTTAGCAGATTTAATTGCCCCGGCAACTGGTTTTAAGCCTAAAGTAAAGGAGTTGATTAGCCCACTGGGAAGCAGGGGCATTTCTCTAATTTTGAATGATGAAAAATCGAGTTTGGGCGAAGAAGCTTATGAGTTAACTATTGATTCCAGAAAAATTACATTGGAAGCCTTTAAACCTGCAGGCTTGTTTCGGGGTATACAAACCATACGTCAGTTGCTGCCAGCGCAAATTGAAGCTGATAGTATTCAGGAAACAGCTTGGTTAATTGCGAGTGGAAGTATTAAGGATTATCCGCAATATACTTACCGTGGAGCTATGCTTGATGTGGTTCGTCATTTTTTTTCAGTTGAAGATGTGAAGCAGTATATCGATTATTTAGCTGCTTATAAAATGAATGTTTTGCATTTACATCTTAGCGATGATCAGGGATGGAGAATTGAAATTAAATCTTGGCCTAAGCTGACCGAAATAGGTGGAAGTACACAGGTTGGTGGTGATAAAGGTGGATTTTATACTCAGGAAGAATATCAGGAAATTGTAAAATATGCACAGCAAAGATACATTACTATTGTTCCGGAAATTGATATGCCCGGACATACAAATGCTGCTTTGGCTTCTTATGCTAAACTAAATTCAAATGGTAAAGCCCGAAAATTGTACACCGGAACAAAGGTTGGTTTTAGTAGTTTGGCTACCAATAAGGAAGTTACTTATCAATTTATTGATGATGTAATTCGTGAACTGGTGGCAATAACTCCTGGTGGATATATTCATATTGGAGGCGATGAATCGAATGCTACCAAAAAGAAAGATTACATTAAGTTTATTAACAGAGTGCAGGAAATTGTACATGCTCATCATAAAAAAATGATTGGTTGGGCCGATGTGGCAGCAGCCTCTTTAAATGAAAGTTCGGTAGCCCAGTTCTGGCAAACTAAACCTGTTAATGCTCTTAAGGCAGTTAAACAAAATGTAAAAATAATTATGTCGCCTGCATCGCGGGCTTATATGGATATGCAATATGATTCAATTTCTCCGCTTGGATTACATTGGGCCGGATATTTAGAGGTGGATAAAGCTTATAATTGGATTCTGGAAAGTGAGGTGAAAGGTATTAACAAGGATGATATTCTTGGAATCGAAGCTCCTTTGTGGGCCGAAACAATCGAAACCATAGATGATATTGAATATCTTGTTTTTCCTCGTTTGCTAGGCTATGCAGAATTGGGCTGGTCGCCAGATGCTAATAATTCCTGGAATGAGTATAAAGTTCGTTTAGGAAAGCAAAAAGAGAGATTCGAGATGATGAATATTAATTATTATAAATCGAAACTTGTTCCATGGCAGTCTGTAAATAAAGGAGTGCAAACGGTAGAGTAATAAATTTGTATATATGCAAAATCGAGCTTACTTATAATTAGGTAAGCTCGATTTTTGTATGTAAAATGAACAACTTATTTTTTAGAGCTTAAGCTAATCTTATGAGAATTTAAATTTTCAGATTTTGCACTAACAATTATATCTCCCTTTTTTTCGTTCGATCGAACAATTAGTAAACATTTGCCATTAAAAGCTTTTCTGTAATTTACCTGATAAGCATCTGTTGATGTGGCATCGCCATTACCAACAGCCGCAATTGAGCCTTCGCCAGAAACTGTGAAATTAATTAGATTATTTGCTTTGGGGCATAAGTTACCATCTTTATCTTCTATTCTTACAGTAATGAAAGAAAGGTCTTTGCCATCTGCATTTATGATATTTCTATCAGCACTTAATTTAATCTGATAAGCTTTGCCTGCTGTTTTTATTGTTTTTTCGACTAACTTTTTCCCATTCTTGTATCCAACAACTTTTAATTCTCCGGGCTGATACGGAACTTTCCACGACAACCTGTATTTAGAGAAATAAGTTCCCTTATCGAAGAAATGAAATTCTGCAGGAATGGGTGTTAAATCAATTCCTTTAATTTTTTTACCATACGATTTACCATTTATAAAAAGCTCTGCTTCATCGCAGTTTGTGTAAGCAAAAACAGGAATTGTTTCTCCCAGTTTATCTTCCCAATTCCAGTGAGGCAAAACATGAATCATAGGTTTTTTTGTCCATTGGCTTTGATATAAGTAGTATCTGTCTTTTGGGAATCCACATAAATCAACAGGAGCAAAATAGGATGATCTTGAAGGCCAGTCATCATTCCAATAACCATTTGTAGAGTTATCGCGACCACCGTAAGGTGTTGGTTCTCCTAAATAATCGAAACCTGTCCACATAAACTCTCCTAAAGAGCGACTTACTTTTTCTTGCTGCTCAAATTCAACATCAGGAGGATAAGCCCATGGCGGACCAACAATAGCATCGTAACTGGAAACTTGATTGGTTTGATGTTTTTCATTGGCTTCGATAGGAAAATGATATACGCCCCGGCTACTGGTTTGCGAAGAAGTTTCCGATCCATAAACAATCATGTCAGGATATTTTTCTAAAATTTCCTCATAATTTAATGGCCAGTAATTCATGCCAACAATGTCAACGTATTTTGCCAGTTTATTGGTAAAAGGTGCAGGGTAGTAATTAAAACCTGCTGTTGTTGGTCTTGTTGGGTCTTCGTCATGACAAATATCGGTAAGTGTTTTGGCAATTTTCCAGCCATCTTTTTTCGATTGTTCCAGTATTTCATTTCCAATACTCCACATAATTACCGATGGATGGTTGCGATCTCTTTTTATCATATCCCGAAGATCTTTCTCATGCCAATGGTCGAAAAATTTATTGTAGCCATTGGGAACTTTTCCTAATTTCCATTCGTCAAATGCTTCTACAATTACAACAATTCCAAGCTTATCGCAAACTTGCAGCATTTCTGGCGATGGAGGATTATGACTAGTACGAAGAGCATTCACACCCATACTTTTCATAATCTGCATCTGTCTTTCTGTTGCTCTGTAATTTACTGCAGCTCCCAAAGGTCCCAAATCGTGATGCATACAAACACCATTTAATTTTACTGTTTTTCCGTTGAGTTGAAAACCATGTTTTGGAGAAAAGTTAATCGATCTAATTCCAAAATATGAAACAAAAGAATCTATTAATTTTCCTTTCAGATAAATGTTACTAACAGCTTTATATATATGTGGTGTTTCAATATCCCATTTTAATGGATTTTGTACTACCATTTTCTGATCGACATAACCAGTTGTTTGTGCTTGTATTACAATATCGCTGATTGTAGAGCATACTTTATTTTCTGCACTATCGAAAATTGTAGTGCTTAGTTTTGCGGTTTGTTGAAAATCTGAAAGGTTACAAACCGAGCTTGTAATGTTTATATCAGCACTATTTTTGGTAATGTTTGAGTTTGTAATTTTTGTTCCCCATTGTGGGATATGGAGTTTGTTATTGATTTTTAGATGTACATTTCTGTAAATACCTGCACCAGGATACCAACGTGCCGAAAGATCTTCTGGCGACAGTCTGACTGCAATAACATTATCCTCTCCAAACTTAATAAATGAAGTAATATCTAACTCAAAACCAATATAGCCATAAGGCCTATTTCCTGCAAATTTACCATTCACCCATACATGTGCATTGTTCATGGCTCCATCAAATTCTATTGAAATAATTTTATCTGATAGTTTTTCTTTAATGCTAAAGTGTTTTCTGTACCAGGCTGTGCCATGTACTGGTAATCCGCCTGTTCTTGCATTATTTTCGTTGCTAAAAGGTCCTTCAATAGCCCAGTCGTGAGGCAGTTGAAGTTCTCTCCAGTCTGAATCATTAAAATTAACTTGTTCGGCATTTTTAATTATGCCTTTTTTAAAAAGCCAGTCTTTGTTAAAGTTTAAGTCGACTATATCATTAGAATTCTGGCATGCACTTGCAATAAAAATTAAAAGTAGAATCGAAATAGAACTCAAGAATCGGTTCACCGGTTTAGATTTGATTTTAATCATATTTTATGCTTTCTCTTATTGAGTGTAGATTATTTTTTAATTGTTCTTCTTATTTACAAAGATAAACCTACTTGTTTTACCTTAAGGGGGTATTTAATAAGAGTGTTGAGGGCTGATTTAAAATAGGAAAGAAAATAATGATTACAGGATGAACTGAATTTGAAAAATAGATTGCGTTTGTGGCTTGTTTTGTTCATTTTTATTTCATTATTGTAGCGGAATCTTACTGGCTTATGGGTAATTTAAATCACACTTGTAAAATGCCCCCTTTTTTAAAGCTAATTTTACGTCTAATGCTTTTCTTATTGTAATTACATTTGATACATTCGAAGTGGTGTGCTTTTTTAAGAGAGCGCAATTGCTTTAACTTTAAATAATATGAAATGAAGTTTAAATTGTTTTTTGTATTGATCTTTTTGTTTTGTGCTCTTGCAGGCTTTGCACAGCAAAATGAGAGTTATGAGTGGTATAATTATGAGCTATCGCATGATGAGAGAATTGATGCTTTAGTGGAAGCAATGACTCTTGATGAAAAAGTCTCACAATTAATTGATGAAAGTGATGCGATCCCACGTTTATCGATTCCAGAGTACAACTGGTGGAACGAATGTTTGCATGGATTAGCAAGAAATGGTAGAGCAACTGTATTTCCACAGGCCATTGCTTTGGCTTCAACTTTCGATCCAGAATTAGCTCACAAAGTGGCCAATGCAATTTCTGATGAGGCTCGTGCAAAATTTAATATTTCGATTAAAAATAATAATCGAGCAAAATATGCCGGACTTACTTTTTGGACTCCAAATATTAATATTTTTAGAGATGCACGATGGGGACGAGGACAGGAAACTTATGGTGAGGATCCATTTTTAACTTCAAGAATAGGTGTTGCTTTTGTAAAAGGATTACAAGGAGATAACCCAAAATATTTAAAAGCAGCTGCCTGTGCTAAACACTATGCAGTTCATTCTGGTCCGGAGGCATTGCGTCATGAATTTGATGCTGTAGTCTCAAAAAAGGATTTATATGAAACTTATTTGCCTGCTTTTGAAGCATTGGTTAAGGAGGCTAAAGTAGAATCGGTAATGGGAGCTTATAATCGGGTATTGGGAGAGCCTGCTTGTGGTAGTCCATTTTTATTACAAGATATTTTAAGAAAAGATTGGGGATTTAAAGGGCATGTTGTTTCGGATTGTGGAGCTATTTCTGATTTCCATTTGTATCATAAAGTGACAAAAAATGCCGTTGAATCGGCTGCATTGGCTATTAATAGTGGTGTTGATTTAAATTGTGGTAAAGTATATAAAAGTTTGTCGGATGCAGTAAAGCAAGGTCTTGTGAAAGAAGAGACTATTGATGAGAGATTGAAAGCTTTGCTAAGAACAAAATTTAAACTCGGATTTTTTGATCCTGTAGAAATGAATCCTTACAATAAAATTGGGGAAGAGGTTATTTGCAGTAAAGCTCATAGCAATTTAGCATTGGAAGTTGCACAGAAATCTATTGTGTTATTAACAAATAAGAATCATGTTTTGCCATTGTCCCCTTCAATTAAAAATTTATATGTAACAGGTCCTCAGGCAAATAATTCCGAGGTGTTATTAGGTAATTATTATGGAATGAGTAATCGCCTGGTGAATATTTTAGAAGGAATTACAACAGCAGTAAGTTCAGGAACAACAATAAACTACAAGAAAGGTTGTTTGCCTTATCGAACTAATATTAATCCAATCGATTGGACCACAGGAGAGGCTAAAAATGCAGATGCAATTATTGCGGTTCTAGGTATTTCGAGTACCATGGAAGGTGAAGAAGGTGATGCTATTGGTTCCGAAACCAAGGGCGATAGAATAAAACCATATTTACCTGAAAACCAGGTAGAGTTTCTGCGTAAACTTAGAAAGGGTAATAAAAAGCCTGTAATTGCAGTAATAACAGGAGGTAGCCCAATGATTATGCCCGAAGTTGCCGAGCTGGCAGATGCAATTGTGTGGGCATGGTATCCCGGACAAGAAGGGGGAACAGCAGTTGCTGATATTATTTTTGGGAAAATTTCACCATCGGGAAAATTACCATTAACTTTTCCTAAAAATATTGATCAATTGCCTCCTTATGAAGATTATGGAATGACTGGGCGTACCTATAAGTACTTAAAATGTGAGCCATTATTCCCATTTGGTTATGGATTATCTTATAGCAAGTTTAAATATGAAAATATTAAAGTAAGCTCAGCAAAAATTAAGAAAAATGAGAGCTTAAATGTTGAAATTGATATTACTAATGTTGGAGGCGTAAAGGCTGATGAGGTAATTCAGGTATACCTATCGCAACCAGGAGCTGGAATAACTGCACCCATCAGAAAATTAGTTGCCTTTAAAAGAGTAAACTTAAATATTGGCGAAAATCAAAAAAGTGAATTTGTACTTTCAGCAAAAGAATTTGAACAAGTAAACGAAAAAGGAGAGAAAGAAATTATAAAAGGTACATATACCATATTAATAGGAGGTAGTTCACCTGCATTAGGATTGGAAAAAAGAGGTATTGCTGCTCCTAAAACAATTAATTTCGAAATTAAATAAGTTAAAAATATTATATACATCAAGTGCGAATTTTTATTGCTGAGATTAATTTTCCCGATATCTGATGTTGGGAAAGTTTTTTTTTATACATTAATCATTTAGAATTTAATCTAACGAAATATTTACATTGTATGCGTGCTCTTTTCTTTGTATTTCTTTTTTTTGTAAGTGTAGTTTCAAAAGCACAAACAGATTTTGAACACCTAACTACACTAAATGGTCTTTCTCAAAATGATATCAATTTTATTTTTCAGGATTCGAAAGGATTTATGTGGTTCGGAACTGTTGATGGACTGAATAGGTATGATGGAATGAGCTTTGTGCAGTATCGAAGCACCAGTTTAATGGAATATCCTATTGATAGTAATCTTCCTTTTTGTATGGTTGAGGATTCTAAAGGTAATTTTTGGATAGGAACTTCCGATAATGGGGTGTGGTTTTTCGATCGAAAAAAAGAAGAGTTTCATAAGATTCCTGAAGTTGTTGATGGGAAAAGAATAATTCTGGATACTAAAATTGTAAATGTTCTGATTGACTCTAAAGAACAACTTTGGATAGCAACTCCCAATGGATTATGTGTTTTTGATATTAATGCCTACCGAAAAGGTAAATACGACAGCACTGTATTTTCAACCGATGAAGTTGTATCGAAAAGAAGTGTAATTGCAGGAATGAGAACTGCAAATCTTATAAAAGAAGATTCGAAGGGAAGAGTATGGATTGGTAATGGTAGTGGATTGTTCTTTGTGGAGCTTACTGCTGAAAAAAAACTTAAACAGTACCGCTTAAAAGAATTATCCTACGGACCGTTTAAAGATATTATTAAAACTAAAACAGGATATCTTACTTCAGGAGGACAGGGTGTATTTTATTTTAATGATTTTGATAAACCAGAAGAAATTAAGGTAAAGCGCCTGGTTACTTATAGCTTTAGTTCATTTTTAAAGTCGAGTAAAAATTATGTTTTTGGAGGTAATAGTCAGGGCTTATTTCAGTTCGACTGGAATGAAAAAAAAATGAAATTAAAATTGATAAATCATTTTACTTCAGAATATCATAATCCTAATAGTTTAACCAAGAATAATATTACTGATATTTTCGAAGATCGATCAGGCCTTTTATGGGTTGGAACTAATGGTGGAGGTTTAAATCAACTCGATTTAAATGAGAAAAAGTTTTATCGTGTTGGTAGATCGAATAATAAAGGTAGTATTGCCTATAATAAAGTTAGAGCGGTTTATGAAGATAAGGCAGGTAATTTATGGATAGGAACCGAAGGTGGAGGTATTTCATTTTTATCTGTTAAAAACAAGAAGGACTTTAAAAGTGGTTTTCTTAATATAAATGTGGATAATAAGAATTTGGGGCAAAACTATGTTTACTGCTATGATTCTATTCCCGGAGAAGTACATAATAAAGTGTTAATGGGAGTCGGATACCCAAATAGAGTTGGTATCGCTACACTTAAAGGAGAAAATGACATTTCAGTTGAGTATTATCCCGATTTAGTTCAGAATCCTGTTTTTGCATCGGCAGTTGATAGAGCAGGTAATATTTGGCTTGGGACCTATGGGGCCGGACTTTACAGGGTTGCTTATGATCACAAAACAAATAAGTTGATTGTTAAAAATCATTATACTGCTGAAGGCAAGGGATCCATTGCATCTAATGTAGTACGAAGCGTGCTGGAAGATGCCAGTGGAAATATTTTTGTGGGTACCGATCATGGTTTATGTATGTTGCCTTTTAACGAAAAATCAGCTTCAAATCCTTTTTTTTTAAAAGCTACAAGAACAGTTGGTGATCCTACTTCTTTGGCACATAATTACGTGTTGGATATGTACCTCGACAGTAAGCAAAGAGTTTGGGTTGGGACCATGGGCGGAGGATTATGTTTGCTGCAAGAGTATTATGGTAATGATTTTAAATTTAAGCGTTACTCTTCTAAGCAAGGATTACCTAACGATGTAATTAAAGGGATTGAGGAAGATGCTTCCGGAAATTTATGGATCTCTACCAATAAAGGATTAACGAGTTTTAATACCGATTCAGAGGAAATCAGAAATTATAATGTTTCGGATGGATTACAGGATTATGAATTTAGTGAATGTGCCTCCTATACCAAAGAAAATGGAGAAATGATATTCGGAGGAGTTAATGGGTTTAATATTTTTAACCCTCGCGAAATTGAGGATAATCCTTACGGATCGCAAGTGGAATTTAATGAGTTGTTTGTATTAAACGAGAAAATTTTAACCGGTAAAGAATACAAACGAAATGTTATTTTGTCAAACGAAATGCCTTCTACCGATACAATATCATTAAAATATTCACAAAATAGTTTTACAGTGGGATTCACAGCATTACATTTTGTAGCTCCCGATAAAATTAACTACAAGTATTTGCTGGAAGGTTTCGATACCGAATGGAATATGGTTAATAGTGTAGAACCCAGAGCCAATTATACAAATATTCCGCCAGGTGATTATAAATTGAAAGTGTTGGCTACTAATAATGATGGAGTATGGACAACCCAACCTTCTGTTCTACATATAGAAATCGTTCCACCCTTTTGGCGAACCATTTACGCATTCTTTATCTATATTGTTGTATTTGTTGTGCTTCTTGTCTTTTTTAGAAGATATTCGGTGATTGCCGTTACCAAGAAAAATGAGCTAATGATGGAGCATTTTGAACAAGAGAAAATAGAGGAATTGGTACAAATGAAATTACAGTTTTTTACCAATATCTCTCACGAATTCAGAACTCCATTAACACTTATTCAAAGTCCTCTGGAAAAACTGATATCAAAGAAAGATCGTGTTGACGAAGAGTATAGGCAGAAAAACTATTCTTTAATGATTAAGAATGTTAGAATGCTGAATAGATTAATTACTCAGCTAATGGAGTTTAGGAAACTCGAGAGAGGGAAAATGCCATTGGCAGTTACCAGAGGTAATGTAATCGATTTGGTAAAACAGGTGTTCGATGCTTTTAATGAAATAGCACAATCAAAAAATATAAGATTCGAACTTATTAATACTTATCCTTCGATTGAGTTGTGGTTCGATTTTGATAAAATTGAAAAGGTATTATTTAATTTATTGTCGAATGCATTTAAATTTACTCCACAAGGAGGTCAGGTTGCGATCGTTGTTGGTGAGGAGGAAGTTGATGGAAAAGAATGGGTTAAAATAGAAGTTAAAGATAATGGTCCCGGAATTAGTAAAGATAAGCTTCCTTATTTGTTTGATAGGTTTTATCAAACAGGAAGTCATAAATTGTCTAAAGTTTCGGGTACAGGAATAGGGCTTGCTTTTGCTAAAAATTTGGTAAACCTGCATCATGGAAAAATTTCTGTAGAAAGTAATCCTAGTATCGCAACAGTATTTTCAATACATCTGCCTAAAGGTAAATTGCATTTTAAAAAAGAAGATTTTTCGACTCAGGTTCATGAATCGTCTGTTAATACACAAACAATTGTTAAAGATTATCAGCACGAAAAACCAATGTCTGATATTAATCGGGAACTTAAATTTAATAATGATAAACCTCTTGTTTTAATAGTAGAAGATAATTACGATGTACAATCTCTAATTAAAAGTAATTTGGAGGATAAATTTAATTGCATACAGGGTTTTAATGGTAAAGAGGGATTAGAGCTTTGTAAAAAATATAATCCGGATGTAATCATATCAGATGTAATGATGCCAGTAATGGATGGTTTTGAAATGTGTAATATGATTAAAAATGATCAAGCCATCTGTCATATTCCGATTGTGGTGCTTACCGCCAAAACAACCAACGAAGATAAATTAACAGGATTAACCGAAGGAGCAATGGCATATCTTTCAAAACCTTTTAATATTGACGTTTTAATTGCTCAAATTAACACTATTTTGGAGGCAAGAAAAACCGTAAAACGCGAATTTAATAGGAAAGTAGAAGTAGAACCTAAAGAAATTACTTTTACATCTATTGATGAAAAATTACTGGAAAGACTATTAAAGGTTGTTGAAGAGAATATTAGTAATCCTGAATTTACAGTCGTACAGTTAGGTCGCGAGGTAGGAATAAGTCAATCGATACTAAATAAAAAATTAAAGGCTCTTTTAGGACAAACAGCTAATGTGTTTATTCGTACTATTAGGTTAAAAAGAGCAGCTCAGTTATTTAAACTCGATCGTTTATCTGTTACCGATGTAGTTTACGAGGTTGGTTTTAATGATATGAAATATTTTAGAGAGTGTTTTAGAAAGCAATTTGATACAACACCATCGGAATATATTCGACAGCACAGAGAGCAACAGAGCCAAGAAAATAAAGATTAAAAAGTATGACAGTAAGAAAAAGGAGAGAACGGTATATTAACTTCTCTCCTTTTATCATTGTAAAAATATCCCTCTTTTATATTTTAAAATTACCCTCGATATAAGCTTTAGCTTTTAGAAAAAGAAATACCCCCTTATTATCTCAATAATTTATATCTGAGTTTATATAACCGATACATTAGTTTTGCTGAAGAATTTATACACTTTTTAAATTTTAAAGCAAGCTGTGCCGGAAATGTATTTTCTGCTTAAGTATGTTATCTGGTTCGGCTTATTTTCAAATTAATAAAGAACTATTAAACAAGATGTAAGTGTGTATTAAACTTGCTAATGTGTTTGATAAAACAATTAGGAAAAAATTAAACAAATGAAGAGACTTATAATTAGTATGTTATTGGTTGTGGCTTTTTTTGTTTCCTGCACGAATACTACGAAAACGAGCATGGTAAACACAGGGCCATTTGAAGAGGATTGGAATTCTTTGTCTAAATATCAAACACCAGCATGGTTTCAGGATGCAAAATTAGGTATTTTTATACATTGGGGACCGTATAGCGTTCCTGCCTGGGGATCGGAATGGTATCCTCGCTGGATGTATATGGATTCGGTACAATGGAATCCTGATGGAAAAGTAACTAAAAAAGAAGCTAGTGAGTTTTATACTCATCATGTAGAAACTTATGGAAATCTTGGAGAGTTTGGTTACAAGGATTTTATTCCAATGTTTAAAGCTGAAAAATTTAATGCAGTAAATTGGGTAAATTTATTTAAAAAAGCAGGAGCTAAATATGTTGTACCAGTGGCTGAACATCACGATGGATTTGCCATGTATAAATCCAATTATACACGTTGGAATTCAGTTAATATGGGACCTAAACGCGATATTTTAGGCGAAATGTCGAAAGCAGCTAAAGATGCAGGCTTGTATTTTGGAGCTTCATCGCATTATGCTTTTAATTGGAATTATTATACTCATAAAAAAGGATTTGATACAGCAGATCCTCAATATGCAGATTTATACTCTCGTGCGCATGATCATTATGCTCCCGCAGATAAAGAATTCCTGCAAATGTGGTGGAATAGGACAAAAGATATTATTGATAATTATCAACCCGATATTCTTTGGTTCGATTTTGTTTTGGATCATGACGAATTTGTTCCGTATCACAAACAACTGGCTGCTTATTATTACAATAAAGGTATTGACTGGCAAAAAGATGTGGTATTGCAAACAAAGAATTTCAAACATAAAACTTTTCCTGAAGGATCAAATGTATTGGATATTGAGCGTGGAAAATTAGCAGACATTAGAAAATTTCCATGGCAAACCGATACTTCTATTGGAACCAATAGCTGGTGTTATACAGTCGATTGGAATTCTAAAGATGCTAACACCTTAATTGATGATTTAATTGATATCGTAAGTAAAAATGGTAATATGCTTCTTAATGTAGGACCAAAAGCTGATGGTACAATTCCTCAGGATCAGGCAGATATTTTACTGGAAATGGGTAGCTGGCTAAGTGTTAATGGCGATGCTATTTATGGTACTCGTCCTTGGACAATTTTTGGAGAGGGACCTACCGAAGTAAAAACTGGACATCATACCGAAGGCAAGAATAAGAATCTTACAGCCAATGATTTCAGATTTACACAAAAGGATGGCAAAATATATGTAATTGCTATGGATATTGCTAAAAATGGTGAATACCTGGTTAAATCATTCGCCAAAGGAAGCGATCTTTATAAAGGAGAAATTAAATCTGTAAAAATGCTGGGAATGGATAAAGACTGTGAATGGCAAGTTGGAGAATCTGGACTTAAAATTAAGACAGATATAAATGAAGATGCTAATTATGCATGTGCATTCGAAATAAAAATGAATTAACATGTTGTGATCTAGATAACTAAATGTAACAAAAAAGAGGTGCTTTAAAGCACCTCTTTTTTGTTACATTTAGTTCTTATTTACAATTTTATTGTATCTATTTAATGTTAATTATACGAGTTTTAAGTATTTTATGAGTGTTTTTAGTTTTACCTAATGCAAAAAAAACAAATAGGAGGAATAGGTTTAATTATGAGGGGTATATAGACTAAGCACAGTGTAATATGTTGTTTGTGAGTGAGTTATGGAACTGGTGATTTGTTTGTGTTTTTTGTGAATTCCCCGATTTTTAGTCTTTTTTACATTTTTTAACAAATATCCCCCTTCTATTGAAACCAATTTTTTCTAACGATTGCATTGAGGAAAAGTACATTTGTTTCAGAAAGTGTATTAAGCAGGAAATAAATTGTAAAAACTAATCTATTTTTAAATTTTATGAAGGACATAAGGTACAGAAGTTCATGGAAGGCGAGAGGCATAATTTTATCCCTCTTGTTGATGTTGACCTTTAATATGTATGGTCAAGAAATTCAAGTCCGGGGTAAAGTTATTTCCACCGAAGATAATATGGGAATACCTGGAGTAAGTGTTGTTGTTAAAGGCACAACTATTGGTACAATAACTAACATTGATGGAGAGTATAGTATTAACGCAAATAAAGGCGAAGTACTTATCTTTCAATTTATGGGTATGGAAACGTCTGAAAAGACCATTTCAGGTAATGTTATTGATGTGAAAATGAATCCTCAATCGTTTAATATTAATGAGGTTGTTGCTATTGGTTATGGTACACAAAAGAAAAAAGAAGTTACTGGTGCTGTTGTACAGGTTAAGGCTGAGCAATTAGAAAAAATTTCTACTTCCGATTTAGGTAGTGCTCTTCAAGGAACTGTTGCAGGAGTAAGTGTACAGGCTAGTTCGGGTGCTCCAGGAGCTGCTTCAAACATCCAAATTCGTGGTATTAGTTCTATTAACGGACTAAATTCACCATTATTTGTAGTTGATGGTATTCCTCAGGATGGTGATCCTCGTTTAAGTGCGAGTGAAATAGCTACAGTAGATATTTTGAAAGATGCTGCTTCTTGTGCTATTTATGGTACTCGTGGTGCTGCTGGTGTAATTTTAATTACAACAAAATCGGGAAAAGCGGGTGAAATGAAAGTTTCGGCCAACGGTTACTACGGAATTCAAAAAATTACATCAGGTATTGAATTGTTGAATCGAGAAGACTACTTATATGCATTTTTTCTACAGCAAACACTTAAAGATCCTACAAGAAACTCTGATAACGTATGGACATCTCTAGAAAATTCTACTGATGGATTTACTCACGATACTGATTTAGTAGAAACAATTGAGAATGACAATGCTAGGATTCAAAATTATAGTTTAAATATTTCAGGTGGTAAAAAAGATTTAACTTATAATGTTGTTGCATCTTATTTTGATCAGGAAGGTACTCTGATTAACACTGACTACGAACGTTTTAATGTGCGAGCAAATACTTCCTTTAAAAAAGGAAAATGGAGTATTAAAACTGGTTTAGGTTTTAGAGTTGAAGAGCAGTCTTATGCAAGTTATAACTTGTTATACGAAGCATACAAGTATAAGCCTTACCAAACTCCATTGGATCCAGATGCTGACACCTTTTCAGAAGGTGGGCAGGATAATGATAGAGCGCAATTGGGTAATGTAATGGCTAAATTAAAGCAGACTGATGTTCGTAACGGAGAACAATTTAATGGTAATATTAATTTGAGTTATGAAATTACAAAAGACTTGAATTTTACATCCTCTGTTGGGGTTCTTTACGGAAATAATACACGAGTTAAAATTAATCCGTTGTTTTTGGTGTATGATGAAGAAGGCGAGTTGGTTACTAATAGTAATACCAGATCAAAAATTCGAAATACAAGCGATAGAAGAACCAACTTTACTGTTGAAGGTGGTTTGAATTATACTAAAAAGTTTGGCGATCATAAAATTAAACTTTTGGCAATTGCATCTTCTGAAAAATATACTTACACAAGTTTTTGGGCCGAAGGTAAAGATGTCACAAGTAATGATGTAGCAAATCTTGGACAAACTACAGCAGAACCTGCAGTGGGAATTGGAACAGGATACAATCAGGATAGAACAAATACTTTAGTCGGTTTATTAGGTCGTGTTCAATACGATTATAAAGGTCGCTACATGCTTAGTGCAAGTGTGCGTCGTGATGGTTCTTCAAGATTTAGTGAAGATAATCGTTGGGGAACTTTCCCATCTGCATCTATTGGATGGAACGTTGCCGATGAAAATTTCTGGAAGAATTTAAATTCTCCGGTTAATTCGTTTAAACTTAGAGCAAGTTACGGTACTACAGGTAATCAAAGTTTCCTTGACTATAGCAATTCTCCAACAATTAGTTCTGGTTACGATTATCCTTTTGGTGATGAGGGGAATCCTTATTTGGCTTTAGGTGGAATTCAAACGGGATTTGCAAATGCCGACATCCAGTGGGAGACTTCTATTCAGAAAAATATTGGAGTTGACCTGGGTTTATTTGATAATAAACTGAGCATTACAGCAGATTACTATGATACGAATAAAGAAGATTTATTATTTCCTTTATTAATCCCTACATCAGCTGGAGCGGGTCAAAATCAGAATATTATTTTGAATGTTGGGGATATGAATAACCGAGGTGTTGAATTCGCCGCAAGTTATCGTAAGCATGGTAAATTTAGCTGGAATGTTAGTGCTACCTACTCAAAAAATGTGAATGAAGTAACAAAAATGAGTGGTGCTAATAAAATATCAGCATTTGCTAATGGTAAAGCTATAACTGTTAGTAATAACAGCGATTTTATGACTTATGTAGCTGAAGGTTACGAAGCTGGAGCTTACATGATGATGGAAACCGATGGTATTATCAATACGGAAGATAAATTAGCTGCTTATCAGAAAATTGATTCTGGTGCAAAAATGGGTGATTTAATTTATGTTGATCAGGATGGAAATAATACTATTGATGATGCCGATAGAGTTTATCAAGGTAGTGGTACTCCGGAATTTGAAGTTGGTTTAAACTTTAGTTGTGATTATAAAGGATTCGATTTCTCTATGCAGTGGTTTGCAGCAGTTGGTCAGGAAGTTATTAATGGATCTCGACTATATGCTTTTACGACAGGAACTCATCAGGATTTATTATATCAGTGGACTGAGAAGAATCCTTATGGTGTAATTCCAGCTAACCGTGGTAGCGGACACATGAATTACAGAGGATGGTCTGATCAGTGGATTGAAGATGGATCATTTGCACGTTTGAGAAATGTTACTTTAGGCTACACTATACCGAAGAATTTAATTTCGAAAAGTGGTATTAACAGACTAAGAGTTTATGTAGCTGCAGATAATCCATTAACATTTACCAAATATACTGGATACGATCCTGAGGTTGGTAACGATGGTCTAGCCACCAGAGGTTTAGATAAAGGAAGTTATCCAATTAGTTCGCAATACAGAGCAGGTATTCAGCTTGATTTTTAATTTTAAAAAGTTGATAAAATGAAAATAAATATATTAACATACATAGCAACTGCTTTAATTGTATTATCCTTTAGTAGTTGTGAGGATTTTCTTACGGAAGTGAATCCAAATGAAATGTCGACAGATAGCTATTGGAAAAACTTAAAGGATTGTGAAAGTGGCCTGGTTGCAGTTTACAATCAATTTAGAGATCCGGGAGTTGTTGGTTTAAGTGATGAAAATAACAGAAGTGATTTAACTTATCCAGGATGGGGACGTCCAACTCCTCCAAATCCTAACGATTTTTACAACCAGACTTTTACTTCTTCTACTTCGGGAGTAAATAAAAAGTGGGAAAGCTTATACAAAGGTATATTTCGTGCCAATCAGGTTATAACCGGGTTAAATGGAATTGAAGCTGATATGGATACAGAAGACAAGAAAGAACAGTGGAGCTCATTAATGGGAGAAGCTCGTTTTTTCCGAGGTCTTTTCTATTTCTACCTGTATAACTCATATAATAACGGTAGCGTAATTCTTTATGATTTTGTACCTGAAAGTCAGGAGGATTTTAACCAGCCATTAGCTCCTGCGACAGAAATTCTAACATTTTTTAGAGCCGATTTAGAGTATGCTTTGAGTAATTTACCTGAATCGTGGACTGAATTTGAAAGTGGAATTCCAAGTGCATCAAACGATGTTGGTCGTGTAACTTCTGGTGCAGCAGCAGCTATATTGGGTAAGAGTTATTTGTTCGAAAAAGATTATGCAAAAGCTGCCGAATATTTTAAAGGTATTATAGATAGTGGAGTATACCGATTGATGGACAATGTAGGTGATAACTTTACAATGAGTGCGGAGTTCAATCAGGAGTCTATTCTTGAAGTTTCGTATAATGAAGGTTTAAAGCTTGAAGAAAGTCAATGGTCTGCTCAGGGAACATGTAACACATACAATATGGCTTATAGCCCAGTTGGAGGTTGGAGAACAAACTATCCAAGTAACTGGTTGATTATTGAGTATAGAAAAGATCCTATGGATGAAACCGATCCTCGTAACATGATTACAGAAGAGGATGGTACTCAACGCTTACGCACTTTTTCTCTAAGAACTTCTTATTCAGTAGCATTGGTAGATGATATCGATATGACTTATTATGATGCTTATATTACAGGAGATGCAACTGTTTTTAAGAATGGAGAAACAGCTTATTGGAGAAAAATGACGCATTGGGAAGATAAATCTGGAAATACTGAAAAAGATTATTTAGAAAGATCTGGTATTAATTTTAGATTGATTCGTTTAGCTGATGTTTATTTGATGTATGCTGAAGCATTAATTAAAGGAGGTACAGATGATGCAGGTGTTACTGAAGCTTTAAAGTATGTGAATAAGGTTCGTTACCGTTCAGCTTTACAGTTGTTGGGAGCAAGCGCAGCAAGTGAATATTCAACTTCCCAGCATGATGAAGAAGTTTATACAGCAGCTTCATTAATGGATCACTTAATGTATAAAGAACGTCCATTGGAATTGTCGGGTGAAGGAAATGCAATTCGTGTTATTGACATGAGAAGATGGGGAATTGCTAAGGAAAGATTCAATGATTTGGCTAATAGAAAATACTGGGCTGAAAACTATGTATATTATAGTGAGCGTTTAGGTAAATCTGATACCAAATGGCAATCTATACTTAGAGAAGGCGCAAAACCTGTGCCAAGTCCAAATGATCAGGACTTCTCAGAATTTGCAGGAGCAAGTCTGAATTTTGACGAATCGAGACATTCATATTTCCCGATTCCTACTAGTGAAACAACTGCCAACTCAATGGTTAACTAAAAAAAGGAAGAGATCATGAAAAATATAAAATATTTATTTGTATTCTCTCTGCTCGCATTGTTTTTTGCGTGTGATGATGATTACGAAGCATTAAATGATTTAGCTGATGTGGATTGGTACACAAGTGGATTCCGTACAGCAAAGCAATTGAATATAGAAGATTACATGTCGTTTTCGGATTTATCGCAGGGGGCCGTTGAGCATTCCTGGTCGTTTGCCGATACCAGTGGATGTAAATTTCTTACTGGAATTATAACTCGTCAGGATTCAACTTATTATCCTTTTATTGATGAAAACGCTGGCAACACATCTTTAGATGAAACTGTAAGTGTTCTATTTACCAAACCTGGCTTACAAGGTATTCGTTTAAAAAATACTTTTTCGAAATATGTTGAGTTTATTGGAACAGATACACTTGCAGCTGTAAAACAGGGTGATGTTTGGGTTATTGATACTACTTTTATGGTTGATGTATTTGACACCATTCAATCTGCTTTTAAAGTATATCATAAGGATGTTGAAATTGCTAGTGTTGCTTCAGATCAGCAATCAGTATTAGCAGATACAGCATCGTGGCCAGAATATGAAATTATGTCTGGGGAAGTATTAAAATTTGTTGATTTGTCAGAACTTGGTCGTCCAAATACTTCGGCTTGGGCATTAAATGGCGGATCACCATCTTCAAGCAGCGATTCTGTTGCTATGATTAATTACTATCGTTTGGGAACATTCTATGCGAAACATACTTCTTCAAGAAGTGGTGAAAATATACCAGGTGCAAATAAAATGAAATATATACCTCTTAAGATTAAGGTTATTAAATCGACCTTACCATTTGAAGTTACAGGTACAATTAAGGAGCAGAAAGATGAAACACTGCAGATTAGTGTTACCGGAGAGTTGAAAAAGTTTGCAGAAAAAGAAGGATTTTTTACTGTACATGTAAGCAACTCAAAAAGTGGGTTCGATCAGGATATTGCTGTAGCAAGTGCCATGGTTAATGCAAATCAGGGGAATATTATCGATTTAAAATTGGCTGAGCCTATTTATAATGAAGATGTTGTTACGGTTACTTATGCAGGAGGTGATATAAAATCAGTTGATGATAGAACATTAGAAGATTTTACTACTTTACCAGTTAAAATGTATATTCTTAACCTGATTCCAAATGGTGGATTCGAAGATGGTGGTTCTGGTTGGATTGTTGGAACTGAGAAGCCAGATCAGGATGTTGCTCTTTCTGAATATTCTACTACTGATCCTGCAGAGGGTAACTATTGTTATCATATGCTTGTAACTGCTGATGAATATGCTGACGGACTTAGAAGTTCTGTAATGAATACAGGTAGTTTTAACCTGGTTCCTGGTAAAAAATATGTTTATAAGTTTAAATATAAAACTATTAGCAAGCTAAAAGGTGGTTACGAGCCTAGATTATTCTATTACGATAATGGAGCTTATACTAGATTATGGGGAGCTTGGTCTAATTATAATCCAGCTAATGGTGAGTGGACGCAAGCAAGTAAGGTTTATACTTTCACTAAAGCATCTGCTAAGAATATTTCGATTAATGTTCTATCCTATGTTGAGTCTGAAATTTACTTTGATGATTTCTGGTTGTACGAACAGGAAGTTAGACCGTAAGTGTAATTGATTATAAAATCATCTGGCTCTGTTAACGCAGAGCCGCTTATAAAAAATAGAAAATCACTATGAAAAATATTTTTAAAATATTAGGAGTGTTCTTCGTGGCACTTATCGCTTTTTCTTGCGAACCTGATGAATACGATGTGCCGGATATTGATCTGGTTCCAGTTTATAATATTAGCGAAACGGGCAATAATAACATGTTTGAGATGAACATTTATCGTGAACAAAATTTATTTACCGTTTGGACAAATAAAGGAAAAATTAGTTCATTTACTACTACTGGTTTTTCCGATACTTCTGATGAATTGAATTATATGGTAACTTTTTCTTGTAAGGAAACAGTTATTGAAACCGATGATGAAGGAAATGAAACAAGTTCTATTGTAAGTTATGCTTACGAATTGACTGGTGCGAAAGATGCTGATACAGTAACTCTTAAAACCGTAAAAACTAATTCGGATGAAACTACAAGTGAAAGTTCTGTGAGTGGTATATTGATAGAAAAAGAAGTTTATAACTAATAAGTTCTAAAATATATTTACAAAGAGGATTGCCTAGGCAATCCTCTTTTTTTGTATCGGATTGATATGTGAATTGTACGAGTTCCTACCTGTCATCTGCAAGTTTGGTTAGTAAGTGCAATGCATTTTAGGAACAAAGCCTAGATCCTCTGATTCTAAGGTAAAAGTGTAAAGAATGAGCCTGTACATGGAAGATCGTACGGCATATTTGAGTATAATAAGTGTGTAGGCTTAAACTTTATGTAATGTAGAGGCCTGACTGTGGTAATGTGGAAAGAGTATTATCCCATAACTAATGAAATTGATTCGGATTAAAGAAAAGGGAATTCCATCCGGAATTCCCCTTATCAAACTAAAAAACGATAAACTATTGCAGTGGTACTATGGTAAACGAATACTGATATTTTCCTGGATAGATACGGTATTTCTCAATTGGTTCAGCTTTTTCCGACCAAGTATTACAGCCACCAACACCTGTTTGAATTAAATCAACATTAAGGGTGTAGAAATTCTCCTTTTTCAATTCATTTGTGTGTCTTGCTTGTACTAAGGATTCAGCAGTCCAAGGCCAAACGGAGGTACTTAAAGCTTGTGCTCCTTCGAATCTTAGACCAGTTCCTTTCTTATTTTGAAGTTGCAACCATCTTACAGCTGTTCTGTTACTGCATTCTTGTGGTTGAGCATACTCAAATACGAAATCACTAACATTTCCTTTATAAACATTTACTTCCGCAGCTTCGGAACGGTCGCTGTAGTTTTCCCAAGGTCCTTTCCCATAATAGCTCATTTTAGAGAAGTTTACAGGCACTTTTGTACTTAGTCCAACTCGTAACAGTTTCGGAAGAGATTTATCCGCATTTAGGCTGTAATCTACTTTAACAGAACCATCGCCAGTAACTGTATAATTCAATTCTAAAATTAGTTTGTCTTCAATTTCCGAAGTAGCAGTAATTTTAACTTCTCCATTTTTACCTTTAAGTACATCAAGCGATTTTAATTTAAGATTCTGACTCGCTGTTTTCCAAAAGCCAGATTGTTTTTCCGGTTTCCATCCACGTTCGTCATTATCTGTTTTTGGTCTCCAAAAGTTTGGTACTAGAGTACCATCAATAAGGGTGTTTCCTTTTGATGTCAACTGTTGAATATATCCATCCTTTTCAGACATCTTTAAAGTGAAATTTTTATTGGAAAGAATCAACATACCGTTTTCTCTTTTTTCTGATATATCAGGAAGATTTCTTTTTAAAATTTCTTTCTTATCAATTCCAATTGGTAATTTGAATTGCTGTTTGGCAATCTCAAAGCCCTTAGCTGCCCAAAGAGTTGCTTTGGTACTTTTCATACTAACGCGCAACCAGTACTCTGCACCAGCTACAAGTTTTGGTGATTTAAATGGAATTTTAACTTCTTTTGATTCACCTGGATTAATAATTAATTGCGGTAAATCTACCTCTTGAATTTTCTTTCCATCTTGCCAAAGTTCCCATTTAAATTTATTAGCTGAGGTATTCGTAAACCAGTAACGATTTTGAATTCGAATCAAACCTGATTTTAAGTCTACAGCTTTAAAAGTAACCGGCTGATAAACATACTTGCACTCTTCTATTTCAGGTTTTGGAGTACGATCTGATGCGATAATACCATTCAAACAGAAGTTTCCTGCGTTTATTTTGTCGCCAAAATCTCCACCTACAGCATAGTATTCTTTGCCGTTTTCATCTTGTTGTAAAATTCCCTGATCAATCCAATCCCAAATAAAGGCACCCATCAGGTTGTCGTATTTATGTATCAAATCCCAGTATTCTGTCATGTTTCCAAGAGAATTTCCCATTGCATGAGCGTATTCGCAAGGCATAATAGGTCGTTTGAGATAGGGGTTATTTGCCATATTTTCCAGTACCTCAAGAGTTGGATACATTCTACTGATTACATCTACATAAGCAGGATCGGTTGGATTGGCACTGTGTACGTTGTCATATTTGCGCCATTCTTGCGAGAATACTTTTTTGTACATTTTATGATTTGGATCACCTTGTGCACCTTCATAATGAACAAAGCGAGTAGGATCATAGTCTTTTATCCAGGCTGCCATTGCAGCATGGTTTGGTCCGCTACCCGATTCATTTCCTAATGACCAGGAAATAATACTTGCGTGATTTTTGTCACGTTCTACCATTCTAATAGCACGATCGACATAAGCACCAGCCCAAGTTGGCTGATTGGATAGTAAACCTCTTGTTGAATGAGTTTCCAAATTGGCTTCATCCATCACGTAAATACCATACTTATCGCACAATTCGTAAAAATAAGGATCGTTAGGATAATGTGATGTACGAACAGCATTAAAATTGTATTGCTTTAATAGTTGAACATCTTTCTCCATTGCCTCACGAGAAATTACTTTTCCTCCTGTTTGATCATGATCGTGACGGTTGACTCCGTAGAGCTTCACTTTTTTGCCATTTAGTAAAAATACATTACCGGCAATTTTAACATCTCTAAAACCAATTTTTTGTGAACGTGTGTCCAGTTCTTTGCCATTTTGATCTTTTAAATTTAAAACCAGCGTGTACAAGTATGGATTTTCGGCAGACCACTTTTGTGGGTTTTCAATATTTTGTTCTAATAATCCGAAATATACATTATCGCGTTGTGGATAGTATTCATCAATTATTTTTGATGCCTTAATAGAAATGGGCTTCATTACTTTTTTACCATTGGCATCAAATAATGTAGCTTCAAGATTAAGATCTTGATATTTCGCATTGTCGATTGCTGTTAGTCTTGGTCTTATTTGTAGTAAGGCATTTTCTAAATTCGAATCGAATTTTGTGCGAACAAAAAAGTCATTGATTGCCACTTTGGGTTGGCTAAGAATCATTACTTCTCTGTGAATTCCACTCAATCGCCAATGGTCCTGATCTTCAAGAAAACTACCTGTAGACCACCTGTAAACTTCAACAGCAAGAGAGTTTTTGCCTTCCTTTAGATAGTTTGTAATATCAAATTCGGCAGGTAGGCAACTATCTTCGCTATAACCTACTTTTTTACCATTAACCCAAACGTAAAATGCAGAAGTTACTCCACCAAAGTGCAAAATAACTTGCTGATCTTTCCAATTGGGATTCCAATCAAAGTGAGTAAGGTACGAGCCAATTTCATTTTCCCATGGATAGTGAGGAGGCTTAAAATTGCGTTCAAAATTAGAATTTACATAAATAGGTTGGCCATATCCTTTCAATTCCCAATTTGATGGAACTTCTATTTCATTCCAACTGGTCGCATTAAATTCAGCTTTATAGAAATCAGTAGGACGATTATCAACACTATTAGAATATTGGAATTTCCACATTCCGTTTAGCAATTGCATTGCTGACTTTGTTCTGTCGCCCGTTAATGCATCGCTTGTATTTTTGTAAGAGTAAGAAGTAGCTCGCCCTTGCATTTTATTAATGCCAAAAACGGCTTCGTTTTCCCAATCGTCTTTTATTTGTTGGGCCTGAGAATGCATAAATGCAAAGCAAAAAAGTGCCAGTAGTAATTTTTTCATGTAGCTATACTAGTTTGATTTATTCCTAAATAATTCGATTACTGATAATATCAGTAAAAATAGGTTGAACTTTTGTGAACATGCAGATGGTTTCATTTATATTTTAGGGGGTATTTGTGAATTAAGATGAGGATGTATATTTAAATGCCCCCGTATATAAACATTATTTATTTCTTATTTACAGGGCAGAGATTGTAATATTGTTATCTATATATCAACACATTTTTTGCGCTATGAATCAAAAATACCTACTACTATTTCTTTTTGTGTTTTTAACAACAACTATTTTTGCTGACCCTCCAATTCCTCCGAAAGGATATCGTTGGGTATTGAACGGAACTTTTTCTGATGAATTTAATGGGAACAAATTAGATTCAAAAAAATGGTACGATACGTTTAATGGTTGGAAAGGAAGAGCTCCTGCTATGTTTATTCCGGAAGCAATATCAGTAAAAAATGGAAATTTAGAGATTAAAAGTGGTGTTTTGGATAAGCCAGTTAAAGACTTTACCATTTACGGAGGAGCGGTATGCTCAAAATCAAACGATGCATACTATGGTTATTACGAGTGTCGAGCTAAGGCTTCGAAGATTGCCATGTCGACCACTTTTTGGATGTCGAATGCAAAAGTGCCTTACCTAGAAACAGAGGATTCCAGAGATTCTTATAGCCAGGAATTGGATATTCAGGAATGTGTAGGAGGAGGAACAGTTCATAAAAAATTTCGCAATGGCATGAATTCCAATACTCATTTTAGGTATGTGAAGCCAGGTGATAAAAGAGAAACGTTTATGTCGAGAGGAACTGGTGCGATATTAAATTCGGAAGTGTCGGAAGAATTTCACACTTACGGAGCATGGTGGAAAAATGCTAAAGAAGTGTTGTTTTATGCCGATAATGTGCTTCATGACACAGTGATGGTTCGCACTGATATTTCAGACCAACCATTTGACAGACCGATGAAGATTAATATGGTGACCGAAACTTACGATTGGCAACCTGCACCGTCAAAAGAAGATTTGCTGAATGATGAAATTAATACTGCCTTTTATGATTGGGTTCGATCTTATGAATTGGTAAAGGTGGATGAAAAAGTGAAGTTGACTTATAAAGAATCAATTTTTAATGAAAATATAGAAATTATAGCTTGTAATAAGGGAACTTCGTTAGCTATTGATTTTACTTATAAAGCAAATCGAGACAGGAAAATTGAATTTTTGTTACTGGATAAAAAAGGAAATGTAATGCATAAAGAAAATTTAAGTGTTTATGCAGGATATGGGAATAGTAGTTTTGAAATTAAAAAAGAAAAATTAATTAGATCCTTGTATTCTATTCAGGCAAAATATACATCGAAATCAGAATCTAAAATGGTGGAAACCATTTTGTAAGAATTGATAATAAACAAAATAAATTTCAGAATAATGAAGGTAAGAACTTTATTAAGCGTTTTTTTTGTGGCAATTACTTTTTTTGGATGTCAATCGAAAAAAAAGATTGAAAAGCCAAATGTAATTTTAATTGTAACCGATGATCAGGGATATGGCGATTTAGCTTGTCACGGAAACCCAATTATAAAAACTCCGAACATTGATAAATTGCATTCGGAAAGTGTTCGTTTAACCAATTTTCATACCGGAACTACATGTACACCTACACGTGCTGGATTGATGACTGGTCGTAATTCTAACCGCAATGGAACCTGGCATACCATTGGTGGATGTTCTTTGCTGAATGAAAAAGAAACAACAGTGGCTGATGTATTTTCTGAAAACGGATATACAACCGCTATGTTGGGAAAATGGCATTTGGGCGATATGTATCCTTTTCGTCCGCAAGATAGAGGTTTTCAAACAGCCTTTTACAATGGCGGTGGTGGCGTTGGACAAACTCCTGATTACTGGAATAATGATTATTTCGATGATACCTATTTTAGAAATGGAAAACCAGAGAAAGTAGAGGGGTTTTGTACTGATGTTTGGTTTAAGGAAGCGAAAAAGTTTGTTGATGCAAATCAGGATAAACCATTCTTGTTGTATCTTTCATTAAATGCCCCACACGGACCCTATAATGTACCAGAGCAATATTATAAAATGTACGAAAATGCAGATCTTAAGCCACATCAGAAAAGGTTTTATGGTATGATTAGCAATATCGATGAGCGTGTTGGTGAATTAAGAGAGTATTTAAAGGAAAAAGGCCTGTCGGAAAATACAATTTTGATTTTTATGACTGATAATGGAACATCAGCAGGACTTGCTTACGATAAAAAAGCCAATAAAACTTATGGTTACAATGCAGGCATGAGAGGTACCAAAGGTAGCCATTACGATGGTGGACATAGAGTGCCATTCTTTATTAGTTGGCCCAATTCCATTCCTAAAGAAGGTAGAGATATCAATTCTTTAACTGCTCATGTCGATTTACTTCCTACTTTGGTTGATTTATGTGGATTGAAACATACTTTTCAATCGGAAATGGATGGACAGTCGATTAAAAGTTTGATTTTAAATGAATCAACTAAAACTGATTTTGATAAACGGATGTTGGTGACAGATACTCAACGAATTAAATGGCCTAAGAAAGGAAGAAATTCTTGTGTGATGACGACTCGCTGGCGTTTAATAGATGGAGTTGAATTGTATGATATTAATGATGATCCGGGACAGAAAGTTAATGTTGCTAATGCTTATCCTGATGTTGTTACAGAAATGAATGCATTTTACGATAAATGGTGGTTGAGTACCGAGAAAGATTTTGAATTTTCCTTAATGAAAATTGGATCTGATCATGAAAACCCAATACATTTAACTTGTCATGATATGCATAGTGACCAAAATATTCCCTGGAATCAGAATTATATTCGCAAAGGAAATGCTTTTAACAAAGGCGAATTTTTTACAGAGGTTGTGAAAGCAGGAAAGTATAAATTTTCGATTTCAAGATATCCTGAAGAGAGTAATTTAGAAATGGATGCAGAGATTGATGGTGTAAAAGCAACTAGTCATACAGAAATGATAGAGAAAGGAAAGTCATTGAAATTAAAGAATCCAATGATAGTTGTTGATGGAAAAGAGTACAAATGTACTTTTACAAAAGATAATAAAGCTGCTGAGGTAGAAATTGAATTAGTGGCAGGTAAAATGAATTTTTACGGAACATTTACCAATGATAAAGGTGAGCAAGAAATGGCTTACTATTTCTTGGTTGAAAGATTGTAGTTAAGATTAGTTGTTAGGTGGTGAAACCCTGGATGGTTGAGCTATTCAGGGTTTTTATGGGGTTTACTAGTTAAACGGAACTACCATTATTGTTTCCATATCCAGATTAATACGATCTTTTCCTTTTGTTTTATAAATGGCAGTAAAATAGGGTTTGTTTTTTAAATATTTATTCGTGAAAGATTGAATCGAATCGATATTCGTAAAGTATTCTACACTAGCCATAACTCCTATGTCATGATCTGAGAAAAATAGAAATTGTTCAGTATTGTTTGGTCCTGGAATTCGGGATACTACACAATAATCTAGTTCTGTTTTTGTTGATCCTACAAGTATTGTCGTGTCTTTTCTGTTTGGATGATTATAGAAATCTATATTTTTATCTTTAATTTTAAAATAGGGATTGCCTTCGTTAAAGAGATAGGTAAAGTTTTTTTGATCTTTTAATCGACCAACGTAAATGGTATTCCCTTCTTTAATATCAGAGAAAGATGTGGTTGTGGCATATTTTATTTCAAAGTCTTTATTCCATTTTGTAAAAAATCGGGCTAAATCATGAGTTGCATTTTCTGCCATGCGCGTTGAATAAAAGAAGTCTGTTGCTTTTGTTGTTGCTTTTAGTTCCGGATGTTCTTCTAGCATCGCGTAGTATTCATCCAAACTATTGATGCTAAAATCACGTGTCCAACCATTTGATCCTGATGTTGTTTTTCCTGCATATCCAAATGCATCGCCAATAAATAGATTTGTGCTGTGTTCGTTGGTGAGGAATCCTTTCCAAATTAAAGGTGCTCGAGTGGGTAATTTTGATAGGATAAAGATGATTACGAAGCATGCCAAAAGCAAATAGGGAATCAATTGTTTGTAGTGAGGAATCCTGATCCCTTTTGGTTGTAAATTTTGTTTTTCGAAACGAACATCGTATTGGCCTTTGTCAATTATTAGCTTCCATAAGTCGTTTGCTCCATCTTTTTCGTAGTAGCTAGTGAGTTTTTTTCTAAGATTATAAATATTTACCCTAACGCGCGGATTGCTTTTTTCTGTATCGATTTTTGAACCAAAAAATTCAATGTCAATAACGCTCTCTTTTAAAAAGCGCCCATCGATATTTGCTTGAACAATATACTTTAAAATAGCGATGCTTGTAGGAGCATTTTTGAAAGTATCACTTTTAACTATTTTTTCTGTTATTTCTAGTTTCTGATTTTCTGAAATCATAAGAATTTGTTCAACTATTTAGAACTCTATTGAAATTTGACCTGATGTTATTTATTCGGCTGAAATTCTGAGTTATATGTTTAAGTTAATAACCGTTATAGCTACCGTTAAAGTGAGGTTAAAGGTAGCTATTTTATTGATTTTAATCTTTATTTGCTCAAGAGAATTATGTGGTTCTATGTAAATTACAAATTGAATAATTTTAATACTGGTTTTATGAATAAGTTCTATGTTAAGCTCCTTTTAGCTTTGTTTTCCATTTCATTTTTAGTGATAAGTAATACAAGTGCTCAATCAAATCGAAAAGGGTATTCTAGCTTTTCGGATGTGAGTAGCGAAATTAAATATCTCTCAGGTACTGGTAAAGATAATATGGTGAATTGGGATTTTTATTGTTCTGATGGAATGAATAGTGGCAAATGGACTACTATTGGTGTTCCATCGTGTTGGGAATTGCAAGGTTTTGGTCACTACAACTATGGGCACGATGCTATGGATAAACGATACAAAGAACATGGTTTATATAAACATCAGTTTGTTGTGCCAAAGAGTTGGAAAAGCAAAGATATTAAAATTGTTTTTGAAGGTGTAATGACTGATGCTGAAGTGAAAATAAATGGTAAGCTGGCAGGAGAAATTCATCAGGGAGCTTTCTACGAATTCAAATATAATATTACCAATTTGCTAAAATATGGGGCAGAAAATTTGCTGGAAGTAAAGGTAAATAAAGTTTCTGCAAACGAGTCAATTAATTTTGCTGAGCGGAAGGCCGATTTTTGGATTTTTGGAGGTATTTATCGACCCGTATATCTTCAGGTTTCTCCTAAAGAAAACATTGATCGTTTAGCTATAGATGCAAAAGCAGATGGAGCAATTACAGCTGATGTATTTACGAATTCAAAAAAGGCTGATAAAATTAAGTTGGCATTATTCGATTTAAAAGGAAATAAAATTCAGAACTTAAAAGTTAAGAATATCCAGAAAGAGAAAACCAAATGGAGAATTTCAGCGAAAGCAAATGAGATTCAATCATGGAATCCAGAATTACCAAAATTGTATAGTTTGCAAGTAGAACTGTTGGATAAAAACAACAAACTGTTGCATCAAGTAAATCAGCGTATTGGTTTTCGCTCAGTAGAAATAATAGATGGTGATGGTGTATATGTGAATGGTGAGCGAATTAAGTTCAAAGGGGTCAATCGTCATTCTTTTTATCCAAAATCGGGTCGAACTTGTTCAAAAGAATTAAGCATAGAACATGTGAAGATGATGAAAGACATGAATATGAATGCAGTTCGTATGTCGCATTATCCACCAGATGTACATTTTTTAGATGTGTGTGATTCGCTTGGGTTATTTGTTATTGACGAATTATGTACTTGGCACAGTCCTCATTTAGATACAAAAGTTGGGCGAAAACTTGTTAAAGAATTAGTTGTTCGTGATGTGAATCATCCATCTATTTTAATTTGGGCGAATGGTAACGAAACGGGTTGGAATAAGGAATTAGATGACGACTATGCAAAGTGGGATATTCAAAATCGTGAGGTGATTCACCCATGGAATATTTTTCGAAAAACCAATACAATGCATTATCCTAGCTATCATATTTTTGCTTACGATACTTATGCGAAAGATAAAATTTATTGCCCAACTGAGTTTTTGCATGGTTTGTATGATGGTGGACATGGTGCGGGCTTAGAGGATTATTGGAATCAGATGTGGAACATTCCAATTGCGGCAGGTGGTTTTCTATGGGATTTTGCCGATGAGGCTGTCGTTCGTACCGATAAGGATGGGATTTTAGATACCGATGGTAATCATGCGGCAGATGGAATTGTTGGACCGTATGGAGAGAAAGAAGCGAGTTACTTTACGATTAAAGAAGTTTGGTCGCCAGTTTATATTGAAGAGCGCTATATCCGCGAAAGCTTCAATGGCAAGTTTAGAGTTGAAAACAGGTATCATTATACCCATCTTGATCAATGTGAAATGACTGCTGAATGGGTGAAATTTGATGGTCCCAATGGTTCGTTAAAAACAACTGTTCTGGAGCAAAGTATAGTAAAGCTGCCTTCGCTTGCACCTTATGAAAGAGGTAGTTTTACTGTTGATCTGCCTACAAACTGGAAAAAAGCAGATGCTTTGTATTTAAAGGCAATCGATCAGCATGGAATGGAAATTTTTACGTGGACTTATCCCATTCAAATGCCAAAACAGCTGAATAAGTCAATAATTAGCTACTCAGGAGAGTATGAGCTGGTAACAGAAACCAAGAATGAACAAATAAAAGTGAAAGCGAATGGAATCGGATTTCTTTTCTCTGATAAAACAGGTTTGTTGCAAGAAGTAAAAAAGGGAAATCAGATAATTCCTTTCAATAATGGTCCCGTAATTTTAGGTCATAAAGATAAAATTGAGAACTTAAGTGTTACTAGTTTGAAAAATAAAGTAGAGATATCGGTTTTATTTGAAAAAACGGATAAGTCGCCCAATTGGGCTAGCCATAAAGAGTACAGTTCAGATTTAATTAAATGGACCATTTATCCAAATGGATTGCTAGACTTGGAGGTGAAAATTAAAGGCAAGAAAAAGGTTACCGATTACAAAGGCATCACTTTCTCGTTTCCAGAACAGGAAGTTGCAGGTATGAAATGGCTTGGAGATGGACCTTATCGTGTGTGGCGTAACCGAATGAAAGGAACAAAATTTCAAGTATGGGAAAATGATTACAACAATACCATCACAGGTGAATCGGGATTTGTTTACCCAGAATTTAAAGGTTTCTTTTCAAGTTTGTATTGGGTGAAAGTAAAAGGGAAAAACAAGAATGGATTTACAGTGTATTGCAATTCGAAGAATACATTTTTAAGAATGTTAACTCCAGAAAACCCTAGTGAAGACCCTAAAGGCAGAGTTTCTCCTAAATTTCCCCAGGGTGATATTTCCTTTCTAAAAAATATACCAGCTATTGGGACTAAATTTCAGAATCCTGATTCGATGGGGCCTCAGGGAAATTTTGAGAATTATTTTGGTAATGATGATGAACCGATAGTAATTGATCTAACTTTTGAGTTTTAATATTAGTTTATTGTAAAAATTGACAACAATGAAAAAAGCAATACAGATAGTAATGTTATTGATGATATCCTTTAGTGTTTTGGCAAAGGAGTATCATGTTGATTGTAATAATGGTTTCTCTGGTAATGGATCAGTTAAAAATCCTTTCAAAACCATAGGTCAGGCATCAAATGTCATGAAAAAAGGTGATGTTTGTTTTATACATAAAGGTACCTATCGCGAAATCATTAATCCTCAAAAATCGGGTACTACATCACAACCAATAACATTTACCTGTTTCGAAAATGATATTGTAATTATATCAGCTACAGAACAGGTATCTGATTGGGTAAAACATAAAGAAGATATTTATAAATCATCAAATGTAATAATGCCTTTAGATGATGGAAATAACGTGTATTGCAATCAGAATAAAATGCAGATAGCACGATGGCCGAATGATACGGATAGTAATGAATATTCGCTCGATGCCAAATATATCGATCAGACAAAAGGAACTTACTCCATGTCGTACATCAGCAATAATGAAATTCCGGATATCGATTGGACTGGCGGTATCATTCACTACTTAGGAGCACATAGCGGTTGTAGTTGGGAGCGTACAATTACCGACTATGATAAAGATCTTCATAGAATTTATTTCGAAATATTGCCTGATAAATGGCCTTTTGGGACTACTCATAGTTCAAAGCGTTTTGAGAACGGACATAGAGGCATTTTTTATCTGATGAACAAGCTGGAAGCACTTGATGCTCCTCGGGAATGGTATTACGATGCAAATAATAAAGAGCTTTACTTCTATGCTCCTGATGGCAAAAATCCTAATGATGAATTGGTTGAGATAGCTGTTCGTAAAAATACGGTGGAGATTAATTCTAATTATATTCATTTTAATGGACTTAATTTTATTGGTGGTATGGTAAGCATCAAAGGAAATTATAATAAAATTACCAACTGCATGATAAAGCATGGATCAGAAAGGTTAATCACTAACCTAAATGGAGCAGCTTTGCCCGATGCCGCAATTCAAATTCTTAAGGGGCATCATAATATTATTGAAAAATGCGTATTGGAACATGGTACTTTAAATGGTATGTATTTAAGTAAAGAATCTGAAGATAACCGTGTTGAAAACTGCATCGTGCAATATTTTAATACGGTTGGATTGCATGCACATTTGATAAATAGTGGAGGAGCTCGTAATGTAATAATTAAAAATTCGTGTTATGGTTCTGCTCGCGATGGAGTAAAAGTTACCGGTGAGGATAGTGAGTTTGCCTATAATCATGTTCAGAAATGTTTGATTTCGGGTGCCGATGGAGGATTGTTCTATGTTACAGGAAGAAGTATTCCCATGAACATTGAATTGCACCACAACTGGTTTCATGATGCTTATACAGCCGAGCATGCAGGAAAAAAGGCTACAGGAATTTATCTCGATAATAACGCTGCCGGTTATATTGTGCATCACAATGTGGTTTGGGATGTGGAATGGGGTGGTTTACATTTCAATTGGAATGCCATTAAAAATGAGATTTACAATAATACATTCTGGAATGTTGGGCCAATGGAACAGGCTATGATAGATTGTTGGGTTCCTGTCAGGAATGGACAGCAATATAACGTAAAAGACAATATCTTATGCAATAATATTTCCGATGTTCGTCCATGGTGGCATTCGGGTAACGGTCCAAAATATCGTGTCGACGAAAAAGAATACATAGGATCTAATGCCGATAATGATTTCAAAAATAACTGGCAGTTTACAAACCCTCCTTTTCATTTTGAAAAGGGTAGAATGTTTGTTCCTTTCAACGAGTCTTCTCTAGTAGATGCTGGGCAGGAAATAAAGGGGGTAACCAAAGGATTCAAGGGAAATGCACCTGATTTGGGAGCCTATGAATTAGATGGAGAATATTGGGTTCCGGGTGTTGACTGGAAACCTGATGGATTTGCATGGACACCCGGTACAGATTATTTGAGTACTGGAAGAAGTTTTAAAGAATATAAAATAACGAATAATAAACTTTAACATGAGGATAATAATAATCTTTTTAGTGGCAAGTTTTTGGTTTATTTCTTGTCAGCAAAGTTCAACAAACATAGCATCGGAATCAAAAAATAAGGAAGAATTTCCATTCTTTATTCCTAATGAGAAACCTGATCGCCCCTTAAGTGCGGCAGTAAAACGTAATTACGAAGCTTATGAGCATATTCGTCCTGAACAAAACGAGCTGTACACGCAATTTAAATACACAAAATTGAAAGGCTTCGATTACAATGGTGGAGATGGTACATTAACCCGTCGCGATCCGTCAAAAGTGATATTCGAAAATGGTAAATATTACGTTTGGTATACTTATCGGAATACACCTGTAAAGTCGGTAGGAATGGCGAGAGCCAAGGAAGCTAATGATACGATTCCATCTGCAGATTGGGATTTGGCGGAGATTTGGTACGCGACCTCAGAAGATGGATTTACCTGGGAAGAGCAAGGAGTAGCTGTTCCTCGTCCACCAAAACCACATGTTGGTTGGCGTTCTGTAACGACTACTGATATTCTTAAATTCAAAGGAAAATACTATTTGTACTTTCAGGCATTTATGGAAGCAAGCGGTTTGCGTGGCGATTTTTGTCCTGTATCTGTTGCTTACGCAGATTCTCCTGATGGACCGTGGACACATTCAAATAAAATTGTAATTCCTAACGGGCCAAAAGGTTCCTGGGATCAATATTCTATTCATGATCCTTATCCATTGGTACATGATGGTAAAATATACCTTTATTACAAAGGTGATTTCGATAAACGTCCTGAATTAAAGCCTTCAAAAATAAGAATGCAAGGTTTGGCTATTGCTGAAGATCCATTGGGGCCTTTTATCAAGCATCCGTTAAATCCAGTTATCAATTCAGGTCACGAAACCACACTATTTCCATTTAAAAAAGGAGTTGCAGCTTTGGTAATTAAAGATGGTATGGAGCGCAATACCATTCAATATGCCGAAGATTGGGTGAATTTTGAAATTGCATCTATTGTTGAAATGATGCCAGTTGCAGGAGGTCCGTATATTACTGACGCATTTACCGATACTAAAGATGGTAGAGGAATTACCTGGGGAATTTCTCATTTTACCAATGCAGGAGGAGATTGGAAGAACAATCATTCCATTTTAACCCGTTTTGATTGCGATTTAAGTGTAGATATTCATGATGATCAAATGAAGGAACATTATATTAAATATAGTCCTGAAGATCATTATAAAAAAAGATTGAGTGCAAAGCAGCATGCAAGGATAAAAGAACAGAATAACAAATTAAAACAATAAATATGTCAACTATTGGAAAAATCAGTTTAATAATAATTGTGGCTTTAACAATTAGTTGCACCAGCACTTCCAAAGTAGAAGAATTAAAAGAAGTATTTATTCCAACTCTGGAATCTCTAAAACAGCACAAAGCAGCACCTGAGTGGTTTCAGGATGCCAAATTGGGTATGTATTTTCACTGGGGACCTTATAGTGTGCCTGCTCATGGTAGTGCATGGTATCCAGCCAATATGTATATGAAAGGGAGTAAGATAAATAAATGGCACGAAGAGCATTTTGGTCCCATTGAAGAGTTTGGCTACGAAGATTTCATTCCTATGTTTACTACAGAGCACTTCGATCCTGAAGAGTGGGCTGATTTATTTCAAGCTACAGGTGCAAAGTTTGCTGGTCCGGTAGCCGAGCATCACGATGGTTTTGCCATGTGGGATAGCGAAGTGAATCCTTGGAATGCTGCTGATATGGGACCTAAACGTGATATTTTAGGTGATCTTTTTGCTTCTTTAAAGAAACGCAACATCAAAACACTTGCTACTTTTCATCATGCCCGTAACGGACAACGCAATGCGAATAAACCAGAGTATTGGGATCGAAATGGCTTTAACAGTCATTACCCTTATCATCCCGACCTTCCGACTGCTACAACCGATCCGAAATTGCGTAAGCTATTTGGTAACTGGGAAAATATTGAAGATTTTAATCAGTATTGGTTAGATCAAGTAGAAGAGGTGGTAGACAAATACAATCCAGATTTATTGTGGTACGATTCGTGGCTGAACATGATACCAGAAGATAAAATCAACGAGATGTTGGCTTATCATTTTAACAATGGATTGAAACACAATAAGGAAGTGGTTGTTTGTAGTAAGCATCAAGATATTCCTTTGGAAATTGGCATAGATGACTTGGAGCAAGGTGGACGCAGAGATATTTATCCTTTGCCTTGGATGACAGATATTACCTTGAGCAATAGTCGATGGATGTATGTGGAAGGAGAAAAATATAAGGATGCTGCATTAGTTGTGCGTAACATGATTGATGTTTGGAGTAAAAATGGAACCGTACTTTTAAATATTTCACCGCGTGCCGATGGAGTGATCAATCAGGAACAACGTGATGTTTTACAAGAAATCGGAGCTTGGATGAAAGTTTATGGCGAAGCGGTTTATGGAACACGACCATTTAAAATTTTTGGTTATGGAAATGCCAATGCTTCAGATGCTTCGCATGATGGACAATCTGCTAAAGTAAAGTACACTGCTAGCGATGTTCGTTATACCGTAGCTAAAGATGAAAAATCGATGTACGTCTTCTTTTTGGGTGTACCTAAAGCTGGAAAAACAATTAAGATGAGAGCTATTGGTGGATTTCATAGGAATCTTCCTCCTTCGCCAATTAAAAATATTAAGTTGATGGGAGTAAACATAGATATTGATTGGAAGCTAACTCCTCAAACTTTATTGCTTACAATGCCAGAAGTGGAATACAACCCAATTGCAACAGTTTTAAAATTGGAACTGGAATAAGTTAGTTTTGATAAACTACTACTACAATAATAATAAAATCAGCAAAAAAGAAACCCGGAATTGTGCTTGTACACATTCCGGGTTTTGCATTTATAAAATGGTTTTTAGTTTCTTCTTTATTGATTTATAGAGAAAAATACAGAACGGCCATTCTCAAGAATCATCTCATTTCCTTTTAGTTCAATTGTTTCGCTAAGGCGGATATCAGTACATGATGCAGCCACTTTAAACTCATATTTTCCTGGTTCTAAAATCCATTGGTTATCTATGTATTGTGCCAATTGTTCTGGTGAAACAAGGAATTTAATGGCTTTTTCTTCACCTGCCTTTAAGTCTACACGCTGAAAACCTTTCAATTGAATTGGCTTCATATCCGAATTTGCATCCTTTGGAGAAACGTACAATTGAACGATTTCGGTTCCATCTTTGTCTCCTGTGTTTTTTATCTTACATGCAATTTCGAAACGCTCATCCGTAATTTTTGCGCTAGAGTTCATTTTTAAATCACTGTACGTGTAATTGGTGTACGATAAACCGTAACCAAAAGGATATTGAGGCTGGGTATTAGTGTAACCATTCTTGTAATTAACCTCAGCTTTATCTTCTGATTTAGGGTAGGTGATACACAATTTAGCAGATGGATTTACTTTTCCAGTCATAATATCAGCAATTGCTTGTCCTCCTTCTTCTCCAGGAAACCATCCTTGTACAATTGCCGCACAACCTTCTTCTAGTTCATTAACTACTTGCGGACGACCGCCGTACATGACTAGAATAACAGGTTTTCCGGTTGCAATTAATTTCTTTACAAATTCCTCTTGTTCACCTGGTAAACGAATACCTTTTCTTTCGCGTCCTTCACCACACAGATAAATATTTTCTCCCATAACAGCGATAATCACATCACTTTCTTTAGAGATTTTAATCGCATTGGTAAGATCTGGCTGAGGTACATCTTTAATCGTAAGCATCTTCACTTTTGCCAAACGACTATCACCCAATCCGTCTTTTTTAATCACTGATTCTAAAGGAGCACTCCAATCGCAACCACGTTCGTGTTTAATGCTAACTTTTTCTCCTAGTGCGTTGTGTAAACCTTCGCTTAGGCTGATTAGTTTAGGATTGTTTGGATCAAATTGTTTACTCCACCAAAACGAAATCATCGATTGATACGTGTAATCGCCCAATAAACCGTGAACAGTTGCTGCATTGGGGCCTACCAAAGCAATTTTTTTCACATCGTTTTTAAGTGGTAAAATACCATTGTTCTTCAATAAAACGATAGACTGGCAAGCCGATTCGTAAGCTAACTTACGGTTTGCAGGAGGATCAAAATCCAATTCTCCATCGACTCCAATTGTAGGATTTTCATTCAATAAACCCAAACGAGCTTTCATGATCAATGAACGTTTCACGGCATCATCAATTTTTTCTTGGCTTACCAATCCTTCTTTCAAAGCCTCAGGCAAATAAGGGAAAGCAATTGGTTTTGCAAGTTCAATATCAGTTCCTGCATTTAAAGCCATAACTGCAGCTTCTTTCGATGAGGATGCCAATCTGTGACCTGAATACGTAAGGTTAACAGCACCGTAATCACTCACTACAACACCATCAAAACCTAGTTTCTCGCGTAAAATTGTTGTTAGCATTTCTTTGCTGGTAACCACAGCCTCACCTTTAAATCTGCCATAAGAGGGCATTACACTTTTTACATTTCCTTTCTTTATTACCACTTCGTGCGGCATTAAGTATTCTTCGTAAAATTCCTTAGGATTGTTGTTTTGTGTCCCATATCCTGCAAAATGTTTTGTTGTAGCGACAACGCCATTACTGATATTTTCACCTTGTAAGCCGTTAACAAAGGCTAAACCCAAAGCAGAAGTCAAGTAGGCATCTTCACCATAACTTTCCTCAATTCGTTCCCAATGAGCAGTACGACTAAGGTCAAGCATAGGAGAAAGGGCGTAAGTTGCTCCAGCAGCTCTCATATTTTTTCTTGTAGAGGTAGCATTTTTTGTTATTTGATCTGCATTCCACGAACATCCCATTCCAATTTGTTGTGGGAATGTTGTTGCTCCCTGAGTTGCAAATCCTGTGATTGCTTCTTCGTGAAATATTGCAGGAAGTTTTGTTCTGGTTTCCGTCATTAAATAGTTTTGAACGTCTCGAACAAAATCTCTTAATTCGGTTGGACTCATGGTTAAAGAGGATGAAAATTGGCAGAAGTGTCCAATGCCGTGAGGAATTACTTCTTTACATTTTTCAAGAGAAAATTTTCCATCTACCATAATTTCATTTGGGCGAATTCCTTCTATTTGGGCTAGTTTTTCATCCAAAGTCATTTGGCTCATTATTGCTATTGCTTTCGCTTCAAGTTCTGCATTTGAAAAAGATTCCATCCCTTTTTCTTGAATAGTTTCGCTTTGGCATCCTAAAAAAGTACTAAGGCAAATTAGTACAAAAGATGCACGAGAGAGTAAAGATTGTTTGAGTTTATTCATTATTAGTGATTTATAGTTTTCCTATTTTTATTGGCTTAAAGGGAGTTTTCAGTTTTAATAGAATTGAAACCAGTCGATGGTAAAAAATGAATTGTTTTCACCTTTAAACACTAAGTATAAGGCGTGTTTCCCTTTTGTGGTTTTTATTTCACACTCCGAAATTTGAAAAGCTGTATTGTTGGCTGTACTTGTGAGTTTACAACTGCCAATAAGTTTTCCCTTAGGCTGATCTAATCTTAATTCAACCAAGCCATCATTGGAAACATTGGTTTTAATCCGAAAGTTTTTTAGTTGTTTGTCAAAGTTCAAATATTTATAGGCTGCATAATCGCCATCCGTAATATTTGTTAACTCTTCATTTGGAATATCGTTGGATTCGCTTTCGTCGATAAATACTTTACCTGATAGAAAACATGTTCTTTCTGCTTGTAATAGCTTGCTAGCAGATAATGGCTTTCCTGCACCTTGCGTAGTCATTTCTACTTCATCAATTGTTCCATCCTTGTTGATTTTAATGGGCTCGATACAAGCTTTGCGGAATTTCTGAGAATTGTGTGTTGAACGATGGTAAAAAACATACCATTGATCCTTGAATTTTTCAATAGAACCATGATTGTTCCACACTGTAGGATCACAACCAATATTATCAATAATAACTCCTTTGTATTCGAATGGTCCCATTGGGCTTTTACTGATTGCGTATCCTAAACAAGTTGGACGATTTTCACGACTGTCATCAGCACATACAAAATAGTACCAATCTCCAATTTTTCGGATAGATGATCCTTCATGAAAAGCTTTGTTTCCTGCTTCATCTAAAGGAAGAGTTATTGTTGATGAGTCAATTTCTGTCATGTTTGCTTTCAACTTAGCAACTTTTGGTTTTGCTTGTCCCCAATAGTAGTATGCTTGTCCATCGTCATCAACCAAAACGGCTGGATCAATCTGATTAGGTCCATGAATTTGTTTTCCAGTAGTAAATGGTCCCAAAGGCGATTGACTAGTTGCCACACCTTCGCTTAGTTTTTTTGGCGAACAGTAATACAAGTAATATGTTCCGTTTTTATAGGCACAGTCTGGTGCAAATAGCAATCTATCATGATAATCGACTTGATCAAATTCTCCTTTCGAGGCAAAAGTGTTTTCTACAAAATTCCAATCTTGTAAATTATCAGAGAACAGAACATGATGTTTGTAGGAACACCAAAAATCATCACTTTCATCTCGAGAACCATAGATATATATTTTACCATCTTGCCAAACATGAGCTTCAGGATCGGCGATATACATACCAGCCGGAACAATTGGGTTTTGTGCCAAGCTCGCTAAACATAGAAATATGCCTATTGCTGATAAAAAAAGAGATTGCTTATTCATCACTTATTGTGTTTGTATATTCAAATAGTATCAGATTTTCTGTAAAAAAATCCCAAAACCGTCTTTTGTAAAGATAGTTTTGGGATTTAATTGAAATGGGGTTAATACTATAAAAAAACAGGGGGGTATTACAAAAAGAAGGGATCCTCAATCTTTCGATAACTTTCTTCCTGATTTTTTTGTTTAGTTTTTCAATTCAATTTTGTAGACGAGAGCAGCATCTGCTTCTGCAGGTTTTTGCTTGGGAGATGTAATTCTTAAGCCTTGTTTTGTTCTTTTCCAAGAGATCTTTTCATTGCTTCCTAATACTGAAATTGATTTTATTTTTAAGTGTTTTGCTTTGTCGGCAAAGGTGGTTAGTAGTTTCTCTTGGCTTGCTCCTGGCCATCCCAATTGAATAGCATAAATTGTTTTCCCATTTTGAGTAAAGCGAACATCCTCAGCATTCAAGTTATTTAATCCTTTTTTGATTCCTCCATATTCATTCCAGGCATCTTCCGGATCACGCTTTAATTCCGTTGTTCCTTCTCCATATGCCACAAACGGTCTTGTGTTGTAAATGGCTTCACCGTACAATTTCATCCAAGCACCAATGCCTTCCATCGCCTTTACTTGCTCTAGAGGAATGGTTCCGTCGGCCATAGGGCCAGCAGATAAAAGCATAATTCCATTTTTACTCACTACTTCGGCTAACATACGAATCGCCTTAGCAGGTTGTATCGCAGTCCGTTTGGTTTTATCGTAACACCATGCACTACCTAAAATAAAATCAGTAATCCAAACATTAGGCGTTATGTCTTCCATCGTAGCGCGTTCCACATTCACAACTGCTAATTTGGTAGGGAAAAAGTCCCCCTTGGTGTTTACTACGACTTCTTTATTTTCTTCTGCAGCTTTGTTAAAATAATTGCTTAAAAATTGTTGGCGGTGCTGCTCATCAATAAAGCGTTGACCAAAGTCCATCCAAATATAGTCGGGGCAATGTGCATCAATTACCTCATTTAGTTTGTTTAACCACAAATCTTGAGCTTCGGCATAATCCATATTGCAATATAATTTGCGATATTTCTCATCTTGTGGCACTTCACAATTGTCGTAAGTCAAATTGTACTTACTCACTGGTCGTAAAAAGGAGTTTTCAGGTTTTACGTAAAACATATTGTGGAATCCATGATGGAAAGTGGCCATGAATTTTAAGTCACGTTTTTTTGTTTCTTCTGCAATTGCTTTTACAACATCGATATGAGGTCCCATACTTGCAGAGTTCCACTCGTTTACTTTACTGTTCCACAATGAAAAACCATCGTGATGTTCTGCAATGGAACCAATGAATTTTGCTCCCATTCCTTCAAATAGGTCCACCCATTCTTTTGCATCGAATTTAGGTGCTTTCCACATGGGAATGAAATCATGATAATCAAAATCTTCACCATAAGTAGCTCTGTGTTCTTCATAGATTTCACTTCCCCAAAGATTTTCACGATCAGGCACATACATCCAACGGGGATACCATTCGCCACCTTTTGCTGGAACAGAATAAACACCCCAATGAAAGTAAATGCCCAATTTAGCATTAGCAAACCATTCGGGCACAGCTTTGTGTGTTTTTAGGCTTTCCCATTCAGGAGTGTATTTTTCTTGTGCATTACTTATTTTTAAGGCGAAAATAAGTGCAAAAATGAAGGCGTATTTAATGAGTTTCATAAGGTATTCGGTTTTTATTTTAAGCTTAGGATAAATGTAGAGAATAGGCATCGTATGCATCTAAACAATTTATCGCTCTAATAGGGGGGGTATTTGGTTTGTAAAAGTGAAATGTTTTTTTGCAATTGAAAATTCTAAGATTAGAAAACTTTCTCTGTAAAGTGGGTTTTGTCAATATGTATAATAGTTAGGTGTTTGCACGTGATAAAAACTTTATAAAATATTTCTAAGTCAATTTTAGTGAATCTTTTTGAGCTTAAAGGATATGTTTGTTTTGTCATCAATGAATTTTGCGTTTAGCTTAGAATTTAAGTTATCCTTTAACAAGCTTTTAAAGAATTTCTTATTTCTCCCTTCTATTGGCTTTATATTTTTCCTTTTAAACTGCCCTAAATGCAGTAATATTATGATTCTATAATAAACTATAATTAGTATATCGTAATGAGAAAATTAAATCTATTATTAAGCTTCTTAATTCTTCATACTTGTTTATTCGCAAGTGCAAAAGAATTACCTTATGGTTATCCCGATTCCAATAGAAGTAAGATCTGTATTAATACAGGATGGAAATTCCATTTGGGAAATGCCGATGGGAAGTATTTTGAAGCAACATTTGATGATGAAAGTTGGGAAATGGTGAGCGTTCCACATACGCTTAAGCCGACATCTTTGACACTTGACTTTTGTAAAGATGGTAAAGATCAACCAACTTTTCAACGTAATGTAGGATGGTATCGCAAAAGCTTATCAGTAACAAAAGATCCCAATAAAAAAGTTTTTCTTGAATTCGAAGGGGCACATCAGGTTACCGATTTGTGGGTGAACGGAAAGCATGTAGGACAATTTGCTGTTACTGGCTATTCTCCTTTTCATTTCGATATCTCAGATTTTGTTAATAGAGGAGCTAATAATCAGATTACTTTGATGGTGGATAACCGAAGAAATGATGCGATACCTCCAGATCCTGGACCTTTCGACTATGTGAAATTTAGTGGTTTGTATCGTGATGTTTATTTGGTTGAGACGGATCCTGTACATATTACTTATAACTATGAAGCTTTAAAAGCGGGAATAACGATTACTACACCTACTGTTGATCCTGTAAATATGAATGCTACGATCAATATAAAAACAGTAGTTCGTAACGAATATTCAGAGCTTAAAAAATGTAAGGTCATTAATAGAGTAATTGATGCGAATCATTTGGTTGTGCTTAAGTTGGTTTCAGAGCAAGAAATAAAGCCAGGAGAAGATTTTGAATTTAACCAAATTGGTGGAATAGAGGATGATTTGCACTTGTGGGATGTTGAAAATCCATATTTGTATCGTGTAAATACAGAGGTTTTGATTGATGGACAGAGTGTTGATTGTTTGGAAAATAAGTTAGGAATTAGAACATTTCGATTGGATAATGAATTGGGTTTTATGCTCAATGGAAAGCCAATTGATTTGATTGGTTTTAACCGTCATCAGCATTACGCTTATATTGGAGATGCGCTTCCAAATTCTCTTCATTACAAAGATATGCTTCAGTTTAAGCAATTGGGATTTAATGTGGTTCGAACTGCTCATTATCCTCACGATAATGCGTTAATGGATGCTTGCGATGAGTTGGGGATTTTAGTGTACGAAGAGGCACCAACTTGGACTACGATTTCTAAGAATCCGAAGTGGTGGGATAATTTCGAAAAGGCAGCCAGAATCATGGTTCGAAATCACAGAAATCATCCTTCCATTGTAATTTGGGGTGCTGGTGTTAACCATAGAGGATATGTGCCACGTGCGCATTATACAATAAAACAAGAAGATCCGATTCGTTTAACAGCTTCGCAAGGCGCTCGTTGGACAGGTTGGCAAACTTCTGGATTAACGGATATCAACGCAAATATGTTGTATGGTCCATTTATTTGGGATCGATCGGAACCCATGTTCGCAATGGAAGGACATTCGGGACCAGTAGAAGTAGCGACTCATAAACGAGATCCAAAAATGGTAGGGATTATTTCTTGGACTGCTCATGCTTATTATACTTTTCATCCTACACATCCGAAGTACAAAAGTATGAAGGATAGAACTAGAAGTGGTGCAATGACTATTTTTCGTCAGCCTAAAAAAGGCTTACTTTGGTATCCTTCCGAAATGAGGAAAGAGCCGTATTTGCATATAGAAGAAGATTGGAAAGCAAATACAAATGCACTAAATATTTATAGTAATGCTGATGAGGTAGAGCTTTTTGTGAATGGAAAATCAATTGCTAAACAAAAGCCAATGTCTGATTCTATTTATGTAGGTTTGGATCATCCTCCTTTCTTGTTTACAGTTAATAAGTTTGAAGCAGGAGAATTAAAAGCAATAGGTTATAAAGGTGGAAAAGAATATGTTTCGAAAATAATTCGAACACCGGAAAAATCTAAAAGTCTTAGAATTGTATTGGATACGGTAGGACGTAAGTTTGAAGCTGATGGGTCGGATATTTTAGTGGCTTATGCACAAGTTGTAGATAAAAATGGAACTTTAGTTCGAGATTCGGTAGGAGAAGTTAGCTTTTCTATTTCTGGACCTGCGAGTATTTATGGTGATAAGGCTGGAATTAATGCCAATCCAATGTTCATTGAGACAGGAGAAGCACCAGTTTTAATTCAAGCGGGAACTACTCCTGGACAAATTAAACTGACAGCGAAAAGCAAAGGTTTAAAATCTGCAAGTGTCACATTTAATTCCGTAGGCAAAGAAAACGATCTAGTTTTAGCAAATGCAAAACCGATTTACGATTTTGAAAAAATTCGTGTAGATATGGGAGCTCCCGATCAATTGGTTCAATTTGGATGGACAGAATGGAGTGCTGAAGATAACAAACCATCTTCTAAAAAACTTGATATTTTAGGAGGTGTAGAAGCTAAGGTATATGCTAATTCTACTGATGGTGTTCTTCGTTGGTTGGGCGAAATGAATGTAATTGGAAAGTATGGTTTTGCTTATGGAGAGGGAGTTATTGGCTTGGATAAAAATGGCATGACACTTGAGTTTGCGAAGCTACCAAAAGGAACTTACAAATTAACTTCCTGGCATCATGCACCCAGAACCAATACCGATTTAATGGATACGAATGTGGCCAAGCTTAAGAGTTTGAGGATTCATCTTTTACCTTATGCGAAAGAAATTAGTATATCTGTAAACGATACAGAATTGTCTAAGGTGAAAGTGACAGAAGGTAAGGAGATGCAATTCGAACCAGTTTCAACTGCTGAAACAGTATTTTATTCCGATGGGTTAAATCCTGTAAAAGTTGTATTTAAAGATGCTAAAACAAACAAAGGTGTTTGGTTAAATGCATTTGAATTAAGCGAGTGGTTTTCTAAATAGACAGTAAACTAAAAAGGAAAGGCATTTACCATTAGATTTTTCAAACGGTAAATGCCTTTTCTTTAAATTGGATTTTTGTTATTTCAATAATAAATTTTCCCAATATTTCAGTAAATCTTCATTACTGATGTTTTCATCCAAATTTCTTTTTTCAATGGCTTTTTTGAAATACAAAGCAGATGATTCCTTCGCTTGTTGAATGGTTTCATCTGATTCAGGAATCATATTTCTTTCAAATTCCTTCATGTTATTCGAAAGCTTTTTAAAGAGCTTCTTCTTTACGGATTTATAACTTTTATTACTTGCCAAATTATTCAATTCCATAGGGTCTTTTTCCAGATCAAATAGTTCAATTTTAGGTCGAGTAGGAGCCATAAATTTTTTGTAAGGATCGTCTAATTTTCCTTCCTTATAAAGTTGATGATACAAGGCAAAAGCTGGATATTGAAGCTTTTTGTAACTGCTCAATTGCATCCAAGGAGTATTTGGCATTCGATTCCAAATTAGTTTAAACTTGCCATCGCAAATGCTTCGAATGTTATCGGCAGCATCACCAGTTCTTTGTCTAAAAGCATAAATATATTCTCGTTTTTCAGCTTTCTCTCCCAAAAATACTTGACCATTCATATAATCAGGCACAGAAATCCCCGCTAGATTAAGAGAAGTGGCTGCTACATCAACCAAGCTTACCAGTTGATCATCAACTTGATTGGCTTTTATTTTATTTGGATAACGAATGATTAGAGGGATTTTGATACCACCTTCGTATAAAAATTGCTTGTCGCGTAAATGAGGTCGACCATGATCTCCAAAAACAATTACAATTGTATTATCTGCTAAGCCTTCGTCTTCCAATCGTTTCAAAATTTCACCTACGTAATGATCACAATGTTGCACACTTTCCAAGTACCAAGCCCAATCTGCTTTTAGTAAAGGATGGTTTGGGTAACACTTAGGTAGACTTTTTACTGTTTTTGGATCAATAGGGTTTTCAGCATCATGATGAAATGTACGATGAGGGTCGCCAATTTGTACCTGAGCAAAAAAAGGCTGACCTTCGGCTCTTTGTTTCCAATCTGTTCCATCGTAATTTACTTTATCTAAAAAGTTATAATCTTTTTTTCCGTTTTGTTTCATGTTCTTGGCACTACCATTGGAGCAGAAATAACCAGCTTTCTGAAAATATTCAACAATGTTTGGTATACCATCGGGTAAATTAGTCCTATTAATGGTTCTGTGATCCTGACAATTTACTGCAGTCGGGTACATTCCTGTAATCATGGAAGAGCGACTCGCCGAACAAACCGAAGCATTGGAATAGGCGTTGGTGAACCTGGTTCCTTGGGTTGCCAATAGGTCCATATTGGGCGTTTTAACATCAGGATTACCATAACAAGAAAGTTCTGCACCCAAATCATCACCATTAATCCATACAATATTTGGACGTTCTTGTGCATTCAGAAAGAGGCTATTAAAAACGATTGATAGTGTGAGTATAAATTTATTCATTGGTTTTACTATTTGTTGTATTCTTTAGTGATTATCAAAGGAATTTGTAGATTAAATGATTGTCTTACGTGATTTTCATCATAGGTGTCAGCTGCACAAGTAAGTGCAATTGGAATTCCATTTTCGACTAAAACCTGAGGACGTTCCAAATGATCGAATTGCTGAGTACTTCCATCTTCCCAAGTAATATTACGATCGGAAATTTCAAAGTTCTTGGCTTTATGCCAATCAATTCCATCCAATGAATCGTAATGAACCAGAGAAAATACACGTTTTTTACCTTTTTGTTTGATGTATTTTACGATGGCACGATATCTTCCTTCTGCATACCAGATATATGGATCTTCAGCAGGAAAACGAACACCTTCTTCTAAGAATATAGGATTGGGATATTTTTTAAACGGACCTGTTGGAGAATCAGCAATTGCAACCATATGAACAACAGGTCCACCTTGTGGCAAAGGGAATTTTCTACCTACTGCTTTGTATACCATCAAGATTTTTCCATCTGCCATTTGACAAACCGAAGGATTGGAAGTCATTAAAGCATCATGTGCAGTAGAATCTTTGTGATTAATATCCAAAACAGGTTGGTCGAAACGTTTCCAGGGACCATTCGGATCATCAGCCACAGCTACACCAATTCTTTGATTGTTGCGGTGCATCCAATTAATCTTTGCTTTTCCAGGTACACTAACAATTTTTTTATCGCCAATATTTCCCATATAATACAAGTAGTATTTGCCATTAAATTGATGTACCGTTGGGTTATGTGTACACGATCCGTCCCAATATTCAGTTCCTCGATCTGGCAAGGCAATATTCTTATGCTTGTATGGGCCAAAAGGCGATTCTGAAACAGCATGCGCGATTACTGAATAGTTTACCCATTCCCAACCAATTTGTTTTGGCCATCGTGAGTATAACATATGATACAAACCATCTTTGCCTTTTACAACAGAACCTCCCCAATGACTGATGCTATCGCCACCAGTAAAGATGGAGTTCTTGGATACCTTTCCAAATTCAATTTTATAATCTGGATTTAGCTTTTTTTCTTGTATGCAGGCAATTATTGAGCTTGCTATGAGTGCTATAAGGATCAATTTTTTCATGATGAATTACTTTGTCTCTAGTCGTGTTTAATTTGACTTTAAAATTCTTTCTTTTTGCTTTTTGTTCAACCCTTGATTAAAATAGACATCTAAATTGTGTCGAACACCTGTTTCTTTCATAACTGGATCATCTACATCAAGACTTAAATCACAATCGAAACGAGCCAAAATAGAATGTTGGTTTTTGCGATTTTGACCAGCATTTACAAAGTGAGATAGCCCCCAGGTAATTCCACGTCCGTTTTTGGCATCTGTAAAAGCATCGGGTACAAATGGACCGGGAGCAATTGGGACCAATTCACAAATGGAAGCAATTTCAAAATTCACCCAATCTTTAGCATATTGAATGGTAAAGTGTTCTGTGCCATCTTTCACTGTTATTGCCGCAACTCCTTCTTTAAAAGGAAATAGACTGACTTCATGTCCTGAGCTTGTTAGTGGATTTAGTGGGTGTTTTTCGAAAGGGCCTAAAGGATTATCTGAAGTTACCAGACCTCCGCCAACCCAAACAGGATTAGGACGATTAAAAGCTGATTTGTAATAAATGTAGATTTTACCATCATGAACCAAAGGATATGGATCGTGAATGGCATACTGATCCCATGCACCTTCGGGGCCATTTTCAATTACAATTTTACCAACTGGGGTCCATGGTCCATTTGGCGAATCAGCATAAGAAGCGGTAACTGGGCAGTAATCTCCACGCTTGCCACTAGCCTCCATAAATCCCTGATAATACAAATAATATTTTCCTTTCCATTTAAGAATATCGGTAGTGGTAACTGCTCGCCAGCCAACTTCGGGTTTTGGTGGGCGTGGAACAGCAACTCCTTGTTCTTTCCAAGTAAATCCATCTTTGCTTGTTGCGTACCAAATTTCAGATAAATCCCAATCTGTTGAAGGAATGGTATCATTGCTTTGTTCTGCATTTTTAGCTCCAACAGGAGTCGTGGATGTTTCTCGTTTTGTATACCAAACGTAATATTTTCCATTTTCAAAAATCACTTTGGAAGGATCGCGACGAGAAATAGTGCCATCGTGTCCGTTATAATCAAAACCTTTTAGTTCGGTGTATTTAAATTGAGAATAGAGTTCATTGTTTCTCGGATGAATAGAACTATAGTTTTTAAAACTACGTTTCATTGCTGTGCTCATTTCACGATTGGCTGTTTGGGCCGTGATGGTGTATGGAAAAGAACTATTCTTGGAATCTTTATTGTCTTTTTGAGAATTGCAGGCAATAAAGGAACAAATCAATAATAGATACAGTAGGTTTTTCATAGATTATTCTCCTCTTAAAATACTTTTAAGTTCTTCTAAATGTTTTTCGTAAACACCTCTTGGATTCGTTTGATGCTTAATAGCCAAGCTAGCTGCATAACCAACCACTTCGCCCATAAGGCCGGTGGTTCGCATTACACGGGTTGAGCCAAATCCAACATGCGTTGTGCTAATGTCTCTTCCTGCCATAAACAAGTTATTAATATTTCGAGAATACAAACAACGATATGGTACATGAGCTGGTTTTACTCTTTTATGAACTGCTTTTGAAAGGAATTCCTGTCCTTCAAAGTGCTTGCTATTTTCGTCTTGTGGATAGTGTAGGTCTATTGACCAGGTTGTAGGTATAAATGCATCTGTTTGTCTTTCATAGGTATGATCTCTGTCCATTTCAGAGAAAATGTAATCACCCATTAATCGGCGAGATTCTCTTTTTCCACCAATATATCCTACCCAATCGAGTTTATAATGGCTGTATTTTTCTTTTAGATTATTTTTTAAATACGACCAGTTGCCATAAATAGCTCTAAAATTATGATCGCGAATTTCCTCTGCTTCACTTAGTGCATCAAAGTTATCGAAACCGGTTTCCCAAAACCATTCTGATGTTGGACCATCTAAAAAATAATCTTCCGTAAAGTGAAGAGCCCAGGGAGTTTTTGGGAAACTTGAAGCTTCTTCGAATTTTGAGGCATGCCACATGTTTGAAGTTCCCAAACAAAATGTATCTGCCTTATCTACAGCAAGAGGTTCTTTTGTTTCAGCTTTACTTTCTCTTCCATATCTGTAATCGGCACCAGCTTTAAAACCAATGGTACCATCACCGGTACAATCAACAAAAAAACGTCCTTCAAATTTTATTTCCTGATTGGTTGAGATGTGGCGCGCAATTACAGCTTTAATTTTTGTTCCTTCCATTTCAACATCATAGGCATGCATATTTAAATACAAGTCGATGTTTTTCTCGAACTTAATTACACTTTCTTTTCGTTTATCTCCGTATTTTTTACCGTCGATATTCGCATTATGAGGATCTCCATTATCCAATTCGCGCACGATTCTTCCTAAGGCAGGATAGTTATTGTCTCTATCGATATAACCCATTAAGTGAACACGAATTTCGGAACTATTATTACCACCAAGAACAGGGCGGTTTTGAATCAAAGCAACTTTTAAACCACTGCGAGATGCTGTAATTGCAGAACAGAGTCCGGCCATTCCGCCACCAACAACTACTAAATCGTATTTGCCTTTTGTCTCAGGAGTATCTGTTAACCCAAGTAATTTTTTACGCCAGGGATTCATGGCCTCTAAATCGTTAGGAGGAACATCTCTTTTGCTAGATGAAAAATAAATTGCATCGCATCGTCCTGCAAATCCAGTAAGATCTTTAAGAACTACTTTTACATCAGCAGGTTCTTTTATCGTAACAGAGCCACCTTTGTACCATTTCCAGCCTTTTTCGCCAGTAGCTCCAAATTCATTACTGTATTCATTGCCAATTTTCACTTTGAATTTTCCAGGTCCAATAGGATAGGGAGCCCAATCTTTAGTTCTAACCCAGATATAATATTTACCTTTTGAGGGAAATGTAATTTTAGTAGAAGCATTTTTTACGGCTTCTCCCATGCCATGAGCCAGAAGATAGGAAGAGCCCATAATATCAAAATACTGCTGATCGACTTTCCATCCTCCTTTATTGTTAAAAGATTCGGCTTCGATTAAAAGTTTGTTTTGTGCATGTGAAATTCCAGTCACAGAAATAATAAACTGCAACAGAATACTTGCGATGCTTAGTTTTATTAGATTGCTTTTTTTCATTTGGTAAATTCTTATATTTTTGGATTATTTTGTTTATCTAAACGTCTTCTAAGCTTAAAATTATAGAATAGTGGTAAATTATTTCGATCTTAGCTTATTCAATGGTGATTCAAAAGAATGAACAAGTTATTGTCTTGATTATCAGCATGTGTTTTATTTTAGTTAATTTCTCTTTTATTGTATAATCAGAACCAGTCATATAAAAAATTGAAACGTTTTGTCGAGCAAAAGTTCGCCAAAGGGAAAAGTAAATCCTGGAAAAATAGAGATTACGAGGATTTGAGTTTTGTAATTCATCAGGAAACAAAAATCTTAATTAGTGTAGCTACCTTAAAACGATTTTTCGGTAAGGTGAAAACTGCTGATGATTATTCGCCACAGAAAAGTACGGTGGATGCTTTATCGGGTTATGCTAATTATCAGGAGGATAAAAAATCAACAGTTTTTAGCTATAAATTAGGCATTCTAGTTATGTTATGTCTTTTTGCTATTGCAAGTATAACTTGGTTACTCACGAATAAGAATACTTCAGAAAAATCAGAATTGATTGATAAATGCCGATTGAAACTGATAAAACAGGAGGGAAGATGTCCTGGTACAGCATTTTTTGAGTTTTCGATTCCTACTACAAAGGAGAATATTTTTCTAAATTTTGGTGATGGATCAAAAAGATATTCAGTAAGAAAGGAGAGGAAACATGCTCATTTTTACGAATATCCAGGAAATTTTAATGCTTATCTTCAATCAGGAAAATCCGTTGTGTCTGATACTATTGGTATTTTTATTCCGACCAACGATTGGCAGGTATTTGCACATTATTTTAAACCCGATTTAATTGATCGATACTATCCGGTACCCATTCACAAAAATGTTAGTGATGGTATTTTTCATGCTTCACCGAAAAGTATAGGGTCTCTTGGGATTGATACGAGTGAAATAGTGGTTGTTCGTATAGATCATTTTGCAAAAACGGAATTCTCGGGTGATTCATTCAAATATAAAGCTCGTTTTAAAAACAGTTCCTATTGGCCGGCAGTTCGTTGCTATTCTACAAATCTAGTTGTTGAGGGAACAGAAGGAACAATTCAATTTAAATTTGTTGCAGAAGGCTGTAGTCGGTTTAGTTTTTACGAGCTAAGCGAAAAGTTAGTGAATGGCGACAATTCCGATTTGAGTGCTTTTGTAGTGGATCATAATGATTGGGTTGATGCAGAGATTATCAATAAAGATAGAAATGTGATTGTGAAAAGTAATGGAAAGGTTATGTTTTCAGGAAGCTACACGAAGTCGATTGGTAAGCTTGTTGGTACTTCCGTACTATTTCATGGCAGTGGTTCTGTGGATTACATCCAATTGAAATCAGAAAATAATGATTGCATATTTGAGAATGATTTCTGATATCAATAAAAAACGAGCCTTACAACCCAAAGGTTGAAAGACTCATATTTGCTATCTTTTTGTAGCGATCTATTTATTCAAAACACTCAATTTAACAGAACTAACTCTTCCTCCATTTTCATCGAAGGTTAATTCAATAGAATTATTTTCTTTAATAATTTCACGCGGAATATTTACCTCAATAACACCAAAGAAGCCTGTTTTACTTCTGTCGGATTGATCGTAACCTTTCCAATCTGTAGGGAAATCAATTTTTTGTCCATTAAAGACTAAATCCGCTTTAAGCGATTGATCTAATTGACGAGCAATACCCAGTTTTAAACTTGCTCTTTCCACATTGGTTTTCACCTCATTAATCTCAAAAGTAATAGGCTTTTTATCTTTAATTGGTTTTAGGTACTCGCTAGCATAATAGTTGGTAAGTTGTAATTTCTTATTCTGATTGATTTTATTTTTAAAGGTATACTCCAAAATCACAGCTTCATCTTTTCTTAATACTAGTTTCTTTGTCGCAATTGATACAGATTTTGTTTCAAGATTTGGCTTATCATTAGCAAAAAATAACCTTCTGATTATTAATGACTTTACCTTAGGTAGGTTTTTGAGGTTCAGATCTACTTTACTTTCGTGATGTTCCAAATTGCTTAAGGCAATATATGCTTTTTCATTATCAACAAAAGCATGAGTCAGTATGTCAGGATCGGTAGATTGAATATCTGTATAATTGCCTTTTACACCTTGCCAGAATTCGTAGAATTTAATCAAATGTGTCCATTCATATTTGCCATTTACTTTTTTTAGAATTACCCAAGGATATGGATGGTTTCCTGGAGTTTTAAACCATTTAGCTTTGCCAGTAATAAAGGAAACTACTTTTAGAATTTGATCGGGGCGATCCATAAACTGCATTATTTGATGGTTGTAGGATCTAATGTTTTTCCAATCGCGCAACTCGCTATAGGGAGCACCTTTCCAATCGGGTCTTGTCATGCCATGTTCCGAAAATACAATTGGTTTTGGCTGTCCCCATTTTATTGCTCCGTATGCATCAACTAAATCCATGATGGCTTCTGCGTTACTACCTGTCCGAAACGAATCGCCACCAGTAACATTTTTGCCATCATAAATATGATAGGATAAAAAATCCATTTCAGCACCTGCCACGTCCATGAATAATTTCATGCGTTCCTCCCAATGTCTAAAATCCCATAACTCGACAGATGGCCAAGCAGAAGAAAAACCACCAACCTTTAGTTCGGGCACTTCCTTGTGCAAGCCAATAGCCAGAGCTTTGTGAAAACGCGACATCTCAAGTCGAACATCTTTTGCTTTAGCTCCTTTTATATCTTTGGTATGAACAAATGGCTCATTTAACGGTTCGTAGTATTTAGGAAATGGAATTTCACCATCACCTTTACCGTACAGCTCTTTAAATTCAGTTACTACATAATCGACTTCTTTGGTGTAATCAGCATTAATTCCTTTCCATTCAAATCCATATCTACCATGTTTGCTGGTTGGATGTGAAGTATAGATAAGATCACGACTAAAATCGATAGGTGTATTGTTGAATTTCTGATAGTTATTTCGGGATTTTTCAATATTCTTCATGTGTTGTCCCTTGGACATTAAACCTTGAATGGATTTATTGCCAACTGTGGGAGCTCCAAATGTTCGACCGAATCCAACACCTAATTTTTTTAAATAGGCTAGTTCGTTCTTATCGAAGCTTTTTGCAGTAGCATGCATGTTAAAGAATTTACCCCGATCAAGATTGGTAATGTTCCCGTAACTTTTACTTGTGTTAAAATCAACAGTTATCTGAGATTGTCCCCAGGTAAATGTTGCGGTAAGTAAAATAAGTACGCTAGAGGTAATTAGTTTATGAATTTTCATATTAAAATGTTCTTATTTTGATGATAATGAGATTGTGGTAGCTTCTAATTGATGCGATTTTGCCGAAAATTTAATTTCTCCAGCTTTTTTGCTTGATTTAATAATTGCCAAACATTTACCGTTAAAAGCTTTTCTGTAATTGGACTGAAAGGATTCATGACTCATGTTATTTCCGTTTCCAACACCTGCAATTACAGCAGGACCATCAATCGAAAATTCAATTTTATTAGCTGCTTTCGGAACTACATTTCCATCTTTATCAACAATAGTACATTCCACATAAATTAAATCTTGACTGTTAGCAGTCATTTCAGTTTTACGTGTTGAAAGAAGAATTTTAGCAGGCGTTCCAGCAGTTTTCACAGATTTTTCAGCTATACTTTTTCCATTCGAATATGCAATGGCTTTCAACTCGCCGGGTTGGTAGGTAACTTCCCACGACTGATATTCCACACCCTTTGTGTTATTTTTCTGTTTTCCCAACGATTTTCCATCTTGGAATAACTCTACTTCTTCTCCATTTGTAAATGCATAAACAGTTACGGTTTTTCCTTCCTGTCCTTCTAAATTCCAATGTGGGAAAATATGAACCATTGGTTTGTCGCTCCATTGCGATTGGTAAAAGAAGAAACCATCTTTAGGGAATCCGCAAAGGTCGATTGGTGCAAAACTAGATGAACGTGCAGGCCAGCCAAATGGAATTACTTCTCCTAAATAATCAAAACCAGTCCAGATAAACTGTCCCATAATGTTTGAACGAGCTTTCACGGATCTCCAGGCTTCAATACCGCTTTCAGCTATTAACCCTCTTTTCTCAGTCCATTCAAAAGCTTCATCATGTTCATAGTTTAGAGCTTCCCACCATGTTTTTTTATCATCACCGTAAAGGTAGGTTGAACGTGGGTAAAAAGATTGTGCCGATTCACATTCGGTAACAATACCTAAAGCCTTTGGAAATAGCTCACGTTCTTTATCAAAACCTTCACTTTTAATGTAATTGTAGCCTTTAATATCGCTATACGAAACAGCCTCTTCGTTTGGCCATTTGTTCCAGCCATAACCATAAACACCATTGGTAACAGGTCTATAATCCAGATTGTGAACGATTGCAGAAAGTCGTTTTGAGATAGGAGCTCCTTCTTCATGCATCATTTGTTCAATTTCGTTTCCAATACTCCACATAATAACCGATGGATGATTGCGATCTCTTAATACAAAATCGGTTAAATCAATATCAGCCCATTTTTTAAATTTATCGGCATAGTATTGAACCGGAATTCTAATTTTCTTGCCATTTTGTGTTGTTGCAGGTGACTTTGGTATTTCCCATTCGTCGAACATTTCATTCATTACAAAAAAGCCCATGCTGTCGCAGATACTCATAAATTCCTCCGAAAAAGGATTGTGCGCAGTACGAACAGCATTGCATCCCATTTCTCGAAGTATTTCTAACTGGCGTTCAATTGTTCTTGCATAAACAGCAGCTCCTAAAGGACCTCCATCGTGATGCAAACAAACACCCTTTAGTTTGATGTTTTTGCCATTCAAAAAGAATCCATTGGTAGCATCAAATTCAATTTTTCGAATTCCAGTCTTATTGGTTTCAGAATAGATAATGGATCCAGCTTCGAGTAGTTCTGTTTTTATGGTGTATAAGTTTGGAGAATCAGGATTCCACAACAATGGATTTTTTACGTTAAGTTCTGATTTGCTGATTTTACTTTCGCCTGCTTGCAAGTTCTCTTGAGTTTCAATACTGCTTATTTTTTTTCCTTGTGCATCAATTGCGCTTTGTCGAACAATAATGCTCCTTATTTTATTGCAATCATTCTTTAGCTCAGTTTGAATCCTGATTTTTGCTTCTTTAGAGGAACAATCATTGGCAACAATATAATTTCCCCAAACAGGAACATACAGTTTATCTGTTGTAATTAAATGAACATGGCGGTAGATTCCAGTCCCAGTGTACCAGCGCGAACCTGGCTGAGCCGAATTGTCTAATTTTACAGTTAGCGTGTTGTTGCCATCAATTTTGATGTAAGGAGTCATGTCGTAATGAAAGGAAGCGTAACCAAGAGGACGGCTACCCAAAAATTGGCCATTAATCCAAACTTCGGAATTTCGATAAGCTCCTTCAAAATAAATAACAAACCTTTTGTCTTTCTGATTTTTATCAATTTTGAAAGTTTTGCGATAGGCACATTTACCGGCAGGCAACCAGGCTCCTCTCGAAAAAGAAGCATTTTCTTTACTAAACGGACCTTCAATACTCCAATCGTGAGGAAGATCTACATCTTGCCATTCTTGATCAATGAAATTAGGATTTTCAGCACCTGTGACTTCTCCTTTTGTAAATTTCCATCCAAAATCGAAAAGATCTTTGGAGTTGCTAGATTGATTTTCCTGGCAAGCAGCCAATAAAACAATTGTTAATAATAGAATGGAGGTTTTTAGTTTTTGCATTTTAGGTGGCTTTAAAAATCTTTTTTTAAGATCTTATTTTTTTATTGGGAAGATGTTTTCTAAGGTATAGAGTTGCATAAAAAAAGTAGCTTATTCATGAAAATGAATAAGCTACTTTCTATAGAATTTACTTAGCGTTTATATAGTCTAAACGTATTTTTACTAATTTGTTTTCCAAAATTACTTTCTGAATTTTATCCATTTTAAGATTGAAAGAATACTTGTGTTGTCCATCTTGTAACATGACTACAGAATTAAGAATAAGTAAGGCTTCAGCACTATCTGTAGATTCATAAAGAGCATTCGAAATTGCGGATACAGGATTTTCTATTTTAGTTAAACCTAAATATTCTGCAGCACGAACTCTATTGATCAATTCCGGGTCATTCTTCTGAATTTCTCTGGTCAAAGAGATTAGTTTAGAGTCCTCTTTCTGAAAACAACTACAAACAATTAATGCCCAGTATCTTTCCCAGGGATCGTTTGATTTGAGATAAGATTTTAGCTCACCCTCAACCGAGTCGAAACTAGCAAGAGATAAGTTTGCGATGTGAAGATATCCGTTTAGTTCTTTTTTGTGTGCTTGTCCAAAACTTGCAGGATCACCAATTGCATTTTTAAGAAGAAAATGTTCTGGGTAGAAAGATAGGTCAGGCATGCTGATTTCCCATTTTTCTAATTTGGATCTCATTTCCAGAAGTTTATCCTTAAGCTCAGGCTTTTTAGCTAAATTGTTTGTTTCGAAAGGATCTGTTTCAACATCGTACAATGCTTCGGCTTGTTTGGGCTTAAAAAATGCCGATTGTATCTCGTTCAATTGACCCGCTTCATACAAATCGCACCATTCTCTGTAGGCCATTTGCTTGTATCTGTAGTTGTTCATTAAACCATCGAAATTAAAAGGCTGGTAGTTTCTGATGTATTTGTATTTGCCTTTTCTAAACGCTCTAACCATGTCATACTTCTCGTCAAATCGATCAGCGTAAGAGTAGGTTTCATTTCTGGTTTCCAATTGTTTTTTGCTCACACCTTTACCCAAGAATGGTTTTCCGTCCATATTTTTTGGCACTTCAACACCTGCTAGGTTTAGAACTGTAGCACCAAAATCAACAAAGCTTACAAACCCATTGGTCATACTTCCTTTTTCTATGTCGATTAAGTGTCTGTAATTTTTAGGAATGTATACCACAAGAGGAACCTCTAAGCCAGTTTCGTATAAATAGCCTTTACTTCCAGGTAAAACTCCACCATGATCACCGTAGTAAAAGATGAATGTATCGTCAAGAAGGCTATCTTTCTTTAATTCATTGATGATATTGCCAACTTCCTGATCCATTTGTACGATTTTATCGCGATAGAATGCATTGGTATATTTAAAGAGATCTGTTTGAGGATGATTTGGTTGTATAAAGCAATCTTCTGGTTTACATTTTGTTTTGTGAGTACGATATTCTTCTTCGGTAAAGTGCAAGCACCCTTCATGAGTTGTCCCAAAATTTTGAACGTGGAAAAATGGTTGACCTTTTTTTCTATTTCTCCAGCTAGCTTTTTTCGAGGAGTTGTCCCAAACATTATCAGCTTTAATAATATTGTAATCTTCTTTAGCATTGTTTGTTGTGTAATAACCTGCTTTTCGAAGGTAAGCTGGAAACATTTCCATAGAATCCTGCAATTGAATGCATTCCATTTTACGGTGGTAGTGAGAAGCCAACCTAGGACCATAACAACTCGTAATAAGTGTTGATCGGGCAGCACTGCAAACAGCCGCATTTGAAAAGGCACGATTGAAAATAACGCCATCATTGGCCAAATTTTCAATGTTTGGAGTTTCAACTCCATTCTCATCAAACAAGCTCATGTAATGTTTAGAGTTGTCTTCAGATACGATCCAAACAATATTTGGAGGTGTTGTGGGTTTGTCCATACTGCACGAGCTCTGAAGAGCTATTAGTGCAAGAAGTCCGAGTGTAATAAATCGAAAGTTCATAGTATTGTTTTTGCATATTAATTTTTTCCAGTTACAATGCCATTTTTTCTAAGCGTATTGTATTTGGTAAACATTTTTTTAATTCTTTTTTGTTGATTTTCAGACTGAATCAAGTTGTTGGTTTGTTTCTCTTCAGGATCCTTGTTGAGGTTGTACAAAGCAATAGGTTTTCTTAATTGATTTGTTTTGTCTTTTTTATCAACTTGTATAATTAGTTTCCATCCATTTTCAATTAGAATCAATTCCTTCCCTGTTCCCCCTTGTAGCATTAAAAAAGCATGAGAATCGGCATTCTTTTTATTTTCAAGAATGGGTAGAAGATTGTAAGAATCCATAGCTTGATTATTTGCAATTTTTTGTCCGTTAATGGATGCTAGAGTTGCTAAAATATCTAAACCTAAAATGGGTTCACTAGTCGTTCTATTGCCTTCGATGGTTTTAGGCCAAGAAGCTATAAAAGGTACTCGGTGGCCTCCTTCAAAGGCAGAATTTTTACCGCCTCTGTAAATATCACTAGGTTGATGGCCCGATTTTAAAGTGTTTGGTTTAAGTAAGCCTCCATTATCTGATGTGAATATAAAAATGGTATTTTCATATATTCCATTGGCTTTTAACGCGTCTGTAAGCATTCCCATTTGTACATCAAGCTCCTTAATCATATCCATATGTTTCGATGGAGTAGTGCCAGCAATTTTAATTCCATTTAATTCTTTTGCAGGAGCGTGAGGAAGATGAACAGCCTGAGAACAGTAATACATGAAAAAAGGCTTTTTCTTATTGGAATGATTCTTAATGTAATCAACAGCTTTATTTGCTAGTAGTGGTCCCATATCGTGAGGATCCCAATTGGAATCTCCTAAGCCTTCTGACTTATCTAACTTAACTCCAATTTTATTCATGCTCTTTTGTGAGATATATTCTATTTTTGAATCTTCACTTAAAGGCATCCAATTTTCATTTTCGTAAACAGCATAGGGAACATCTTGAATTCCTGCAGGGAAAGTTATGCTATAGTCAAAACCTTGCTGTTTAGGACCATTTCCTGCTATTTTGGTGATGTCAACATCTACTTCAGGTTTATAGCGAGGACCTCTGTAAATAGTATTTTCATCATCTTTTCGAAGGTAATCTCCACCCAAATGCCATTTTCCAAAAAATGCTGTTGAATAGCCTGCTTGTTTCATTAGTTTTCCTAAAGTTAACTGATTGGCTTTTATTGGAGATTTTTCATAAGCACCCCAAACTCCCCATGGTTTTGGACTTCGGTAGCAAGAATTACCTGTCATGATGCCATAACGCGAAGGGGCACAAAGTGCAGCCGGAGAATGAGCATTGGTAAAAACAACACCTTGTTTGGCCAACTTATCTATGTTCGGTGTTTCAAGAATAATATTGTTCGAGTGCATGCGTCGATAGTGCGAAATGTCACCAACACCTAGATCATCGGCTAGTAGAACAATTACATTGGGTGGATTTGTAGCAAATACGGATACCACAAAAAGTAGGAATCCGATAGTCAGTAATTGTTTATTCATAGTAGTTTTGGTTTTTGGGTATGAATTTTTTAAAAAAGAGACTAAAAAATACAACAATAAATAAGTAGAAGGACTCTACTTATTTGTTGTTGTGTTTATCTTAAATGTGTAGACTTACTTTATTTACGTTCCCCTCTTGTGGCAGCATCAATATAGCTCTGACGTTTTTTCTCTTCTTTCGAAAGATTTTGAGCATGTGGATCTTGCCATAATGCAGGAACTGTTTCTTTGTTCCATTCTGCATATAGTCCTTTTAATTCTTCTAGTTTAGCAGGTAATTCGGCACTTAAATTGGTATGTTCATAAGGATCATTTTTTATGTCGAATAAAAAGAATTGTTTTTTGTATCCAGACATTACCATTTTATATTTTCCTTTACGAACAGCGTATCCAGCACCATCAGAATATCGCCAGAACAATACATTATGCGGTGCTTTTTTGTTTTTACCTTTGATATAAGGAAGAAGATCTACACCATCTAATTTTTCAGCATTTGGATGTTTAACTCCTGTTGCTGCCAGAATTGTTGGATATATATCCAAAGCAGAAATTGTTTTGTTGTATGTATTGTTTGGCTTGATCTTTCCTGGCCATGAAACAAGGAAAGGGATATGAATACCTCCTTCAAACAACATTCCTTTGTGTCCGCGGTAAGGTGCACTGCTAGCTCCTCCTAAATGGCCACCATTATCGCTGTAAAAGAAAATTAATGTGTTATCGTACTCACCTGTTTCCTTTAGTTTGGCAATTACTTTTCCAATTCCAGCATCCATACCTACAACCATTGCAGCATAAGCCGCACGTTTACCATCTTCAATATGTTTCACCTTATCGGTGTATTGTTTTGTTGCTTGAACAGGGGCGTGTGGGGCATTGTATGCCAGATACATAAAGAATGGCTTTTCTGCTTTGTTGTATTCGTCAATGTATTCAATAGCAGCATTTGTAAAATCGTCTGTTAGATAGGTTAATTCCGATCTTGGAACCACTTTTCCATCACGAAGAACTCCTGCCGAGGCTGGTTTTTTTCCAGTATCTCCCCAGTAGTTCATGCCACCACCCCAGAATCCAAACCAATCATCAAAACCTCTATTGTTAGGCCAAAATTGAATTGAATCACCAAGGTGCCATTTTCCGATAGCACAAGTTTGGTAGTCGTTTTTTTGCAACAATTCCGATAGCATTAATTCATTCAATGGAAGTCCATCATCTACTTTAGCATCGGTATAAGGCAAATTATTTTCGTGTCCAAATCGTTGTTGGTATCGTCCGGTTAATAAGCCAGCTCTACTTGGACTACAATAAGGATGAGATGCATATCCTTGAGTGAAAATTACACCACTATTTGCTAATTGATCTAAATTGGGTGTCGGAATATCCGTGCATCCATTAAAGCCAACGTCACCAAAACCTTGATCGTCAGAAAGAATAATTATTACATTGGGTTTTTCTTTTTTCTGAGAGATTCCTGAAAAAGTAAGAAGTGCTAGTGAGATAGCGAGCATTAATTTTTTCATATTTATTTTGTTTAGTTCATTTTATGATTTAAAACGATAGCGAAAAGTCTTAGGAATTCTGATAAATACAAAATTACGATATAAGTGGAGGAATCATGGGGTAGTTTTAGTGAGAAAGTAGGGGGATTTATTTAGAACTTTACATGAATCTTTACTTTTATACTTTATTAATAAGGTAAATGCAGAATTGACTCCATAAAAGGCTTTAATATTTTGATTACAACAGATCTGTCTTGCGCAGATACGATTTTTATGTTGTTATATTTTTGTTGAAAATATTTTGCGAGTTTGATTATTATCTGTTTTTTTTATTTTAAAACGATTTAACCCCCTTTTTATGAAATATTTTATTGACATTTTTTTGTTTCAGATCCTTTACTTTTAATGATTAATAAATCTGTAAAATTAAGATGGTTTTTTGATCATCGGAATATGGATTTATTGATAATGTTTAGTAGAATAAAAAAGAATTTATCTACTATACAGCAAACCTGAAAAGTAAAAATGTAATGAAAAGAAATCTAATTGGAATCTCATTGGCTGTTTTAAGCCTAATCTCGGTTTCCTGTTCGCAACCGGAAGTGAAGCAAAAACCAAACATTATTTACATCATGTCCGACGATCATACTACGCAAGGCATTGGTGTATATGGAAGTCGGTTGGCAGCTCTTAATCCAACACCAACAATTGATGCTTTTGCCGAGGAAGGAATTGTTTTTGACAATTGCTACGTAACAAATGCTATTTGTACGCCAAGTAGAGCATGTATTATTTCTGGTCAGTATAATAATGTAAATGGAGTTCTTGATTTGGAAGGTAAAATTGGCAATAAACAATACTTACCTCAGGAAATGAAAAAATTAGGCTATCAAACTGCTATGATCGGTAAATGGCATTTGCACGATGAGCCATCTTCATTTGATTACTATAAAGTGCTTGTTGGTCATGGTGGTCAGGGAGAGTATTTTAATCCTGGATTTATTGAGACAGGAATGAAATATGAATTTCCAGCGACTAAGAAAACAAAAGTGATAAAAACAGAAGGTCACAGTACAGATGTGATTACAGATATTACATTAGATTGGTTGAAAAACAGAGATAAGACAAAGCCATTTTTTTTAATGCATCATTACAAAGCACCACACGATTTGTTTGAATTTGCTCCTCGATATAAAGATTATTTGAAAGATACTTTTATTCCCGAACCTGCAAGTTTGTATGATAATAAAAACAATGGTTCTGTAGGAACTAAAGGTTATAATGATGAATTGATTCATATAATAGGATCGTCTGTTTCGCATCGTAATACCATTCGAAATATGGGTATGCACATGGGCATCGATCAGAATATTCCTGATCCAGAATATACAAAATTGGCTTATCAGGAATATATTAAGCGTTATTTACGTTGTGTAAAAGGTGTAGATGATAACCTAGCTCGTTTATTCGATTATTTGAAGAAAGAAGGCTTGTGGGAAAATACTATTATTGTTTACACAGGCGATCAGGGATTTATGTTAGGAGAGCACGATTATATCGATAAACGTTGGATGTATGAAGAATCGATGAGAATGCCATTTATCGTTCATTATCCGGAAATGATTAAAGCTGAACAAAGAACAGATGCTCTTATTAATAATACTGATTTTGCACCTACTTTAATTGAATTGGCAGGTGGAAAAACACCGGAATATATGCAGGGAAAAAGTTTCAAATCTATTTTAGAAACAGGAAAAGAACCAGAGAATTGGCGCGATGCTACTTATTACAGATATTGGATGCACATGGCTCACCGTCATGCAAATCCAGCTCATTTTGGAATTAGAACGAAAGATTACAAATTGATTTTCTTTTACGGTAGATATTGGGTAGATACCGATAATCCAGATGCTGAGTGGAACAAGAAATCTTGGGGAAATGATTTTACTCGTCACACACCTCCGGCATGGGAATTATATGACCTTAAAAAAGACCCTAAAGAAATGAATAATGTATATGACGATCCAAAATATACAGAGGTTAAAAAAATGATGAAAGAGAAGTTGAAAAAAGAACGTGAAGCTATTGGAGATACGGATGAAAATTATCCTCATATTAAAAAGATTGTTGATGAGTATTGGGATAAATAGTCGGATTATTATAAAATTAGTTTAAATAGAAATAAAGGCATCAATATTATTGAAGCCTTTATTTTTGGAATAAATTTTTAAGTGATTAATTGACGGGATTTTATCAAGTTGTGTCGGATTTGTTTAAAGCTATTTGTGGGTTATGGAGTACATTTGTAATGTGATAAATATAGAAATAGAATCAATATAAAAATAGAGAGATGATATTTTAATAAATAATGTCTGTCAACTAATATAAAGTGTTAAATTAACAGAATAGCTTGGCATTTAATCAATTTAAAACTCAAAATAAATTACTATAACTAATGAAAAACTATCTATTAATTCTTTTTGCTGTAGCATTGTTTTCGTGCAATTCGAAACCTAAGAAAGCAAAAACGGAAAAGTCAGTCATAAAAACTGAATATACTGCAGATTGGGAATCCTTAAAGCAATATAAAGTGCCAGAGTGGTGGTTAAACACTAAATTTGGTATCTATTTTCATTGGGGGCCTTATTCTGTACCTGCTCATGAGACGGAATGGTATGCTATGTGGATGTACAAAGAGGGACATAAAATACGTAAATATCATGAAGAGAAATATGGCAACTTAAAAGATTTTGGCTATAAGGATTTTATTCCAATGTTTACTGCTGAAAAGTTTGATGCAGACAAATGGGCTAAACTATTTAAAGATGCTGGTGCCCAATTTGCTGGGCCGGTTGCCGAGCATGCCGATGGTTTTGCCATGTGGGATAGTGAATTGACTAAATGGGATGCCAAGGATATGGGTCCTAAACGTGATATTGTTGGCGAAATGGCTAAAGCAGTTCGTAAGCAGAATATGAAGTTTATTGCTACTTATCACCGTCACTGGTTATATGCCTGGTACCCAACTTGGGATAAAAATACCGATGCCAGTAATCCAGAATATGCTGGACTTTACGGTCCTTATGTTCCCGAAGGTTCGTTTGTGATGGCTACAGGCGATTATCCAAATCCTCCTAAAAAAGAATTTCATGAGGAGTGGTTGAATCGTTTAAATGAATTAATGGATAAATATCAACCAGACATTATCTGGTTCGATAATAAAATGGATATTATTGAAGAAGCCTATCGCAAACAATTTTTAGCGAATTACTACAATAAAGCCCAAGATTGGGGACGAGAAGTAGTGTGTACTTACAAATTTCACGATATGGCCGAAGGAACGGCTGTACTAGATTTGGAACGTTCTCGAATGAAAGAGAAAAAAGATTTTCCTTGGTTAACCGATGATTCAATTGATTGGAAAGCCTGGTGTAATATTTCTGATCCTAAATACAAGTCAACCAATCGATTAATTGACTTTTTAGTTGATGTAGTGAGTAAAAATGGAGCCGTTTTATTGAATGTGACACCACAGGCCGATGGAGTGATGCCCGAAGGTGTTAAAACTCGTTTGTTGGAAATGGGGCAATGGTTAAAAGCGAATGGTGAGGCCATTTATGATACTCGTCCGTGGAAAGTTTATGGAGAAGGTCCTCAGGAAATTAAAGAAGGACATTTAAGTGAGGATAAGAATAAAGATGCTGTTGCTGAAGATATTCGTTTCTCTACTAAGGATGGAAACTTATATGCAATTGCTTTGGATTGGCCAAAAGATAACATGATGATTCATAGCTTAGCTAAAAAAGAAAACCTACTGAGTAAAGAGATTAAAAAGGTAAGTATGCTAGCTACTGGTGAAGAATTAAAATGGGAATTAACTAAAAATGGATTATCGGTTGAATTACCAAAAGAAAAACCAGGTGATTTTGCTTATGCGATTAAGATCGAATTGAAAAAATAGAATTTTTTTTTGATGGATATTATAACCTGTTGAGATTCAATCTCAGCAGGTTTTTTTATTGAATATATCCCTATAAATCTATTTTTTCATTACAAGAGAATCGTAACTCATATTTTATTTTTTAGTGTTTGGGCTATTTTCTAGCTGTCAGGACACTAATAAATTCGCTAGAACAAATAGTGATTTTAATTTCGATTGGAAATTCAATCTAGGTGATATCGAAAATGCTTGCCATATCAAATTTGAAGATTCTTAGTGGCAATCTGTTTGTTTGGTTCACGATTTGAGTGTAGAACATTTTATTAATCAAGAAAATACAGGTTGAGTAACAGTATTCATCAAGAGAAAATCGAGTTGTTTTTATATGATAAATAGATGGGCATTCAATCTTTAGTGGTTAATGAGAATCATATCATAAAGTTTATGATTCCTTATGAGGCAGGAAAATTGACAGCTAAAGCTGTTGGAGAAGGAGAGACTTATAGTTTGCAGACAACCAAGGATGTTCGAGAGCTAATGCTAGTAGCCGATCAAAAAGAGATAAAAGCAAATGCTTATGATATAATTCATTATACCCTGCAGTTGGCTGATGAAAATGGAGTTCCTGTTAAAAATCAGGAAATGCAAGTTGAGTTTGAAATTACGGGTCCTGCACGTTTGTTAGGTGTTGACAATGGTTCACCGTCTAGTGTTCAAGATTATCAAAGCAATACAATTACAACTTCTAATGGCAAATGCCTGTTAATATTGCAATCAACCTTCGAAAAAGGACTAATTAAAGTAAAAGCAAAGGCAAAAGAGTTGAGAAGTGAAGAGCTTGAACTTGTTGTAAAATAGACGAGTAGAAGGCTTGTTTCGGAGTCTCGTTTCTTCTTTTAAACAGACACTTGGTATCCATAGTAGATTTTAATAAAAGATCAATTTTTTACTAGTAATAATTTTAAAATCTAATATAGATGATAAAAAACAATATGTTATCTTTGAGTCTTTGTAATTTAAAATCCAAATAATGAGAAAAATTCTACTGTTGTTTTTTTATGTTTTTATTTCGATTACTGTTTTTGCCCAATCCGATTTTAGAGATGGATATATTGTAACTCATGAAAATGACACAATATATGGTGAAATTGCTCTTCGTTCAAATTTAAAAAATGCACAGTCATGCATTTTTCGGAATGAATCAGATGTAAAAACTTATACTCCTAATGAGATCAGTACGTATAGAATAATTGGTGAAAAGTATTATATTTCTAAAGAAGTAGATTTATCGGATAAAAAAGAGACAGTTTTTTTAGAATTTTTAGTTGAGGGAACTGCGAACTTGTACTATTTAAAGAAGGGGAGCGATGAGTTTTTTATATTAGAGAAAGAGGGACGTTTAGTATCTCTTACTAACAAAGAGAGCATTTATGAAGGGAAAGATGGAGGTACTTTTGCAAAGAATTCTTCTAAATTTAGAGGAGTGATGTTGTATTTTTTTAGAGATGCTCCACAATTGGCAAACAAAATTAAACAAGTAGATTTTAGCTATAAGCCTATTATTAAGATAGTTACTGATTACAATAAGAGTATTTGTCCTAATAATGAGTGTGTTAGATTTGAAAAATCAACGAAGTTGAATGTTTTTATGGAAGCCGTTGGAGGTGTTGCGATTAATAAAATGGGATTGGAAGGTTCGGATGAATATTTAAATTCTTTAAGTCCTACTATTGGGGCAGATTTTGTATTTAAACCATCAAAGGCTCATTATGTTTGGAATGTAATATTGGGTGTAAGTTATCAAAAACTCGATTTTTCGGGACAAATTGATGATTATGACAAAATAGTGGGGAAGTATTTAGATTTTGATGTGCAGTATAGTTTACTTCGGTTTCCTTTAAAAGTAAGGTATGAATTTCCAGGAAAAAAAATTCAACCATTTCTATCTGCTGGATTAACAAATTCGTTATTGTTAAATATCAATTCGACAATTCTAAATCAAAGGAGCGCAAGAACACAAAGAGAGGAAAATGCAGAAATGGAGAATTATCAATTTGGATACTGTGCTAGTTTAGGTTTTAAATACAAAATATCGGATAAAAATTATTTGATTTTTGAGGCCGAATATGAAAGTAGAAGACCTAGGACGCGTAGTTATAAAATATTATCTGATCATAATGTGAATTCCATGATGTTCTCAGTAGGTTATGCTTTTAAATTGTAATAACTAGATTTTGAATAGAAAAAGCGAAATGATTTTCAAGTCATTCCGCTTTTGTTTTATAATAAATACTGGAATTATTCGGAGATGGATTGCAACCAAGTGCAAAACAAATCAGTCCACGACTTAACATGAGCTCTATTGTGTCCCAAAGAAAAACCATGACCTCCCTTCGGATAAATGTGCATTTCGGTATAAATATCATTTTTTATTAATGATTGATACATCATCAAGCTGTTTTGAACAGGAACGGCTTTATCATCTGATGCATGAATTAAAAAAGTTGGAGGAGTATCTGTTGTTACCTGCAATTCATTCGAGAATTTGTCTACCAATTTTGCATCAGGATTTTCTCCCAATAAATGTTTCATTGACCCATAATGAGTAAGGCCTTTTTGCATGCTGATTACCGGATAAATAAGAGCCATAAAGTCAGGGCGAGCACTTTCCTGATCAATACTATCAATCGAAGAATACATGGTGTCGTTGTAATGAGTGCCTAGAGTAGACGCAAGATGTCCACCTGCCGAAAAACCCATTACACCAATTTGCGTTTTATTGATGTTGTATTGTGTGGCATGGTGACGTATGGTTCGCATGGCTCGCATGGCATCTTGTAAAGGAGCTTTATAGCTTTCAATTACCGATTTTGAATTTGGCAAACGATATTTTAGGATGAAAGCGGCAATTCCTTTCGAATTCAACCATTTAGCGATATCAGTTCCTTCCCAATCGTAAGCCAAAAAACCATAACCACCACCAAGGCAAATCAAAACGGCTTGTCCTGATGCATTATTTTTTGCAGGTAAAAATACTTCGAAACTAGGTGTTTGTACCTTCGATATTCGAATGATTCCTGTAGATTCTATCGTTTCAACTTCATCGGTAATTTGTTGATTTGGAACTTTATTAGGCCAAAGAGGAATTATTGTTCCTTGTGCAAAAGATGATGAGGTAAATAGCAATAGAAGTACCGAAAGAATAACTGTTTTGTTCATCTGTTTATAAAGTTTAGAAATTATCAGATGTAAAATCGCAAGATCAAAATTGTTATTTTAATCTTGCGACTTTAGGATGTATTTGTTTTCTGAATTTTTTAAATATACATATAATTACTTAAGTAGTAGCCAGTTTAGATTAATTGATTTTGTATTTCCCCAATCCGATTTAAATACCACAACAAGATTATGAGTTCCAGTAATTGGTTCTTTAAGATCTGTTTCAATAGTTTTCCAAGTATTCCATCCACCTGTGTAATTGATAGGGAATTCAGCAATTAATTTTCCTTTTGCATTGTTTAGTCTAACTTCAAAACTACCTTTTCTTTGTCCACTTGCAACACGAGCTTTAATTTTTATTGCACCATTAAATTTTACACGATCAAACCTCACAAAACTATTCATTTTAGCATCGCAAACCATCCATCCATTGGGTTCATTGCCACCAACAAAAGCTGTGTTGGCACCAGATATTTCATTGTATCGATCAACTTGAATGGTATCATTTACTTGAGGAGTTCCTATTCCACGAAGTGTAGGCACTACCTTCTTAATGGTACCATCCTTTTTAAAATTCATATAATCGGCTCTCATGGAACGAAGCTTGTTGTAACCACTAATGTCCCAGGAGTGATAAAACAAAATCCATTGATCTTTATATTTAACAACAGAATGGTGATTGGTTCCATTGTGGATGTTATCCATAATTTTACCTTGGTAAGTATATGGTCCTAATGGTTTCATACTTGTTGCATAACCAATGGTGTATCCCTCGTCAGGAAAAACATGAGCAAAAGTCAGGTAGTAAATACCATCTTTCTTAAATGGGAACGATCCTTCTTTGTATCCGGCAGGTAAACCCTCAATTCGAACTGGTTTTTTGGTCACTTCCTTCATATTGTCTTTTAATGGTGCGCCATATAATTCATGTCCGCCTCCAAAAAATAAATAGGCTTTATTGTCGTCGTCTAAGAGCAAACCCGGATCAATGCCAGTAACATCTTTTATAAAGCTTTTTTCCCATTTAAATGGACCAGTTGGATTATCGGAAACACCAACGCCTATTCTTCTAAAAGCCTTATCATTTTTTGGTTTGGCAGGATAGTAGTAGTAATATTTACCATCTTTCTTTATACAATCGGGAGCCCACATAGCATAGGTGTCTTTTTCGCCCCAAGGCACATCATTTTCTTTCAATATCCAACCATGATCTTTCCAGGTAGAACCGTTTTCTAATGAAAAGGCATGATAACCTGGCATACAAAAGCGTGGAAATTCGGCTTCTCTTCCTGCAGGAGGATAAGTGTCACTCGAAGGAAATACGTATAATTTACCGTCGAAAACTCGTGCAGTGGGATCGGCAGTAAATAGGTGGGTAACTAGTGGATTTTGCGCAAAACCCAATGATATTTGTAATGTAAAAAGAAGTAACAGATTACATCCGATTAAGAAAGATTTATTCATAATATAGTAATTTTTCAATTTATTCAAATATACGTTTTCCTACAAGTTAAAATTGGGGGATATATTGTGGATTAAAAGGTGTATTTAAGTAATTAAATCCTTTTTATTGATATGGACCGCCGATTTTGAAAAATTCTAAAAAAAATCTTGTCATGTAATGTTTTTTGTAAAGTATTATTATTGTCCCCCTTAAAAGGTTTTAATTTATCCCTATATTTTTGCTTGAAAATGAGTCAATTTGTACTTATAAAATTTTACCATCTGCATTTATCTTTAGGAAGAATGCAGAGGCAGTTCATATAAATATTTATTCAGATGAAAAGTAAGATATTTTTAAGTCTGCTTATAGGTTTAGCTTCAATAGTAAGTGCAAATGCTAAATCTGTTAAGAAAGATTCAAAGCCAAATGTGATTTTTATTCTTACCGATGATCAGCAATTTGATTTATTGGGATGCAACGGGAATGAAATTCTTAAAACACCTCAGTTCGATAAAATGGCTGACGAAGGAATTCGATTTACAAATGCTCATGTTACCAGTGCAATTTGTACGCCAAGTCGGGTTTCTATGTTATTGAGTCAGTTCGAGCGTAAGCATGGTGTGAATTTTAATTCTGGTACTAGCGTTTCTCCTGAGGCCTGGGAAGAATCTTATCCAGTAGTATTAAAAAAGAATGGATATTATACAGGTTATATTGGGAAAAATCATTCGCCGGTAGGTGATGGTGGATATCAAAGTGGATTGATGGATAAATCATTCGATTACTGGTATGCAGGTCACGGACATCTTAGTTTTTACCCTAAAAAAAGACATAAGATTTTTAAATGGGCGAAAAATGATACGCAGGTTGAAATTATTAATGAAGGAGTAAGTGACTTTTTAGATAAGAATGAATATCGTTTGAAAGGAGCTTTGCATTTTCTGGATTCGAGACCCGAAGATCAACCGTTTTGCCTAAGTATTTGTTTTAATTTACCTCATGGTGCAAGTACAGGTACAATGAAACAATTGCCTACCGATTCTGTTATTTATCGCAGTTTATATCGCGATAAGGATATTCCCTTGGCTCCAAATTATATTGCAAAAAAAGATATTGTAACACCTAAATTACCTGCCGATTTGCTAAGAGCAGAAGATCGTCAGGTTGGTTATAGTTATGTCGATACTCCTAAAGATGTAAAAGAGCGATATATAAGACAAATGCAGGCCATGACAGGAATTGATGGTTTGTTGGGTAAATTAAGAGCTAATCTAAAAAAACAGGGTTTAGATAAAAATACTATTATCATTTATACTTCGGATCATGGTTTATTTATGGGACAGCAAGGATTAGGTGGAAAAGCTTTATGTTATGAGCAATGTACACATGTGCCTATGATAGTTTATAATCCATTAACATCACGTAAGGCGAGAGGTCGCGTGGTTGATGAATTGGTACAAACTATTGATGTTGCCCCTACAATTTTAAGCTATGGCGGAATTGATATTCCAAAAAGTTATCAGGGTAAGGATATTTCGGGAATAATAGATGCTTCCAACAATAAAGTTAGGGATTTTCTATTTACGGAAAATATGTGGTCTACACAATTTGGAAATCCTCGTTGCGAATCGGTTCAAAATAAGGAGTGGAAGTACATTCGCTACTATAAAAATGAAAATCTTTCGGCTACGGCAAAAATTGCAGCAGCAAAAGAGCTAGGAATTAAATTAAAGGATATGCTTTACGCTGTTCATGATCCGGATATTGCCTTGTATCGTACCTTTGTTGAAGGACCGTTGAACGGAGAAGAGGTGGTTTATGAGGAGCTGTATAACTTAAAAGAGGATCCTCAGGAAATGAATAATTTAATTGGAAATGAAAAATATACCGATAAATTGGAGATGCTTAGAGAGCAGTGGGGAGTTTTAATAAAAGAGGCGAGAGGAACAGAAAAACCAAAAGTAGTAAGATATACTGCTGATAGCATGATGGAAAAATATGGTGTAGTAAAGCATGAGTAAATATAAAATTGTTAGAATTTTTTCATAGATTATAACATGTTGTTGTTGTAAGTCGCTTCTTAATTCAGGAAGCGGCTTTTTTTTATTGTCAATAAATATTTGTCTGTAATTAAATGAATAAATCAAAATCCCCCTCTATTTTTAAAGTGTTTTTTTCCTCTATTTTATATTTTTTTTAAGCTCTTTGTAAGGTCGAAAACGATTTAATTTTGATCTGTTATGAATAAGTTTTTTCCTTTTTTAATATTGCTTATCTCTTCTTTTTCTGGTTTTGCACAGAATAAGCTAACTGTTAATCCAACCATTCAATATTATATTGGTGATGTTTCTGAATTAGACAGGAGCAAATTTTTTAACATGCATGCTACCTGGAGCGATGGAGGAATTACCGATGATGAATATGAATTTTATACAGAAGAATTAAATGCTGGTTTCGGCCGTGGTTTTTGGGGACCTTTTTCCTGGGCTAAAAATAAGGCTGGTGGCGAAGTAGGTGTATATTCGGAAGATGAGGCTGATATCATTAGTAAAGGAAATTCACAGATAAATTATACTAAATCGCAAGCAACATGGTGGCGCCATTCTAACCGGCAGGTAGTAACCGAACATCCCGCAAATGTTGCTCGTTGGAGTATTGATAAAGTGAAAGCTGCCGATTGGTCTGCTCAATATTTTAAGCATTTTTTTACCGACGAAGATAGACCTCTTTGGTTTGAGCCAATGAATGAGCCCTTTGTTCATGCTGGAGATGATGCGTTTAGTGCAGAACAACCAGACGATCAGTTAATGCGTGAACGTATGGCCGAATGGTTTGGTGCTATTGGTAAAAAGTTCGACGAAACACCAGAGTTGGCAAATGTAAATGTTGTGGGTTATTCCAGTGCATGGCCTTCCGTTGAGTTGTGGGATTTTGAACACTGGAATACCAGAATGAAAATGTTTATGGATGTTGCTGGTGATCACATGGATGCTTTTGCAACTCATATTTACGATGGAATTAATGTAACAGGAGCCGATAGTAAAAGGTCAGGCTCTAACTCCGAAGCTCTTTTAGATTTAATAGAAACATATAGTTATACCAAATGGGGATTTATTAAACCTCATGCAATAACCGAATTTGGTGGAATTGAAAAAGGTTTTGGCGATGATTACAGTGATGTAAAAAGCGTTCAGTCGATAAAATCTATAAATCACATCCTATTCAATCTTTTAGATCGGGAAAATAACATGATGATTGCGATTCCTTTTATAGGATCGAAAGCAACCTGGCATATTACTAAGGCTAATAACTATCAGCCTTATGGTTCGGTACTTTGGCGTCCAAAAAATATAGGTGTGCCGATTGATGAAAATACCGAATGGGTATATACTCCGAGGGTTTATTTTTACGAATTGTGGCAGGATGTGAAAGGCAAAAGGGTGCAAATCTCAGTGAATAATCCTGATATTGAAACTCAGGCTTTTGTTCATGAAAATAAACTTTATGTGGCATTGAGTAATTTGGATGAACAAAATTTAGTTGTTGATTTGAATCAATTTGAAGGACAGGAGAATGTTAGCAGTGTAAGAATTAAGAGTCTTAAAATTTGGGATGATAAAAATCCAGTTTACTCTGATGAAACCCAATCTTCTGTTCCATCGGAACTAAGTTTAATACCCGATGAAACGGTTGTTATGGAATATTCTTTTAATAATCCGATTTCATTCACAAATAGCTTAAGAAGTACAAAATATTATACTAATCAACATCTAAAAACAATTTCAGGAAACCTGAAGTTTAACTTTAATGGTGTTGATATTGGAAACGCCGGTGGTGTTGCTAATTTACGAGTATCTATCGGGAGAAAGCATGATAAATCTAAAAAACCAACTGTTCTGGTAAATGGTACTCAGGTACCAGTTCCTGATAATTGGGCTGGTGGAGATCAGGCAAACCGTGATGATTTTTTTGGGATGATTAATATTCCAGTTCCATTCGAGAATTTAAAAGCAGATAACGAAATTGATATAAAGTTTCCAGACTCGGAAGGAAGAGTGAGTTCGGTAATTTTACAAGTTGGATTATACGAAGAAGCCATTGCTACAGGTATTGAAGATGCAGTTCAATATGGAGTTACAATATACCCAAGTTTGGTTACTGAAGGTTGGATGAAGATATTAATGAAAGAAAATATATTCAATAAGTATGAGCTTATTGGAATAAATGGTAATGTGTGCAGATCTCAATTTATAAATAAAGGACAATCAGAATTACATGTCATAAATATGCCCGAAACCAAAGGGATGTACATTGTTCGTTTAACAGGAGATAATGCAATTTATACTCAAAAAATAATTGTGAATTAGTGTTTTTTTTCAAATAGTTAGTAAGATAGTTAGAAATTAAAAACTCACACGGCATAAGCAGTGTGAGTTTTTTTAGGAATAAAATTACCAATGCAATGTGTCTTCTATAAATTTAATAAGAGCTTCTCCCATTAATTTCTGATCTTCGAGTTCAGGATGTCCTTTGCTATTTTTATAAGGCATAAAAAAGGTGTATATGTTATTGTCGTTTAACGATTTTACTGCCTTTTTTACATATTCGGGCCATTCTGAACCATCTTTTGTGGCATCCATACTTCCCAGCATGCAAATTATTTTAGCATTAGGATAGTGATTTCGCAGCTTGCCAATAAAATTAGCATACGATTTAATAATAAACTCCTTAGTAGGTTCTTGGCTTGCGAATCGGTTTTTATATTGTTCGTGTTTCTGGAGTTTTACAATCCACGAATCATTCTGGAATAAATTTACAACAACTAAATTTTTTGGATGAGAACTAAAATCCCATTTACTATTTTCTTTGTAAGGATCTTGCCTGTAATATAATTCGGGCATAATTTGATCGAACCAGCTAACTGTAATACCGATTCCACTTCGCGCAATACAAGAATAGTCTGCATCGAAATGTTTGGCAGTTAAAAAGGCATAGGAATGATAATTATTTGAATAAATGCTATCCCAACGATCTTGTTCTGTTGCATCATCTACACCATATCCTACCGTTATCGAATTGCCATAAAACTCAATGCTTTTTGTTTTTTTCGAATTGGCAGGTAAAAGTTTTGCTTTGCCTTCTATCTTAAATCCATAGAATTGTGTTTTTCCAAATGTACATTCCGTTCTTCTGAATAATTCTACCCGATGTTTACCTTTCGATAAATTGTTTGCCAATATATATTCAGTTTTTAAAGTGTCGATATGTAAAATGCTATCTACAACACCATCAATAATAACATTGTAGTAATTGTCACGTTCATTATTTTTAAGTGTTGTCTTTAGCTGTTCTCCTTCAAAATTTATGGCAACAGAAGCTCCCGACCAACATAATTCCGATGCTGTTGAATCTGCGGTCCAAACTGTTCGTCCCATATAGTTTAACGCCCTGGATGTAGGCAAAACATCGATTTGTTCCGTTAACTTGTTGCAAGAGGTAAAAACAAATACCAATAGCAGAAAAGTTAAAAAATAGTTCATTTTCATAATTTAAAATTGATTGATAAATATAGACTGCAATTTCCTAATTTTTAGGCAAACCTTATTAGAACAGATTCAGTTTGTTAGTTATAGGTATGTGAATTGAAGTGTGTTGTAATCTGCATAAAATAAGCATGTTATAAAAGTGGTTTAGTTTGTGTTTTTAAATGCCCCCTGTTTTTGTGGGATTCTATCCCATAATGACAGTTTTAGCTTGAGTAATTTTGAAAACATATTAACCGATTACACAATTTTTTATGTCTACGATTAAACAATTTGTATTTGTCTTGTTGGGATTAATTTATTTTAATTCCACTCAGGCAGAAATAAAAAATGTAAAACACTCAAATAATATTAAGAACATTAAAAAATGGGAAGTTATTGATATTGCTTTTAGAGCTGATGTTAAAAAACAAAATCCTTTTGTTGTTGATTTTATAGCTGAGTTTACGAGTCCGAATGGAAAAGTGCAAAGGATTCCGGGATTTTATAATGGAAACAAAACCTGGATACTTCGTTTTTCAGCATCGGAAGCAGGCAATTGGTCCTACACAACTCATTCTGAAATTAAAGCTTTAGATGCTAAAAAAGGAAAGCTTGTTGTAAGCGAGGATACGAGTAATGAGCACAAAGGTGGTGTGGTGCTAAATTCTGAAAAACCAACTCATTTTTTCTACGAGAATGGGGATCCCTATTTTTTAACTGCTTTTGAGTGTGATTGGTTGTATGCTTTGGATTATCACAACGAAGAAGCTTTACCAAAGACTGATCATTTATTAAATTTATTGAATGAAAATGGATTCAATCAGGTGGTGATGAATGTTTTTTCATACGATGTGAGTTGGAAAAAAGATGAGAAGTTAGCCAATCATCCTGAACATGAGTATGGTGCTCCTAAAGATATATTTCCATTCCTAGGGAATAACGAGAAGCCTGATTATTCAAGTTTAAATGTAGAATTCTTCAAGAAATTAGATCGAACAATTGCGTTGATGCATGATAAAAATATTGTTTCGCATTTAATGATTTACGTTTGGAATAAGCTGGTTGCGTGGCCAGATATGAATTCTGATGCTGATAATATGTATTACGATTACGTGGTAAAACGTTATGGTGCATTTCCAAATGTGATGTGGGATGTATCAAAAGAAGCTTTGTACTACGGTCGTGCTGATGATGAGTATATTTTAGAGCGCATAAAGAGATTGCGCGATGCCAATGTTTTTAATCGATTGATAACGGTACATGATTATGGATTCTGTAAGCGTCATGCAGACTCAGTTGATTTTATATCTCGACAAGATTGGACTTATTCCCTATACAATAACATGTTGGATGATCACAATAAATACAAAAACAAGCCGGTATTTAATATTGAGCATGGAGGATACGAAGACTCGCCATATGAAGTATTTGTGGGGAGTTATATCGATCCAGAGGTGTGTTTACGAAGAAACTACCAATGTGTTTTTGCCGGTGTGTATTCAACTTATTATTGGCAAGCAGCTAGCTGGAATGTGGTAATTCACAATCCATATGAACAAGATGCAGATTTTATTAAACCAAAATTTGAGTATTTCAAATACATGACGGATCTGTTTTCTAAGTTTGATTTTAGTGAGTTTAAACCCACACCTTGGCACAACCAAGCCGGTTATTGCTTAAAAAGTGATGATACTTATTTATTTTATGTGCCTAAGGGAAGCTACAAATTTCGAGGAGAATTTTTATTTAAGGAAAATGAATCATTATACGTTCAATGGATGAATACCTTAAGTGGAGAGTATAGTGAACAGGTGGAACGAAATAAAAAGCAAGATTTTGAATCACCATGGTATGGAAAAGCAGATGCGATATTAATAATCAAACCTAATAATAAAAAGAAGTAATGAATTGGAATCGAAGTATAGTATATTCTTTGGCTGTAATAGCTGTTTTAAGTGTGAGTACAATAGCTAATGGACAGAAGAAAACTGAGGTTGAAAAACCGAATATCGTTGTGGTTTACGTCGATGATTTGGGCTATGGAGATTTGTCGTGTACAGGAGCAAAAGGAGTGGAAACTCCAAATGTTGATAAATTAGCAGAAGGAGGCATCTTGTTTACCGATGCGCATTGCTCTGCAGCAACATGTACACCATCAAGATATTCATTGCTTACGGGAAGTTATGCATTTCGAAAAAATGCTGCAGTTTTAAAGGGTGATGCACCTTTACTAATTGAACCGGGAACACCTACTCTTCCTTCAATGTTGCAGAAAAATGGTTACAAAACCGCTGTTATTGGAAAATGGCATTTGGGTTTGGGTGATGGCAATGTAAATTGGAATGGTGATGTGAAACCTGGTCCTTTAGAAATTGGCTTTGATTATTCTTATCTGATTCCAGCAACGGGCGATCGTGTGCCTTGCGTTTTGGTAGAAAATCATAAAGTGCTTGGATTGGATCTTAATGATCCGATTACTGTGAGTTACGATGGTAAAGTAGGAACAGATCCTACAGGAATCGAAAATCCAGATTTATTAAAATATGGAGCAGATGATCAGCATGGAAAAACAATTGTGAATGGCGTAAGTCGAATTGGGTACATGACCGGAGGTAATGCGGCTCGTTGGAAAGATGAAACCATTCCATATCAAATGCTTTCGAAAGCAAGAAGCTTTATCGATGAGAATCAGAATACTCCATTTTTCTTGTATTTTGCTTTTCATGATATTCATGTTCCTCATATGCCAGATTTACGTTTTGCTGGCAAAAGCACAATGGGTGCTCGTGGTGATGCCATTGTTCAAATGGATTACATTACTGGACAGTTGGTTGATTATCTTGAGGCAAAAGGTGTTTTAGAGAATACATTAATCATTTTCTCATCAGATAATGGTCCGGTTTTAAATGATGGGTATTCTGATAAAGCAGAAGAATTACGAGGTGATCATAAACCAGGAGGTATTTACCGAGGAGGGAAATATTCGTGCTACGAAGCAGGTACAAGAGTACCTACCATTGCTTATTGGCCAAATAAAATTAAGGCAGGACAAACTAGTAATGCTTTAGTTGGTCATGTTGATTTGTATGCTTCAATAGCTTCTCTATTGAACTACGATTTGAAGGATGGTGAAGCTCCAGACAGCTTTAATCATTTGGATGCTTACTTGGGAAACGATTCAAAGGGAAGGTCAGAATTGCTTGAGGAAGCATACGCATTATCAATTCGTGAAGGAAAATGGAAATATATTGAGCCATCGAAAAATAAAGGCGACTGGATTATGGATATTAAGAACATAGAAAGCGGATTGAATACGAAAGCTCAATTGTATAATTTGGAAGAAGATCCTAAGGAACAAAATAACCTTGCCAATGTTAAGCCGAAATTGGCTAAAAAACTGGCTGAAAAAATTCAAAAAATCAGAGAAAAATCTCAAAGTAGAAAATAGCAGGTTCTAACTTATTTACAGCAAATACATATCTTCATCTTGTATATTTTTAAGGATAGTAAGATGACGATTTACGTATAAATAGAAATAGTAAAAATGTTGATTTAATCGACTATTAAACCCAGATTATGAAATTTAAACTTGGTATTATCGTTTTTCTTATCACTTGTGTATATACAAATATACAGGCACAGCAAACCTATACTTTAAAAGGGAAAGTAATTGCTTTTAAAAAGTATCCGGTGAATAATGTAAAGGTACTTGCTTCGAAAAGTAAGGACAAAACCCAAACAGATTCACTAGGAAATTTTACGATCGAGGTAAAATCGAAAAAAGATGTAGTGAAATTTAAAGCTGATGGTTTTGTAGGACAATCAATTCGAATTAAAGGAGAAAAGGATACAACAATTAATTTGATTTATATTGATAATGAAAGTTCTTATTATAATGTGATTAAGGATGAGTTAATGTCAGAGGAAAGATTGGATTATTGTATTGAAAATCTTATAGATGAGAACAATAATTTTGATAGAATGGCTTCTATTTTTCAGGTAATTCAATTTGTATATCCTTCTTCAAAAGTGGAAAATGTAAACGGGATGAACCAGATATTTTTAACCTCAAGAGGTCCTAATTCTCTTTCTTCTGGGATGGAGGCTTTACTAGTTGTTGACGGAATCATTACTGAGGATATTACGGGTATTAGTCCTGCTCAGGTAAAATCGGTAGAGGTTTTATTAGGGAATGATGCTGCTGAATTTGGTTCTAGAGGAGCTAATGGTGCTGTTATTATTCACTTAAAAAATAATTAGAAGCCGATGAATAAATTATTATATCTCTTATTATTTGTATTTACAGTTGCTTGCTCGACCAATAATAAAAATATGTACTCTTTAGAATCCCCAAATGAGCAAAATAAATTTCAGTTTGTTTTGAATGAGGAGGGGCAATTGTTTTATACTGTAAATCGGAATGATTTGCAGTTTATTACTAAATCGGCATTGGGTTTCGAGTTGAAAACAAAATCTTTAAAAGAAGGTTTTAAAATTTTAAGTTCGGATGTAAGAACAAGCGACAGCGAATGGCAGACTGTTTGGGGACAACGTGAGACGGTACGTAATCATTACAATGAACTAATTCTTCATTTAAAACAAGCAAAAACAGGTTTATTGTTTGATGTCATAGCGAGAGCGTATGATGATGGTGTTGCTTTTCGTTATGTATTTCCAGAACAAGATAAGTTGTCTGATTTTGTAATTATGGATGAGTTAACCGAGTTTAGCTTTGCAGATGACTACAAAGCGTGGTGGAATTTTGCTGATTACGACAACTATGAAAAAGTATATTACAATTCTCCAATTAGTGCTGTTGGTGATTCAATAAATTTTGAAAGACGTTCTGGTAAGGAGGAAAGAGCGAATATGGCGAATACTCCAACGACTATTGAGGTGAATAATGAGCTAGTGATAAGTATTCATGAGGCAGATTTAACCGATTATGCGGGTATGAATCTATTGAATACGCACAACGGACAACAGTTTAAAGCTCATTTAACTCCATGGAAAAATGGTGATTTAGTAAGGGCAAAAACACCTTTTAAATCGCCATGGAGAACCATTCAAATTTCTGAAAATGCAGGTGGCTTGGTAGAGTCAGATTTAATTATGAATTTGAATCCACCAGTGGCATATGAAACTACCGATTGGATTGAAACCTACAAATACATTGGTATTTGGTGGGAGTTGCATATTGGTAAAACTGCTTGGGCCGAAAAAACACAGTTTGGCAAACCGATTTCTCATCCTCATGGAGCAACAACTGAAAATGCAAAAAAGTACATCGATTTTGCGGCTAAACATGGATTTCCTGATGTACTAATTGAAGGTTGGGACAAAGGCTGGGATGATATGGAAGGCTCTTGGACAGGTTATGGAATATTCGATTGGAAAACCTCAACTGATGATTTTGATATTAAAGAGGTGTGTCGTTATGGCAAAGAAAAAGGGGTACGCATGATGATGTATCATGAAACTATTTCTGATATTGACCACTATGAACCTGCTATGGATAGTTTATACAAGATGTGTGCTGATTTGGGTATTAAAACGGTTAAAATGGGATACACGGGTGATGTAAATTACGATTACAACACAAAAACATACAAGCAACATCATCATGGGCAGTATATGGTGCGCCATTACAAGAAAATGGTACAAACTGCAGCCAAATACAAATTGATGATTGTGAATCATGAACCCATTAAATTTACTGGAGAACAGCGTACTTATCCCAATTTAATGGCACGGGAAGGTGTGCGCGGACAGGAATATAATGCGTGGAGCAAAGGAAATTCTCCAGAGCATGGTCTTGTTCTTCCTTTTACAAGAATTCTTGGTGGACCCATTGATTATACACCGGGTATTTTTGATATGATGTTGCCTGCAAAATCGTGGAGCAAAGATACTTTTCGGGTAAGAACAACTATTTGTAAACAGTTGGCATACTACCTAACAATGTACAGCCCGATGCCAATGGCTGCAGATTTACCAGAAAACTACGAAGGTGTTCCTGCATTTCAATTCATTAAAGATGTGCCTACCGATTGGAGTAATACAAAAGTGCTACATGCAAAAATTGGCGATTACTATACTGTTGTTCGTCAGGAAAAGGGAACTGATAACTGGTATTTGGGAAGTATTACTGATGAAAATTCAAGAATATTGAATACAGACTTATCGTTCCTTGCAAAAGGAAAAAAATATGAAGCGACCATCTATGCTGATGGGAAAGATGCAGATTGGAAAAATAATCCTGAAGTTGTTGATATTAAAAAAGTACAAGTTACTTCAGAAAGTAAATTAGATTTGATTCTAGCTGCAGGAGGTGGTCAGGCAATTCAATTCAAGGAGATAAAATAGTTTTTTACACTAGGGTGATATCTATTGCTCTTAAAATATTTAGATGAAATTAAAATTAATAACATATTTAGTATTTGTATTTGTATTTGTATTTGGAATTGGGGAGTCGGTATTTTCTCAGGATTTAACCATTCCTCCAAAGAATTATGTCGATTCGGTAATTCTAAAACAAGCTCCAGTAAGGTCTAATTCTGATTTTCCACTTTCCGATCAAGTCAATTCTCAGTTGTGGACCAAATTGGAAAAATATTCTGATGAGTTCAATTCAAAAAAAATAAATGAGAAACGGTGGTATCCTAATAATCCAGGTTGGAAGGGAAGGAAACCAACTTATTTTCATGGATCGAATGTGAGTTTGGAACATGGCAACTTGGTGATTCGAGTGAATCAACATGGAGACGAACAGCTTCCTGATGGTTTTACACATTCTACAGGTTTTATAAAAAGTAAGACGAAGTTTTTATATGGATATTTCGAAGCAGAAGTACAATTGATGGATGCGCCATGGGTTTCGGGTTTCTGGATGACAAATGTGAGTAAAGATTGGTGGACAGAGATTGATATTTGTGAGAATGCTCCAGGTTTATATTATAATCGTCACGACCTGAATTCCAATATACATGTATTTCGAGCACCAAAAGATAAAGGAGATGTAAAAAAACATTTTTCACGAACGAAGAAATATTATTTTCCTGAAGAATTACAAGCTGATTTTCATGTTTGGGGTTTGGAGTGGACTTCAAAGTATATTCGTTTTTATATCGATGGTATTTTGTTTCGTGAAGCCGAAAATACTCACTGGCATCAACCATTAGAGGTTAATTTTAATTGTGAATCGAATAAATGGTTTGGTGCATTGCCTGATAATAAGCGTTTGGATGGTAAATATAAAGTGAATTACTTTAGGGTTTGGAAAAAAAAGTAAGTGCAAATAAAAATAAAAAGTACATGAATTTAATTATGACGTTAAAAAAAATAGGGATTTTCACAATTGTTTTTTTGTTGTTAGTACCCGCTTTGTTCGCTCAGAAAAAGCTAGTGTTAGGCGAACAGGAGCTGTATAAAGTACACAGAAATAAAGAGAAAATTGTGGTGGATGGAAATATGAACGAACAGGTCTGGCATAAGGCAGAGAGCCGTTCGCTTAATTATTATTACAAGATCGAAAAAGAATCGGATAAACAGGAGACAATTTTTCGTATGCTATGGGATGAGGAGAATTTGTATGTATTTTTCCAATGCAAGGATAGGTATATTACTGCTCGTGAAACACAACGCGACGGAGCACCTTACTATGACGACTGTGCCGAAATATTTCTGATTCCTGCTCCCGATAGCCTGAATATGCACTTTGGTTTTGAACTGAATCTATATAAAACAGCTAACGATTTTATTTATTTAAATGGCATTAATAAAGGGGAAAATATGGTTGTAAAAGCTTACGATCCCGATTATAATGTAGAGTGTTGTATTAATGGTACTTTAAACGATAATTCGGATATTGATAAAGGTTGGACAATGGAAATGGCAATTCCTCTTCATATTTTAAAGGGCGTTGGTTTTACTCCCATTAAAAAGGGTAATAAATGGGCTTTTCTTGCAGTGCGACAGGATAGAAATGATGCCAAAGGAGAGCGACGATCGACCTCAACTATTTTTCCAATTTACGATATTAGCAAAAATGTGCACCAACCTAACAGATTTGGTTTGGTGGAGTTTGTGAAATAATATTTTTTATTACATAGTACAAAAGCCTGACAGTTTTGCATTGTTAGGCTTTTTATTTAAGACTTAACCTCTTTTTCAAATTCCTTATCCAGATTTTCCATTACTTTTCGGGAAGGTCTTCCTGATTCAAATTTTTCTTTTACCTCTTTAAAGTGATCAGTAAATAGATCTGCAACTCCCTTAGCTTGGTCAGCATTTAAATCAAGAGTATTGCTAAGCTCAGTTACCATTTTCTTAATTTGTGAAGTACTCGGAGTTGAAGGAGGCCCTTGTTGTCCTCTTTGTTGTGCTAGTGCAAAATTTCCTCCTATAATAATCGATGCGGTAATCATTAGTAGAGTTGTGAATTTTCTGATATTTGTCTTCATAATTGTAAAATTTTTGTTTCCGAAACTAATATAATTGAGATTTCCTATGTTTTTTCTATTCGAGTTTTATCGCCACTGGTGTGTATTAATAGTAAAATAACTTCAATTACAATAAATACTATAAGTTTTGTTTCCATATTGTATAGGTATTAAGTTGGAAAATAACTTTTGTATGTTTTACTATGAAAGCAAACAAAATCAATTTTTTAATGGAAAATAAAAATATTCAACCAACCGAAAGATTATTTCAATAGATTGCTTATTTATTTAAATAAGCAGTCTATTTAGAAGTGCTATTGGTTACATGTGTTTGTGGGGGGCTATAATGGTGTTTTCAAGAAACGTAGAAAAACATATTGAAATTATAATCTTTATTTGTGGCAGTCATTTTAGCAAATAAGACTTTAAAAGATATTAATTTGTAAGGAAATGTGACATTTATTGTAAATACTTCAAGGCAACCTGTAGTTGTCATTGTCATATTTGTAATAAGATATTGATGCCTTTTAATAAATGCTAATCACGGTGGGATACAAAACTATTTTATGGATTATTTGCATAAGTTTTAAATGAAAAAGCCATAAATGTGACAGTCTATTTTAAAATTAACACCTATTTTGTATAAAATTCAAATTTAGTATCACTAAGAATAAAGAAGACGTTAATCGGATGAAAGAGTTTAATTATTCATCCGATTAATGTCTTTTTAATTAGGTGATTATGGTACTAAAACCAATTGATTTAAATGACTATTGATTAATTCAATTTCTTCTGCTGTCAAACTTGTTTCCATGGCTTTAGCATTTTGAATTGCTTGTTCTGCATTCCTTGCTCCAACTAAAGCAATGGTAATAGCAGGTTGTTCTATTGTCCATAAAATAACCAGTTGTGCCAAGCTTAATCCTTTTGCATCTGCAATGGGTTTAATTTTTTCCATAAATGCACTGGTGCGTCGAAGGTTCTCGTCTGTAAAAAAAGGTCTTACGGCACGTTGATCGCCTTCAGCAAATTTATGTCCTGGTTTCATTTTCCCAGTTAATAATCCTTTTTCAAGAGGACTGTAAGCTAGAATTCCTTTTCCGTTTTCAAGACAATATGGTACTACTTTTTCTTCAATACCGCGTGATGCCATGCTGTATGAAACCTGGTTAGATGCCAGATTTATGTATTTTTCGGCCTCAGCGAACTGTTCTTCATTAAAATTGCAAACACCAGCATAACGAACTTTTCCTTCTTTGATTAGCTGATTAACCGCATCCATTGTTTCTTCAATTGGAGTGGTAACATCTGGCCAGTGTAGTTGGTAAAGGTCAATGTAATCGGTTCCCAAACGTTTTAAGCTAAGTTCGCACTCGTGAATAATACTTTCTCTACCGGCATATTTATAAATATCAATAGCTTTACCATTGTTATCTTGGCTTTTAAAAACGTGTGTGCCTTTTGTTAAGTCCCAACGCATTCCGAATTTGTTGAGAATTTGTATTTTGTCGCGAGGAATATCTTTTATTGCTTCTCCAACAATTTCCTCACTTAAGCCTTGTCCATATACTGGAGCAGTATCAATAGAGGTTACGCCTAAATTATAAGCGGCTTTTATCGCTTCTACAGCAGATTTTTGTTCTGTTCCTCCCCAAAACCAACCACCAATAGCAAACGAGCCGAATGTAACGGCTGAAAGGTTAAGATCTGTGTTTCCTAATTTTCTGTATTTCATATGAGTAAATATTTATAAATTTTAATTTGTATTAGTAGCTTTTAATTTAATGATATACATTAAGTACTTCTTCTACCAATAGTAAGTCTTCGTTTGTTCTACGAATAGGTGTTGCCTTTGAAGTATTTATGCCATTATTAGTGGGACCATATAACTATCAAAGTCCATTTTAAAAATTTAAGGATATTAGATATTGAATCCTAAATCACTGTAATACCAATGCCTGAAAACACGGTTCTATAATGAGGTGATTCTTCAAAATGTCGAAAAATATATGTTTTTTATGGTCATACGAATATGTGTTCGTTCTAATACTATGCGTTGTGACAGTCTCCGATTAGATGGTAATTTATACCAGGTTTCAATTGTCCAGAAGAATTTAAGTCACAAATTCGCATGATAATAATACGAACGAGCTTCTCTATTTCTATAGATTTAAATAGAGATCATTTATTGTGCATATATTACATTTTGCCATTTCACTATTTGATAAATTGGCTATTGGTACTCCAAAGGTATATTTATTTTGTGAAAGAGCAAGATGTTTTCTATTAATATATTTGGGATTCAAAATTCAAGCATTTTCTTGTTAATTGTTTGTGTTTTACATAGTGCTGATTGTGAGTCTGTTATTCATGCTTGTAAAGTGATGTGTGATGATTTGAATTTCATGTGGAATTTTGGTGTATCGAAGATTGATAAACTGCTTATATTGGTCAACCAATATATAGTATTTTAAAATATCAAACTTATTTTACAAGATGAACTTTACCTCTTCAATATTTTATTGGGTAAATTTTATATTAATGATAATTCAAAGATCTTGATTTTAGTTTTAGCGCTCTAAGTTGAATGTGGTGGGTGAAGTTTTATTTATTAGATCACACAGTTTTTTTACAATTGTAGTTATTGAACATTGATTTAAGAGCTCTTGTAAACCCAATGGATGATCTGTAAAAATGGGAAGTTTCGAGCTTGTCGAGGAAATCAAGATTCTTGAATTTTTATTCACAAATAGTCTCATAAGGTGTTCATGAACTCACTTTGTTCGGTTGAGTTCTTTTGTTACAAGACAAAAGAACAAGAAACAAAATAAGTAAAACGATTTATCCACCTAAAACAATCTAGTCCAATTTTTAATGTATTTTCTTTTGCCTCATGCTTTTTAAGTTACTTTTTATACTATTCCGAATAGTAATTCCTGAAAATAATTAAACCAATCAGAAATATTTTCAATATTATTTGATTCCATGCGTTCTGAAGTACAATGTTAAAGTTTGGTCTAAGGTATTTATTGTGTTTGTGTTGAGTTGTAAATTAAATTTTGCAGACCTCTTTTAACCACATCCAATTAATGTGAAATTATTATTTAATATGATTTTTATTATAAAAAGATAATCTAAATTAAGTGTTAGTCAAATGGTATTGTTTTGTCTAAGCATAGGTTTCAAAATAACTTTGTGTCTATAAATCTATTCATAAAATGAAACGAATTGCAATACCAATTGAGAGAGGCAAGCTTAGTGAATATTTTCGAGAATGTAAGTGTTTCGAAATTTTTGAAATCGATGAAAAGTTTATTGAAAAAAGTATTCTTAAGTTCTTGTATCAAAACAATTTGGGCTTAATATAAAAATGGTTAATGAATTTTTATACCCGTAATTATCGACAAAGAAACAAGTGACGAAGTACTCAAAATTTTAAGTAATCGTATTGTTTGAATTGAAGATGAACTGCAGAATAACCTAAATAATTTTAAATTATTTTCGATCAGAAAAGGAATATTAAAAACCATAATCACTAAGAAATAATAACAGGGAATGCCAATAGCAGAAAACATATCAAAACACAATTTTAAATCCTTCTTATGGCATGCTGTTTTTTTGGCCTTTGCCCAAAATTTCATGGACGTTGATACAGTAATTCCCGCTATGGTTATTGAATCTGGAGGTAATTCATTCCATGTAGGAATTATGGCTGCTATAATGATGGGAGGTTCTAGTTTTACACAATTATTTTTTGCTCCTGTTTTAAGCAATATGCCATTCAAGAAAAGGTATTTACTAGGAGGTATTAATTTACGAATTGTCTCATTATTTTCCTTAGCATTTATACTATACATATTTGCCACTAATAGTACTGTCTCTATCCTCTGGATTTTATTTCTATTAATTTCAATATTCTCATTTAGTGGTGCTTTTACTAATATTAGTTATATCGATATATTGGGGAAATCAATATCAGAGAGCAAACGAAAATCATTCTTTTCAACTCGTCAAATTGTTGGAGGTATTATTATATTATCAACAGCATTTCTTGCAAAACAAGTTTTGTCAAGTTCATCTTTTCCGATGAATTATTCTATCATGTTTTTAATTGGAGGCGCTTCATTATTATTTGCGTCATTTGGCTTTTGGAATATTAAAGAAATAGAACCATCGGGAACAAAAATTTCTGGACTAAAGAATTTTATTCACAATATGACCTATGAATTGAAGAACAATAAAAAATTAATCTACTTTCTCGGATTTATTAATACGCAGGGAATTGTTATTTCATTTATTCCTTTTGTGATGCTTTATGCTAAAGAAACATTTCATACACAAGCGTCTGATACCGGATTATTTTTGCTTTTTAAAGTTATAGGTGTTGTGTCAATGAGCCTTATTGTATTGGTTTATAGCAAAAGACTTAAATATAATGCGCTATTATATGTTAATGCTATTATTTCAATTACGCTTGCCATGATGATTCTTTTTATTCCTAATGCTGCTTGGTTAAAATGGGTTTTTATTTTAGGTGGTTTCGCAGTTTCACTTTATATGATAACCTTAAATGGCGTGTTACTTGAAATATCGGGGAACGAAAATCGTGCTCTATATACAGGTTTAGTTGGAGCAGGGAATATCATTCCAACAATTTTCCCATTAATTTCTGGTAGTGTAATCAGTAAATTCGGCTATCCGTTTTTCTATATTCTGTTTATCCTAATTGTATCCACTTCCTTTTTCTTTATATATAAACTTCGTTGTAAAAAATAAAATATTAAAGCTATGAGCAAAAAAACATTAATAATTGGGGCAAGTGTAAACCCTGAACGCTATACTTATAAGGCTGCTGAAAAGTTATTGGCACACAAACATGAAATTTATATGATTGGTAATAGAGCTGGAGTTTTATTTGATCGTGAGATTACTAAATTTAAATACATAATAAGGTGAATTACGATATTGTTATTATTGGAGGAAATCCTGCTGCTTCATCGGCAAAAATGCCCAATAAAGATAAATCAGTATTGGTTATATGAAAAGAGCCAGAGTCTCTTATTCCTTGTGGTATACCTTATACTTTTGGAACACTTAATCGTGTTGAAGATAATATTAAAAGCATAGAGCCCGCTAAGAAAATGGATGCTGATTTTCTTATTGATGAAGTTACCAAGATTGATAGTGATTTTTTAACTTCTTTGGGTGATATATCAATGGGAGCTTCTGGTTTAACCGAAATGTAAGCTAGTGCTGAAGGCTTTCTGATTTGTAGTAGGGCAAAATATAGGAGTCGATCATCATCCAGATTTATTACCAAATACATCGAAACAGATGGTTAAATTAATTTTCTCAAAAGGAAGTGGTATTATTTTAGGCGCTCAAATTATTGGAGGAAATTCAACGGGCGAAATCATAAATATACTAGGTTTGACCATTCAAAAACATATGACAGCATCAGAGTTGGCAATAATACAATATGGGACACAACCTATACTTACTGCAGGCCCAGGAAATTATCCTATTGTTTTTAGTAACAATGAATGTTATGCAAAAAATGAATAATTAAAATAAAGGAACAGGTATTTGGTAACAATTAGCTTAATGAAAACTAGTTTTTTTATGAGCTAAGAGGACTTTTTAGATTTGTTAATAAGGTCTTAGTACAAAGGCAGAATAATATAAAAAATAAGAAGAAGCAGTGAGGCATGACCTTACTGCTTTTTTTTGAGCCTAAAAAATGATATATAATGAGTGAAGTTTGATTTATCCCCAAAGAAGAGCGATGCTAATATTAGATGCTTATTGAATCTAATTTTTAACCTATAGCTGACTTATATTAAAAGGTGGTTTAACCCAATGAACAAAGGAACTCTATGAGTTATATATAACTAGTTGCAATTCACTTTTGTTCATGTTAAATGAAACATACGTTCTTAAATCCACCTCACACTTGCATGTATTGATTACTTATAATCATTTTCTAATCTAATTTTAAATGCTAAAATATTGATGTTTTAATTTGATCTACTAGCTAAAAACAGACACCTATGTGTAGGCATATATTCTTGCCCGTTTTTTTTGAATAGTGCTCGTTTTTACCACGAATTATAATTGGTCGACCAATCGTATTAAGCTAATATTTGGTGAATATTCAATAATAATTACAACTTTTGCCATTGTGAATCTAAAAAAAATGAAAAAAAACAAACCTTTGCATTCCTTTGTTGTTGGGGTTTGTGGCGATTTGGTTTGTGCGTTACAGTTTGAAGATAGTAGAATGTATTTTGATAGATAAAAAAGTTTTGTAACTTTGGTGCACCAATCGCAGGACTGGCAGATGCTAGTAGGTAAAATGAGATTATGGAGATATTAGATAATTTTAAAGCAATAGAAGTTGAAAGTCTGGTGGATAAGATTATTCGTCAGATTAGAGATTTGATTATTGCGGGGTATTTAAATCCTGGAGATAAATTACCATCGGAGAGAAAGCTATCAGAAAAGTTTAGTGTTGGTAGAACACATATTAGAAATGCAATTAGAAAATTAGATTTTTATGGAATTGTAACAACAAATCCGCAAAGTGGGGTATTTGTTAAAGGTGCTGATATAGCAGCCATGAAAGGTTTAATTACTAATGTGATGAAGATTGAAGATCCAGATTTCTATTCTTTAGTTGAGACAAGATGTTTTCTAGAGATTTCTTCAGTTGAAAATGCTGCATTAAGAAGAAACGATGAAGATTTGAAGAGTTTGGAAGAAGCTTGTAAGGCTTATGAAGATAAGGTCCATCAAAATTTACCTCCCGAGAATGAAGATTTTTTATTTCATTTAAAAATAGCAGAAGCTAGTCATAATTCAGTTAGTAAAACTTTATTGTTAATTGTACTTCCTGATATTCTTGAGATTTATAGACGTGAACATGTTTGTGCTAACGTTGGAGTTAAGAAGTCGTTTGTAGAGCATAGAAATATATTTAATGCTATTAAAGAAGGTGATCCTGGTTTAGCAGCTAAATATATGAAGGAACACTTAAGCGATGTTTTAGAATTCAGTAGAAAAAAACGTAATCTCTAAATTTAATTCTTGCTGATTATTTATAAGTTACGGTATGAAGCAAGTCAATAATAAAAAGCAGTTTTAATAATTGCGTATACTTTTTGTGTTAAGGACTGTCAAGATGGGCCCTAGACCTTATTTAGCACTTTATAAGTATTGTGTGAAATTTTTTAATCTAACCAATTTTACTAAAACAAGTGAAATGAAAAGAAAAATCCTAATGCTAATGGTTTTATTGACAGGATTCTCATCCTATTTGTTTGCTCAGCAAACGATTACGGGGAATGTTGTTGATAAGGAAGACAATTCGCCTTTAATAGGTGTAAGTGTATATGAAAAGGGTACTACTAATGGTACTGTTACCGATTTTGATGGTAACTATACTTTAAGTGTATCCGGATCTGAAAGTATATTGGTATACTCGTTTGTAGGATATCAAACGATTGAGAAACTTGCAGGTGCCTTAACTACTATAGATATAGTAATGGGTGCTGATACTGAAAGTTTAGAAGAAGTTGTTGTGGTTGGATATGGTACTCAAAAAAAATCACATCTTACTGGAGCTATTTCTAAAGTTGTGAATGAAAACATGGAACAAGTAGCAGTAGCTCGTGTCGATGACGCTTTAGTTGGTAAAATATCAGGTGTTAATATTCAAGCGACTGATGGAGGAGCAGGTACTGCCCCAACTATTCGAATTAGAGGAACGGGATCTATTAGTGGTAGTTCTAGTCCATTAATTGTTGTTGATGGTATTGTTGTTGATTCAGATTATTTGGGTAACCTGGATATGAATGATGTAGCTTCATTTGAGGTTTTAAAAGATGCTGCCTCGGCTGCAATTTATGGTTCTAGAGGTGCGAATGGTGTAATCATGATTACATCAAAACAAGGTAAAGCAGGAAAAACAAAATTTAACTATAATTCTTATTTTGGGTTTAAAGAAGCTCATAAGAGTGATGCTTATGACTTTTCTATAGCTGAAACCGCTGCTGCCGAAAAGGCCGCTTTGGGTGCAATTTCGGATAAAACACGCTATAAGCAAATGATAGGTGTTGATAGATCTTGGCAAGATGTTATTTTTGATGGTGGTACAATCCAAAATCACTCACTTAGTGCAAGAGGAGGAAACGAGAATACGAAATTTAGTACTGCTTTAAATTATTCACATGATGAAGGTGTTCTTCTAACAGATGATTATAAAAAATATAGTCTGAAATTAAAATTAGATACGAAAATTTCAGATAAATTCTCAATGGGTGTAAATTTATCTCCTTCTTATTCAAACAGAAGAAGATTTGATGGCTCAACACATGATATTTTACGTCAAACTGTTTGGTTGCCAGTATATCATGACGAGAATACAATTCAGTATGTTGATAGAAACACATATCCTGATGTGCAGGTAGGTGATTATGCTTTTCAGCGTCATTTTGATAATTATATATTGGATGGTAACGAAGTAGATATTAGTAATACTTCAAATGCCAACCCTGCTGCTAAAGTTTTAGAAAGAGATTATACTTATAAGAAGTTTAAAATGTATGGTAGTGTTTATGCCAAGTATAAAATAATTAAGGGATTAAACTTTAAGACTACAATTGGTGGTTCTTTCCAGAATACAGATGTTAGAAGATGGCAGGGACCTTTAGCACATAGAAATGGTGCCGATAATACTCAGCTGTATGAATCCAATCAAAACAGTATTCATTTAGTTAATGATAACTTCTTTAACTACAGTAAAAGAATGGGTGATCACGACATTAGCGCTATTTTAGGTGTGTCGGTTGAAACTTGGGAGACTGAATTTTCTAAGATGTCAGGAACAGATTATGATTTTGATTATATTCAAAACATGAGTGCAGCAGGTACAATTAGTTCTGCAGAATCAGGAAAATATGAAGAACGTTTATTATCCTTCACAAGTAGGGTAAATTATGCTTACAAAGACAAATATTTGGCATCAGCTAGTTTCAGACGTGACGGTAGTTCTCGATTTGGTGCGGATACTAAATATGGTAATTTTACTGCATTCTCATTGGGTTGGAGACTTACAGAAGAAGATTTCTTAGAAGACAATGGAGTTATAGATAACTTAAAACTTCGATTTAGTTATGGTGTTACTGGTAATAATGCAATTGATGCAAGTACTGTTTATGAAGAGACATACCCTTATTTAGCGTTATTGGAAACTTCAACCGCTATTGTAAATGGTGCAGCGGCTACAGGTTTTAATGCATTGAATATCTCAAATCCTGATTTGGGATGGGAAAAATCAGTAGAATTTAATCCTGGTGTTGATTTTATGTTATTTAATGGTTTACTTTCTGGTTCATTCGATTATTATAAGAGAACCAGTGATAATTTAATTCTGGAGAATCCTGTTTCATCAACTACTGGTTTTAATGCGGCTCTTATTAATAGAGGTGAGGTCGAAAATAGTGGTATTGAAATTGAGTTAAGATCTAGAGTTAATATTACAGAGGACTTTACTTGGACAGGTACCTTACTGGCATCTAAGAATAAAAATAAGTTAAACGATTTTGCAGAATCTAATGGTCAAATTCAAAGTGTTGATTCTAAGAGAGCTGCTGAATGGATTAATCAGGAAGGTTTGCCAATTTCATCATTCTATGGTTGGGTAGTTGATAAAGATATTCCATTAGAATATATAAATAATCCATACCATCCTGTAGGAGGGGAAGCTCAAGATGTTTATGTGAAAGATTTAAATGGTGATGGTATTATCGATGACGAAGATAAAGCGGTTTTGGGTAACCCTTACCCAGAATTGATTTGGAGTTTCTCGAATGATTTTAAATATAAAAACTTCGATTTTAGTTTTATGTTCCAGGGATCTCACGGTGCTGAGGTAAGAAATATGGGAGATCAATATATTTTTAATCAATTTAATAGTAGTCAGGATTTTGATCCTGCAACAACTCCTAATCAACAGTTTATTAAGCAAAAGATCTTTACAGATGATATTGTTCAGGATGCATCTTATATCGCATTAAGAAATATCAATATCGGATATTCATTCGGAAAAGAATTATTAGGTAAAACTTTTATAGAGAAAGCCAGAGTATATGTGTCTGCTCAAAACTTGTTTTATTTAACAGCAGATGATTATACAGGTTTTAATCCTGAGTCTGTAGATTCTACTTCTCCAACGACTTACGGTTACCAGAGAGCTGGGTCTCCAATTTATAGAACAATAAGTGTAGGTTTTAACCTAGATTTTTAATCTAAAAAACAAGATAGACATGATTAAATATATAAGTAAAATAGCAGTGCTTCTAATACTAATCGTATTTACTGCTTGTGAAGACTCATTTTTGAGTCCAGAGCCTACAGGTGTGATATCTTCCGATGACTTCTTTAATGATGATACAGAATTAGAAGCTGGTCTCATAAATATGTATGATGGTATTCAGGGAGTCAACTCTACTAGTACGTCCGATAATCACGGTATAATGTACGAGTATTTCCTAACTGAGATGAGAAGTGATAACACTAAAACTAAGAGTAGTGAAGGTGAAGATGCACAGTTCGAAAGTTTTACTGTAGAAGCTACCAATGGTAGAGTTTCAAATTACTATGATAGTTTTTATAACATCATTTATAGAGCAAATCTAGTTCTAGAAAACCTGGGAGTAGCTTCAGAAGAAGCTAAAGGTGCTTTTGAAGGTGAAGCAAAGTTTGTTAGGGCTTATGCGTATTTCAATTTAGTACGATTGTTTGGCGATGTTCCTTTGGTTGAAAAAGTGATTGTTCCAGATGATTCAGAAACAGCGTATACACGAGTAGCTACTGCAACAATTTATGACTTAATTGAATCAGATTTACAAACTGCAATTGCTAATCTTGATAATACCTATAAAGGAAGAGCTTCAAAAGCTGCAGCTCAGGCATTATTAGCTAAAGTATATTTAACTCAAGGTGAAAATTACGACTTGGCACAAAGCTTATGTGAGGATGTAATGGGTAGTGGATTTGCTTTGGAAGCTAATTTTAAAGATGTATTCTATAATGAACTAAATAACGAAATTATTTTTGCTATTGAATACATTGGAGATGTTGTAGATGATAGCCAGAACTTCTCTGCTGAATGGCTAAATGCTGTTGGTAGAACTAGTGGGGTTAACTATGTTACTGATGATGCTCGTGAGGCCTTAGATGCAATGGGAGGAAACAGAACCATGTATTCTTATCGTCAAGATGTATTGCAACCTACAAAATATCAGGCCGTTAAATATCTTCCAAATGGAGATGAAAGCTTAGGGATAAATTCTACTTCTAGTGATCCTCAGAAAGCGGGTAACGATTGGATTATATTACGTTATGCAGATGTATTGTTAATGCATGTCGAAGCGATTATGGCTGGAGCTAATGAAACATCAAGTTCAACAGCTATCAGTTCTTTTAAACAAGTGAGAGATAGAGCTGGAATTACAGATGTTATAACTTCAATTACAAAAGAAGATCTATTGAACGAACGTAGAGTTGAATTAGCATTCGAAAACCACAGATTTTTTGATTTAGTTCGTTTTGGAAAGGCTCAAGAGGTGTTATCTGCGTTTTCTACAGCAACAGGTGGAAGTTTCTCAGCAACTGATTTATTGTTACCAATACCTCAGAGAGAAATTAACTTAAGTAATGGATTGCTAACGCAGAATCCTGGTTACTAGGAATTGTTTAATGATTAATTTGATTTAAAATGAAAAATAAGATATTGAATTTAAACCTAAATCAGAGCTCTGTTTGGAAGTTGATGATCTTAGTATTAGCACTTTCCTTTACAGCTTGTGATTTTGAATACGATTTGCCAGAAGCAAATTCTAAGGCAGATGAAACGGCACCAACTGCATATTTTACGTATGCTCAAGGTCAGGGTACTGCTGAGGAGTGGAAAGATTATACATTCTCAAATCTATCTAATAGTGCTACTGATTACGTATGGGATTTTGGAGATGGTAATACATCAACAGATAAAGATGGTAAAAATACCTATCCTGGAGAAGGAACCTATACAGTAACCTTAACTTCTTCTGATAAATTGGGAGTAACAAGTACTTATTCTGAAACAATTGAGGTTGTTGAGCCAGAAGCTCCATCTGCAATAGAATTAGTTATATTGAATCCTAGTTTTGATGAGCCAGGTGATGATGGGAAATATACCTCTCCTTGGGTTGATGGTAATATGGGTAAAACCATACAAATTTCTACGAGCACAAGTTTTGTAGGAGGTAAATCATCTAAATTTCCAACTGCTGTTACAGATCCTAGAATTGCGTATCAATCGGGTATTGCTGTTACGCCAAATACAGATTATACAATTACTTATTATTATTCAATTGAAACAGGTGATCCTTCAACTAATACTGTTGCTGTTTTAGCCGGCACTGTTACTTCTCCTGATGATGTTGCTGCTGCAACTCTTACATCTTTTACAGGTGATGTTCAAGGAGGTAAAAGTGATTTTCAAAAAGTAACTTTAGCTTTTAATACCGGAGTTAACACATCTATTTCTATTCATATTTCAAATACTGGAACTAAAACTTCTTATGTTGAGGAGTTTACTTCTGCTATTGTTGAATAAATAAGTATAATTAAGAGAATATGCTTAAGTCATTTAAAAATATAATTTTACTGGTGATCAGTTTGTCTGTTTCAATGACAAGTATTAGTTGTCAGAGCTCATCTGATGATGCAGTAGAGGATTCACCAGAAATCATTACTCCTGAAGAACAGGAAGATGATTATAAATTACCAAATATTGATTTAAGTAACTGGAAAGTAACACTTCCGATTGGAAATCCAACGGAAGTGTTACCTCCCGAAATATTGGATTATGCAACAAATGAAACATTAAAACCTTTCATGTATAACGACTCTATCGAAGGAACCTTAGTGTTTTATACCTATCCTGGAGCAACAACTAACAATACTTCTTATTCAAGAACTGAATTGAGAGAGTTGATGAATCCGGAAGATAAAGGGGATACGAATTGGACATTTGCTCAGGGTGGATATATGAAAGGAACATTGGCTATGTCCGATATTTCTAAAGATGACGATGGTGACTATCATCGAGCTATCATTATGCAAATCCATGGTAGGTTAACAGATGAGCAGAGAGATTTAATAGGAGAAGATGATAACAATGCTCCTCCAATACTAAAGATATATTGGACCGATGGAGCTGTTAGAGTAAAAACAAAAGTCCTAAAAGATCTAAATGCTTCCTACGAAGAGTTACTTGAAACAGATGCATGGGGAGATGATGATGGATATACTTTTTCTGAATCTGTTGGTTTTGGAAAATTCACATTAGAAGTGAAAGTATCAGATGGTAGAATGGAAGTGATTTTGAATGATAAAGAGTCGGTAGTTTATGATGATATCCATATTGAAAAATGGGGAGTGTTTGAAAACTATTTTAAGGCTGGGAATTATTTAGTTTCAAAAGATTCTGATGCGTTTTCAAAAGTACAATACTATGAATTAGAAGTAAGTCATTAATAAATAAGGGTTTTTTTATCTCGAGCCAAATAAAATACAGAGAGATTAGTAGGAGCAGGGGTAAGTTAATCCAAAATATAGAATAATAGATTAGTAGTTTTTATTAAGTACACTGTGTGAAGGAGTTTCCAATTGGGTTTTGTGGACTCCAACACAACAGTTAGAGATTACTTAAGAATCAAATTTTACAAAAGAATCAGATGCTAAAATCACTTTGTTTTTTCTTCGTGTTGCTTTCGTTTACACTTTCTGCTCAAAAGCAAATAGTTCCTTTCGATCATGTTTTAACAAATAATGAATTGGTGGAATTGTTGGATGTTGATGCTGATAGTGGATTGAAAAAGATACAAGCTGCATACCACGCAGGGAAAGAAGAAAAAGCATTACGAATGCTAACGGAATATTTTAAGAACAAATTATCGGATCGTTACTTTTTTAGTTGGAAAGATTTTGGTCAGAGATTTGAGATGTACAATAAAATGTACTCGGGTAGAAAAGAGTATCATAAATATAAAGCAAAGCAACATCTTGACTTGTATTCTGCATGGACAAATTGGAAAATACCTTTTACCAATTTAAAAGGGGAAGAGGTTAGCTCATATCCATACAGACATTTAACCAGACAGCACAAAGCTGGAGATATTGCTCTGCTTTTTTATTTTACAGAAGATACTGATTACCTGCATTACATTCCAAAACAAGCTGAATCCTTAAACGAAGCTTTTAACAAAGGAGAGGTAGAAACAATTGCGGATGGAAACGGTGCTTACGAAGCATACAGAGCAGGAAACAGAATGTACAATTGGTTATTTGTTCACCAATGTTTATTGGCTTCAGATCAATATACATGGCAAGAACAATTGGTCATGATTAAAACATTTTTGCACACCGGAGCAAAATTATATCATCACAACCCAAAATACAATGAGGGGAACCATCAAACAAGAGGCATGAGTGCTTTGGGTATGTTGGGAATTTTATTCAAAGAAATTAAAGGTGCAGATCAGTGGTGGACCCGAGCTACTAACCGATTGGAAGAACATCTTGAAAAAGAAGTTTATAAAGATGGTTTTCAATTTGAAAGATCTGTTCACTATCATGTTGATGATATCGATAATTACTTTTATCCATATCAGTTAGCAAAAATGAATGGCGTAAGCCTAAACCCAATCTGGGATCAAAGATTAAAAGGCATGTTTGATGCAATGTTACAATTAGCAATGCCGAACAAGAATTTGCCTGTACTACAGGATGATACAAATGATCCATGGGCGGAAGTTAATAAAGTTGAAGATATTATGGCTTTAGGGTCAGCCTTGTTTGGAGATAAAAAAATAAAATATTTTGCAGGTAAAAAACTACCATCAAAGTATTATTGGTTGTTAAGTACGGAACAAGTAGAAAAGTACAAAGCTGCGAAAGCAAGCAAGCCAAAGATGAGTAGTACAGATTTGCCACATACAGGTTATTACGTGATGCGTAATGGCTGGAAAGAAGAGAATCAGTATATGGTAATAAGTGCAGGATTAACAGAAGAAAAACCAGATCATCAACATGGGGATATGTTGGGAATACAAGCCTTTGCTTATGGGAATATGGTTTTGCCAAATTATCAGGTAAGGTATTATTTGAATGATTTAGAAGAATTTAAAAATTCATGGACGAAAAATGTTGGTTTAGTTGATTCGGTTCTTCATGGTAGAGAATGGAAAGGCAATAAAGGTGGTAGTGGATTTGGAAAATGGGGAAAATTACCAACTCCTAAGCTTATCAATTGGACAACAACAGATGAAATCGATATTTTCATAGGTTCACACGATGGTTACAAAGACTTAAATGTAGATACCTACAGACAGGTGTTTTTTATTAAAGATGGTTTCTGGATTGTTAGAGATCATTACAAGTCTAAGGACGAGAAGCATACTTATCAGCAAGTTTGGCAAGGACATTACGATGCTGAAAATGATATTCATGTGAGGTCGGTGTTTCCAAATGGTGCTGGTTTGGAAATTATACAGTTGGGGAACCGACCTGATTTTATAAGAAGAAAATCCTCAAGGGGTAAAGGAAGAACCATTTTTGAAGTGGAAAATGCAAAGAATACAACCTTTACCAGTTTATTGTATCCATTTAAGGATTTTGAGAACAGAATACATGCAAGCTCACAATATGAGGATTTGAAATTGGCAGGCTGGAATATGATCAGTAAGGAAGACAATCAGGTAATAGAGTCTAACTCTTCTATGGGCGTAAGTAAAAAAGGAATAACATTACTATTTGATTGTTCTCAATTAAAAATAAAGAATGCGGAAATTTTAATGAGTAATTCATCAGATTTATTGATTAAGAAAAAAGGTGAAGAATGGGAGATTGCTAATTGTGGGATTTTAGAATTAAAACTAACACTTGGTGGTCACGTTGTAGACTTGAAACCTGGTAAATCTGTTCAAATAGAATTATAAGAAAAAAAATATACTAGACTATGAGTAAATTGAAAATATATATTCTATTAGTAGTGTTTGTTGCGACAAGCAGTTGTGCTATTTCTCAATCTCACCCTAAGTTGATTTTGACAAAAAAAGGTGTTAACGAAATAAGAGCACAATTGGATAAATTGCCTATGTTAAAATCATCATTTCAACAAGCGGTCGACTTGGTAGATGCTGAAATAAAAAATGGAATAGAGGTTCCTGTGCCTAAAGATATGGCTGGTGGTTATACTCATAATCGTCATAAAAAAAACTATTTGGTGATGCAAAAGGCTGGGGTTTTGTTTCAAATTACCCAGAATGAAGAATATGCGATTTATGTTCGCGATATGCTAATGGAATATGCTAAGATGTATCCAACATTGGGTTTACATCCTGCAAATAGATCCTATGCACCAGGAAAAATCTTTTGGCAAAACTTGAATGATGCTAATTGGTTGGTTTATACTAGTCAGGCTTACGATTGTGTTTACGATTGGTTGTCTGCTAATGAGAGAAGAAAATTAGAGAAGGATCTTTTCCGTCCCTTTGCTGATCATTTGTCGGTTGATTCACCTCAATTCTATAATCGAGTGCATAATCATAGCACCTGGGGAAATGCCGCAGTTGGAATGATTGGTTTTGTGATGAATGATAAAGAACTCATTGATCGTGCTTTTTATGGTTTAAAATCTGATAATATAAAAGCTGACCAGAAAGATAATGATGGTGGATTAATTAAGATGCAAAATAACGGTAAGGCAGGTTTCTTTGCCCAATTGGATTTTTTGTTTTCACCTGATGGATATTATACCGAAGGACCATACTATCAGCGTTACGCAATGTATCCTTTCGTAATGTTTGCAGAGGCTATAGAGAATTGTAAGCCAGAAGTGAAAATTTTTGAATACCGTGATGGTCTGTTAGTGAAAGCGATTCAGACTTTATTGAATCTTACAGATGTAAATGGCCTGTTTTTTCCGATTAATGATGCATTAAAAGGAATGTCTTATTTATCAAGAGAATTGGTGTCATCGGTAGACATTATCTATTATTTTGGGGGGGAGGATGCCGGATTATTGTCGGTGGCAGAGCAACAAGGTCAGGTAATGCTTGATGATAGTGGATTAGCTGTTGCTAAAGCAATTCAAAGCGGGAAACAAAAAGCTTATCAAAAAAAATCGGCTAATTATAAAGATGGTGCTGATGGTGAGCAAGGTGCTTTAGGTATTTTACGAGCTGGAGAGGGTGTCAATGAACTTTGCCTTGTTATGAAAAATACATCTCAAGGAATGGGACATGGTCATTTCGATAAATTATCTTTTTCTCTTTACGATGATAAAGGGGAGGTTCTACCTGATTATGGTGCAGCTCGATATGTAAATATTGAACAGAAATTTGGAGGAGGATATCTTCACGAAAATAAAACATGGGCAAAACAAACAGTTGCTCATAATACAGTGGTTGTAAATGGTATTTCTCATTTTGGAGGGAAAACAGATGTTGGTAATCAATTTCATTCAGAACCATACTTTTTTGATGCAGATCAGGAGAATTTCCAAATCATCAGTGCTAAAGAAAATAATGCATATCAAGGTGTGAAAATGCACAGAACCTTAGCTCTGATTTCTGATTCGAGATTTGAAAAGCCAGTCTTGTTAGATGTTTTTTGTGTGAATTCAGATTCAACGCAACAATATGAATTACCATATCATTTTAAAGGTCAGTTGCTTTCTACCAACTATGAATATAAGCGTCCTGAAATATCTAAAAAAATGGGAGAATCTAACGGATATCAACATTTGAGATTAGAAGCAGAAGGACAGGCAAAGAATGATAACGCAAAAATAAGCTGGCTTGCAAACAATCGATTTTATTCTATAACAAGCTATGTGAGCCCTGATGATAATTTGCAATTAGTTCGTATAGGAGCTAATGATCCTAATTTTAATCTTCGACAAGAGCCAGCCTTTATTATTAAAAAGAAGCCTCAGAAAAATGCAGCTTTTGTATCTGTAGTTGAAGTTCATGGAAAATACGATAGAGTAACAGAATTTGCAGATAATGCTTTTAGTAGCATTTCAAAAGTGGAGCTTCTGTTTAACACAGATAAGTATACAGCAGTTTCGTTTCAAGATAAAAAAGATAATAAATGGACTTTGATTCTAGCGAATATGGATTCAGATAAGGATTCAAAACATCAGCTCGAAATAAGTGGAATGAACTATAAGTGGACGGGAGCGTTTCATTTTGTTCGAGCTAAATAGGAAAGACAGAAAAGAAATTTAAATATATAAAAGGAAAAAAATGAAATTGTTTAAAACTCTCACAGTAATACTATTTACTTGTCTTATTTTAACATCTTGTGAAAATAAGACGGAAAAGCTTGTGAAAAATATGGCTGAGTTGAAGTCGGCTATTGATAATGCTCAAGCAGGAGATATTATTGTAATGTCGAATGGTATCTGGAAAGATGCTAATATTGATTTTAAGGCTATCGGTTCAGCTGATAAGCCTATTGTTTTAAAAGCAGAAACTCCTGGGCAAGTTTTTATTGAAGGACAATCATTTTTAAAAATTGCGGGTCATTTTCTTGAGGTTCACGATTTATACTTCCGAAATGGTTATACACCTATTAATGCTGTTATTCAGTTTAAAAGTGACAAAAAGAATGCAGCCTACGATTGTAAGGTAGTTGGTTGTGTTATTGAGAATTTTACGCAATTGGACAGAACCAAAAAAGATCATTGGGTTGAATTTTGGGGTCAACGCAACCAGTTATTGTCATGTTATATTGCTGGAAAATCTAATAATGGACCAACGGTTAGAGGTCAATTAAAAGGAAATCAACATGCGAATGGTCATCATTTAATAGCTAATAATTATTTCGGTCCACGTCCTCGAAGAGGGGGGCCAAGAGGTGAAACTATGCAATTAGGAGATAGCTATACATCTATGGTTCCTGCATTTTTTGAAGTGCGAGATAATTTTTTAGATCATTGTAATGGTGAGGTAGAGGTTATTTCCAGTAAATCGAATTACAATAAATTTAGTAATAATGTATTTTATAAGTGTGAAGGATCATTAGTGTTAAGACATGGTAATTATGCCACTATTGATTCCAACTGGTTTATTGGCGATGATGATTCAGATAATATTGGAGGTGTAAGGGTTATTAATACTGGTCATTGGATTACAAACAATTATTTCTACAACCTAAAAGGGAACGAGTTTCGAAGTGCTATTGCAGTAATGAATGGAATTCCAAAGTCACCATTAAACCGATATAATCAGGTTACTGATGTAGTAATTGCTCACAATAGTTGGGTTGACTGCATTAGTCCTCTGCAGTTTAGTGTAGGTTCTAATGTAAATAAGAGTGATGTTTTACCAAAGTCTGAGATTCGATCGGCACTTCCTATTCGCACAGCAGTAGCCAATAATCTTATTTATAACAGCGAAACTGTAAGTGCACCTATTGTAAAGTATTATGACACTCCAGGAGATATTGATTTTGAGTGTAATTATGTGAGTGGAGTTAATGGAGTTGAGAACTTTGTGGGGTTTGAGAATTCAGAAATGACTGTTGTTAATGGTCAATCGGCGGTTCCTTTTGTTGAGCTTGCGGATCCGAATGCTAAGTTGTTTGATGGATTTGATTTTGTTACGATAAAGAACGATATATTTTCGAATCATCGTGATGTAAATCATGCTGGAGCAATTTGTGCAGTTAAGAATACAAAATTCAATGTTCTAAATGTAGATAAATATGGACCATCTTGGTTTAAAGTTTCGAAGAAAAATGCAAATGCAAAACGTGTTTCCATAAAATCGCATGATGAATTATATGCATCGCTTGAAAATGCAAATAATGGTGATACAATTGTTGTTGATGCAGATGTATTAAACTTGGATAAAACCATTAAAATTGAAAAAAGTATAATTCTTACTTCAACTAATAAAGATAAAAAAGCAAGATTAAAGTTTACGTCTGCAGATTATAGTACAGCTTTCGAATTAGGAGCTGGTGTGGATATCAATTTACAACATTTAATTGTGGAAGGTTCAAAAAATACAAATTGTTTTGAACCAAATAAGGATGATATGTCAATTGCGGCAAACGTATTTGTTGATGACTGCACTTTAAGTGATTTTCATTCAATCTATAGATCTAAAAAAGGTTCGTTCGCAGATACATTGAAAGTGGTTAATTCAGTAATGAAAAATTTGGTTAATGGCTTTGTTTTAGATTCTGAAACGGATGATAAAGGAGACTACAATGCAGAATTTTTACTACTTGAGAATAATCAGATCTGTGATGTTGAAAAAGTATTTGTTGACTATCACAGAGGTGGATACGATGAATCTACAATTGGTGGAAATTTTGTGTTCAATAATAATACAGTTGAGCGAGCAGGTAAAGTTGGTTCTAAGGAAGTTTTACTGAAAACGCATGGTATTGTTAATGTAGAACTTCTGAATAACAAGTTTAGTTCTATTAAATCGGGATTCGTTGCTAGGTTGTGGGGCGAGAAAAATAATCTAGAAAGTGGAAATACAGTTAAAGGAAAGTCAAAAATCGTAACCGATGAATTTGTGACTCAAAAATTACTGTATTAACACTTGAATTAATAATAAAATTGGGATAGAGGATTAACCTCTAAAAATTGAAATATTTACTAAAAAATAGCTAATCATGGGAAATCAAAGTGAAAGACCAAAATTTTATACTTCTAAAGAAATGAAATGGGAAGATCTTGGAGGTGGAGTTCAACGTCAGTTTTTAGGCTACGATAATCAGATTATGATGGTGAAAGTGAAGTTTGAAAAAGGTGCAGTCGGATCTACACATGATCATTTTCATACACAGTCTACGTATTGTGCTGAAGGCAAATTTGAGTTTACAATTGGCGACGATGTTAAGATAGTTGAAGCCGGTGATGGTGTTTATATCAAACCAAATTTACCTCATGGTGCCGTTTGTCTGGAAGCAGGTATTTTAATTGATGTTTTTAGTCCAGTTCGTGAGGACTTTTTGGATGGAAGTGCTGTTTCGTATTTTGGAAAGTAAGCTAAAATCTTAACTAATAATTAAATAAATTTCTTATGAAAGTAAAAGGGTTAAGATGGTGGATTATCGGTTTGATAATGCTTATCACAATAATTAATTATTTAGATAGAGGAACCTTAAATTATATGTGGGTTGCTAATATCGAATATGATCTTGTTGACCAAATTGATAGTGAACAAAGACAGAATCAGGCTCAATTTAATGAGCAAGATAACACTTATCTTTTGGTAACAAAAAGAGGTGAAAAAATTGTTCAAAGAGCTGATTATGTCAACTTTAAAAAGAACGGTCAGGTTGTAGTGAACCGTCAAGGTATGGCTTATGAACTTGGCATTGTTGAAGAAGGGGCAACACCTGAAGAGGCATCAAAACAGGCTAAAAATCAGCTAGGTATAATAACTATCTTTTTTATGATAGCTTATGGGCTTAGCCAAATGTTTTCAGGTAAATTATATGATAAAATTGGAACACGTCGAGGTTTTGTCGTTTCTGTCTTATTATGGGGATTTGCAGATGCTCTTACATCATTATCTCAAGGTAAAGTAACCTTAACGGGATTTAGAATGATGCTTGGTTTGGGTGAGGCTGGACCTTGGCCAGGAGCTACAAAGAGTAATGCAGAATGGTTTCCTCAAAAAGAACGGGCATTTGCACAAGGACTTTTTGGCGCCGCCGCATCTATAGGTTCTATTCTAGCTCCAATTATTATTCTAATGCTTTATATATCTATTGGTTGGAAAATGACTTTTGTGGTAGTTGGTGGTATGGGGTTACTTTGGTTAATTCCTTGGTTAATCATTAACAAAAAAGGGCCTAAAGAACATCCATGGATTTCCGAAGAAGAAAGAGAATATATTTTGAGTGGTCAGCCAGAGGCGAAAGTTACAAATGAAGTAGGTAAAACTTTGGGACAGTTATTGTCTAATAAGAAAAACTACTCTGTTATTTTAGGTCGTTTCTTCCTTGATCCCATTTGGTGGATGTTTGTTACTTTCTTACCGATGTATCTGGTTGAACAATTTGGTTTGAATATTAAGGAGTTAGCCTTTTCTGCTTGGATACCTTATGTAGGAGCAATGATTGGATCCGTTGCAGGTGGTTGGTATTCTGGATATTTAATACGTAAAGGCGCAACTGTGAATAGAGCAAGAAAAACAGCTATGTTACTAGGTGGTGGAATTATTGTACCAGCAGTAATTGCTTCTGTATTAGTTCCCAATGCAGTACTAGCTGTTATTTTAATGGCATTTGTATTGGGTGGATTTCAGTTTATGATGACAAATATCCAAACTTTACCTAGTGATTTACATGGAGGAAAATCAGTAGGTTCATTAGCTGGATTAGGTGGTGCATCTGCCGTATTAGGAGTCATATTAGCAATTCTTTTTGCTGGTTACATTACAAGTTGGCCACTATTATTCGGATTGCTCGGAGCCTTAGTTCCATTGTCATTGGCTTCAATTTTCTTAACTGTAGGTAAGATTGAGCAAATTAAATAAAGCTATTAATTATAAAATTAATATAACATTTAATCAAATTATTATGAAATCAGAGGGTAAAGTAGCCGTTATTACTGGAGCGACTGGAGGAATTGGTTTCCAAGTAGCCAAAAGATTAGGTAAAGATGGATATACCGTAGTTTTAAACGGTATTGAAGATGAAGCGGGTGCTGAGAGAGTGAAGGAGCTTACTGCAGAGGGTATTACTGCTGAGTATTATAGCTTTGATGTAACAAGTGATGAAGCTGTAAGTTCAAACATTAAGCAAATTGGTGAGAAGTATGGTAAAATAGATCTCCTTGTAAACAATGCGGGTGGATTAGGTGGAAGATCCAGATTTGAAGAGATGACCACCGAATTTTATCGATTCGTAATGGCTTTAAATCTTGATTCAGTCTTTTTTGCTTCAAGAGCAGCTATTCCTTTTCTTAAAAAAGGAAAAAATGCATCTATCATCAATTATACTTCAAATGCTGGATGGAATGCAGGTGGACCTGGTGCTGGTGTTTATGGAACATCAAAAGCGGGAGTTCATGCAATAACAAGAGCATTAGCAAAAGATTTGGCTGAATATGGAATTCGCGTAAATGCAGTCTCTCCGGGTACAATCGATACTCCTTTCCATGCTCAAATTAAAGCTACTAAGCCAGAGGTATTTGCATCATGGGCAAATAATATTATGCTGGGAAGAATCGGTAAGCCAGAAGAAGTAGCTTCTGTTGTATCTTTCTTAGCAAGCGATGATGCTTCTTTTATGACAGCTGAAACTGTTCAGATTGGTGGTGGTCAAGCAATAGGAATTTAAGAGGTGTAGTAATTATAAAATAGTTTTCATGTCTGGGACAACCAATAAAAAAGGATGTCTCCAGATGTGATAAATTTCTTCTTTTTTATGGAGAAAAATCAATAAAAGGTCTGCAAATTACAAAGATTAAACACAAGGTTTTTTCTTAATTATGATACAGATTCTTTATCGTTAATTATAAAAAATCAATTATTATGAAAGCAGAAGGAAAAGTAGCCGTTATTACTGGAGCAACAGGAGGAATTGGTTTCCAAGTAGCTAAAAGATTAGGTAAAGACGGATACACTGTAGTTTTAAACGGTATCGAAGATGAAGCGGGAGCTGAAAGAGTAAAAGAGCTTACTGCAGAGGGAATTACTGCAGAGTACTATGGTTTTGACGTTACGAGTGATGAGGCTGTAACGTTAAACATAAAGGCAATTGGAGAGAAGTACGGAAAAATCGATCTTCTTGTAAATAATGCAGGTGGATTAGGTGGAAGATCTAGATTTGAAGAGATGACAACTGAATTTTACAGATTTGTAATGGCTTTAAATCTTGATTCAGTATTCTTTGCTTCAAGAGCAGCTATTCCTTTTCTTAAAAAAGGAAAAAATGCATCTATCATTAATTATACTTCAAATGCAGGATGGAATGCAGGCGGACCTGGGGCTGGTGTTTATGGAACATCAAAAGCAGGTGTTCATGCAATTACCAGAGCATTGGCAAAAGATTTAGCTGAATATAATATTCGTGTAAATGCAGTATCTCCGGGTACTATTGATACCCCATTTCATGCTCAAATTAAAGCAACTAAGCCTGAAGTATTCGCTTCATGGGCAAATAATATTATGCTTGGACGAATCGGTAAACCAGAAGAAGTTGCTTCGGTTGTTTCTTTTCTTGCAAGCGATGATGCTTCTTTTATTACCGCTGAGACTATTCAAATTGGTGGAGGTCAGGCTCTGGGAATATAAGAGGTTTAATCAAAAGGTTCAGTCTTTAATGTGTTAGTGTTAGAATACTAATTGGTGATAAGAGTTTGTAGAATCATTCTATTGGTAGGTGTGTTTATATTCATGAAGACTGATTTTTTGTAAATCCTTTGCTTAGCAATTTTCGGGAAGGTATTTCCCAATCCTTCCCGGAAATTAGAGCTAATAAAATCCTTGCGTGTTTTTGCTGATTTTAAGCAAAAGCTTTATAAGTAGTTTGTTAATAGAGTAAAAATAGATTTTTTATTTAGATTGATTCTGTATTGCTAATTTTGGGAGAAAAATATTGAGACTTTTTACAATCAAATTATCTTAAATTGTTAAGAAGTTTAGAATAGTTTTTGTTTAAATAAGAATATGATAATAGAATAAATATATTGGAATTAGATTAGGTGTGGTGTGATTTAAGAGATTGTAAAAGATAGTGGTAAACCAATTTAAATTGTTTATAGTACAAGTGTTATATTAAGTTAATTTTTGTATTTCTGTTGTTGTTGATAATTATATTGTTTCTTACTCGTATTGTGTATTTTACTATGATGTATGTGTGGATGCGTTTAAATGGTTTGTAAACGTGTTTAAATGTAACTAAATTTGTCCTACCAATAGTGAATTTTATATTGGGTTATTTTTGATAAACAAAGTTATTGTATGGAATTATTAGATAATTTTAAGGCTATTGAGGTTGAATCACCAGTTGATAAAATTATTAGACAAATAAGAAGTTTAATTGTCTCAGGATATTTGAGTCCAGGAGATAAACTACCTTCAGAGAGAAAGCTTTCCGAGAAGTTAGGCGTTGGAAGAACTTATATTCGCGATGCAATAAAAAAATTAGAATTCTTCGGAGTTTTAACAACACATCCCCAAAGTGGAGTTGTTGTTAATGGTGCTGATATTTCAGCAATGGAAGGTTTGTTTTCTAATATAATGAAAATAGAACGTCCCGATTTTCAGTCTTTGGTAGAAACCAGAGTTACAATGGAAATATTTTCGGTGCGTAAAGCTGCAGAAAGAAGAACAGAAGAAGATATTGTTTTATTGGAAGATGCCTTAAATGCTTACGAAAACAAATTAGCAAAAAATCTCCCATCGGAGAATGAAGATTTTCAGTTTCATTTAAGAATTGCTGAGACTTCTCATAATGCAGTTGTAAAAACCATGATGCTGATTATTTTACCAGACATTCTTGCAATATACCGAAAAGAGAAAGTTTGTGTACACGATTTACTAGCTAAAACTGATTCTGAGCATAGAAGTATTTTAGAAGCAATTAAAGAACAAGATGCAGATAAGGCAGCCATGCTTATGGAAAATCATTTGCATGATGTTCTGGAGTTTAGTAAGAGAATTATATAAAAATTATTTAGTGCGTTAAAGCGCACTAAATTTACATCCTTAAATAGAGCTTTACACAAGCTATTTTACACCTTCATTCATCAGATCAAAATTTTGATCTCCCATTTATTCTTGTAGATACATTCCTGTGTCATCTTCTTTATAGTCTATTGTAGATATTTAAAGATTAGTAACTTACTAATTTAGTTTAAAATATATAATTAATATATTAATCTCAGTAATGAGGTTTTTTAATATTACAATTAATTTATGGAGTTGTTGGATTTAATTTTTATTGTGCTAGCTGGTACTTTTGCCGGATTTTTAAATGTTGTGGCTGGGGGAGGTTCTCTAATAACTTTACCATTATTAATTTTTTTAGGTTTGCCACCTACGATTGCAAACGGAACCAATCGAATTGCTATTCTGGCACAAAACTCATTTGCTATAGCAAAATTTAACCAAAATGGAGTAAGCTCTTATCCTTACAGTATTTACCTTGGTATATCTGCTCTTGCAGGATCTCTTGTTGGTGCACTTCTTGTTTTTGATATCGACGAAGATGTCTTTAAACGAATTCTATCTATAGTTATGGTAGGGGTTGCATTGCTAATTCTTTTTAACAGAAAAAGTAAGGATTTAGATGTTGAAGAGAAAATGCATTTTAAGAATCAGGCGTGGGGAGTAATTTCTTTTTTCTTTATTGGTATTTATGGTGGTTTCTTGCACGCGGGAATTGGGTTTATTATCATATTAACTCTTACTAAATTAAATGGTTTTTCTCTGTTAAAGACCAATAGTATTAAAGTTACGGTAGCCTTAATTTATACTCTTGCTGCTGTTGGTGTATTTATCTATAACGATGCTATTAACTGGAAGTTTGCTTTAGTTCTTGCAGCAGGAAATGCATTGGGTGGATATCTGGGGTCATCCTTCTCTGTTAAAAGAGGCGATAAATGGATAAAAGCAATTCTATTGGTAAGTATTTTGGTACTGGCGGTAAAATTATGGTTCTTTTAATAAATTCGTTACTAATTGTGCTATGAATAAAAAGGTTATAACATTTGGAGAGGTAATGTTGCGTTTAGCAACACCCGAACATCAGCGATTTGCACAAACAGAAAGTGTGGAAGCAACTTATGGAGGAGGAGAAGTCAATGTTTCTGCATCCTTGGCTAGTTTTGGGATTCCTACCTCTTTCGTTACCCGATTACCAAATAATGATATCGGACGCTCCTGTAATCATAGATTGAATGGTTTAGGTGTTGATACAAGTTCTGTAGTTTGGGGAGGCGATCGATTGGGAATTTATTTTCTGGAAACTGGTGCTGTAGCTCGCGGATCGAAAGTAGTGTACGACAGATCTTCTTCGGCTTTTACGCAATTTAAAAAAGGAATGGTTAACTGGGATCTGGTATTTGATAATGCCACCTGGTTTCATTGGACTGGTATTATTCCTGCCATTTCTAAAGGGGCTACTCAAGTGCTGGAGGAGGCTTTGGAAAATGCAGAAATGAGAGGTATAACTGTTTCCTGTGATGTGAATTATCGTAGTAAATTGTGGAAGGCAAATAACAAAGCCTCCTCGGTAATGCCTGACTTAATTGCAAAAACCGATATTTTAATCGCTAACGAGTTCGATGCAGATAAGGTACTTTGTGTAAATACTGGTTTGCCTGAAGATTGCAAATATTCCAACGCGACTTTTAAGCAGATTTCTGAGAAGTTAATGGAGAAGTATCCACGTATAAAAAAAGTGATAACAAGCAGGCGGGGAACAATTAATGCCAATTATAATAAATTGGTTGGTATTATTTACGATGGACAGAAAGTATGGGAATCGCCGACCTTTGAAATAACACATATTGTTGATCGAGTTGGCGGAGGAGATGCGCTAATGGCTGGATTAATTTATGGATTTCTAAGTTTTCCCAATGATAGCCAGCGGATTATTGATTTTGCTGTTGCAGCCTCTTTTATCAAGCATACCGTTTCGGGAGATGTTAATTTGTTATCGGTTTCGGAGGTGGAAAAGGTAATGCGTGGTGATATTGGTGGAAAAATTGATTGGTAGATGTAAATATCATGATGATATAAGTATAAAAAAAACGGTCTTTAATTAGTAATTAAAAACCGTTTTTAGTGCTATCAGATCAAAATAAATGAACTACTTTGTTATTTGCAGGTTATCTGATTTCGATATGACTGTTGCCCGAATTGTCTTTCACTAATTCTATTTGTGTACTAATGCGTTCTTTTAGTGCTTCTACATGGCTAATTATTCCAATGGTTCTATTACTTTCAGCTTGTAAGCGTTCCAAAGTGCCTAAAGCCAGTTCTAAGGTTACCTGATCTAAACTCCCAAACCCTTCATCAATAAAGAGAGTTTCCAATTGGGTGTTTTGTCCGGCTAAATCCGATAAACCTAATGCCAGAGCAAGTGAAATTATAAAACTCTCGCCACCCGAAAGTGTACGAACCGATCGTTCTTCGTTTCCTTGCAAAGTATCAACTACAAAAAGATCTTCGTTTTGTTGCGGATTGTATTTTAAGAGGTATCTCTTGTCTAGTTTTCTAAGATGCAAATTAGCGAGACTTAGCATTTGTTGTAAGCTTAATTCTTGTGCAAACTTGCTGTATTTATTTCCTGTAGCATCGCCAATTAAATCATTTAAATTGTCCCATCGTTTAACTTCTTTTCTTTGTAATTCCAGTTCTTTTAGCAGATTTCCAGCACGTTTTTGGTTCTCTTTGTCTTGTTTTAGTTGTTGTTCAAAGGCACCTAAATTTTTATTAGCTTCTCCCAATCGCGCATCTTCGAGTTTTTCATTTTTCAAGAGCTCATCCGTGGGCAACTGGCTAATTTTCTCTGTTATTTTCACTAAAGATTCTTCTATATCATTTTTACTTTGCTCATTAGCTGTTTTTTTATTCTGATAAGTATCTTTTTTGTTCTTAATACTCTCGGCAATTTCTTCAGGTAAAATAGCTTTAATTGCCAATTCTAAATTATCAAAAGATCGTTCTCGAACAAGAGCTAGTAGTGTTTTAAATTCGTTCTCGTATTTATTTTGCAATTCACTAATGTTTTTTGTTTTCTTATGTAATAGGTTTTTTAGGTTTGCAATGTTGTTTTTTGCGCTTAGTTCATTTTTCTTACTTTCTTGCGATTGCAGACTTGCTTGTTCTAGTTTATTATCGATTTTTATTTGCTCTTCGGCAGGTAATTTATCGCCTAATAATTCTTTTCGTTTTTTATCAATATCTAATTTAGATTTAGAAAATTTGTTAAGCTTAAGTGTTTGCTGGTTTATCTCTTTTCGGTTTGCTTCTAGTTTTTCAATTCCTGCTTTTATCAATTCATTTAGTTGAACAATATTTTTGTCTTGAGATGAAAGTTCTTCTTTTTTCTTTTGATATTGAATATGAAGTGTACTTAAGCTTTCTAATTTTGATTTTAGATTTGATTTTTCCTCAATAAACTCTGATAATTTAGACAGATGGAGTTCACTTTGTTTTTGAGTTTCGGCAATTTGTGTTGCCTTATCAATAATGGGCTTTAGTAATTGTAAATTTAGATTAATATTCTCCTTAGAATCATATTTTATAGCTAATTTTTTTATTTGTAGATCCTGATTTTTAAAATCTTCAATTAGTTTTTTTAAGCTATCTTCATCTAATATTTTCAACGAGATTTTGAGTTTTAACTGTTCTTTTTCAAAATCTTGAAAATCATCATTCAAAGTAATTTTTAATTTGTCAGATCGCTCTTGAATATTCTTATTGTCGGCATTTAGGTGAACCAATTCTTTTTGTTGTGCATCTATATTGTTTGTTATACTTTTTATATCAGCATGTAATTGTTCTTGCTCTTTTTTGCTTTCCTTACTCTTATTTTCGTAGCTTCCTACAAAAGGATGATGAGTTGAACCGCACAAAGGACAAGGCTCGTTAGGAATTAGTTTTTCACGTTTATCTTCTAATGACGACTCTAACTGTAAACGCTGTATTCGCAGATTTATTTCTTCCTCTTTAAGCTGTAAAACTTTTAATTTAGGTTCTTGTTTTTTCAGAAAATCTTCACCTGTGGCTATTAATTTATTGTTAGCTTTTAATTTTAGTTCTAACTCAAGCTTTTCCTTATTATTCTTAATGTAAGATTTCTGAAGTGTTTCAAGTTGATCAAGACATCTAATTTTTTGAGCTGCTTGTTCTGTTAGTTGTTTTAACTCGTCTCGATTACTAAATTTTGCTTTTTTAAGCTCTTCCTCAAGTGGGAGTAGCTGAGTTTTAAAATCATCGATATGTTTATGAATAATCTCAATTTTTTCAGTCCAATTACTTCCTTTAAGCAGATGATTTTTCAGCTCTTTATTTTGTAAAATTTTTACTTCCTCCTCGAACTTTGAAAAGATATTTCTCATTTGCTTTACTTGCTCATTCACCAAAGGTAATAAAGCAGGAACCTCTTCAAGGGCTTTATTTTTGCTAAGAAACTTCTCAATTTCTATTTTATAATTCTCACAGGTTTTTAAATTTTTAGTGTGTTCATTCTGTTTTATTTCCAGATTTTTATATGCAAGGGTAGAGCCATCCAATTCATTTTTGTGTTCTTTGATTTGAGCTGTCAGATTTTTTAATTGTTCATCTAAGAGTGAAACCTTGTTGAGAACAGGTAACAACAGTTTGCGCTCTGTGCTTAAGCGTTTTTCATTCTCAATATGAATAGCTACTTGCTTACTTATTTGCTCAAGTTCTTTCTTTTTATCTGTAATTTGTTTTTCCCATTCTCCAGTTTGTTTTTTAAGCTGTTCAATTTGTTTTGCCAATAGTATGTTTTGTTGCAAATCTCCCTTAATATGAATCAGTTTGTTATGTTGTTCGAGTTGTTGCAAACGGGGAGCGAAATCTTGAATTCCTTTTTTGATTATTTCTTCATCTTTTCTATTTTTTTCAAGAGAAAGTTTGAGTGCTGATTCTTGTTTGCGAATATCAATCTGTTCTTTGGTGATTTTGATTTGCTTCTCTAACTTTTCAAGTTCGATCTTTAGCTCTTTACTTTTCTCTATAATACTTTCTTTATCTTCTGGGCTTAACAGTTCTATGCCCTGCATTTTATTATTTAAAGCTTCTATTTTTGCTTTTTGCTCTCTTAGCTTGGTATAGGCTGCTATTCCAATTTGGCGGTAAATTTCAGTTCCCGTAATTTTCTCAAGTAACTCGGAGCGTTCGTTGGCATTTGCCTTTAAAAATCTTGCAAATTCGCCTTGCGATAGAACAATTGATTTTACGAATTGATCGTAGTTTAGACCTGTTATCTCAGTATTTTTGGTAGGGATATTTCTTTTTGCTTGTTCCAGAATATCCCATTCACCATCTTGATTTAATTGAGAAAGCTCCATTTCGTAATCACGAAGATTGTGATTTCTGTTTCGACTAATGCTCCATTTCGAACGGTAGCTACTTCCATTCACCTGGTATTCAACTTCAGCGAAACAATCGGATGTTCCTCGTGTGATTAATGTCCCAAATTTTTCAATATTAGCAGTAGATAGTTTTCCACTGCGCGGAATTTGGTTATATAAAGCTAAGCTGATAGCATCGAGCAAAGTACTTTTACCTGCTCCTGTTGGGCCAGTAATGGCAAACAAGCCTGTTTCACTTAATGGAGCTTTATTAAAATTTATAGTATGTTCCTCTTTTAAAGAGTTAAGATTTTTTATTCTTAGTTGGGTAATCTTCATTGTATCTGGAATATGATCTTATTGTTCCTGTTCATTCATTTCCTGTAAAAGCTGTTGGTAGCTGTTTTGTAATTCAGTTCGGTCTTCGAAACTCGATCGATCTAAAAGCTTTTCAAAAACTTCCCGGTTTGTTAGGTCTTTTAATGCAATTTGCTCTTCATATAATTCCGATACACCTTTCACACGATCCTTAAAACTGATGGATGGTTTTATAATCTCCAAATCAAAATCCTCGGCTAAAACTTCTTTGTATTTTTGTATCAAATTAGGATCGTAGTTTTCTTCTACAATTTGAATTTCGGCCCAATCTGTAAATTCACCTACCGATTTATGTTGTCGTATTTGTGCGGTAACTTCATCTAAATTTCCGGTAAATGCAATAAGTCTTCTAAATAATGGAACCGGAACTGATTCTATCGAATCGAGTTTATTATCCTTGAATTCTACAATAACAACTTCTTTGAGGTCATTTTTCTCGCTAAAACTTAAGGGAATTGGAGATCCGGAATAACGAACTTGTTCTTGTTTAGATATGCGTTGTGGACGATGAATATGTCCTAAGGCAACATAGTTAAAGTTTTGAGGGAAATCATTCCATTTAAAAGCTGCCTGATTTCCCATTTGAATATCTCTTTCGCTATCGCTTGTAGAAGCGCCTGCCATGTAAAGGTGACCAGTTGCAATTACGGGTAATTTTTTTGTATTGATCTTTTTTACATATTCAGATAATTCCTTATAGTGTTCTGCAATCCCCAAGCTTGTTGCCTTTACTTTGTCTTCGTAACTCTCACCCGCTATACCTTTGCGAATATCTCTGTCGCGCAAATATGGAACCGCACATACATAAGCAGCAGGTTCACCTTTTTTGTTCTTAACTTCAACAATTTCTTTTTCAATAGAGTTGGGAACACCTCCAATTACTGTTATGTCTAATGCATCTAATAGACTTTTTGGAGCATTCAAAGTACTTACATAATCATGATTTCCTCCCGTAATAATTACTTTTTGGCATGTACTTTCGCGGCATTGGGTTAAGAATCTATAATACTGTTGTAAGGCCGAATTAGAAGGATAGCCTACGTCGAAAATATCTCCGGCAATTACGAGTAAATCAATTTTCCTGTCATGTAATATTTCCAATAACCAGCTAAAGAATTTTTCGTGTTCATAAAATCTGTCTTTGCCATGCAGGCGCTGCCCGATATGCCAATCGGATGTATGTAATATTCTCATGAATAAATAATATTTTTTGTAGTAGTGAATATAGAAAAAGAATTTGTGACAAGTAAGCAAGTTAGATGTGTTTAAAAATAAAAAATGATATATTTTTCAGGATCAGTCAATAGTATTTTATAGAATAGCTGAAATTGCAATACAGAATTATGTTGGGAATATTATGAATGAAAAATGTTAGCAGTATTGATGTTTTTGTTAATGAGTAAGTTAATCTAATATAACAGCAGAATAGAAAATATTTGAGTACTTCTTTTTTACTTGGGCTAAGTTTATTTGAATTTAATAGTTTTTTTCAATGTGTTATTTCCGAGAATCTCAAGAATTATCAGCTATTTTAGGTTTATAAGTTCTTACAGCTTCTTTAGATAGGTTTTTATTGGTATTGATATAGTTTAGTACAAAGTTGTAGAAATCATTTGAGTTGTAGTTTGATTTAAATTTGAGAACAAATTCGGTGAAAGTTGATGTTCTATCAAATCTTATAAAGTCGTTAAGTATTTGTTGAGCTTTAGCCAAGTCTTGATTAAGCTTGATGTTTTTTATTGCTGAATTTTTGACGGAAGTTTTAAACTGAAATTTATCTTTTTGCAACTCTCCTTCTTGCGCACTTATATCAATAGGAAAGTATCTAGATTTTCTATTAATTGTTAGACGTAAAAAGATTGAGTTTGAGCCATCTTTTCGTTTAAAATCTTTTCGAAGAGTTCATTTGATAGTAGCATTCATATTTTTCAAGTTTTGCGTGTAAAACAATTGTGAAACAAATATGAAAAACAATGGAAATATAATGGGGAAGATAGTATAAGAGAATCTGTCTAAATAACTGAAAATGAAACAAGTTGAAACTTTATATTTCAACTTGTTTCTGTTTTGAGTGGAGCTGCAGGGAGCTTAAACTTAGTCTTAACTCGCTGTAGATAAGTGTCTATTTGATTTTTGGTATCCTCTTAGGTATCTGGTTTTGTGATGAAAATTAATTTTACATTCATTATAGGGAGTGAAAGCCCCATGAAACATTGTTATTCAATTGATAGCAGTTGATTCTTAGGGTTATTCGTTTCAGGTTTTTAATCTTGTTGTCATATCCAACTTTTTATTAAAAGCAATAAGAGCCTACTTATTTCCTTTATTTGTTGTAAGTAACTCAACAGTACATGCTTTTTCCTATTAAAAATAAATTCATTTCTTCAAGTTATCTTTTGATAATCTAAACTTACTTTAAAAATGAGCAAATGATTTTTTTTTAAAAAAAATATCACCCTCTTTTGTAAGGTAGTTGTATAACAATTGTAAATCCCCGAATGGAATTAATTTGCCATTAATAGAACTAACCTAAACTGAGGAGGAGGAAAAGAATGAATTTTCCAGAGCATTATGTGAGAAAGCTTAAAAATGGAGATCGAAAAGCATTTCAAATGCTGTATTCCGAGATGTTTCCAAAACTCTGTGCGTTTGCAAATAAGTATATTAATGATAGGGAAGTAAGTATTGACATTGTTCAAGATGTTTTTGTGCGTATTTGGGATCACCGTACTTCTATAAGGAGTAATACCTCATTTAGTTCATTTTTATTTGTTACCGTTAAAAATGCATCCATTAATTATTTGCGGAAGCAAAAATCATCGACTAAACTTCATCAGGATTATACAAGCTTAAATTCAGATACTTTATTTGAATTTAATAAGTTGGAACAAGATGTATTTGCTACTGTATATGATTATATACAATCACTTCCCAAAAGATCCAGAGAAATTATGCTACTTACATTAAATGGAGTTTCCAATGATGAAATTCGTACTGAATTGGGAATATCAGTAAATACAGTAAAGACTCTTAAAAAGCACTCATACAGGAAGATGAGAGAAAAATTCAAAAATCTTCTTTATTTAATATACCCTCTTTTGATACTGCTTTGTAATACAATAAAAGACGTTTAGATGAGCGAGAAACAATATATAGCGGAACTAATTTCAAAATATATCACTTCAAATTTAACACCAGTTGAAGAGGAATATTTAAATGATTGGTTACAAGACCCTTTCAATAAAATGCAATTCGATAGAATTATTGAATTGAATAATGTGTATGAGAACCTAGAGGATTTGGATTTCTTTCATTCAAATAATAGAATGGATGAATTTTCGGAATACATTAAACCTAACAGGCAAATATCAAAATGGATGGCTTATGCAGCGGCCGTTTTCTTGCCTATTGTACTTGGAATTTCAGTTTTCTTTATAGATGATGATATTTTTACATTTAAGCAAGGGGATGTTGTTGCAATAGAGCAATTTAGTGAGAGTGTTACTTTGGAATTGAACAATGGTGAAGTTTATACGTTTGATTATCAGGATTCTGTTCTTCATACTTCAAATGGAATTTTGGAAATTGATTCTACAAACATTAGTTATTTAAAGAAAGATGAAATTGAAGATTCTATTCAAGAATATAACACCATAATTATTCCAAGAGGGATGAAGTACAGTTTAACTCTTTCAGATGGAACTAAGGTTTGGTTGAATGCACAAACTAAATTAAAGTACCCCGTTGAGTTTATTGGACGCAATAGAAAAGTCTTTTTAGCAGAGGGTGAAGCTTACTTTGATGTACAGGAAAATAAAAATAAACCCTTTATTGTTTCTGTTGATAATGAAGAAGTGAAGGTTCTGGGAACCGAGTTTAATGTAAGAGCCTATAATAATGAAAATGAAAATCAGATAACCTTAGTTGAAGGTGAGGTTTTGGTGAATAATGATCAGAATCAAATAAGAATGCTTCCAAATCAACAAATAAAGATTCGATCAGGTGAAAGCAATTTATTATTGGAGAATGTGAATGCTGGCATTTTTGTTGGATGGAAAGACAATCAGTTAATGTACCGTAATGCAAGCTTAGAAAGAATATTATTGGACCTTGAAAGGTATTACAACATAAAAGTATTTTATCAAGATCCTGAAAAACAATTTGAAACTTACTCGTTGTCACTCGAGATAACTTCAGATTTTCAGAATGTTATTGAGTTGCTGGAAGCTACGGGAAGTGTACAGTTTGAGATTAAAAATAATGTATTGGTAGTAAAAAAATAGTGTAGAATGCTGGCACATTCTACACTTTGAAATTGCTAGCTAATATAAATAACTAACCTTTTAAAAAATCAAATTTATGAAGAAAAAATCTAACCCTAGTTTTTTCTTAAGGAAAAAACTCGGATTGCCTATTAAATTTCTTGCATTGGTTTGCTTGATAATAACACTGAATTTAAATTCCTGGGCAACAGTTTCCATGCAAGGGAATCAAATTGAGATTAAAGAGTCAAATATTAACCTTGAAGATTTAATATGGAAAATTAAGGAAAAATCTGGATATAAGTTTATTTACAACACCAAACATTTAAAAAGCTATACGGATTTAAATATAAATAAGAAAGGAACAGTAGATGAAATTCTTAAATCTATTTTAGATGATACTAATTTAACTTATGAAATTAAGAATGGTGCTTATGTATTAAAATTAAAAGTTGCAAAACCTAAGCCAATTAAAGAACAAAAAGCAACCATTGTTCGAGGGAAAGTGTCTGATAAAGATGGACAGCCACTTCCTGGAGCAACTGTGATGTTAAAAGGATATAGTTTTGGTTGTATTACTAATGAAAATGGTTTTTTCGAATTTGAATCATTAGTTAGAAAAGGAAAGTTGCAGATCTCATTTATAGGTTATAAAACTTATACCGTTGAATTTGATGGAGGAAGTTTTTTGGATGTTCAGCTTATAGAAGATGAAGAAAATCTTAAAGAAGTTGTTGTAACCGGTTATTTTAATAAGAAGAAAGAGACTTATACCGGTAATGCAAAAACCTTTTCAGGAGAAAGTATTAGGGCTATATCAACAGGTAATGTTTTATCAAGTCTTTCTAATTTGGATCCTACTTTTCAGATAATTGAAGATAATGAAATGGGGAGTGATCCAAACACTCTTCCGGAATTTGTGATACAAGGGCAAAGTAGTTTAGAAGGAGACTTTAAGCATTCTCCAAATATGCCAACATTTATATTAGATGGTTTTGAAGTTACTGCACAACAGGTGTTTGATCTTGATCCCAACAGGGTGAAAAGTATGACAATACTGAAAGATGCGGCAGCTACAGCAATTTATGGTTCAAGAGCGGCCAATGGTGTGGTTGTGGTAGAAACCCTTGAGCCTGAAAAGGGTAAATTAAGGCTGACTTATACAGGTGCAATGGATTTTGAGGTAGTAGATTTAAGTGGGTATGATCTTTTAAATGCGTCTGAAAAACTTGAGTATGAAAGTTTATCAGGGCTTTATGAAGATATGAGAGTTGTGGCAAATAGCTGGGATAATCAACAACTGTATAATGACCGATTAAAATTAGTTAGTGAAGGTGTTGATACCGATTGGAAAGCAATTCCGCTACATGATATTGGTCTAAGTCATAAGCACTCCTTGTATGCAGAAGGAGGTGATGATACTTTTAGATATGGTTGGGACTTAAACTATAAGGATCAGAATGGAGTAATGAAAGGATCATCTAATACGAATATCGGGACTTCCATCAAATTACAATATCGTTATAAGAATTTAAATGTCATGAATCATCTGCAGTACTCTAATGTAAAGGCAGAGAATTCTCCTTATGGCAACTACTCGACCTATACCCAATTAAACCCTTATTTTTATCCGTATGGTGAAAATGGTTTACCAAAGGAAGTGTTGTATGAGAACTCTACTAGTGCTCAGAAACATTTTTTAATATTAAATCCATTATATAACATTGGTTTAGCCACGAAAGATGAAAGTGAGTATAGCGCACTAACGGATAATTTTTCCGTGGATTGGTTAATTGCCGATGGTCTTAGGCTTAAAGGAACAGCTTCTATATCGCAACAAAAATCAGAATCAAATATTTTTAAACCTGCCAGTCATACTGATTTCTATAGTACCGAGTTAAAAGGAAGTTATAGTAAAAACTCATCTGAGAACGTGACCTTAGATGGTAGTTTATTGCTTTCCTATTTAAAACAATTTAAAAAGCACTCTATAAATTTTGGAGCTGTTTATAATATAAGAGAAACTAGAGAGGATAGTTATGGTGTATTTGCCTACGGTTTTCCCAATGATAAAATGGATCATATAGGGATGGCTTTGCAATATGCTGAAGGAGACCGACCATCAGGAGATGAAAGTGTTTCCAGATTAGTTGGTATTGCAGGAAACTTAAACTATAGTTACGACGATAGGTATGTATTTGATGCTTCTGTTCGTAGTGATGGATCATCAGTGTATGGGGAAGATAAGCGATGGGGAACATTTGGTTCGCTTGGTTTAGGCTGGAATATCCATAACGAGAAATTTTTGCATGATTCAAATTTAATTCAGGAATTAAGGCTTAGAGCTTCGGTAGGAATAACAGGTAGTACGGCTTTTAGCCCTTACCAGTCTATGACTATGCTTTCTTATAATAATTACCTTATGCAAGGCCGAACTTATCGAGATCAATTAGGTGCTTTGCTTATGGCTTATGGGAATACTAATTTAAAGTGGCAGGAAACAACTAAGAATAATATTGGTGTTGATTTTACCTTATTGAACAGTAAATTATCTGGTAGTATCAACTTATATAATAATCGAACAAAGGGTGTTTTAACAGATGTACTATTAGCTCCCTCAGTAGGTTCTAGTAGTTATAAAGATAATCTTGGAGACATTGAGAATAAAGGTTTTGAATTATCACTAAGAGGAACTGTTGTACGTGATCGGTTTAATCAGATACAATTGGATGTTTTTGGAATGGTATCTCGAAATGTAAATAAGCTTAAAAAAATAAATAACTCGTTAGTTGCTTATAATGATACTCAAGACGAAAATACAAATGACGAAGATAACAACCTTAGGAAGAGACCAGTTGTTAGATACATGCTTGATGAATCAATTAACACAATTTGGGCAAATGAATCATTAGGTATTGATCCAAGAACTGGAGAAGAAGTATTTCTTGATATGAATGGAGAAAAGGTTAATGAGTGGAGTACTTCAAATTATAAACCTTTAGGTAATAAAGATCCAGAGTTTTTTGGGAATTTAGGAACAATGTTCATGTATAAGAAATGGCAGTTGAATGCAAATTTCACATACAGTATGGGCGGAGATATTTATAATAACACTTTAGTTGATAAAGTTGAAAATGTAACTTCTTTGCAAAATGCTGATATAAGAGTTTTGTACGACAGATGGAAAGAGCCAGGAGATATTGCTAAGTATAAAGCTATTACCAATGAACAACCAACAATGCCTACATCAAGGTTTATTGAGGAAGAGAATTATATTGAACTAAAATCTTTAAACCTTTCTTATACGCTACAAGGCAATACATTAAATAAATATCCTATTGAACGTATTCGACTGTCTGCATTTGCAAATAATATTCACAGATGGTCTTCTGTGAAAGTAGAAAGAGGTACGAGTTATCCTTTTGCAAGGAGTTTTTCATTCCAAGTTCAACTTACATTTTAAATAGCTATGAAGAATATAATTATATTATTTACATGTTTACTGATGTTTTCAGCTTGTGAAGATTGGTTTGATGTATCACCAAAGTCAAATGTAAAAGCTGAAGACATGTTCAGCTCAGAATCAGGATTTGCCGATGTATTAACGGGAGCGTATACTGTTCTTACCACTCCAGATAGTTATGGTACAGAATTATCATTTGGGTTTGTTGATGTATTGGCTAGATACTATACTTCCATACCAGCACAGAATCATGAATATCAAAATGCCATAAGTTATTCGTATAAAGAGCAAACAGAGTTGGATCGAGTTGCTTCAATTTGGTCTACTCAATATACTGTTATTTCTAATCTAAATTTAATGCTTTCGTATATCGATGAGCAAAAGGATGTTTTTAGATCTGAAGAAACATTTAACTTCTATAAAGCTGAAGCTTTAGGATTAAGAGCGATGATTCATTTTGATTTATTGCGACTTTTTGGTCCTTCTCCTAAGGATGGGATGGATAAATTGGCTATCCCTTATATGATAGATTATACAAATCTTGCTCAGGCACAATTATCTGTTTCTGAAACTATCGATGCTGTATTGGAAGATATTCAAACGGCGAAAGGACTTATAAAAAATATCGATTATTATGGTCCTAACAGAGCTAATGCAAGTAATGATGAATTTAAAATAGATAGACAGTTTAAATTCAATTACTATGCTATGGTAGCGTTTGAAGCAAGGGTGCAATTGTATGCAGGTAATAAAGCTAATGCTCTGGATTTGGCCAAAGAAATTGTAAATACTCCAGATACGGAGCCAATCGATATTATAGAATTAGCAGATGGTTCGAATGCTTCCGATAGAATTTTTAAAAAGGAAGTTCTTTGGGGATTGGAGATTGAATCATTAAGCGAGGATTATACAACATATCTAACGAAAAATTCAAATAATCTATTGGCTACTCCTTATTATTTAGTGGATGGATTATTTATGAGTGCGAATGTTGCTGATTCTGAATATAGGAAAGGAATATGGTGGACAACACTTGATTATTTGGATATGGCTTCGGTTAAATATGCTGGAAATGAAGGCGGTAAAGCTACTATGCTTCCATTAATCAGAGTTTCAGAAATGTATTATATCGCAGCCGAGTGTGCAACGAGTGAAGAAGAAGGATTTGCATACCTGAACAAGATGAGACAACATAGAGGCTTAATGCCATTGGTTGAAACAGGTACGCTGCAGCAGCGCATAAGCGAGGAATATAAAAAGGAATTCTTAGGTGAAGGTCAAATGTTCTATTATTTCAAAAGGCACAATAGTGCGGTAATGGGAGTATTTGAAGATTATCCAGTTGGAGAGGAGAATATTTATGAAATTCCGTTACCTACAGATGAGTTGAATTTTGGACAAATTGAATTTTAAGCTATGAGATATTTATTAATATTATTTGCCATTACGTTTTGCATGGGCTGTTCAGAAAATGAACGATTAATATACGAAACTAAACCAGCAGTTTATTTTCCCGATTATAATGATGATAACAAAACCGCTTCGGTAAGTTTTGTTGTAGATCCTGAAAAACAAGATATGATTTTTGATTTGGGCATTGCTGTTTTAGGTTCAATTCCCAATGATTTGAATTATGAATTACAAATCAATTCAGAATCTACTGCTATAGAAGGTGTACATTATAAATCATTTAATACGAGTCAAGTGTTTCCTGCAGGAAAATTAGATGTGGTGTTACCTATTACAATTATGTATTCACCCAATCTGGACAATGAGGCAGTTACTTTATCCTTGTCATTGCTTCCAACCAATGATATAGATCTTGCATACAAAGATCGTTTAACGGTTGATATTCAGATTTCTAATTTGCTTTTTGAATCACCAATATGGAACTATTTGTATTTGGGTGAATATTCTAAAGTAAAGCATCAGATATTTATTGACCTTTTAGGGCACGAAATTCCTCAACAGTTAGACGATGCTTTGGGATATAAGGGATTTAGTGGTTTAGGATACTGGAATGATGCTGCAAAAATAGTGTTAGATTATATAATAACAAATTCTCCCGTATACGACGAGAATGGTAAAAAAATTGAGCCATGGATTATATATTAACAAAAAAAATAAGAATAACCTTGATAGTGTTATTAACACTTGTTGGAGGGATGACTTCTTGTGTTGAAGATGAGACAATTCACGATTTCGAAGAGTTAAATGAAGTTGAAATTCAATTGTTAGATTCGGAAGATGACGTTATTGAGAAGTTATTGTACGATAGATTACAAATTACCCCAGATATTTCAACTTCTTTTAATGATGACTCGGATTTAGAATACAATTGGATTTTAAGAAGTTCATCTAAAAGCGATGTTATTTCGGAAGAAAGAGATCTTGATATTGAGATTTCTCCCGAGGTATTTCCTGTAGATCAAGATGGTCTTTTTTTAGCTCTAAAAGTTATTGATAAGTCAACTGGAGTTTTCTACTTTGATGAGGTCAAGATATTTGTAAATACAATATTTTCAAAAGGTAGATTAATTTTAGGTTTAAAAGATGGTGAATCTACGGTTAGCTTTCTGACTTTTGAAGATGAATTGTTCGAAGATGTTTATAAAAGAGCAAATGGAGGCAATCCTGTAGGTGTTAACCCTTTGCAAATTGATAATTATGGGAACTCATATAGTGGGCGAAAAATTGTAATTCTTTGCGGCGATGAGCAAGGAGGTGTATTTGTAGATGAAAAAACATTTGTAACTAAATATACAACAAGAGAGTCGTTTATAACTCAGCCTAAGGCTACAATTCTTGATCCCTATTTGATTGAGGGGGGAGATTTAAGCTTTGCAACTATGCGATTAGGTGGAAATGCATATCCTGTAGGCTCTAATTTTGGGCCATGGAAATATAAATTGATATGCACCGAAGCAAATAGTGATTATAATATTGCACCTATTATATTAGAAGGTGCCATGGGTGGCAGTATGTTTTACGATGAAAAATATGGAAGAATATTATATCGTGATGGTATGATGGCATCAGGTAATCTTACAGAAATAATTGTTTCTTCTGGTTTTGCATTCGATCCTTCAGGATTTGGAGAAAATACAAAGTTGTTGACAGCAGGAAATAATAATGGAACAAAGTGGTTTTTAGTTAAAAACTTGGATACTGAGGAGATCTATCTTTATGAATGTGTAGTTGATTTTGATTGGTCATTTTTCTCAATGAGTTTTGAAGCAAGATCTAAAACATTGGTAACTGAAGCTATGGCCGAAGGTATAAGCGAAGCTAGCTTATTCACTTCACCTAAGAAAAGTAACTATCTTATTTATGAAAGGAATAAGCAGATTCGCTTCTACTCTATCGACAATAAGACTAGTGGAGTTTTCACTGGCGGAGACTTGTCGGCTGAGAATATAGAAATAAGCAATATAAAGTGCGTGACACATGGTAACTATGGAAGTGAAACAAGCTTTTTTGTGTCAACCATAAATAATGAGCTAACCAGTCTTAAAGGTGGTTATAGAGAATACGATATCAGTACAGTTGGAGGCTTTAACCTGGTTGAAAAAGATAAACAAGAAGGTTTCTGTGATGAATTGATTGATATCGCAATTAGAGATTAATAATAAACGAAAATTAAAATGTTAATCTAATTGTGTAGTTTGGTTTTTATATTAGAAACTACACTATAATTCTAAATTTTATAATTGATGAAAATACAAGTGAGGTTGCTCTGTCGAATGAGTTGATTAGTAAGTAACCTCACTGATTTTCAGCAGTGTATTGATGTGGCCTACATGTCGACAGGGAATGTATTACCTGAAAATCATAAGAATTATGTACAATAATAAGAAGAGAGTATGAAAAAATCTTTGGTTAGAATAGAGAATCTATCTCATTGCTACAGTGTACAATGGGCGGTGAAGGATGTGAGTTTTGATATACCTGATAAAGGTATATATGGTTTGCTCGGTTCAAATGGAGCAGGTAAATCTACAACGATGAATATTATGAGTGGTGTATTGAAACAAACTCAAGGTAAAATATTTATCAATGATATTGATATGTCTGAAGATCCAATTGAAGCTAAGAAACAAATTGGATTCCTACCACAAAAACCACCTTTGTATACCGATACGACGGTAGAGGAATATCTTACAAATTGTGCACATCTACGTATGATTCCTAGTAAAGATGTAAAGGTAGCAGTAGATCAAGTATTGGAAAAATGCTCTATTGCACATTTTCGTAAAAGATTATTACGCAATTTGTCAGGTGGTTATCAGCAGCGTGTTGGTATCGCTCAGGCCATTATCCATAAACCATCATTAATCATATTAGATGAACCTACCAATGGATTAGATCCTAATCAGATATTAGAAATTCGTACGCTTATTAGAGAAATTGCCGAAGATCGAGCTGTTATTCTTTCTACACACATGTTAACCGAAGTTCAAGCTATATGTGAATATATTCTTATGGTTGAAAACGGGAAAGTTGTCTTTTCTGGTAAAATGGAAGAGTTCGATAATTATCTAAGCCCAAACTCTGTTTTTGTTAAATTATTAGAAATGCCATCGGTTGAAGACTTACAATTAATCGAGGGAGTTGAAGCTGTTGAAGAACTGGGTGGCCCAGATTATAGATTGAAATTTATGAATCTGAATGGTGCAACTGAGAGAGTTGTTGAAGAGAGTGTTAAAAGAGGTTGGCGTTTAAATGAGGTACACATCGAAAAGAATTCCTTGAATGATGTATTCTCCGCATTATCTAATAAATAAAATTATTATACAAGATGAAAATGATATTTAAAATTGCGAGAATGGAACTTCAAAAAATGTTCTATTCTCCTATAGCATGGCTCATACTAATTATATTCGCTATTCAGGCAGGTATTGTATTTACAGGTTTATTCGGGACTGTTGTAAATTATAAAGAACTTGGCTATGGAACAGCAGAATTGACCACGAAAATATTTACAGGAAATAATGGATTCTATAAGCTTATTTCTAGCAATATCTATCTATATCTTCCTTTAATAACCATGGGCTTGTTAAGTAAAGAATTTGGTTCAGGGTCTATTAAACTGTTGTATTCATCTCCAATTTCGAATACGCAAATAGTACTCGGTAAGTTCTTATCGATGGTGTTTTTTGGATTTGCAATGACGTTCATTCTTTTCTTAATGGGTGTTTATGGTTGCTTCACCATTAAGATGTATGATTTTCCATTAGTACTAACAGGATTATTAGGTGTATTTTTATTGATTTGCACTTATTCAGCCATAGGACTATTTATGTCTTCTTTAACTTCCTACCAAGTAGTAGCCGCTATGGGCTCATTTGCTGCTTTCTTTGTTTTAAATCAAATAGGTAATATGTGGCAAGATATTGAGTTTGTGCGCAATATTACATACTGGTTACAACTTTCGGGTAGAAGTCAACCTTTTTATGATGGTTTAATATGTAGTGAGGATGTCCTATACTTTATTCTTGTTTCAGTATTGTTCATCACATTTACCATTCTAAAACTTAAAGGTATTAGAGAAAGAAGTCTTAGGTATATTTCTGCAATTAGATATGCATCAACTTTTGGTATAGTTGCACTTTTGGGGTACCTAACTACAATCCCATCATTTATGATATACCATGATTCAACACAAACAAAACTTCGAACACTAACTGAAAACAGCCAGGATATAATAGCTAAGCTTGATGGAAAGGTTAAAGTTACAACCTATGTTAACATCTTCGATCGTAATTTTTTCTATGGGGCACCTAATAAGATAAATGAAGACCGTGAAAGATTCATGCGATATATTAGGTTTTATCCTAATATGGAATTTGAGTACAAATACTATTATTTAGTACCTCAAGATAAAGCCGGACAAAAAGAATTTAAAAGAAGATTTAAAGATTTAACTGTAGAACAGGCTGTTTATAAGGCTTGTAAGACATATAAGGTAGATCCTAAAATGTTTAAGCCTGCAAGTGATTATGCCGATCAAATCGATCTTAAAGCTGAGCATGGGCGCTTTGTGAGAAAGATAGAGACTGAAGACGGTCAATCAACCATTTTACGTATCTATGATGATATGTTTGTTTTCCCGTTTGAGTCGCAGAAAACAGCAGCTTTTAAGCATCTAGTACAAGAGCTTCCACTTGTTGGATTTGTTGAGGGACATTCGGAGAGAGAGTTAAACGATTTTGGTTCTCGAGGATATTATTCAATGTCGCAAGATAAACCAATGAGAAATTCCCTACTGAATAATGGTTTTGATTTTATGTCTTTTGACTTATCTCAGGCAGTAGACAAGCGCGTTGATATTCTTATTATAAGTGGTGCAAAAACAGCTTATAATGACCAGGAAATGAAACATCTTAACGATTATATAGATCGTGGTGGGAATGTCATTTTTGCTTGTGATCGTAAGCGTCAATCTGTTATGAATCCTCTTGTTGAACGTTTGGGTGTTCAATTTATGGATGGCCAAGTCGTAGAGTATAATAAGGGGTATACACAAGAAATTGTTTCGGCTGATTTAACTACTGAAGGTGTGGCATTATCTTTCCCTTTCGATGTAATTATTGAAAAGAAAGGTTGCGTTGCTATGAATGGAACGGTTGGTATTCAGTATGACAAATCGAGCGAATTTAAGGCTACTCCTCTTTTGGTTACAGATTCAATTAAGAATTTACCTAAACGTAACGATCCAGAATTCCTGAGACAGCTCGAATTAGCTAAGAAAGAAAAAGGTAAAAAACAACTTTCTGAAACAGAGTCGATGATAATTGCTTCAGTTAAAGGAGAATTAGATGAAGAAGATCCTAATGAAGTGAAATTTATTGGATCTTGGAACGAACTTCAAACAACTGATTTTGAGGATGACGTTGCCATTTATAATCCAGAATTAGACGAAGTTGCAGGACCAGCTGCAGTAGCCTTGGCTTTAGAACGTAAAGTTGGTGCTAAGGATCAGCGAATTGTTGTGTTAGGAGACGCTGATGTTTTTAGTAATGGTGAACTTAGTAGGTTTAGAAAAGGAATTAAGGCAATGAACTTTGATTTTGCTATAGGTGTTTACTATTGGCTATCTGATAACGAAGTGCCAATCGATGTGCGCCGTCCAGATCATCCAGATAATGATATCTACCCAGCATCATTCCCTTTTGCTAATATTTTTTACAAATACATTTTAACAGCATTATTAGCACTTGCCAGCTTGTTAATTTGGTTAAGAAGAAGAGGTAGATAATAATTCAGTTTTAGATGTTCATGATGACAAAATTGTTTTCATGAACATCTAATTCAAATGTAGAATGATTCAAATATTTTTGGAATGGCATTTAAAGTAGATAATCAAACTATTAGTGATTTAAAGATCTTTGGTAGTAAAACCGGGAATGATATATTCAGTATATATAATCGGACTAAAACTCGAGGCGGAGGAAAGATTTTGAAGGATATGTTTCTTTATCCTCGATCTAGAAAAGAAGAGATAGAGAACCGTGTTAATATTATTAAATATTTTAAAAAGAATAAGATAAAGTTTCCATTTTCGGGGAGTTTATTTGATACTATAGAAGAGTATTTAAGCAAAACAGATCCTCGAACGCGTTTAACAGCTCACGCAGATGATCTTAAACGAAAGTTTAATCATGCCATTGGGTCCGACTTTGAATATCAATTGATTAATACTGGGGTTGAAAGTACCTTGGAATTTTTAAGTGTACTTAAGAGGTTTGTTTCAGAACTTGCAGAAAATAGTTCATCTACTGAAATTAATAAGGATATTCAATGTATAAAGGAAGTTTTGGATATTCCTGACCTTGCTTTTCTTAATAAGAATGAGAAATTAAGTAAGCTTTCTTATGCTAAAACAGTTGAATACGATCAAATATTAAGATTTACGATCGCAAAAGATATTACAAAACTACTCTTTTATACATACGACTTAGATGTTTATTGTGCAGTTGCTAAGGTTGCTCAGGAAAATAATTTTGCCTTTGCCGAGATAAATGATGGAGGATCAAATCATATTGAGATAAAAGGAGTGTATCATCCTTTGGTTGAAAATGCTATACCCAACGACATTACTATTGATGAAAATAGCAACATGATTTTTCTAACCGGAGCGAATATGGCCGGAAAGTCAACATTCATGAAAACATTTAGTATAGCGATATATATAGCGCACATGGGATTCCCTCTTCCTGCAAAGGAAATGCGATTTAGGATTCAAAATGGGATGTTTACTACCATTAACCTTGCTGATAATTTAAGTATGGGTTTCTCTCATTTCTATGCCGAAGTATCTCGTGTTAAGAAAGTAGCTGATAATGTGAATAGAAACGATCATCTAATTGTTGTTTTCGATGAGCTTTTTAGAGGAACGAATGTAAAGGATGCACATGAAGCAACGGTTGCTGTGATGGATGCTTTTGCTAATAAAAAAGGGTGCACGTTTATTATATCTACCCACATTATCGAAGCAGGGGAAGACCTAAAAAAGCTTAAGGATAATATTAAATTCTTATACCTCCCAACAGTAATGAATGGGCAGGTTCCCAAGTATACTTATAAGGTAAAAGAAGGAATAACGAGTGATCGTCACGGGATGATTATTATTCAGAATGAAAAAATTCTGGACATTTTAAATAACAATTAGATTATGATGGAATTTGTAACAGATCAACAGACTTTGGATGATCTTAATCTCCTTGGTCGATATAAAAACAATTCGATATTCAGCCTTTTTAATCATACCATTACAATTGGAGGAGGTCGATTACTTGAAAAGATGTTTCATGAGCCTTTAACAAATATTGAATCTATTAATTCACGAAAAAATATCTTTTCTTTTTTTGAAGAGCAAAATATTTCACTTCCTTTTGAAGGTAAAGAGTTTGAGCTGGTAGAGAATTATCTACGAAATTCAGAATCTAAGAATAGGGCACTAGCAGCATTTAATATCACAAGATCGAAAGTGCTGAACTTTATTGCAAATGAAGATGAATACCTAGTTTTTTTTGAAGGGCTTGAAGAAACCATTAACCTCCTATACAAATTAAATGGAATGATCACAAAGCTTCTGGCTGTATCAAGCAATAATGCCTATACCACCAAAGCTCTAGAGATCTCAGGACTATTGAATAATAGGCTTTTGGTGCAAATGTATGATTATAGAGCTGAAGGGAGTTTAAAGTTTAAAGATGTATTGAAATTTGACTACATCCTTAGGGCTCTTTTATCGGAGGAACTTGAACAACTCTTGAAAGAAATTTTTGAGTTAGACGTATATATTGCTGTTTCAAATGTGTCGAGAGAGAATGCCTACGTTTATGCTGAGGCTGTAAAAAAACAGGATAAATTTATTGACATTAAAGCAGTCTATCATCCAAGTGTTCCTAATGCCATTGCTAATGATGTCTTTATTGATGGAGCAAAGAATGTTTTCTTTTTAACAGGTGCAAATATGGCGGGTAAATCTACATTCATGAAATCCTTTGCCGTTGCAGTTTATATGGCTCATATGGGTTTTCCAGTTGCAGCAAAAGAGATGACTTTTTCTTTACATGATGGTATTTACACATCAATTAATGTTCCCGATAATATTGATTTAGGATTGAGTCACTTTTACGCAGAGGTGCTTCGAGTAAAAAAGATAGCTGAAGAGGTTGCTTCCGATAAACAGTTGTTGATCATTTTTGACGAGTTGTTTAAAGGAACTAATGTTAAAGATGCCTACGACGGTACAGTTTCAATTGTTAATGCTTTCTCCAAACGAAATGGTATTTATATAGTTTCAACTCACATTATGGAAGCCGGAGAAACACTACGTAGCAATAAGAGAATATTTTTCAGGTATCTGCCTACAGTTATGAAAGGCAACCTCCCTACGTACCCATATATTCTGGAAGATGGAATTACCGATGATCGTCAGGGAATGATCATCATCAAGAATGAAAAAATTCTGGATATAATTAATTCTAATTAAGAATTGAAATCGATTAACGAATAAAATAATCGGAGAAGTTTATTTCGAAAAAAAAATTAAAAAATGAAAAATGTAATTTTTATCCTATTTGCCTTATTTATTTCATCGAATTTATTGGGACAAGGAATTGAATTTGAACATGGTTCTTTAAGTGAAACTTTGAGTAAAGCTAAGAACGAAAACAAACTAGTTTTTATCGATTGTTATACCACATGGTGTGGTCCTTGTAAAATGTTATCTAAGAATGTCTTTACTCAGAAAGAGGTTGGGGATGTTTTTAATAAGCAGTTTATTAACCTGAAACTGGATTGTGAAAAAGGAGAAGGACTTGAAATAGCAAAGAAATATGCTATAGCAGCTTATCCAACGATGTTATTCCTTGATGGTGATGGAAATGTGAAACACACGCTTGTTGGTGGAGTTAGGGCTGCCGATTTAATAGAGAACGCCGCTATAGCTTTGGATCCAAGCAAACAAATAGGCGAATTACATAAACGATACGACAGTGGTGACCGTGAGGCTTTATTTATTGTATCCTATATTAAAGCACTTCGTTCGGCAAATGAAGCTGGAAAGCTGCAGGAAGTGGCAAAAGCTTTTATTGAGAATACACCTCAAAAAGAATTTATGACAGCAGCAGCTTTCGATGTGTTAGGTTATTCTGGTGCATTGGAGTTTAATAGTGAACTGTTTAAATATCTAGTGTCTAATAAAGATACGTTGGTTGCTAGTGAGGCAATTGGACAAGATAAATACCAGGGAATTATCAATCAGACAGTCGATATGTATTTGCGTCAATATCAAATACCAGGTACACTTGAAGAATTAAAAACGGATGTAGAAGTTGTTAAGCTTTATTTAGATTCTGCAACAGGTTCTAATGTTGAAAGTCAATTAGTGTCAGCGTTTTATCTTTCTAAGAAGGATTTTAATAAGTGGTTTGACTTGAATGTGAAACTGGCAGATGATACCTATCAGTTGAATGAAGAACTTGGAGAACGCATGCTTGCTCAAAGCATGATATCAATTGCTATGGATCCTCAATTTGCACAGGCTGATTTGTATCAAAAAGCAATTGATAAAATGGAATCCTTTGTAAAAGAGAGTAAAGCTTTAAATAATTATTTCTGTCTGTCGGCGCTATATAAGGCTAATGGTAATAAAGAAAAAGCCTTAGAAAATATTAATGTATTTATTTTGGAAAATGAAGAAGCTGGAGGTTCTATTGATCAAAGAATTAGCGCTTTTAAAGCTGAAATCGAAAATATGTAATTTATGTTAATATACTTAAGTAAGTAATTATTATTTCAAATTCATTTCGAGAGTTTAAATAAGCCTTGAAAAGTATGTTAACTGTTGAGCAGCCACAATTGGGAGTGTCTGCTTACTCTAAATAAGAGTAAAATACCATAGCTTGCTTAAAATCAATAATTAAAATTTTGTTATTGTTTGAATAGGTATCTAGTATTTCATTGTTTTAATAAAAAATATTTTTATATCGTGATTAAAGTAAAGCAGGTGGATAATTTAAAAGCACTTATCGCTTTCGCATTTCTAAAATCTTCAGTAAATATTTTTCAAATTTGTATCTATTGGTTTTATTGAGATATTAGAAACTCTACATAATACTATTGACTTAAAATAGGAGGAATAAGCAAAAAAACACCATTAAATCATTGATTTAATGGTGTTTTTATGTTAAGTGGAGCTGCAGGGAATCGAACCCTGGTCCAAACATGCGATTAACAGGCTTTCTACATGCGTAGTGATTTATTAATTTTAGACTAAGGATAGGGAAAGCACACCCGAGGCCTTAGCTTATCTTCTAAATTTCGCAGATAATCCGAAGCGTATTATCTGCTAACCCTGAATTGATAGCATCCAATTACTTACCGGAACAAGGTGGAACCATAAGCTGGATGTCTCGTCTCCACTCCTAGAGTGGTGATTAAGCTTTAATCTACTATGATTCGATTAAGCAGCAAGAGCGTAGTTATTTTCGCCAATTAAAAAGTGTGAGATCCGATATTTACGAGCTGGAATCACAACGCTCGACATGCTTACATATCAATTCTACATGCTGTCAAAACCACGTCAGCCCCTAGAATTCATGCAAAATTAGTAAAAAACTCATCATTGTGTAAGAATTTTATGAGTAATTAAAATTAATCTGCAATATTTTCTATTTATCAGACCATTACAAAGCTCAATTTTGAACATGAGGTGTTAAAAATTTAAATAAAAAACTGAATTCTGTTAAAAAATCATTAAATTGAAAGAAGAAGCTCCATTTTTTATTTGAAGAACTTGTAAAAAGTTCATTCAATTATTATTACTCACACCTAAATACAATTTATAAATGAGAAATAGAATTAGAGTTGGTGTTCTTCGTGAAACCAAAAATCCACCAGATAGGCGAGTTGCAATTCCTCCTTTAACAGGATTAAAAATTTTTAATAAATATGCTAATGTTAGTATCTTTATACAGCCTAGTGATATTAGATGTTTTACCGATGCGGAGTATAGAGAGCAAGGATATTTTTTAACTGAAGATTTAAGAGAATGTGATATATTGATAGGAGTGAAAGAAGTTAGTATTCCAACTTTAATTCCCAATAAGACCTATATATTTTTTTCACATACAGCAAAAAAACAATCTTATAATAAAGAATTATTACGTCAGATAATTAAAAGGAATATTACTCTTATTGATTACGAATATTTAACAACTCCAGAAAATAAAAGATTAGTGGCATTCGGACACTGGGCAGGTGTTGTTGGTGCATATAAAGCATTGCGAGCTAGAGGTATGCGTACTGATTTTTACGATTTGCCGCCTGCAAGTTCTTGTAAGGATATGGCTGAGATATATGATTACTTAAAAACAATACAGTTGAAGCCAATAAAAATTTTAGTTACAGGCGGAGGCCGTGTGGCAATGGGAGCAATGCAGACTATCAGAACTTTAAATTTGAAAGAGGTGAGTTCTGAAGAGTTTTTGTCCAAAGAATATGATATACCTGTAGTTTGCAGAATAGATCCTGATCAATATGTAGAAAGAAAAGATGGTGCTGATTTTGATTTAGAAGATTTTTATAGGTATCCGGAACTATATAGGTCTACTTTTAATAAATTTACAAAAGTGACTGATTTATTTATCGCATGTCATTACTGGGACCCGAAAGCTCCTAAATTTATCGAGCCTGAAGATTATAAAAATGAGGATTTTAAAATATCTGTCATTGCCGATGTGAGTTGTGATATTAATGGTCCAATTCCTTCAACTTTAAGAGCCTCGACAATTGCATCTTCTTTTTATGGTTACGATCGATTTAGTGGAGAAGAAACAATTCCTTTTGTTGATAAAAGAAATGTTACGGTTATGGCGGTTGATAATTTACCAGGCGAATTACCTAGAGATTCTTCTATTGATTTTGGGAAAGCTCTTTGTGAGAATGTGTACGGTGCTTTGTTTGGGAATGATCCCGATAAGATTATAGAGAGAGCTACTATTGCTAAAAATGGAAAATTAACGCCTAAGTTTGCTTACTTACAGGATTATCTAGAGGATGAAGATGAGGTAAAAGTATAAAGAAAGAGACCAAATGTAAAGCACTTGGTCTTTTCAAAGTTTTTATAAATTTTTCAATTTACTTATGGTTTCGTAAGGCTTTTGGGCTCCAAAAACAAAGCTTCCTGCAACTAAGGCATCGGCACCAGCTTCTATTAGTTTTTTACCTGTTTCTAGGTTCACTCCGCCATCAATTTCAATAAGTGTAGAGGCATTTTTTTCTTTTATTAGTTTGGAAATTTTTTCCACTTTCGAGTAGGTATTCTCAATAAAACTCTGACCTCCAAAACCCGGATTAACACTCATTAAAAGAACTAAATCAAGATCTGAAATTATATCTTCTAAAACATTAACTGGCGTATGCGGATTTAAAGAGACTCCTGCTTTCATTCCGTGCTGTTTAATATTTTGTACGGTTCGGTGAAGATGAGTACAAGCTTCATAATGTACAGTTAGATAGTCGGCACCCGCTTTTTGAAAAGCTTCTACATATCTGTCCGGATCAATAATCATTAAATGAACATCGAGCGGTTTTTTGGCAATTTTATTAATTTGTTCGACAACTGGCAGACCGTATGAAATGTTAGGAACAAAAACTCCGTCCATAATATCTAGGTGAAACCAGTCTGCTTCACTCTTGTTTACCATCTCAATATCGTCTTTCAAATTTGTAAAATCTGCTGCTAAAAGCGAAGGCGAAATAATAGTTTGCATTTGATTGTTTAGTTTAATTTGTATTTTTGGCAAAGATATAATTAAAAAAGGACAAGAAATGAAAATTGTGTTTTTCGTCTCTTATCCTTCTGCTATTATTTTTAAATCAGGATTATTCTCCTAAATAAGTTTTTAAAATTTTGCTTCTAAAAGCAGATTTCATTCTTTTAATTGCTTTTTCTTTAATCTGGCGAACCCTTTCACGTGTAAGTCCAAATTCCTTTCCTATTTCTTCAAGAGAATAAGGTGGTTTTCCATTTAGGCCAAAGTATAATCTAATTATAGAAGCTTCTCTTTTCGAGAGAGTAGATAAAGATCTCTCAATTTCTTTTCTTAGTGAATCGCGTATTAAGCTTTTATCAGGGCTAATATCGTCATTACTCAATAAAATATCATATAATGTATTTTCTTCATCTGGATTTATAGGTGCATCCATAGAAACATGTCTTCCAGAGGCTTTTAAAGCTTCCTTTACATCTTTAGGGCTCATTTCTAAGATGTTGGCTATTTCATCGGGTGAAGGTTCACGTTGATATTCCTGTTCTAATTGAGCGAATGTTTTGTTGATTTTATTGATAGAGCCAATTTTATTTAGAGGAAGGCGAACAATTCTTGCTTGTTCGGCCAAAGCCTGTAGAATTGATTGGCGAATCCACCAAACGGCATAAGAGATAAATTTAAATCCTCGAGTTTCATCAAATCGCTGGGCAGCCTTAATTAATCCTAAATTTCCTTCGTTAATTAAATCGGGTAAGCTTAAACCTTGGTTTTGATATTGCTTGGAAACAGATACAACAAAACGTAGATTACATTTAATCAGTCGATCCAGAGCTTTTTTGTCACCATTCTTAATTTGTCTGGCAAGTTTTACCTCTTCTTCAGCAGAAATTAGTTCAACTTTACCAATTTCATGAAGATACTTGTCTAGCGATGGAGTCTCCCTGTTTGTTACTTGTTTGGTTATTTTTAGCTGTCTCATATTGGATTTAGTGGTATAAAATGAGCCAAATCGATTTGTCCATTAATATTTTAAATATAATAAAATGATTTAAAAAATGAAATTGAAACGAGTAGACAAATGTTAAAATTCAATTATATTGAACCTATTAAAATTATCAAATAGATAAAACTGTAATTATTTTTTGCGCATTTATAACTAAATGTGTAATATTGCATTTGAATTCCGATTGATTCTTCTCATTTAGAGGTCGAAAGATCAGGTTCCGTATTGTTCAAATACAATTCTATCTAAAAAAAGAAATTACCCAAAAATATTAATAAAATTTTTATGTACGATATTCTTGAATTAAACAAGAAGCTTGTGCCTGAATTGCGAGAAATCGCTAAAGAACTCAAGATTAAGAAAATTGAGTCGTTCAAAAAGCAAGATTTGATTTATAAAATCCTTGATCAACAGGCAATTGTGGCTTCTGAAATGAAGACTTCTGAGAAAAAAGCTCCGCGAAAGAGAGCTAAAAAAGCAGAAGGAGAGGCAAAGGTTGAAGAAGATCAACCAAAAATAAAGCTACGCAGAAGAAGAAAAACAGAACAACCAGTTAAGGATGTTGTTCGTAAAGCTGCAGCTCAAATTGAAACAGAAGAGAAACCAGAATCTCCAGTTAAAGAAAAACGTAAAGAACGTAAAACTGTTGAGGCGAAGGAAAAAGCTGTAAAAGCAGAGAAAACCGATAAAAAAGACGCTCCTAAAGTTTCCAAAGAGGAAAAAATAACTTCCGAAAAACCAGAGCGTTCAGAGCGACAAGTGCGCCCAGAAAGAACGGAAAAACACGATCGCCCAGAAAAACAGGATCGAGTTGAAAGACAAGAAAAGTCTAATCAACCTAGAAAAAGATTCGAAAAGAGAGAGAAAGAGAAGCTTTTTGAATTTGATGGAATTATTAATAGTTCCGGAGTGTTGGAAATTATGCCTGATGGTTATGGATTTCTTCGTTCATCTGATTATAATTATTTGAATTCTCCTGATGATATTTATGTTTCTCAATCTCAAATAAAATTATTTGGATTAAAAACAGGTGATACAGTTAATGGAACAATTCGTCCTCCTAAAGAAGGTGAAAAATATTTTCCATTAATTAAGGTTGCCGAGATTAATGGACGTTTACCTGATGTTATCAGAGATAGAGTTCCTTTTGATCACTTGACTCCTTTATTTCCAGATGAGAAATTTAATTTAACAGGGAAGGGTAGAAGTTCATTATCAACCCGTGTAGTTGATATGTTTGCACCTATTGGTAAAGGGCAGCGTGGTTTAATAGTAGCTCAGCCAAAAACTGGTAAAACCGTATTGTTAAAAGAAGTTGCAAATGCAATTGCTGAGAATAATCCTGAGGCTTACATGATTATTCTATTAATTGATGAACGTCCGGAAGAGGTTACCGACATGGCTAGAAGTGTAAATGCCGAAGTTGTTTCTTCGACATTCGATGAGCCTGCAGAGCGTCACGTTCGTGTTGCAAATATCGTATTAGAGAAAGCAAAACGTATGGTTGAATGTGGACACGATGTGGTAATTCTACTCGATTCAATTACACGTTTAGCTCGTGCTTACAATACAGTTTCTCCTGCTTCAGGGAAAGTGCTTTCTGGTGGTGTTGATGCAAACGCATTACACAAGCCTAAGCGTTTCTTTGGTGCAGCTCGTAATATCGAAAATGGTGGTTCGCTTACAATTTTGGCAACAGCCTTAACCGAAACTGGTTCTAAAATGGACGAAGTAATCTTCGAAGAATTTAAAGGAACTGGTAATATGGAATTGCAGCTTGATCGTAAATTATCGAATAAGCGTATTTATCCTGCTGTAGATATTACTGCATCAAGTACTCGTAGAGAAGATCTTCTTTTAGATGAGAATCAGCTAAACAGAATTTGGGTGCTTCGAAATTTCTTAACAGATATGAACTCTGTTGAAGCAATGCAGTTTATTAGTGATAGAATGCGAAAAACCCGTTCAAATGAAGAATTCTTAATTTCGATGAACGATAAGTAGTAATCGTATTATAAAAAATATGTCAGGAGGCAGTAGGTGATTTACCTATTGCCTCTTTTTTGTTCTATACTGGCTTGTTTTATCCGGATTTTCTAATGTTGATGAGGATTTTTCTAAAATATATAATATGTAATGATTTTATACTTGTTGTGGCTAATGATTTAAAAATTAATGATTAGTGATATTTTTGGAGCTTATTTTAAATAAGTATAAATAGCAAAAAAGGAGTAGTTTTGTAATCTCTAGATAGCAGAAATAGATTTTATTCTATAAATTTGCGAAGTAAATTCTACAAAATATGGACACCTTATTACAGACTCATAATAGTTTGTTGAAAAACAAAAAGAGCAATATTAGACGAGAATTAGCCGATCAGATTGATTGGTCTCAGCGTTTAATAGCGATAAAGGGCGCCCGAGGAGTAGGTAAAACTACTTTCCTTCTGGACTATGTTCGTGAGCATTGTGCAAACGATAAAACTTGTTTGTACATTAATATGAACAATCTCTTTTTTACTGAAAGAGGTTTGGTTTCTTTTGTCGATGAATTTTATAAAAAAGGTGGAAAGCTTTTGTTGCTCGATCAAATTCATAAATATCCCGAATGGGCTCAGGATTTGAAAATTTGCTATGAGCAGTATTCTGGTTTAAAGATTATTTTTACAGCATCTTCTATTTTACGAGTTAAAACAAATGAAATTCTTAAAGATTGTGTAAACGTTTATTATTTAAATGGTTTATCGTTCCGTGAATTTCTTAATCATGAAACAAATAATAAATTTAGAAGTTATTCTTTAGAAGATATTCTTAAAAATCATGAGTCAATTGTAGAAGGCATTCTTGAAAAAGTTAGGCCTTTGGCATATTTTACAGATTATCTGCAGCATGGGTATTATCCATGTTATCAGGAGGATAGGAGTTTTATCGATAGTTTATTGAAAATTGTCAACCTAATGTTAGAATTTGATATAACCTACCTAAATCAAATAGAACTTAAATATCTGCCTAAACTTAAAAAATTACTTTACATTATATCGGGTAGTGTACCCTTTCAACCCAATGTTAGTAAGCTCGCAAACGACGTAGAAACATCAAGAGCAACAATAATGAATTACTTGCGTTATTTAAAAAATGCAAGATTAATACGCTTATTAAATACCAAAGAAAGCTATAAAGATTCATCAAAGAAACCAAATAAAGTATATTTGCATAATACCAATCTTCTTTATGCAATCTCTCCTGACAATATAGATGAGGAAACTCTAAGAGAAACATTTTTCTATAATCAGGTTGAGCAAGGAAGGTTAATTACTAGTACCGATATGGGGCACTTTATGGTTGATGATAAATATAGCTTCTATATTTCGGATAGTTCAAACAATTTAGATTCAAAACTTAGAACCGAGAATTGTTTTGAAGCTGCCGATATGATCGAGCGCGGTGAAGGAAATAAGATTCCTTTGTGGTTGTTCGGTTTTTTATATTAGAGAAATAGATAACAGAAATAAATTTAAACTACCATTAATTAAAATTAATTGGAGGCGTAAAATGGCAAGAGAAAAAAAATTCATTACCTGCGATGGTAATGCAGCAGCCGCTCACGTAGCGTATATGTTTAGTGAGGTGTCTTGTATTTACCCAATCACACCATCTTCACCTATGGCTGAATATGTTGATGAATGGGCTGCTCAAGGTCGTAAAAACCTTTTTGGCGAAACTGTTCAGTTAGTAGAAATGCAGTCGGAAGCTGGTGCAGCAGGTGCTGTACACGGATCTTTGCAAGCCGGTGCATTAACAACTACTTATACTGCATCACAAGGATTATTGTTGATGATTCCTAACATGTACAAAATTGCTGGTGAGTTATTACCATGTGTATTCCACATTAGTGCACGTGCTCTTGCAGCACAAGCCTTAAGTATCTTTGGAGATCATTCTGATGTGTATTCTGCTCGTCAAACTGGTTTTGCAATGTTAGCTTCAGGTTCTGTTCAGGAAGTAATGGATCTTTCTGCAGTATCTCACTTAACAGCAATTAAATCTAGAGTTCCTTTCATGAACTTCTTTGATGGTTTCCGTACTTCTCACGAGATTCAGAAAATCGAAGCTGTTGATATGGAAGACATGAGAGATCTAGTAGATCAAGAAGCTCTTCAGGCTTTCCGTGATCGTGCTTTAAATCCAGAAGCTCCTGTAACTAGAGGTACTGCTCAGAATCCTGATGTATACTTCCAGTCTCGAGAAGCTGCTAACCCATTTTACGATGCGGTTCCAGATATTGTTGCTGACTATATGAGTGAAATTACCAAAATTACAGGAAGAGAATACAAGCCTTTCATGTATTATGGTGCTGAAGATGCTGAAAATATTATTATCGCAATGGGCTCTGTGAATGAAACCATTAAAGAAGCGATTGATTATAAAATGGCTAACGGCGAAAAAGTAGGTGTTGTTTGTGTTCACTTGTATCGTCCATTCTCAGCTAAGCATTTCCTAAGCGTTATTCCAGAATCTGTAAAACGTATCTGTGTTCTTGATCGTACTAAAGAAACTGGTGCTAATGGTGAGCCATTGTATCTTGACGTAAGAGAAGTATTTTACGGAAAAGAAAATGCTCCATTAGTAATTGGAGGTCGCTACGGATTAGGTTCTAAAGATGTAACTCCTTCGCAAATTGTTGCAGTTTATAAAAACTTAGCAATGAACGAACCTAAAAATCAATTTACTTTAGGTATTGTTGATGATGTTACTTTTACATCTCTTCCAATGTTACCTGAAGTGAAAATGAATTCAGAGTCTCTTTACGAAGCTAAATTCTACGGTTTAGGTTCTGATGGTACTGTGGGTGCTAACAAAAACTCAATTAAAATTATTGGGGGTTCAACCGATAAATATTGTCAAGCTTATTTTGCTTACGATTCAAAAAAATCAGGTGGATTTACCGCTTCTCACCTACGTTTCGGTGATGAGCCAATCCGCTCTACATATCTAGTAACTACTCCTGATTTTGTTGCATGTCACGTTCCTGCTTACGTATATCTATATGATGTATTAAAAGGATTGAAAAAGGGTGGTTCATTCCTATTGAACTCAATTTATGATGCTGAAGAAACTGTTAAGAATCTTCCCAATAGCATGAAAAAGTACATGGCTGAAAATGAGATTAAATTCTACATTATCAACGGTACTAAATTGGGTGAAGAACTTGGTCTTGGATCAAGAACCAATACAATTATGCAATCAGCATTCTTCAAAATTACTGGTGTAATTCCATTCGAATTAGCTGTTGAAGAGATGAAAAAAGCGATTGTTAAGTCTTATGGTAAAAAAGGTGAGAAAATCGTAAATATGAACTATGCTGCAGTTGATGCAGGTGGTGAGAATGTTGTGGAAGTTGAAGTTTCTGCTGATTGGAAAAACCTTGAGGATACCAAAGAGGTTGTTGATAAAAGCGATCGTCCTGAATTTGTAGCTAAGGTATGTGATCCAATGAATGCGCAAGCAGGTGATGATTTAACTGTTTCAGCATTTAAAGGTCGTGAAGATGGTACATTCCCTAATGGAACTACGAAATTTGAAAAACGTGGTGTTGCTGTTAGTGTTCCTGAGTGGAACGAGGAAACTTGTATTCAATGTAACCAGTGTGCTTACGTTTGTCCTCATGCTGCAATTCGTCCATTCATATTAACAGAAGAAGAAGTTGCTGCTGCACCAGAAGGAACTGCGGTTAAGCCTGCTACTGGGAAAGACTTAAAAGGTCTTAGCTTCCGTATTCAGGTTGCTGTGGAAGACTGTACAGGTTGTGGTAACTGTGCTGATGTATGTCCAGCTCCTAAGGCTAAAGCTTTAGTGATGAAGCATCTTGAAACTCAGGAAGCTGAGAAAGAAAGATGGCATTATATGGATGAAAAAGTAGGTTACAAAGAATTGTTACCTAAAAATAATGTGAAAAATTCACAATTTGCTCAACCATTATTCGAGTTCTCAGGAGCTTGTGCTGGTTGTGGTGAAACTCCATATATCAAATTAATTACACAATTGTTTGGTGAGAGAATGATGGTTGCTAATGCTACTGGTTGTTCTTCTATTTACGGTGGTTCTGCTCCTTCAACTCCATATTGTAAAAACAATAAGAGTGGTAAAGGTCCAGCTTGGGCTAACTCATTGTTCGAAGATAATGCTGAATTTGGTTTCGGTATGAATGAAGGGGTTCGTAAAATGCGTAACCGTATTGAACTTCGTATGCAAAATGCTATGGAAGAAGTAAATGCTGATACTAAAGCTGCATTTGCTGAATGGCTAGAGAACAAAGACAATGGTGAAGCTTCTGTAGCTGCTTCTGCAAAAGTTGAAGAAGCTCTTGCTAACGAATCTCACCCTGTTGCTAAAGAAATTCTTAACATTAAGAATTATCTAATTAAGAAGTCTCAATGGATTTTCGGTGGTGACGGTTGGGCTTATGATATCGGATTTGGTGGATTAGATCACGTATTGGCTTCTGGTGAGGATGTAAATGTTTTAGTAATGGATACTGAAATTTATTCTAACACTGGTGGACAAGCTTCTAAAGCAACTCCAGTTGGTGCTGTTGCTAAATTTGCTGCTGCTGGTAAACGTATCAGAAAGAAAGACCTTGGAATGATTGCAATGTCTTACGGATATGTTTATGTAGCTCAGGTAGCTATGGGAGCAAATCAAGCTCAATACATGAAAGCTATTAAAGAGGCTGAAGCTTATCCAGGACCATCTTTGATTATTGCTTATGCTCCTTGTATTTCTCATGGATTAAAAGCATCTATGGGTAAATCACAAGCAGAAGAGAAAAAAGCTGTTGAAGCTGGATACTGGCACTTGTATCGTAATAACCCAGCATTAGAGAATGACGGTAAAAACCCATTCACTCTTGATTCAAAAGAGCCTAAGTGGGAGAATTTCCAAGATTTCTTATTGGGTGAGGTTCGCTATACTTCATTACAGAAATCATTCCCTGAGCAAGCACAAGAATTATTTGTTGCTGCTGAAGAGAATGCTAAATGGAGATTTAAGACTTACAAACGTCAAGCTGCTTTAGATTATTCTGAAGAATAAATCTTATTCTTACTATATAAAAGGGATTCCAGTTTTTGGAATCCCTTTTTTTATTAGTGTTTAAAGCCTATTTGCTGATCTTTAGATTTTTATCTCAATTTTAGGTTTGAGTATTTCGTTTGAATGTACTATCTTTATTTAGATTGAAAATAAATAAAGATGATATGGCAAAATTAAACGTAGAATTTATGGGGATAAATTTAAAAAATCCCATAATAGTTGGAGCATGTACCTATTCGGCAAGTGTTGAAGGTGCAAAGGAACTTGAACAAGCAGGAGCTGCTGCCATTGTGTATAAATCTCTTTTTGAAGAGCAGATACAAATGGAGCAAGCTCAATTTTCTGATGAGTTAGATGAATATGCAGAACGAAATGCAGAAATGATTTCATTATTTCCAGCATTGGAACATGCCGGGCCTAAAGAGCATTTACTTAAGTTGGAAGAGGTAAAAAGGAATGTAAATATTCCAATAATCGCAAGTCTTAATTGTTTGTATGATGTAACCTGGTTTGACTATGCTGTGCAATTAGAAAAAACAGGAGTTGACGCATTGGAACTAAATTTTTATCAATTGCCGGTAGATGCTGAAAAAACAGCATGGCAAATAGAAGATGATAAAGTAAAAATTGTAGAAACTTTAAAAAAGAGGTTATCTATTCCTTTTTCAATTAAGTTAAGTCCCTATTATACTAATATGTCTAATTTTATTCATCGCTTAGATCAGGCAGGAGCATCAGCTTTTGTCTTGTTTAATAGATTGTTTCAGCCTGAAATTAATGTAAATACCCAAAAACATGTTTCTAATTTTAATTTAAGTAATCAGGGAGACTATAAATTAGGATTACGTTATGTAGGTTTAATGCACAAGAAGATAAAAGGAGAACTATGTGGTTCAAATGGTATTTATTCTCACGAAGATATTATTCAAATGATACTAAGTGGTGCAGATGCTGTACAAATGGTAAGTGCTATTTACAAAAATAAACCATCCTATATAACTCAGGTTTTATCAGAGCTGGAAAATTGGATGGATAATCAAGGATATAAATCTATAGGTGAGTTTAAAGGTAAATTATCAGATAATGTGTTAGGTGCTTCGGATGTTTATTATAGGGTACAATATCTTGATTACCTACTTTATCCTGAAGGATCAAAACATAAGGAAAGAATGAGATAGTGAATTAATTATATAAACATAATATATTGATATAAAATACTTACTTTTGTGCTTATTGTAAATCGGATATAAAGAGTTTAATTTTTCGCAAACGTTTGAATAGTAAATCTGTACAGTGGATAAAATTTTATTCTCAAAAGCCTCTCAAATGAGTAATTATTATTTTTTTTTTGAAAAAAGAAAACTATTTTTGTGTGCGTATTTCGAATTGACATTTGTCATATGTAATCCCTTTAAATTTATTGTTTTAAATAAATAAATACTAATAATATAATTGTTGTTAAAGATTCTGCTGTTTTAGAACTTTAACAAGTAAAACTAAAAAGCGATAATTATGAGTACTAAGTACGTTTATACTTTTGGTGATGGTAAGGCCGAAGGTAAAGCAGACATGAGAAATTTGCTTGGAGGTAAGGGTGCTAACCTTGCTGAAATGAACCTAATCGGTGTTCCAGTACCTGCTGGTTTCACTATCACTACTGACGTTTGTACTGATTACAACAAGCTTGGAAAAGATGCTGTTGTAGCAATGATCAAAGATCAGGTAGAGGCTGCTGTAGCTGATACAGAAAAAGCAATGAACGCAAAATTTGATGCAAAAGATGGTTTTCCATTGTTGTTATCTGTTCGTTCTGGTGCTCGTGCTTCTATGCCAGGTATGATGAATACCGTTCTTAATCTAGGTATGAATGATGATACTGTTAAGATTGTAGCAAAATATTCTGAAAACGAAAAATTTGCTTACGATTCATATCGTCGTTTCATCCACATGTACGGTGATGTTGTAATGGGTGTTGAAGCAGAAGAAGGAAAGCACAATCCTTTCGAGATTGTTCTTGACGAAATGAAAGAATCTAAAGGTTATAAAGTTGATACTGAATTAACAGTTGAAGACCTTAAGGCTCTTGTTGAAGGTTACAAAGCGGTTATCCGTGAGCACGCAGGTGTTGATTTCCCAACAAATCCTTGGGATCAGCTTTGGGGTGCTGTTTGCGCTGTATTCGATTCTTGGGATACTGAAAGAGCTATTCTTTACCGTAGAATGGAAGGTATTCCAGACGATTGGGGTACTGCAGTAAATGTTCAGGCAATGGTATATGGTAACATGGGTGAAACTTCTGCTACAGGAGTTTGTTTCTCTCGTGATGCTGCTACTGGTGAAGATTTATTCAATGGTGAGTACTTGATTAATGCACAAGGTGAAGACGTTGTTGCTGGTGTTCGTACTCCTCTTGAGATTACAACTATTGGATCTAAACGTTGGGCTGAGCGTAACGGTACTTCTGAAGAAGAGCGTAAAGCTAATTTCCTTTCAATGGAAGAAGCTATGCCTGAGCTTTACAACGAATTAAATACAATCCAACAAAAATTAGAAGATCACTATACCGATATGCAGGATATGGAGTTCACCGTTCAACAAGGTAAACTTTGGATGTTGCAGACTCGTTCTGGTAAGCGAACTGGTGCAGCTATGGTAAAAATGGCTGTTGATATGTTGGAACAAGGTCTTATTGATGAGAAAACAGCTATTCTTCGTCAGGAGCCTAACAAATTAGATGAACTTTTACACCCTGTATTCGATAAATCAGCTCTAGAGGCTGCTAAAGAGATCTCTAAAGGTCTTCCTGCTTCTCCAGGTGCTGCTACAGGACAAATCGTATTTTCTGCAGAAGATGCTGAAGCATGGGCTGCTGAAGGTAAAAAAGTTGTTTTAGTACGTCGCGAAACTTCTCCAGAAGATTTGAAAGGTATGTACGCTGCTGAAGGTATTCTTACTGAACGTGGTGGTATGACTTCTCACGCTGCTGTTGTTGCTCGTGGTATGGGTAAATGTTGTATTTCTTCTGCTGCTGGTGTTCTAGTAACAGGAACTTCTATGACTATCAACGGTGTTGAATATAAAGAAGGTGATTTCATCTCATTAAACGGAACTACTGGTAAAGTTTACGAAGGTAAAGTTGCTACTATCACTCCTTCTTTAGATGGTGATTTCGGAAAAGTAATGGATTTGGCTGAGAAAAATAGCCGTATGTACGTTCGTACAAATGCTGATACACCTTCAGATGCTAAAGCTGCACGTGATTTTGGTGCTAAAGGTATTGGTCTGTGTCGTACAGAGCACATGTTCTTCGAAGGCGATAAGATCTGGAACATGCGTGAAATGATTCTTGCTGAAGATGTTGAAGGTCGTAAAGCTGCGTTGGCAAAATTACTTCCTGTTCAGAGAGAAGATTTCTCTGGTATTCTTGAGGCTATGGACGGTTTCGGTGTTACTATTCGTCTACTGGATCCACCATTGCACGAATTTACTCCTAACGATGCTGAATCTCAAGCTGAAATGGCTGAAAAATTAGGTATCGATGTATCTATCGTTAAAGCTAAAGTTGATTCTCTTCACGAAATTAACCCAATGTTGGGTCACCGTGGTTGTCGTCTAGGTAACACTTACCCAGAGATTACAGAGATGCAAGCTCGCGCGATTATGGAAGCTGCTTGTGATTTGAAAGCGAAAGGAAAAGATCCTAAGCCAGAGATTATGGTTCCATTAATCGGAACTTTAAAAGAATTCCAAATTCAGGAAGGCATTATCAGAGAAACTGCAGCTGCTGTTTTCGCTGAAAAAGGTGTTGAAGTTGATTTTATGGTAGGTACTATGATTGAAATTCCACGTGCTGCTCTTACTGCTGATCAAATTGCTGCACATGCTGAATTCTTCTCTTTCGGAACAAATGACTTGACTCAAATGGGATTCGGTTATTCTCGTGATGATGCTGCTAAATTCTTACCTATCTATATTGAAAAAGGTATCTTGAAAAACGATCCTTTCCAAGTATTAGATCAAGAAGGTATTGGTCAATTGGTGCGTATGGGTTGTGAAAAAGGAAAATCAACACGTAAAGATATCAAATTAGGTATCTGTGGTGAGCACGGTGGTGAGCCATCTTCTGTTGAGTTCTGTAACTCAGTAGGTATGGATTACGTTTCTTGTTCTCCTTTCCGTGTGCCTATTGCACGTCTAGCTGCTGCTCAGGCAAATTTAAGATAATCCGATAATAATATTTATCGATTAAATATAGAAGGCTGCCTCTTTAGAGGTGGCCTTTCTTGTTTTTATTTATCTAAGAGTTAAAATAATAACATCTAAGGATAAAGAGTATTTTAGTTTTTTATTTCTTTGTACAAAACAAACAATATTTATTTGTATGAATTGGAATCTAAAATTAAGGAACTGGCATAGAGATTTTTCTTATTTCTATGTTGGTCTGCTAATTGCCTTTTCTGTATCTGGCATTGCTTTAAATCATCGTCATTCTTGGGATCCTCGTGATTATGTATATGAAACCATTAAGTTGAAATTGGATATACCAAAGGATCGTGATGCAGTAACAGATGAATTTTTTAGACAAAGTTTGATAAATAACAATATAGATCTAAAACTGAGGGGCTCTACCTGGAGAAGAGGAGGTTATAATCTTTATTTTGATGGAGCTTATGCCTTTATAAATCCGTCAACAGGAGAAGGTGAAATTGAACGATTTAAAATTCGACCTGTATTGGGACAGATGGTCGATTTGCATAAATCATCGAATGATTTGTGGATTTGGTATTCAGATATTTTTGCCATAAGTGTTTTGTTAATTTGTATTACTGGCTTAATTATAGCCAAAGGGAAAAATGGCTTTAAGAAACGTGGCTGGAAATTAGCTTTACTGGGAATTATAATTCCATCTGTATTCTGGTTTTTTCTTTAGTTTATAAGTGTGATTACCAATAATAAATGATGCTTATAGGGAGTCAATCTTTATTGTTATAGCTTTAATTATCGTATTGATAACAAAAAAAACTTTAATTGTTTTGTAAATATTGGAATGATAAAGAGTATTTATTAGAGAAATATCACCGTTTAACTGTTTATTAAAGAATTGTATTTTAGAATTTTATTATGTCATCTTATGAGTGCCTACCCTGTTATAAATTGTATGCATCTTTATTTTAAACTCATTTTTACATGGAAATGAGAAAGTATGCAGGGTTTTTATATCTTTGTAATTCAAAATAATTATAAATAAGAGAATTGGCACGATTATTAGCAATTGATTACGGACGTAAAAGAGTAGGATTAGCAGTTACAGATCCTATGCAGATTATTGCGAATGGTTTGGATACTGTTGCTGCAAAAGATGTACTAGATTATCTGGAAAAATATACGAATACTGAAGAGGTGGAATGTTTTGTTGTTGGTTATCCAAAACAATTAAATAATCAGGATAGTGAATCGATGAGGTATTTAAAACCTTTTTTGGGGAAACTAAAAAATAAATTTCCAAATATTCCAATCGAAATGGTTGATGAGCGTTTCACCTCGAAAATAGCTTTTCAGACCATGATAGATGGAGGATTAAAGAAGAAACAGCGCCAAAATAAAGCTTTAGTAGATAAGGTTAGTGCAACAATTATTCTTCAATCGTATATGGAAACAAAGCGTAACCTGTTTTAAACCTGTAAAAGCAAGAATATAATAATAAAAGAAAAATGATATTACCGATTACAATTTATGGACATCCTGTATTGAGGAAGGTTGCCAAGGATATTGATAAAGATTATCCGGACCTAGAAAAGTTTAAAGAGGATATGTGGCAAACCATGTATTATTCTGATGGAGTTGGTTTGGCTGCACCTCAGGTTGGTCGTTCAATTCGTATGTTTGTTTTGGATTGTACTTCTTTTGCCGAAGAAGAACCAGAGCTGGAAGGTTTTAAAAAAATGTTTATTAATGCAAAAATAACCGAACGTACCGGCGACGAATGGTCTATGTCTGAAGGATGTTTAAGTATTCCTGGAATTAATGAAGATGTTCGTAGACCAGAAAGCATTAAAATTGAATATTACGACGAAAACTGGGAATTTCATCAGGAGGAGTATTCAGGATATGCTGCCAGAGTTATTCAGCATGAATACGATCATTTGGAAGGAATATTGTTTACCGACCATTGTGCTCCAATAAAAAAGCGTTTATTACGGGGCAAGTTAGCTGGAATTTCGAAAGGAAAATTTAAAGCGAAATACAGATTTACACTAGCTAAATAAAATACAAACCCTACCAATTGGTAGGGTTTTTTCATTTATAAATAATAGAAGTAACAGATTAATACTAATTCTTAATGTTTTTAGTGATATGTTTATAAATATTTAAACAAAACAATATTTCTTCCGTACTACTAAAATTGTTTAAACCACTAAAACTATTACAATGAAAAGAATTATTCTACTACTTATCTTCTTTATTCCTTTTCTGGGTAAGTCTCAGGATATTGAGCAATTTTTACTTGCGGGAACAGAAGATGCATCAAAATTGACTGAGAAATATGTAAATCCGGTATCGAAAGGTTTTATGTATGGATTAAATAATGGTTGGTATTCAACAGCAAGAACTCATAAAAAATTCGGTTTTGATATTACTTTGGTTGCTAATTTAGCAAAAGTGCCATCATCCGATGAGGTTTTTGAATTTATGGCAAGCGACTATTCTAATATTAGCTTAGCAAATGGAAATAGTTCTGCCGAAATGCAAACTTTAATGGGAGGTGATAATAATCAAACTCTTTTGGCGAAAATTGAAACAAGTGCTGGAAATTTCGATTTGGCACGATTTAATATTCCCGATGGAATAGGAGCAGATCTTCCTATGAATGCAGTTCCGTCTGCTACTTTGCAGGTTGGAATTGGAATACCAGGAATTGATGCTGATTTAAAAGTTAGATATCTGCCTAAAGTAGGAGGTGACGATATGGAGGTGGGAATGTTTGGTCTTGGTATCCAAAAAGATTTATCTAAAATGCTGAAAATTTCGAAAACACCATTTTCTGTATCAGCCTTGCTTGCTTATACCAAATTAACTTCTGAATATGACATACAGGGAGAATCAACTTTTAATGGAAGTGGTCAATTAATGGAATTTACAACCAATGCATATACTGTTCAGGCTATTGCATCGGTAAACTTAAAGCTAATTGAGTTTTATGGTGCAGTAGGATATAATACAGCAAAAATGGATGTGGATATTAAAGGTACATACGAATTGGAATACGAAGATGTAATTTCAGGAGTAGTTGTTAGCGATTATAGAACTGTAACTGATCCTGTATCTGTAAATTTCGATGCAAGTGGAGTAAGAGCAACAATTGGTACCCGATTAAATCTTGGTTTCTTTAAAATATTTGGAGATTATACTATTCAGGAATATAACACCATAACAGGAGGTATTGCCTTTAGTTTTAGATAATATTTATTTGTGTAAATAACTTAAAATAAGCCTTTACTGAAAAGTAAGGGCTTTGTTTTTATTCAAAAAAATGGTAAATTCAGTAAGCTGTAAACTGCTTTACTAATGACTTTTCGCGAAATATTTCGACAAAATCCTTTTTTACGTATTCTACTACCTTTACTAGTGGGTATATTGTTTGCGAGCTATTTTAAGGTTAATGATACACTTTGTTATGCCTTAATAATAGTAGGATTTACTGGGATGATTGGATTTATAGCAATTCCAACTCTCAGAAAATCATATTCTTTACGTACTTTATTTGGCATTTTTTGTTCCTTATTCTTATTAGGATTAGCTGTATGTCGTGTTAATATTGTAGAGTCTGCATTGCATTTATCTTCTCAGCCTACTTCTCGGATATATAAGGTTGAGCTTATTGAAAAACCAGTTGAAAAAACGAATTCATATTTATGCATTGTCGATATAAAAGAATCATTAAGTGATAAGACTTTTGTGTATCAAACTGCAAAGGCAATTTTATATTTTGCTAAAGACTCTTCCGTAAAGACATTAAAACCTGGTGATTTGCTTCTGCTTAATTCTAGCTTAAACCGAGTAAAAAATGCTGGTAATCCGTATGAGTTTGATTACGCTGCCTACCTCAAAACTCAGCATATTTTATATTCGGCTTATATCAATACAAATTCCTGGATAAAATTAGGAGAACATAGCAGAAAGAGCATTTCTATCTTAGCGCTAGAGTGGCGCGATAGTTTACTGGATATCTACAGAGAAAAGGGAATACGAGATGAGAGTTTTGATATTTTAGCTGCACTAACATTAGGATATAAAACAACATTAGATCCGGAAATTAAACGAGCTTGGGCCGATGCCGGAGCTATGCATGTATTAGCGGTTTCGGGCCTTCATGTTGGTATTATTTATATTATCATGAAGTTTATTCTTGGTTTTTTAGGCAAAGTAAAGTACGGACAATGGATAAAAGGAGTTTTATTATTACTGAGTCTTTGGATGTATGCACTACTAACCGGACTATCGCCTTCGGTTATGAGAGCTGCTAGTATGTTTAGTTTTGTAATTGGAGGAGAGGTGTTAAAACGTTACGGTGGAATTTATAATTCATTAGCAGCATCTGCGGTTTTTTTACTACTATACAATCCATTTTTACTTTTTACAGTAGGTTTTCAGTTTTCATATCTTGCGGTAGTGGGCATTGTATTTTTTCAAGCTCGATTCGAGAAACTTTTGTATGTGCGGAATTTTATTTTACGTAAACTTTGGCAGTTAACAACAGTTGCAATAGCAGCGCAAATAGCAACTTTCCCTTTGGCAATTTATTATTTTAATCAGTTTCCCACTTATTTTTTATTATCGGGATATATTGTAATTCTAATGGCAGGTGTACTGATTTATCTTTCTATACTGCTTTTATTACTCGCAAAAATCGACTTTCTTTCTGATATTTTAGCATGGATTCTTCATCATTTGGTAGGATGGATGAATTGGTTGATTGTTCAAATACATCATTTGCCTGGTGCTGTTATTAGAGATTTTACTTTTACAGAGTATCAGGTTGTACTCCTATATTTATCTATTCTTTGTTTGATATTTATTTTGGTACTTAAAAGGAAAAAAGCAGTTTTTAGTTTACTAATATTACTTCTTTGTATCCAAATACCAGTTTTAATTTCTAAACTAAAAGCAGAGGAAAGAGAGTTAGTCGTTTTTAATGCAGGCAGGAATAGCTTGATAGGACTTAGAAATAAGGAGAAAGTTTTTTTGCTGATTGATAAAGATCTTAAAGAAAAGAAAATAGAGCGATTAACTAAACCCTATCTAATGCAAAAAGGAGTTGTTGATATTCAGATAGATACTTTGAGGGCTTTTGACTATAGAGATTTTGACGGTACTGTAATTGTTAGTATTGATCGTAAACTGGTAAACGCGAATCAAGTATTAGATAGTATAAAAGCAGATTACCTAATACTTCGAAAAAATGCCTTAAAATCAGATAGTATTTGGGTAAAAAAAGGCAATAATAGAGTTGATATTTTAGATGGATCGATATATTTGAATGACTTAAAACGAATTACGAACAGGAGAAATGTGCCATCAGAAAAGTTTTTTCAGGTGGGTGAGTCAGGTGCTTATATTCAGCTTTTATCTAGTCAAAAAATGAATTAACCAATAAAAAGTAATCATTTAAATAATGCTTTTGTAATTTAATTTCGTTTTGGTAATTTAGAAAGCTTTGCTGTTAATATTTTTTTAACAATTTACTATCAAAATTGCTTGAGATTGTGTTAATTTGCCGACGAATTTTTCCAAAATAAATGTTAACGGAATAAAATTATGAAAATTGTTATTGCCGGGGCGGGAGCTGTTGGAACTCATTTGGCTAAGATGTTAAGTCATCAGGATCATGATATCATATTGCTTGATAATGATGAAGATAAATTGAAAGAGATTGATTCTCATTTGGATTTATTAACGATTGTTGGGTCGAGTTCTTCTTTAAAGGATTTAAAAGAAGCAAGTGTTAAAAAGGCTGATCTTTTTATTGCCGTTACGCAATCCGAAACGACCAATATTACTTCAACTATTCTAGCAAAGAAATTGGGGGCCGTTAAAACGATCGCTCGAATCGATAATCAAGAATATTTGATTCCTGAAAATAAAGAATACCTTAAAAGTTTAGGAATCGATGAGTTGATATATCCCGAAAGATTGGCAGCTAAGGAAGTTATTAGTTATATGTCCAGATCAGGTACCCGTCAGATGTATGAGTTTTCGGGTGGTAAGCTTTTATTATATGGAATAAAAATTAGTAGTAAATCGGTTATTATGGATAAAACCATGGCCGAAGTTGCAGAACTGAGTCATGATGTTGATTTTAGAGCTGTTGCGATTAAAAGAGGGGATGTTACAATTATTCCCCGAGGACATAATCGTTTTATGCGAGGCGATTTAGTTTTTGTGGTTAGTAAGCCGGAAAGTATAGAAGATGTTATGCTCTTAGCAGGAAAACCAAAATATGAGATTAAAAATGCTATGATTCTTGGAGGAAGTCGTATTGGACAAAAAACGGCAATGGAATTAGGCAAAAAAATGAATCTTAAATTGCTGGAGATCGATAAGGAGAAGAGTTTAAAGCTTGCCGATCGCCTTCAGGATGCTCTAGTTATAAATGGCGACGGAAGAGATAAGGAATTGTTAAAGGAAGAAGGAATTCATAAAATGGATGCTTTTGTGGCAGTTACCGGAAACTCCGAAACCAATATCTTAGCTTGTTTGCTAGCGAAAAAGATGGGTGTTAAACGAACAATTGCCGAGGTTGAGAATATCGACTATATCGATTTGGCCGATAATATTGGTGTGGGAACCATGATTAATAAGAAATTGTTGGCTGCAAGTTATATTTATCGATTTACGATGGATGCCGAAGTTCAGCATTGTAAGTGGTTAACAGTTTCTGATGCTGAGGTGTTAGAGTTAGGAGTGAAGAAAGGATCGAAAATTACCCGAGCTAGCCTAAGTGAATTAGATTTTCCTGAAGATGCAAATATTGGAGGTATTATCCGAGGAAATGAAAGTATTATCGCTACTGGTGATACTTTAATTCAAGTTGACGATCAGGTAGTTGTTTTTACCTTACCATCGGCAATAAAAAAAGTCGAAAAGTTTTTTAAATAACAGTTTAAACCGAATTATTTTAATTCGGTTTTTTGTTTATCATTAGATAAGCTGAGTATTATATCCTTTTTTTTATTGCTATAAATTAAATACCAAGATGTTTAATTGGAAATTTATTTTTTATGTAATGTCGGTATTAATAATTGTGGAAAGCTTTTTTCTAATTATTAGTTCGGCAGTAGCTTTATATTATGGCGAAGGTGATTTTATTTCATTTATACAATCTTCGGCAATAAGCTTGATATGTGGAGGTGTATTATATTTAATTACACACAATTGTAGTAAGGATATTGGAAAAAGAGAGGCCTATCTTGTTGTTAGTATGGTGTGGATCGTTTTTTCAATTTTTGGATCATTACCCTTTTTACTGGGTGGATATATCCCAAACTTTACAGATGCTTTTTTTGAAACCATATCAGGTTTTACCACAACTGGGGCATCAATTGTAAATGATATTGAAGCTTTGCCACATGGAATTCTTTTTTGGCGATCTCTAACCCATTTGCTGGGAGGAATGGGGATTCTGGTCCTTACAGTTGCCATATTACCAGTATTTGGTTTTGGAGTAATGGCCCTGTTTAGTGCCGAAGCAGCAGGTATTACCGTTGATAAGTTGCATCCTAGAATCAAGGAAACGGCTCAACAATTATGGGGTATCTATATGTTGCTTGTAGTTTTGGAAACTATTTTTTTAGTGTTTGGTGGCATGTCATGTTTTGATGCAATTTGTCACTCATTTGGAACTCTGGCTTCAGGGGGATTTTCGACTAAGAATAGTAGTATCGTTAACTATTCTCCTTATATACAGTATGTTTTAATTGTATTTATGTTTTTGGCAGGAACCAATTTTACACTTCACTATTTTGGATTAAAAGGGCAGTTTAAAAAAATCTGGAAAAATCAGGAGTTCAGAGTTTATGTGGAATTAGTATTATCTATAACGATAATAATTACAGCAAGCCTGGTTTATCTCGATCATGGAACTTTCGAAAAGTCGTTTCGTGATGCATTATTCCAGGTTGTTTCGGTAATTACAAGTACAGGTTTTGTAAGTGCCGATTATACTTTATGGCATCCTTATTTATGGTTTTTAATTTTTGGTCTGATGTTTACAGGGGCTTGTGTAGGTTCAACATCTGGAGGTGTAAAAATTTTAAGGCATTTATTATTAGTTAAAAACAGTACTCTCGAATTTAAAAGATTGATACATCCAGCAGCTATTTTACCAATAAGATATAATGGCAATACTGTTAATCAAAATATTATATCTAAAGTTTTAGCCTTTTTTATATTGTATTTGGTTGTATTTTTTATTGGCTGTTTTTTGATGACCTTTATTGGTATGGATTTTATTTCATCGATGGGTGCTGTGGCTACAACTATGGGAGGTATAGGACCAGGTTTAGGTATGGTAGGGCCTATGAATAATTTTTCTTTGGTGCCTGATTCTGGTAAATGGATATTATCTTTTCTAATGTTACTAGGGCGATTAGAGCTATTTACTTTTTTAATTGTTTTTGCACCTTCTTTTTGGAAGAATCAATAACATAGAATAAAGAATCAAAGTATTATATCCTTATCTTTGATTTAAAATTAAGTTATAAAATTGTGATTAAGTTTAAGATTATTCTAAATATTCTGGGGAAGCTTTTGGTAGGTGAAAGTTTTTTCTTATTTCTTTCTTTATTAGTTTCCCTAATTTATGGAGAGTCGGATTCCCTTGCCTTTGTAAAGGCAGGAGGTATTACTTTTGTTGCAGGAGCTTTAAGTTATCTACTTTCAAAAGGAGTAACTAAAGAACTGGGTAAACGAGAGGGATATATTATTGTAAGTTTAGTGTGGATTGTATTTTCCATATTTGGATGCTTACCATATTTGTTTAGTGGTGCTATTCCATCAGTTACCAATGCATTTTTCGAGACTATGTCGGGATTTACCACAACAGGTTCTTCTGTATTAAATAATATAGAAGAATTACCACATGGTATTTTGTTTTGGCGATCATTAACCCAATGGATGGGAGGAATGGGAATTATAGTAATGTTCCTGGCTATTCTGCCCACATTAGGAATTGGAGGTAGAGAGCTTTTTGTGGCAGAAGTTCCTGGTCCGGCACCCGATAAATTAACTCCTAGAATTAAAGAAACGGCTCGTAATCTTTGGGGCTTGTATATTATGTTTACTCTGGTAGAAACCATTATGTTGTTCGCTGGAGGAATGACATTTTTTGATGCTCTTAATCATTCATTAACAACGATGGCAACAGGAGGATACTCAACAAAACAAGCCAGTGTTGGATTTTTTACATCTCCTTATCTTCAGTATGTTATTATTTTCTTCATGTTTGTAGCAGGTACTAATTTTACTCTTTCTTATGCTGCAATTTCGGGACGCTTTGGTAAAATGTTTAAAGATGAGGAGTTTCGGTTTTATGGAATAGTTGTTTTTCTTTTTGCCTTAATTATTAGTTTTGGACTAATGTCAGTAGGTAATATAACAGGAGAACAGGCGTTTAGAGATAGTTTGTTCACCGTTGTTTCAATTATTACGACAACAGGATATGCCACGGCAGATTATCTTCTTTGGAGCCCATTTTTAGGAATGCTTATTTTTGTTCTCTTCTTTGTTGGAGGTTCGGCCGGATCAACAGGAGGAGGTGTAAAAGTAGTCCGAATCTTGTTGCTTTTTAAGAATAGTTTTTATGAGTTAAAACGTTTAGTTCATCCAAATGCAGTTATCCCAATTCGTTATAATCGTCATGTGGTTGACCAAAAAACAGTGACCAATATTTTGGCCTTTTTTGTTTTTTATATCCTAATATTTATGGTTTCTTCTGTTTGTATGTCTTTATGGACTTCTGATATTTATTCTGCTTTTAGTGCTGTGGCTACTACTCTTGGTAATATTGGACCTGGCTTTGGGGAAATTGGTCCAATGGAAAATTTTTATAATCTACCATCATTGGCAAAATGGTTTTTATCGTTTTTAATGCTTCTAGGTCGATTAGAATTGTTTACTGTTTTAATTCTTTTTTCTCCATCATTTTGGAAACATTAGATTTCATAAATTTATTTCTTTTTTTATTAGTTCTGCTTACACTTAACTTTATTGGTTTCCTTTGATTGTTACTCCAACAAAGGAGATTTTAATTATTCAAATATTTCTATGCAATTTTAAGTATTGATTAAATTAAATTGGCAAAAGCTTGCTTATTTTTATATTTAAAAACTAAATTTGCAGCCACAATTACAAAAAAGCGATCTCAATGGAAGGAGTCCCGAGAAATTATAAAGAATTACAAGAATAGTACTGTAAGGGGGCTTATCACTTCTTGCAGTAGTAATGCAAGAAGAAAAACGGATGATTACAATTTTTAAGACTTTTGGTGGATGCACCGAAATTAAGAGTGTACAGCCTGGATGCTGGATACATGTAGTAGAACCTACCCAAAATGAAATTGAGTGCTTAACTGAGCAGTTTCAATTACCTAATGATACAATTAGCGATATTCTGGATGCCGATGAGAGACCTCGTGTTGAATACGATGATGATTGGTCACTTGTAATTATGCGTATTCCAATTCGTACAACAAATAATGGAGTGCCTTATCAAACTGTACCTTTGGGGATTTACTTAACTAATAACTTTACTTTAAGTTTATGCATGTGTGACAATCAGGTTTTACCTGTTGACCAAGCTTGCGTTTATAAAGATCCGATGCATTCGGTAAATGATGCTACTAATTTTATTTTGCAGCTGTTTTTGCGTTCTGGGAATTTGTATATGAAATATTTAAAGCATATCAATCAAATGACAAATTTGATTGAGCAGGATCTTGAGAAATCAATTAAAAATAGAGAGTTGAATCAATTGCTGAAACTCGAAAAGTGCATGGTATTTTTTATTACGTCTATTAAGGCAAATGAAATTGTACTTGCCAAAATCCGAAATTCAAAACGTATTAACAACGAAATTAATGAAGATTTGTTGGAAGATGCTATTATTGAAAATAAACAGGCATTGGAAATGGGGAAGATCTATTCGGATATACAAAGTGGAATGATGGATGCATTTGCTTCTGTTATTTCGAATAATCTTAATTTGGTAATGAAACAACTTACGTTGATATCTATTATTTTAATGATTCCCACTTTAATAGCAAGTATATTTGGTATGAATGTGCCCAATTCATTTGAAAATTCAAGTATGGCCATGCCACTAATTATTATAGTATCCTTGATTTTGTCTATTTTTGGAGTACTTCTTTTTCGAAAACGACAGTGGTTTTAACAGGCATAGTTGGCCTTATTTTTTTCATTCTGGAAATTTAAGTGTCAGTACTTTCTTTCTATATTCAAATATCTCATGTAGTTTATTCTGGATGATAAGTTTGTTGGCAATTGCGCCAAGAAATCCTAATGGAGGTTGGTAAGAAACAATATCTTTCATAAGAACACCATTAGATATAGGTTCGATAATGTGTTGATGATGCCAAATGGAGTAGGGACCAAGACGTTGCTCGTCTACAAAATAAGAGCGATCGCGTACTTGCGTAATTTCGCTTACCCAGGTTGTTTTAATACCTAATAACGGACTCACTTTATAACTAATTATCATTCCCGGATACATTTTTTCGGGCAAATGGCAGGATGTAATATCAAAGCCCATATAATCGGGTGTAATTTCTTTCAAATTTTTTGGAGAAGAGATAAAATCCCAAACTTCATTAATGCTGGCATTAATTTTTTGTTCGCGGTAAAATTGATAAAAGGCCATGTTATTTATTTTTAAGAGTTTCTATTTTTTCTAATATTTGTTGTGCTTGAACATATTTAGCATCACTTGCAGAGCGGTTAATTTTCGATAAATCGAAGTGTTCCTTAAGTAGGCTCCTGTATTGTTTTTGTAGTAGTTCTATCTCCGATTTCTTTTTAAATAATCCAAACATAAGCTTAAGTTTTAAAGTTTAATTCTCGACATATCTCCATTAGCAGATATAATTTGTCCTGTTTTCCAAGACGCTTTCTTAGATAGGAGAAATGCAGCCATTTCGACAATATCATTTTTTTTTAAGAGGATGACAATTAGCCTTGGTTTCTTTTTTATTGTTGCTGTTTAATAGGCCAGTTGCCAAAGTTCTGCTTAGGTCTTCAATTGTTCCTTTTGATGTGGCAAATACTCTATGTCCGGATTTTACAAGCAAATGAACAAGTTCTTTACCTATACCTGTCGAACCTCCTATAATTGCATAATTATTCATAAGTCACTGATAATTAATTTTGAATATAGCATATTTACTACCCTTTTTATGGTCCAATTTCTGGATAGTTAAGAAGAGCTTTATAGCTAATTCCATTAAGATCTCGAATGTTTGAAATTCCGTCGTATTTTACAATGCGTCTGGTTTCAAGATTATAGTATACGAAAATTGGTTTCACCATAAGCCTAAGGAAAAGTTGTTTACATTCCATTTTGAGTAGCATAATGTTAGGGTCATTAGTTTGTTTATCAGCCTTGTATATTCTGAAAGTAAAATAATCCTGAAAAGCTACTGACAGATAATTAAATACTAACTTTTTATCGTCTAGGAGTTTATCCCAATTATTTTTAATGTAATAGTTAAATCCTCCGTCAACAACCGCAGGTTTGGGTACATAAATATTGCTTTCTTTAAGTTTTGAATCGATGTTTTTGCGATAGCGAATATTAAATTGATTGGATCCCAAATGAATTACCTCTTCGAGTAGTCCGCTTCTTTTGTCGGTTAAGAGATATTCTGGTTTTTGAAATGATGAACGAAAATTTAATTCTCGGTGAGCAAATTCATTTCCATTTTTACCAATAAAATAGGTGAGTGTTTCTACATGTTTTCCTTTCCAGAATATTTCATGATGAACTTCTTTGTAAATGAATTCCAATGAATGTTTATCCATTGCAATGCCTTCATAAATACGATTTTCGGTTCCGTAGCAAAAGCCGTACATTGCTATTAGTGTGAATATGAATAAGATTTTTTTCATTTTTTAATATTTATTCGTTTAATTACTGTTTTGTTTCTTGAATAGATAGTGACTAACACTCCATTCATTTCCATTTCGATATCCCCATAATTCTGCACAGGACATAAAGAAAATGCGCCAGTAAATCCACCATCGTTTTGCTTGATTGTTTCCATAAGTTTTTTCAAATATGGACATAATTTCGACCTTAGATTTATCCATATTATGTAACCAGGCTCTTGCAGTTTTTTGATAATGCAAGCCATTAAAATGCCATTTTTTTTCGATGTAAAGATGATCTTGAAAGTGGCTAAACAAGTCTTCACCAGGCATAATTCCTCCAGTGAAAAAATATTTCGACATCCAGTCGCTGGAATCCTTAATTTCAAACTTGTAGCTTAAGTATTTGTGTGAGAACACATGTAAAAAGAGTTTTCCTGTTTGTTTTAACAAATTATTAATTCGTAAAAAAAGTTCCTGGTAATTTCTCATGTGTTCAAACATTTCGACAGAAACAATTCTGTCAAATTTTTTGTTTATCGAAAAATCATTCATATCAGCCGTTATAATACTTAAATTGCGATAGCCCATAAGATGAGCTTTCGATTGAATATATTCACGCTGCGAATTGGAATTTGAAACTGCAATAATGTTGGCATTGGGGTATTTTTTAGCTAGATACAAGCTTAAAGACCCCCAGCCACAGCCTAATTCCAATATGTCTTGGCCATCTTTAATATCTGCTCGCTCAATGGTTTTGTCGAGCATGCATTTCTCTGCATTGTTTAAGCAGGTTTCGTTATCCGACCAATAGGCACAGGAGTATTTTACATGCTGTCCAAGAACTTTATTAAAAAAGGCAACTGGTAATTCATAATGCTGTACATTGGCCTCACTAGTTTTAATCGCAATAGGGCTTTCCTTTAACTCTTCAACTAGCTCGTGTATGTTGAATTGTTCTCTCTCCTTTTGTAAGCGTTGTTTTAGTAAGCATTTAATCTTTAGTCTTATTAAAGACTCTGGAATAATTCCTTTATCAACTAATTTGAGATACCACATAGTTATTCCCTTTTTTTTTAAGCTAATTGTCACGATTGACGAACTTTAAAAAGATGTTCAGCTGGTTATAGCAGTCACATCATTGTCAAAATTGATTTCAGATATTTGGAATATGTTTTCCGTCTGAGTATGGTCTACCTGAGTAAATAATAACGTTTAATGTTTTGATATATACTTTAAACAAATTTTTTGCTTAAATGTTTAAACTTTAAACTAAAATTATTTCGGGTTGATCATATTAGTTGCTGAATATGAAGAAATGGAATGGAGTTTTCCTATTTTTATTTTATGATTATATTCGGTTGTTTAAGTATGAAAAATATATTTTAATCTAAAAAAACATATAATTTATGGAAGAATTATAACATTTTAATAATTGCTCCGTAAATAGTTTTGTTTAGTAATCATTAAATTTGTAATGTTTTTTATTATCACAATTATTTAAATATCATCCATGAAAAATATAATAGAATACTCAGATCTTATCGAAAAGGAGATGGCTAAGTATAAGAAAGAAGCAGGAAAAGTTATTAAAAAAATTGAGAAGCGTTTTAATAAAGGAAATATGGTGGCAACTCATCATTTTAAGAATGCGAATCCTGAATTAATTAGAATGATGAAGTCGGAGTTAGAGAATGCTGGTTATAGCCCAGAATTTATTGGTAATACTCCTACAGGTCATATTGCTTTGCGAGTTAGCTTATTACGTTCATCGGTTATTGTAGCATAATAATACGATTTTACGCATAAAAAATGCCAACAAGTTTTTCTTGTTGGCATTTTTTATAGATAAGTTTTTAAAAAATTAATTCTCCAATACCAGTTCTTACAATTTCAAACTCTCCATTGGTACAATCAATTACAGTTGAGGCGGTGTTGTTTCCAAATCCTCCATCTATAATAAGATCAACATCTTTGTTGTATTTTTCATAAATTAATTCAGGATCTGTGGTGTATTCAATAACTTCATCAGGATCGTGAATCGATGTTGTCATAATAGGGTTGCCTAATTCTTCAACAATTCTAAGAGGAATGTAATGATCGGGAATACGAATACCTACAGTTTTCTTTTTACTTTTGAATAACTTAGGAACATTATTACTCGCATGAAGAATAAATGTGAATGCTCCGGGTAAATTCTTTTTCATTACTTTAAAACATGAATTGTCAACTTTTGCATATTCGGATAAATTACTGAGGTTATTGCAAATTAATGAAAAGTTACCTTTGTCAGCAGATATGCCTTTAAGGCGTGCAATTTTTTGTATGGCTTTATTATTGGTAATATCACATCCTAATGCATAAACAGTGTCGGTTGGATAAATAACAAGGCCTCCATTTTTCAGAACATCTACAATTTTCCGAAATTCCCTGTGGTTAGGATTGTCAGAATATAATTTTAAGATCATATCGAATTGCTTATGGGTTATTTCGGGAAATAAAGATAGAGGTTTCTTTAGTACTGTAGTCTTTAAATTTGATATTTATTTTATGTGGATGCTATATAATTGCATTTAACAAGATAGGCAAACACAAAAAGGAATGCCGAAGCATCCCTTTTTATAATGTAAACGATTAATTTCTATCCGTTTAATTTGTTGTAATCAGCTAAAAATTGTTCTAATCCTTTATCTGTTAAAGGGTGTTTTAACAGTCCGGTAATTGCACTTAGAGGGCAAGTTGCAACATCGGCACCAACTTCAACACATTGTATTATGTGCATAGTGTGGCGAATAGAAGCAGCTAAAACCTGGGTTTCGAATCCATAGTAGCTGTTCATGTCTGCAATCTGACGAATTAGTTCAATTCCATCGGTTGAGATATCATCAAGTCTTCCGACAAATGGAGAAACATAGGTTGCACCTGCTTTTGCTGCTAAAAGAGCTTGTCCTACCGAAAAAATAAGAGTACAGTTAGTTCTAATGCCTTTAGAGCTTAGATATTTTACTGCTTTAATACCATTTTTAGTACATGGAACTTTAACAACAATTTGAGAGTGAAGTGCAGCAAGCTCTTCTCCTTCAGAAATCATTCCTTCAAAGTCGGTTGCAATAACTTCAGCACTTACATCTCCGTCAACTATATCGCAAATGTCAACATAGTGTTGCTTGATGTTTGCTTCACCTTTAATTCCCTCCTTAGCCATAAGAGATGGGTTTGTTGTAACGCCGTCAAGAACTCCTAAATCCTGGGCTTCTTTAATCTGATCAAGATTAGCTGTGTCAATAAAAAACTTCATTTTACGATTTTTAGTTTGTTTTTAAGAAGAAAACGAAAATACACTAAATTCTTATCAAGAACAAAGAGATTATTACGTTTTAAACTTATGATTAAAAAAATAATAAAGACGCGAAAATAAATTCGTATCAGATTGATTCGAAAATAAAGTTGGTGGGAATAAAAAAAAGAGCCGATGGAGGGACTCGAACCCACGACCTGCTGATTACAAATCAGCTGCTCTAGCCAGCTGAGCTACATCGGCGAATAATTGAGCCATTGATGAGATTTGAACTCATGACCTCTTCCTTACCAAGGAAGCGCTCTACCCCTGAGCTACAACGGCAAAGTAACAATATGATTATGAATCGGTGTAAACTTGAATTTATTCCAAAAATTAGGAGTAAATTGCAAACTTCATAACGAGATTCTAAATTTAATGAGTGATGGAGAAACTTGAATTTATTCCGAATTTACGGAAATGATTACAAATCTTTTTTGATTTGTTTATTCGAATATCTTACATCAATTCATTAGCTTTAGAGCCGGTGGGGGGACTCGAACCCACGACCTGCTGATTACAAATCAGCTGCTCTAGCCAGCTGAGCTACATCGGCAATTGCTACTTTGTTAAATATTTTAAAGAACGAAAGAAAGTCGTTAAACTTTCTTTTTTGTTTTTAATGAGCCGGTGAATAGATTTCAACTTATCTCGAAATTACGAGACTGATTACAAATCATAATCGACGATTCATTACCTTTGGAGCCGGTGGAGGGACTCGAACCCACGACCTGCTGATTACAAATCAGCTGCTCTAGCCAGCTGAGCTACATCGGCATTTTTTATTACCTAAAAGGCATAAAAAAGTGGGTAAGCAACAACGTCGCACCGCTACAACTACTTACCCTTGCTGCCTTCCGACCCTGGGGGAGTTCAGTAGGAGCTGGTCGCGTAGTGCTTACCCGACGACAAAAGTAGAAAAAAGTTGTTTCCCTGCAAATAAAATATGAAACTTATTAGAAGAATTCAGCTCCATGTATGGTCAAGAGATTTATTTTCAGATCAATAATTTTCCAAAAAAAAAATATTTTTTTTTACAATTACTGATTCCATTGTGAGAGCTTGCCTTTCTGACTGCAATAATTAAGTTTTTTTTAGGTACTCATTCCCATAAAAACGGATATCTTTGTGCTCGATTATTAAAATATTTGAAATTGATGATGGATAAGAAACCTATATTGAAACATACATTTTTATTTGGATCTCTTGTTGGAGGAGTTTTAATTTTAGCTGCACTTACTTTTTATTTTAAAGGGATATCAATAAATTTTCATCCAACCTTACTTTTTATAAACAGATTTTTGATTGTTCTTGGGATATTCTTTAGTGTTAAAAAATATCGCGACGAAGCATTATCTGGTGTTATAAGTTATGGCCGGGCCTTAATTTGTGGTATTATTACCATAGGAATTGCATCTACTTATTATGCATTATTTATATATGTTTTAACTAGCTATTTTGATTCTGCTATCATTCAGGATGCGATCAACTTTACCGAAAAAGGATTAGTAGAAGTAGGATATGAGGATGATCAGGTAGACCTTTTAATGTCGGTTTATAGAAAAATTACACCTGGTATTTTTGCTTTCGGACAATGGTTTGGCAAGGCTTCGGCCGGAGTATTTTTTTCCTTGATTGTATCTTTTTTCTTTCGCTCCAATAGAAACTTGTTTAATAAGAGTTCTATTGATAAATTTAACGCTTCGAATAATCAATAATATTATATATGGATATTTCAGTTGTTGTTCCATTATTTAATGAGGAAGAATCGCTTCCAGAATTACTTGCCTGGATTGATAGAGTTATGAAGTCGAATCAGTTTAGCTATGAAGTTGTATTGGTTGATGATGGTAGTAATGATACTTCTTGGCAGGTAATAGAAGATTTGAAGAATAAATTTTCTGAGCTAAAAGGAATTAAGTTTAGAAGAAATTATGGAAAATCAGCAGCTCTTTTTAGCGGTTTCGAAATTGTTAAAGGTGATGTTGTAATTACCATGGATGCCGATCTTCAGGATTCTCCTGATGAGATCCCTGAGCTGTATAGAATGGTGAAAGAAGAAGGTTTTGATTTGGTTTCGGGATGGAAGCAAAAACGTTATGATCCTATTTCTAAAACCATACCCAGTAAATTCTTTAATAGAACAGCTAGAGCCATGTCGGGTATTAAATTACACGATTTTAATTGTGGTTTAAAGGCGTATAGAAATAAGGTAGTAAAAAGCGTCGAAGTTTATGGCGAAATGCACCGCTACATTCCTATTTTGGCAAAAGAGGCTGGTTTTACTAAAATCACCGAAAAGGTAGTGCAACATCAGGAACGAAAATATGGTGTTACTAAATTTGGATTAAGTCGATTTATCAATGGTTTTCTTGATTTATTATCAATTACCTTTATCAGTAAATTTGGTAAAAAACCCATGCATTTCTTTGGCCTGTTAGGAACTTTAATGTTTTTGATTGGTTTCTTTGCTTCAGCGTGGATAGGATTCCAGAAAATTTACAGCATGAGTAAAGGCGATATGCCACCTTTAGTAACTGATAGCCCATATTTTTTTATTGCGCTGGCCACCATGATCATTGGAACTCAACTTTTCCTTACCGGATTTGTAGCTGAGTTGGTAAGTAGAACTTCTTCGGAGCGAAATACCTATCAAATCGAAAAAGAAATTTAATCAACAGTGAATGTGAGTCCCGATACTTATCGGGAGAGTAATTGCGTGAATAAGTAAAGCAATTGCTGACTCTATTTTGCTGATAATTGTTGAGAATAAAATGATCAAACGTATTATCAGAATTTTATTGCAAATATTTCCTCGTCCGGTTTTAATTCGAATGAGCTTACTTATTAATCGTGTAGTTGCAATCTTCTTAGTTGGAAATAAAGTGGAATGTCCGGTATGTGGCGGTCACTTTAGAAAGTTTCTTCCTTACGGATATACAAAAGCTACCGGACGTGACAACTGTTTATGTCCAAAATGTTTGTCTCTGGAAAGGCATCGTTTGATGTGGCTATACTTTAACAAGGAAACCGATTTTTTTAGCAAGAACTTAAAGGTTTTACACATTGCTCCAGAGCAATGTTTCTATAAAAGATTTAAGGCTCTTGCCAATCTCGATTACACAACTGCCGATCTCGAATCTCCTATTGCTGATGTGCATTTCGATGTTCAGGAAATACCTTTTGCAGAGGAAACTTATGATGTGGTAATTTGTAATCATGTGATGGAGCATGTTACCGATGATGCCAAAGCCATGAATGAGATTTATCGGGTGTTAAAACCAAATGGTTTTGCAATTTTGCAAGTTCCTATGGATACGGATAACCCTAATACAATGGAAGATCCTAATGTTACTGATCCTAAGGAGCGAGAAAAATTATACAGACAGAAAGATCATGTTCGTTTGTACGGATTAGATTATGGTGATCGTTTATCTGCAGTTGGATTTAATGTTGTAGCGAGAAAATATGCTCAAGAGCTCGATACAGATTTAGCTGAAAAATATCGATTACCAATGGATGAAATATTTTATTTCAATCAAAAATAATAGGCATGAAAGAGGAAATTAAACTATCCGTTATTGTTCCGGTTTATAATAGGCCCGATGAAATGAAAGAATTGTTGGATAGTTTATCGGAGCAGACGAATAAAGATTTTGAATTGGTTGTTGTTGAGGATGGTTCTTCCATAAAAAGTGAAGAAGTGTGTAACGGCTATCGCGATAAAATTTCTATTTCCTATTATTATAAAGAAAATCAGGGGCCCAGTATTGGTCGCAATTTTGGTTTGGCTCGTGCAAAAGGTAACTATTACCTCTTTTTCGATTCCGATTGTATTCTTCCTCCTCATTATATGGAAACCATTTATCAGGAATTATCAAACAATTTTGTAGATTGTTATGGTGGACCTGATGGGGCTATGGATGATTTTTCTGATTTTCAGAAAGCTGTTTCTTATGCCATGACTTCTTTTTTTACTACTGGAGGAATTCGTGGAGGAAAGAAGCAGGTTCATAAATTTCATCCCCGAAGTTTTAATCTTGGTTTTTCGAAAGCGGTTTATGAAAATACCGGAGGATTTCCTGTTACTACCATGCATCCTGGCGAAGATATGGTTTTCGCCATTGAGGTTATTAAGCGTGGATTTGAAACCCGTTTGATTAGTGAGGCTTATGTTTTTCACAAAAGAAGAGTATCATTTAAAAAATTCTACAAACAGGTTTTCGGATTCGGAAAAACTCGCTATATCATATCAAAACATTATCCGGAAACATTTAAAATATTTTTCTTGTTTCCATCACTGTTTGTAGTAGGAACCATTGGAGCTTTATTGTTAGGCTTAAGCATGCATAGAATATTCGCATTTCCAGTTCTTGTTTATGCATTTCTTGTGTTTGCCGATGCCTTAAGCAAAAGCAAATCGTTGACCATTGCCATAAAATCTCTGGCTGCAAGTTTTGTGCAGCTCTTCGCCTATGGAATCGGTTTTATGGATGCCGTTTGGAAACACAAGGTTTTGGGTAAAGATGAGTTTGGTGTGTTTGGCAAAGGGTTTTATTAGAATTAATTTCTCCATTTAGGTTTTTTATATATCCGTTGAGGTTCCGTATTGATATTTTTAGGTTCCGAACCCTAATTTTTAGGTTGGGGAACCTCAATTTTTAGGTTCGTAATTACTGCAGTTCGGTTATTTTAAGATGTGTTAGGGTTTGTAACCTAAACGTTTTTATAAATAACCGAATTACTTCTATAAACAACCGAATTACTTCCCTAAATAAACCCAACACATTTATCCGAAACCTAAATACTAGGATAAATAAGCCTAAAATATAGTTTTGCAAGCACAACAAATTAATAACAAACCTATTGATTTGGAAAATAGGATAGAAAAGATAAGCGAAATTAAATTTGTTGTTCTAAGTATTTGATAATCTCTTGTTCCTGATTAGGGTGAAACCAATTAATTTCTTCGTCTCTGCGAAACCATGATAATTGGCGTTTGGCATACCGCCTCGAGTTACGCTTAATTAATTCAATAGCTTCTTCTAAGCTGATGTTACCTTCGAAATATTCAAATAATTCTTTGTATCCAACCGTGTTTAAGGAGTTATAATGTCTGTATTTAAAAACGGATTTGGCTTCCTCAATCAAGCCTTCTTCTATCATGAGGTCAACTCTTCGATTTATTCTATCATATAATTCGGCTCTGTCGCGATTCAATCCAATTTTAACGATGTTAAAATCTCGGTGTTTTTTCGAATTCGTCCTTAGTTCAGAATAAGGTTTTCCTGTCATCAAGCAAATTTCCACAGCATGAATTACGCGTTTTGCATTTTTTAAATCAACTTGATTGTAAAAATCAGGATCGAGTTGTTTCAATTGCATTTGCATGTATTCTAAGCCTTGATTTTTATATTGTTCCATTACTTCTTTTCGTAGCTTTGGGTCAATTGTAGGAATATCATCAATACCATTACAAATAGCATCGATATACATCATGCTTCCGCCAACTAACAGAACTTCGTTCTTTTCTTTATAGAGTTTGGAAAGTAATTCGATGGTTTGTTGTTCGCATTCCCAGGAGCTAAAATAGTCGTGAATAGAATGGCTATGGATAAAATGATGCTTTACTGTTTCTAACTGTTCTTTTTCGGGTACTGCAGTTCCAATACTCAATTCCCGATATACCTGTCGGCTATCGGATGATGAGATTTCGGTTTTAAAGTGATTGGCTATATTGATACTTAAATCAGTTTTACCAACTCCTGTAGGACCAAGAATAACAATTAGGGTTTTCGACATAGCAGGCTTGTGAAAATTAATGTATTTATTTTTATAAAAATGAGTAATATCGTTGCGATTATTCACAAAGATATTACTCATTTTGAATTACTACTTATTTATTGCTTAAAGAATATCTTCATAATCATCCAGACTTTCAAACTCAGGACCATCATTTAAATCATCATCAAACTCAGCTAGGTAATCATCGGCAGTTTTTTCTTTTTTAGGAGCTGTGTCAAGTCCATCAATATTTAGGTCTAATCCTTCAAAATTCTCAGCATCCATTTTAATTTGCTCAGGTGCATCACCTTTCGAAACAATACATTTTGGATATTTAGTTCTTGATTTAGCAATTCCTTTTTCTATTAATTCAATCGTAAAATATCTATCAGAGAAAAAGTCAAAAACATAAATAAGATCAGGCTTTTCTGAAGATACAAATTCACGAATCATTGCTACATCCATAGGAACAACGTTCATATTATCGTCATCTTCAGTATTCATTTCGAAAAGAGCAATTTCTAACCCGCGTTCGCCAGTAGCTCCAACCTGATAAAAAGATGCCATTTGCGAATTGTCATATTCTATAGCTTCCTGAATGGCATTATGAAACTCTAAATAAGTTTGTTCATGATTGATCTCTATTTCTCTCACAAATCCTTCCACTTCCGAAGAGGTGATTCTAAATTTATATATCATCTTGTTATTTTGATTTTAAATTTGATAAAAACGCAATTGTATCAACATTGTCGGCATAGTCCCATAATTCGGGTTCTTGTGCTTTCCCAAAGGGAATTGAAGCATCTAATTTATTGCTCACAATACATTGTATAAGATCCGAATTTGATTTTAATGATTCGTTCAGACTCTTAATTTCGGAATAAAATTCATAGTTCACAAGTCCAATTGGCGAGGCTATGGATTGATTTTCGCTTAGAAGTAAAAATCCATTATCGAAATGTTCAATTTTATTCATTAACAGAAGAGACCTTTGGTAATCGTAATTGTTGGCATATTTACTATGATTGCCAACGTAGGCATAGTCTTTCCAGCAGTCAAGAAGTTTCGTAAAATCGTAGCTAGTTGGAACGTATAATTTTGAAACATTTCTACAGCCTAATCCAAAGTATAGAAAAATATCTTTTCCAAGTGCGATTAAGTCTTCTTTGCTTTCATTTCCGCTAAGTACAGCAACTGATGTTCTATTCTTACGGATGATATGCTGATATTTACCAAAATATGCTTCGAAATATCGTGCCGAATTATTGCTTCCTGTGGCAATAATAGCATCGAATTTGTTTTCGCCACTTAATCTGTCTGATTGAAATGAGATTAACGCCTTAAATTCTGGATTTATTTCTATTAAAATTTTAGAAATAAAATCTAAAAGCTGATTGTCTTTTGAAGATAATTTACCAATAAAATGATGTCCCGAAATTAATACCGATAGCATGTCATGAAATCCAACCATTGGAATATTTCCGGCCATTATTACAGCAACTTTAAGTTCAGTATTTTCATTGGAAACTGGGTATTTAGAAAGCCATTTTTCTAGCTTTTCCTTGCTTAAAAAAGTACAGATTCCATTTATCGATGCATGAACATGAAATGGGGTAAACCATAAATTTTCATTAGACACTCGTGATGTAAGTGCTTTAAAATCATCGTAAAATACTGAATTTAAACGATGATTTGAGTTTGTCTCATTTTCTGAGCAAAACTGAGATAAAAAATCACCTAATTCACTAAAGCTTTTTATTCTCTGATTTAAGTTCATAGTCTGATTCAAAAAATCCCCAATCAAACTTTATTTTAAAAGTTATTACCGGGGAGTTTCATTTAATATTTGTGCAAAGATAAAAATTGTTATCGAACAACCTTAACTATTTTAATTCTAATCTAAAGAATGAAAAAGAATCTTAATTGGTGTACTAATTGATAGTAGTTTTTCACTAATTTTTAAAGTGGTAATTTATAATACTATCTTATAAAAGTAGTTGCCAATAATTAATAAGAACGAAATTAGTGAAAGTATTTTTAGGGTAACTGATCCCCATGAAAACCTGAACTTAACGTGTAAAAGTAATAGTATTATAAAACTCAGAATTGGAAGCAGAGCAGGGTATAGTTGTATCGATTCATAAATGTTCCCTTTTAGCAGAGCAATTAGGGCAGATTGAAAACCACAGCCAGGGCATTCAATTCCAAAGTATTTTTGAAAACTACAGGGAATTTGAACATTTTCCAGCCATTTAATAAATTGTTGCCACATGCTTAACAGCTATCTGTTTAGATTGTTTACTTAATTGAATTGTAGTAATTAAATATCTTAATCAGATCAGATTCTTTTTTATGTTTTAATTTATTTGTCTTTATAAAATTTGATAATTCTTTGTTTTTATCTTTAAAAATTTCTTTAGTAAGTGTTTTAATAGTCGGAATTTTAGAAACTATTTGTTTATCTGTTTTATAAAATAGTTTTGATTGAATGATGTAATGATCAGGAATTTTTTCTTCGAAACTAGATACATTTTCTTTTCCTTTTATGAGTTTGCACTGATAAAATTTTAAAAGCGAAATCTTCCCTTCTGCTAATATTTCGTAGTAAGATTTACTGTTCTTTAAATGAGAATTTGTGTAAATAAATTTAGAATCTTTAATTTTTATATATTCAATTTTATCAGATTTATTTAATGCTAGAGTGTCTTCGTTTAGAATTAATTGAAACTCTTGATTAAAAACAAAATATCTAAGTCTGGTTTTCGATGGAGTATCGGAATTTGTAAACTTAACCAGTCCTTCTTCAAACGAATTATCTAAATAATATTCGCCCTTAAGATTAAATTCTTTTGAAAGAATATGAGGATTTAATTTGTCGCAATATTTATTGAATATTATTTGAGTTTGAGAATTGACCTGAGCATTCAGGTTTAAACTAATAAACAAACAACCAAAAAGAACTATTATTGAACGATTAAAATCTTTCATGATATATAAATTTATAAATTAAGTCTTTTGAATAATTTACAATATAACAATAAAAGACAAAAAAAGGTCGATGTTTTCACACCGACCTTATGTATGTTGATTGCAGTCTACAAGTCTCTACGTTGATATAGGCTATCAGTCATATCCATTTCGTCGAACTGCATGTATTGATATATTTCTTCTTTGTGAGCAGCAATTTTCTCATTGTAAATTTTCATATACTCAGCAGGACTTGGTAGTTTACCAAGAACAGCAACAACAGCACCAAGTTCGGCCGATCCCAAATAAACCTGAGCTCCTGTACCCATACGGTTATTAAAGTTACGGGTTGAGGTTGAAAATACAGTAGAATTATCAGGTACTCTTAATTGATTTCCCATGCATAGCGAACATCCAGGAGTCTCGATACGAACACCTAACTGAGAGAAAGTAGAAAATGTCGCTTCTTCTTTCAATACAGCCTGATCCATACGAGTTGGAGGTGCAATATAAGTTCGCACCTTATCTGATGGAGTTAAACCATTCCAAACTTTCTCACAAGCGCGGAAATGACCAATATTTGTCATACAAGAACCAATGAATACATCCTTAATTTCAGTATTCTGAACATCAGAAAGTAATTTCACGTCATCAGGATCGTTAGGACAACAAAGGATAGGTTCGTTAATTTCAGAAAGATCAATTTCTAGTGTTGCAGCATATTCTGCATTTTCGTCTCTTGAAAGTAATACCGGATTAGCCAACCACTCATTACAAGCATCGATACGGTTCTGAATCGTTTGAGCGTCTTTGTATCCCATTTCGATCATTGATTCCATCAAGGCAACATTAGACTTTACATACTCTACAACACGTTCCTCTGATAATTTAATACAACCAGCAGCTGCAGAACGCTCAGCAGTAGCATCGGTTAACTCGAAAGCTTGCTCAACAGTAATATCATCAAGACCTTCCATTTCGATAATTTTACCATTAAAAATATTGATCTTATTCTTCTTAGGAACTGTTAACTGTCCGTTTTGGATTGCAAAATAAGGAATAGCATTTACCACATCACGCAAAGTGATACCTGGGTTTAGCTTACCTTTAAATTTGATTAATACAGACTCTGGCATATCCAATGGCATGAAACCTAATGCACCAGCAAAAGCAACCAAACCAGAACCAGCTGGGAATGAAATACCCAATGGGAAACGTGTATGAGAATCACCACCTGTACCAACTGTATCAGGAATCAATAAACGGTTCAGCCATGAGTGAATTACACCATCTCCTTGTTTTAAAGGTACACCTTTACGCTCAGAAATAAATTTAGGCATGCTTTTGTGCATTGCTATATCGGTTGCTTTGGGGTAGGCAGCTGTGTGGCAAAATGATTGCATAAACATTGGAGCTTCGAATTTTAAGCATGCCAACTCTTTAATCTCATCACGAGTCATAGGACCTGTTGTATCCTGCGATCCTACGGTTGTCATTTTTGGAGCACATGATGTTCCTGGCAATACACCTTCAACACCACAAGCTTTACCTACTATTTTTTGAGCCATAGTATAGCCCTGATTGGCTTTAGGTTTTGGGTTACTTGCAAGTTTAAAAATATCAGTAGCTGGTAATCCAAGTAAATTGCGTGCTTTTTCGGTTAAAGCTTTACCAATTATTAATGGAATTCGTCCACCGGCACGGTATTCGTCAGTTAATGTATCAGGAGCTAAAGAATACGTACAAACTATTTCGCCATTGCGAGTAATTTCACCTTTGGTATTGTTAATGATGATTTCATCACCTGTATTTAATGCAGAAACATCGGTTATAATTGGTAATCCACCCGAATCTTGTGTTGTATTGTAAAAAATTGGTGCAATAGCGCCACCAATTACTACGCCAGCAGTACGTTTGTTAGGTACACATGGAATATCTTCACCAATGTGCCAAAGTAAAGAGTTAGCAGCTGATTTACGAGAAGAACCAGTACCCACAACGTCGCCTACGAAAGCAACTTTGTGTCCTTCTTTTCTCCAATTAGCAATCGTTTCAATACCATCTTCGAAACGACCAGCTCCCATAGCTAAGGCGTGCAATGGAATATCAGGACGAGTAAACGCCTGAGATGCAGGAGAAAAGTCATCTGTATTGATTTCACCTTCTACTTTGTAAACTTTAAGCTTAATTTCTTCAGGCAATTCTTCACGAGTGGTAAACCATTCGGCTTTTGCCCAGGATTCAATTACACTTTTAGCAGCAGCATTGGTTTTAGATAATTCAGCAACTGTTTCGAAAGCATCATAGACAAGGATAATTCCCTTAAGTGCTTCGGCAGCTTCCACAGCTAAAGCTTCGTCTTTTAAAGCTTCAACTAAAACAGTTACATTGTATCCACCCATCATTGTTCCTAAAATCTGAATTGCTTCAGATTTTGTGATAATTGGTGAACTCAATTCATTTGTTAAAAGTTTTCCTAAAAATTCAGCTTTTACTTTAGTTGAATCATCTACACCAGGAGCGATTCTTTCTTTGAATAAATACAACAGAAAATCCTCTTTTTCCTGGATAGGATTTTGCAATAGTTTGCAAAGTTCTGCAGTTTGTTCTGCATTTAATGGCAATGCCGGGATACCCTTGGTAGCGCGGGCTGCTTCGTGTTTTAAGTATGCGTCAATCATTGGTTTGTTGATAGGATTATGTTCCTTAAGTGATTTGTATTTTTTAAATAAAGAATTATTCCTTTATTCATAACAAACATATAGTTTTTCTATTTACACGATTCACGTAATCAAGTATTTTATATCATGTTTTAGGGCATAAAAAAAGCTCTCCGTTTGGAGAGCTTTAATTTTATATCTGGTACGGATTATTTTACTGAATCCATGTACTCAACTAATTCACATACTTTAGTAGAGTATCCCATTTCATTGTCATACCATGAAACAACTTTTACGAAAGTTGAAGACAATTGGATACCTGCTTTAGCATCAAAGATAGAAGTTCTGGTATCACCAGTGAAGTCGTTAGAAACAACCATATCCTCAGTATAACCAAGAACACCAGCTAATTCACCTTCTGAAGCTTCTTTCATTGCAGCACAAATAGCTTCGTAAGAAGTTTCTTTCTCTAAACGTACAGTTAAATCAACTACAGATACATCTGGTGTAGGAACACGGAAAGACATACCAGTTAATTTTCCATTCAATGCAGGAATTACTTTACCTACAGCTTTAGCAGCACCAGTAGAAGAAGGAATGATGTTTTGACCAGCTCCACGTCCACCTCTCCAATCCTTAGCAGAAGGACCGTCAACAGTTTTTTGAGTTGCAGTGGTAGCGTGTACAGTTGTCATTAAACCTTCAATAATACCAAACTTGTCGTTCAATACTTTAGCTACAGGAGCTAAACAGTTTGTAGTACAAGAAGCATTAGATACGAAAGTCATGTCGTTAGTGTATTCTTTGTTGTTTACACCCATAACGAACATTGGAGTATCGTCTTTTGATGGAGCAGACATGATAACTTTCTTAGCACCAGCATCGATATGACCTTGAGCTGATTCTTTTGTTAAGAAAAGACCAGTTGACTCAACTACATATTCAGCACCTACGGCACCCCAGTTAATATCAGCAGGATTTCTTTCAGCAGAAACGCGAACAACGTTACCATTAACTACTAACTGACCATCTTTCACTTCAACAGTACCGTTGAATTTTCCATGAGTAGAATCATATTTTAACATGTAAGCCATGTAATCTACATCAATAAGGTCGTTAATTGCAACTACTTCGATGTTGCCTTTTGCTACAGCTTGACGGAATACGAAACGTCCGATACGGCCAAATCCGTTGATACCAATTTTAATCTTTGACATTGTGTATAAATTTTAATTTATAAACCCTTTGTTTCTCAATGGCAAAAGTATGTAATTTAAAAATATTTTGTATATAAAAAATGAAAAAAAATAAAGATATTTTTAATGATTAAATTAGGTTAATTTACTAATTATTAGAGATTAAGTCTCGATTAAAACGATTGCAATAGTCTACTTTAAACAAAAAAAAATCTCATTTAAAGAGATTTTTTTATTTAGTTTAAGCATTTTTGCTTGCACTTGTTGTATCAGACTTTGTGTAGGCCGGACATCTTTTGTCAACAGCACAAGAACTTGTAATTAATCCTAAAAGAAAAATTACTGCTAAAGCATAAAGTGTTTTTTTCATAGGTGATTAGTATTAAAAATGCAGATTTAAGTTTTAAAATTTTGCAAAAGGTATAAAAAATCTTGTAATTATTGGTAACGAATCATTCTTGAATAATTATCATTACCAGCTAATAAACCTTATTACTGATTTTAGGGAAAAAGGTTTATTAATATGCAGATATTATGAATAAATTAATCGTTTTGTGGGTTATTTTCTTGTTAATCAGATGTAATTGCTATGCGCAAAGCGAAAGGGTATATCTGAATATTAAGCTTGATAAATCGGAAGATACCAATGTGAAAAATGTATTACGAGTTAATGGAAAATATAAAAACAGGCTTGAAGCAATTTCAGTTTTAAACCGAAAAATTGATAAGTTCAGGGCGAATGGATTTTGGGAAGCAAATACTGATTCTATTATTTTTTGTAACGATTCGATTTATGCAAATGTTCATTTGGGGAGTAAGTATTTCATAGATAAATTTACGGGAGTTGATGTTAATAAAGAGAATTTATCTGAGTTTAATTATAAATTGAACCAAGAAGGTGATTTAACCAAGATTAAATTATTGCAGGAGTCGATGCTTAAGAATTTGAATAATAATGGATATCCTTTTGCATTAATAGAAGTAGATAGCCTAAGTTTAGATCAAAAAGTGCTTAATGGTGTTTGGAAATTAAATACTGGCGAGCTGGTATGCTGGGATCGTATTATTTGTAAGGGAGATTTAAAAGTAAAGAAGAATTTTATTGAAAGATATTTAAGTGTTTTTTCTGGAAAACCATATAGCGAAAAGAGGTTTAATTCTATATCTAATAAAATAAAAGGATTAAATTTTGTTCGGGAAATAAAACCTGCCGAAGTGGAATTTATAAAGAATAAAGCTTTATTATATACCTATTTAAGTAAAGAAAAATCTAACCGGTTTGATGGTATTTTGGGCTTGCAAAATAATTCGGCAGAGAATAATAAATTGGAACTAACAGGTGAATTAAATTTATTTCTAGAGAACACACTTAGTTTAGGAGAGCAAATCAAATTAAACTGGAAAAAGTATGAGGCCTCTAGTCAGAATTTAACTATTGGTTTTGGATATCCATATTTAATTGGAAATATAGGCTTTGATTTTGATTTAGGTATAGAAAAAAAAGATAGTACATATTTAACAAGTAATTTGAATTTGGGAATTCGGCTTTTTCAAAGAGGAAGTAAGGTGGTGAGCTTATTTTACAAGTCTAAATCTTCGGACTTATTATCCACAGAAAACCTAAGAGGAAGTAGTGTTTTGCCCGATTATGCCGATGTGAAATCTAATTTGATAGGATTAAGTTTTAAGAATAGGAAACTCGATTATGCTTATAATCCGAAAAGTGGTTATGCCTTCGATTTTAATCTGGCATTTGGAAGTCACAAAACAGAAAAAAACAGTAAAATTCCTCAGGAATTATATCAGAATATTGATTTAGAGGGGACTTTGATTAATGCAGAATGGTATTGGGAGTATAATATTCCATTGGCAAAAAAAGTTAGTTACCGAATAAAAAATAAAGGTGGAATTATTAATTCGCCCGATTTGTTTGCAAATGATTTATTTAAGCTTGGGGGAATTTCTTCGATTCGTGGATTTAACGAAAACGTTTTTTTAGCTTCAGAATATGCTGTATTCTCAAATGAGTTCCGATTTATTCCTGAACGAAATACTAGTTTTTATTTGTTTTGGGATGCTGCTTATTATAAAAATGAAATTTTAGATCAGAAATCGGAAGATTTGCCCTGGGGAATCGGTTTGGGTTTTACTTTTGGTACTCGATCGGGAATTTTTTCCTTAACTTATGCTTTGGGAAAACAAAAAAATCAAGATCTTGATTTTAAAACAGCAAAAATTCATTTTGGTTTTGTTAGCCGATTTTAAAAAAAATAAAAGACCGTTGGTTTTATCCAAACGGTCTTTGTAAACATCAAACTTCAAATTATTAGTTGCGATTTTTATCAGTACTTTGATTTTTTAATCGATGGTTCAAAACTAGGAATAAAAATTGAATTACGCATACGTTTGCAGTGTTTTTTTAGCTTATTTAAAAGTATAAATACAGATTTGAAATTTAAAAAAGTAAAATGGTATTGTGTTATTTTATCTTCTTTACTTGTTTCCTAAGCTTGTAAAGGCATAGTAGTAGGCAAAAATCGAAATAACAGTTATTCCAAAGGCAAAAAGAATAGGTAAATTCTCCTTTAAAAATAGATTAGAAATAAACACTAATACTAGGGCAGTAATAATTCCTAATATTAATGCTTTAAGCATGTAATTGCGACTAGATTTATAGATTTTTAAAGCAAGCTGATCAATGAGTTTTGAATCTACTTCGAAATTTTCTATTGCTTTCGAAAAAGCATTAATTTCTTCAGAGTAATAATTTTCTTCTTCTTTTGATCGGAATAATCCAGAGGTGCTAAATTCATAATTTGCATAGATATTATAATTCATCCGCTCCTTTTTAAGAATCTCAACTTCAACTTTTGTTCTCCATTTAACAGGAGTTAAAGAGGTCATATTTCCCCAAATACTACCTCTTTTAAAAAGCATACCTTTGGCATTAGAGCGAATTAATTCGTAACCCCTTACTTCATAAAATTTAACAATGTCCGAAACCAAAAGTTTCTTATTCCTTTTGATATTAAATCCGATGAGTTTGCGCATTTCCAATAAAAAGTATATCCAAAAATATTAAAAAAAATTAAAATAATGCGTGGCACTCAATAATCATTTTGCAGTTTGAGGTTTTAACCATCTAAGAATCAATTTTAATATCTTGTTTCGACTGATTGACGGTTTGGAGTTTCTTTTGTAAAATAAGTCTGTATTCCTTGTTTTACATAGTCTTTCGGCTTTCTGTTGTAAATAAAAAATAATGCTGAAAAATTATAACTAAAAGTGCTTTTTAATGTATACAGAGTATTAAAACCATAAATAAGAAAAACCACTACCAAATTTATGATAGATAATTGCGCCTCAATTCCTGAATGGGAAGTACAGAAATTTAATTTAAAGAGTCTTAAAATTAAAGATACTTCAATGGATATTGAAGATATTCTTTGTGATTTTTCCTATTTAAGCAATTGCTCTAGTCTTTTTATTGATTTTGAAAGTAATACAATATCAAAAGTTTGTAATATTGATGTTTCTGAATTTATAAATAAGACTGCGAAAACATTTGATGATCTTTTTTCCGAATTATTAAAAAAGTCCTCATCACAAAAACAGGGTTTTATCGAATTAAGATCTCCTAATGGAACTAGAACAATTTGTATTCCGATTATTCTTAGAAAAATGGTATATGGTTTCTTTGTTTATGGGAACTATAATTTAGAGTCGGATATTGAAGATGGGGTGGATTTGAACTCTTTAACTGTTTTAAGCGAGAAGGCAGCGGCTTTAAATTTAAATCGTGCCATGCGTTTTGTAAAACTTGCTACTTCTCAATTAAACTCGGCACTTAATTTAAGAGAACAAGTTGAGAAAAATAAAGAAGCCAGCGAGGAAATCAGGCTACAAAAAACATTCTTTGAAAATTTATTTGAGAATTCTCCTGAAGCAATTATAATACTAAACAATCAAGATCGTATTATAAGGGTTAATCGGGAATTTGAAAGACTATTTGAGTACACTCAGGCTGAGGCCGAATTTAAATATATAAATGATTTAATTGTTCCTTCTAATTTTAAATTAGAAGGTCAGGATGCAACTATAAGTGCGGCTAAAGGAGAAGTGGTAGATATTACTACTGTCAGACAAACAAAGTCGGGCAAACAAATTCATGTTCAGGTTTTGGGCAAGCCTGTAATGTTAGATAATGATCAGATTTCTGTTTATGCAATTTATCGAAATATTTCTGAGCACGTATGGAATCAGAAAAGACAGTTAATAATGCTCGAAATTTCGGAGATTTTAAACTCTTCTCAAACATCTATTCGAATGATTCATCGAATAGGAAAAAAATTAGCTCCTATTATTGGTTCCGGTAAATTATTTTTGGAACTTATAGCACCTGATAAAAGGGGGTTTAGGGCATATTCGCTCGACTCTCCTAATTATGAGAATATCGAGTTTGCTAAGTCACTAAGTTTTTTAGTTTTAAAGCATAAGAAAAAATATCACTTAAAAGGAGATGAAATTGGTGAACTCATTAAAGAGAATACTATTAATGTAACTGTTGTTCCAAAAATGTGGCTCGGCCTTCCTCTAATTAACGAGGGAGTAGTTTTAGGTGTTTTTGGTATTAGTTCCGATATAGATTATTCAGATTTAAACCCAGAAAGTGTAAAATTACTCGAATTGGCGGTTGTTCAGCTAGCGGCAGGAGTTGCTAAGAAAAAACGAGAGATAGAATTGAAAATGTTGAATACTTCGATGGAACAAAGTCCTGCCTCAATTGTTATTACTAATCGTGAAGGATGTATCGAATATGTGAATCCTAAATTTTGTCAGATATCTGGATATTCAGCCAAAGAAGCTATTGGTAAAAATCCTCGTTTTTTAAAATCAGGATTTACTGCTAAAGAAGTTTATGTTCAGATGTGGGAACATTTGGTAAAGGGAGAAGAGTGGGTTTGTGAGTTTTTAAATGTTAAAAAAAACAGGGAATTATTCTGGGAAAGAGCTAGTTTTTCTGCCATTAAAGATGAGTATGGAAAAATAACTCATTATGTGGCGGTAAAAGAAGATATTACCGAACGAAAGAAGTTTGAAAAGGATTTACTAGAAGCAAAGAATAAGGCTGAAGAGTCGGATCGAATGAAATCAGCTTTTTTAGCTAATGTTTCTCACGAGCTAAGAACTCCCTTAAATGCTGTTATTGGATTCTCAAATTTATGTAATGATTCTATGCAAATAGATGAGATATTGGAATTTGTTCAGCTTATTAATAAGAGTGGTAATCAATTATTTGGAATTATAGAAGATATTTTAAATTTTACAATGATAGAATCTGGAGGGATGGCAAAATCCGAAACTGAATTTTTGATGATAAATTTTTTCGAAGAGGTTAAGAAACAAGCCATCGAAAAACAACGACTCGAAAATAAAGATCGATTAGAATTGAAATTTACGATCCCAGCTAATTTCAAAAAAATTCTTGTAAAAACAGATTTTCAGAGGTTACTTCATGTTGTGATGAATTTATTTAAAAATGGACTTAAATTTACAAATGAGGGAGTAGTTGAGTTCGGATATTATGTAAGTGATGGAAGTTTAAAGCTGTACGTTAAGGATACCGGTGTAGGTATTGAAAAGGATAAGAAAGATATTATTTTTGAAAAATTTAGACAAGTTGATGATACAATAACTAGGACCTTTGGAGGAACAGGAATGGGACTAGCCATATCTAAAAAGATTATGGATATGCTGGGAGGAAAAATTGAGGTGGAGTCTGAACCCAATAGTGGATCAACTTTCACATTAATTTTAGACTGTATTCTCTCTAAAGAGTCCATAGAACAAGAGGAAGTGAAAAAAGAAGATAAAGAATATTCAACGATACTAGTTGCCGAAGATGAGATTTCAAATTATCGTCTTATCGAAGCCATACTAAAAAGAAGTAAATATAAAGTAATTAGGGCTGAAAATGGAGCCGAAGCAATCCGTATCTGTAAAGAAATTAAAGAAATTGATTTAATTTTAATGGATATGAGAATGCCGGAGGTTGATGGCATGGAAGCAACCATTGAAATAAAGAAATTCAGGCCCAATTTACCCATTATTGCTCAAACTGCTTATGCTATGAATGGCGATAAAAATAAGGTGTTGGATTTTGGCTGCGATGATTACATTTCAAAACCTATTAAGCGGGAATTGCTGATCAGCAAACTTAAATCATTTATTAAATAAATCTGGTAATGATATTTTAGATTTATTTTTGGTAAAAGTTGAAAATTATGGCTTATCTAAACCCAAAGATCCTGATAAGCCAAAATATAAATTGTTAATTTATTATTGTTTGTTTACATCACGGGCCGATGCTTGAGCTGTTGGCATTATTAAAACATCATTTATGTTAACATGTGCAGGACGACTTGCAATAAAATAAAGTGTTTCTGCTATATCTTCGGCACCTAACGGAATAAAACCATCGTAAACTTGATCTGCTTTTTTTTCATCTCCTTTAAATCTTACAATTGAAAATTCCGTTTCAACCATTCCAGGTGCAATAGACGAAACTTTAATGTTGTGAGGCAGCATGTCAATTCTCATTCCTTTGGTTAAGGCATCGGCTGCATGCTTGGTAGCACAATATACATTACCACCAGGATATACTTCTTTTCCTGCAATTGAGGTGATGTTAATAATATGTCCCTGTTTTCTTGATATCATTAACGGACTAATTGCACGAGTGATATATAATAATCCTTTAATGTTAGTATCAATCATTCTTTCCCAATCATCAGTAATGCCATCTTGTAATGCAGACACACCTACTGCCAAACCAGCATTATTCACAAGTAAATCAATGTTTTTCCATTGCTTAGGTAGTGATTCAATTTTACTATTTACTTCGTTCTGATTTCTAACATCTAAAGCCAGACTATGCACTTTGCATTGGTTTTCTGAAATTAATTTTTCTTCCAATTGAAGAAGTTTTTCCTGTCTTCGGCCCGATATGATAAGGTCAAATCCATTTTTAGCAAGTTTAATGGCACAAGCTTCTCCAATACCAGCAGTTGCTCCTGTTATAAAGGCTATCTTATTCATTTTATTAATTGTGATTATTAATATATTGTTATTCTTAGTTTATTTCTTTTTACACCTAATAAATTTACCTAGTAAAGGTAAAAACTAAGGTGATAATTCGTGTTCCTATCTTATTTTTTTTAAATTTAAATTATTCATCACCATAAATTTTGCACTATGGAAAATCAAGATGTTTCAATTCAATTAGCAGAAGACATAGGAATTAATAGAGATTTATATACTAAAATAACAGAAAATCTGGGACGCACTCCAAACCTGTTGGAATTAAAAATCTACGCGGTCTTGTGGTCCGAGAATATTGCTTATAAAAGTTCATCGAAATGGATTAATATTCTGCCTAATAAAGGAGAAAATATAATTTCCGGCGCTAGAGAATCGAGTGCCGGAGTTGTTGATCTGGGGAATGATGAGTATTGTGTGTTTAAAATGGGAACTCATAATCATCCATCAGGAATTGATCCTTACCAAGGGGCTGCAACTTGTGTTGGTGATGTGTGCAGAGATGTTATTTCTTTAGGTGCAAAACCTATGGTGGTACTAAGTTCTTTGCGATTTGGTGATGCATCTTTAGATAGAACAAAATGGTTGATGGATGAAATAACAAAAGGGATTCATGATTATTCCCAAAAAGTTCAGGCCGAAGCAATTGGAAGCGAAGTGTTTTATAACGCATCCTACGATACAAATCCACTAGTTAATGTTATGATTGCAGGCTTAATACACAAAGAGAAGTTGTTGTATAAGCGTAAGCTTGAAGCTGGACAATCCATTTTTATAGTCGGAAATCCTACTGGTTCCGAAGGAGTTTACGGTCAAGATGAAAGTTTTTCCATACCAAAAGGTAATCCGGTTTTAGGGAACTTATTAATAGAGGCAGTTTTGGAACTTAATCAGAAAGATGCTCTTGTGCGTGTCGAAAATATGGATATGGCTGGTGTTATTAGTTCTTGTTCTATTATTAGTGCTAATGCAAAAACGGGTGTCGATATTAATTTAAATAATATTCCTTTAAGCCAGGAGGGAATGAGTATTGAGCAAGTGTTACTATCTCGTACACAAGAGAGGCTTATGCTAGTGGTAGAAAAAGAAAAAAAACATGAGCTTAAAGAAGTGTTTGAGAAAAAAAATATTTTATGCGAAGAAATTGGATCTGTTACCAATAATAAAAATATCAGAATATTCGAAAACTCGGAGCTTATAGCCGAAATTGTAAGCAGAGATTTAATAATGGGATTTGGTGCTCCTCAAACGGACAGGAAGTTTTATACTGAAAAAAAAGAAACAAGTATTGATTACATAGAGAATATACCAGAGCCAGATAATTACTGGAAAGTGATTAACAAAATGGTTAATAATCCTAATCTTGTTGTAAAAGAATATTTACAGGGATGTATGGAAGATAGACAAAATTCTCCTTCCGATGCTCAAATTACAAGTTTAGGATCGGAGGATAAAATCTTATGCTTTACTGCATCGGGAAATTCAATTTATTCTTATAATGACCCAAATATAGGGGCGCAAATTAATGTAGCAAGAGCAGTTCGTAGAATTGTTTGTTCAGGAGCTAAACCATTAGCTTTAAACGATTGCTTGAATTTTGGAAGTCCATTAGAGGAAAATATTTATTCACAATTTGTTGAAACCGTAAACGGAATAGCAACAGCAAGTAAGGTGTTTGATATTCCGGTTGTTGGCGGAAATGTGAGTTTTTATAACGAAAGTTCGGTTCTTGGACAGAGAAAAGCTATTAACCCTACTCCTGTAATTGCTATGATGGGAATTGTACCTAAAAAGGAAAATCATATGTCTTACATATATAGAAATAAAGGAGATATGATTTTTATCGTTGGGAAATCCAGAAATGATATAGCCGGATCGGAGTATTTAAATTCTTACCATAATAAGTGTGAAGTAGGAATTCCTTCTTTTAACATAGAAGAAGAAAAGGAGATCAATACAATAATTGAAAAGTTAATAAATTCAAAATTAATTAGTTCTGCGCATAGTGTTGAACGAGGAGGTTTGTTTTTTAACTTGATAGAGTCGGCGATGCCATTGGGATTAGGTTTTGATATTACATCGCCTGCCGAAATTCGGAAAGATGCGTTTTTGTTTGGAGAATCTCAGGGAAGAGTTGTTGTGTCGGTTTCTATGGAAAATGAAGATGATTTTGTGGATGTGATGATGGAGAGTGGATTATCTTTTTCAACTTTAGGACATGTAACAAAAAGAGAGCTTAGAATTGACGATATATCTTATGGATATATAGATGAGTACAAGAAGATATATCGAAATAATACAGTAGGCTAATTGTTTTAAATTACACATTAATAGATAGAACAAGAAGCTGTTTTACTAGTTCTTTGTTTTTCATTCATTATATTTGTGCGCTCGTGGATATACTTTTCGCGATCGCATATTTTTTTAGAAACTATTTAAAATTTATCCGTGGTAAACCCATATAAAGATTTAGATAAAGGAAAAAAGGCTCAAGTGGCCTTGATGTTCAATAATATAGCCCGAAAGTACGATTTGTTAAACCATCTGCTTTCTATGGGAATTGATAAATTATGGAGAAGAAAGGCTGTCAAATTATTAAAGCCCTTGCAGCCTAAACAAATTTTAGATATTGCTACTGGAACAGGAGATTTTGCTTTAGCCAATCTAAAATTAAATCCCGATAAAGTAATTGGGATTGATATTTCTACGGAAATGTTAGCCGTAGGAAGAAAAAAAATAGCAAAAAAAAATCTTTCACATAAAATTGAATTGTTCGAAGGTGATTCTGAAAATATTCAGTTTGAAGACAATTCTTTCGATGCAATTACTGTAGCTTTTGGAGTGCGTAATTTCGAGAATCTTGAAAAAGGATTACAAGAAATGAACAGAGTGGTTCGGCCAGGAGGAAAAGTTGTTGTTCTTGAATTTTCAAAGCCTCGTAATTTTCCTGTTAAGCAGATATATAATTTTTACTTTTTTAAAATTCTCCCATTCTGGGGTAAAATGGTTTCTAAAGATGCTTCGGCATATACTTATTTGCCCGAGTCGGTAGATGCATTTCCCGATGGAGAGGCATTCCTAAAGATATATGAAAGATGTGGTTTTATAGAAACCAGACAAATTAAATTGAGTTTTGGTATTGCCTCAATTTATGTGGGAACAAAATCAGGGCAATAAAATTTACCTTTTTGGGTTATTATATAAAATTAAAATCTCCAGTTTGAAGAAAATACTCTTAATATTATTGTGCTTACTTAGTTTGACATCTGTCTTTTCTCAAAGTAGATATAAACCTGAAAGTATCTTGAATTATCAGAAAGTTGATCAGAAATGGTTACATTTTGGTTTTACTTTGGCTATAAATAATATGGATTTTGCTTTGTATAACTCTGGTAGAACAGATGCCAGAGCAGAACAAGTTACTTTTTCTCCGGGATTTTCTGTTGGAATTGTATCCGACCTTCGTTTACATGAAAACTGGTCTTTACGGTTTTTACCTGGGCTAGAGTTTGGAGAACGAACAATTAAATATTCTAATTTACCTGAAGAAGAGGTTACTGTCGAGTCTGTTTTGGTTAACTTGCCTCTTATGCTGAAATATCGGGCACGTAGATTAAATAATTATCGTCCGTATTTAATTGGAGGTGCCAGCTATAAAATAGATGTGCAGTCGCAAGATGCACTTGATCCGGATAATAATATGTTAGTACGTTTAAATACTAGTGATTTTTATTTAGAGTTGGGGGCGGGAGTTGATTTTTACCTGCCCTATTTTAAATTGGCAACAGAACTAAAATTTGCCATCGGATTAAGAGATATCTTAAATCATAATTATGATGTGGATAATCCCGGTTACGAAGGTTATACAGATGCCATTAGAGGCATGAATTCTAAAGTTATTACTCTTTCTTTTCACTTTGAATAGAAATACCTGATATTTAATTTTTCCTAAAGATGATTACTGAGATTGATATTGTTTTGAGTCCGAAAGAGGCTTCTGATGAAATTTTTTATAAGCCATTATTAGCTAATAAATTAAAAGTGAAGGATGAAAGAATTAAGGCGATTAAAATTCTTAGAAAATCGATCGATGCGCGCAGAAGAAATATCAAAATTAATTTAAGGTTTAAAATAGCCGTTGATGAGGCAATGCCAGCTTCGAAAGAAGAAGATTTTGTGTATCAAAATATAAAAAATAAGAAAAAGATAATTGTTGTTGGAGCCGGACCAGCAGGTTTGTTTGCTGCGCTTCGACTAATAGAGCTGGGTTTTTGTCCTATTGTCTTGGAACGGGGAAAAAGTGTCGAGGATAGAAAAAAAGATCTTGGGCAGCTTCATCGAACTCGTAAGGTTGATCCGGAATCGAATTATTCTTTTGGCGAAGGGGGAGCAGGAACATTCTCCGACGGTAAATTATATACTCGATCGAAGAAAAGAGGGAACCTAAAAAAAGTGCTGAATGTTTTGCATTATCATGGTGCGCAAGATGAGATTCTTTTTGACGCACATCCGCATATTGGAACCGATGTTTTGCCTAAGGTAATAGTTAATATGCGTAAAAGCATTTTAAAAGCTGGTGGTGAAGTTCATTTTTCCAGTAAGGTAGTCGATTATATTTTGGAAAACGAAAAGATAATAGGTGTTCGTTTGCAATCGGGCAAGATCATAACAGGGGAGTCGGTAATATTAGCAACAGGTCATTCGGCAAGAGATGTATACCGAAAGCTAAATGATATAGGTGTTGATATTGAAGCTAAATCTTTTGCTATGGGAGTTAGAATTGAACATTCACAGGAATTAATTGATCAAATACAATATCATAACCCTAATGGACGAGGGAAGTATTTGCCTGCAGCAAGCTATAGTTTTGTACAACAAATTGAAGGAAGAGGTGTTTATTCTTTTTGTATGTGTCCTGGAGGAGTTATTGTACCGGCAGCCACCGGCGATCATCAACAAGTGGTAAATGGCATGTCATCGTCGAATAGAAATACAGCTTTTGCGAATTCAGGAATGGCAGTTGAAATTCATACCGAAGATCTTAATGAGTATTCTAAGTTTGGCCCACTAGCAGGGATGAAATTTCAAGAAGATTTGGAAAAACAGGCTTTTATAGAGGGAGGTAGTTCTCTTAAAGCTCCTGCCCAGCGAATGAAAGATTTTGTTGAGGGTAAAAAAAGTGAATCCTTGCCAAAAACATCCTACCATCCAGGTGTTGTTTCATCGGAATTGCATAAATGGTTGCCTTCACATATTTGTTTTCGATTGCAGGAAGGTTTTAAAGCATTCGGGCGAAAATCGAAAGGCTTTTTAACCAATGAAGCCATAATATTGGGTGTAGAATCAAGAACTTCATCACCAGTGCGAATTCCTCGTGATCGATTTAGTTTTTTGCATACAAAAATATCAGGTTTATTTCCTTGTGGCGAGGGTGCTGGTTATGCTGGTGGTATTGTTTCGGCAGCCATCGATGGAGAACAATGTGCCGAAGCTGTAAATAGGTTTTTAAATCCAGAGCAGGACAATTAAAATTCCCGTCTTCTAAATTCAGAGCATATAATCGAACAGGCAACTGATACATTTAAGGATTCGGATGTGGATTCACCGATCGGGAAATTGGGAATAAATAATTTATGGCTAACGTATTTTTCAATATCTTCGGATATTCCCTTTCCTTCATTGCCCATAATAATAAATCCTTTGCTTTGCAGATCTGATTGATAAATGGTCTCACCCTCCAAAAAGGTTCCGTATATGGGGAAATTATCGGCTTTGTATTTGTTAATTAACTGTTCAATAGGAGTATAGGTTAATTTAATTCTTGAAATTGCACCCATGGTAGCTTGTATCACTTTCGGATTGTATAGATCTACAGTATTGGGAGAACAAAATATATTCTTAATTCCAAACCAATCGGCTATTCTAATTATCGTTCCTAGGTTTCCCGGATCTTGAATATCATCTAAAACAATAGACAAAGAAGATGATACCAGTTTGGAATCTATATCGAAGCTAGGGATTTTAAAAACTCCAAGTACTGGAGCCGGATTTTTTAGTGCGCTAATTTTTTTTAACTGAGAATTGTCAGTTTCTATTCTATTTTCAATAGAATTTAAATGTGCTGTAGTATATTGATTTTTCCAATCCTTAGAGTAGATTAAATAGGCAGCTTTTGTGCCTGAGTGTAGTAAATCAGTAACCAATTTATCTCCTTCCGCAATAAAGAGTTGATGTTGGTCTCTGTATTTTTTCTTCTGTAAACTGCTTATTAACTTGATTTGATTTTTAGACAGCACGATAAATTATTTGAAAATTGTAAGTGAAAAGCTCTCTTGTGTCAAGAATATATCATTGAAGTTAAGTATCTTTGTCATATTTTTAAACCGAAAATACTTTCAATATTCTTGAAACCATATTTAAAATACAAAAGTAGTTATAATTTCCCGATTTTTATTTTTTTGCTAAGCTTGCTTCTTAGCATAGCTTCGTGTTCTACCACAAAATATGTTGGCGAAAATGAGTATCTGTTAAACAAGGTGATTGTAAAATCAGATGATAATACGATTGCGATAAGTGATTTGAAAAAAAATATAAAACAGAAACCTAATTTGAAAATTTTAGGAATGTGGAGATTCCATTTGGGATTGTATAATTTGTCTGGGAAAAATGAAGCGAAAGGATTTAACAAATGGTTACGCAGAATTGGGGAGGTGCCAATAGTTTATGAAGACTTTCAAACGCAAAGATCACTTACCCAGTTAAAGATATATCTGCGAAAAAAAGGATACTACAATGCCGTAGTTAAAGATTCTGTTGTTTTTAGAAAGAAAAAAGCCAAAGTCTATTATTCAGTTACTGCCAATAAACCGTATCGCTATCGAAATGTTTATCGCAGACCAAATGAACTGCCTTATAATTTTCTAACTACCCAGCAAAGAAATGAGGAAATGGCAGATTCATCGATGATTAGAAATTATATAGCTAATGATAAACCAGACTCTAAAGTAAAATCGGGAGCAAAGGTAGACTCAGATATTCTTAGCGAAGAGAGAATGAGAATTTTTAAGTCCTTAAAAAATCAGGGATATTTTAATTTTTCTCGCGAGTATATTCACTTTATGATGGATAGTACCAATAAGGCACAGCAAATGGATGTGTTTGTGGGACTAAAAATCCCTAAGTCCCAAAAGGCAATTAAAAAATATAAAATTAATCAGATAGAGATTTTTACAGAGTATGATCCTAAAATGATATTGATGAACGATTCTTCGTATTTTAAACAATTGGATACTTTAAGTTACGAAGGAGTTGATTTTATTTATAGAAACACATTGAATATAAAACCTGAGGTTTTATTGTCTTCGGTTCTGATAAAAAAGAATGATTTGTATAATTTAACTTCCGTAGAGCAAACCTATAATAGATTACAAACGCTTAATCAATTTAAATTTTTAAATATTAAGTTTGAGGAAGATCAGGCTAAATCAACAAATGATTTTGGACAGCTGAATTGTAGAATTCAACTAACACCTCATAATTTGCAATATTATTCGTTTGAATTGGAAGGGACTAATTCTTCTGGAAATATTGGGTTTGCAGGTAATTTAAATTATCAGCACAAAAATTTATTTGGAGGTGCAGAGATTTTGGATATCCAATTTTCCACAGCCAGAGAAACGGTTAAGTCATCAGAACAAACCGATTTTAATTCATCGGAATATGGAGTGGTATCTAAATTGAGTATACCTAAATTTTTACTTCCCTTTTTTGATGCCGAAGAGTTTAGGAAGTCATACAATCCAAGAACTGTTTTTTCCTTGTCATATAATTATCAAAAACGTCCCGATTATACCAGAACAATTGCCGATGCGAGTTTCGGATATAATTGGAAATCTTCCAAATATATTAGGCATAACTTTAATTTAATAGAACTCAATTTTATTGATGTGAAAAATTTAAGTGAAGATTTTCTCGAAGATATTGATAATTTGTACATCGAAAATTCATTTACTGATCATGTTATCGCAACAACAAGATACTCTTTGACTTATAATGATCAGAATATCAATATTCCAAGAAATTATAATTATCTGAAATTTAATTTCGAGTTTGCCGGAAATACATTAAAAGCAATAGATAATATTTTGGGTAGATCGACAAAAAACGATTACGATTCAGAAGGAAATATAGAAGGAACTTATCATGATTTTTTAGGGATAAGATATGCTCAATATTTAAAAAGTGATATTGAATATCGATTTAACCATCATATTAATAAGGCCAATACAATGGTGTATCGACTCTTTCTTGGTTTGGGTTATCCTTATGGAAATTTAAAAGTTTTGCCTTTTGAAAAGAGTTATTTCTCTGGTGGAGCAAATGGTATTAGAGCCTGGCAAGTTCGATCATTAGGTCCGGGTTCTTATGTTGACGAGGATGCAACATACCCTAATAACACGGCAGATTTAAAATTAGAAGCAAACCTTGAGTATAGATTTAAATTATTTTGGGCTTTAGAAGGTGCTTTATTTGTTGATGCGGGAAATATTTGGGTTATATCAGAAAAAGACAACCGGGCTGGAGCAGACTTTCAGTTTAATAAATTTTATAAGGAAGTTGCTTTGGGAACAGGATTTGGAACTCGTGTTGATTTAAACTTTATTTTATTTCGAATTGATCTTGGATTAAAATTGCGCGATCCGTCCTTGGCCGAGAATAAAAGATGGATTATTGCAAATCGACCATTTAAATTCAATCAGCTAACTTTTAATATTGGTATTGGTTATCCTTTCTAGATTTCATTCGTTTGCATAATTTTCTTCTAACCAAAACGGTGTAAAATAGATTATTTCTTTTTAACTTCGTGGTGAAATTGAACTTTCCGACAATTTTTTAAGAACTATCCGATAAATTATATTATTATGAAACGAGTATTAGATGTTGTTAAGCCAGGTGTGGTAACTGGTGATGATGTACAAAAATTATTTCAGGTTGCTAAAGAAGAAGGTTTTGCAATTCCTGCGGTAAACGTTGTAGGAACAAACTCAATTAACGCTGCTCTTGAAGCTGCTAAAGAAGTAAATTCTCCAATTATTATTCAATTCTCGAATGGTGGAGCATCTTTTTTTGCAGGCAAAGGTATTAAAGCTGAAGGTCAGGCTGGAGCGATTATTGGAGCTATTGCAGGAGCGAAATATGTGCACACAGTAGCAGAACATTACGGAATTCCAGTAATTTTACACACTGATCATGCTGCGAAAAAATTATTACCTTGGATCGACGGTTTGTTAACTGCTGGGGAAGAGTATTTCGCACAAAAAGGAAAACCATTGTTCAGTTCTCACATGTTAGATCTATCAGAGGAAACTCTTGAAGAAAATATCGATACATGTGCAAAATACCTTGAGCGTATGGACAAATTGGGTATGACTCTTGAAATTGAATTAGGTTGTACCGGAGGTGAAGAAGATGGTGTTGATAATTCAGATATGGATAACTCACTATTGTATACACAACCAGAAGATGTGGCTTTAGCTTATGAAACATTATTAAAAGTTTCTTCTCGTTTTACAATTGCAGCTTCATTTGGTAATGTACATGGTGTTTACAAACCAGGTAATGTTGTGTTAACCCCAAAAATCTTATTAAATTCTCAGTCGTTTATTTCTGATAAATATTCAGTTGCTAAAAATACTGTTGATTTTGTTTTCCACGGAGGTTCAGGTTCAAGTCTTGAAGAAATTCGTGAAGCAATTTCTTATGGTGTGATTAAAATGAATATCGATACAGATACTCAGTGGGCTTGCTGGAATGGAATTCGTGAATTTGAAGCTAAAAATCACGACTATCTTCAAGGTCAAATTGGTAATCCTGATGGAGACGATAAGCCAAATAAAAAATTCTATGATCCTCGTGTTTGGTTGCGTGCCGGTGAGGTTTCTATGAAAGATCGTTTGGTTAAAGCATTTAATGATTTAAATGCTGTTGATCGTAACTAATCATTCTAAAATATATACAAGAGCCTGGAGTTTATCCAGGCTTTTTTTGTTTGGAGTAGTTCTAAAAAAAGAATGAGTTTAGGATTTAGAACTTAAAATTCGCAAATTTGAATTTACCCTAATTTATAATGAATATCATTTTGTATGTCTGAAGTATCCTCACTAAAAAGGGAAGTGTTTACAAGTAAATTTGGAGTGATTGCTGCTGCGGCAGGGTCGGCAGTTGGTTTAGGTAATATATGGAAATTCCCCTATATTACTGGTGTGTATGGAGGAGCAGCTTTTTTATTTGTCTATCTTGGGTTTATAGTTCTTATTGGTTTACCCGTAATGTTATCAGAATTTATTATTGGTAGAAAATCCGGGAGTAATATTTTTGGTGCATACAAATCCTTAGCTCCCAATTCTCCATGGAAATTAGTTGGATTGCTCGGACTTGCTGCTGCAGGAATGATTTTAGCTTTTTATGGGGTTGTTGCTGGTTGGAGCATTGATTATGTAGTAAAAGCATGCTCGGGAAGTTTTATGGAAAAAAATCCTACTGAGCTGTCTTTAATGTTTACTAATTTTATTCAGGCTCCTTTTACGCCAGTTATTTATCAATTGCTTTTTATGATTCTAACAATGGCAATTGTTGGTGTTGGTATTAAAGATGGAATTGAAAAATATGCTAAAATTTTAATGCCATTGTTAGTTGTATTAATTATAGTTCTTGATATTAGAGCCATTACATTGGATGGAGCAGGAGAGGGGTTAAAGTTTTTGTTCCATCCTGATTTTTCAAAATTAACTGCAGAAGGTGTACTAAGTGCATTGGGACATGCTTTTTTCTCTTTAAGTCTTGGTATGGGTACACTTGTAACTTATGGAGCTTATATCGATAGTAGTAATAATCTTGCAAAAACAGCAGTACAAGTTACTGTTGCTGATACATTAATAGCTATTTTGGCTGGTGTAGCAATATTTCCTGCAGTTTTTGCTTTTGGTATTGAACCAAGTAGTGGTCCAGGACTGGTTTTTATTACTTTACCAAATGTGTTTCAGCAAATGCCAGGAGGCTTCTTTTTTTCTATTTTGTTTTTTCTTCTACTTACGGTAGCGGCATTAACGTCATCTATTTCTATTCTTGAGGTGGTTGTTGCTTACTTTAAAGAAGAACTTAAAATACAAAGAAAGCTTGCCACAATTATTAGTACCGTTATAATTTCAATCATAGGAATTTTCTGTTCCTTATCAATGGGAATTCTTGAGGAGCATAAATTGTTTGATTTGAATTTTTTCGATTTGCTCGATTGGGTTTCTGCGAACATGTTACTTCCTCTTGGGGGATTGTTTATATCTTTATTTGTAGGATGGTATCTTGGTAAGGATAAGGTTAAGGAGGAACTTTCAAAAGGTTCGGTAGTAGTAAAATATCTATTATCTGTTTTTATATTTCTTATTCGTTATGTAGCTCCTGTAGCAATTGCAATTGTATTCTTAAATGGTATAGGTATAATTAATTTTGCTTAATCCTGTTCTTTTTTATAATATTAATAAGAGTTATTTTAATAGCCTTATTTAATTTATGTCGTTAAGAAAGAATATAAAAGAATATTTTACATATTCAACCGCCGAAAAAAGAGGTATTCTACTTCTTTTGATTTTGTTAGTTGGCATTTATATAGTACCTGTCTTTTTAAAATCTGATAATGGAGAGGAAATTGTTTTTGATGAGGAAAAACAAGCCGAATTTCAAAAAATGATAAAGGGTTTTGAAGGGCGTAGCGATCGTAAAAATGAAGTCAAATATTTTAAATTTGATCCTAATACAGCTAGCGAAGAACAACTTCGTAAATTAGGCTTTAAAGAATTTCAAATAAAAAACCTCAAGAAATATAGAAGTTTTGGAGGACGCATTAAAAATAAAAGCGATCTTCAAAAAATATATGGGATCACAAAAGATGATTATAATCGGCTTAAAGCATTTATTCAAATTAAGCGTATTGCTAAAAGGAAAATAGAAGAACAAGAAGCTAAAAAGAGAAAAACCTATTTATTCGCTTTTAATCCTAATGAGCTGTCAATTTCTGGCTGGGACAGTTTAGGTGTGGATAATAGGATTGCAAATAGAATTCAGAATTACATTAAAGCTGGTGGCGAATTTAATAGCAAGAATGATTTAAAAAGGATATATGGTTTTGATACCCTTGTGTTAGCTAAACTTATTCCATACATTAAAATCCCCAAACAGGGTGCCGCTAAATATGTAAGAGTAAAGAGGCCAATTAATTTGAATAATTGTGATACAACAGAATTAAAAAGCTTACCAGGAATAGGTTCTGTATTGTCAAAACGCATAATTAAATATAGAAATATGCTTGGTGGTTTTGTGCAAAAAAAACAATTGCTGGAAGTTTATGGTGTTTCAAAAGATAAATATGGTAAGATTATAGAATTACTTACAGTTGATACTACTCAAATTATAAAAATTAGACTTAGTTTTGTGAATAGCGAGAAACTATATCAACATCCATATATAAGTAGAAGGACTGCTGTTGATATAATACGTTATCGTCAAAAAACTGGCGGGATCAGAGTGGTCAGTGAGTTGAAAACCAATAATCTAATTGGCGATTCGCTTTACTTTAAATTACGTCCTTATCTTTCGATTGAATAGAAAATAGATTTTTAGCCAAGAAAATATTGGATATTTTGTAGTTTGCAGAAACTAACAATTTTACATGATTTCATAAGAAGAAGATATTTTCGATACTTTTATTCAAATAAATTTGAATAATACTGATTGAATTGATAAATTTGCGGCTCACTTAGAAAAACATAAATATTAAAGGAGAAAATTATGATTGTTATTCCTATGAAAGAAGGCGAAAATATTGAAAGAGCCTTAAAGAAGTTTAAAAGAAAATTTGAGAAAACTGGTGTAATCAAAGAGCTTAGAGGAAGACAGGTTTATAAAAAACCATCTATCAAAAGAAGAGAAGAGAAATTACACGCAATTTACGTTCAGCAAATGCAACAAGCTGAAGATTGATTTTCTTTTAGATTAATTCCTTGATGTCTTAATTTTTTGTATCTTAGTTTATCCTATAGAATAAGGATAAATATTCCAGATGTATGAGTTTTAAGGAATCTTTTCTATCTTATTTACAATACGAAAAACGATATTCAGAACATACTGTTTTGTCTTACGATTGTGATTTGACTCAATTTTTTGATTTCTTATTAAAAAGTGTGAGTGAATGTCAGGTTGAGAAGGTGTGTTTTAAGGATGTGAGGAAATGGGTTGTTTTCTTGATGAATGAAGGAAATAGTTCACGTACTGTGAATAGAAAATTATCCACTTTAAAATCTTTTTTTAAGTTTTTATTGCGCGAAGCAAAAATTGATACGAATCCAATGGATCGTGTTGTTGGTCCGCGTCAAGGGAGAAAACTTCCTGGGTTTTTAGCTGAAGATTCAATGCAGCTATTAAGGGAGATTGATTTTGGAAGTGGTTATGAAGGTGTGCGAGATCAATTGGTGTTAGAGCTATTTTATCAAACTGGGATGAGATTGTCTGAGTTGATGAACTTAAAAGAATCAAGTTTTGATCGCGGAACGTCTTCAGTTAAAGTATTAGGAAAAAGAAATAAGGAAAGGATCATTCCGACAAACAAAAGTTTAGAGAAATTACTCGATAAGTATTTAGATGTAAAACAAAAAACTTTTGATGACGGGAGTGATTTTCTTTTTGTAACTAAAAAGGGGGTGCCTGTTTACGAAAAATTGTTGTATAGGATAGTGGTTAAACATTTATCTAAAATTACAACAATGACCAAGCGAAGTCCGCATGTTTTGCGTCATACTTTTGCAACTCATTTATTAAATAATGGTGCAGAGTTAAATGCTGTAAAAGAATTGTTGGGACATTCTAATCTTTCTGCTACGCAGATTTATACTCATACTTCTTTCGAACGTTTAAATAATATATATAAACAAGCTCATCCAAGAGCATAAATTTTGGAGGAATAAATATGAATATAAACATTCAATCAATAGGCTTTGTTGCCGATGTTAAGCTGGAAGATTTTATAGAAAATAAGCTAGGTAAGATTATGAAGCTAAATGATGATGTATCTGGAGCTCAGGTTTTTCTTAGGGTAGAAAAGTCAGCCAATACAGAAAATAAAGTTGTTGAAATCAGTCTTGAAGCAAAAGGTGGTGAGTTCTTTGCTAAAAAGCAAAGTAAGACATTTGAAGAGTCTACAGATTTAGCTGTTGAGGCACTGCGAAAACAGGTTGTGAAACACAAAGAGAAGCTTCGTGCAAAATAATTGTAAAAAATGCATAATTATTTTGTGATAAGATTAAAATATATTTACATTTGCAAACCATTTTTAGGGAAAAATAGATCCTGTTAAATAAGTGGTTTGCATTTTGCCGATGTAGCTCAGCTGGCTAGAGCAGCTGATTTGTAATCAGCAGGTCGTGGGTTCGAGTCCCTCCATCGGCTCTGTTTAAAATATATTTGGGGAGATACCAAAGTGGCCAACTGGGGCGGACTGTAACTCCGCTGACTTCGTCTTCGTAGGTTCGAATCCTGCTCTCCCCACTTTTAATGAAAAAGGAATAAAGATATTTCTTTTATGCGGGAATAGCTCAGTTGATAGAGCATCAGCCTTCCAAGCTGAGGGTCGCGAGTTTGAGTCTCGTTTCCCGCTCATAGAAAAGTTTAGTTGCCGTTGTAGCTCAGGGGTAGAGCGCTTCCTTGGTAAGGAAGAGGTCATGAGTTCAAATCTCATCAATGGCTCGTGAATTTTTAAAGTATTGTTTTTAATTGTTGTCTAATATTAATTAACTTATTGAGTTATGGCTAAAGAACATTTTGACAGGTCAAAACCACACGTAAATATCGGTACTATTGGTCACGTTGACCACGGTAAAACTACTTTGACTGCTGCTATTACTACTGTATTGGCGAAAAAAGGTTTGTCTGAAGTAAAATCATTCGATTCTATCGATAATGCTCCTGAGGAGAAAGAGAGAGGTATTACTATTAATACAGCTCACGTAGAATACCAAACTGCTAACCGTCACTACGCTCACGTTGACTGTCCAGGTCACGCGGATTACGTGAAGAATATGGTAACTGGTGCTGCTCAGATGGATGGTGCTATTTTGGTTTGTGCTGCAACTGATGGTCCTATGCCACAGACTCGCGAGCATATCCTTTTAGCTCGTCAGGTAAATGTACCTAGAATCGTTGTTTTCTTGAACAAAGTTGACATGGTTGACGATGAAGAGATGCTTGAGTTAGTTGAGATGGAAGTTCGTGAATTGTTAGACTTTTATGAGTTTGATGGTGATAACACTCCTATCATCGCTGGTTCTGCACTAGGTGGATTGAACGGAGAAGCTGAGTGGGAAGATAAAATCATGGAATTAATGGAAGCTGTTGATACTTGGATTCCACTTCCTCCACGTGATGTAGATAAGGCTTTCTTAATGCCAGTTGAGGATGTATTCTCTATTACAGGTCGTGGTACTGTTGCAACAGGTCGTATCGAAACTGGTATCGTTAAAACAGGTGAAGAAGTTCAAATCATTGGTCTTGGAGCTGAAGGTATGAAATCTGTAATCACTGGTGTTGAGATGTTCCGTAAGATTTTGGACGAAGGTCAAGCAGGTGATAATGTTGGTCTATTGTTGAGAGGTATCGATAAAGCTGCTATTAAGCGTGGTATGGTTATTTCTCACCCAAATACTATTACTCCTCATACTAAGATTAAAGCTGAGGTTTATGTATTGAAAAAAGAAGAAGGTGGACGTCACACTCCATTCCATAATAAATACCGTCCTCAGTTCTATATCAGAACTCTAGATGTAACTGGTGAGATTACTCTTCCAGAAGGTGTTGAAATGGTTATGCCTGGTGATAACGTTACTATTAATGTTGAATTGATTACTCCAGTTGCATGTGACTTAGGTCTACGTTTCGCTATCCGTGAAGGTGGTAGAACAGTAGGTGCTGGTCAAATTACTGAAATTGTTGAGTAATTAGAACATATATAAGATTGGTCCGTTAGATCGGATCAATCTTCTTATAGACGGGTGTAGCTCAGTTGGTAGAGCACTGGTCTCCAAAACCAGGTGTCGGGAGTTCGAGTCTCTCCTCCCGTGCAAAGACAAATTTGCCTTATGAAACTAAAAATATACATTGAAGAAGTTTATAAAGAACTAGTTCAAAAAGTATCATGGCCATCATGGTCTGAACTCCAAAATAGTGCGATCGTAGTAATGATTGCTTCCACTATTATTGCACTTGCGATTTTCGTAATGGATTTGGGGTTCAAGAATTTGATGGATGTTATATACAGTATGTTACACTAAATTCCTTATTAGAAAAAGATGGCTGAAATTGATAGAAAATGGTATGTTCTGAGGACTGTAGGAGGAAAAGAAAAGAAAGTCAAAGAATATATTGATAGTGAAATTTCTAATCTTGGTCTACAGGAGTATGTGTCACAGGTCCTCATTCCTACCGAAAAAGTGTTTCAAGTGCGTAACGGTAAGAAAATTAGTAAGGAAAGAATTTTTCTTCCTGGTTATATTCTTATTGAAGCAGCACTCGTTGGAGAAATTCCTCACATCCTTCGTAATGTTACGAATGTGATTGGCTTCCTGGGGGATACCAAAGGCGGAGATCCTACTCCTATGCGTATGTCAGAAGTGAATCGCATATTGGGTAAGGTTGATGAACTAGCTAGCAAAGATGAGGAAATTAGTATTCCTTATTATGTTGGTGAGATGGTAAAAGTGACTGATGGACCATTTAATGGTTTTACTGGCGTGATCGAAGAGGTGAATTCTGAGAAGAAGAAACTGAAAGTAATGGTTAAAATCTTCGGACGTAAGACTCCTCTGGAATTAAGTTTCATGCAAGTAGAAAAAGAATAATTAAATCTTTTAGAAAAGTAAAGCTATGGCTAAAGAAGTTGCAGGATTAATTAAATTGCAGATCAAAGGTGGTGCTGCAAATCCTTCACCCCCAGTAGGACCCGCATTAGGTGCTAAAGGGGTAAATATTATGGATTTTTGTAAACAATTTAATGCAAGAACTCAAGATCAGGCTGGAAAAGTAATCCCTGTTGTGATTACTGTTTATTCTGATAGTTCTTTCGATTTTATTACAAAAACTCCTCCAGTAGCTGTACAAATTTTAGAAGCTGCAAAATTAAAATCAGGCTCTCCTGAACCAAACCGTAAAAAAGTTGGTTCTATTTCTTGGGATCAAGTTCGAGGAATCGCAGAGGGGAAAATGAAAGATTTAAATGCTTTTGAAGTTGAAAGCGCCATGAGTATGGTTGCTGGTACGGCAAGAAGTATGGGTATCACAATTTCAGGTGATAGTCCGCTTAATCAATAATTTTAAAATACTGCACTTAAAATGGGTAAACTAACAAAAAATAGAAAGTTAGCTTCAGAAAAAGTGGATACTGATAAGCTATATTCTATCGATGAAGCAGCAAAATTGGTTAAGGAGATTACATCGACCAAATTTGATGCCTCAGTGGATATGGATATTCGCTTAGGAGTTGACCCAAGAAAAGCTAACCAAATGGTACGTGGTGTGGTTACTCTTCCTCATGGTACTGGTAAAGATGTTCGTGTTTTAGTTCTTTGTTCTCCTGATAAGGAAGAAGAAGCTAAAGCTGCAGGTGCTGACTTTGTTGGTCTTGACGATTATGTTACCAAAATCAAAGGTGGATGGACTGATGTTGATGTTATCATCACCATGCCTACTGTAATGGCGAAAGTTGGTGCTCTAGGCCGAGTTTTAGGACCTCGTGGTTTAATGCCAAATCCTAAATCCGGTACAGTAACAATGGATATTGCTAAAGCAGTTGCCGAAGTGAAAGCTGGTAAGATTGATTTTAAGGTCGATAAATATGGTATTATTCACTCATCGATCGGTAAAGTATCTTTTGAAGCAGATAAGATTAAAGAAAATGCTAAAGAATTTGTTGGCATTATCAATAAGCTTAAACCATCTGCAGCAAAAGGAACTTATGTGAAGAGTGTTTACCTGTCAAGCACAATGAGTCTTGGTATCCAGTTGGATCCAAAATCACTTGACTAATTTTAATTTTTAATCAAGACCTTAGTAATCATGAAAAGGGAAGAAAAAATTCAGATTATTGATAGCTTGACGGAAGAAATCAATGCTTCAAATCACTTTTATCTGACAGACATCTCAGAAATGAATGCGGAAGACACTTCTGCACTTCGTAGAGCTTGTTTCGAAAAAGATATTAAGTTGATTGTAGTAAAAAACACACTTCTTAGAATCGCTTTGGAAAAAGCAGAAGGTGAGTTTGATGGGTTAACTGATGTACTTAAGGGAGCAACCTCTCTTATGCTTACAGAAACAGGTAACCTTCCTGCTAAGCTTATCAAAGAATTCCGTAAAGGAAACGATAAACCTATCCTGAAAGGGGCTTATGTTGAAGAATCACTTTATATTGGTGATAACGAGCTTGATGCTCTTACAACGATCAAGTCTAAGGAAGAACTTATTGGAGATATCGTGGCATTGCTACAATCACCAATCAAGAATGTTATTTCTTCATTGGAATCAGGAAAGAATATCCTAGCTGGTGTTGTGAAAACACTTTCAGAAAAAGAGTAATATATTAGTAAATTAAATTTTAAAAACTGAAGGAAAATGGCAGATTTAAAAAAGTTTGCAGAAGAATTAGTTAATTTGACTGTTAAGGAAGTAAGTGAGTTAGCTGAGATCTTAAAAGAAGAATACGGAATTGAGCCTGCTGCTGCTGCTGCAGTTGTTGCTGGACCTGCTGCTGGTGGTGCTGATGCTGCTGCTGAGCAAACAGAGTTTGACGTAATTCTTAAAGCTGCTGGTGGTTCTAAACTAGCTGTAGTAAAATTGGTTAAAGAATTAACTGGTTTAGGTCTTAAGGAAGCTAAGGCTGCAGTTGATGCTGCACCAGCTCCATTGAAAGAAAAAGTTTCTAAGGAAGAAGCTGAGGCACTAAAAGCACAATTAGAAGAAGCTGGAGCTGAAGTTGAACTTAAATAGAAGCGCTAAAACCTATATATAAGGTTATTTTGGTTTAGAGTTCCTTACCGGGACTCTAAGCCTTTTTGTTGTTTATTATCGTTTAGGTTCAATTAATTTTAAGTAAATGTCTTCAAATACTATTAGTCAAAGAATTAGTTTTACTTCAAACAAAAATCAGTTATTATATCCTGATTTTTTGGAAGTACAATTAAAATCTTTTCAAGACTTTTTTCAACTGGAAACTACTCCTGAGAAAAGAACGAACGAAGGATTATTTAAGGTATTTAGCGAGAATTTTCCAATTACAGATACACGAAATAACTTCGTACTGGAGTTTCTCGACTATTTTGTTGATCCGCCCCGCTACTCAATCGAAGAATGTATTGAAAGAGGTTTAACTTACAGTGTTCCACTGAAAGCTAAACTAAAACTTTACTGTACCGATCCGGAGCATGAAGATTTTGATACAGTTATTCAAGATGTATATCTTGGAACTGTACCTTACATGACCGAAAAAGGTACTTTTGTAGTTAACGGAGCAGAACGTGTAGTTGTTTCTCAGCTTCACCGTTCACCTGGTGTATTCTTCGGGCAAAGTGTACACGCAAATGGAACCAAGTTATATTCTGCCAGAATTATTCCTTTCAAAGGTTCCTGGATCGAATTTGCTACTGACATCAATAATGTGATGTTTGCATATATCGATCGTAAGAAAAAACTTCCTGTAACAACTCTTCTTCGTGCCATCGGGTACGAAAGTGATAAGGAAATCCTTGAGATTTTCGATCTCGCAGATGAAATAAAAGTTTCTAAAACCGGTTTGAAAAAAATCGTTGGAAGAAAACTTGCAGCTCGTGTTCTTAAGTCATGGATTGAAGACTTTGTTGACGAGGATACGGGAGAGGTTGTGTCAATCGAACGTAATGAGGTTGTTATTGATCGTGAGACAATAATCGAACCAGAACATATAGAAGAAATTCTAGAATCGGGTGCAAAAACAATTTTACTTCACAAAGAAGAACAAAATTTGGCCGATTATGCAATTATTTATAATACTTTGCAGAAAGACCCTTGTAACTCCGAAAAAGAAGCAGTTCTTCACATTTATCGTCAGTTACGAAACTCTGAGCCACCTGATGAGGCGACAGCACGTGATGTTATCGATAAACTATTCTTTTCTGATAAGAGATATGATTTAGGCGATGTTGGTAGATATCGTTTGAATAAAAAACTTGGTCTTAATACTGCAGGTGATACCAAAGTATTGACTAAGGAAGACATTATTGAAATTATCAAGTATCTAATCAAATTGTTAAATGCACGTACTGATGTGGATGATATTGACCACCTTAGTAATAGACGTGTTCGTACAGTTGGTGAGCAACTTCATTCCCAATTTGGGGTAGGTTTGGCTCGTATGGCTAGAACTATCCGAGAGAGGATGAATGTTCGTGATAATGAGGTGTTTACACCTATTGATTTGATTAATTCCAAAACACTTTCTTCGGTAATTAATTCTTTCTTTGGAACGAATGCTTTGTCTCAGTTCATGGACCAAACGAATCCATTGGCTGAAATTACACACAAACGTAGAATGTCTGCTTTAGGACCTGGTGGTCTTTCGAGAGAAAGAGCTGGTTTTGAGGTTCGAGATGTTCACTATACTCACTATGGACGACTTTGTCCTATTGAGACACCAGAGGGACCAAATATTGGTTTGATTTCTTCTTTGTGTGTATTTGCGAAAATCAATAATCTTGGTTTTATCGAAACTCCATATCGTAAAGTTGTTGAAGGTAAAGTAGATTTATCATCAGAAGGTGTTAAGTATCTTTCTGCTGAAGAAGAAGAGGGGTTGACTATTGCTCAGGCAAATGCACCATTAAACGAAGATGGTACTTTTGTAAATGCAAAAGCCAAGTCGCGTAAAGATGGTGATTTCCCATTTGAGGAAATTGAAAATATCGAGTTGATGGACGTTGCTCCTAACCAGATTGCCTCTATTGCTGCTTCTTTAATTCCTTTCCTTGAACATGATGATGCTAACCGTGCGTTGATGGGATCTAACATGATGCGTCAGGCTGTACCGGTTATTAATCCTCAATCTCCTATCGTTGGAACAGGTTTGGAAGGTGATTTAGTTCGGGATTCTAGAACTCAGATTGCCGCAGAAGGTGAAGGGGTTGTTGAATTTGTAGATGCAACTAAGATTGTTATCAAGTATGTTAGATCAGAGGAAGAAGCATTTGTAAGTTTCGAAGGGGATTCAAAAACTTATAATCTTCCAAAATATGGTAAAACTAACCAGGGTACAACGATGGACCTTAAACCAATTGTTACGAAAGGACAACAGGTTGTAAAAGGACAGATACTTACCGATGGTTATGGAACTCAGGATGGAGAATTAGCTCTTGGTCGTAACCTGAAAGTGGCATTTATGCCTTGGAAAGGTTACAATTATGAGGACGCTATTGTAATTTCAGAGCGTATTGTTAAAGATGATGTGTTTACTTCGGTTCACGTTGATGAGTACACACTGGAAGTTCGTGATACTAAACGAGGTATGGAAGAATTAACTTCTGATATTCCGAATGTTAGTGAAGAGGCAACTCGTAACTTGGACGAAAATGGATTAATTAGAATTGGTGCTAATGTTGAACCAGGTGATATTCTAATTGGTAAGATTACTCCTAAAGGTGAATCAGATCCATCTCCGGAAGAGAAATTATTGAGAGCTATTTTTGGTGATAAAGCTGGTGATGTTAAGGATGCTTCTTTAAAAGCTTCTCCATCATTACGCGGAGTTATTATTAATAAGAAATTATTCTCTCGTTCAATTCGTGATCGTAAATCTAAGCAATCTGATAAGCCACTTATTCTTAAGTTGGATGAGGAATTGCAAAGACAGCTAGCAGAATTGAAAAACCGTTTGGTTGATAAATTATTTATTCTTGTTAATGGAAAAACATCGCAGGGTGTTAAAGATTACTTAAGTGTTGATATTATTCCTAAAGGAGTTAAGTTTACTCAGAAACTTCTTATGGATATCAATTATATGGAGATTGATCCTAATAAGTGGACTACCGACAAGGATAAGAATGAAACCATTAAAAAGCTTTTAAACAATTATATCATTAAGTTCAAAGAACTAGATAGTTTAAATAAGCGTAAAAAATATAATGTAACCATTGGTGATGAAATGCCTGCGGGTATTATTCAAATGGCGAAGGTTTACGTTGCTAAAAAACGTAAATTGCAGATTGGTGATAAAATGGCCGGTCGTCACGGTAATAAAGGTATCGTATCAAGAGTTGTTAGAGACGAAGATATGCCTTTCCTTGAGGACGGAACAACTGTTGATATTTGTTTGAACCCACTTGGTGTGCCTTCTCGTATGAACCTTGGACAGGTTTTTGAAACTGTTCTTGGATGGGCAGGTCAGGAATTGGGATTAAAATTTGCAACGCCAATTTTCGATGGTGCATCCTTAGATGAGATAACTAGTTATACCGATAAAGCAGGTGTACCTGCATTTGGTAAAGCTTATCTTCACGATGGTGGAACAGGAGAGCGTTTTGATCAGCCAGCTACTGTTGGTGTGATTTATATGCTGAAACTGGGTCACATGGTTGATGACAAGATGCATGCTCGTTCTATCGGACCATATTCTTTGATCACTCAGCAGCCTCTTGGAGGTAAAGCTCAGTTTGGTGGTCAACGTTTTGGTGAGATGGAGGTTTGGGCCCTTGAAGCATTCGGAGCGGCCCATATACTACAGGAAATCCTAACCGTTAAATCGGATGACGTTATTGGTCGAGCGAAAGCTTACGAATCAATTGTTAAAGGTGATCCTATGCCAAATCCGGGGATACCGGAATCTCTAAATGTGTTATTACACGAATTGAGAGGTCTTGGCTTGAGCGTTAAATTAGTATAAGCCTTATTATAAAGTGAATGTGCGATTTTCGTGCATTCACTTTTATTGAATTATTTTGTTAATTTCCTAATTTTCAACATATGGCATTCAGAAGAGATAAACAAGTAAAGAGTAGTTTTACAAAAATCTCTATCAGTCTTGCTTCTCCAGAAGAGATTTTAGAAAGATCCAGTGGGGAAGTTTTAAAGCCTGAAACCATCAATTATCGTACTTATAAGCCGGAACGTGACGGATTATTCTGTGAAAGAATTTTCGGTCCTGTTAAAGATTATGAGTGTCATTGTGGTAAGTATAAGCGTATCCGCTATCGCGGTATTGTTTGTGACCGATGTGGAGTAGAGGTAACCGAGAAAAAGGTTAGACGAGAGCGCATGGGACACATTCAGTTGGTTGTACCAGTAGCACACATTTGGTATTTTAAATCCTTACCTAATAAAATCGGTTATCTTTTGGGATTACCAACCAAGAAGCTTGATTCTATCATTTATTACGAAAGATATGTAGTAATTAATGCTGGTATTAAATCTGCTGATGGTATAAAATACTTAGATTTCTTAACCGAGGAAGAGTATCTTGATATTCTTGACGCGCTTCCTGCTGAGAATCAGTATTTGGATGATGATGATCCGAATAAGTTTATTGCACAAATGGGTGCAGATGCTTTGTACAGTTTGCTAGGTCGTTTAGATCTTGATGCATTATCTTATGATTTGCGTCACAAAGCAAATACTGAGACTTCGCAGCAACGTAAAAATGAAGCATTAAAACGTCTTCAGGTAGTTGAGGCTTTCCGCGATTCACAGGGAATCAATCGTCCTGAATGGATGATTGTAAAAGTTGTTCCTGTAATTCCACCAGAGTTGCGCCCATTAGTGCCATTGGATGGAGGTCGTTTTGCAACTTCAGATTTGAATGATTTGTATCGAAGAGTTATTATTCGTAACAATCGTTTAAAAAGATTAATAGAAATCAAAGCTCCGGAAGTAATTTTGCGTAATGAAAAACGTATGCTTCAGGAATCTGTTGATTCATTATTCGATAATTCACGTAAATCAAATGCTGTTAAGACAGAAAATAACCGCCCTTTAAAATCTCTTTCAGATTCATTGAAAGGAAAGCAAGGTCGTTTCCGTCAAAACTTGTTGGGTAAACGTGTTGACTATTCTGCTCGTTCGGTTATTGTTGTAGGTCCAGACTTACAAATGCACGAATGTGGTTTGCCAAAAGATATGGCAGCTGAGCTATACAAGCCTTTTGTTATTCGTAAATTGATTGAGAGAGGTATTGTTAAGACAGTAAAATCTGCAAAGAAAATTGTAGATAGAAAAGACCCTGTTGTTTGGGATATTTTGGAAAATGTACTGAAAGGACATCCGGTTCTTCTTAACCGTGCTCCAACTCTTCACCGTTTGGGTATTCAGGCATTCCAGCCAAAATTGATCGAAGGTAAGGCAATCCGTTTGCATCCATTGGCTTGTACTGGTTTTAATGCCGATTTCGATGGTGACCAAATGGCGGTTCACTTGCCACTTGGTAATGAAGCAGTATTAGAAGCTCAAATGTTAATGTTGTGTTCTCACAATATTTTGAATCCTGCTAATGGTGCTCCGGTAACTGTTCCTTCTCAGGATATGGTATTGGGATTATATTACATTACCAAACCAAGAAAAGGTGCAAAAGGAGAAGGTTTAATTTTTTACTCAGCAGAAGAGGCTATGATTGCTTTTAATGAAAAAGCAGTAAGTCTACATGCGAATATTAAGGTTAAAGTAAAAGATTTGAATGAAAACGACGAATTAGTAGATACTATTTTAGAGACTACTGTTGGACGTATCATTTTAAATCAGTTTACTCCTAAAAAAGCAGGTTTCTTAAATCAATTGATTACTAAGAAAGCGCTTCGTGATATTATTGGATACGTATTTAAAAAATGTGGAGTTGATGCTTGTGCGCAATTCCTTGATGATATTAAAGACTTAGGATATCGTAAGGCATTCGAAGGTGGACTTTCGTTTAACCTTGCCGATGTTAAGGTTCCTGTTGAAAAAGAATCTTTAGTAGCTGATGGTTATGCTCAGGTAGAAGAAGTGTTGAATAACTACAACATGGGTTTCATTACCAATAATGAACGTTACAATCAGATTATTGATATCTGGACACATGTAAATGCGAATTTAACTCAAACATTGATGACTCAGTTGACCTCTGATAATGATGGTTTCAACTCCGTATATATGATGCTTGATTCAGGAGCCCGTGGTTCTCGAGAGCAGATTCGTCAGTTAGGTGGTATGCGTGGTTTGATGGCTAAGCCTCAAAAATCGGGTGCTACAGGTGGACAGATTATTGAAAATCCAATTCTTTCGAACTTTAAAGAAGGGCTATCGGTACTAGAGTACTTTATCTCTACTCACGGTGCTCGTAAAGGTTTGGCAGATACGGCACTGAAAACAGCTGATGCGGGTTATTTAACTCGTCGTTTGGTTGATGTTGCTCAGGATGTTATTATTAATGAGCAAGATTGTGGTACTCTAAGAGGTTTAACAGCAACTGCTATTAAGAATCAGGAAGAAGTTGTGGCTTCTCTTTACGAACGTATCCTAGGTAGAACTACAGTTCACAATGTATATGATCCTATCTCAGGTGAACTAATTGTTGAAGCTGGTGTTGAGATTACCGAAGAAATTGCTGAAAGAATTGAGAATTCTCCAATTGAGAGAGTAGAGATTCGTTCCGTATTGACATGTGAATCGAAACAAGGTGTTTGTGCCAAATGTTATGGTCGTAACCTGGCAACAGGTAAGGCTGTTCAAAAAGGTGAGGCAGTTGGTGTTATTGCAGCTCAGTCTATTGGTGAGCCGGGTACACAGCTTACTCTTCGTACCTTCCACGTAGGGGGTACCGCGGGTAACGTTTCTGCTGAAAACTCTGTAGAGTCTAAATACAATGGTTATGCTGAATTCGAAGAATTAAGAACTGTTGAGCATACTCCTGAAGAAGGAGATAAGTACGACGTTGTTATTGGTCGATTGGCAGAATTGCGTATTATTGATAAAAATACAAACATTACATTGACTACCCATACAATTCCTTACGGATCTAAATTGTATATTAAGGATGGTCAGGATGTTAAGAAGGGTGATCTTATTTGTGAATGGGATCCATATAATGCAATGATCGTTACTGAGTTTTCTGGTAAGGTTACTTTTGAGAATTTAATTGAAGGTATTACTTATAAAGAAGAATCTGATGAAGCGACTGGTTTTGCTGAAAAAGTAATTGTTGAATCTAAGGATAAAACGAAAAACCCAAGTGTTAAGATTTTAAATTCTTCAGGAGAAATTCTTAAATCTTACAATTTACCTGTAGGTGCACATATTTCTGTTGCCGAAGGTGAGATGGTTGCCTCGGGTGAATCGGTAGTTAAAATTCCTAGAGCTCTTGGTAAAGCAGGTGATATTACAGGGGGTCTTCCTCGTGTTACCGAATTATTTGAGGCTCGTAATCCATCTAATCCTGCAGTTGTTTCTGAGATTGATGGTGAGGTTACTTTTGGTAAGATTAAACGTGGTAATCGTGAGATCGTTGTTACTACCAAAGCAGGAGATGTTAAGAAGTACCTTGTACCTCTTTCAAAACAGATTCTTGTTCAGGAAAATGACTACGTAAGAGCAGGAACTCCTTTATCAGAAGGAGCTACTACACCAGCCGATATTCTATCGATTAAAGGACCTACAAAAGTTCAGGAATATATCGTGAACGAGGTACAGGATGTATATCGTATGCAAGGTGTGAAGATTAACGATAAACACTTTGAGATTATCGTTCGTCAGATGATGCGTAAAGTAGTTATTGCTGATCCGGGTGATACTAAATTCTTAGAAAAACAGATTATCGACAAGATGGTTTTCATGCGCGAGAATGATGAAATTTTCGGTAAGAAAGTTGTTGTTGATGCTGGTGATTCTGATGAATTGAAAGCTGGACAGATTGTTACTGCAAGAAAGCTTAGAGATGTTAATTCAATCTTAAAGCGTAGAGATATGAAATTAGTAGAAGCGCGTGAGGCAATTTCTGCAACATCTACCCAGATTTTGCAAGGTATTACCAGAGCAGCTCTTCAAACTAAGAGTTTTATCTCAGCTGCATCGTTCCAGGAAACTACCAAAGTGTTGAATGAAGCCGCTATTAGTGGTAAAACAGACTTATTGGAAGGTTTGAAAGAGAACGTTATTTGTGGTCACTTAATTCCTGCAGGTACAGGTTTAAGAGAATACAAAGATGTTGTTGTTGGAGCTAAAGAAGAATACGAAAAACTTCTTGAGAACAAATCAGATTTCTAAAAACAGAATTCGATATAGTAAAGGGTGTTTCCATTGGAGACACCCTTTTTTATTGTTCAGAATAGAAGTCATTTTCAAAATATATTTCCTAATTTTACCTATAGCAAATTATAAAATTAATAAAGAACTTAAGATGAGTGATCAAAAAAAATCTAATCAAATTGATATACAGTTAAAAGAAGATGTGGCTCAGGGAACCTACTCTAACCTTGCGGTGATTACACATTCTTCTTCGGAGTTTGTAGTCGATTTTGTGAGAGTAATGCCGGGTGTACCTAAAGCAGATGTGAAATCGAGAATTATTTTAACACCAGAACATGCTAAAAGGCTTATGTTAGCTTTACAGGATAATATTAAAAAGTTCGAAGCTATGAATGGCCCCATTAAAAATGTAGATCCCAATCAGGGACCACAAGGACCAGTAATTCCAATGGGCTTTGGACCAACAGGACAAGCATAAAAGATTCATTTTGTCATGCTCTGCCTAAAAAAACATACAAAAGCGTAAAGGATTATTTATTCTTTGCGCTTTTTGCATAAAGATGGGGAGAATTCTCTTGGTAGGAGTTATTTGATTCTACAGAAACAGAATACAGGTTTTATAGATGTAAGTGATAATATAAAGTGGTATTGATAAAAGAAAATAAATGATAAAACAAGCTATATTATATACGATATTAATCTTCACAATTTTATTAGTTCAATTTGTTGTTCTTTATTTCTTATCAAAGGAGAAAAATAAACCACCATTCAAAGAGAATCTTATATCGTTTATTGGTGCTTCCCTTTTTATCGGAATTATGTTCTCTTTGATTTCTACAATATTTGATTCAATTAATTATAAAATTATTCTTTTTATAATAATGGCGTCTATTATTTCATCTTATTGGTTTATTATTAATCCTTTAAAATACTTATTTAAGGCAAAAAAATATTGTAGGGACAATAAATTAGAGGATGAATTAAAAACAGAAGGATATAACTATAAAATTCTGTTTACTGATCAATTTGTTTCTAATGCACTTGCGACAGGAATAATTCCTTTTTATAAAATAATAATAGTTGGAAATAATCTAAAAGAAAAATTAACTAAGGCTGAATTAAAATCAATCATTTATCATGAAATAGGTCATCATAAAAGAAAACATATTCTCAAACTTTTTTTTGTTAACATCATATTGCAAACTATATTTTTTGTCATGTTTTCAGAAATTCTAAAGCTTCATAATACAGTTGTGTTTGTGGAAGGTCTGCTAGTTGCATTGGTAGGAGGTATTGGTGGTCTTTTATTTTGGTTTATTCCTAACAAAGTTTCTTTTTACTTTGAATACTATGCAGATGAATATTCTGCAAATCATTATGATAGAAGTGCAATGATAGATTCATTAACAAAACTAGATGAAATAACAGGAGGCAAATTTACAAAAGGGAATTCTAACCATCCAAGTTTAGAAAAAAGGATAAATAATATTAAAAAATAATAATCAATTATATTTAATTTTAAAGTTTAAGATTGAAATAGGTTTACTATTTAATTCTGGTAAAGAGGCGCTATTTAAAAAAATATGTTTTCCAATGACCGAAAGGAACACAGATCTAACGGATCTAATGAATAAATAAGGATATAATTGATTTGAGCAAATTCGTATGATCAGTGTGATTCGTGTCCTATTAAAAGGCTTATCTAAACATTAAGCACATACCCAACCCCTCTTATCGTATCAATTTTAATAGAATTATTTTCTTTAAATAATTCCCGTAAACTAGATAAAGTATTTTGTATGCTAGAAATATTTTGTTTTTGTGTTATATCCCAAAGCTTTTCTGCAATTTGTTTTTGACTAATTACCTGATTAGGATTTTTCATCAATAATTCCAATGTGTTTTTCTCGAAAGGACTTAATTTTTTTACCAATATATTCTCATAAAACAATTCGTTAGTATTTAAATTAAGTTTGTAGTCAGAGGTAAACACAAATGCTTTAGATTGCTTTTGAGTCGTAAAACGTTTGATATAAGAGACCAGAATTGGTATAGAAATGGGTTTAGGGATATAAGCATTACCTCCTACATCTATTCCTCTTGTAATCATTTCTTCTTCGGTATGTGAGGATACAAACAGTATGGGTATTTGTGGATAATTAGCAATGATATTTTTTGCTGTATCAATGCCATTCTTTTCCCCAATTTCTACATCTAAAATAACAATATCAGGAGCGAAATCTTCAATAATAGGTATGATTCCAAGCGTAGTGTTCTGAAAATGTACACTATAATTGTAATCTGTTTCCAATACATTACTTATGAAATTGCCTAAATTAATATCGTCATCTACAAATAGTACCTTCATTTTAATTTAGTTGTCGGTTATCAGTTGTGATTTAATTGAAATTTTCTTACTGCTTATGTGAATCAAGAATTAAAATTACAGAATTAATTAAATAATAATAGATTACTTATTGTATTTTCTACCTGAATTTTATTTTTATGGTAAAGGGTGAAATAAGAGATATTTAATCACAAATATACCTTTTGGGCTATTACATTCCGATAGTTATCGCGGCTTCCCTAATAGGGAAGAATTTCTAAATTATGCTGTTGTACACTGTTTTAAGGGTAATTCAATACAAAAAGTACTGCCTTCTCCAATTTTACTTTTCAATTTAATTTTCCCCTTGTGGGCTTTTATAATTTGGCGGCTAAACGATAAACCAATGCCATGTCCTTTTGTATTATTGCTGGAACGATAGAATTCCTGAAAAATTTTTCTTTGTTCGCTTTTGGAAATACCATTCCCTGAATCTTTGATACAAATAAATAGTTCATTTTTATCATTTTTTGTTGTAATGTCTATTTTCGCAGGCGTATTAGAATATTTAAAGGCATTGTCGAGTAGGTTATGTAATGCCATTTCAAAATACAAAGGATCTACTTCTATGTTTAGATCTTTAGGAATATTTACAGTGTATTTAGCCTGTTTTTCCTGATAGATAACATTCAATTCCGATAATATTTCCTCACATTTTTCAGCAAGAGGATAAGCTTTGTACTCCATAGCTATTGCTTTCTTGTTACCACGAAACAAGGTTAAAATTAGCTCTATTTTGCTGCTTAGTTTAGCAATGTTGGTGCTGGCATTATTCAATTGCTTTTGCATTGGTGCCGATTGCTCTTTACCAGCCAGGTAGTCTAAAAAAGTATAGGTGAACGATATGGGAGATTTTAAATCGTGTACAATACCACTTACGGCCTGCTCGCGCCATTGCAGCTGATTTGCTTTTTGTTTAAATTTAAGTAGCAACCAAATCATAAAAATAACCACGAGAATAATGGCTAATCCTGCAATGCTGATAGAGATTAACATTATGCGTAAGAAGGGTAAGGTACTTAGTTTGAAATTGGCTGTAAAAACATAAATTTCTTTTGTGCCCAAAGTAATTGCTATGTGGATATTATTTTGCGACGGTTTTAATGTGATATTTTCATTAGAGTATATCTTATCAATCGTTTTTCCATTTTCTAAAAGCTGCATGCTGTAACTTTCTATAAAGTTCAGTCCTGTAAAATTGTGTCGAAACAATGAGTCTACAACACTTAACTGTATTTTTTTTCTTTTTAGGCTTATATCGGTAAATGCAGCTTCAAACGCTTTATGAAGTGAGAAGTTTGGAATGTACTTGTTTGTATTGATTTCTGTACTTCCTAATTGTTTCGGAGAATTTGGTTGTGATTCTTCTTCGGTTTCTTCAATGGTAATTGTGGTAGTATTGTTTTTTGGGGAATCGGGAGTACTATATCCTTGCAGGGCATGAAAGTTTAGCATGCTTTGCAAACTATTTTCCAGTTTTACTTTAAAAGCTTGTTTTTCTTGTTCCATTTGTTGCTGCAGCCAAATAAGCTGGGAAAAAATAAGCATTGTAAGTACCAATACCATTATTGCAAATAGCCTTTGAAATAATTTACTTTTCATAACGTAAAATTATCTTTCTTTTTAAGAATATGAAATATTTTAAAAAAGAATTATTCTAAATTATAAAAGATCTTCAAAAAAACGCCTCTCTTTTCTCATCAAAATCATCATTTAATTCTCATTACTTGATGAGAATTAAATGAATTTATTAAATGTTTGCTAACGCTGATATTTTCTCTATTTGCACTGTCATTTTTTTATTTGTTCATTAAAATGCTTGTATTTCAATTAACAAACCCAGCTAATTTTGATTAGGTTCCTCACCGAGTACGATTAGAAAGCTAATCGTTTATTTAGAAATTGTATTCTAAATTTAAAGAAGAAAGATCACCATTTTAATTACTTAAAAATTTAAAATTATGTAAAAGTTAAATGGTATTGAAGTATTCGAAAAGTTAAATCAGTGCGAATTATCAAAAGTAAAAGGTGGGGATGAAAGAAATTTTTATGATGTGATTATAGCTGGAAAAAAGCTTAAAGTATATATTAATTAAATCTTAAAGGGTAAAAATATGAGTACTTTAAAAAATTTGAATAACACACATTTAAGTGCTGAACAAATAGAGAGTGTGAATGCAAGTTTGGCAAGTTTGGAGACAGCATTGACAGATACGGTGAGTAACCTGAGTAGTGATGAACGCCGTAAGTATGGTAGCATAAGCGAGCAAAATAAATTGTTTGTGAATAAAGTGAACGATTATGCCATAAATCAGCCGGCTTTAAAAAGCCCTGATGTCGATTGGAATGAGTTTACAAATGACTTTAATAGTCGTACTGTTTTGGAAGGTATAGTTGCTCGATTAGAAAACCTGCTTACTGGGGTTAATAATGCGAAGATCTTGTATGATCATGACAATTATCAGGCAGCCTTGGATGATTATGCCTACACCAACTATAAAACAGGAACTTCTGCGCCGGGTTATGAGGCAAAACAAAAGGATCTTAAACAGTTCTTTAGTCGTACCCAAAAAAACGATGAAGAGCAAACAAGTGAGCAGGAATAAGTTCGCGAATTATATTATTGAGTTTTCGATAGAAGTATTATGGTTCTGCATAGAAGCAGATGGATAGCCAATAGAAGCCTTTAGGTTCTGAATATAATCTTTGGGGTTTTTTATCGAAGTGTTTAGGTTTTGTAAGCCTAAATTTACGGTTCCGAACCTAAACATATGGGTAGAAGACCTCAAATTTTGGCTTACAGAACCCAAACGGAAACTTAAAGAACCACAAATTATCGGTTTCGAACCTAAACGGAATAGTAAAAGACCTAAACGGAACATTTTGGAACCTAAAATGATCCAATGGCATAAATGAGGTAGCCAATGTTGATACAAGCATTTTTAATTCGCACCTATTTTCAGAGAAAATATAATTGTTTTTAAAACATGGTTAACAGTAAATAAGGGGAGCAAATCGCTCTCTTTGTTTTTTTTTTGATAACTTTAGTTATGTGTATTAAATTTATATTGTTGAGTTGTTTGTTAGGCCTTGGATTAAATGCCAAATGCCAGGTGTATGATAAGTTTGGACAGACCAATTGGGTATGTCAATATAGTATGAAATGGAAATTTGATACTTTAAACAATATTGTAAGGGATGATTTAATTATTTTGCAAATAGGAAAAGATATCTCTAAAAACTATAGTTATTATACTTTTCAATCAGATTCTTTGAGAAAGACCTCTAATGGCAAAGAAATGTGGAGCATGTTGTTTAAAAAAGCAATAAAAGAGGCCAATGGAGGTATTCCAACTAATGGTTTTCCTTATAAAAGATCAAAAACATTTGTGTATAAAAATTACCCTGAGGGAAAGATTACAGTTACCGACGGACTTTCCTTGCAGGATTATATTTATGAAGATGAGCTGAATGCACAAGATTGGGAAGTTTTGGATAGCACCAAAATAATTATGGATAATCCCTGTCAGCTGGCTAGTTGTACATTTCGTGGTAGACAATGGATGGCATGGTTTACACCTGAAATTCCCATAAGCGATGGTCCATGGAAATTTGGAGGTTTGCCTGGTTTGATTATGGAGGTGCATGATATTGGTAAGCAATACAACTTTGTGATAATAGGCATAGAAAAAAAAGAAGAACCAATTGTGTTTAGCCAGACTTATGTGGGGAGCAAGAAGTTTGAAAAAACGAAACGACTAGAATTCCTAAAAGCAAAAAAGGCTTACCTAATGAATATGGGGGGTTATATTGAAATGGAAACTGGTATTGATTTAGAAAGTAACTCTTCACAAAAAATGATGCGCTACGATCTAATTGAGCGAGATTATTAGATTGAAGAAATAGTATAAAGAAAATCACAAACTTACTTTTAAATGATTAAAAGAATAGTACTATCGATTAGTATACTGACAACTTCGCTATTTTGTAATGCACAAAAAAGATTGGATGAATCTTTTTTGAAGTGCGCTTATGATTTTGTGTACTTAAAAGATACATTATCATATAAAAAATCAGATGGGGATATGTTGTATCTTCAAATTGGGCATACCTGTTCTAAATGCTATAGCCATTATAGTAATCAGGTAGATTCGATATTTGGCTTGCCTAATAAAGACGATGTATTAAGACGCGCTATAAGTAAAGCATTTGAAACCAATACTGGATATCCTCATAAGCGAATGAAGACTTATGTGTATAAAAATTACCCTGAGGGAAAAATTACAGTTACAGATGGACTTTCGGCACAAGATTATATTTATGAAGATGAATTAAATGCACAAGACTGGGAAGTTATGGATAGTACCAAAATGGTTTTGAATAATCCCTGTCAGCTTGCCAAATGTACTTTCCGAGGCAGACAATGGATGGCATGGTTTACACCTGAAATTCCTATAAGTGATGGTCCCTGGAAATTTGGAGGACTACCAGGTTTAATTTTGGAGATATATGACATTGGTAAGCAATATCATTTTGTGATGATAGGTTTAGAAAAAAAAGAAGAACCAATTGTGTTTAGTAAGACATATGTGGGGAGCAAGAAGTTTGAAAAAACGAAACGACTAGAATTTCTAAAAGCAAAAAAGGCTTACCTAATGAATATGGGTGGTTATATAGAAATGGAAACTGGTATTGATTTAGGAAGTAACTCTTCACAAAAAATGATGCGCTACGATCTAATTGAGCGAGATTATTAAAAAGGGGATTTATTCCATATATAAAAGGTGTTACAATTTTACAAATTATTCTTTACATGCTTAAAAAAATAGTATTATCGATTGGCATACTAACAACTTCGCTATTTTGTAATGCACAGAAAAAATTGGATGAATCTTTTTTGAAGTGCGTTTATGAATTTGTGTACTTAAAAGATACACTAACACACAAGAAGTCAGATGATATATTGCACCTTCAAATTGGGCATAATTGCTCTAAATGTTATAGCTATTACTCATATCAGGTTGACTCTTTACTATGCACTCCGAATTATGACAAAAAATTTTGGAAGATCTTCAATGATGCAATGGATAAGGAAGGGGCTTCATCCTCTAATTATCCGCACAAGCGAATGAAGACTTATGTGTATAAAAATTACCCTGAGGGAAAGATTACAGTTACCGACGGACTCTCATTGCAGGATTATATTTATGAAGATGAGCTGAATGCACAAAACTGGGAAGTTATGGATAGTACCAAAATGGTTTTGGATAATTCCTGTCAACTTGCCAAATGTACTTTCCGTGGCAGACAATGGATGGCATGGTTTACACTGGAAATTCCCATAAGCGATGGTCCCTGGAAATTTGGAGGTTTACCTGGTTTGATTATGGAGGTGCATGATATTGGTAAGCAATATAACTTTGAAATAATAGGTATAGAAAAAAAAGAAGAACCAATTGTGTTTAGTAAGACATATGTGGGGAGCAAGAAGTTTGGAAAAACAAAACGACTTGAATTCTTAAAAGCAAAAAAATCTTACCTAATGAATGTGGGTGGTTATATAGAAATGGAAACTGGTATTGATTTAGGAAGTAACTCTTCACAAAAAATGATGCGCTACGATTTAATTGAGCGAGATTATTAGTTAAAGGCTTATGGATAAGTGATTGTTTTATGTAATTATTATTTATTGGATATAAAGTCTAACTAGGGCAAATAGAGTTCGTTCTAAAATCTAGAATATAAAATTATGAGGTTTTTATTAAAATATTGTTGTGTCTTACTATTTGTTTTTAGTGTTTCGCATCTTAATGCACAAGAATTTGTTGTAAGAGGAAGCGTAACAAATAAGAAAACAAAAGTTCCATTGTCTCATGTTTTGGTAACCATTCGTTCCTCCGAAAATAAGGTTGTAAAATTCACTCAAACGGATCCAAATGGTAAGTATGCTATAAAGTTATCTGATTTCTCAGAAGATTATAAGCTGTATTTTTCTATACTGGGTTATGCATCACAATCTGTTGTGCTGAACAAAGAACAGCAAATTTATGATATTGCTATGATCGAGAAAGCTACTGAAATTAAGGAGGTGATCGTTAAAGCTCCGGGAATTCATGAAAAGGGAGATACAATTACTTATGTGACCTCAAGTTTTGCTGGGGTAGAAGATAAATCGCTGGCAGATGTATTAAAAAAAATGCCGGGAATTGAGATTGAAGAAAGTGGAGAAATAAAGTATAATGGTGTAGCAATCAACAAGTTTTATATTGAAGGGAAAGATTTACTGGGTGGGCGTTACGGCTTGGCAACCAATAATGTTCATCATCAGGATGTGGGAAGTGTGGAAGTAATGGAAAATCATCAACCCATAAAGGCATTAAAAGACATTTCGTTTTCTCAAAATCCTGCTATAAATATCCGACTTAAGGAAGATGCTAAGGCACGCTGGGTAGGTACTGCAAATATTGGTGTGGGTGATGGTGTTGACCCGTTTTTATGGAATACAGAACTTGTGGGAATGCGGTTTACATCTAAAATGCAAACCCTAAACACCTATAAAACGAATAATACAGGAACCAATATTGTAAAGGAAACCAATTCATTCTCTTTTGATAGCAGAGACAATAATTTTCCAAAATCTTACAGTTTGAAAGATTATTTGGAAGTTGAGCCTGATTACCTGAGCGATATTGATGCCGATCGTGTACGTTTTAATGAATCTCATCTAATTAGTACAAATAACCTTTGGAGTCTCGGGAAGGATGCTGATTTGACTTCTCAGGTTACATATACAAATAACAGACTAAAGTCTAATGCACATTCTGTTGCCAAGTACTTCTTGACTGATTCAACTATTGTAAATGAAGAAGGAGAATCGTTTGTTTCACATCAAAATCATTTATCAGGTAATGTGATTTTGAATGCCAATACACCTTCTTATTATATTAAAAACAATCTAAATGCCGATATCTATTGGGATGATATGGATATGTCGATTAGTGGTACATATCCTAATAATCAGTCTGCATCAACTCCTTATCGTTCGTTTTCCAATGACTTCGAGTTGATTAAACGTTCAGAAAATAGTGCGTACACATTAAATTCGTATAATTCCTATCAGGTAAAACATCAGAATTTAGATGTTGTAAAGGAAGGCGATAAAGATCGTCAGGAAATTAATTCCTCAGTATTTTATACAAATACAAATACATCGCTGGCATTTTATTTAAAACCGTTTACTCTATCTATGAAAATGGGAGTTTTAGGTTTAATTCGAAAAATGGATAGTAAGTTGTCGGGAATTCCGAATACTTATGGGCAAGTCGAAAATGATTTGTATGTACATAACCTAACTGGTTTTATTGGACCAGAGTTGGAATATAAAAATAATGGGTTCGAAGCAAAGTTTAATGTTCCTTTTTCATTTTCTCCATACTGGTATCGAGATTATGTAGTAGATGAAAAGAAATCTGTTTCCAAATTTATGATAGCACCACGACTGTATATGCGTTATCATTTTACCTCCCGTTTATCAGCTTCACTTTCTGGCAGCTTGGCTCAACAGCCGATAGAAGAACAGCAGTTTTATAAGGGCTTGTTGCTTCAAAATTATCGAAACTTGTCTCGTGGGATTCTTAATTTCGATACAGGCTTTCGGAAGTCTTTGATGTTGAGTACTTATTATAAAGTACCCTTAAAAGCATTTTTTGCGAATGCAAGTGTAATTCGTTTGTGGAATACAAACAAGCGTATTTCAGAACGATCTTTTATTGACGAATTTATTATAAATGGTTTTAGTCCTCAGAAGAATACCTCCAAAGTGTGGATGGTAAACGGGCAAATTAGCAAAGGCTTAAGTAATCCTCATAATATTTTAAGCATAAGTGCTTCGTATATGGATTTTTGTGGGACCACCTTTCAAAATGACATTGAAACCCCTTATTCATCTACTAGGTGGGATGTGAAACCTAAAGTAAAATTGAGAATGTTTTCCTGGTTGAATGTTTCTTACGAAATGAAATATATGAAAGAAAGTTTGTCCGTAAGCAGCACAGGAACCCATTCATCCTCAGAAATGTTTTCTCAGGTATTGTCAGGAAATTTTGCTTATAAAAATAAATGGTATTTTCAACTATTGGGTGAACACTACAATAACAGGCCATCAAGTACGACTTCGACACATCTTTTTCTTGCCGATGCTGAATTTACATATAGCATAAACAGTAGTTGGGAGTTGAATTTTGCGGCTAAAAATATTTTTGATCAAAAAAGATACACTTACACAATATATGATGCATTAACTAGAGTAGATAAAGAATACATGATTCGACCTCGTACTATAATGGCAAGCGTATTTTTTAGATTCTGATTTAAATAACATGAAACGAGTATAAATAAAAAAAAATCTTAAAAACAGTATGATCAGTATTGTTCGTGTTCTACAAAAATGGAATACAGATTTTACGGATGTAAAGAATAAACACGGGAAAAAATGATTTGTAAAAATCGGTGTCATCGGTGTTCCAATAAGTTAGAGCAAGATTCAACGAGTATAAAGAAAAAACATGGATAATAACAGTTTTATCATTTCCCTAAAAGATCCATTAAAATCTTATTAAAAAAGTAATTGCATGATTATTTCAATTTATGAGAAAGTGTTATTTTTTCCTTATTTACTGATGAAATTTTCTTTTTAGCAGCTACTAAAAACCATGTGAATACCAGAGCTGCTATGGCAATTCCAATTGCATATCCCACTGATACATCAATAGCCAGCCCACCATTTTTGTTCGGAGCAACTAAAAAGTAAGTAACACAAATGGCAGTCATAAAAGTGGCAGGAATACTGATTAGGTAATGATTTTTCTTGTTTATTGCCAAATACATGGCTGCTGTCCATAGCATAAACATGGATAGGATTTGGTTTGATAATCCCAGATATTTCCAGATGGTAGAGAATTCAAGTTGAGAAAGGAAAAATCCAACAGCAAACAAAGGTACAGAAACTAATAATCTGCTTTTAATGGAACTTTGTTTAAAGTGAAACATATCGGCAATGGTAAGGCGAGCGCTTCTAAATGCAGTATCACCAGTGGTAATAGGGCAGGCAATTACACCTACAATCGCAAAAACAGCACCTACTTTTCCTAACCAGGTATTACAAATTTCATTAACAATCCATGCCGGATTGTGTCCCGATGCAAAGCTTTCGTTTAATCCATTGGTATTGCCAAAATAATTCATGGCTGCTGTAGCCCAAATAATTGCCACAATTCCTTCAGCGATCATGGCACCATAGAAAACAGGTCGGCCATAGCTTTCTTTTTTCATACAACGAGCCATCATTGGCGATTGAGTAGAGTGAAAACCCGAAATGGCTCCACAGGAAATAACGATAAACATCATTGGATAAAGGATGTTTTGAGCTGGATTTGCATGTAGATTTTTAAGAGAGCCAAGAGAAAGTTCATTCAAATGAAAACTTCCATTTGTTCCTTTAAAAATCATTACTCCAGCAATACTAAAAGCCATTATTAATAAAGCCGCACCAAATAGAGGATATATTTTTCCTATAATTTTATTGATGGGCAGAAGGGTAGCAATCAGATAATAGGCAAATATTCCATAAAGCCATAAATTTAAACCTCCACCAGTTAGGTCTTTTAACAATCCGGCTGGGCCGGTAACAAAGGCAACACCAACAAATATCAGTAACAAAAGAGTAAAAACCCTAAGTATGTTTTGAATAGATGTACCCAAGTATTTCCCTACTATTTCGGGGAGACTAGCTCCATTATTTCTAATGGATAGCATGCCTGAGAAATAATCGTGAACAGCCCCCATAAAAACACATCCGAACACAATCCAGATGTAGGAAATGGGTCCGTACATGGTACCTAAAATAGCTCCAAAAATAGGACCTAAACCGGCAATGTTAAGAAACTGTATGGTAAACATTTTCCATGTTGGCATGGGAATAAAGTCAACACCATCTTCAAGGCGAACGGCGGGAGTTTGATTTTGATCGTTAGCTCCGAAAAATTTCTCAATGAATCTTCCGTATATAAAATAGCCTAGAATTAATGTAATAATTGCGGTAAGAAAAGTAATCATACTGTACAATTGATAAATTTAGACTCAAAATTAATGATTTTGAATTAGTAAACCTTTGTTTTATTTTAAGAATTATCTCTTTTATACTAAAAGTAGAATTGTGAATACGTACTTTATTATAAGGCTTTCGAGCTTATTTGCAAGAGGAGATTTGGATATGTGTTGTATTGCATCTTATTAATTACAATCTAGATTTGTTTTAAGAACTCTAATCTTTATATTTGCTAAATTCCGATTATCATGGATATTTGGTTCAAATAAAATCATATTAATAGAATTATTGAGTGTTGAAAAATAATAATTAGTGGTTCGCTGATTGTTGGCAAAATAATATCGAATACACAATCGATTGTTTTTGTTAATTCTAATAGTCAGCATCAAAAACTGATGATAAAATACATATAGAATGAAAGGTTTAAAAATTGTTGTTCTTGCAAAGCAGGTTCCTGATACCAGAAATGTTGGGAAAGATGCAATGAAAGCGGATGGAACTGTAAACAGAGCTGCTTTGCCGGCAATCTTCAATCCCGAAGATTTAAATGCCTTGGAACAAGCACTACGTTTAAAAGATAAGTACGAAGGAACAGAAGTTACTCTTTTAACTATGGGACCAGGTAGAGCTGCCGAAATTATTCGTGAAGGTTTGTATAGAGGTGCTGATAATGGTATCCTTTTGTCTGATCGTGCATTTGCGGGTTCTGATACTCTGGCAACATCTTATGCGCTATCGTGTACCCTTAAAAAAATGGGTAAAATTGATGTGATTATTGCAGGTCGTCAGGCTATTGATGGTGATACTGCTCAAGTAGGACCACAGGTTGCCGAAAAACTTGGTTTTCCACAGATTACTTATGCTGAAGATATTGTATCGGCAGATAAAGGTAAAATTGTTGTAAAGCGCCGTTTAGAAAGAGGTGTAGAAACTGTTGAAGGAAAAATGCCAATGGTTGTTACTGTAAATGCTTCGGCTCCGGAGTGTCGCCCTCGCAATGCGAAGTTTGTAATGAAATACAAGCATGCAAAAGCGATTTCTGAAATGCAAAATGAAACAGAAGATTATATTACATTACACAACGATCGTCCTTATTTACATATAGGTGAGTGGAGTGTAAATGATATTGAAACCAATTCTGAAGAACTTGGATTATCAGGATCTCCTACAAAGGTAAAAACTATTGAGAATGTAGTTTTTCAGGCTAAAGAAGCAAAAGTTCTTGAACCTACCGATGCCGATATGGGTGAGTTAATGAAAGAGTTAATTGCTAATCACACCATTGGATAATTGTTAGAGACGCAGCTGGCTACGTCTGTGCAGAGAAATTCATATTCTGTGCTAACAAAAGTGGAATTATAAAAAGATTATACCGTGAATAACGTATTTGTATATTGCGAAATAGAAGAAGGACAAGTTGCCGACGTAAGTCTTGAACTTCTTACCAAGGGTAGAAAACTGGCCGACGATTTAAAGTGTGAGCTGGAAGCTATCGTTATTGGACATGAATTAAAAGGCATTGAAAAGCAAATTATGCCTTATGGAGTTGATAAAGTATGGATTGCTGATGATAAGCGTTTGTATCCATACACAACACTTCCTCATACTTCTATCATTGTAAAATTATTCGGAGAAGAAAAACCTCAAGTTGCTTTGATGGGTGCTACTAGTATCGGTCGTGATTTAGGACCTCGTGTTTCTTCTGCTCTTCATTCTGGATTAACTGCCGACTGTACAAGTCTTGTAATTGGAGATCACGAAGACAAGAAAAATAAGAAAGAATATAAGGATCTGTTGTATCAGATTCGTCCTGCATTTGGAGGTAATATTGTTGCAACCATTATTAATCCTGATTGTCGCCCACAGATGGCTACAGTTCGCGAAGGGGTTATGAAGAAAGAAATTCTTTCGGATGCTTACAAAGGAAAAGTTAATAAGTTGGATGTTGAAAAGTATGTAAATGCTGAAGATTTTGTTGTGAAAGTAATTGAACGTCACATGGAGAAATCTAAAGTAAATATCAAAAATGCTGGTATTATTGTAGCTGGTGGTTATGGTGTGGGTTCAAAAGCAAATTTCGATTTGTTAACTGAATTAGCCGAAGTAATTGGAGGAGAAGTTGGAGCTTCTCGTGCTGCTGTTGATGCCGGATATGCATCTCATGAGCGCCAAATTGGTCAAACTGGTGTTACCGTGCGTCCTAAGTTGTATATCGCTTGCGGTATTTCAGGACAAATTCAGCATACTGCAGGTATGGAAGAATCGGCAATGGTAATTGCAATTAATACCGATAAGAATGCACCAATTAATGCTTTCGCTGATTATGTAATTACTGGTGATATTGCAACGGTTTTACCAAAAATGATTAAGCAGTACAAAGAGAATACAAAATAATAGTTGTTAGCCGTTAGCAGTTAGCTATTAGCAATACTAAGTATTTTATTGCGACATAGCTAATGGCCAATAGCCAAAAGCTAAGGGCTTTTTTAAGAATTAAAAAATAAAAGAAATGGCTAATTTCTATACAGATAATGAGGATATGAAGTTCCACCTGGAACATCCTTTAATGAAAAAAATTGTTGCACTTAAAGAGCGCAACTTCGAAGATAAAGACAAGTACGATTATGCTCCTCTTGATTTTGAGGATGCAATGGATTCTTATGATCGTACATTAGAAATTGTAGGTGAAATTTGTGGTGATATTATTAGTCCTAATGCCGAAGGTGTTGACCAGGAAGGACCACGAGTTGAAAACGATCGTGTTATTTATGCTAAAGGAACTGCTGAAAATCACGAAGCACTTACAAAAGCAGGTTTAATTGGTATGTCTCTTCCTCGTGAGTACGATGGATTGAATTTTCCAATGGTCCCTTATGTAATGGCTGCCGAATTGGTGTCTCGTGCCGATGGTGGATTTGCTAATATTTGGGGACTTCAGGATTGTGCCGAAACAATTCACGAATTTGCTTCTAAAGAGCAGAAAGAGAATTATTTACCACGTTTTGCCAAAGGTGCTACTGCAGCAATGGATTTAACTGAGCCAGATGCTGGTTCTGACCTTCAGGCGGTACAGTTGAAAGCAACTTACAACAAAGAAGAAGATCAGTGGTATTTAAATGGTGTAAAGCGTTTCATTACTAATGGTGATGGAGATGTTTCATTGGTTCTTGCTCGTTCTGAAGACGGAACTTCTGATGGTCGTGGTTTGTCAATGTTTATCTACGACAAAGCAAATATGGCTGTTAAAGTTCGTCGTATCGAGCATAAAATGGGTATTATTGGTTCTCCTACTTGTGAGTTGGTATTTACCAATGCTCCTGCCGAATTGGTTGGATCTCGTAAAATGGGATTAATCAAATATGTGATGTCATTAATGAATGGTGCTCGTTTAGGTGTAGGTGCTCAGTCGGTAGGTATTGCCGAAGCAGCTTACCGCGAAGGTTTGGCTTACGCTCAGGAACGTCGTCAGTTTGGAAAAGCAATTATCGAATTTCCTGCAGTTTACGAAATGCTTACAAACATGGAAGCTAAATTGAATGCTTCTCGTTCGGTATTGTATGAAACTGCTCGTTTTGTGGATGTTTACAAGGCGTATTTCCATATTTCTCAAGATCGTTCTTTAGATAAAGAAGAAAGAATGGATATGAAAAAATATCAGAAATTAGCTGATGTGTTTACTCCATTATTGAAGTTGTTTGCTTCTGAATACTGTAACGAAGTTGCTTACGATTCATTGCAAATTCACGCAGGATCAGGGTATATGAAAGATTACCCAATTGAGCGTTTGGTTCGCGATGCACGTATTACTAATATTTATGAAGGAACTACACAGTTGCAAGTTGTAGCTGCAGTTCGTGGTGTAACTACCGGTGCTTATTTGGCTCAAATAAAAGAGTACGAAGCTTCCGATTTAAATCCTCAGTATGAGTATTTAAGAACTACCTTAAAAGGTATGACTGCAATGTATGAAGAAGCTGTTACTAAGGTACACGACATTAATACTAGTGCAGATCACAATGATTTCCTTGATTTCCATGCCCGCAGATTGGTTGAGATAGCAGGTTATATTGTAATGGGATATTTATTGTTATCAGATACATCCAGAAATGATAAATACAAAAACTCTTGTGAGGTATTTATAAAAATGGGTAAAGCTAAAGTTGCAGCTCATAAAGAGTATATTATGTCTTCAGAATTGAAAGATCTAGGTATTTTCAAAAAATAATAGACTTAAGTCTTAATTTTAAGAGGTTTCCATTATGGGAACCTCTTTTTTGTGCTTTAATATTATTGGTGTTTAAACATAATTTAAGATTTAAAACGTATAGAGTATTAGTTGATTTGCTTTAATTTCGCCTCAATGTTAAGGTATTGTTAAGGTGAATTAACGTTTCCTTAAAATATTTATTTGTTTCTCTTCATAGAAAGAAATTAGTTTTGCTGCAGAATATTAAGGAAATGTGTCAGTTTAATTACATATAAGTTTATATACTACAAAAACAAACCATAATGAAAACAAAGAAATTATTTATTGGTGTCATCGCATTATTTTTGGGGTGTAATCTTATTGCTCAGGAAAAAGAAGGGTTTATTCCATCTGGAAAGGCAAATGGAAAAGTATTCTTTAATTATCATTACGATATGACTGATGGTGAAGAACAAGAAAGTAGCTTTGAAATAAAAAGAGCTTACTTAGGTTACGATTATAATATTGCCAAAGGATTAAAAGCAAGTATCACCCTTGATATTGGTAAGAATGATGGAGGTAGCGATTATACAGCTTATCTTAAAAAAGCTCAGTTGGAATGGAAAGCATCTTCTGCAGTAAAAGTTTCGTTGGGTATGATTGGAACCGTGCATTTTAAGGAGCAGGAAAAATTCTGGGGATATCGGTATATTATGAAATCTTTTAACGATCAGTATGGTTTTGGTTCGAGTGCTGATCTTGGTATTAAGGCAAATTTTAAATTGAATGATAATTTCTCGGCTAATGCTTTTGTAATTAATGGTGAAGGATATAAGAGTGTTCAGGATGAAGATGGTAAGCAAAAAATTGGTGCCAGCTTAATTTATAAGCACAAAGGTTTAATTACTAAAATATATGCCGATGCAAATTCAGCAAAAATTGTTGATGAGGAAGGAAATGAAGATGATGTAACAGTATCGGCATTGGCTTTTTTTGCAGGATATAAATTTTCTGATAAATTTAAATTGGCTGCAGAATATAATCAGTTGATTAATGGTACAAAATATTCAAATATAGCAGATCATTATGATATGGAGGGTTTGTCGATATATTCGACCTATACTTTCGATAAAAAATGGGAGGTGTTCGGGAGATATGATTATCTGACTTCAAATACCTTAGAAGGGGAAAGTGAAAAATGGAACATCGATAATAATGGTAGTGCTATTACTGCTGGTGTACAGTATGTTCCTGTTCGGAATGTGAAAATGGCATTTAATTATCAGGGATTCAATTATAAATCGTTTGGAATTAATGACAATTCATTATTATATGTGAATTTGGAATTTAAATTCTAAGTAAAATATAGATTAAGCTATTAAATTATAAATCTTGTTTGTAATAATTTTTTTCTGTTATTGCAGTCCAGATTTTTTTGAAAATCTAATTTAAATAGAGATAAGAGTGTTGAGCAGTATGATTTATAAAAGCGAAATAAGATTTTTATGGTTTTATAATTTGAGTCTAAGTGTCAAAATACTTGTATCTATACTAAGCTAAAACAACTAGAAACATTAACAAATTGGTATTTGCTGTTTAGTATTAGTAATTTTCTAAAAAAAGCAGGCTAAGGGTAAAAGGTAAAATGTTTACATAAAAATTAATAACGGGAGGTAATATGTATCTAAAAAGTAAAATATTTAATTAATTAAATTTATAGATATAGAGTGATTTAGAATAATAAATTCATTACTTTTTATTTGTTCGAATAATATTTTATTAATACGTTTGCGCATTATAAGGCGAACCCATTATAGGAATGGGTTTTTTTATAAACTTACTACATAGTAATACAAGATACAATGTACAAATATGCATATTGTCATATAGAGTATGTGATAAGATTATGTATTTTACAAAATATTAACTAATTATTATGTAATAAAGTTAGTGCAGAATAATTTAATAGGTAATTGAAATTTCTGTTTAAATAATTGCTTATAAGTATAAGATATTACTGAAATGAGTAGAAAATTATTTTTCAAGAAAAATAAACAGGTGTTGAATTGAGACAAATAAATGCAAAATAGGAGTATTGTTAAAATACTTCTATAATAATCAAAAATAATCACTCAAAATTTATTTAAATGATTGGTTTCTTAAAACCGGCAGCTCACAAGGAATTGCTTCCGGAAAATAAAATCGACTCTAGCTACAAACGATTGCGATTGCAGGTTTTTGTAGGTATTTTTTTAGGTTATGCAGGCTATTATCTTGTAAGAAAGGTATTCTCTTTAGCCATGCCAGATTTAATTGCTTTAGGTTATTCTAAAACAGAATTGGGATTCGCATTGTCTGGTGTGTCAGTGGCTTATGGTTTAAGTAAGTTCTTAATGGGAAATGTTTCGGATCGTAGTAATGCGAGGCGTTTTTTAACATTAGGACTAGTTCTTTCGGCAGTTACAATGATTGCAATGGGATTACTGCCAGTAGCAACTTCATCTATTGCGATTATGTTCGTTCTACTTTTAATGAATGGATGGTTTCAGGGAATGGGATGGCCTCCTTGTGGTAGGGTAATGGTGCATTGGTTTTCAATAAGAGAACGTGGTACTAAAATGTCGGTTTGGAATGTGGCACATAATGTCGGTGGTGGTATTATTGGCCCACTAGCTATTTTAGGTGTGGCAATATTTACCGATTGGCATTCTAAATTGTATTTCCCTGGAATTGTTGCTTTAGGAGTTGCTTTTATTGCCTGGTTGCTAATTAGAGATACTCCTCAGTCTTGTGGACTTCCTAACATTGAGAAGTTTAAAGATGATTATCCTGACTCTTATTCTGAAAAATTCGAGGAAGAGATGACAGCAAAGGAAATCTTCATGAAATATATTCTGAAAAACAGACTTTTATGGGCTATTGCCTTTGCTAATGCTTTTGTTTATTTGGTGAGATATGGTGTGCTCGATTGGGCTCCTTTATATCTTGAAGAAGCAAAAGGATTTTCTATAAAAGAGTCGGGTTGGGCTTATTTTGCTTACGAATGGGCAGGAATACCAGGGACCTTACTTTGCGGATACTTAAGTGATAAAGTGTTTAAAGGGAAGCGTGCTCCGGTAAGTATTATATACATGATATTGGTATTTGTTTCGGTATTTATGTATTGGACAAGTGAATCAATTGTGGCAAATTCTGTAGCACTGGTATGTATTGGCTTCCTTATTTATGGACCAGTAATGCTAATTGGTGTTCATGCACTGGATTTGGTTCCTAAAAAAGCAGCCGGAACAGCAGCCGGATTAACTGGATTGTTTGGTTATATGGGAGGAGCTTTATTCGCCAATATTGCCATGGGTGCCGTTGTTGATTCCTGGGGTTGGACTGGTGGTTTTATTGTTCTTTTGGGAGCATGTGTAGCCTCAATTGTATTAATAGCTATGTCTTGGGTTCTTGAAAATAAAGGACATAAAGGATTACACTAGTTGAATTTTATTGTGAAATCATTCTGCTTATAGATGGTGAGCAGATTGATTTTACTTCTAGATATTATTTCTAAAACTATTTACAAACTATAATTTAAAACAAATGAAAAACTTAAATGTGAAGAATTTGTTGGCAGGAGCACTTATCTTGTCAAGCATTGGGTTCGCAGGGTGTGAAGATGATACCCCAGACTACAATGAGCTTAATAACTACCAAACCTATCCGCTAAAAGAACTTAGTGCAGAGGCAAAAGTAGTTCGTGATTACGTTAAAGCTGATGCTGTAATTGCACACCGTGGTTCTACTTTTTGGGCTCCTGAAGAAACAGAAGCAGCTTATCGTTGGGCTCGTAATATGGGTGCCGATTATTTAGAGCTTGATCTTCAGAGAACCAAAGATGGTGTATTACTTGCTTTGCACGATGGAAATCTTCGTCGTACTTCTAATATCGAGAGTGTTTTTCCAGGACAGGAAGATTACCCTGTAAGTGTTTTCACATTAGCACAATTGCGTCAATTAGATGCTGGTTCATGGTTTAATATTGATGAACCTGAAAATGCTCGTGAATCATTCGTAGGGCAAAAGATTTCTACTTTGGAAGAAGTATTAAAGATTGCTGAAGGTTATAGAATTAGTCGTGATGCTAATGGAGAGCCAGTAAAAGATATGACTCGTTTAAATGAAGACGGAACTTGGGCTGGATATTATGAGTTCGAATCAGATCCTTTGGATAATGGTAATCGTCCTGGTGTATATGCCGAGACTAAAGAGCCATATTTATTCCCTAATATGGAAGAAGATTTAGCAGTATTCTTATCCGCTCAAGGATGGAATGTAACTGATTCTCCAAAAGTAATTCCTACAATTGCTGGAAAAGTAGACGTTGCAAATACTATGGGACGTTTTATTTTACAATCATTCTCTCGTCAGTCTATTGTATCATTAGAGAAAGTACTTCCAGGTGTACCTAAATGTATGTTGCTTTGGGAATCAGAAAGTTCTTCTTATGTTCGTCCTTCGAATACAATCGAGTCTTTGGCCGAATTTATTAACTTTTCAGTAGATTATAATTGTCATATTGCAGGTCCTTCTATTGCAGGTACTCCAAACGATTATCCTGAATTAACAGAACCTTGGATGTGTGAAATGTATCACCGTGCAGGTATGATTGTTCATGCTTATTCTTTCGATACTGAAGATCAGTTGAGAAAATACAACGGAGATTATTTCTATGGTGGTGTTTCTCGATTCGATAATCCTAATCGCGAAGTTAGTGGTGATTTTAAGTATGAAATTAGTCATGATATGTTCATCGATGGTGGATTCACTAACCTGACAGATTTGTCAATGGAATATCAAGGTCGTGAGTTAGTTGGAACAGCTCAGGAAGTATTGGATAATTTAGGCTACTAATTGTTAAATCTATAATAGATAAAGATATGTTAAAAAAATTATATATCGCTACACTAGCTTTAGGAATGGTAGCGACAAGTGCAGTAGCTCAGGAAAAAGAAATGACTGCTGAATCGAATAAAGGTGGGATTGTATTAACCTCTGCAGATAAAGAATATCAGGTTAGCTTAAATGGTAGAATCTACATGGATGGAGTTCACTATTTCGACGATAAAACCGATTTAAGTGACGATACTTCTATTGAAGATATTCGTTTTGGAACAACTGTAAAATGGGGAAAATGGAGTGCTAAGGTTAATGTTGGCTTTGGTAACGATGAAGTAAAAATTAAGGATGCATTTTTGAGATATAAGCATGCGAAGAACAGTACTTTTACTGTTGGTAATTTCTTTGAGCCATTTGGTATCGAGGCCGCTGCTTCTAGTAAAGAACTTCGTTTTATTGGTGCTTCTAATATGACTCAGGCAATGGGAATTGGTCGTAGTATTGGTTTAGGTTATACTTATTATACCGATAAATTTTATGGATCAACTGGTTTGTTTGCTGGTTCGGTAGATAATAATAACGATGGAGACCAAGGGTTTGCTACCACTACTAAAGTAGCGTATACTCCAATTGTAAACGATGATGTTACTTTTCAATTAGGTGCTTCATTTACTTACCGTATTCCTGAAGCTAATGGTTTCAACGAGTCTTTTAACGATGATGATTATAACCGCGAAGTTGTATTGTCAGCTGGCCCTGAGCATAAATTCTTAAATGCTGATATTCAAGGTGCAAGAACAGATATGCGTTTTAACTTCCAAACATTGGTTTTGAGTGGTCCTTTTATGTTGCAAGCTGAATATACTCAGACAAAAGTAACTCGTGACGATGATTATGTTTCTAGACTAATGAATGATAATCCTTATTGGACTCATACTGCAGGTGGAGGATATGCATGGCCAACTACTCCTGGTGATTATCCAAGTTGGTATGGCGAAATGCGTGATATTGAAACTTCTGCTTACTATGCTCAAATTGGTTTCCTTTTAGGAGATAACTATGCTTATAATTCATCATCTGCTTATATCAAACGTCCAAAAGCAGGTACTTTCGAGTTTCTTGTTCGTTACGATAATACTGATTTGAATGATATCGATGGTACATATTTCAATGGATCCTATGGTCCTGCTGATTTAAATGCAGCCTTAGGTGGACAAGGAAATATGAGTATTCAGGGTGGAAAAGCAGAAACTTATAGCGCTGGTGTAAATTATTATTTAAACAGCAATGTAATGTTCCGCGTAAATTATAGCTATATGGATGTTAACAACTGGCAATATCCGTTAGACGAAAAAATTAGTATGGTAAAAGCTAGAATTCAAGTGAATTTCTAGAGTTTAATCACAACATTTATATTAAAAAAGTGAGACAATTTTTATTGCTTCACTTTTTTTTTATGTTTTTATCGAGATGTTATGTATCATAGGTGTTCCTATATCTAATTATTACTTTTGGGAATTAAACTAATATGCCCTAATAAAAGACCCAAAATGAGAAGTTATTTTCTGATAGGCTTTTTCTTGTGCTTCATTACAGGAAGTTTATTTTCACAAGAGCCCAATCACCTTAAGTTTAAAGTAAATAAAGGAGCGCCGCAATTTGCTAGCGAAAATGAACAGTTTAAATTCGGATTAGGAGGGCGTGTTTATTTAGATGCAGCAGCCTATTTCGATGATAAAACAGATCTTGGAAGTGGAAGCGAAATGCGTGATGCTAGAATTTGTTTTAAAGCTGAAGTCTTAAAAAAATGGAATGCAAAAATTAATGTGGGTTTTGCCGGTGGAGAAGTTTCCTTAAAGGATATTTACTTGCAATACAATATCAGTACAAATAGTTATGTAAGAGGAGGAAACTTACTGGAACCATTTGGTATTGAACAAACCGAGAGTTCTAAAACAACTAAATTTATGCATGTGGCGAGCACGGTTGAGGCTTTTCGTCCGGGAAGAAATTTAGGGGTATCCTATGTAAATTGGGGAAAGAAACGATATTGGGAAATTGGTTTGTTTGGCAGCGATATTAATAATACTACAGAAGGAGATGAAGGATACGGATTAACATCTCGATTTGCTTATGCTTTATTAAATAGCAATGCAATTTTTCATTTGGGTGCTTCGGGTACATACCGAACAGCCGATTCAAATGGTTTTGCAGATGATGGAACTGAAAATGCTAAATCAATTCGTTATCGATCAAGAGCTGCTACTCATATTGAAAGAAGAAGGTTTATCGATGCTGAAATTGAAAATGCTGAAAGTCAATTTAAGCTGGGGTTGGAAATGATAGCTGCCAAAGGACCAATATCATTGCAAGGAGAGTATATGGAAGCATCGGTAAATAGAAAATTATTGAACGGTAACTTTTCTGCTCACGGATGGTATGCACAATTTGGTTTTTTATTAAAAGGAGGAGATTATAAGTACAAAATAAAATCGGCACGTCTTTCAAAGCCAAATCCTAAATCGCTTGAATTTTTAATTCGATACAATAAAACCGACCTTAATAATTCGAATATCGGCATTATGGGAGGTAAACAGCAAGATGTAAGTTTGGGGTTTACCTGGTATGTAAATTACAATGTTTTAATGAAATTCAATTTTTCTAATGTCGATTTAGATGAAAATGCCTTGAATGAAAAAGAAAATTTTAATATGATTCAAACACGATTACAGTTTTCATTTTAAATGATAATATTTATCTGCTACAGGCCTTCATTTATGAAGGTCTTTTTTGTTGATAGAAATAGTCGAAATACTATATTGTATTTAATTATCTTTGTTGAATGGATATGGAAAAAGCAGAACAGGAAAAGGAATTTATCAGGCGAATTTTTATTGATGAAATAGGTCGTTTGCAGAAAGAGGAATTCTATTTTTTCTCATTTATAATGATGGGGCAAGCAATAGAAGCTCTTGGTTGTTTTCTGGATAATAAACCCTTAAAAGCTCGTGCTCAATCATCAAAACGCTTTTCTAAATCATTAAATATATTAATGGGGAACGATTACCGTGCGGTAAATAAAGATTTTTGGCTCTACGATAGATTGCGAAATCAATTAACCCATTCTTTTGTACCTAGTAAATCGCTTTTGTTATGTTCCCGGAAAAATAAGCCCGATGAGGCAGAACATTTAGAGTTTTTAGATGAAAGATTAGTGCTGATAGCTGAAGATATGTACGATGATTTGGTAAAAGGATGTGAAAAACTTTTCGGGATGATAGATAGGGGCAAAGTACCGTTGAAGAACATTGCAGCATCTCCGCAAGAACTGGGAATATCATAAAATTAGAGGTATGATAACAAAAATAGTAATACTGGGTGCCGGAAATTTAGCAACACAGCTATCCCTGGCTTTGCACGAAAAAGGAATAGATATTTTACAGGTTTATAGTAGAACTATAGAGTCGGCTAAAGCGCTTGCCAGTAAGGTAGATGCCGAACCAACCAATTTGCTGGAAAATATCAAAAGCAATGCCGATTTGTATATTTTTGCTTTAAGTGATAAGGCATTACAAACAGTTTTGGATCAAATGTCATTGCCAATTGGAAATGCTGTTCATACGGCAGGAAGTATTCCAATGGACATTTTTGAGAATTACACGAAGAATTATGGGGTGTTTTATCCATTGCAAACTTTCTCGAAACAGCGAAAGGTCGATTTTTCTGATATTCCAGTTTGTATTGAATCTAATAGTAAGGAGCTGGAAGAGGGGTTATTTCAACTGGGGAAAAAGATATCTTCAAACCTGAATTCCATATCTTCGGCACAAAGAAAACAATTGCATTTGGCTGCAGTTTTTACTTGTAATTTTGCCAATCACATGTACAGTATCGGGCAAAAATTATTAGAAAAGAAAGGTGTTGATTTTGAATTGATTACTCCTTTAATTCAGGAAACTGCACAGAAAATATTGGAGTTAGATCCTTTATCGGCACAAACGGGGCCGGCAGTACGATTCGATAAAGAAATTATATTGGCACACGAGAAGGCTTTGAAAGATACTCCTGATTTTCAAAAATTGTATAGTTTTGTGAGTGAAAGCATTTTTAAAATGCATAATAAAGAGAATGAGTAATTGAGTTTATTGTTTTTAAAGCTCGAATTTAAATATTAAAATATGGCGTTTTTTAAGGAAGATTTAATGAAAGTTTCGGCTTTTATTTTTGATGTTGATGGAGTGTTATCCAACGAATGTATTGTAATTGATGCAAATGGGGAAATGTTGCGAACAGCGAACACAAAAGATGGTTATGCAATTCAGTATGCTATAAAAAAAGGATATCCGGTAGCCATAATTACCGGAGGTGTATCGAATGCTGTAGAGAAGCGCTATAGAGGTTTGGGTGTGAAAGATATTTATATGGGATCTAAAAATAAGATTAAAGATTTCGAAGATTTTATATCAAAATATGATTTAAACCCTGATGAGATAATGTATATGGGGGATGATTTACCTGATTTTGAAGTGATGAAACGAATTGGAATTCCCACTTGTCCGGCCAATGCAGTGGAGCAAATTAAAGCCATATCAAATTATATATCGGATAAGGACGGTGGATTTGGTTGTGTAAGAGATGTTATTGAACAAGTGTTGCGTGCTCATTCAAAATGGATAGAGGATGATACAAATATTCAAAGTATTTAAATCTAAAGATAATTGGATGTGTGGCAATTAATATCCGAGAAGTTTTGTGTTTGAATCATTTTAAAGTATAAAATTTAACTTCTCAATTATTTTCTGTTTAGTTTAAAATCTGATATCGAAATTCTCAAAATAAGAAAAATGAACAAATACCTGAAGCTAGTCCGATTTCCCAATTTAATTATTATCGCATTCATACAAATTGTAATGCGTTACTTTATTGTTGAACCAATTTTGGGGATCAATAGAATAAAGCTTCAATTTAGCGATATAAATTTTGCCATTCTTGTGCTTGCCACTGTTTATATGGCTGCAGCCGGATATATTATCAACGATTATTTTGATACAAAAGCAGATCGTTTTAATAAAAAAGATGTAGTTGTAGGTCGTCTTGTAAAAAGAAGAATTGCTTTGTTGATGCATCAGATTTTTATGGGGATTTCGATTTTATTAGGAGGCTATATTTCATATAAAATAGGGCATTGGCAATTTGTTCTCATCTTTTTTATGGCAGGAGGATTACTTTGGTTTTATTCTACTTCTTATAAATATTATTTTTTGTTAGGTAGTTTTTTAATGGCAATGGTATCGGCAGCAATTCCTTTTTTAGTGGTTATTTACGAAATACCACCTCTTAATAATACTTACGCTGATATTTTGCTAGCCTCGAAAACCAATTTTAATTATCTGCTGTATTGGGTTGGTGCCTTTTCATTTTTTTCATTTTTTGGAGCCTTAATCGGACAATTTATTAGAGATTTAATATCGACAAAAGGCGATAGAGAAATAAAAAGGAAAAGTTTGCCTATGGTAATTGGTTTGAAATGGACAAAGCTTGTAATTGTTTTCTTGTTAGTGATTTTATCGGTTTCGGTTTTTGGTGTGTGGTATCAGTTTTTAAATGCACCAATGGATAAAATTACGCCTTGGTATTTTGCAGTTTTAATTATTTTGCCATTTTTGCTTTTAGCTTATAAGGTTATAAAATACTCCGAAGGTGATAAGTTTAAGTTGGGTTTATTTTTATTCCGTTTTGCAATATTATCGGGTATTTCCTATGCTTTTGTAGTTAATTATATCCTCGAGAATTATAAAATATAAGTGATGAATGAATTATAGAAAACAAAATTATTTTAATTTGCCATAAGGATAGTTTACCGGGTATAAATAGATGCAAGCAGTCCCTTAAAAAGCCAAAAGCATAACAGATTTTAGACATAAACCGGGAATAGATCAGAAAGAAACGATGAAGCGGTCAGTAAAAGTTTAATTTTTAAGAGAACATTGGCTGAAGATTAAATTTTCTTGTTGGTGAAGTTTACAATTTATAATTAATAAAAAATATGCTGAATAATCTTAAAGATTATAAATTAATATTAGCCTCTCAATCTCCCCGACGTCATCAGATGTTAAAGGAACTGGGCTTATCATTCGAAATTAAAACGAAAGAAGTTGAAGAAATTTACCCCGTAGGTATGGCGCCAGAGCAGGTTCCTGTTTATTTGGCAGAGTTAAAAGCTAGTGCATTTGGTAATGAGATAGAAGACAAAGAGCTTGTAATTACTGCCGATACAATTGTGTGTGTTGACAATTGGATTTTAGGCAAGCCAAAAGACAGAGATCAGGCGATAGAAATGCTAAAAGCATTATCGGGTAGGTCGCATCAGGTAATTAGTGGTGTTTGTCTTTCGAGTAAAAGCAAGAAAGAGAGTTTTTCTACAACAACAGATGTTCATTTTAAAACTCTATCCGATGATGAAATTAATTACTATGTAGATAACTACAAACCTTTCGATAAAGCAGGTGCTTACGGAATACAGGAATGGATCGGTTTTATAGGGATTGATGGAATTGAAGGATCGTATTTTAATGTTGTAGGCTTGCCAATTCAAAGACTTTATCAGGAACTAGCTCTTTTTTAGTGATAGAAAATAATTCAATACATAACAACATATACTAAACCATAAAAAAATGATTAAAAAATTAAGTTTACTTCTCATTGCAGGATTCCTGCTTTTGGGTGTTAAGGTTAAAGCAGATGAGGGAATGTGGATTCCTATGTTGCTAAAAAAATACAATATTGAAGACATGCAAAAGGCTGGATTTAAGCTGTCAGCCGACGATATCTACAACATTAATCAGGCATGTTTAAAAGATGCGGTTATTGGCCTGGGAAGGGAAGGTAGTCCGTTTCACCATTTTTGTACCGGAGAGTTAATTTCTGATGAAGGATTGATTGTAACCAATCATCATTGTGGATATGGAGCTATTCAAAATCATTCTACCCTTGAGCATGATTATTTGAAAGATGGATTTTGGGCAATGAGCCGAGATCAAGAGCTCGTAAACGAAGGAATAACAGCATCGTTTTTAGTTCGTATGGCCGATGTAACTCAACAGGTTTTAGATAGTGTTACCAGTGAAACCAAAGAGGCCGATCGTCAGAAAATGATTAGAAAACATATTAAGAAAATTGTTGAGGCAGCTGAAAAAGATTCTGATTATCGCGCAAGCGTAAAGCCTTTTTATAATGGAAATCAATATTTTTTATCGGTTTACGAAATTTATAAAGATGTGCGATTGGTAGGAGCTCCACCATCGGCAATCGGAAAATTTGGTGGTGATACTGATAACTGGATGTGGCCTCGTCATACTGGCGATTTTTCTATGTTTAGAATTTATGCCAATAAAGATAATAAACCAGCATCCTATTCTAAGGATAATGTACCAATGAAACCAAAACAATCCTTTAAAATCTCACTTAAAGGTGTAAATCAGGATGATTTTACTATGGTTTTTGGTTATCCGGGAACAACAACAGAATATCTTACCTCTCATGCTATAAAAATGATGACAGAGGTTGACAATCCTCATAAAATTAAAATCAGAACCAAGAAACTGGATTTAATGAGAGCGGATATGGATGCTTCTGCATTGGTAAGAATTCAATACTCAGCAAAATATGCAGGAGTTGCTAATTCGTGGAAAAGATGGCAGGGAGAAATTAAAGGTCTTCGCAGGTTAAATGCCATTGATAAAAAACAGCAATTGGAAAAAGAATTTGAACAATGGGCAAATTCTCAGCCTGATTTGAAAAAGAAATATGCAGGTGTTTTAAATAAAATGGAAGGTCTTTATAAAGAGATGGCACCTGTAAGTTTGGCTAGAGATTATGCTTTAGAAGCCGGTTTTAGAGGTGCTGAGGCTGTAGGTTTAGCCTTAAAATTTAAATCTCTTTCTCAGTTAACAAAAAAAGACGCCGATAAAGCACCTGGGTATGTTAAATCATTATCGAAAGCAAGTCGTGCATTTTTTAAGAATTATAATAAGCCAACCGATCAGAAATTATTGGCAGCAACTTTAAAAATGTATAGCGATAATCTGGAAGACAAGTATTTGCCTAAGGAAATTATCAATATAAGAACCAAATATAAAGGTGATTTTGAAGCTTATGCAAAAAAGGCAATGAACAAGTCCGTATTTACTGATCAGGCAAAATTGAATCAATTACTGGGTACTTATAAATTGTCGATGGGTAAAAAGTTGGCAAAAGACCCAATTTTTGTTTTGGCCAATAGTATCAGATTTTTCTATGAGTCGGAAATTGCACCAGTATATAGTAAGTTAAATTCAAAAACTGTTAGGCTGCAACGCACATACATGGCTGGATTAATGGAAATGCAGCCAGAGAAAACTTTCTACCCTGATGCAAATTCAACTTTCAGAGTTCATTACGGTAAAGTGTCAGGTTATAAAGCCCGAAATGCTGTAACTTACGATCATTACACTACGCTCGAAGGAATTATCGAAAAAGATAATCCAGATATTTTTGATTATGACGTACCGCAAAAGCTAAAAGATTTATATCATAAAAAGGATTTTGGTGTTTATATGAATGAGAAAGGCGAAATGCCAGTTTGTTTTGCAGCAACCAATCATACCACAGGAGGAAACTCAGGAAGTCCGGTACTGAATGCTAATGGAGAACTTATCGGACTGAATTTTGATAGAGCTTGGGAAGGTGTTATGTCAGATATAATGTATGATGCCGAAATATGTCGTAACGTATCTCTTGATATTCGTTATGTGCTTTTCCTTGTTGATAAATTTGCTGGAGCAGGTTATTTATTGGATGAAATGAATATTGTAAAGTAGTGTAAGCTAAATATCTAGTATCTAAAAAAAGGAATTACCTGTAATGGCAATTCCTTTTTTTTTGATTGATAATTAAAGCAGAATTGAAAAGAGAATTGATGTTGTTTTTGATTGTCTAATCATCTTGCTGCATCCTAAAGGTAGCAATCCAAACGATAAACTCTATACTTTTAAGAAGTATTCTTTCTGGCCTAATTTTAATCGGGAAAATATATTTTGTGCAACTAACTGCAAGGTAGGTAGTAATCTTTTAAAGGGTTGATAAAAAGAATTGGATTTTTTTTATTTCGTAAATACATTTTAATATCAGCAGGTCCAAAAATACTGCTGTACCAATTTCTAGTATTTTGCGATAACAGTACAATTAAATCGGAATTATATTGCTCCGATATTTGAAATGATTCATTAATTATTCGATTACTTTTTACATCTGTTTTTACAATTTTGTATTCAAAATTAAATTGTTTATACATTTTTTTTGTAAATAACAGGCTAGCTTTAATTCTCTTAAGAATCGACTCATTTTTTTCATTAGGTACAATTAAATGAATAATAGCCTTATTAAATCTTCCGAAATAACTGGCCCAAATCATTTTTTCTTTTGTTTCTTTCTTATAGCTTACTGGCACGATAATATTTGTTAAATCACAATTAGCCGATGTTTTGTCGCAAACGATAAAACTTGGAATTTTTGCCCTGTATAAGTACTTAAAAGCTTTGTGTTTTTTTAAGCCCCAGTTTATATTTTTAAAAGCGAATTGGCTTACAATAAAAATGGCTTCAAGCTCTTTTATTAAATTATTTGGCTCTTTTTCAGGATTAGTTATTTTAACTTCTTTGTAAGAAATATTAGAAGTATTTAGTTTGTTAATTAGTTGATTTGGAAGTGCCTGTTTTTTTGTTGATAGTGGTAGTCTGGCAAAAACTACATCGGCCTTAAATATACTCGCAAGTTTAAATGCGTAAACAATAGCGACCTTCAAATGATCGATATCTTGAATTAATACAAGTATATGTTGTGTTTTTTGTATCATTAATTAGAGAAAAAAAGTACTAATAAGTATTTGTTTAAATTAGGATAAACGAATATACTTAAAATTACTTTTAAAATAGATGTCTTTTTATAAGTAGTAAATGGATTTAATATTCAAGAAAATACCATGTTATTTAAAAGGTTTGCGGATATAGTATTTTTAAGAAATAACTATGAAAATTTGTGTTATTTAGACTTATTATTTATTTATGGAAATGATCTCTATTCCTTTAAATATCATTTATTAATCTGTATCAAATTCTTATCTTAGTACAGTCATGTATGAATATGATTGTAAACATAACTTAATAATAGGGTATGGTGAGAGTTTTAGATGTGGTTGACAAACTTAATGCACGTGTTATTTGTGGAGATTGCGATTTGAATCAGGAAATTCACTATGGATTTGCATCCGATTTAATGAGTGATGTGTTGACTATAGATACGGAAAATCTTCTTTTAATTACAGGTCTTAATAATTTGCAAACTATTCGTACTTCCGAAATGTCGGATATTTCGTTCATTTTATTTGTTAGAGATAAAAAAGTGAGCGCTGAAATGAAAGATTTAGCTTGTGAGAATGGTATTGTATTAATAGAGTGTGGCTATTCGATGTTTAAAACTTGTTCCGTATTGGGAGAACTTGGTTTAGAGCCTGTATATTAAATTAGAAACATGAAGTTTAAGTTTGAAATAGAAGGGGGAAATTTTTCTAAAGCCGGCACAGCTTCGAGCGAGGTAAAAAAAATATTAAAACAGCTAAATGTAAATCCTAAAATTATAAAAAGAACAGTTGTTTCTCTATACGAAGCCGAAGTTAATGTGGTTGCTCATGCATTTGAAGGTGTAATGAAGGTCGAAGTTGAACCCGATAGAATTATTGTTATAATTGAAGATAAAGGACCCGGTATACCAGATATAAATCAGGCTATGCAGGAAGGTTACTCAACAGCAACACCTAAGGTTAGAGAAATGGGTTTTGGTGCAGGAATGGGTTTGCCTAATATTAAACGTAATTCCGACCAGATGAATATTTCGAGTACTGTTAATGTGGGTACTAAGCTCGAATTAATTAACTATTTTAAATAGTATGTAATGGAAGAAGTTCATTTTTATCATGCATTAAAAGTAGTAGACGAAGTTTGTATAGGTTGTACACACTGTATGAATGTATGTCCGACTGCAGCTATTCGTGTTAAAAATGGAAAAGCAAGAATCAATAAAAATGCTTGTGTAGATTGTGGAGAATGCCTTAAAAGCTGTCCTGTTAATGCAATTATTGTTGAGCAAGATGATTTTACACAGATCTTTAATTATAAACAAAGGGTTGCATTATTGCCAACTGTACTTTTAGGGCAGTTCCCCGATGATATTTCCGAGAAACAAATTTATTCAGTTATCCATGAATTGGGATTTACTCACATATATGAGGTCGATGAAACTGTTGATGTGCTGATAGGTGCTACCAGAGAGTATATGGATCATCATCATCAGGAAAGACCATTCATCTCAAGTTTTTGTCCTGCAATCGTTCGTTTAATTCAGGTTAAATTTCCCGCATTAGTCGATCATATTATTCGCTTAAAACCTGTAATTGATATATCAGCACTTTTTTATCGTAAAAAGCTGATGAATGAGGGGTTTAAACCTGATGAAATAGGTGTTTTTTATGTGACGCCTTGTGCCGCAAAAATTGCCGCAGTAAAAAGTCCGGTCGGAGAAGAAGAGTCCTTAATAAATGGGGTGATTAATATGGATTTTATTTACAATAAAGTTCTTCTTAGCATAAAACAGAATACATCTGAAAGAAAAAAATATGTTTTGGATAAGCACATTTCCAGAAGAAGTATTGGCTGGACACTCACCAATGGAGAAGCATCGCAATATTCGGGACGTTGCCTGGCAATTGACGAAATTCATAATGTAATAGAAGTATTAGAGAAATTAGAGAATGAAGAAATTACCGATGTAGATTTTTTGGAGTTGCGTGCCTGTGATCATTCTTGTGCTGGTGGCGTTTTGGCTACCGAAAATCGTTTTTTAGCAATTGAGCGATTAAGAAAAAGAGCAGCATGGTACCATAGAAATAAGCCTGTAGTGCTGGAAGAAAAAGAAATTGAAAAATACACTTCTTACCTTTTAGATAATATGTTGATTAAGGATGTGGAACCACGTTCTATTGTCAGTTTAGACTCTGATATGATGGTGGCTATGCAGAAAATGAAAAAAATTAATCGCATAATGAAAGTTTTGCCGGGAATTGATTGCGGAGCTTGCGGTGCACCTCGATGTCAGGCCTTAGCCGAAGATGTTGCACAAGGAAAAGCAAAGATGACTCAATGTGTGTTCCTGCAAAAAATGCTGACAAAAGAAGGTTTAATTTCTCCACAGGAATCATTCGATATATCAGAAAATACCTGGGGAAAAAAAAGATTTGAAAAGAAAAATTTAAACGATCATTAATATATGATGACAGTAAAAGATATAGTGGAAGAATTAGAACTGAAAGTTTGTAGTGGCAAACAAGGGTTAAATCGCGAAATAGAAGGAGGATATACTTCTGATTTGTTAAGTGATGTAATGGGAAATGCTGACGAGAATCACATTTGGGTAACCTTGCAAACGCATAAAAACATTATGGCTATTGCTTCTTTAAAAGAATTGGCAGCTGTTGTGCTGGTTAAAGGTTACGAGCCAGAAGTCGATGCGGCCGAGCAAAGTAATCTGGAAGGGATTCCTATTTTATCATCCGAAAAGGAAGCTTTCGAGCTCACAGGAAAGTTGTATGAACTGATTAAGAAAAAATAGAAGAATGGAAAAATTTCGGGCAGACCTGCATACTCATACAGTTTTATCTCCTTGCGGTGATTTGGAGATGAGTCCGGTAAACATTGTTCGGAAAGCTAAAGAAAAAGGAATCGATATATTAGGAATTACAGATCATAATTCAACATTGCATGCTCCTTTAATAAAAGAATTGGGTGCAAAAGAAGGAATAATGGTTTTAATGGGAGCCGAAGTTACAACAAAAGAAGAAGTGCATTGTTTGTGTTTTTTCGAATGTGAAGATACTTTATCTGATTTTCAGGAGTATATAAATATGTATTTACCAAATATTCCTAACGATACCAGTAAGTTTGGTTATCAGGTGGTGGTAAATGAACAAGAAGAAATAATCGATGAGGTGGAATGTTTGCTCATTTCTGGTTTACACCAAAGCATAGATCAAATAGAAAAAATGGTGCACGATATAAATGGTTTGTTTATACCAGCTCATATCAACAAAACAGTGAATAGTATTATTAGTCAGCTGGGCTTTTTACCACCCGATTTAAAGGTAGATGCTTTAGAGCTTTCTCAACATACAACAAAGAGTGAGTTTCTAAAAAAGAATAAATATTTGAGCAAGTACAATTTTATACAAAGTTCAGATGCCCATTATATTAATAATATTGGAAATACGTGGACTAATTTCTATTTGGAAGAATTAAGTTTTGAAGAAGTAAAACTTGCTTTAGGAGCACTTGAGGGAAGAAAAATAGAATTAAAATAAGCTTTTGGCGATTAGCTATTGGCTTTTAGAAAGTAGGAATGAAGAAATTTAGGAAGCTAAACATATGGCAAAATGGAATAAAAATCGTTAAAATGATTTATCGATTGGCTGACATGCTTCCTAGTGACGAAAAATATGGATTAAGAAGCCAAATTTGTAGAGCCGCTGTTTCTGTGCCATCTAATATTGCAGAGGGTTGTAGTCGAAATAGTGATGCTGATTTTAGAAGATTTCTTGATATTGCTTTGGGATCGTTGTTTGAATTGGAAACTCAGCTAATAATAATAGTGGAGTTAAATTTTATAGAGGAAAATAAGACCAAGGAATTAGCTGAATTAATTCAGCAGGAAGAAAAGATGGTAAACAGTTTAATAACAAAGCTAAAGGCTAACTGCCAATAGCTAAAAGCTAGTAAAATTGAAAGATTTGTCGATGCATATAATGGATATTATCCAAAATTCGGTGAGAGCCGAAGCCTCTTTGGTGGAATTGGAAATTAGAGAGAGTCAAAAAGACAATCAGTTTTCAATTGCCATTAAGGATAATGGTTTTGGAATGTCAAAAGAGGTGTTGGCGAAAGTTACAGATCCATTTTTCACCACCCGAACTACCCGAAAAGTAGGTTTGGGATTATCTCTGCTAAAGCAAAATGCAGAACAAACAGGAGGAAAAATGGACATTGAATCGAAAGAAGGAGTGGGAACCAGTTTAAAAGCTGTTTTCTCACATTCGCATTTAGATCGTCCTTCTCTTGGCGATATTGCAGGAACAATGGTTTTGTTGGTTGGTGCAAATCCTGAAATGGATTTTATCTATAAACATATCACCGATAAAGGAGAGTATGTTTTCGATACCAAAGAGGTGAAAGAAGTGCTGGAAGGAGTTTCGGTATCCGATCCTGAAATTATGCAATATCTAAAAGAGATGATTAAAGAGAACCTAAACACAATAATATAAATATTTAAATTCTAACCTTTAATAATTTGAGATTATGGCAAAAGTTAAATCCCTTGCAGATCTGAAAAGAATAAAAGAAGAGCTGCAGACCAAAATGGATCTTAGGGAGAAAAGCAACGATCCGGAGAGCATGATTCAGATTAAAGTTGCCATGGCAACTTGCGGAATTGCTTCGGGAGCTAAAGAGGTAATGGAGTTCCTTATAGAGGCAACTGCCAAAAGAGGGATTCAGACAATTGTAACTCAAACGGGATGTATGGGCTATTGTTATGCTGAACCTACCATTGAAGTAACAATGCCAGGAAAAGATCCTGTTGTTTTTGGAGATGTTGATCTAAAAAAAGCTGATGAAATTATTGAAAAATACATCAAGCAAGGTGAATTAGTAGACGGCATTATTCCTGTTAACTACAAAACTATTGACAAATAAACGTAAAAGAAACTGCAATTATGGAAAAGTATAAAATGCATATTCTTATTTGTGGAGGTACCGGTTGTAGGGCGTCTGCAAGTGAGACTATTCAAAATAATCTACAGGATGCTCTAAAAGCCAAAGGGCTTGAAGATGAGGTTCAGGTGGTAATGACTGGTTGTTTTGGCTTTTGCGAAAAAGGACCCATTGTAAAAATTCTTCCCGACAATACGTTCTATACCGAGGTTAAGCCAGAAGATGCCGAAGAAATTATAGAAGAACATATCGTTAAGGGACGTAAGGTAATGCGCTTACTTTATGTTGATCCGGAAAAAAAAGAGGTGGTTAGCGATTCTAAGCACATGGGATTCTATAAAAAGCAAATTCGTATTGCTCTTCGTAATTGCGGATTTATAAATCCTGAAAATATTGACGAATATATCGGAACAGATGGGTATGCAGCCCTCGGAAAATGTTTAAGCGATATGACTCCTCAATCGGTTATTGATGAAATTAAAGAATCAGGTTTGCGCGGACGAGGAGGCGGAGGATTTCCTACGGGCTTAAAGTGGGAGTTCGCTTCTAAAAATGATGCCGATCAGAAATATGTGGTTTGTAATGCTGACGAGGGTGATCCCGGAGCATTTATGGATCGTTCCATTTTAGAGGGTGATCCTCATTCAGTACTCGAGGCAATGGCTATTTGTGGATATACAATGGGTGCCGATAAAGGTGTAATTTATATTCGAGCCGAATATCCATTGGCTATCGAACGTTTAAAAGTTGCAATTGCTCAGGCTAGAGATTACGGGTTGTTAGGCAAAGATATTTTGGGTTCAGGTTTTAATTTTGATGTCGAAATGCGTTATGGTGCCGGTGCTTTTGTATGTGGCGAAGAAACAGCATTAATCCATTCTATGGAAGGACTTAGGGGAGAACCAACAGTTAAACCGCCATTTCCAGCCGAATCGGGATATAATGGAAAACCAACCAATGTAAATAATGTTGAAACTTTTGCAAATGTTCCGGTAATCATTAATAAAGGAGCAAAATGGTTTAATAAAATTGGTACCGAAAAATCAAAAGGTACCAAGGTATTTGCTCTGGCAGGAAAAATTAATAATGTTGGTCTTATCGAAGTACCTATGGGTACCACGCTTCGTGAAGTAATTTACGAAATTGGGGGCGGTATCAAAGATGGTAAAAAATTCAAGGCTGTTCAAACTGGTGGTCCGTCGGGTGGATGTTTAACAGAGAAACACCTCGATACTCCTATCGATTTTGATAATCTTCTTGCTGTGGGTTCTATGATGGGATCGGGAGGTATGATTGTTATGGATGAGGATGATTGCATGGTTTCAATGGCTAAATTCTATCTTGAATTTACGGTGGAAGAATCATGTGGAAAATGTACTCCTTGTCGTGTTGGTAACAAGCGTTTACATGAAATTCTTGATAAAATTACCGAAGGGAAAGGTACAATGGAAGATCTCGATTTATTGAGAAATCTGAGTGTTGTAATTAAAGATACTTCTCTTTGCGGATTAGGACAGACTTCACCAAATCCTGTTCTTTCTACTCTTGAAAATTTTTACGATGAATATGTGGCCCACGTAGTGGATCATAAATGTCCATCAGGACAATGTAAAGCTTTAATGCAGTACGTAATTGATCCTGAACTTTGTGTTGGATGTACGCTTTGTGCTCGCAATTGTCCTGTTGACTGTATTTCGGGAGAGCGTAAAGAAGCTCACGTTATTGATACTTCGAAATGTATCAAGTGTGGTGCTTGTATGGAGAAATGTAAGTTTAATGCGATAAGCATTCAGTAAGGAGGATCTTAATATGGAAAAAATGATCAAATTAACCATCGATAATAAACAAGTAGAAGTACCTTATGGAACTACTATTTTAGATGCAGCCAAAGGAATTGGAATTGATATCCCGACCCTTTGTTACATGAATTTGGGGGATATGGGCATTGAGCACAAGCCTGGAGGTTGTCGAATTTGTGTTGTAGAGGTTGAAGGACGCCGTAACCTTGCTCCTTCTTGTAATACAAAATGTGACGAGGGAATGGTTGTTCATACTCATACTATGCGCGTGCTAAATGCTCGTAAAACAGTAATGGAGCTAATGCTTTCAGACCATCCATTCGATTGTTTGGTTTGTGCAAAATCAGGAAACTGCGATTTGCAAACTATTGCCCAGCAATTGGGGGTTCGCGAAATTCATTATAAAGGAGAACAATCAACTTATAAGGTAGATTATTCACCGTCGATTATTCGCGATATGGACAAGTGTATCATGTGTCGTCGTTGCGAAACAATGTGTAACGAAATTCAAACTGTTGGTGCGCTTTCGGCTGTAAACAGAGGTTTCGAATCGGTTGTGGCTCCAGCTTTCGAAATGGATTTGGAAAAATCAGTTTGTACCTATTGTGGTCAGTGTGTTGCTGTTTGTCCAACAGGTGCCTTAACCGAAAAAGATCATACCAATCAGCTGATTAGAGATCTTGCGAATCCAAATAAAACGGTAGTTGTTCAAACAGCTCCGGCAGTTCGTGCTGCTTTGGGCGAAGAATTTGGTATGGAAGCAGGAACATTGGTAACTGGTAAAATGGTTGCCGCTTTGCGTGCTTTAGGTTTTAATAGTGTATTTGATACCGATTTTGCTGCCGATCTTACCATTATGGAAGAGGGTACAGAATTATTAGATCGTTTAAAAAGACATTTAGATGGAGATAAAACTGTAAAACTTCCAATTCTTACTTCGTGTTGTCCTGCCTGGGTGAATTTCTTCGAACATCAGTTTCCTGATATGAAAGATATTCCATCTACGGCTCGTTCTCCTCAGCAGATGTTTGGTCCAATCGCTAAGAACTATTTTGCGAAGCAATTGGGAATTAAACGTGAAGATATGATTGTTGTTTCGATTATGCCTTGTTTGGCTAAGAAATATGAATGTCAGCGTGATGAGTTTAAGGTTGATGGAGATCCGGATGTAAACTATTCAATTACAACTCGCGAATTGGCTAATTTAATTAAACAGGCCAATATGGATTTTAAATCTCTTCCTGATGAAGACTTTGATAATCCTTTGGGAGAATCAACGGGAGCAGGAGTGATTTTTGGAACTACCGGTGGAGTTATCGAAGCTGCGGCTCGTACTGCTTATGAGGTGTTTACAGGAAAGACTCTTGAAAAAGTTGATTTTGAATCTCTTCGTGGTATGGAAGGTATTCGTAGTGCTACGGTCGATTTCGATGGACTTCCAATTAACATTGGTATTGCTCACGGATTAGGTAATGCGCGTAAATTGCTCGAAGATATTCGTGATGGGAAATCGCAATATCATGCTATCGAGATAATGGCATGCCCTGGTGGTTGTATTGGTGGTGGCGGTCAGCCATTGCATCATGGCGATTCTTCTATTTTAAAGAAACGTGCAGCTGCCATTTATCGCGAAGATGCTGGTAAGGCAATTCGTAAATCTCATGAAAATCCATACATTATTAAATTGTATGAAGAGTTTCTGGGGAAACCATGTGGCGAGTTATCTCATAAGTTATTGCATACTCATTATTTTGATAAGAGTAATGATGTAGAGATAGAATAGTTTAATAATAGGAATGAGATTAAGGATTTGTGAGAACAGATGAGATCTTACGTCTCAAATCCTACATCTAAAATCTAAAAATATTATGGCAAAAATTAAATTAGCAAAATCCAAAGTGGATAAGCTTGTGGAGATTTGCAAATCATTTAATAATGAGGGAAGCGAATTAATTAATGTGCTTCATAAAGCTCAGCATACCTTTGGCTATTTACCTGCAGAAGTTCAGGAGATTATTGCTCGTGAGTTAAATGTGTCTGTTGCTCACGTATATGGTGTAGTAACTTTTTATTCATTTTTCTCTATGGTGCCTAAAGGTGAATTTCCTATTTCAATTTGTATGGGAACAGCTTGTTATGTGCGTGGTGCAGAGAAGGTACTCGATGAATTCAAACGTCAGTTAAATGTAGCTGTAGGTGAAACTACGGAGGATGGTAAATTCTCGATTAGTTGTTTGCGGTGTGTTGGTGCTTGTGGTTTAGCTCCCGTAGTTACAATTGGTGAGCGTGTATATGGTCGTGTTGCTGCTGGTGATGTTGCCGATATTATTAAAGAATACCAACAATAATAGTTGGATTAAGATAATGGAAACCTTCGGTATTGAACCGGAGGTTTTTTTCTTGTCTGTTTTTGTAATTTTTTGCAAAAAAAAAGCTGCGTTTATTGGGTTTTTTATTGCCGTTTAGTGCATTTTTTAGTTTTGTAATTATGGAATTTATAAATGAAAGTGTTCTGAAATCAATCAATTCAAGTTAATATAGGATTAAAGAATAGTTAAACTTTGTTAAAAAAGTATGGCATAAAAAAATCCCGGAAGTTTAACTTCCGGGATTTTGAATTATATATGATAATTATTTTCTAGTTATCATCGTCAGTTTCGTCCATTGTTGGATTAAATTCCCACATGTCGTCGAAATAAGTACCGGAACCAACAACTGTACCAGTTGTAAAGAAACCTCTGTCATTTAAAGTAAATGCAACAGCATCTTCTCTTGAAGTAATTTCATCCTCTAAAGATGTTTTTTCATACCACTCATCTCTTGTTGGATCATATTCCCAAACTTCTCTTGAAAGTCCAGAGTAACGACCCGTAACAATATATCCTTTACCATTCATTACGAATGATACTGCCTGATAACGTTGTACATTCTCCCAATCATTATCGTCGTCAAGATATTCTTTTCTGTCCCATCCGTTAGCAGGATCAAATTCCCAAACATATTTTAAGCTGTTTTCTCCTGAAACAACATAGGCTTTATCGTTAATAACGAAAGCTGTAGAGTTTCTGGTTTTTTCACCATTAAAGGCAATCTTTGTCCAAGTGTTATTTTCATACTTGTAGAAATCTTTAAGGTAATTTCTATCGTCACCTTCTTGCCATCCGTAACCTGTACCAACGTAGCCAATTTCGCCAATAGAAAATGCAACAGCTCCTTGTCTTGCCGAAGGACCTCCATTCATATCAATAGCTGTAGTGTTCCAGGTTTCGGTAGTTGGGTCAAATTCGTAAAAATCACCCAAACGATCATCGTCATCATTTACTCCTAAACCAACATAAGCTTTTCCATTAGAAATAAAAGCAACAGCTTCTCGTCTTTCTTCTCCAGGGAATTCATTAGCAACCCTAGTCCATTTAACATCACCAAACTCATCAAGTTCGCACTTGTAAAAAGTTTTTAAGCAATCTTGTCCATCATAACCAGTTCCAACATAAGCTGCATTGTTAATAACGAAGCTAACAGCACCACTACGTGCATTTCCTTCGAAAGATGAGCTTTTTATCCAGTTACCATCCAAATCATTACTACTGCCACAGCTTGTGAAAAACAGTGATAATGCGAAAAATACTATTAATAATCGTTGTTTCATTTGTTATGATTTTATCTATTAATTTAAATTTTTTATTTGGTATAAAGCAATTCGCTTTTGTAAGTAGACGACAAATATAAAATAAAAATCTATAAGTTTATTTTTAGACAGTAAAAATAAGGGGTGTTTAACAATTTTTATCAATTAATGATATAATTAGATTGTCTGAATATTTTATTTATATTTGTGCGTTATCAGAAAAGACACACTTTATTTGTAGTTGTCATAATTCTGATTTTGCTTTAATAGATAATATGATAAGTATTTTATATCCTGAGAATGAGATCAATTAATGTAATTTTATTTTTTTCCATCGTAGTGTTTTTCTTAAGTTGTAATTCTGAAGTTTTAGATGAACATGAAATAGGAAGCAATTTAATCGATGAAACAAGCGAGGTTGTAATGGTAGATACTTTTACAATTCAAAGTTCAACTGTAATTTTAGATTCAGTTTTAACATCCGACTTTAATAGTGCGGTGTTTGGAAGATATAATGATGAATTTTTTGGAGAAATAAAATCTGAGGTATATAGTTTGGTAGATTTAGGATCTTCATTTAACAGAAGTACGGCAACATCTGCGGGTGCAACAGTTAATGTTCCAATTCAATTTGATTCATTGGCCATTATTGCTTATACAGATGGTAGATATTATGGAGATACATTGCAGCCACAAACGATCTCGATACACCGTTTGACTGAAGATTTAGAAGTGCCAGATGATCAGTATGGTTTGTATGGACACAATAAATTCGATTATGATGAAACTCCTCTCTTTGAAGGAGAATTTTATTTGCACCCAATTAAGCAATCGGAGTATAGCGAAGAAGTAGATAGTGATAATTTAGAATACAAAGGAGAAGGTTTGTATTTTAAAATGGAAAGTGAAAGTGCAGTAGCTCTTGGTAAAGAAATTGTCGATTATGTGAACAATGAAGATAAGATTGTAGAAGAAAGCATTAAATGGTACGATTTTTTTAAAGGTATTGTTATTCGCCCTGGTGATAATAATACTAATATGTTTTATTTGGCCTTATCCGATAGTAAATTTAAAATAAGATTGTATTATAGTGATACAGATTATTCTGATGCTGGGATTGCCAAGTTTCATGATTTTCCTTTGGTAACATCTGGTGGGAATGGAAATAAGAGTTTTGTAAACTATTCTTCCGATAGAAGCTCAACACCGCAGGATCTTAGCAGGCTTATGGTAAGAGATGAGGAATTAAAATCTGAATATACTGACGACTTAAGTTTTGTGCAGGGGGGAATAGGAATGTATACTAAGATTAATATTCCTTATGTCGAAAATCTTGTTACTTTAGGTTTAACAGGAGGTATTCTAAAGGCTGAGTTATTAGCTTATCCAAAGGATCAAAGTTACGATGATGAAATGATTAAATTACCAACAGCAGCAATGAATGTGTATGTTACAAATGAAGATAATGATTTTGTAACTCCATTGATTAGTTCGTCTACGGGTTCAAATTTAACTTTCAATTATTATTTGAATAGTCAAAATGAAGATGAATCTTATTATGGCTTAAGTTTAACAAGTTATGTGAATGATATTCTTATTAATGGTAAAGAGTATGATGATGCTCTAATGATCGGATTTGATCAATCTGGAATAGGTAATATTTATGATAGATTAGTTTTTGAAAATAATAAAGAATCAGATTTTAGAATGAGGCTGAAAGTTACTTATGTAGTGCAGCGATAGTTTAAATAAAGAATAATTTAAGTACGATATATATCGAAATTAATGATGAATATGAATTTATTAAAGTATGTAAGTAAGATCTCGATTCTATGTTTAATCGGACTTTTATTTGCAACAGAATTAAAAGCTCAGAACAATACTACTTCACCATATTCATATTATGGTTTAGGAGAGTTAATGAATGAAGATATACTAAATTCAACAGGTATGGCTAGTTTGGCATACCGTAATGGAGGAGTCTTAAATATTAATAATCCTGCGGCACTAGCTCATATCGATAGCTTGCGATTTATATTTAAACTTGGATTGGTTGCAAAATATAGCAACTTACAACAGGGTGATGATAATGATTTTGTGAATGATTATAATCTTTCTAAAATTTCGTTTGGATTTAAAGTTTCATCAAATTATGCTACCGCGGTTTCTTTAATACCTTATACCAGTTTAGGTTATAATATGACCAAACGAGAATTGGTTGAAGGTGGTGATGAGTATTTTTATCGTTCACAAGTAGGATCTGGAGGATTGAATCAGTTGGTTTGGTCGCATGGAGTTAGTCTTACAAAAAACTTGTCGCTGGGGATTAATGGAATTTATCTATTTGGAAATAATACCAGAGAAGAACAAATTATTCCAGAGGGAAGCTCAGCCTATAGTTATAATAGTAATACAAAGTTAATTTCCGAAGGTCTTCATTTTAATTTGGGTGCACAGTACAAGTATGAATTTAAAGGGAATTCACTTATTTTAGGTGCAAAATATCAGCCAAAAATAGGGGTTAATGCTAAAATGGAAACTGAAGTGTTGAATTTAAATATTGAAAAATATAGTGATATTGATCGCGGCAAATTTGATGTTCCGGAAACTTATGGAATAGCTCTTGGTTTTAATAAAGGAAAACAGTTTTGGCTTGGCGCAGATTATTTGAACGAGAAATGGAGTGAAACAACAAAGTTCGATAAGAGTAATGAATTGCTTGATAGAAATAAATTTTCTTTGGCAATGGCTTATGAGGCTAATGATGGTTATGCAACTAAAATGTTGAAAAAACTGACTTATCGTTTTGGAGCTTTTTATGATACTGGTTATATGAGAGTCGAAAATGAACGAATAAAAACAAAAGGTGTTAGTTTTGGAGTTGGATTTCCAATGGCTAGAGGTAAAGGAATGATTAATGTTTCTTTTGAGTTTGGACAGATGGGAACTACCGATAATAATAATGTTCGTGAAGATTATGGTAGATTTACTCTTGAAATGAGTTTGTTTGAACGATGGTTCGTGAAAAGAAAATATCAATAATATAATAAAGATATATAGAAAGCTCTCAACCTTTGTTGAGGGCTTTTTTTATGGTGTTTTTTTTATATCGAAAATTTGGACCTTAAACTCTAAAATTATTGTCATTCTCGAATAATAATGATTAGTTTTGTATTGAAAACTAACTAAATACTATGAAGTTAATTTTATCATTCTATGAAATTAGCCTCGGAAAGATACAGGGTATAACATGAAAATGATTTACAAACCTCAAGAGTATCGGATTAAAGATGAAAGGATGAAACCTTTTATTGATGAAGCGGAAATATGGGAAATTTTGGACGCTGCCGATGCATCAAAAGAAAATGTTCGACGAATTATTAAAAAATCTTTAGATAAGAACAGACTAAGTTTGCAGGAAACTGCAATTTTGTTAAAAACAGAAGACCCTGAGCTTATCGAAGAAATTAAAGAAGGAGCAAGAACACTAAAACAAAAAGTTTATGGTGATAGAATTGTAATATTTGCTCCTCTTTATGTAGGTAATAAGTGTGTAAATAATTGTACTTATTGCGGGTTTAGAGCTTCTAATAAAAAACAGGTACGAACGACTTTGTCACACTCTCAAATCGAAACAGAAGTTACCGCTCTGGAAGATAATGGACAAAAGAGACTAATTTTGGTGTATGGTGAACATCCAATGTATGATGCTAATTTTATTGCAGATTCGGTGCGTTCTGTTTATAGTGTGAAATCGGGTAATGGTGAAATCCGAAGAGTAAATATTAATGCAGCTCCATTAGATATCGAAGGTTATAAAATTGTTAAGGAATCTGGAATAGGAACTTATCAGATTTTTCAGGAAACTTACCATCGCGAAGCTTATGCGAAATATCATATTAGTGGAAAGAAAAAAGATTATAACTGGCGTTTAACAGGTCTTGATAGAGCACAGGAAGCTTTAATCGATGATGTTGGAATTGGCGCATTATTTGGTTTATACGATTGGAAATTTGATGTTATGGGCTTAATCAGGCATGTAAATCATTTCGAAGCATGTTATAACATAGGACCGCATACCATCTCGTTTCCTAGAATAAAATCAGCTTCCGATTCTAATGTAGATCCAAAATACGAAGTAAGCGATGAAGAGTTTATTCGTTTGGTGGCTATTTTACGATTGGCAGTTCCTTATACAGGAATGATTTTAACTGCCAGAGAATCTCAGGAGGTTAGAGAAGAGGTTATTCGTTTGGGAGTATCGCAAATTGATGCAGGTACTAATATTCAGCTTGGTGGATATTCTAAAGAATCGCGAAAGGATCAAAAGTTGGATCATGAACAATTCGAAATTGGAGATACAAGAAGTCTTGGTGAAGTAATTGATGAGTTGTTGGATAAGGAATATCTCCCTTCGTTCTGTACTGCATGTTATCGTTTAGGTAGAACAGGAGAACATTTTATGGAATTTTCGGTTCCAGGTTTTATTAAGCGCTATTGTACACAAAATGCAATTTTAACTTTGGCCGAATATCTCGAAGATTATGGAACTCCGGAAGTAAAGGAAAAAGGATACAAACTAATCGATAAAAAGAAAAAGGAACTTGAAAAAACTCAGAAAATAGAAGAACTGGAAGAGCGTTTGGATTTGGTGAAAAATGGAAAGAGAGATCTTTATTTCTAGATTGATTATTTGAATTTTAAATTTATAAAAAGACACTTTTTTTGTAACTTTTACAATAGCTGTAAATTTAAAATTTAGAAATCATGATTGGATCTACAATTCGAATTTTTGGTATTCTTATTCGCGATAAGGAAAAAGAAAAAGCCTGTGTTCAGCAAATTTTAGCTCGATATGTAAATTCCATAAAAACACGATTGGGAATATACGATATTGAGCATTCTGAAAGTCATCCTTATGGTTTAATTCTTATTCAGGTTGTAGGAACCGAAAAAGAAATGGACCAATTTGAAAAAGAGATTTATATGATCGATGGAGTGGAAATACAGCACATGTTTTTTCGATCTTAAAAACTAAATAAAAAAGAAATGTTTGAGCTTTGCTTCGAACATTTCTTTTTTTGTAATAGGGGATTACTGTATTATTTCTTAATTCTCCTGCTAAAATGTTTTGAGTCTCCCCATTTTCCATAACCAATTTCCCCATCAGCCATATTAATTCTGGCTTCCATGCAATTAGTGCAATCGTCGGCACCTTCATCAATACAAGGCTTGTTTTTATAAAGAAGGTAGTTTGCCCTTTCGTTGGTAGGAGTTATATTCGGCATGATAACATTAGCACCAAGACGCAGTGCTTTTTCTCTTCCCAACGGATCAATTGCCTGAAGCGCTGTTGCTGCAGCAATATTAATATCTTTCATTAATATACGAAGTACAGCAATCATTCTTAATGTTAATCTAAATCTATCGTTTAAGCTCATTAAACTATCGCGAAATTCGTAGAGTGGCGTCTCATCGTGCTCAATATAAGGACCCATGCCAACCATATCAATATCAAATTTTTGCATAAATAAAAGATCATTGGCCAAATCTTCATAGCTCTGAAAAGGAAGTCCAATCATAACTCCTGTACCAGTTTGATATCCAACATCCTGAAGATATTGAAGGCATTTTAGTCTGGTTTCATGCGAATGTTTTTCGTTATACGGATGAATTTTATTGTAAAGATCTTTATTACTCGATTCAATTCTTAATAAGTAACGATGCGCTCCGGCATCAAACCATTCCTGATAGGTTTCTTTTGTTTGTTCACCTAGCGAAATGGTTATTCCCAGTTCGTTGTTACTTAGTTTTTTTATTTCTTTAAGGAGTTTAGTAATTCTATTAATAAAGGCTTTGTCAGATCTTTCACCCGATTGTAAAACCAGAGAAGCATATTTGTTTTCGTAGGCAAATTTTGCCGCCTTTAAAATTTCAGCATCTGCAATATTGTATCTGCTAACATGCCTATTGCTCGATCTTATTCCACAATACAAACAATCTTTTTCGCAAATATTAGAAAATTCTATTAAGCCCCGGAAATACACATTTTTCCCAACGTATTTTAATTTTACTTCCGACGATTTTCTAAACAAAGCTTTTTCGTCTTCTCCAGTAGCTTGCAATAAACAAACGATATCTTCTTTCGAATATTCATTTTGCAGTAAAATTTGCTCAATACTTTTTGTCATAGGATACAAGATTCTATTAAATTAGACTTTAAAATTACTGATAAAAATTCAGCTTTTTATATCTCCACTTCTAAATTGGAATATAATATTCTAAACTCCGAAAATACTTTTGGCTGCAATCGTTTGAAGAAAAATTCTTTGGATCAATAATATCTTGTGTGATTTTTTAGTAAAAACCATCAATTTACTTACATATTGTATGAAAAATCATGATTTTAGGTGTGGATTATTACTATATTTGACAAAAATTGCAAAATAACAAACAACAAGACATGATAAACGAACAATTACTTAAGCCTAAAAGTATTGTTGTTGTGGGAGGTTCCGACGACGTACAAAAACCAGGAGGAAAAGTTCTAAAAAACTTAATAGATGGCCAATTTAAAGGTGATCTTTATGTTGCTAATCCTAAAATGGACCAGGTTCAGGGAATTAAATCTTTTAAAGACCCTAAAGATTTACCTCAGGTAGATCTTGCCATTCTTGCTATTGCTGCTAAGTTCTGTCCATCAACCATAAAGTTTCTTGCCGAAGAGAGAAAAACACGAGCTTTTATTATTCTTTCTGCCGGATTTAGTGAAGAAAACGAAGAAGGCGCTAAATTAGAGCAGGAGATTGTTGATATTGTAAACTCTGTGGGTGGTGCTTTAATTGGACCTAATTGTATTGGTGTTTTAAATCCTAATTACAATGGTGTTTTTACCACTCCTATTCCAACTCTCGATCCTAAAGGTTGCGATTTTATTACCGGATCGGGTGCAACAGCTGTTTTTATAATGGAATCGGCTGTTCCTAAAGGATTATCTTTTGCCAGTGTTTATTCGGTTGGTAACTCTGCACAAATGGGCGTAGAAGAAATCATGAAATATCTCGATGAAAGTTTCGATCCCGAAACGAGTAGTAAAGTAAAATTATTATATATAGAGAACATCGATAAACCAGAAATGCTTCTAAAGCATGCTTCGTCTCTAATTCGAAAAGGCTGTAAGATTGCTGCAATAAAATCTGGTGGATCAGAAGCGGGTAGTCGCGCTGCCTCTTCTCATACGGGTGCATTGGCTAGTTCCGATGTGGCTGTCGATGCATTATTTAAAAAGGCTGGAATTGTTCGATGCGCAGGAAGAGATGAGCTGGCAACAGTGGCTTCCATATTTATGCATCCAGAATTAAATGGCAAAAACATTGCTATTATAACACATGCAGGAGGACCTGCTGTAATGTTAACTGATTCTCTTTCTAATAATGGTTTGGAAGTGCCTCATATCGATGGACCCAAAGCCGATGCTTTGTTAGAAAAATTATATGCAGGATCATCTGTAGCTAATCCAATCGACTTTTTAGCTACTGGAACAGCTCAGCAGCTAGGTGATATTATAGATGCCTGTGAAAACGACTTCGATAATATTGATGCTATGGCGGTAATTTTTGGTAGTCCAGGATTATTCCCCGTTTACGACGTGTATGATTTGCTGCATGAGAAAATGAAAGAGTGCAAAAAACCAATTTATCCTATTCTTCCATCGGTAGTGAATGTGAAAGATGAAATTGCACATTTTATGGCTAAAGGAAGAACCAGTTTTCCTGATGAAGTTATTTTTGGAGATGCATTAGCAAAAGTATACAATACAGCTAAGCCTGAAGCAAAAGAAATTGACCTGCCAAATGTTGATAAAGATGGTATTCGAAAAATTATTGATGGGGCTGAAAATGGTTATTTAAATCCAGAGCAAATTCATAATTTGTTAGATGCAGCAGGTATTGATAGAGCTAAAGAAGGAGTGGCCGATACAAAAGAAGAAATTGTTGCTCTTGCAAAAGAGATTGGTTTTCCACTGGTAATGAAAGTGGTTGGACCTGTTCATAAATCAGATGTGGGAGGTGTAACTCTTAATGTGAAAGATGAAGCAATGGTGCGTTCCGAATTTAAGAGAATGATGCAAATTAAAGATACCTACGCGGTAATGTTAGCTCAAATGCTTAATGGTACCGAAGTGTTTATTGGAGCAAAGCGTGAAGATAAATTCGGACACATGGTATTGTGTGGATTAGGTGGTATCTTTATCGAAGTTCTAAAAGATGTAAAAGCATCCCTTGCTCCAATTTCTAATGATGAAGCCCACGAAATGATTCAGGGACTTAAATCTTATGGTATAATAAAGGGTGTTAGAGGACAGGAGCCTGTTAATGAAGATAAATTTGCCGAAGCAATTACTAGAGTCGCTGCTTTAATGAAAGTAGCTCCCGAGATTTTCGAAATGGACTTAAATCCATTATTGGGAAATAAAGATGTTGTTGTTGCTGTCGATGCAAGAATTAGAATAGAAAAATAGATGAACAGATGTTGGATGTACAAAAAGATAATTTTAAAATCTAACATCTTGTATCTTAAAATATTGCTATGAGAAAGTGGAAAGATCTGAATAAAAATGAGAAGATGTTGATCTGTTTTGTGATTGTCCTTTTAATAGGGATTACAATAAAATGGAAAGAGGTAAAGAGTGGATTTTTTAAAGGTCTTGAAAATTATACCGAGCAAACAGAAAAATAATAAACAACAATAGCATGGGAGCTTTCTCATGCTATTTGTTTAAAAAAGAAGTGGGAAGTAGATCTTACGCTTATTAAACTATTAAAAAAATGAAAAAGCAAGACATATTATTTTGGTTGGGATTTGTTTTACTCTTCCTTCCATTTTTTATATCGCAAACTGTTTTTGATGCTTATATTGATTTTAATAAAGCTCATGGTATGATAACTAGTTTTGTTAAGTTTGCAATTTTAGCAAGCATTGGCGAACTGATTGGTTTAAGAATTAGAACTGGCAATTATTATCAAAAAGGCTTTGGGCTAATTCCCCGAGCAATAGTATGGGGTTTTTTAGGATTAACTATTAAGTTATCTTTTGTGATTTTTGCAACAGGTACACCTGTTTTTTTATCTTATTTAGGTGTTGATGGCGCTGTAGATGCAATGAAAGGATCATTTTCTGCAAATAAGCTGTTGGTAGCATTTTGTACCAGTGCATTTATGAATTTAATTTATGCTCCTGTAATGATGACGCTCCATAAAATTACCGATACGCATATTGTAAGTAACGGAGGGACGATTAAAGGTTTTTTTAGACCAATTCAGTTTTCAAAAATAGTTGTGAATATGGATTGGGGGGTACAATGGAATTTTGTATTCAAAAAGACAATTCCATTTTTCTGGATACCAGCTCATACAATAACCTTTATGTTACCACCCGATTTTCAAGTACTGTTTGCCGCAGCTTTGGGCATTGTTTTGGGTATATTACTTGCTATTGCAAGTTTGAAAAGTTCCAAATAATTTTATCTTTGTATAAGATAAAAACAATAAAACACTATCATTAAAATATTATCCTATGAGTAAAATTGGATTGTTTTACGGACCTGAAGGTGGTAATGTGGAAAAAGTTGCCAAATTAATTGCCGAAAAAATAAAAACAAGAAGAGTAGAAGTGCATAAGGTTAAAGAAATCGATGCTGATGTAGTATCGCAGTATTCCAATATTATTATGGGAGTTTCTACTCTGGGAAAACATACCTGGTCTTCTGATAATTCGGGTAACGATTGGGATCGCTTTTTACCGAACTTAGATGGTTTAAATTTAAAAGGGAAAAAAATTGCTTTGTTTGGCTTAGGCGATCATATTGCTTACGCTGATTTTTTTGTCGATTCAATGGGAGATTTAGCTGATGTAGTAAAAACTACAGGAGCCGAAATTGTTGGAAAAGTTACCGATGAAGGATATGAATTTAACGAATCGAAAGCCTTTGTAGATGGTATGTTTGTAGGATTGCCTATCGATGAAGATTTCGAATCAGAATTAACAGATGAAAGAGTTGATAAATGGTTGGAGATAATTCTTCCGGTATTTGTTTAGATTAAAATTTTTGAATGAAATAATAAGGCTGACGGTTTTCCGATCAGCCTTTTTTTGAATTTAAGTGTAAATCAAAAATCGATACTTTTGAATTGATATATTTAAAACGATTACTTTGTTTAGATTGTAATAAAATAAGCTAAAACTATTTTAAATTGTTATTAAAATTCGTAATCTTGCATAAGATTAATAAGAAATATACTTGAGTATGCTTTGAGATTGAAACTTGAAGCTAAAACTGTAAGAATTCTTGATTGTTAATTAAAAGTAAGCAATCTAACCATAGAAAATAAGAACGATGAACACCCCAATAAATAAAGAACTAGTAGATAAAAAACTACAGCTTTGTGGAATTAAAGATATGGCTGAAGCTTCTATTCGCGATGTTGTACGGCTTGTAAATATGATTGAAGAAGAGTCGGGAGAGAAATTTGTACGCATGGAAATGGGAGTTCCAGGTTTAAAACCAGCTAAAGTTGGAATTGATGCAGAAAAAAAAGCCCTCGACGATGGAGTTGCTTCTGCATATCCAATGTTGGAAGGTGTTCGGGAATTAAAAGAAGAAGGCTCTAAATTCGTAAAGAATTTTATGAATATTGATATTAAGTCTGATGGTATTGTTCCCACAGTTGGATCTATGCAGGGAGGATATGCTGCATTTATGGCTATTGGCGCTTGTCATACTCAAAAAGATACTATCCTATTTATTGATCCGGGATTTCCTGTTCAAAAAACTCAACTCGAGATAATGGGGCAGAAATATGAGTCGTTTGATGTATACAATTATCGTGGCGATAAATTAAAAGCTAAGCTAGAGGAGTTTTTATCGAAAGGTAATATCGCAGGTATTATTTATTCAAATCCGAATAATCCTGCCTGGATATGTTTTAACGATAATGAACTAAGAATAATAGGCGAATTGGCAACCAAATACGATGTTATTGTTATGGAAGATCTTGCATATTTTGCAATGGATTTTCGCTCCGATTTAGGAAAGCCGGGAGTTGCTCCATACCAACCAAGTGTTGCAAATTATACTAAGAACTATGTATTAATGATTTCTAGTTCGAAGGCATTTAGTTATGCAGGTCAGAGAATTGGATTGCTTTGTATCTCTGATGAATTGTACTGCAGAAAATTCCCAAACCTTAAAAGTAGATTTGGAGGCGAAGAATTTGGCTATGCTCTCATATACAGAATTATATATGCACTTTCTTCGGGTACATCACATTCGGCACAATATGCATTAAGTGCGATGTTAAAAGCTGCAAACGAAGGAAGTTTCGATTTTATTGAAAATGTTAAAGAGTATGGTGAAAGAGCTCAGATAATGAAGAAACTTTTTACCTTAAATGGATTTGATTTAGTTTACGATACTGACGTAAATGAACCTCTGGCCGATGGATTTTATTTTACAGTTTCATATCCGGGAATGACAGGAGCTGAATTAAACAAAAAATTACTTTACTATGGAATTTCAGCCATTTGTTTGAATGAAACTGGTAGTTTAAAAGAGGGTTTACGTGCCTGTGTTTCGCAAATCTCCCGAAAGCAGTTTAAGGATCTAGAATTCAGATTGGAAGAGTTCGCAAAACATCATCATTTAGAGAGTAAAATAGGATTTTGATCGTATAAGGTCCTAATCCTAAATAGATTATATTATTTAGATTGAATGTAAATTTTAGTGTTTAGGTGTAATAAGTTGACATTCAGTTATTTTGATAGTGTGATAAATTGAAAGTAAAATCAGGAAAATTACTTTTGAATTGTTACCTTTATAGTGTGAAAAACATTTAATTTTTAATCATTAATGCTATGGCAAAATTTAAAGGTGCTATTGTAGTTGAAACCGAAAAATGTAAAGGTTGTGGCCTTTGTGTTGAAGCTTGTCCTACAGGAGTTATCGAGTTGGCAAGAGACGTAAATGGTAAAGGATACCATTATGCGTATATGGCTAACCCAGATGCATGTATTGGATGTGCAAGTTGTGGTTTAGTTTGTCCAGATACTGTAATAACAGTATATAAAGTGAAGGCAAGTTAATACAATAGATCCTAATTAGTAAACTGAAAATTTTATAAAAATATTTGTAATGGGAGACGTTCGTTTAATGAAAGGAAATGAGGTTATCGCTGAAGCAGCTATTCGTTGTGGATGTGATGGGTATTTTGGTTACCCAATTACTCCTCAGTCCGAAATTATGGAAACCCTAATGGTCCGCAACCCCCAAAAAGAAACGGGAATGGTGGTCCTGCAAGCTGAAAGTGAAGTTGCTGCTATTAATATGGTTTATGGTGGTGCTTCTTGTGGTAAAAAAGTAATGACTTCATCATCGAGTCCTGGAATTAGCCTTAAAGCTGAAGGAATTACCTATTTAGCAGGAGCAGAACTTCCAGCCTTAGTAGTAAATGTTGTACGAGGAGGACCAGGTCTTGGAACAATTCAACCTGCGCAATCTGATTATTTTCAGGCTGTTAAGGGTGGCGGTCATGGTGATTATAAACTAATTGTTTTGGCTCCTGCTTCGGTACAGGAAATGAATGATTTTGTAGATCTTGGATTTAAATTGGCATTTAAATATTTAAACCCAGCTATGATTTTAACCGATGGAGTTATTGGTCAGATGATGGAAAAGGTTGAGTTGGCTGAATTTAAGCCTCGTTGGACTGCAGAAGAAATCGAGAAACAATCAGGATCTTGGGCTACAACAGGTAAAACAGCTGGCGCAAAACGTAGAATTTCTACTTCTTTAGATCTGGATTCGGCAAAGCAGGAAATTTTCAACCATAAATTGCAAGCGAAATATCGTGCAATGGAAAAAGATGATGTGAGATTTGAAAAGATTGAATGTGATGATGCAGAATATCTTTTTGTAGCTTACGGATCGAGTGCTCGTATCTGCCAAAAAGCAATAGAACAAGCTAGAGAAAAAGGCATTAAAGTTGGCTTATTACGGCCAATTACTCTTTTCCCTTATCCAACTAAGCAAATTCAGGAAATGTTAGGACAAGTTAAGGGTATTCTTTCGGTAGAAATGAGTGCTGGTCAGATGGTAGAAGATGTTAGACTTGCAGTAAACGGTAAAGTGCCTGTAGAACACTTTGGACGCTATGGTGGTATCATTCCTACTCCTGAGGAAGTTGTAGAAGCATTGGAAGAAAAAATTTTAGGAAAATAAGTTATGACAGCAACGACTGAAATCAACAGTATAATTAGCAAAGAGAATTTGGTTTATAAGAAAACCGATATTCTTTTAGATAACGAGATGCACTATTGCCCGGGTTGTACACATGGTGTAATCCACAAGGTTATTGCTGAGGTTATCGACGAAATGGATATTCAGGATAAAACAATTGGAGTTTCTCCTGTTGGTTGTTCTGTATTGGCTTACAACTATATTGATATTGACTGGCAACAAGCTGCTCATGGTAGAGCTCCAGCGTTGGCCACAGCAGCATCTCGCTTAATGCCAGATAGATATGTATTTACTTATCAGGGTGATGGTGATTTAGCATCAATTGGTTGTGCTGAAATTATGCATGCATGTAATCGTGGAGAAAACATTGTAGTGGTTTTTGTAAACAATGCAATTTATGGTATGACTGGTGGTCAAATGGCTCCAACTACATTGGAAGGTCAGGTAACAGCTACTTCTCCTTATGGACGTGATTGTGCCAATACAGGTTATCCAATGAAAATGAGCGAAATTGTAAGTACTTTAAGAGGTACTCGTTTTGTAACTCGTCAATCTGCAGAAACACCTGGTGCAGTTAGAAAATTGAAAAAAGCAATCCGTAAAGGTTTCGAAAATACCAGAGAGAAGAAAGGTCTTTCTTTTATCGAAGTAGTTGGTACTTGTAGTTCAGGTTGGAAAGTAAGTCCAACTAAGGCCAATGAGTGGATGAAAGAAAATATGTTCCCTTATTATCCATTGGGTACATTAAAAGATGAATAGAACTCCATTTAAAATCAATTAAAACTGTAAAAAAATGACAGAAGAAATTATCATTGCAGGATTTGGTGGTCAAGGTGTACTTTCAATGGGTAAAATTTTAGCTTACTCAGGTATCATGCAAGATCAGGAAGTATCGTGGATGCCATCTTATGGCCCCGAAATGCGTGGAGGTACTGCAAATGTAACTGTAATCCTTAGCGATGAAAGAATTAGTTCACCTGTTTTGAAAAAGTTTGATACTGCTATCATTCTTAACCAACAGTCGATGGATAAGTTCGAAGAAGAGGTGAAGCCTGGCGGAACTTTATTATATGATCCAAACGGAATTACTCGTCATCCGGAAAGAAAAGATATTAATATCTATAAAATTCCCGGGGCAGCACTAGCTACTGAAATGGGAAATCCAAAAACATTTAATATGATTATTATGGGTGGTTTTCTTAAAGTAAAACCAATCGTAAAAATTGAAAATGTACAAAAAGGATTAGAAAAATCTCTTCCTGAGCGTCATCATAAATTAATTCCTTTAAATATTGAAGCTATTCAAAAAGGAATTGGTTGTGTAGAGGTTGTACATGAGGTATAGATAATAATAAACCTAATATTTTATAAAAAAGAGAAGTTCTATTTAGAACTTCTCTTTTTTATTTAACGGTTTTTGATGACAGCTTAAGTTGTGATAGTATTTTTTGAATATCTATATTAATAATAAATTATTTAGTTTAAATTCTGAATAGTAGAATACTTATAGCAGTTTTGCTTTTAACAGACTATCGAAAATTATAGAATTAATTCGTTCAATAAAGATTCGTATATTAAGTATAGAAAACTAGTGATGAGTAATCTTGTTTGTGTATTATTAGTTTAATAAACCTATTGTTACAGATAAATTATTTCTTGAGAATTACATGAGAAATTCTCCTTGATATATTCGATTTTAGCTTGACTGTGAATAAACAATATCTATTTTTTTTGTTTATTAAGATTCGTTTGTCTGTGTTAACTTCTACTTTATCGAGTTAAACATAGGTTTATCCAATAAAATTGACAGACACTAGAGATTTATTTAATATTGTTTACTGTTTTCGATAGTTGTTGAAAATGTATTATTAATGTAAAACTATATTAAATGATGATGAAAAGGCTTCTACTGCTTTCATTGCTAGTTGTGTTTACACTGGCAAGTGGTTTTTCCCAAAATGGAAAAATTGAGTTTGAAGAATACGATTTGGATAATGGCTTGCATGTTATTTTGCAGCAAGATCATACTACTCCTAATATCGTAGTTTCGGTAATGTACCATGTTGGTTCAAAAAATGAGAATCCTGAAAAAACTGGATTTGCCCATTTTTTTGAACACTTAATGTTTGAAGGAACTGAAAATATTCCAAGACATCAGTACGATAAATATGTATCAAGAGCTGGAGGAGAGTTAAATGCAAATACATCTTCTGACAGAACTTATTATTTTGAGAAACTTCCATCTAATCAATTGGCATTAGGGCTTTGGTTAGAATCGGAAAGAATGATGCATGCTAAAGTTGAAGCAATTGGAATTAAAACTCAAAAGGGCGTAGTAATTCAGGAGAAAAAACAGAGTTATGATAATCGCCCTTATGGTGGAATTTTGCCAGAAACTATGAAACGTGCTTATGTGAAACATCCTTACCGATGGATAACTATTGGTGATGAAGAGCATATTAGAAATGCAAAAGATGAGGATTTTGTGAATTTTTATAAAGAATTTTATGTGCCTAATAATGCTGTTCTAACTATTTGTGGTGATTTTGAGAAAAAGGATGCACAAAAACTTATAAACGACTATTTTGCTGAAATTCCTAAAGGAACAAAAGAAATTTATCGACCAACAGTTGTTGAGCCAGCAAAAACTGCTGAGGTAAGAGATACTGTTTATGATAACATTCAGCTTCCTGCTGTAATTCAGGCTTATCATATTCCTGCTGTTGGAACTCCAGATTTTTATGCTGTTGATATGTTGTCAAAATTAATGACAGATGGTAAAAGCTCTCGTTTATATAAAACTTTGGTGAATGACAAGCAATTGGCTCTTCAGATGATGGCTTTTCCAATGCCAAATGAACATCCTGGTTTAACTTTGGCTTTTGGTATTCCAAATATGGGTGTTGATCTTAAAAACCTTGAAACAGAAATGGATTCTGAATTTGCTATTGCGCGAGAAGAATTAATTTCAGAAAAAGAATTTCAGAAACTACGTAATAAAATTGAAAATGAATTGGTAAGCTCTAATTCTACAATTGAAAGAAGAGCTGAGAATTTGGCAACAGCTTACACTTATTTTAAAGATTCTGAGAGAGTAAATAAAGAATTAGAGAAATATTTTGCAGTAACAAAAGAGGATATTCGTAAGGTTGCTAAGAAATATTTTGTTCCTACAAATAGAGTGGTTCTTTACTATATGCCAAAGCAAAATTAGTAATCTCATTAAAAGGAATTTTATAACTGAGATTATTTGTTGATTGAAGAATTGAAAAAAGAAAAATAATGAAAAATATATATAAAATTTTTGCATTTTTTGTAGTCGTATGTTTTGTATTTACGGCTAATGCACAGGTTGATAGAACAAAAGCACCCGCTGCAGGACCAGCTCCTAAAATTCAGTTGGGAGATTATGATAGTTTTACCCTAAAAAATGGGATGAAAGTATTGGTTGTTGAAAATCATAAACTGCCTAAAGTTGAATTTGCAATGTCGCTGCTGATCGATCCAATAGTTGAAGGAGATAAGGCTGGATATCTATCTTTTGTTGGTGGATTATTAGAAAGTGGTACAACTACTCGTTCGGCCGATCAATTGGCAGAAGAGATTGACTTTATTGGGGCTCAAATTCATGCTGGTTCTCAGGGAGTGCAAGCAGGAGGATTATCAAGATATAAAGAGCAAATATTGGAATTAATGGCCGATATGACTTTACATCCTGTTTTCCCAAAAGATGAGTTCGACAAAATTGTAAAGCAAACTTTATCGGGTTTAGAAGCAAATAAAACCGACCCTAAAGCGATTTCAAGTAATCTTAGAAGTAAAGTATTGTATGGTAAAAATCATCCTTATGGCGATGTTGAAACCGAAGCTACGGTTAAAAATATTACCCTGGATGATTGTAAAAAATATCATGCAGCTTATTTTAAACCAAATGTTGCTTTAATGGCAATTGTAGGTGATATTACAACTAAAGAGGCTAAAAAATTAGTAAAAAAGTATTTTGGAAAATGGGAGCAAGCTACTGTTCCAACTCACGAATACGAAATGCCTGCAAAAATTGAAGGAAAAAGAGTTGTGTTGGCTAATAAAGATGCTGCAACTCAATCTACAATTCAGATAATTAATTTAATCGATTTGAAGAAAGGTAGTCCTGATGTGATTCCTGCAAGAGTGATGAACTCTATGTTGGGGCGTGGTTTCTTAGGTTTGCTAAATAAAAATCTTCGCGAAGATAAAGCGTATACCTACGGTGCTTATTCGGGAATTTCTTCCGATAAATTGGTCGGAAAATTTTATACTGCCTCGGAAGTAAAAGGTGAAGTTACCGATAGTGCTTTAATGGAAATGGCAATCGAGATTAATCGTATTAGAAATACTCGTTTAACTCAGGATCATTTAGATATGACAAAAGCAACTTTAGCAGGAGACTTTGCCAGATCATTAGAAAATCCTGAAACAATTGCAGATTTTGCAATGGCAATTGAGCGTTATAACTTACCTGTTGATTATTATGCTACTTATCTTGAAAAATTGGATAAGGTAACATTAGATGATATTCAAGCTATGGCTAAAAAATATACCGACCCTAATAATGCAGTATATCTTGTAGTTGGAGATAAGAAATATAAGGAGCGTTTGGCCAAACTCGATTCTGATGGAAAGGTTGAAGAATATGATTACAAAGGTGATATTGTAAAAGAAGATCCTAATGCTATTCCTGAAGGTTTAACTTGCAAAAATATTATTGAAAGTTATATTAATGCAATTGGAGGTCGTGATAATTGGAATGCTGTAAAAGATCTTAGCTTTAAGGGTGAAATGAAAATGGGACCCATGAGTGTAAATGTTGAATCGGCTTATAAAAACAACGAAAAGTATTGCATGAAGATGATCATGAATGGTCAGGTGATGCAATCAATTGCTTATAATGGAACAGCTGCTAAAATTGTAGCAATGGGACAAGAAAAGCAAGCTGGCGAAGCAGATTTGGCTAAGTTCAAATTACAGGCTCAAATGTGCCCTGAATTAAACATGCAGGAACTTGGCTATAAAATGAAAATTGTAGGTACTGAAACTATCGATGGACAAAAAGCATACAAACTTGAAGTTACAAGCGCTGATGGTATTTCTAGATATGATTTTTTTGCTGCAGATTCTGGTTTAAAGCTTAAAACAGTTATGCAACAAAATGGGGCGAGTGTGTTTATGTTTTATAAAGAATATAAAGAAGTTAAAGGTATTAAATATCCATACTTAACATTAACAAAAGTAGGTCCACAAGAAATGCCATTGTCTATTACTGAATTGTCTATTAATAAAGGAGTAGAGGATTCTTTATTTAACTAAAATATATCATATTTATGAGAAAGAGGAGTTCTGTTTAGAACTCCTCTTTTGTATATTAGTTTGCTTATCTATTAATTTTTATTAATGTTATTTAGACAATATACTGGTGATTTATGATTTTTACTTAATAAAATAATATTTTATTGTACTATTAATAATATTTTTTAAATGTGTAAGCCTTAGTGTTTATAGTATAAACTGTTGTGAAATTAACATTTTGCTTGGGTGTTAATTACTTCATGTTAAAAAAATTATCATAATTATTTTTGGTTAGAATTTCTATATTACTTAAATTTAATTTTGTAATCAAAAATTAAATAACAAATGAGAAAGACAATTCTTTTAGTGGGTGCTTTACTTATTTCTGTTGGCATCTTTGCACAAAAGCAAGTTCCACTTGATCCGAAAGTAAAGAAAGGAACATTGGAAAATGGCATGACTTATTACATTCGAAGTAATCAGATGCCAAAAGAACGAGCTGATTTTTATATCGTTCATAACGTAGGTGCAAGTTTAGAAACCGATGCGCAAAATGGATTAGCCCATTTTTGCGAACACATGGCTTTTAACGGAACAAAAAATTTCCCAAAGAAAGGGGTGTTAAATTTTCTTGAGAAAATAGGAGTGAAATTTGGGCATAACGTTAATGCTTTTACTTCTACAGATGTAACCTGTTATAATTTATCAGATGTACCTGTAACGAATCCTGAATATGTTGATTCTGCTTTGCTGGTATTGCATGATTGGTCTAATTATGTTTCTTTTGAAAGTGAAGAAATTGATGCGGAACGAGGTGTTATTCATGAAGAATGGAGAAGCAGACGTAATGCTGATTTTAGAATGAGCAAAGCTACAATGCCTGTGATTTATAAAGGTTCGAAATATGCAGAGCGCGATGTGATTGGAGAATTGGATGTGATTGATAATTGTTCGTATGAAACTATGCGAAGCTTTTATCGTGATTGGTATCGTCCGGATCTTCAGGCGATAATAATAGTTGGTGATTTTGATGCCGAAAAAATGGAAAAACAAGTTGTCGACTTGTTCTCAAAAATTCCTGCTGCTGTAAATCCTAAAGAGAGAACTCTTTTCGAATTACCTGATAATAAGGAGCCATTAATTGCTATTGCTAGCGATAAAGAGGCAAGGAATGCTCAAATTCGGGTTATGTATAAAAACGATATTGTTTCTCCAGAGAAAAAAGATATTTCATATTTGCGTTCTTTATACATTCAAAATCTTATCGAAATGATGTTGGGTGATCGTTTATCTGAAAAAACACAGAGCGAAAATCCTCCTTATGTATATGCCTTTGGATATTACGGCGAAATGGTTAGAACAAAATCGGCTTTTACTACATTATCGGTTGCTAAACTCGATAATATTGATCTTGGTTTAACAACTCTTTTAGAAGAGAATGAACGTATCAAGAGATATGGATTTGTATCCTCGGAGTTGGATCGTGCAAAAGCAGATTTATTAAGTAGATTAGAAAAAGCTTTTAATGATAGAGATAAGCAAAAGAATGAAAGTTACGTTTGGGAGTATTTTGAGAATTTTTTAACGAATGAACCTGCTCCAGGTATTGAAATGGAATATCAGATTGCTCAAATGTTACTTCCTGCTATAAAAGTTGATGAAGTAAATGCTAAGGTTCAATCGTGGATTCATGATGACAATATGGTTGTGAGCATTACTGGTCCCAAAAAAGAAGGAGTCGTATATCCTACAAAGAAAAAGGTTGCCGAGTATATTCTTGAGTCTCGCAAAAAGGATATTAAAGCTTACAAAGATAATGTTTCAACAGAACCATTAATTGCCGAAGCTCCAAAAGCCGGAAAAGTAATTGATTCAAGAGTGAATGAAGAGTTGGATGCCACCATTTGGAAATTGGAAAATGGTCTTCAGGTTATCATCAAGAAAACAGATTTTCAAGATGATGAAATTATGATGAAAGCCTATAGTTATGGTGGAAGCTCATTGTATCCAGCAGAATATATGCCATCAGCAGACTTGCTTGGAGTAATTGTTGGGGAGAGTGGCCTTGCATCTTTCGATAAAACATCTCTTCAAAAGAAATTAGCTGGTAAGGTAGCAAGTGTTAGCCCTTATGTATCCGAATTAATGGAAGGATTTAACGGACGTAGTTCAGTAAAAGATTTTGAAACTTTACTTCAGTTAACAAATTTATATTTTACAAATCCTCGTTTCGATGAATCTACATATAAAGGTGTAATGAATCGTTATGCTGCAGTAATTCAAAATAAGAGTGCCAATCCAATGTCTTGTTTTGGTGATTCAATTAGAACTGTAATGGCAGATCATAATCCTCGGGTTAAGCCTATGAATAATGATCTGTTAAAGAAAGTTGAATTCTCAAAAATTCAAAAAATATACAAAGATCGATTTGCAGATGCTTCTGATTTTACTTTTATTTTTGTTGGAAATATTGATATTGAAACTGCTAAGCCAATGATAGAATCTTATTTGGGTTCGCTTCCTTCAATGAATCGAAAAGAAGATTTTAAAGATAATGGTGTACGTCCTCCATATCGTATTGTCGATCGTGATATATTTATGAATATGGAAACTCCTAAAGCAAGTGTGTATGTTAGTTTTGTTGGAGAAACAGAATATGATTGCAATACTCGCTTGTGTTTGGAAACAATTTCTCATATTTTGGATCTTAGATATACTGAAGAAATTAGGGAAAAAGAAGGAGGAACCTATGGTGTATCTGCCTGGGAAGAATTTGATAAAATTCCTTATGAGGGTTATAGTATGAATATGTATTTTGATTGCGATCCTGAAAAGGTTGAGAAATTGAAGTCGATTATATACAGTGAAATTGAAAAATTGAAGAAAGAAGGTCCATCAGATGTTGATTTGGATAAAGCCAGAAAATATTTCCAAAAATCTAGAGAAGAAAATTTACGTAAGAATAAGTTCTGGATTAATGCATTAGAGCACAATTATATTTACGATGAGAACATTGTAGCCTCTAAAAATTATGATGAGATTGTTAAAAACTTAACAGCTAAGATGATTCAAAAAGCTGCTAAGAAAATATTTAATAACAATCAGCATGTTGAGATTGTTTTGAAACCTAAAAAATCATAATTGAATTAAATAAACACTAAAATTGGAAAGGATCGTATTTTTGCGATCCTTTTTTATTTATAGGTATTAGTTTAATTTATTGTTAATAAGATATTAGGTTTTTGTGATTCTAAATTTATAGGTAAAATTAGAAATTATTACTTTGAATTCTCAAAATAATATTTACCTTTGCACTCCGATTCGGGAGTGTAGTGGTTAGGCACGATGATCGAATCGGTGTTTCAATATGAATTGTATAAGGTTTTAGGGTTAAATCTTCGTATTGAAAATCATTTTGGGTTAGAGAAAAGGCAGGTGGGGACCTGCCTTTTTCATTTTGTTACTTTTCGTAAAAATGCATCTCCTTAAGATATTGATAAGCTGCCCCAGGCATAAAGAAAGGAAGCTCTTTTTTATCTTTTATGGCTTTTCTGATAAAGCTCGACGAAATTTCCATAAGTGGAGCATCTATCAGGTGAATATTTCCTTTCAACTCTATTTCATGATCTTTAAAACCAGGTCGCGGATACACATATAAATCATGATTTTGTAAAATCAATTCATAATTCTTCCATTTCGAGAAGCTTTTTAAATTGTCGGAACCCATAATTAAGGAAAAGTTATATTGTAAATATTTTTCCTTTAAATAAGTCAGTGTATCAATTGTGTAGGAAGGTTTCGGTAAAGAAAATTCAATGTTGGAAGCTTTTAGTTTTGGATAATTTTCAATAGATCGGTTTACCAATTCGAGACGATGATAATCGCTTAACAAGCTTCTTTTTTGTTTAAAAGGATTTTGTGGGCTCACTACAAACCAAATTTGATCCAGATCGGAATATTCAGCCATATAATTGGCAATTGCCAAGTGACCAATATGAATCGGGTTAAATGATCCGAAGTACAATCCGATTTTCATTTTATTGATTTATAAAGTTTTTTAAAGTAACCTCTGCTTCTTTTAGTGCATCTTCAAGTTTGTCATTAATTATAACTTTATCAAACTGAGTGGCAAAATCTAATTCGAAAGCAAATTTCTGAACTCTCTTCGCAATAACTTCCTCGCTATCGGTATTTCTGTTTCTTAATCGGTTTTCCAGTTCTTTTATCGAAGGAGGCTGAACAAAAACAGCAAGTGCATCATTTTTATAGTATTTTTTTATATTGATTCCGCCAACAACATCAACATCGAAAATAACATTATTGCCTTTGTTACGAATTCGTTCCACTTCACATTTTAAAGTTCCGTAAAAACATCCTTCGTATACCTCTTCCCATTCTAAAAATTCATCATTGGCAATTTTTTGCTTAAAGTCTTCAGCACTTAAAAAGTAATAATCTTTGCCATTTATTTCGGCACCTCTTTTCTCTCGGCTTGTGGCCGATATTGAGAACTCCAAATTTAAATTTTGTTGTAACAAATGGCGAACAATTGTTGTTTTTCCCGATCCGCTTGGAGCTGAAAATATGAATAGTTTCCCGGACATATTTAGTTGTAATATTAAAATTATAAAAAAGCGCAGAGTTTGTGGCCCTACGCTTAAAAGAAATAGAAGATTTTTTACAATACGTTAAGTAGTTGTTCTTTTATTTTTTCTAATTCATCTTTCATCTGAATTACAATTTTCTGGATATTGGAATTATTTGCTTTTGATCCAAGAGTGTTTATCTCGCGACCAATTTCCTGTGCAATAAAACCAAGCTTTTTACCTATCGAATGGCCATTACTAGCGGTTTCGATAAAATATTTGCAGTGATTAGCTAGTCGAACTTTTTCTTCTGTAATATCTAGTTTTTCAAGATAATAGATAATTTCTTGTTCAAATCTGTTTTTATCAACATTTTGTTTTTCAACAAAATCGTTTAGATTATCATTTATTCTTGTTTTAACAGTTTCTATTCTTTCCGATTCGAATTGAGGTACCTCTTGCAGTAGTTTTTCAATATTGCCAATACGAGCAAAAATATCTTCTTCGAGTGCGTCACCTTCCTGCTTTCTAAATGCATTTAAATCCTGAACTGCAGATTTAAATCCTTTAAAAATATTATTCCATTCTTCTTCATCTAACTCTTGATGTTCTGTTTTAAGAGCATCAGGAAGTCTAACTATTGTTTGAAGAATTGGTTCCTGCTCCATAGGAATTCCTAGTTCTGCAGATAAATCCGAAAGTTGCTTGTAATACGCTTCAACAATTGGCTTGTTGATTTTTGTTTCCTTATCGGTTCCAATGCTTTCAATAAAAACTGAGAGCTCAACTTTACCTCTTTCAAGTTTATTTTTAATTTCGTTTCTCAGAATTAAATCTTTCTCTTTGTAAAGATTCGGAATTCGAGTATTAATGTCCAGCTGTTTGCTGTTTAGGGATTTTATTTCGATGGAAACCTTTTTATTTTCCAATTCGAGAGTGGCTTTACCAAAGCCTGTCATCGATATTAACATATTCGAGAAATTTATTTACGCAAAGGTAAGAGATTGAAGTGGATTTACAAACATTTAAACCAATGCCTGTTGATACAATTTTGCTTTTTTATACTTTAAATTCGATTTGTAAATTATGCCGTTTGTGCGATTACCGATTTTGTTTTCCATTTTCCGGTTTTGTAGTACAAATAAGAAAAAATCATTCCCATCGACCATCCAATAGGAATGGACCACCAAATTCCTGTTTCTCCAATTTTTGAAGATAAGAGATAAGATACAGGAATACGCACTATCCAAAGAGAAAATAAAGTAATAAACATTGGGATTAGTGTGTCGCCAGCACCTCGTAAAACTCCATTTGTTGTAAACATGGTAGAGAAAAGCAGGTAGAATGAACTCACAATAATCAGATATTTTTCTCCTATTGCAATAACATTTGGATCTGTTGTAAACATTTTCATAAACTGACTGCCGAATAGAACAATAATTGCAGTCATAAGTAAGCAGAATAAACTCGACATTAAAAAAGTTGCTTTAAATCCTTTTCTAACACGTTCTATTTTATTGGCACCTAAATTCTGACCTACAAATGCTGCAACGGCCTGAGAAAAATTCATTGCCGGCATCATGGCCAAAGAATCTATTCTTCCGGCTGCAGTATAAGCGGCGATTACATCGGTACCAAAGGTGTTTACGATTCCTAAAAGTGCCATCATACCCAAGGCTACAAAGGTATGCTGAATACCCGAAGGTAATCCTATTTTTAAACTTTTAATAAATAATTCCTTATCAAATACCAATTTAAAAAGAGAGAATTTGATGATTTTGTGAGTTCTGTTTAAGTAGATTATTCCGCTTATGAAAGCACCTCCCTGAGCAATGACGGTAGCCCAGGCTGCTCCGGCAATTCCCCATTTAAAAACCATAACAAACAATAAATCGAATGCAATATTGAAAAGTGAGGCTAAAATAAGAAAGTAAAGTGGAGTTTTAGAGTCGCCAAGTCCACGAAGAACAGAGCTGGTTCCACTAAAACCAAAGAACAGTACCATTCCTGCCATATATACATTTAAGTAGCTGGTGGCTTGCGGAATTAATTCGCTGGGTAGTTGCAATAGTAAGAAAAGTTCTTCGCTAAAATATATGCCTAAAATACTGGATACTAATCCGGCTACCAAAAGAAAAATATACATGGTGTCGATAGCGCGCTTTACTTTATCGATATTTTTGGCCCCGTAATATTGAGAAATTACAATTGAGAATCCCGATCCTATGCCAATTAGCAATGCTATTAATGTAAAAATAATAGGAAATGAAGCACCTACCGATGCAAGTGCCTCTTTGCCTAAAACTTTTCCCACTATAATACTGTCAACAACATTATACAGTTGCTGAAAAACATTGCCCAATAACATGGGTAGGGTAAAGTTAAAAATAAGTTTACTTACGTTTCCCGAGGTAAAATCTTTCATGAATAGTTTTTCTTAGAACTACAAAGCTCTAATTTTTATCATGATTCTCAAAAAAACCAGTAATGTTTAACAAAAGTTAATGGTTAAGCTCTTTCGCTTAGTTCTAACCATCGGAATTCTTTTTCGTCAATTAAGTGAATAACTTCTTCAATTCTAGAGGCTTTTAGTAATAAATCGTCGCTCGAAAGTGTTCCGGAACTCATGGCAGTTTCCAGTTCCTCTTTTTCAGTATTCAGATTTTCCAAATCGACTTCTAATTGTTCAAACTCTTTTCTTTCTTTAAAGCTGAGTTTTTTTGCTGCCTTGGTTGATTGTGATTTAGGCTTTTCTTTTTTTGCTTTAATAGGTTTTTCTAATTTTCTTTGCTCTTTTTCTTCTTCATCAATTGTATCGCGATAAATGGTGTAATTGCCAGGAAAATTTCTGATTTTCCCCATGCCTTCGAATACGAACATTTGATCAACAACTTTATCCATAAAGTATCTGTCGTGCGAAACAATAATTAAACACCCCTTAAAGTTCATTAGATATTCTTCCAAAACATTTAGAGTCATAATATCCAAATCGTTGGTTGGCTCATCTAAAATCAGGAAGTTGGGGTTCTTCATCAGTACTGTCATTAAATACAAACGTCTTTTTTCACCCCCACTAAGTTTCGATACGTAGTTATATTGTGTTTTAGGAGGGAAAAGGAAGTACTCTAGAAACTGAGATGCAGACATAACTTTACCATTACCAAGATCTATAGATTCTGCTATTTCTTTAATAACATCAATAATTCTATCATTTTCGTTAATGGTAATACCATCTTGTTTATAATATCCGTAAACAACAGTTTCGCCAATTTCGATACTACCTAAGTCGGCTTCAATATTTCTGGTAATAATATTTAAAAATGTCGATTTACCGGTTCCGTTTTTACCTACAATACCAATTTTTTCTCCTCTCTGAAATTTATAGCTAAAATCTTCTAAAATTTTCAGATCGCCATAGCTTTTGTACAAACCTTCCAGTTCTAGTATTTTTTTTCCCAGTCGGGCTGATTTAATATCCAGATCCATTCCATCTTCTCTAAATCCGGCAGCAGCTTTCTTTTTTAAATCGTAAAAAGCATCAATTCTATATTTAGCTTTGGTTCCGCGGGCTTGTGGCATTCTTCGCATCCATTCTTGCTCTGTTTTTAATAATTTTTGAGCTTTTCCCACTTCGGCATTTGTGTTTTCTATGCGTTCTGCTCTTTTTTCAAGATAATAGGAGTAATTGCCTTTGTAGCTGTATATAGAATGGGCATCCATTTCGATTATTTCGTTGCAAACACGATCTAAAAAATAACGATCGTGGGTTACCATTAGAAGTGTCCCCTTGGATTTGTTAAGATATTCTTCCAGCCACTCAATCATTTCAAGATCCAGATGGTTAGTGGGCTCATCAAGAATTAAAAAGTCAGGATCAGTAATTAATACCTTAGCCAGGCCAATTCTCTTTTTTTGTCCTCCCGAGAGTTCACCTATAACTTGTTCGAATCTTGTAATTTTTAATTTCGAAAGAATTTGTTTTACTTTATTTTCATAGTCCCAAGCTTTGTACTGATCCATTTTCTCAAGAACTTCAGCCATATTTTCTTCATCATTTTCATCAATTACTCTCTCGTAATCTCTGATAATCGAAAGTACAGGATCATCCGAATTAAATACTTCGTTTAGTACAGTATTGCTATTATCTAAATTGGGATTTTGTTGTAAGTATGCTATTTTGATATCATTACGGAATGTAATATCACCTTCGTCCTGAGAATCTAATCCGGCAATAATATTTAGGAGTGATGTTTTTCCAGTTCCATTTTTCGCTATTAAAGCTATTTTTTGTCCTTGACCAACGCCAAAGTGGATTCCTTCAAATAATGTTAGATCTCCGTAATTTTTGCTAAGGTTTTCAACCTGTAAATATGATATCATTTGCTTCAATTCTTGTTTATGAGAATGCAAATTTACAAATAAGTCTCAAGCAATTACAATTACGTCTAATTTCTGTACCGATTTCTTTGTTTAAAAGTGAATTATTAAAGAGAGTTTCGTATTTTCGTTACCCTTCAGTTTTAATAAAGAAGAATATGCGTAAAAAAGAAAGATTCGAAAAAATTATATCCTGGTTTCGGGAAAATATGCCAATTGCCGAAACAGAATTAGAGTATACAAATCCTTATGAATTATTGGTTGCGGTAATTTTATCGGCTCAGTGCACCGATAAAAGAGTAAATCAAATTACTCCGCCATTATTCGAAAAATATCCTACAGCTTTCGATTTGTCTCATGCTACTCAGGAAAATATATTCGATTATATTCGCTCTTGTTCTTATCCCAATAATAAGGCAAAACATTTGTTGGGTATGGCTAAAATGCTGGTTGAAGATTTCAAAGAAATTGTTCCCGACGATATTAAAGAATTACAAAAATTGCCAGGAGTGGGGAGGAAGACTGCCAATGTAATTGCTTCGGTGGTTTACGATAAACCTGCCATGGCAGTAGATACGCATGTATTTCGTGTATCGGAACGATTAGGCTTAACTACAAATTCAAAAACGCCACTGGAAACTGAAAAACAGTTGGTAAAGTATATTCCTGAAGAATTAATAGCCACAGCGCATCATTGGTTAATCTTGCATGGCAGATATGTTTGCTTGGCACGTAAACCAAAATGTAAAGCTTGTGGACTAAAAAAGTATTGTAAGTATTATCAGAAAGAAGAAAAGAAAAATATAAAAGCCTCAAATTAATTTGAGGCTTTTCGTATTATATTTTACAGGAATAAAAGTAAGCTTAATGCCATAACTGCCATTCCTCCAATTAATCCATAAATGGCAACATGGTGTTCTCCATATTCTTCGGCAGTAGGTAATAGTTCATCTAAAGAAATAAAAACCATAATTCCGGCAACTCCTCCAAATAAAACACCAAATACAGTATTGTTTAATCCAAGGAAGGAATAGATTAAAGCAAAACCAATTAAAGCGCCAATGGGCTCTGCTAAACCAGATAGAAAAGAATATAAAAATGCTTTTTTTCTGCTTCCGGTGGCATAATAAATTGGAACTGAAACGGCAATTCCTTCGGGTACATTATGAATTGCAATTGCAACTGCAATAGGAATCGCTATTGTTGGATCGGCTAAGGCAGCAGCAAATGTTGCTAAACCTTCCGGAAAATTGTGAATTGCAATTGCCAGAGCTGAGAACATTCCCATTCTCATTAGTTTTTTGTCTATTGGTTTTTTATCATCAAGATCTTCAATTTTTTTTACCTCATGAGGATTTTCATAAGATGGGATCATTTTATCGATTATGGCAATGAATAATATTCCACCAAAAAATGATAAAACGGTATACCATGATCCAGCAACTGTTCCATGATCCTCTATTAGAGCAGAATTTGCTTTCTGAAAAATCTCTACAAGTGATACATAAATCATTACGCCAGCCGAAAATCCCAGAGATAATGCTAAAAATTTAGTATTGGTACGTTTGGCAAAAAAAGCAATAGCACTACCTATTCCAGTGGCAAGTCCTGCAAATAGAGTCATTCCAAATGCTATAGCCACAGTAGAAAATTCAAATTCCATAATTGGTTTGTTTTTTTTATTCTTGATTTTAAGTTAACGTAACAAAGATATTTAATTATTTGGAATTATTCTAAATAACAGTGTGGAAATTAACTTTTAATATATAGTACAATGAGTTTATAATTTTAAAGATACTTACTTTTAGTGCTTTATTGATTTTAAATAAGGATATTAGGTGAATTTTTCCATGTATATTGTTGATTGTAAATTTTATAGATTAAAGTTTAATTTATAAAATTTATTTTATGAGATATTAAGGCGTGATGATTATGTTGATAAAGTCATTTGCAGTGCATAAAAAGAGGCTGTTTGAATTTCTCAAACAGCCTCTTAAATTATTTTAGTTGATTTAAAATCCGTTTAATTCCATACTTACAGTTGGAATTAGCAGTAGTAAGCCTAATAATAATAATATGACCATAAAACCACCAATCCATTTTACCCATTTTTCGTAAGGTATTTTTGCAACACCAAGTACTCCAATTAATACGCCTGATGTTGGTGTAATCATGTTGGTAAAACCGTCGCCAAACTGAAAGGCCATTACAGTAGCTTGTCTTGATACGCCTATTAAATCGGAAAATTGCGACATCATTGGCATTGTAAGAGCAGCTTTTGCCGATCCAGAAGGTATAATGATATTAATTATATTTTGAATAAGATACATGATAGAAACCGACGCCATTTTACCAAAATCGTTCATCGATTGTGAGATATAATAAAGAATCGAATCAATTACATTTCCTTCTTCTAGAACAATTAAAATTCCTCCTGCCAGCCCAACAATCATTGCTGCCGAAAGAATGTCTCTTGCACCATCGAGAAATAGGTTTGTGATTTCGTTGGCTGTATTACTAAATGCAATTCCCGAGAAAACTCCCATTGCAAAAAACAAAGTTGCAATTTCCATGATATACCAGCCATATCCCATTACACCTACAATTAGGTAAATAATTGTGAACAGCAATAAGTTAAGAATAAAAAAGTGAACAGATTTGCGCAAAGAGAAAAAACCCATTAGCGCAAACAATGCTGTTACAAAAGGTAAAACATAAGTTGTAGTTTCTGAATTGCCAATTTTTAAGGTGCTTTGTGGATAGTAAAATGAAAATACGATCATACTCACCAACAGAATAAAATAAGTTACCCAAGCCGATTTTGGGGTGTAAAATTCTATGGCTTCCATATCTGTATCGTGATGTTTTCTCCAGTAATCATCATCGGAGTAAACTAAAGAAGATTCTGGTGTTTTACGAATTTTGGCAGCATATCTTAAGATAAATGCAAAGCCAATAAAATTAATTACTATCCAGCAAAATAAGCGATATTCTATGCCCGAAAAAAGAGGAAGATTCGATAATCCCTGAGCAATACCAATGGTAAAAGGATTTAGAAGAGCTCCTGCAAATCCTAAGCCAGCAGCAACAAAACAAATGGCGACTCCTACAATAGAATCGTAACCCATTTTTATTGCCATAGGTACAAATATAATGGTAAAAGCAATGGTTTCTTCGCTCATTCCAAAAGTGGCTCCAAAGGCGCTAAACACCAGCATAATTAAAGTGAGGATAATGTTGTTAACACCAATTTTGCGAATGGTTTTATTCTTCTCTAGCTTTTGCGTGAATTTTAGGAAGGAATAAATACCAACATCAATCGATTTGCTGGCATTCATAATCCAAAAAGCACCACCAATAACTAAAATAAACATGATAATGTCGGCCTTATCAACAAATCCTTTGAAAAAAGAAGAGAAAACCTCCCAGCTTTGTCCCTGACTTTCGATTTGATGATAGGAATCCTGAACAATAACTTCTCTATCGGTTCCATTAACATTTACAATGGTTCTGTCGAATTTTCCTCCCGGAATAATCCAGGTTAAGATTGCAGATAATACGACTATTGCAAAAACAATAACGTAAGTGTGTGGTATTTTCTTAAACATGACAAATCGTTTACAGATTATTAATAGTGCCTAATTCGGTTTGAAAATGCGCATGCATACTTTACGAATTAAGGCGTAAAATTAGAAAAATATGTATAGAAAATGCATTCGAAAATAAATTTAAACTGCAGTTCGAAAAGGTTTGCAATTTGACCAATTTTCCTTAATATTTGCATTATAAAGTAAATGTGTGAATTTGTAAGTGTAAGAATGAGTGTTGAGCCTAAAAATCAATAGTTTAATATTGTTTATTTTAGCTCTTATTATTTAGCATTACACTTTGTTGTTCAATTAACATTGATAATTTTAAATTGTTGTAATATGAAGATGCTAATAAGCAATATAAAAACATTGGTTCAGGTAGAAGAAAATCCACGAAAGTGGGTAGTAGGAACCGATATGGCAAATTTAAATTGCATTGATAATGCATATTTGCTGATTGAAGACGAAAAAATAGCTGATTTTGGTAAAATGACAGATTTACCAAATTACGATGAAATGGAAGGATTCGATCAGGTTGAAGAAATTGATGCTACAGGTCGAATGGTATTTCCTTCGTTTTGTGATTCGCACACCCATTTGGTATATGCCGGAAGTAGAGAAATAGAATATACCGATAAAATTAAAGGTCTTTCTTACGAAGAAATAGCCAAGCGTGGAGGTGGAATTTTAAATTCGGCAAAGCGTATGCATGAGGCTACGGAAGAGGAATTGTACGAATCGGCAATGGAGCGTATTCATGAAATCATTAGTTTAGGAACCGGTGCAGTGGAAATTAAAAGTGGATATGGCTTAACCCTTGAGGATGAGTTGAAAATGCTTCGTGTAATTAAGCGAATTAAGGAAACAACTCCACTAACAATTAAGGCTAGCTTTTTGGGAGCCCATGCAGTTCCAGCAGAATATAAAGGGCGCCAATCGGAATATGTTGATTTAATAATTAATGAAATGATTCCGGTGATTGCCGCAGAAGAATTGGCAGACTTTATTGATGTGTTTTGCGATAAAGGTTTTTTTACCGTAGAAGAAACAGATCGTATTTTGAATGCCGGAATGAAATACGGATTGCGACCTAAAATCCATGCCAATGAGCTGGATTATTCCGGAGGAATTCAGGTAGGAGTGAAATATAATGCATTATCGGTAGATCACCTTGAATTTGTCGGTGAAGACGAAATTAAAAGTTTACAGGGATCTGAAACTATGCCAACTGTATTGCCAGGAGCAGCTTTCTTCTTGAATATGGTTTGTTCGCCTGTTCGCGATATGATGAATGCAGGATTACCTGTTGCCTTGGCTTCTGATTTTAATCCAGGATCTTCGCCTTCGGGAAATATGAAATTCGTGATGTCTTTGGCTTGTATTAACTATAAAATGCTACCACAAGAGGCGATTAATGCTACAACTATTAATTCGGCTTATGCTATGGGTATTCAGGAAGAATTGGGAAGTATTGCCAAAGGAAAAATCGCTAATGTATTCATCACCAAAGAAATTCCATCTGTCGAGTTCATGCCTTATGCATATGGCAGCAACCTGATTGATGCTGTAATTTTGAGAGGACAAAGACTGTAAGTTGAAACGCTAAGACGGAAAGACACAAAGAAAAATTTAGCGTCTTTGTATCTTTACGTTGAGAAAGAAACAAATAACAAACATTAATTCATAAGATTTGAGAGATTAGACTTGAGATAAGTCTCATATCTAACATCTCACATCTCATATCTAAATTAAAATGAAACAACTAATCGAATGTGTTCCTAATTTTTCTGAAGGGAACGACATGAATATCATTAATCAGATTACAAACGAGATTGAATCTGTTGAGGGCGTAAGTTTAATAGACGTTGATCCTGGAAAAGCAACAAATAGAACGGTTGTAACCATGGTAGGTACTCCCGATGAGGTTTGTGAAGCGGCTTTTCGCGCTGTAAAAAAAGCAGCTGAACTAATCGACATGAGTAAGCATTCTGGTGCTCACCCTCGTTTTGGTGCTACCGATGTTTGTCCATTGGTGCCAGTTGCAAATATTACGATGGAAGAGACTGTAGAGTATGCGCACAAGCTGGCTCAGCGTATTGGCGAAGAGGCAGGTGTACCAGTTTACTGTTACGAATCGGCTGCCCGAATTCCTGAACGTAAAAATTTAGCTGTTTGTCGTGCCGGAGAGTACGAAGCAGTTAAAGATCGTATTGGAACTGAACAATGGAAACCCGATTTTGGACCTGCCGAGTTTACCGAAGCTGTTGCCAAAAGTGGAGTAACCGCTGTGGGTGCACGTAACTTCCTTATTGCATATAATTTCAATTTAAATACAACTTCTACTCGTCGTGCTAATGCTATTGCATTCGATGTTCGTGAGCGTGGACGTACCAAGCGTGAGGGAAATGCTATCACAGGAAAGATTGTAAAAGATGAAAATGGTAAGCCAGTAATGATTCCCGGAACTTTGAAGGCGACTAAGGCAATTGGTTGGTTTATCGAAGAGTTTGGTGTTGCGCAGATTTCTATGAATATGACTGATATTACCATTACTCCTATTCATAAGGCATTCGATGAGGTTTGTGCTAAAGCTCAGGCTCGTGGAATTCGTGTTACAGGATCGGAATTGGTAGGTGTAGTGCCATTGCAAGCTATGCTTGATGCTGGTAAGCATTACCTACGCATGCAAGGTCGTTCAACTGGTATTGCCGATCGTGAAATCATAAAAATCGCAGTTAAATCTTTAGGCTTGGACGAGCTTTATCCATTCGATGCTGATAAGAAAATTATCGAGTATATTTTAGAGAACGAAGCGAAAAAAGGAGCGAAGAAATTGGTAGATATGAGCTTAACTTCTTTTGTAGAAGAAACAGCTTCAGAATCAATGGCTCCGGGTGGAGGATCTATCTCTGCTTATATGGGTGCAATGGGTGCTGCTCTTGGATCAATGGTTGCCAACCTTTCGGCTCACAAGCCAGGATGGGACGACCGTTGGGAAGAGTTCTCCGATTGGGCTGAGAAAGGTAAAGAGTATCATACCAAGTTAAACTGGTTGGTTGATGAGGATACAAATGCCTTTAATAAAATTATGGATGCTGTTCGTATGCCTAAGAAAACGGAGGAGGAGAAAGCTGCTCGTGCCGAGGCTATGGAAGAAGCAACTAAGTTTGCAACTATGGTTCCTTTCCAAACCATGGAGCTTTGTTTAGGTTCTATGGACGTAGCTAAGGCTATGGCTGAGGTTGGAAACCCTAACTCTGTGACCGATGCGGGTGTAGGTGCATTAGCTGCTCGTTCGGGTGTTATTGGTGCTTTCATGAATGTGAAGATCAATGCTGCCGACCTTACCGATAAGGCCTGGGCTGCCGATATTATCGCTAAAGGACAAGCAATTGTTGACAAGGCACAAGCATTGGAGAATGAAATCGTTGAAATGGTAAATGCTAAGATTTAGTTAGCCGAACCACGATAATTATATTTATTAAACCTGTCAGGATTCAGAATCCTGACAGGTTTTTTATGCTGTTATGTTTCAACTATAAACAAGTTTTAAATATCTGATTATGAATACGTACAAGTACTTTTCATTGAGAGCCTCACTTTAAATGAGACCCTCAAAATACAATTGAATTAATCCCATTGGGATTACATGTTTATAGAAGGTATTTCATTGTATATATGCGACTCCTTCGGAGTCGTATGGCTTTTAGAAAGTTTATTTTTATAAACATTAGAATCCGATGGATTCAAAAAAGTACCAGTAAGGAGGAATCAGTTATGCTTCGATTATAAGCAAACTGTAAATGTCGGGGTATGACTAATTCTTTATTTTCTCGAATCAAATTATTGAAAGCCTCACTTCGAGTGAGACCCTCAAAATATATTTTACTGTATCGGCTTAAACCCATTTCCATAAACATCATTTGTATTAAGTGTAGCTATGAATGCCTCGGGATCAATCCCTTTTACAAAGGATTCTAATTGACCAAGCTCTTTTCGATTAAGTGCTGTAAAAATGATTTTCTTTTGGTTTTTATAAAACAATCCTTCCCCCTTAATGTAAGTTCCTCCACGATCCATTTTCAGGATTTTGTCGCGAATTTCCTCGTGTTTTTCTGATATGATAAGAGCAGCCTTTTTAGCATCTATGCCCATTAAGACAGCATCAACAGTTTTCGAGATGCATAAAATGGCGATAATACAGTAAGGAGCTAAATCGATATTTTTAAAAACAACAATACTGCTTAGAACAATTAATCCATCAATAGTAATAAACATTTGTCCTAACGAAACGCGGAACCATTTTGAAAAAATACGGGCAATAATGTCGGTTCCTCCTGTAGTTGCACCAGCAGATACAACCAAGCCTATACCTAAACCAATTATGGCTCCTCCAAACATTGAGGATACCAGCAAATCTTTTGTTATGATTGGATTTCCACATAGATAGGTTAATCCGTCGATAAAGACAGATCCCAATACCATAGCTAGTATGGTTTTAATACCAAACTTGCCACCCAAAACTTTAATTCCCCAGGCAAGCAATGGAATGTTGATGCAAAGAGCTATTGATCCAACAGGAAAACCGATCAATTGATTGAGAATGATACTAAAGCCAAATACTCCGCCAGGAACTAATTTGTGAGGCATAATAAAAAAATTGTAGCCAATGGCTACTAAAAGGGATCCGAAAATAATTAATGAGTAGTGACGAAACCATAGTGATGAGAATAATTTCTCTTGCGGAAAAGACTTCTTTTTATATTGAGGCATGCTAATACGATTTTGCGACCAAAAGGTATTTTTTTGGCAGAATTAAAAATGTGTACATTCAATTAGCAACAACTTTAATGATGTTGAAACTTTTAAATGCAATGAATAAATGTAAGATTAGAGCTATGAAGAAAAACATAGCTATTCGGAGGATATTGTGGAAACATCCTTAATAGAATTCAGGGGTATCTTTTTCTTAATTTTTTTTTGAATTGCATGACTTATTGATATGCTTGAATTAGTCTGCGAAAGTAAGGAAAAAATAATGGAGGATAGGTGTTTGGAAATAAAAAAAGGACATGCCATCGCATGTCCTTAGTGTATTGTAAAATTGAATATTATAAGCCCAACAATAAGCTGTCAGGATCTTTTCCATCAAATAGCATCTTATGAGGATTTTCAATCATTTCTTTAAGCTTAACCAAGAAACCCACCGAATCTTTGCCATCAATTACTCTGTGATCGTAGGATAGAGCAATGTACATCATTGGGCGAATTTCCACTTTGCCATTTACAGCAACAGGTCGTTCAACAATATTGTGCATTCCTAAAATTCCCGATTGAGGTGGATTAATAATCGGGGTACTCATAAGTGAGCCAAATACACCTCCGTTGGTAATGGTAAAAGTTCCACCAGTCATTTCATCTAAACTAATTTTTCCTGCCCTAGCTTTTTTGGCCAGTTCCATTAAGTTTTTTTCAATATCAGCCAACCCTAAGCTCTCGGTGTTACGAATAACCGGAACCATTAAACCTTTTGGGGTTTGCACAGCAATGGCAATGTCAGCGTAATCTGGTGTTACAATCTCTTCTCCATCTATCATTGAATTTACAGAAGGGTGAAGTTTTAAAGCTTCGGATGCAGCTTTGGTAAAGAAAGACATAAAGCCAAGCTTGATATCATGAGTTTCTACAAATTTCTTTTGGTATTTTTTTCTTAGTGCCATTACAGCACTCATGTCAACTTCGTTAAAAGTTGTGAGCATGGCCGTTTCATTCTTAACCGAAACCAAACGCGCACTTAGCTTTTTCCTAAGATTAGTCATTTTAGTACGTTTTGCATCTCTCGAAATTTCTTTCGTTTGAGGCGAAACTACAGGTGCATATCCTTTGTTATCAACAACTGCTTGTATGTCTTTTTTAGATAAGCGCTGAAGTCCGGCAATTACATCATCTACCGAAAGGTGGTTTTCTTCCATTAGTTTTTTGGCCACAGGAGAAATCTTAACATCCTTAAAGTTATCTGATTCAACTTTTTTTGTTTCGGTAGCAACAGGTTCACTTGCTTTAGCTGGAGCTTCCTCTTTTTTAGTTTCTGCCTTTGGAGCAGGAGTTTCACCTGCAAAACTTGTATCAATTTTACAGGCAATTGATCCAACATCTACGGTATCGCCTTCTTGTGCCAGTATTTCAATTTTTCCACCCTCATCGGCAACAAGAGTTAGCGTTGCTTTGTCTGATTCAATTTCAGCAATGTCTTGATCTTTCTCAACAATATCACCATCGGCAATAAACCAACTGGCTATTTCTACTTCGGAAATGGATTCTCCCGGACTGGGTATTTTTATTTCAATCATTTGAATATGTTATTGTTTTTAGAATCAACTTTAGAGTAGCAAGTATCAAGAAAGAGTTTGATATCTTGCTTGAGCATTCTTGATACTTTGTACTTTATACTTGTGTTTTGGTTTACATTAACAACTTGCTCTTTTTTTTATCAAAATATTCGTGTTGACGAAGAATCTCTTCATGGGAGCTTCCTTCTACACATTGCAAACCACAATATTTTAGTTTGCGCTTACAATTACACTTTCTAAATACTTTATTAATAATTTCTTTTTGCCCTAAAGCATGAATTTTTGATAATCCCGTAGCCGGACTTCCACTTGCCTGACGAGCAACAGGAACCAAATTGATATTTTTGTGTTTAAATGCATAGTTTACAAATTGCCATGCTCCCATGTTTTCAGGTTCTTCCTGCACCCAAAGGTGCAGCAAGGCATTCGGATATTGTTCTACTATTTTATCAACTTGTTTATCAGGAAAAGGGTATAGTTGTTCAATTCTTATTAAAGCAATATCCTGAGCATTTAACTTTTCTTTTTCGGCAAGTAATTCGTAGTAAATTTTTCCGGAACAGAATACAACACGACGAACTTCCTTTGAAATAACATTGTAATCATTAATTACCTCCTGAAAATGTCCTTTTGCCAATTCATCGATACTCGACATGCAGGCAGGATGACGAAGCAGACTTTTTGGAGAAAAGCAGACTAAAGGAACACGAATTTCTCGTTTTACCTGTCGTCGTAACATGTGAAACAGATTTGCAGGTGTTGTAGGGTTGATTATTTGCATGTTATTGTTTGCACATAGAGTTAAGAATCGCTCTATTCTTGCACTCGAATGCTCAGCACCTTGTCCTTCATATCCGTGAGGAAGGTACATAACCAATCCATTTTTAATTCCCCATTTATCTTCTGCAGCACTTATGTATTGATCTATAACTGCTTGTGCAACATTGTGGAAATCTCCAAATTGGGCTTCCCAAATAGTTAATCCTGTAGGATGAGCCATTGCATATCCATATTCATATCCTAAAACACCATATTCACTTAAAGATGAATTGTAAACATGAAATGGAGCCTGATTTTCGCTCAGGTTTTTAAGGGGGAAATATTTCTTATCCGAATCTTCGATTACTAATGCTGCATGTCGGTGCGAGAAAGTTCCTCGCTCAGAATCCTGTCCGCTAATTCTTACCGAATTTCCTTCCGATAATAAACTGGAGTAAGCTAGCAATTCACCCATTGCCCAATCTATCCGATTGTTATCGATCATATTTTTTCGATCGGACATTAGTTTGCCAATTTTTTTAAAAAAATGTAGGTCTGAAGGCAGATTTGTTATTTTATCAGCAAGCTTTAATAATGATTTTTTATTTACACCTGTTTCTGGCGATAAATCAAAATCAATATCTGTTGAGTATCTGATATTTTTATAATATTCATCTAAAAAAGGTTGAATAACAACTTTATCGAAAGTTTTTGAAAGTTCAAATTTTTCGTCGAGTAATTTATTATATTCCGAGTTTATCCTGGTAATATCATTTGGTGTATAAATTCCTTTTTCAATAAGGTGATTGGCATAGAGGTCACGTGGATTTTTATGTTTTGCAATTTCTTTGTAAAGAATAGGTTGTGTAAAACGAGGTTCATCACCCTCGTTATGTCCATGCTTTCGGTACGATAAAATATCAATAAATACATCAGAATTAAATTCCTGACGGTATTCCATTGCTAATTTGATGGTGAAAACTAAGGACTCTACATCATCACCATTTACGTGAAATACTGGGCTTCGGGTTACTTTTGCAATATCGGTGCAATATGTACTCGAGCGAGCATCAAGGTAATTGGTAGTAAATCCAACTTGATTGTTAATTACCAAATGAATGGTTCCACCTGTTTTGTAGCCTTTTAGTTGAGCCATCTGAACTGTTTCATAAACAATTCCCTGGGCTGCAATAGCTGCATCGCCATGTATCACTACGGGAACTAGTTTATCTTGTTCCCCATCGTAATCATTGTCGATTTTTGAGCGTGAAATTCCCTGAACCACAGCTCCAACAGTTTCTAAATGCGAAGGGTTAGGAGCCAAATGGAGTTTTACTATGTTTCCATCATCAGTTTTAACTGTGTTGCCATATCCAAGGTGATATTTTACATCTCCCAACTCGATGTCTCCTTCGTATTCTTCCCCAACAAATTCTTTAAAGATATTGGCATAAGGCTTTTCGAGAATATTAGCCAGGATATTTAAACGCCCGCGATGTGCCATTCCAAAAATAAATTCCTGAACACCTAATTCTGCACCACGTTCAATCATAGCATCAAGAGCAGGAATAAGAGTTTCTGTTCCTTCTAACGAAAAGCGTTTTTGGCCTACAAATTTTTTATGAATATAATTTTCAAAACCCACAGCCATTTTCAAATGATAGTAGATGTGCTTGCATTGCTCATTGGTAAAATGAGGAGTGTTTTTAGTGCTTTCCATCTTTTTTTGCAGCCATTTTAACATTTGTGGATGACGCACAAAAACGTACTCTGCACCAATCGATTTACAATAAGTTTCTTGCAGGTGAGCAACAATATCTTTTAATTTTGCATAACCAATTCCTATTTCTTTTCCTGCATGAAATGAAGTTTCTAAATCACTTTCAGCCAAATCGAAAGTTTCGATGTCGAGCGTAGGAAAATATTTTCTGCGAGTACGTACCGGATTAGTTTTGGTAAATAAGTGTCCACGTTGACGATAAGCCTGAATTAAATTCATAACATTAAATTCTTTGCTCATCGACTCATTAGAGGTAGGAATTTCCTCAGCTAAAGTCTGCTTTACAGGAAATTTAGCACTTGCAAAATCGAATCCCTGAAAAAAGGTTCTCCAACTTTCTTCAACTGATTCGGGATTATCTTTGTAGGATTGGTATAGATCATCAATATATTCGATTTCACTATTGCCTAAAAAACTGAATTTATCCATAAAATTGTTTCTTGTTCTTATCTGATTTTTGTTGTCGCTTAAACAAATGTATTAATTTTGAAACGGTTCAAGATATTAAAAAAGCAATAAAAGATGAAAAGGTTATTTTTTTTTATAATCAGCTTATAGAATTTTTCTATATGGAGATTTATTTAACAGTGATAAAAAATAAGATATCTTTTTTTATTGTAGAGAGTTCGGAGTACTTTAGATTTGCACTTAAGAACATTAAAAAATTACATTATGGTATTGCTTCGATTAATTTTTGTTATTATTCTTACATCTGTATTTATTAGCTGCAATAATTTACAAAAAAAAATGCATTTTGTCCTACAGAAAGGGGATTTGATTTTTCAGGATTTAGATTCCGATTCCATAAGTAATGCAATAGAATCTGTAACCGGAGGCAAAGAACAACTTAATTTTTCTCATGTTGGAATAGTTGAGATTGATAAAACCGGAAAAATATTTGTTTTGGAGGCAATATCTAAGGGGGTATCTTTAACTCCAGTAGATATTTTTTTAGAAAGAAATACAAATATCAATGGAAAACCTAAAGTTGCTGTTGCCAGATTGAAATCTGAATATAATGGTAGAATAAAGGAAGCTATAGAATATGGCAAAAGTTTACTTGGATCGCCTTACGACGATGTTTACTTGATTGGTGATTCTAACTATTATTGTTCCGAATTAATTTACGAAATGTTTGCGAATACTGGCGATTCCAGTGAACTTTTTGTTTTAAATCCCATGACATTCAAGAATCCAGATACCAATGAGTTTCTGCCTTTCTGGATTGATTATTATAAGAAAAAGCAAGTGGAAATTCCGGAAGGTAAGTTGGGCTTAAATCCCAACGGTATGTATAAATCACAAAATATTGATATTATTTATCCTTACAGCGAGGAATAACAATATAGGACTCTGTTAAATTAAACCAATGAATTCTTTTTTACGACAAATAACCCAAGAACTGTATTCTAAATATGGCAAAGAATTATCTGACTGTAGTTTGGTTTTTCCAAACCGAAGAGCCGGATTATTCTTCTCAAAATATTTAAACGAACTTGTCGATTGTCCTATGTGGACTCCTAAAATTCATACTGTTAGTGAATTTTTTCGCTCCTTTTCTCATCTCCAAATTGAGGATAGTCTGGGATTGCTTTTTCGTTTGTATAAGATTTATATTAAACGAATGAAGGTGAGTGAAAGCTTCGATGAATTTTACCATTGGGGTGAAATGCTTCTTGGCGATTTTGATGATTTGGATAAGTATAGAGTAAATGCAAAACATTTATTTCAAAATTTGGCTGAAGAAAAAGAGATTGATAATCTTTTTGATTATTTAGATGAAGAGCAAGTGATAGCTATTCAGTCGTTTTGGAGTACTTTTCGCCCCGAGAAATATTCCGAGCATCAGAAAGAGTTTGTGAATTTATGGGAGAATTTATATGCTATTTACTCCGACTTAAAAGAAGAACTGGAAGCCGAAGGATTGGCTTTTGAAGGAATGGCTTCGCGTTATTTAGTTGACAGATTGGAATCGGGAGAAATTAAGGTTGAGGCCAAACGGATAATTTTTATTGGTTTTAATGCTTTAAATCGTTGTGAGATAGATTTGTTTACTGCCTTAAAAAATAAGGGTTTAGCTGATTTTTATTGGGATTACGACGAATCGTATTTGAATAATCCATTCCATGAAGCAGGTTTATTTCTGAGAGATAATCTGAAGAAATTTCCCTCTCCAGAAACAAGCCTTACTTTTAACAGCATAAAGAAAACCAATGCTGATGTTGAGTTTGTTTCTCTTTCGTCGGAAGTGGGGCAGGCAAAATATGCCTATTCGGTGATCGATAAATTTTGTCGCGATAAAGAAGTGTCTCCCGAAGAAACAGCAATTGTTTTGGCCGATGAGGAACTTCTTTTGCCGGTTTTGCATTCTATTCCTGCCAGTATCAAGAATGTGAATGTAACCATGGGGTATCCTGCTAAAAATACACCCGTAGCTAGTTTGCTGCGTTTGGTTATCGATTTACAGAAAAGTGCCAGGAAACAAGCTGATGAATTTGAATTTCATCACAAACAAGTATTGGCTTTGTTAAATCATCAATATTTAAATTCGATAAACCCAGATTTGGCGCATCAGCTTACACAGGAAATATTAACAAGCAATAAAATTAAAGTTCCGCAAAGTACAATAAAAGGCGATGAGGTAATTGAGAATTTGTTTACGCCAGTAAAAAATGTGGAAGAATTTTCCATTTATCTACTGAATTTGCTGCAGAATGTATATCAGCGACTTGAATCGGGCGAGAAAGAAAAATTATTAGTCGATAAAATAGAGCAGGAGTATATTTATCATTTATTTCTAGCCATTAAGCGATTAAAATCTTTGTTAAATCAGCATGAAATAGATCTTAAGCAAGATACTTTTTTTAAGATTCTGGATAAAATGATTCAATCGTTAAGTATTCCTTTTGAAGGAGAACCTTTGGCTGGATTACAGGTGATGGGAATTTTAGAAACCCGATTACTTGATTTTAAAAAAGTGGTGGTATTGTCGATGAATGAAGGAAAACTGCCAAAAACCGGGGCTTCAAATTCCTTTGTGCCTTACCATTTGCGTAAGGGATTTGGAATGCCAACCATCGATCATCAGGATGCAATTTTTGCCTATTATTTTTACCGTTTAATTCAAAGGGCCGAAGATATTAAGCTATTGTATAGTACACAGGGTGATGGAGTTAGTAATGGGGAAATGAGCCGGTTTTTATATCAGTTAAAATACGAATCAGATTTTACGATTCTGGAAAGTAGTCCGGGTTATGATATATCCTTAAAAGAGGCTAAGCCAATATCAATTATTAAGAACCAACGAATTTTAGATCGTTTAAACCAATATTGTAATGAGAATTTCAGAAGCTTTTCTCCTTCTGCATTAAATACTTATCTGGCTTGCCCTTTGAGTTTTTATTTTAAGTATTTGGCTGGCTTAAAAGAACCCGATAAGGTTATGGAGGAAATTGATCCGCCAACTTTTGGGAATTTATTTCACAATGCACTCGAAGATTTATATAAGCCATATATTGGAAAAAAATTAGAAAAAGAGAATCTTGAAAGTATCCGTAAAAATAAAGATTTAATAGAGGATACTTTAAAGAAAGCTTTTCGGGAGCATTATTTTCATATTAGCGAAGAGAAACAACTTGAAATATCGGGCAGAAATCTGTTGATATTTGATATCCTGAAAAAATATATCGACCGTCTCTTGGTTTTAGATCAGCAATTTGCTCCTTTTTCCATTCTCTCTCTCGAGGATACATATAAAATTCAGATTTCCATATCGGCAAACAGGAAAGTGAATATTGGCGGATTAATAGATAGAGTTGACAAGTTAGATGGAACTGTTCGGATTTTGGATTACAAAACAGGAAAAGCTAACCTTTTCTTTAAGGATATTGATTCTTTGTTTGAAAAGGAAGGGAAAAATCGGAATAAAGCCGCATTTCAAACATTTTTGTATTGTATGTTTTATGAAGATAACCGAAAGTGTACCGATTCTATTTCGCCGGGAATATATAGTTTAAAAGAGTTTTATAACGATAAGTATTCGTGTGTTCTTTCTCAGAAAGAAGGTCGCGGAAAGCCAATTCCAGTTACTGATTACAGAGCATATAAGCAAGAGTTTTCAGAGGCATTACGGGATATGATAGAGGAGATTTTTGATCCTCAAACGCCATTCTCTCAGGTGGAAAATCAGGATGTATGCAGAACCTGTTTGTATGCAGAAATTTGTCATCGTTAGGTATTAATCAAAATGTTATTTGGTGAGTGGCTTAAAAACTTTTTAATATTGTTTAGACTAGACTAAAAATTAATATTTATTTAAGTTGATTTGTTATGCTTAAACATTATCTGTTATTCATATTTCTATTTGTTTTGTTTTTGCCGATTTCTGCACAAAAAAAATACAGTGTTAAATCGAGAAAGGCAATATCATATTACGAACAGGCAGCACAAACCTATCGAAATAGAAATAATGAGCAAACAATTAAGTTCTTAGAGGAAGCCATTAATAAAAGTCCCGAGTTTATTGAAGCATGGCTTTTTAAGGCCGATGTTATGCATACAATTGGTGATGTTGAACAGGAAATAATGGCTTATAAAAAAGCAATAGAAATTGATTCTTCTTATTTCCCGAATGTGCATTTTAATTTGGCAAATGCTTACCTGAAAACAGGTAAATACCAGAAAGCAAAGAGAAAATATAGTGCATTTTTATCCTTTTCAAAAATATCTTCGAGGAATAAACAATTGGCCGAAAAGGGAATACAGAATTGTAATTTTGCTATTGATATGATGAGTAATCCTGTGGATTTTAGACCCGTAAATTTAGGGGAAGCAATAAATTCGGAGTATGATGAATATTGGCCCAGTTTAACTGCCGACGAGGAGATATTGATATTTACCAGACTAAGTCCATTAAAAAAATCAGATAAAGAAGTGCGTATTGCTATGCAGGAAGATTTTTGGATATCTCAGCAAATAGATTCTGTATGGCGACCCGCTGAAACTTTATCGGAAAGTATAAATACAAGCAGTAATGAGGGTGCCCAAAGTATTACAGCCGATGGCAGATATATGTATTTTACGGCCTGTGATCGAAAACAAGGCTTGGGAAGATGCGATATTTATTACTCAATAAAGGAAGGTGATTTTTGGTCGAAACCCATAAATTTGGGTAAACCGGTTAATTCTTCCGCCTGGGATGCTCAGCCTAGTATTTCTGCCGACGGAAGAATATTGTATTTTGTTAGTAATCGAAAGTCTGGAAAGGGAAAAATGGATATCTGGCAGTCGCGTTTGCTGGAAACTTTATCTGATGGAAAACAAAGATGGTCGAAACCAATTAATATGTCGATGAATACCCGAGACAATGAGATGTCTCCTTTTATTCATGCCAGCAATCAGTACTTGATTTTTGCATCCGATGGAATGAAGGGAATGGGTGGATTCGATTTGTATAAAATGATTCGTAAAAAAGATAATTTGTGGGATAAACCTGTTAATATGGGTTATCCGATTAATACTTTTGCTGATGAATTAGGCTTGGTAATAAATGCAAAAAGCGATAAGGCTTATTTTTCGTCGGATAGATTAAAGGGAAAGGGTAAAGATATTTTCATTTTCGATTTACCAGATAAACATAAGCCTCCAAAGGTTGCCTGGGTAAAGGGTAAGGTGTTCGATGCGGAAAGCGAGCAGGCGCTTTATGCTTCCTTGATTTTAATTGATTTGGAAACTGCAGATACTGTTGCGCAATTGCAATCGGATAGGCTTAATGGTAACTATTTGGTATGTTTGCCTGCTGGAAAAGAGTATCTTTTTGCCGCAGAGAGTAAAGGGTATTTATTTTATTCCGATTACTTTTCACTAATCGATGATGATAAAATTGCAGAGGCTCAGATACTTGATATACCTTTACATAAAATGAATGCAGGGGAGGAGGTTGTCCTGCGAAATGTATTCTTTCCCATAGATTCATGGAAAATTTTACCCAAATCGGAATTGGAATTAAATCGTCTTATTCGATTATTAAAAATAAAGACCAATTTAAAGATAGAAATTGGTGGACATACCGATAATACGGGTAGCGAAGAACACAATTTAGAATTATCGAGAAATCGTGCAAAATCGGTATGCGAGTTTTTAAATAGAAATGGTATTTCTAATGGCAGGCTTACTTATCGGGGGTATGGTTCAAGTAAGCCAATTTCTGATAATTCGAGCGAAAAAGGAAGAGCCCAAAATCGAAGAACTGAGTTTAAAATATTGAATTAGATTGTAATTAGTGTTTACCTTATTGTTTAATAATGATATATCTTGATTATAACGCAACCACACCTGTAGCTCCTGAAGTTGCAGAGACAATGATGCCTTACTTAACAGATTTTTTTGGTAATCCATCGAGTTCTCATTGGTACGGACAGCAGACTAAAAAAGCTGTGGAATACTCGCGTAAAAAGCTTGCCAAACTATTAAATTGTAGTCCGCAGGAAATTGTTTTTACCAGCGGAGGAAGTGAGTCGAATAATTATGCATTAAAAGGATACGCTTTTGCAAATCAGCACAAAGGAAAGCATATTATTACCAGTAAAATTGAACATCCGGCAATTGTAGAAGTATGTAAGTTTTTAGAAACACAAGGTTTTGACATTACCTATTTACCTGTTGACGAAAGTGGCAGATTAAAAATTAGTGATCTTGAAAATGCAATTCGTAAGGATACTATTCTTATTTCGCTAATGTATGCCAATAACGAAGTGGGAACTCTGCAGCCAGTATCCGAAATTTCGGAATTAGCAAAGAAAAAAGGAATTGCGGTTCATTCCGATTGTGCTCAGGCAGTAGGAAAAGTTCCCGTTAATGTAGAAGATTTAGGGGTAGATTTGTTAAGTGTTGCGGGGCATAAGTTTTATGGTCCAAAGGGAATTGGTGTTTTATATGTTCGCAAAGGAATTAACTTGCAAAAGCTGATACATGGTGCCGATCATGAAGTAAACAGAAGAGCAGGAACCGAAAATGTTTTGGAAATTGCAGGATTGGGAAGAGCTGCCGAGTTGGCAATGCAGGATCCCGAAAAACGAATGGCAAAAGAGAGACAATTAATACAGAAATTAAAATTAGGATTAAATAACTTAGGTCAATTACAATTTAATGGTAATGTTAATTATTGTTTACCCAATACTTTAAGTGTATCCTTTAAAAACTTAAAAGCAGAGGAAATATTATTTGAGATGAAAAATATTGCGGCTTCGGCAGGTGCAGCCTGTCATACCGATTCGGTTCAAATGTCGGCTACTTTAGCAGCTATGAATGTGCCAATAGAATATGCAATGGGAACTTTGCGTTTATCTATTGGTAGGTTTACGACTAATAAAGAAATTGATGCAGCAATAAAGGAAATTGAAGCAGCAGTTAAAAAATTAAGATCAAAAGAAAGAAATTGTAATTGTGTTAATTGATAAAGGAGAAGGCTTCACTCAGAATTTCTTTGGTTTTTAAAATGGTATTTTGCTTTACTATTGCATTTAGCCAACGTTCTTTTCCCGATTTCTTATATAAATTATCTTTCGAAAACCAATCGCCAGGATAACTTATAATAGCCGGAGTGCCTTGTTTACCATATCGAGGGAGTGTTTCGTAATAAATATCCTTAAGTTCGATTATTGTATTCTGGCACTCTTTTTTTAAGTAAATAGAGAAGTGCATTTTGCTTTTAAAAGCAGATTCTTTATTGCTTAGGTTGAGAATTGTACTTCCACTTATAAAAGCTTTCCCTTTTGCTGAGTTAAAATATTCGAGCTTTAATTCTTTATTTGATATTAGCCAGTTATTAATTTTGTTGGTCTTGGTAAAATCAATTTTAATAATCGACGATGCAGTTATATTAGCTTGATCATCAATTGATATTTTAATGTTCTCATACTTTTGACTCAGTAAATAAAAGGAAAATACCAGCAAACAAATTGTTAAAGTAAATCGTTTCATTTTGTTTCGATTGAACTTAGTATTACAATTATATTTATATTCAAAATAGATAATTATCACTTAAAAACAAAATATAAAACGAAATACTTGGTGGGAAGTTGTTGATATATAGATGTTTAGATAGGGAGTTGATTGCGGTGTGAGCTTTAATTATATTCAATTAAAAAAACTTGGCACATTTGACACTTGTTTTTTTACTTTTCTTAAAATACATTTACTAATCAAATCGAAAATATTATATCTTATAAAGATAATGTTTAGTAAGCATATTCAACTTGATTCGATCCAATTTCAAGTTTTAAATATGGTTTTTAGTTGTAAGTAATTAAGAAGGGGCTTTGCCCCTTTTTATTTTGCGCCTGTCTTTCGATTCATCTTCCCTTTTTTTCTTAATAAATTTATTAAAGAATGATTTTTAGTGATGAATAATTCTCATAATTAACAAGGGATTTATAAATTTGTTATACCTCAGTAAAATTAGGCTTAAGAGAGATTTTTATGATATATATATATGTTCACAGAAAGTTAATAATTCTGTTTATTCTATTTGTTTTTACAACAGTTCTAAAAGCTCAAACATACGTTAACGATCAGTATCTTCTTGTTGATGAGATGAACAGATCGAATGTTTGGGCTGATTCTGTTTTTTCCACAATGAATGAGGAGGAAAGAATTTCACAATTATTTATGATTGCAGCTTATTCTAACGGCAATAAAAACGATTCTGAACGAATTGCTGACATTATAAATAAATATCAAATTGGGGGAATAATATTCTTTAGTGGAGAACCTGGAAAGCAAGCAGAATTAACAAATTGGTACCAAAGCATGTCGAAAGTGCCCATGTGGATAGGTATGGATGCCGAAAATGGTTTGGGAATGCGATTAAAACAAACCATTAGTTATCCAAGACAGCTAATGCTTGGTGCCATACAAAACAACGATTTAATTTATCAGTTAGGCAAGAAAGTGGGAGAGGAATGCAGGCGTTTGGGGGTTCATGTTAACTTTTCTCCTGTTATGGATGTAAACAATAATCCGGCAAATCCCGTAATTAATAGTCGCTCGTTTGGCGAAGACAGATATAATGTTAGCAATAAGTCCTATGCTTTTGCCACAGGAATGCAAAATTCGGGAATTATTGCTGTAGGTAAACATTTTCCAGGACATGGAGATACTGATACAGATTCCCATTTTGATTTACCATTGGTTAATCATTCCCGATCCAGACTCGATTCTATAGAACTTTATCCTTTTAAAAAGCTAATAAATCAGGGAATTGGAGGGATAATGGTTTCTCATCTTAATGTGCCTGCTCTCGATAGTTCTCAAAAGGTGGCAACTTTATCTGAACCCATTGTTACAAGTTTGCTAAAAAGGGAATTGGGCTTTAAGGGATTAACATTTACAGATGCATTAAATATGCAGGGAGTACGGAAATATTATGCCAAAGGAGTGGTGGATGCAAAAGCACTTATTGCTGGCAACGATGTTTTACTTTTTACCGAAGATGTTGCCATTGCTTTAAAGGAGATTAAACAGGCTATTAAGCAGGGAGAATTATCGAAGCAAGATATTTATAAAAAGTGTAAGAAAATATTAAGAGCTAAATACTGGTTAGGTTTAAACGATTACAAGCCAATTAATATGAAGGGTTTATGGTCGGGATTAAACACGCAGGAAGGTTTTATTTTGCGTAGAAAATTAACTGAGCAAGCTATTACATTGATACAAAATGAAGATCGTATTTTACCTTTAAAAAGATTAGATACTCTTAAAATTGCAACAGTAGCGATGGGTGCATCCATTCGAAACAGATATCAGGAATATCTCGGTCGTTATACTGATATGGATTTTTATCAGATTGAAAAAGATGCTTCAAAAGAGGCTTATCAGCAGCTTCGAAAAAAGTTAGATAAGTATAATTTAATTATTGTGAGTAAGCATGATAATGACATGAGAGCTTCGAAAAAATTTGGAATTACAGAACAGACAATTGATTTTTTATCGGATATATCAAAAGATAAAAAAGTGATATTTGATTTATTTGCGAATCCTTACGCATTAAATTTTTATAAAAATTTGGAGAATGTGATGGCTATTTTGATTTCTTATCAGGATTCTCGTGAATCGCAAATGGCTTCGGCTCAAATTGTATTTGGCGGAATAGAAGCCAAAGGCAAACTGCCGGTTAGTATAAATAAAAATTTTCCTGTAGGTACTGCTTACCAAACCAATCGTAACAGACTCGGTTTTTCTTTACCTGAACAAGTAGGAGTAAGTACTTTAAAATTACATTTGATAGATTCTATTGTTGAAGATGCAATAAAACAAAAAGCAACACCTGGATGCCAGGTTTTTGTGGCTGTGAAAGGGAAAGTAATTTTTAATAAATCTTATGGATATCATTCTTATGCAAAAAAAGTTGCAGTTCGAAATCCGGACATTTACGATTTAGCTTCAGTTACTAAAGTTACAGCTACACTTCCCAGCTTAATGCAGCTAAGCGATGAGGGATGGATTGATATTGATAAAAACTTAGGATTGTATTATTCTAAAGCTAAAGAATCAAATAAGGATACGCTTAAAATAAGGAAAATTTTAGCTCACGAAGCACGCTTGTTAAGTTGGAAGCCTTTTCATTGGGAGGCAGTTGATTCGGCTAGTTTTAATGGTGAATTGTTTAATAGAAGATACTCGAAACGATATAGCATGAAAGTAGCCAATGGTTTGTATATCGATAGAAATTACAGATTTAAGAAAAGTGTTTTTTCTAAACTTAAAACTGAGGAATTTCCAATACAGGTGGCTAAAAATTTATACATTAATAAAAACTATAAGGATACAATAATACAGCACATACTCGATTCGGAGTACCGCGAAGAAAATGGTTATAAGTACAGCGACTTAGGCTTTATTATGTTGGGTGATATGATTCAAGAAGTTACGGGCGAAAGAATTGATAACTATACGAAAAGACATTTTTACAATGCATTAGGAGCAAGTAGTTTAGGTTATCACCCACAAAATAAATTTAGCTTGAATAGAATTGTTCCGACTCAAAACGATAAGTTCTTTAGAAAGCAACTGGTGAAGGGCTTTGTGCACGATCCAACTTCAGCCATGCTAGGTGGAGTGGCTGGCCATGCCGGACTATTTGGGAATGCTGGTGATTTGGCAAAGTTAATTCAGATGTATCTTCAGGGAGGTTCTTACGGCGGCGAAACATATATTAGTAAGGAAACCATGAAAAAGTTTACAGCAAGAGCTTATCCCAACGGAGAAAATCGCAGAGGAATAGGTTTTGATAAACCTTTTTTGGATAGAGAGGATGAGGGCGGACCAACTTGTAGTGAGGCTTCTGCATCGAGTTTTGGGCATACCGGTTTTACCGGAACAATGGTTTGGGTTGATCCGGAATATGATTTGGTATATATCTTTTTATCCAATAGAATTTGTCCGGATGAGTCGAATACCAAATTGATGAAAATGGATGTTCGTACCAAAATACAGGAATCTATATACAAAGCAATTCTACCTATGCCTGAAAAAATACACGATTTTACTGATTTGGAGATATTACCACTTAGTGAACGGATTTTTAATTAATGAGACATTTAAATATCGGGAATCATGGCTAACCTCTTTATGAATCCAATTGGGTAATTTAATTTCCTCATTTTCGTTTGATAACTCAACTTCGGCTACAATTAATCCTTTATTAGCACCTGAAAAAACATCAATTTCCCATGTGTGTTGTTCGTAAGCAATAAGATATCTGGTTTTTTCAATCTTGGCGTCACACATTTTCAGAAGTTCATTCGCATCACACAAAGGAATTTCGTATTCAAATTCGCCTCTTTTTAAAATATTATTACCGCTTTTTATGGTTAAAAAAGCTTTTGCATCTGCAATCCTAATTCGTAAACTTCTGTCTGAATCACTCCATAAATACCCTTGAATTAGTTTTTTACCAATATTGGGTAGTTTAATCATTTCTTTATTAACTAGATATTTTCTTTCTATCTCGATTCCCATTTTCTAAGTTTTAGCTATTTATAAAACTGGTTGCCAATTATTTTTAAACCATCCAGCGTTAGCATTGGTTCATGATGGTCGAATGTGTCGATAATAGGAAGCATAATTCCCGATAATCCACCCGTTGCAATAACAGTTGTTTTACCATTTAGTTCTCTGGTAATTTCTTGTAATAGATATTGAACTAAACCTTTATAACCCATAACAACACCAGCCTGTAGGGCATGAGTTGTGTTTTTTCCAATACAAGAAGGAGGAATAGAAATATCAACATTAGGTAATTTTGCTGTATTTCTGGATAAAGACGCCATTGCTGTTTTTAATCCTGGAGCAATGCTTACACCCAATAAATCACCATCCGATTTTATGGCAGTAAAAGTTAGTGCAGTACCAAAATCAACAACAATACAATTGCCTTTATACTTATTATGTGCAGCAACTGCATTTGCAACCAGATCGGTTCCTATTTCGTAAGGATTGTGAATTTTTATACTTAAGCGGGGATATAAATCTGGACCTAAAATTAACGGATCTTGTCCAAATAACTTCTTGATCATTTCTTTAATAGGAAATATTAAAGAAGGTACAACACTGCTCAAAACAATTTTGTTAATTTGTTTCAAATCAATATTTCTACTTTGTAATAATGTGCGATAAATAACTTCATATTCATCTGAAGTTTTATTGGCTACAGTGTGTATTCTAAATTGCTCGGTCCAATGATTGTTTTCCGATAATCCGCAAACAACATTAGAGTTTCCTATATCAATGGCTAGTAACATGTTAATAAAATTGAATATTCTAGTTTACTTTATTTATACATTTCCCATGAATTAAGTAGGAAATTATGTTTTTACTGGCCTCTTTGGCCATTTCAATTCTGGTTTCGATGCATGCTGTTCCAATATGAGGAACCAAAACCAGATTTTTCATTTCTAATAAATCAGGATGAATTAAAGGTTCATTTTCAAAAACATCCAGAGCTGCGCCAGCTATTTTTTTTAAATGTAAGGCTTTTACCAATGCTTTTTCATCAACAATTGGTCCGCGAGCAGTATTAATTAACAATGAATTTTGTTTCATTAATTTAAACTCATCTGTACTTATTAAATGATGAGTTTTGGGTGTAAGCGGACAATTTATAGAAATGATATCAGCTTTCGATAATAAATCTTTAAAATTGTAATATTTATAAGGAGAATTTGAAATGGGTTTTCTGTTGTGATAGATAATTTTCACTCCAAACACTTCGGCTTTTTTTGCAAGCGATTTGCCTATTTTTCCCATGCCAATAATTCCAAGAGTTTTGCCTCTTAGGGTGTGTCCCAAATTTTTCATAACTCCCCATTCAAAATTGGGATTGTTTAGTAATCCACAATTACATTCTACAATTTTTCTGGAGAGAGATAATATTAAACCTATACATAATTCGGCTGTTGGTTCGCAAACCGATTCGGGCGTATTGCATACAATAATTTCTTGTTTATTAGCAGATTCAAGGTTTATGTTGTTGAATCCAACGCCGTAGTTACTAATTATTTTTAGTTTTTTGCCAGCTTTAATTACTTCTTTGGGGATTTCTCTGTTAAAAATAGACAAAAGTCCCGAACAGTCAGGAATTAAATCGATTAACTCTTTTGTTGTAAAAAAATCCTTATCAGGGTAAATTAGTTCAAACTCATGGGATAAGTCTTTAAGACCTTCATAAGGAATAGCATAGCTAAGTAGAATTTTCTCTTTCACAGTTTAGAATTTGTCTTGGTTTCGATTCTGAAAATTACAAATTCATAAGAAAAGAAGCTTCATTGTTTACAAGAAAAGTGAATTGCCTGATAATGTTTTTTTTAAATTATTTTATTTATTGTTTTTAGAGCAGATTAAAAGTTTAAGTAAGTTTTTGGTTATTAATACTTAACTTACTTTTTTATATGGTGTTTTATTTAGAATTTATGCATAAGCATGTAATTATCACCAAGCCGATTATTAACAGTAGCTTTTTTAGGTGGATTTCAACAAACTAATTTTGTAGCTTTGCAAAGCTGATACTTAACACATACAAAACATGATTTTATTGGATCAACCTTATGTTTCTAACTTTTTAAAAGAAACAATTGCGAAGTACAATTTTCCAGTTTTAGATACAGGAAATGTAACAGAACATGGCGAATTGTCTTTACTTAATCCTGAAGAGATTATTGAGAAATTTCGAACTAATCCTAATAGTCGTTTGTATACCAATTCCGAAAATTCAATTAATTGGGTTATTAAGCATTTAGGCTTTACTAAATTACCCGAGTATATAAATGTTTTTAAGAATAAAGTTGAGTTTAGAAAATTGATACAGAATATTTATCCTGATTTCTTTTTTTGTGAGGTTGGCTTAAGCGATTTGGATACAATTAAATTAGAAAATTTACCAATGCCTTTTATTATTAAGCCGTCAGTTGGTTTTTTAAGTTTGGGTGTTCATAAGGTCTTAAATAACAATGATTGGAGTCGGGTTAAACAGTTAATAAAAGATGAGTTTACCGATGCTAAAAGTTTGTTTCCATTGGAAGTTGTTAATGCATCTAGTTTTTTAATCGAAGAAATTATTGAAGGGGAAGAGTTTGCTTTCGACGCTTATTTTGATGAGAAAGGTGAGGCTACCGTTTTGGGAATCTCTAAACATCTTTTTGCTTCGGAAACCGATGTGAGTGATCGTGTTTACTATACTTCCAAGGATATTTTAAAGACTCACCTGCCTCAATTTACCGAATTTGTAAAAGAATTGGGAAAACAAGCTGGTTTAAAAAATTTTCCAGTGCATGTTGAAGTTCGACTTAATAAGAACGGAAGATTGATTCCTATAGAAGTAAATCCCATGCGTTTTGGAGGTTGGTGTACTACTGCGGATTTAACTTATATGGCTACAAAAATAAATTCTTATCAATACTTTTTATGTAATTTAAAACCTAAATGGGAAAAAGTAGTAGAGCAAATGGACGATGAAATTTATTCATTAACAATTCTTGATAATTCTACGGGTATTCCTTCGGAAGAGATTAGTAGTTTTAAATATGAAGCTTTGTTAGAGAAGTTTGTGAAGCCATTGGAACTTCGTAAAATAGATTATAAAATCTATTCCATTTTTGGAATGCTATTTACAAAAACTCCCAAAAATCAGTTTTCTGAAATTGAAGAGATTTTAATTTCAGATTTAAAGGAGTTTGTAAATGAAAATTAAGAATAGTATTCCTAAAAGTTGCTTTATTTTCTAATTCTTAATCTTGAATGTGTCTGTTTGAATTTTTTAATGTGTAAGTAAAGATTTGGAATTGAAATCTATTAATAGATTTCATTATTTTGCCAATTAAAGAATGTAAATGTTATTATCTGAGAGCTTACACAAATGAATTTAATCCACCAAAAACACTGGCAATAATAAAGAAGATAAGGTAAGCCGATAGCATTACAATACTTAAAATTCCAATAAATTTATAATGCAGTTTTAAATATTTAAATGCCAGAGTAAGTTGATTTGTATCTTCCTCGTAAATTGCAGATCTTGATAGTTTTGAAAATTTATAAAGATAATATACTGGGAAAAAATACAGAACTCCAACCAATAAGTAAACAGCTCCAATTGCAATTCCCATAAAAGGAACCAAGTCTGTATTAATTGTGTTAAAAATAACAGACATAAAAATAGAGCCAATAACTAATAAACCTAAGAATATAAAAGCAAGTATGGATAAAAATATTGTCCACTTGCGGGTTTCGTTAAGGTAAATTACCGATTGAGCAGAAAATTCCATTGCTTTTACTTCTCTACCATTATTGGTGTTTTCCAAATTGTTATTCATACTTGATAGATACTTTTTTAAATCTTGTGAATTAGTGATTCAAATTAATAAAAAATATCATTGATCATATTCATTTTTGAGATCATTACTATTATTTTATCTAGAAAGAAATCCTAATTAATAAGCTAATCTTTAATTATTGAATGAATTCTTAGAATAAATGCGTACATTGCAACACCTTTATGACTTTAGAACAGTAGTTTAGTTATTACTGAGATAAGATTATTAAGGTTTTAAAAATCATTAATGTATCGTTAAAAAATTTATGGCTAGATCGCAAGAAACTTACAACAAAAAGGAAAAAGAAAAAAGAAAACTTCAGAAGAGAAAAGAGAAGGAAGCACGTAAAGAAGCACGTAAAGAAGCCGGTGGTGGCAAATCATTTGAAGATATGATTGCTTATACCGATGAGTTTGGTAATATTACATCAACTCCTCCAGATCCGACTAAAAAGGAAGAGATTAATGCAGAAGATATTGTTTTAGGAGCTCGTAATAGTGGCGACTTTGCAGAAGAAGATCATGCAAGAGAAGGTATCGTTAGTTTCTTTAATGATAGTAAAGGTTACGGTTTTATTAAAGATTCAGTAACTAAAGAAAGTGTTTTTGTTCACGTTAATGGTTTGGTAGAGCAAATCAGAGAAAACGATAGAGTTACTTATGAAACTGAGCGTGGTCCTAAGGGAATGAATGCAGTTAATGTGGCTTTAGTTAAAAAGAAGTAAAGTTTCATATTTAAATATGAATTACATATTAGATGAAAATAAAAAAAGCAGCCATTTGGCTGCTTTTTTTTATTTCAATATCAAAGTAATCTAATTAGTCGATTACTCTTACATTAACGGCGTTTAAACCTTTTCTTCCTTTTTCAACATCGTACTCAACTTTGTCGTTATCTTGAATTTCGTCAACAAGACCTGATACGTGTACGAAGATGTCTTCACTTGAATCTGCTGGTTTGATAAAACCGAAACCTTTTGACTCGTTAAAGAATTTTACTGTTCCTTCCATGGTAATTTTTTTTAAAATAATAAATTAATGTTGAAAGTCTTTAACTCTCTGTAATACCAGTAACAATCACATTAATTTTTATTCCGGAAGGGAATGAAAAGGTAACGAATGATAATGAAATTAAAAGAGGAGATGTTCATCCTACAGACTTTATAACGCGCCAAAGGTAAGTAAAAAATCTTTACCCCAAACAATTTTTATTAAAATTGTTCGTGTTAATATTCTTATTATAATGAGTATTTTAGATTATGTGTACTTTGCATTACTTATTAAGGATTGCATAAATAAGGTTATCTACCCATACTCCATTGGCAATAAGGTTCTTTTTTAAGTGAGTTTCTGTTCTAAAATTAAGTTTTTCAGCTAATTTTATTGAGGCAATATTAGCCGGATCTCTTGATATAATTATTCGATGTTTGTTTAAGATATTAAATAAATAAGTAATGATAGTTTGTGAGGCTTCATTGGAATAATCTTTCTTTTGATGTTCTTTGGCTATGGTGAATCCCAGTTCAACTAAAAAGCCATCATCTTCTATAAAATGAAGGTTAGTATCACCAATTAATTCGGAACTTTTTTTTAAAAGTACAAATTGAAACCAGGTATTAGGAATATTAATACAATCGCTAAGTCTGTTTCTAATAAAAATATCGCATTCTTCTAAAGTTTTAGGAATCCAGCCTTGATATTTATTTTAATCTTTATCATGGTGATATTTGTAAAGGGCTTTAGCATCATGAGCTTTAATTTTTTGAATCGGCAGACGTTTTGTTGTTAATTCCATTTATTAGGATTTATCTAGTTCACCAAATACTCGCTTTAAAATATTATTTACTCTTTTTATCGGATCTTTTCGAATTTGCTTTTCTTCGTTTGCAACTTTTAGAAAAAGAGCTTGTAAAGCTTTATCAGTCACGTATTCGTCAAGTTTAGTGTTTACAGGTTTTAAATTTGTAATTTTACCAGCAAAGCTACCTGCTACTTTATTGTAATTTTGAGTCAGTAAATTCCACGATTCGTTTGTTGAGATATTTGCTAATAATTTTTTATCTAAGGAAACTTTTACTTTAGGAAGAAAAAGATTTTTTAATTTGTCTGAAGTTTTGCTTTGTAAATATAATGTAGCGGCATTACTTTCCCCTTTAAGGATATTAAAAGCATCTACTATAGTCATTTCGCTTATTGCCGATGCAAAAATAGGAGCAGCTTCTTTAACGGCATCTTCGGCGGCTCTGTTAAGTCTGATTTCGACTTTCTCAACCAAATCTTTACCTCCTGGAATTAAACTTAGGTTTTTAGTAATACTTTGTGCTTCTGGAGGCAAAAGAATTTTTACTAATTCATCTTTGTAAAATCCGTTTTCAGTAGCCAGAATATTTGCTGCATTTACACTGCCTATACGTAAAGCTTCCTTTAATCCACTTGATACTTCACCACTTGTTAATGGTTTATTTTGTTCTAAAGCATATTGGTTAAGAACGGTCTGCATTTCGGCACAGGACGATAATAATATGCTTAAAATTATTATAGAGAATATCTTTTTCATAGTAAAGTTATTTTGATTCATTTTAATTAATGATGTTGAAGATATCAAAAAAAATCATGCTCTCAATAAAGTTTTTTATTTAGGGATAGTTGAATTTGTTTTGACAGGTTGTATCTTGTTCTGAAATTTTAAATTCTATTTTTAAGCAATGAAGTGGTTATTAGTATTAGTTAGTCGAGTTTCATCTTCCAAAAATCGATTTTTATCCGACAAAGAATCGGTTCATGAATTGGCAAATTGGATTTCGCATGCATTGGGAATTGTATTTATAATACCTGCAGGAGTTTTCTTGCTAACAAAAACCTGGCATACCCAAAGTTGGAAAGGATTTTTGGCAGTATTAGTTTTTGTTTTAGGATTTCTGATTCTTTATACAGCATCTTCGGTTTATCATTACATGTATAATACCATAAAACGTGATCGGTTTAGGAAATTCGATCACATTAGTATATTTATAATGATAGCAGGAACTTATACGCCATTTTTGGTTATTTATCTCGATAATTTTATAGGGAAACTATATCTTTCTATTTTATGGGTACTTGTGATTTGTGGTAGCATTTACAAACTTTATTTAATGGGGAGATATCGTTGGATTTCTTTGTTTTTGTATCTCTTTATGGGATGGATTTTAGTATTTAATTTTAAGATGTTTAGTAATGCTTTACCTACATTAAGTCTTCAGTGGATTTTTATAGGTGGCTTGTTTTATACTTTAGGAGTGGTTTTTTACGTATGGAAGAAATTACCATTTAACCACTTTATTTGGCACTTGTTTGTTTTGGGAGGTAGTCTTTCTCATTTTATGGCGGTTTATTATTGCATTGTTTAGGTTTAAATTATCTGCCTATGAAGTAGTGCTAAGTGGGTTAATGAGTTTTATGTATTAAAAAAAAAGAGGCTTTCAGATTAAAGAAAGCCTCGAAATACTTATATGAGTGGTAATGCTAGCAAATTCTGCAATTTTTTACATCCCAAGAAACAGGATAGTCTTGTTTTTCAATCAGTTATTTAATTATTCTTCTATATCCCAAACAGCACAGCATGAGGTTGTTTGGTTTAAAGCCTTAAGTAGGGATGTCCAGTTATCCATTATTTCCAGACTTAGTTTGCCTTCGTATTCTTTAAAAATTTTGAGGGCAGAAGAACCACAGAAATGTAATTTATCTTCCATAAATTTGAAATTGTCATTTTTTGTAAATACTTGATATCCAACATTAAAGTATTCACACTCATTTAATTGGAGAGTAACTTTAAGATGAATTGTAGTCTTAGTTTGTTGTTTTGTCTTAGTTTTTGCTTTTTTGATTGTTTAGAGAGAGAGTTAGAGTATTTTAGGTTCGTAGTTTATGTCTATATCTAAAATTACGGATTTTTAAGGTTTCAGGAAAATAGAACTTATCAAAGGCTCATATTCATAGTTGAACAGAAAAAAAGCTCCACGAATGGAGCTTTTAAAATATTGATTTGTTTGTTAATCTATTTTTTCTAATTGCACAGTGAAGTGTCTCATGATTGGAGCCTCGGTAACAATTTTAAAACCATGTTTTATTTCATGTCTGCGATCAAACACATTTTTAAGAGCTACAGCAATCACATCCATATGGTTATTAGTATAGGTTCTTCTTGGAATAGCCAAACGCAACAATTCCAAATCGGGATATCTGTTTTTGCGGGTTTCGGGATCTCTATCAGCTAAAATTGTTCCAATTTCAACACCACGAATTCCTGCTTCTAAATACAATTCGCATCCAAGGGTTTGCGCCTGATATTCTTCTTTAGGAATGTGGGCTAAAATTTTCTTGGCATCCACAAAAATTGCATGTCCACCTATTGGCTTTTGGAATGGAATACCAAATTCATCTAATTTGCCACCCAAATATTCAATTTGCTTAATTCTGGTTTCAAGATATTCAAATTCAGTACCTTCATCTAAACCTTGTGCTAGTGCATTCATATCTCGACCCGACATACCTCCGTAAGTAACATATCCTTCGAACATGATGTTGTAAGTAGATGCTTGTTTCCAAAGCTCTTCGCTTTTCATGCCAATAAATCCACCCATATTTACGATTGCATCCTTTTTAGAACTCATGGTTGCCATATCAGCATAAGAATACATTTCTTTTACAATTTCCTTAATTGTTTTGTCTGCGTATCCTTCTTCTCGTGTTTTAATAAAATAGGCATTTTCGGCAAAACGAGCCGAGTCGTAACATACTGGAATATCATATTTATTGGCCAATTTTTTAACGGCTTTTAGGTTAGCCATGGATACAGGCTGACCTCCTGATGAATTGCAGGTTACGGTAACTATTATCATAGGAATTTGTTCCTTAGGATATGCTGAAAGAACAGATTCCAGCTTTATGAGGTCGATATTTCCCTTAAAAGGATGATTAATTTCTGTGTCGAAGGCTTCGTCTATGGTGCAGTCGACAGCTTTGGCTTTTCGAAATTCAATATGACCTTTTGTGGTATCGAAATGTGAGTTTCCAGGAACTACATCGCCATTTTTAATCAATACCGAAAAAAGAACATTCTCAGCTGCTCTTCCCTGGTGGGTAGGAAGAAAGAAGTCAAATCCAAGAATGTTTTTAATGGCAGCTTTCATGTTATAGTAAGAACGAGCACCAGCATAACTTTCATCGCCAAGCATCATTGCCGACCATTGTTTGTCACTCATGGCACCTGTTCCCGAGTCGGTCAAAAGATCAATAAAAACCTGATCGCTTTTAAGGTTAAATAGGTTATAATTAGCTTCTTTTAACCATTGTTCTCTTTCTTTTCGGGTACTTCTTTTGATGGTTTCTACCATCTTAATTTTATATGATTCTGCGAAAGGTAATTTCATAATATTATTTTTTTGTGTTGTTAATGTTTATATCAATATTAAATTGATGATATGATTTTGTTTTTTAGTAATTCGCACTTAAATACACCTATATAATTTGTATTACTAGGATAAAACAGATAAAGATAAGACAGTTGTATGTATGCAATTATGCAGAATACTTTTCGTATCTGTTAATTATATATTTATGATTGTGAAGATTATAGGGCGAATAATTCCCGAGCGAGTTTAGAAGTGGAACTCATCTCTATTTTTGATATTAAGGTAGATTTTGTGTGTCAGTTTCGGAAGTTGATGTTTTTTTTCCATGATTTCTGATTTTCTACTAGTTCAAAATTATAATATTTTTGGATCAATCAAAAAATCTAAAGAGAAAAAAATGCAAACGTTTGAATTATTGTTCAGATTTTATAAATGTGGTTTTGGTTTGATTTTTGATAAGATTGAAGCCGTTATTTCTTTTAAGATCGAAATAATTTTAACATTTTTGCATGTGTCAGACATGATATTAATATATTGTGTTTGCTTTATGTAAGTTCTCCAAAGCCAATTAATTATTAACACTGAACAGAACTTTGCCCAATGATTCGACTATTTTGTGTTTTACTATTATTTATTCAACCAATTGTAATTTTTTCTCAAAAAAAAATTCAGAAAGATTCTCTTTTGTTAGACCAAATAAAACTGGAAGATTCTTTTGTTCGCTTAAAGCATAATCCTAAGGATTCACTAAAATATTTTAAAAACGATACGGTTCTTACAAAAATTAAAGATCCCTTGCAGCATTTGGATAATATTGGATTTAAATTTATTGTTAGAGAATTGGCTATGGATTACGCCAAGCCTTATCATCAAACCGATTCGGTTAAGGATGCTGTTAATGCCTTATTGGAATATGTTGGTAATGATAGTATTCGGAATATGGTATTTTATTTAAAAGAATATATTGAGCATAGAAATACCGAAGATGCTTTGCGGGAAATTAAAAAACAGGTTGAGCTTGAAAAAGCGCTAAGCTATCAACCCGATTTGCCACAAATTGATGAGGTTCCAACAAAATTATCGTGGAAAGCTGAGGCTTTGGACGAATTATACAATTATGTAGAGAATGATCCTGTTCATCAGTGGATAAGAGAGATAAGCAGGGATTCTGTTTTTATGGGAGTGAAGAATTATATGGATGATTCGGTTAAGTTTTGGATTAACAATGGCAAACAGGATTTTAAACGTTTTTGGCTAAAAAAAAACAAGAGAGATTCCATTGGGATTTGGATTCAAAATACCACCGATCGATCGGTAAGGATATTGGTTGATGATGATGTTTATCAGCAATCGGTGCAACGTTCTAAACTTAGAGGAACAAGTGTGAAGTTGGAGGAAAAATTATCAAAGGATCAATACAAATTAGCTAAACTTGGTAAGTATAAACGTTATTCTCAAACTTGGAAATTGGGAGCTACCATAGGTTTATCCTTTAATCAGGGACATGTAAGTGATAGTTGGTCGGGAGGCGGACAGAGTTCCATTGCAACTCTATCGACAGTAAATGCTTTTGCTAATTATAAAAAGGGAAAACATACCTGGGACAATAGTTTAATTGTAAAATATGGACTTTTAAAATCAGGAGATAATGATTTTAGAAAAAATGAAGATAAAATTGAGTTAAATACAAAATATGGGCAGAAAGCGGTAAAAAACTGGTACTACTCAGCTCAGTTCAACATAAAAACACAGATGTTGAAAGGATATACTTATTCAAGTTCTGCACCTCGTGTTTTAAAATCTAATTTCTTTGCTCCTGCATATATTATAGCTTCAATTGGTATGGATTATAAACCAAATAAAAATTTATCAATTCTACTTTCTCCTTTATCGGCAAAATATACAATTGTAAACGATACGGTATTAATCGATCAGACTAAATATGGTGTAGAGAAAGGGGAGAAAGTTAAAAAGGAGATTGGATCTTATGTTAATTTTACTCACAAGGTGAAGTTCTGGGAAGATATGCAGTTACAAAACAAAGTAACTCTTTATTCGAATTATACAAAGCAGGCTAAAAATGTGGATATCGATTGGGAAATGACAATAAAAATGCCAATTAACCAATACATGTCCACAAGCATATCTACTCATATAATATCCGATGATGATACCGGATCGAAAATACAATTTAAAGAAAATCTAGCAGTAGGTGTGAGTTATCGGTTTTAAAAAATAGCGACATGCAAGGGGGTACGATTTTATGTCAAAAGAAATTTTAAATTCTTTAGGCTTTAATTAAAAAATACTATTTTGCTAAATAAATTAAAACAATAATCTATGAGTTTAAGTTATAACGTACCAGGTGTTGGAATTATAAAAATAGATACCCTAGTAGTAGACTCTAATGGAACATTAACACTGAAAGGTGAGATGGTTCCTGGTGTGGTTGAGAGAATTCATCGTCTTCAAATGTTGGGGGTAAATGTGGTAATGATTTCTTCTGATCAGAGAGGAAATGCTCGTGATTTGGCTTTGTCGAGTGGCATTAGTTACTACGAAGCAAATAATTCAAGAGAAAAAGAAGATGTGCTAATATCTCTTGGAAGTAGAAATGTGGCAGCCATCGGTAATGCCCGTATTGATATTGGACTTTTTGTTCAGTCAGTAATTTCAATTGCAACATTACAAAGCGAAGGGATTCATAAAGATATTATCGATCATGTTGATGTAATTTTACCATCGATAAATGATGCATTGGATTTTTTCCTTGATGAAAGTACATTTATTGCTACCATGAAGCGATAGCTTGTAAGCTTTTAAAAATATTAAATCTCCTTTAAGGAGATTTTTTTTTGCATACTAATCAGTTAAAAAGTAAATTTTCAATGATTTTAATTTCATACTATGGATTTAGCTTTATTTGTATTTTCAATTTTGTCTTTGTTGTTTGGAGTATATTGGTATTTTCTTTATGTTCCAAATTATAAGGGCTATGTTTCGAAAGATGGACAGATGTTAACAAAATATCTTAATCCAGAGGCACTGCTACAATTAAGTAAACAAAAGAATAATCATATTTGGATTATTGATGTTAGAGAAGAAGAGTATTTCTTGTTGGGACATATTCCCGGGGCTAAAAATTTTCCTTATGATAAAGTAGAACAATGGTATCCTCAAATTCCCCCCGATAAGTATCTTATTTTATACTGCGACCTTACTTTAAAAACCCAGGAAGTAATTATCTTTTTAGAAGCAAAAGGTTATGAGCGTGTATTAAATTGGGGTAAATATAAACGTTGGAAATTCGATGAAACCATCGAGGAAAATATCATTATTTGAGTAGCTTTTTGTAAAGTTCCAGATTCTCATTATCAAAAATACAAAAGTTTACTTCCTCGAGGTATTTACAATTTAATAATTGCTGTTTTACAGTGTTAACAGCAATTATTGCCGCTTGCTTTTTCGGATACCCGTATATTCCGGTACTAATATTAGGAAAGGCAATACTTCTAAGTTTATGTTTTTCGGCTAAAAGGATGCTGTTTTTGTAGCAATTTGTTAAAAGTTGTGCCTCATTTTTATTGCCCCCATTCCAAATAGGACCTACTGTATGAATAATATGTTTACAGGCAAGTAAATAAGCTTTGGTAATTTTAGCCTTACCAGTTTCGCATCCATTAAGTAATCTGCATTCTTCTAAAAGTTTATTTCCTGCTGCCCGGTGAATTGCTCCATCAACACCGCCTCCACCTAGTAAACTTGAGTTGGCAGCATTAACAATCGCATCGGTATGTAAAGTGGTAATATCTGCATGTTCAATTTTAATTTTCATATTTTCCGGAATTTTAGTGTTTAGTTTTTTTAGTACTGATAATAGTGCTAACTTTTTATTTGCTTGTGTTATTTTTTATGTCTAAATTTTCTTATTTGCCTGTTTTTAATAGTAATCAGATTTGAATTTATCTTATAATAAGTATAGAATGAAATTAATAATTCAAAATCATTATAAAAAATGACTTCGGAATCGATTGCAAGATATTGATTTTGAAAATGTTTGTTTCGTTTTGGAAAAATATAATTATTTTAGCCGCGCTAGCCAAGCAAATTGATTGAAATATATTAAATTGACAATTATGAAAAGAGTATTAGTTGCAACAGGGGGTGGTGATTGCCCAGGGTTGAATGCTGTAATTCGTGCCGTTGTGAAACGAGCAGCTCAAGAAAAAGATTGGGAAGTCGTTGGAAGTATTCAGTCTTTCGATGGAATTTTGAAAGAACCAACAGAAATTAAGATATTAGATGATGCAGCCGTTAAAGGAATCCACTATCAGGGAGGTACAATTATTGGTACTACAACAAAAGGTGGTCCATTTGCTTGGCCTGTAAAAAACAAAGATGGTTCCTGGGGTTCGGCCGATCGTTCTGATGAGATGATTCGCAAACTTCAATATTTGGGAATTGATGCTGTAATTAGTATTGGTGGTGATGGTTCTCAAAAAATTTCACAAGCTCTTTACGAAAAAGGGTTGAATATTATTGGAGTTCCTAAAACTATCGATAATGACCTTTCAGCTACCGATTTTACTTTCGGTTATCAAACCGCTGTACAAATTTGTACCGAGGCTGTTGACAAGTTGAAAACAACCGCAGCTTCACACAACCGTGTTTTTGTTTTAGAAGCTATGGGGCGTGATGCAGGATGGATTGCTTTAAGTGCTGCTATTGCTGGCGGAGCAGAAGCATGTTTGATTCCTGAGATTCCTTATGATATTAAGAAGGTGAAGCAGAAATTAGATACACGATTCTTAAAAGGTAAAGGTTTTGGTATTATTGTTGTTGCCGAAGGTGCTATGCCCAAAGGTGGTACTGCTTTAGCCGAAGAAAGTACCGAAGTTGGTAACCCGAACTTAAAATTGAGTGGTGCTGCCGATCGTTTAGCTGCTGAACTAAAAGTTGCTGGCGTTGAAGCTGATATTCGCACTACTGTTTTAGGTCACTTGCAACGAGGTGGTATTCCTGTAGCTTACGATCGTGTTCTTGCAACTCAGTTCGGTGTTAAGGCATTCGAAATGGTATTGGAAGGGAAATTTGGACAGATGGTAGCATATCGTCACCCACAAGTTGTTGGTGTGCCTCTTCCGGAGGCTATCGGACAACAAAATCTTGTTGACCCTAAAGCTAACTTGGTGCAGACTGCTAAGGGAGTTGGTATCGCATTTGGAGACTAATTTTATACTTCAAAATATACAGAACCGGAATCTGAAAGGCTTCCGGTTTTTTTTATGCCTATCCGTGAAAACGATGTTTCCATTCTGTTTTAGGAACCATGCATTCTTTTTTACGACCAAACCAACTGTAGCGATTTTTTGCAACTAGTTTATAAAACCAATCGGTAATCGATTTAGGAAAATATTTGAAGTTTTGGATTGCTCGCCAAGGATAGATCAAATGTTTGGCTATTTCGAAAATAGCTGTGCTTTGTGTGCTAATTTTTTCATGTTCAATAAACACGATCGTATCAAGATCTGTTTGGGATAAATTATATTTAGCTAGTAGATGTTGAGCGTATTTGGATTGAAGAGAAGCGAAATGTAGGTTTTCTTTTCGATTGTATGCCATAAGAAATCGAACGGAAGTATTGCACAAATTACAAACCCCATCGAATAGTACGATAGGGTTTGAAGTATCTTGATATGTGCTGCTTTCGGTCATTGATTTTTTTCCTTTATCAATAGAAAGATAAAATATTCATCCCTTAATAAATAAAGTTAAAAATAAAACCAACAATAAGAATTCCGATAGCAACAATACTAACAAATGTTAATATTAAAGGCATTTTAAGTACTTTTTTTAGGATAATAACCTCGGGTAATGATAATCCGATTACCGACATCATGAAGGCTAAAGTGGTGCCTAGTGCAGCTCCTTTTGCAACTAGCACTTCTACAATTGGAATAATTCCCGCAGCATTAGAATACATTGGGACTCCAATAAGAATTGATAATGGAACCGAATACCACGATGATTTTCCCATAAGATTTGCCATGAAATCTTCAGGTACATAACCATGAGCCCCAGCTCCAATCGCGACACCAATTACAATGTACAACCAAATTCTACCAACAATCTCTTTTACCGAGTTTAATCCAGATTGAATACGTTCTGAAAAAGTAAGTTTGGTTGTATCAATTCCAGAGTGTCCTGTTTTAACTTCGTAAACCCAATCATGTACATATTTTTCAAGTTTTAAGGCTCCAATTAACCAGCCTGCAACAATGGCAATTGATAAGCCTGTAAATGTATAAAGGAGTGCAGTTTGCCAACCGAAAGCTTCTGCCAACATACCTAAAGCAATTTCGTTTACTAAAGGAGCTGCAATCAGGAAACTAAAAGTTACACCCAAAGGTACTCCAGCCTCAACAAAACCTAGGAATAAAGGGATGGCAGAACAAGAACAAAATGGAGTTAAAACACCTAATAAAGCAGCCATTACATTGCCAAAAATAGTAGATTTTCCAGCAAGAAAGTTTTTGGTTTTTTCTGGAGAGAAATAGCTACGAATAATTCCTACACCAAAAATAACCAAGATCAATAGCATAAGAACTTTAGGTGTTTCAAATATGAAAAAATTAACAGCTTCTGTTAAGTGTGCCTCTTTTCGCATTCCGAAAACCGTATAGGTTAGAAAATCAACAATATTCTGAAGGTTCACATAAAGAAAATACCAAACAGGTAAGGATAATAGAACTAATATTATCTGATTTCTGTGTGTAATTTTAATTGATTTGATCATGATAATCTAATACTTTTTTATCGATTTATTGAACGAAAAATATGTAAGTGAAATACATTCCAGCGCAAATGAAAATTACTGCTGCAACTTTACGAAACCAAAATTCAAAGCTTTTTACTTTGTTGTAAAAATTACCTACTCCCGATAAAGTAAACGCCAGTAAATAGGCAATAATAATTACCGGAAGTCCTGTTGCTATGGCAAAAACTACTGGTAGAATTAGTCCGTTGGCCTGAGAAATACTCAGGGGAATTAACATCCCGAAATAAAGCACCCCGCTGTACGGACAAAAGGCCAGTGCGAATATCATTCCCATTAACAAAGCTCCCCAGTATTTACCTCTTATTTTTTCACCATTTAGTTTATTAGTTAATGAGCCTACCCCAGGAAAATTGATAGATATCAAATCCAGCATGAAAATACCAATGATGATTAGTAAAGGTCCCAATAATCTTTCACCATAAGTATTAAAGAAACTTGAAATGTCAAATTTACTTGCTCCAAAGAATAATGTTATTCCAATTGTTGTATAACTAATTGCTCTGCCAAGCGTGTAAATTAATCCATTTAAGAATATTCTTTTTTTATTGCTTAAATCTTTACTGATATAGGCTGTTGCCGTGATATTGGTAGCCAAAGGGCACGGACTAATTGCAGTCATAATTCCCAATAAAAAAGCGGTGAGAATAGGAAAACTACTTTGTGATAATAGTTGGTCTAAATATTCCATACTTTACTTATTGTAGTTCAGCTTTAATTAGGGTTTGTAATTTTTCTACATAAGCAGGAGTGTCGTTAAGAGCATTGCGGAATGCAAATGTGGTTAAATCTTCAATTTTGCCCGATTTAGCACTTTTAATAAACAAGCCAGAGCTACTTGCCTGAAATTCTTTTGCTAAAGTTTTATTTTCTTCCTGATCGAAGTTGATATCGAAAAATTTTACCTTTAGGCTTTCGGCTACCTCTTTAGCTTTTGTGCCAACAGCTTTGCAGGTTTTACATTTTCGATCTCCGTGAAAGTAATATACGCCGGCTTTGCCTGAAGTTAAAGCCAATTTTGTTTCTGCTGATTTTTCACATTTTGAGCAGTTAGCTTTACAGACTGTTGATTGTTCGGCTTTAGTAGTTTCCTTTTTTACATTCGATTGGCAGGCTCCAAAACTAAGTCCTAAAGCTACAATACCTAGTGTTATTGTTTTTTTCATGTTTATAAGTACTGAACTTATGCTGTTAGTAATAAGCTAACAGCTATTTGTATATTATGCTTTTTGAATAAACGATTTAATTTCGTCTACCGTTGGTACTTTACCACTTACTACAACTTTTTCGTTAATAACCAAAGCTGGAGTCGACATTACACCATAAGAAAGAATTTGTACCATATCGTCAATTTTAGTGATATTAGCATCGATAGATAATTCTTCAACTGCTTTTTTTGTTGCTTCGGCTAAAGTGCCGCATTTTTTACATCCAGGTCCTAATACTTTAATTTCCATGTTATTTATTTTATAAGTAATTATATTTTATACTATTTTTTAAAAAGGTTCTTGAATAATTGTTGAGCTTCGTCCCATTTTTCTCTATTCAGGCAATACTTAATTTTGGGAGGGGTAATTTCTCCCTGAATTAAACCTACGTTTTTAAGTTCTTTAAGGTGCTGAGATAGGGTAGAGCGAGCAATGGGCACTTCTAAAGCTAAATCGCCACTGTAGCAACAGGCTTGTTCCGATAACAATTGGCAAATATATATTCTTACGGGGTGCGATAATGCTTTGGCATATCGAGCCAATTGCTTTTCTTCAATAGAATAAAATTCTGTTACTTCTTTCATTTGTTTCGTATTTCGTAAAATTACGAAACAAATGTAGGAGCTTTTTATAGAATATCAAATTTTAGGGGTGTAAATATTTATGCAGAAAGCACTGATTCTGATTCGCTACAAACTAAACTACCTCAAAACAAGTATTTTATACTTATTATAGTAAAAGATTTATGCTTTTGTATTTAGTGCTTTTTTCTAAAAAGTATAAATTCTATTTACTATCATTTTTTGGAATTTTGAGTATACCCAAAGGAAAATAATAAATAGTGTTGGACCAATTCTCATGTATTGTCCCTTATATACAGAATGCATATCTTGAAGTATGGAAGTAGTTTCTACGTAAATTGCATAAGAACTTAAAATAAGAAAACCACTAATTAAAGGAAACAATAATCGATCTGTTTTTATTTCTTTAAGCATAATAAATCCTGATAAAACATAAAATAAGTAACCAATTATTGTAGAGCTCAAATATAAGTCGTGAGATTGATCAGCATAATCGAAAATAGGGAAGGGAAGAACTCTTAACCAGATTTGTTGAAATTCAAAATTTGGATTTATGTTAAAATTTATTCGGAGTAAGCTACTAAAGATTAATCCTAATGCAGCTAATAGTTGAATTAGTTTTTGTTTTGTACTCATTTTAAGATGTAAACTTTATTTTTATTAGGTGATAAAATAGCTTTTTATATTAAGAATCACGAAATTATAAATAAAAAATCAATTTTAATAAATTAATTATGGAAAAATAATCATAAGTAAAATATTTTAAATTTTTAGTATTCAATATTTGTAAATAAGTGCTGTTTATGAGTGTTGTGTGTTTTATTGTGCTGGTTTTTAGTTGTGATTTTCATTTGCTGTTTTTTAATTTAAACTAGATGTTTATGTGTAATATGTTATATTTAATGTGCATTGTAAATGCAGTAAATTTAGCTTTTGCTTTACGATAGTTTGATTCAATAATAATTTTGTTATAATATATCTGACATTGATTTTTTATGATATTTATTTTTGATTTTTTAATGTGTCATATTAAAAATATATTTATTATTATACTGTTTTACAGATGTGGGGTGATAAGTAGAGCTATTTTATGAATTGTAACTAGTCAACTTTTATTAGTAGTACAGTATAAGTGAAATTGAGTTAATATTGTATTAAACAAAATATAAAATGGATAAAGTAATTAAATTACAGAATAATGACTTTTAAAACCTACTGAGTACTTGTATTGAATTTTGAGAATAATACTAGGCGAGTAATAATGGCCTATTGAGTATTCTTTAGTATCTTAATGTTATCGATTAAAATGTAGATTGCTGTTCACTAACTTTCCATTAAACATGAAGATACTACTTACCGGGGCAACAGGATATATTGGGCGAAGACTTTTGCCTGTTTTGGTTCAGCAGGGTCATCAGCTTGTTTGTTGTGTTCGTGATAAAGCCAGATTTAATGTAACTGATTCACTAAAACAAAATATCGAAATAATAGAAAATAATTTTCTGGATAAGGAATCGCTGCAAAATATTCCTAAGGATATCGATGGAGCATATTATCTGGTTCATTCCATGTCGGCATCATCTGATTATCAAAAGTTAGAGCTTGAGTCAGCCATTAATTTTAGAGAGGCAATAAATAAAACAAATATTCAGCATCTGATTTATCTGAGTGGAATTGTGAATGAGGTGGATTTATCAGATCATCTAGCTTCAAGAAAAGCAGTAGAACAGGAATTAAGTAAAGGAAATTATAATATTACTACCCTGCGGGCGGGTATTATAATAGGTTCGGGGAGTGCATCTTTCGAAATAATAAGAGATTTGGTAGAAAAATTACCTGTAATGATAACTCCCAAATGGCTAAATACGCGATGTCAGCCAATAGGTATTTCCGATGTCATTTCAATTCTTTCAAAGTCTGTCTTTAATTCGAATACTTACAATAAGAATTTTGATATTGGTGGTCCCGATATACTCTCATACAAAGAGATGCTTCTGGAATTTGGGCGAATCAGAAATCTGAAAAGACGAATTTATATTGTTCCGGTAATGACTCCTCGTTTATCGTCTTACTGGTTGTATTTTGTGACTTCAACATCTTATAAGCTGGCGGTAGCATTGGTAAATAGTATGAAAATAGAGGTAGTATGTCGGGATAACGAAATTAATAGCATTCTGGGGGTAGAACCACTAACTTATAAGGAAACACTGGCAAAAGCCTTTAGTAAAATTGAATCGAACGATATTGTTTCTAGTTGGAAAGACTCCTATTCAAGTGGTCGTTTAATAGGTAACATATCCGATTTTATTAAAGTTCCCTCCTTTGGGTGTTTTTCCGATAAAAGAAGTAGAATCTATCAGAACCGCGATACTTGTATCGATAAAATATGGAGTATTGGTGGTGATAATGGTTGGTATTATCTTGATTGGTTATGGCAAAGTAGAGGATTTATTGATAAATTAGCCGGTGGTGTCGGACTTAGAAGAGGCAGGACAAATAATACCAAGCTTAAAGCCGGCGATGCACTAGATTTTTGGCGGGTTTTGTATTCCAATAAAGAGGAAGGTCGCTTGTTGCTTTATGCCGAAATGAAACTGCCTGGCGAAGCATGGCTGGAATTTAAAATTGATTCCGGAAAATTAATCCAGACAGCCACATTTCGTCCATTGGGATTGCAGGGCCGCCTTTATTGGTATTTTGTATTGCCCTTTCATGCTTTTATATTTAAAGGAATGTTAAAAAACTTAACCGAATAATAATGATTAAACGAATTTTACTTTTTCTAATTTTAAATTTTACTGGTCTTTATATAGGCGGATTATTTACGAGTGCAGGCGTTAGCTCTGTTTGGTATCAAAACCTACAAAAAGCTCCATGGACACCACCCGGTTGGGTATTTGGTGCTGCTTGGACTTTAATAATGATTTGTTTTGCTGTTTACATGGCTTTTTTGGTAAAATCAGCAAGTCTAAAGAAAGTCATTGTTCTTTTTGGTATTCAATGGATTTTAAATGCGCTTTGGAACCCCTTATTTTTCTATTTTCAGGAAATAAGTCTGGGTTTAATTGATATTACAATGTTATTAATTCTTATTGGATATTTGTTTTTTAAGTATTGGAATATCCTAAGTTATAAGGCACTTCTTATAGTTCCTTATTTAATTTGGCTGCTTATAGCTACTTCTTTAAATGCTTATATATTCTTTAACAATTGATTTATGAAACTTAGTTTATTTTGGTTCCGGAGAGATCTTAGACTTGAAGATAATACTGCCCTTTATGCAGCTATCCAATCTTCAGAAAACGTGTTGCCACTTTTTATTTTCGATGATAATATTCTTGAAGAATTACCTGCCAATGATGCTCGGGTGAGTTTTATTTATGATACTCTACGTGATATTAATGAGCGTTTGAGGCAATGTAGCTCTTCAATAATGGTACTTAAAGGAAATCCTAAAGAAATTTGGAAAGAGGTATTGGAGAAATATGAGATAGACACTGTTTTTGCCAATAAAGATTACGAACCTTATGCTATTGCCCGTGATAAAGAAATTGAAGTGTTGTTATCTGATTCGGGTGTTGAATTTAAACTTTTTAAAGATCAGGTAGTGCATGAGGAGGCTCAGGTAATGAAACAGGATGGAACTCCCTATACGGTTTTTACACCTTACAAAAACAAATGGTTAAGTCAATATATTCAAAAAGATTTGTTGCCACCTATCAACAAAAAGAATTTTTATAATGTTGTCTATTCATTTCCAAAAATAAGCGATCTAGGTTTTGAGGCATCAGCAATAAAAGTAAGACCTTACAATTTGCAGGAGATTGGAGATTATGCCGAAACCCGTAATTTCCCGGCTATTGATTCCACTTCTTATTTGGGGCCTCATCTTAGATTTGGTACAATTGGAGTTCGACAGATACTGGCGCAACTTAAAAGTAGCGATATCGCTTTTACTAATGAATTGATATGGCGGGAGTTTTTTATGCAGATTCTATTTCATTTTCCACAGGTAGTCACTCAAAATTTCAGGTCTAAATATGATGGTATTCAGTGGTTAAATAATGAAGACGATTTTAAAAAATGGTGTGAGGGGAAAACCGGATATCCAATGGTTGATGCTGGAATGAGACAGTTGAACCAAACAGGATATATGCACAATAGGGTGAGAATGATTACCGCAGGATTTTTGTGCAAGCATCTTTTAATAGACTGGAGATGGGGAGAGGCATATTTTGCAGAAAAATTATTGGATTATGAGCTTTCGTCGAACAATGGTAATTGGCAGTGGGCTGCCGGAACAGGTTGCGATGCAGCTCCTTATTTTAGAATTTTTAATCCAATAGAACAATTAAAGAAATTCGATTCTGAAGGAAAATATATCAATAAATGGTTGCCCGATTATGGAACTTCAGCTTATCCCTTACCAATGATTGAACATAAGTTTGCTAGAGAACGAGCTCTTAGTAAATACAAGAGTGAGATGAAAAAGTAGGACTTAGGGAATAAAAAGGTGTGCGTAAGAATAAATTTTTGTTCCTGTTCAGTTCTTGTCTAGTTGGAAATAGAATGGTCTTAATATAGTATCTGTAACTTTCGTTTTTTAATGTAAAATAATATAAAAACGAAAAATATGCTGAAAAAAAGATTTTCAAATACCCACATTTTTACACTACTGATTCTATTTTCATTTCTATGTATATCCAGCTGTAGCAGTGGTTCCGGATCGGATATGGATGCTGAGCTTATGAATGATAAGCCAAGGGGGGTAGATGATAACCTTAGTGTGCAAGAAAATAGTAATTCCGGTGTTTCAAATCAGATTACAGTTTCTGAGAATGATAATATTGGCGATGATGGAGGCGATGGAGATGATTATAGCTTATTATCAGATGCAACTAATGGATCTGTGACAGAAGTGAGCGATGGTGTGTTTGAATATATTCCCAATGCAGATTTTAATGGAGCTGATAGCTTTACCTATATAATTACCGATAAAGATGAAGATAGTGATACGGCTGTTGTAAATATTACCGTAGTTGCTGTGGATAATGGTCCTACGGCAGAAGATTTTGCCAATATAAATCCCTCTATGCCTTCTTTTGTATCTATAGATGATACAACTCCCGATGGAAAAGTGTGGGAGAAATTGGAAAGTATGTCCGACGAATTTGAGGAATGGGATGCTGACAAATGGTTTAAATCAAGCTGGAATTATGGCGTTCCTGTTTTTATGTCGAAATCAGATGAAAACTCGGGAGTGGCCGATGGTGGTTTGTGGATTAGGGCCACATTAAATGAAAGTAATCCTGAAGACAGATGGTTTCAAACGGCACGAATTCACTCAAAGGCAAAGATTAGTTATCCGATGTATACTGAAGCGAGAATTAAAACGGCTCATATTTCTGCTTATAATACCTATTGGCTAAATAATGGAAATTCAAGCAACCGGGATGAGATTGATATTATTGAAAATAATTCGAAGCCTTCCTGTAATTGTCAGCCAGATTTTCCTGTACAAATGAATTCACAGTATTTTCATGCCGATTCGGATAAAACACCGGTAGAAATAAGAGATGAGGATAATTTTTTAAATACAGACTTATCGGATGTTAATCCGCTTAAAGGCGTAAAATGGAATGAAGATTATCATACTTTTGGTGTATGGTGGAAAGATTCTAAGAACATACAGTTTTATTTAGATGGGGAACCTGCAGGCAGTGTGATTGTGGGGCATGACAGATCGGGAGAAAGCTATACAGATCGAGAGTTTACCAGAGATCTGGAAATTATTTTCGATTTGTGGACTAATGAAGCTGATTGGCTTGGTGGCCTTGCACTTAAAGCTGATTTGGCCGACAATACTATTAATACTATGAGGGTGGATTGGGTGCGAACCTGGACATTAAAAGATGAATAGAACATCGTAAAAGTATATTTTGTCGATAAAAATACATTGACCTTAAATTATTGAGGTATAACAAAAGCCGATTTCTATGGGAATCGGCTTTTCACCTATATCTAATAATCGAATTGTCCTTGAGTTCTTTCATTTTCTCATTGGTTTTATGTGTCAGGTAAATTAGAAATGGGAAGAAAAGGAGGAGAACCCATGAGATATTTACTATTAAAATAAAAATCGTAGATACTATGAATTAAAAATGGAATAAAGAATGCTAATAGGAGTAAGTTTTTTTGGAAAATTTAGCCAGTCCCAGGTAATAGCCCATCATAATTCCAAACATGGCGTGTGCAGGAATAGCTGCGAAAACTTTTGCAATTCCGGCGTTTATTTCGTTTAAAAATACATACATGATATTCTCTGCCAGAGCAAATCCTAACGATACGAATACGGCGTAAACAATACCATCGAACTGTTCGTTAAAATTCGGGTTTTTACAGACTAAAATGTAAACCGGCAATAGTTTAAAAGTTTCTTCGCCAAGAGCAGCCATCAAAAAAGCATCGCAAAAAACATAAGCTATTTTTTCGGAAAAAGAAGAGGAAGAATAGAGGAGATAGCTTTCTCGGCAAAGATTACGGGCATGGTAATAATTATACCTGACAAAAGACCCTTTGCTAATAGATAAATCGGTTCTTTTTCGTATTTATCGCGATAGTATATGTAGAATAGAATAATGGCAACTGGAGCAATAGAAACTAGAAGTCGGTGCATAAAAAGAACAGGCAATAATGATGAATAAAAATTAGAGTTAGTGCCGATGTGCACTATAATTTACTAATGTAAAAACAGCCTAATAAACCCTTAAATTTTTTGTGCCAATGTGTATTTGGCTGCTGTGAATTTTAAAAAAAGCCTTTTGGGGAACAAAATGAAATGCTTGTTATTTAGAATTTGCTATGTTAATGAATATAGACAAATCTGACCTTGATAGCCTTTGACCATTTCTTTGCTTGCAATGGATTTGTATTTTGAATTGATCAATTGGAAGTTGTTCTTTCTTTGATAGGTAAACTAAAATAAAAAGAACTTCCCTTTCCTGATTTACTTTCTATCCAGATTTTACCTTTTAGCATTTTTACAAACGCTTTTGAAATTGCCAAGCCTAGTCCGGTTCCTTCGGGTACGTTTGAAGATGAAGTATTGGCTTGTATAAAACGTTCGAAGATTACTTTTTGTTTGTCTTTCGGAATCCCAATTCCTGTATCTGTTACGTTAAATATAAGTTGACTGTTTTCGAATTTACATCCAATTTCTATTGAACCTTTTTCGGTAAATTTAAAAGCGTTGGTAATTAGGTTAATCAATATTTGTTTTAATTTTACTTTATCGGTTAGAATTAGGGTGTTTTTCTGCGCATTCAGTAGTTGAAGGTGGAGTTGAATATGTTCTTTTCCAATACGTTTTCGATATTCGTTGTAAAACAGATCGAGTTCGGTATATAAGTCCTTCAAATCATATTCTTCAATGTGTATGGGGTATTGTCCCGATTCAATCTTTGAGATGTCGAGTATATCATTTATAATTTCTAACAAATCGTTACAACGCTGATTGATGATTTGTGCGAATTGCTCTAATTTTTGTTTGTTGTTGAAATTGTTATGGAGTAAGCTTGAAAAGCCCATAATTGCATTCATGGGGGTGCGTATTTCGTGGCTCATATTTTGAAGAAATGCTGTTTTTAAATGGTCTGTTTCTTCGGCTTTTTCTTTTGCTTTTATTAATTCATTTTCTAATTGTTTTCTGTTGGTTATATCTATTTCAATTCCATCCCAGCAAAGTAAACCTTTAATTTTTCGGGGACTGGAAACAAAATAAGACCATCTGATACTGCCATCAGGATTTATGACTCTTGTTTCTATTTTAAACGGGATCATCTTTTTCAGGGCTTCCTGTTCAGTCTCGATAAAATGCTCAATATCTTCCGGATGAATTTGTTTGTAAATTAATGATGCATCATTTTTTGCTTCCTCAACACTACACCCATAAAATTTTTCAACAGTATCGCTTATATAGTTAAGTTTTCCTTTCTTGTTACCAAGGGTTACCACTTGATAAAGCATTCCGTTAGTAAGGTTGTTGGCGATTAATTTTAATTGTTTTTCACTCTCTTCAGACTTTTCTTTTTCATTGAGTAACTCTTTGTTTATACGATTAAGATCTGCATTAATTTGTTGGTAATCTTTGTTTTGTTTTTTGATTTTTTCGCTATTTTCTTTCAGCTGTATTTCTGCCTGTTTTTGCTTTGTTATGTCTTCGTAGGTTCCCAGTATGCCAATAATTTCATTTTGATCGTTATAAATTGGAATTTTATTTGTTTTTAACCAGGCTTGTTTTCCATCGGCTTGTAATTGTGGTTCTACAATTTGATATTCTGCCAGACCACTTTCTATTACCCGTTTGTCTACTTTTATAAAAAAATCAGCTTCATTTTTTTTCCAAGCCAAATCATAATCTGTTTTTCCAACAATTTCGGCAGCTGATTTTAATCCGGCAGCATGGGCAAAATTTTCATTACATCCAATATAAACCGAATTGCAATCTTTCCAGAAAATAAATTGGGGAATACTATCCATAACCAATTCAAGCATCTTTTTGGATTCATATAAAGATGTTTCTGTTTTTTTATGTAAGCTAACATCCTTTCTCGTTTGTTGTTTTAGAAAGTTGTTTTGCTCGTGCATGTTTTTAATAATGGCAATGAGTTCTTCCTTTGTTTTATTCGTATAATCCATTTATAATGAGTAAGCTGATGTTGAAATAAAAAAAAGTATTAGAAAGTGCTATTTCAGGGTAGGCTTTATGGGCAGTAAACCTACAGTGCTTAGTTTCTAAGGTACTTATTTATTTTTAAATAATGAAATTAGGGGGTGGATTTAATATACTGCAAAATGGGGGTTAGTTTTTGAGGTAAAAGAATGAGATAATAGGAAGTTGAAATGGGCTGTGAGTATAGAGGTTTAATGTATTTACGGGACTAAAATTGAAAGTAAGTCCAACCAATATCGTTTTGTTTGGAGCAAGTCAGTTGAGCGTTACAAAGCAAATTTACAAAAGGAAATAGCTTCTATTTTATCTCAGATCGAAGAAGGAATTACTATAAATAATGTTGAGTTTGGCGTAGAATTAGAACTTATTAATTTCAATGTTTTATAATAGAAAATCAAACAACTAAATAAGGCCATTAGAGAAAAGACTAGACAGGAGCAAAAAAAGTTATTCTAAAAAGATTCATGTAGAGTTGAAAATCTGTATTTCAATCAGAAGGATGAGTATTTTTTTATGTCCGTTGGGATAGCATATAAATTTTGTGGCAGAATATGGAAAAGCTAATCATATTGGTTGTGTAAGCACCATCAAAATATAAGGAGTTAAGAATTGGAAAAATTGTTAAATTCGAGGCAAATGATTTAAGGGCAAAGGAAATAGGGCAATTGAAATAAATCGTAGACTTAGAATATATAAGCAAAAGGCCCGATAGAATTTGCTGAGTGAAAAAGGCCTGAAACATCGAAGCAAAGGACCAATACAACTTGAAGCTGTATTTGGATAAATAAAATACAATAAAGGATTTAATCGGTTTACATTGAAAGAATTGGATGGTATAAACCTTGAGTTTAGGTTACTTGCTATTGGATTTGATTTGGCTAAGATTTCCAGAAAAAATGCAATTCTTCTAAATGTGAACTTTCCTTTCTTTAAAAGCAGTTTTTGCTGTGGTTAGATCGAAAATAAAGGCTAGGAATTTTTAATTAGCAACCTAAAAATAACTAACAAACTAAAATCAAAAAAGAGGATGTCCTTATTTTTGGACATCCTCTTTCTACTTTATTTGTTTAGCTTATCGAAGCTCAGCTTCCAATTGTTTTTCGTAACTCTTAATTAGTTTTTGCATGATTTTGTCAATCTGCTTGTCGTTCAATGTTTTTTCAGTATCCTGAAGGATAAAGCTAACGGCATACGATTTTTTATCAGCACCTAATTTCTCTCCTTCGTAAACGTCGAATAAAGAAACCGATTTTAATAATTTTTTCTCGCAGTTAAAAGCGATTGTTTTAATCTCGGCAAAAGTAATTTTTTTGTCGATTAATAAAGCCAGGTCGCGTTTTACGGCAGGATATTTAGGCAATTCGGTATAAGCAACCTTATTCTTAATTGCTTCCTGAATTAGTAAAGCCCAATCGAAATCGGCATAGAAAACAGGAGTTTCAATGCTCATATTTTTAAGAATTTTTCCACTGACCATTCCCATTTCAACCAATACTTTTTTCTTAATGCCATAGCTTAAGCCTTCGGTAAATAGTTCGTTTTCAGTTTCTTTAATTCTTAATTTGTCGATTTTAAATCCAAGTCTGCTTAAAATATTTTCTACGTAAGCTTTTATATGGAAAAAGTTTGTAGGTTCTTCCTTTAGGTTCCAGTTTGCAGAAGTTTTGTTACCGCTCATGAATATTCCCAGACGTTCTTTCTCAAAATAGTTATCTGCTGGATTTTCATTCTCTGGATTAACAAAGTGCTGGTATGATTTACCAAACTCGTAAAATTTTAAATCTGTATTCCTACGATTGATATTGTAAGCCACACTCTCTAAACCACCAAAAAGTAAAGTCTGGCGCATTGCGTTTAAGTCGGAACTTAACGGATTAAATATGCGAACAGTGTTTTCAAGTTTTAGGTTTTCCAAATCTTCATAATAAGAAGCTTTGGTTAAGGAGTTGTTCATTATTTCGTTGAAACCCGCTGCAGATAACATATCGGCAATGGTATTTCTAAGTTTGTGCTCGTTAATCTTAGGAGCATAGCTCAAGGATGCGTTTACTTTTGAAGGGACCTCAATATTATTGAATCCATAGATACGAAGTACTTCTTCCACAATATCTGCTTCACGCTTTACATCAACACGATATGGAGGAACTAAAAGGTTTAAAGTATCGCCATCTTCTTTCTCAACTTTAATTTCTAAAGCTGTAAGTATATTTTTAATGCATTCTTTACCTATTTTTTTACCAATCAGGTTTTCAATGCGCTCAACACTTACTTCTACTTTAAAATCCTTAACCGGATTTGGATAGATATCAACAACATCAGAAGAAATGGTGCCGCCAGCAATTTCTTTAATCAAAAGAGCTGCACGCTTCATCGCATAAATGGTATTGTTAGGATCGGTTCCACGTTCGAATCGGAATGATGCATCGGTATTTAATCCGTGACGACGAGCCGTTTTACGAACAAATACTGAGTCGAAATATGCACTTTCAAGGAAGATATCGGTGGTAGAATCGCTTACGCCCGATTCAATTCCCCCAAATACACCAGCAATGCACATTGGCTCTTCATCGTTGCAAATCATCAAATCTTTTTCGTTTAATTCTCTTTCAACTTCATCAAGAGTGGTAAATTGAGTGCCATCGGCTAAGGTTTTAACCAATACTTTATTGCCTTTAATTTTTGCATAATCGAAAGCGTGTAATGGTTGACCAGTTTCAAATAACACATAATTGGTAATATCTACCACATTGTTAATTGGGTTTAAACCGATTGCTTTTAAACGGTTTTGCAACCATTCTGGAGATTCAGCAATTTTAATTCCGCTGATACAAATACCAGAGTAACGGTGACAAGCTTCGTTATTTTCAACTTTTACTTCGATTGGTAAGTTGGTGTTTTCAACTTTAAAATCTTCAACCGAAGGTATTTTATAATCGATCTCTTTTTGCTGTTTTAAAAAGGCGGCCATATCTCGAGCTACACCAATGTGTGATGCTCCGTCGATACGGTTAGGAGTTAAATCAATTTCAATGGTTAAATCATCCTCAATATTAAAATATTCGGCAGCAGGAGTTCCTGCGACAGCATTTTGGGGAAGTTCCATAATTCCATCATGACCAGCACCAAGACCAATTTCGTCTTCAGCACAAATCATTCCCATCGAAAGTTCGCCTCTAATTTTAGATTTTTTAATGGTAAAACTTTCATCTCCATCATACAAAATGGTTCCAACTGTAGCAACTACAACTTTTTGTCCGGCTGCCACGTTAGGCGCACCACAAACAATTGGTAAAAGTTCGTCGCCATTAACATCAACGCTGGTAATGCTTAAATGGTCAGAGTTTTCGTGTGGCTTACAGGTTTTTACTTCGCCAATTACTAATCCTTCTAAACCACCCTTAATTGATTGAAATTTCTCAATTCCACCAACTTCTAATCCTATTTGTGTTAGGATCTCATCCATTTCAGCAGGCGAAAAATTAATGTCGATATAATCTTTAAGCCATTTGTACGATACTTTCATTTGTATGTGTATTTTATCAGATAATTATCAAAACAAGAACAAGGAAGACAATGAGCTTGCTTCCTGTTTACAAGCTTACAAAAGTAGAAATTTTACACCCAAGTACCAAAGAAGACTTGAGGATAAATTGCTTAAGTTTTGTGTGTTTTTAATCATTCAGGTATTTGTTTCCTTCTAAGCTATTTATACAATTCATAAAATGTTACGAATGTTTACAAGTGTTTTGCTTAAACTTATCTTATTGTCATTCCTGTTTTACTGTGTTTGCACAAATTTAATTGAATAAAAACACCATAATAGGAAGCTTATTCTGATAATATGTTACATTTCTATTGTAATTCTTTGTGATATCTATTCGTCTTAAATTGTAAGTATTGCTTATTCATTCAAATTCGGATATATTTGTACAATTATCAAAATAAAAATATGAGCGATAAACCAATTATACTTGTTACCAATGATGATGGATTAAATGCCAAGGGAATTAAAGCTTTGGTGGCTATTGTTAAGGGGTTTGGCGATATTTATGTTGTAGCGCCAAATCGTGCCAACTCAGGTAAATCTAATTCTATTACCGTTGAGGTACCTATTCGAATAAAAAAAGTTAGAGACGAAGAGAATTTGCATATTTACAGTTGTAAAGGAACTCCTGTTGACTGTGTTAAGTTGGCACTAAATAAAATATTGCCACGAACACCCGATTTTTTGGTCTCAGGAATAAATCATGGAGCAAATACTTCGGTTAGTGTTTTGTACTCAGGAACAATGGGTGCTACTATCGAGGGATGTTTAAATGGAATTCCATCGGTGGGCTATTCATTAAACGATTTTAGAGCTGACGCAGATTTTTCGGAAAGTATTAAATATGGACGTAAAATTTTTGCGAATCTTTTGGAAAGAGGTTTAGAAAAAGGTATTTGTTTGAATGTTAATTTTCCTAAAGGAGATGTTAATGGTATTCGTGTTTGTCGCCAGGCTCATGGCCGATGGAAAGAAGAGTTTGATCATAGACAAGATCCTTTTGGAGGAGATTATTACTGGTTAACAGGATATTTTAAAAATGCAGAACCCAATGCCGAAGAAACCGACGAATGGGCAATTAACAATGGATTTGCATCTCTTGTACCAACTCAAATTGATATGACTGCTCATCAATTGGTAGAGGATCTTAAAAGCTGGAATTATGAAATCGAAGATTAACTCAATGCCTTTAGGTGTTTTTATTGGTATTGTAGTACCTGTGTTGTCAATTCTTTTAGCTTACATCGTAAAATTTCAGGGCGAAATGACAATTCAGGAATTTATGGATAGTCTTTTAATTCATCGTATTTATACAAAAGTAATGGCTTTGGGCGTTTATTTTGGGAATATTGTTTTCTTCTTTCTTTTTATAAAAATGGATTTATTAAAAGCAGCCAGAGGTGTATTATTGGCAACAATATTATATTCTTTTGCAATTATGATATTCCGTTTTGGAATGTAAGTCAGATTCTAAATTTCACATCTTAAATTTTAGGATTAAAAAATCTCATTTCGGTATTTATTGGAAATTAAGTTTCAAAAAAAATGAAATATTACATTGTGGCAGGCGAAGCATCGGGAGATCTTCATGCATCTAACTTAATGAAAGAACTAAAATCTCAGGATTCGAAGGCACAATTTCGTTTTTGGGGCGGAGATTTAATGCAGGCACAGGGAGGCGAATTGGTGAAACATTATCGCGAAACTGCTTTTATGGGATTTATTACTGTTTTAAAGAATTTGAAAAAGATTAAAGCTAATTTTTCTTTGTGCGAAAAAGATTTGCTGGAGTATAAACCTGATGTATTGATTTTGGTCGATTATCCGGGATTTAACTTGCGAATGGCTAAGTTTGCCAAAGCAAATGGTATTCGTGTTCACTATTACATTTCTCCAAAAATTTGGGCCTGGAAAGAAGGACGAGTGAAAAAGATTAAAGCTTATGTCGATAGAATGTTTACCATTTTTCCTTTCGAAACAGAGTTTTATAAAAAGCATAATTATGAGGTGAGTTTTGGAGGAAATCCATTACTCGATGCCATCGAAAATCGACCTAATAAGAATGAGTCTTTCGAGCATTTTACTCAAAAAAACGATTTATCGGATCAACCCATTATTGCTCTTCTTGCAGGAAGTCGAAAGCAGGAAATTGAGCGAGTATTACCCGTAATGCTCGATGTGGTAACTAATTTTCCCGATTATCAGTTTGTGGTGGCTGCAGCACCTTCTATTACAAAAGAATTTTATGCTCAGGTAGCGGCAGGTACTAATGTTAAGTTTGTTTACGCACAAACCTACGATTTATTGCAGCAGTCGAAAGCGGCTTTGGTTACTTCGGGAACAGCAACTTTAGAAACAGCTTTGCTTCATATTCCCCAAGTGGTTTGCTATTTAACCGGCGGAGGTAGACTTTTGTTTGCAATAGGAAAGCGATTGCTAAAAGTAAAGTACATCTCGCTTGTTAATTTAGTAATGGATAAATTAATTGTGAAAGAGTTAATTCAGCATACCTGCAATAAGGATATGATTGCCCAAGAGTTAAGTAAGATTTTATTTGATAAGAAGTACCGAAATCAAATGTTAGCTAATTATAAGTTATTGCACGAAAAGCTTGGTGGGGCAGGCGCATCGGCTCGTTTTGCCAAAATGATTGTTGAGGACTTACAGAAATAGAATTTTAGATTATTCCTGTATTACTTTGGCAACCGGATTTTGATTGTTTACTTGAACTCGAGTGATTGCTATTTCAGGATTTCCTTTGTAATAAATGTCGCCACTACTGTAGATAGTAATATTTAGAGAGTTGGTGGCCCAAACATGAGCTTCTCCAATTCCATTTTGAGCCAATATTGTATTTTCGTTTCGTAAATTACTGGCATTTATATTAATTACTCCATTTAGAATATAATTAGTTTCAGGACATGTTCCGGAAAATTCGTAACCTCCGTAGGCATTTCCGTATGAATGAAATTTTAAACTCTCGTAATCCAAATTAAGACTCATTTCTACAAGTTCCGATTCTGAAGTAATTATTATATCCAGATGATTGCCCGCTAAAGTATTTTTATTTGAAATATTAGCAGGAGCTGAGCAGGTAATTGTAGTCAAATTTTTTAGATGGATTTCGGCAGTTATCAAATCAAAATTTCTGGTATTATTACCATAAGAATGATTAATTTTTAGGACATTATTATCGCTAACTATTTCGGTTTTTGAAATGAGATTCTCTCCTCCTTTTAAAAAAATAAACTCCTCTTCATCTTGAATAAAAACCATCTGAAAAGTATTTAAATTTTCGATAGCTGTAATTCCATTCAATTCCACTCTTTTTTCTGTATAATCGCCTTCTTCTTCGAAAGGATTGAACGAACTGCAGGCAGTTATGCACAGTAATATTGCTATAATTAATATATTAACCTTTTTCATTTTTTTTTGTATTTATTCGATAACCAATTCCCCATTCAATATAATCTGCTTTTCCTAAATGAGATTTTAGACATAAGCTTGCTAATAAATGTTTACCTAGTGCATACCGAAGTCCAATTCTGGTATAAACAGGTTTTTCAGGTTCTGTTTTGTAAAGTGTGTACACTCCAATATTAGCTACAATTATAAATTTTTGTATAAATAATTCGTGCGAAACAAAAAAGGATTGACTAAAACGGTCATTAAAACCAGTTTTAGGCTCGAAATTCCAATTTCCTCTATTGGCTGATGTATCGTAAAAAAAATCGATACCCAAACCTACTCTTTGTTTTGTATTGATACCTTTTAAATAACTTAATGATAAACCTGTTTTGTAATATTTATGAGGATCTTTGACTCCGGTTTGTTTAATGCCACTGTTCCAGATAAGGGAAAATTCATTTTCTAACTTAGAGTAATTTATCGAAGTATATTTTTTGTGTGTTCTTTTGTTGCTAAGGTAATAGGATACCCCAAAATTGGTAGTTACTGCATTTAAACCTTTGTTTGGAACACTAATAGCACCATTCGAAATATGGAAAAATTCAATACCTCCATTTACATTCCATTTAGGATGAATGGAGTATGAACCTGTTGTCATTAACTTAATAAAAGCATTAAATTTTGAACCAATTGCCACATTGGTATAATTATCTACAGGGTCGAAATGCTTTTTTGTGTAAGCCATTCCGAAGCCTAGTTGAAAGTTAAACTCCCATTTATTTTTTCTGGCAATAGGGAAATTAATGTAAGGAAAAACTGCCGTAGCCTTGCCTAAAATTTTGTCGTTTCCTAGGCTTGTATGATAAATTCCAATTCCATATTCAGGATTTTTGTATAAAGAAACCCAGTTTTTATCTCTGTTTGGAACAATTCCAAGATTTAACTCAATTCCCGAAATTTGATCATTTACCAAATAGCTAATAGATTTATGGTGTGGTAATATTACGCCATAATGATATCTAAGACTTGTTGTAAATATATCTTTAGAGGGAGTTTTCTGCGCCATAAGTATATTCGACACAAGAATAGAGAGAATAAACAGTATTCTATTTTTCATGTACAAATTTATGTAAGTTAAATGATTTGGCAAAGAGATTTTTTCTACTGAAATTATTTTGCAATTTTGTAGAAATAAAGATTAATAGAATAGATTTTATGCTAGCACTTCTCATTAAGGAGTTTAGGACTTTTTTTAGTTCACTTACCGGATATCTTATATTATCGGTATTTTTAATTGCCACCGGATTATTTGTTTGGGTGTTCCCAGGTTCTTCAAATCCGCTCGATTCTGGCTATGCAAATTTGAACATATTGTTCGAAATATCTCCATGGATTTATCTTTTCCTGATTCCTGCCGTTTGCATGCGTTTATTTGCCGATGAGAAAAAACAAGGTACTATCGAGTTGGTGTATACTCGCCCGGTAAGTGAAATGGGAATAATATTGGCAAAGTATTTTGCAGCTTTGCTTGTTGTTATTGTCTCATTATTATTTTGTTTGGTTTATTATTTCTCCATATACAATTTGGGTAGTCCTGTTGGAAGTGTTGATTCAGCTGCTTTTTGGGGCTCTTTTATGGGTTTATTTCTTTTGGCAGCTGTGTATGTGGCAATAGGAATTTTTTGCAGTTCATTAACCGAAAATCAAATTGTTGCATTTTTATCTGCATTGGTACTTAGTTTTATTCTTTTTATAGGATTTGATTATTTAGCAGAGCTTACTATTTTTCAGAATATGCAAACAATAATATACTCTTTGGGAATAAATGAGCATTATCGTTCAGTATCAAGAGGAGTAGTAGATTCTAGAGATCTGATTTATTTTGCAGGTGTAATTGTAGCTTTTCTCTTAATCACAAAAACAGTACTTAAAAGCAGAAAATGGTAAGTCGTAAAATTATGCTTAAAAACAGAAGACAAAAAGACATATTGAATTTAATTATTTCCCTGCTTGCACTATTTGCAGTAATGCAGCTTTTACAATTGTATTTTTTTCGTTGGGATTTAACATCCGAGAAAAAATATTCTCTTTCTGATAATACGAAACAACTTATCGAATCGCTCGATAAAGACTTATTTTTTGAGATCTATTTAGCTGGAGATTTGCCTTATGGATTTGCCAAGTTGCAAAAAGCAAGCATGGAAATGATCGATGAATTTGCTGCTTATTCCAATGTTCATATTTCTTACTCGCTTATAAATCCAAATGATGTAGTAAATCCTAAAAAAAAGAATGAGCTTTTTGAGCAGTTGGTTTCGAGAGGCTTAAAGCCTACCAGCTTGCAGGAAAGAACTACTGATGGCAGCTTAAAACAGAAAATTATAGTTCCAGGTATTATTGTTCATGATAGAGAGAAAGAAACAGCAGTTCATTTGCTTAAAAGTAAAAGCGGAGCTACAGCAGATGAGAACTTAAATCATTCGGTAGAAACTTTAGAATTTGAATTGACAAAAGCTATTCGCTTGCTACAGAATGTGCAGCCAAAGAAAATAGCTTTTTTAACTGGACACGGAGAACTAAACGAATATGAAGTCGCAGATATTACAGCATCCCTTTTACAGAGATATGATGTAAAACGGGTAAATGCCTCAGAATTAAATAAAGAAGGAGCAAATTATTCAGCTCTGGTAATTGCCCAGCCCAGAGAAGAATTCTCTCGCGAAGATAAATATCAGATCGATCAGTATTTAATGGCTGGAGGAAGCATGCTGTGTCTTGTTGATGAGGTAAAGGTTAGTATGGACAGTTTGTCGGTAAAGGAAAGTACAATTGCTTATTACAGTCCGCTTAATATCGAAGATCAGTTGTTTGCTTATGGGGTGAGAGTGAATCCTGATTTGGTAATGGATATTCAGGGGCAATTAATTCCGGTACAGACAGCATTGCCAGGCGAACAAGCAAAATTTACACCTGCTTCGTGGTACTATTGTCCTCTTTTAAACTGTCCCGAAAAACATCCAATTACCCGAAAGTTAAATGTGGTAAAAGCTGAATTTGCAAATTCAATTGATTGGGTGGGAGAGAATAAAAATATCAGTAGAAAAGTACTTTTAAGTAGTTCTAATTATACACGTTTAGAAAAAGTGCCCAGCGTAATTCGCCTCGATATTGTCAATAAAAAACCATTGCCCGAGTATTTTGCTGATGGAAAAAAAAATATTGCAGTTTTACTGGAGGGCAAATTTAAATCGGCATTTAAAAATCGTGCCTGGAAAGGTATCAATCGTAAAACTTTTAAAGAAGAAAGTAAACCTGCTAAAATGATTGTAATATCAGATGGAGATTTAATTAAAAATCGCGTGCGCGGAGTAGGTAAAAACAGACAAATTGAAGCTTTGGGCTACGATAGATACTCACGAAAAACTTATGGCAACCGAAACTTTCTTTTAAACTGTATCGATTATTTATGCGATAATGAAGGGTGGATGAATTTAAGAACAAGAGAAGTGAAATTGCGTTTGCTCGATAAAACGAAGATTCGTTCGGAGCGCATATTTTGGCAAGTAATTAATGTGTTATTGCCTTTGTTTTTATTACTGATTTTCGGATTAATTCGTTTTTATATGCGGAAAAGAAAATTTGCAGGAAATTGATTGTAAATTTTTTATCTTAAATGTTACTTTTGTTGCGAATTACAATGCCATTATGCTGAAATTAAAAGTTGAAAATCATTCGATTTATGATTTTCAAACTATTAGTAGTTTTTTACTTATGCTGTAAAATGGAATTAAAAAATAATTTTGTATATTATCAAAGAAAGACAAAGATTTTTTTTAATTCAAGAGTAAGTACAATCCTTAATAAATTTGTATATTCACCCCTTAATACAAATCTTAATTGCTTATCTTTATTTAAGATTTGAAACACAGAAAATTAGGTAAATTTTTAAATATTATGCAAATGAAATTTGTAGTATCAAGTACAGAATTGTTAAGTCATTTACAAGCTATCAGTAGAGTAATTAGTAGTAAGAATACTTTGCCAATTTTAGATAACTTTTTATTTGAGCTAAAAGATGGCGAATTGGTGGCAACTGCATCTGATTTGGAATCTACATTAATCACCACTATTCCTCTGGAAACTTCGCATGGCGATGGTGTAATTGCTTTTCCGGCTAAAATTTTGACTGATACTTTAAAAGAATTTCCTGAACAACCTCTTACTTTCGATATCGATTCTACCTCTTTAGCGGTTAAGATAACATCGGAAAATGGAGTGTTTAGTATTGTTGGTCAAAATGGAGAGGATTTTCCAAAACTTCCAGAGAAAGAGGAAAGTAGTTTAGTGAATATTACCGTAGAAAGTGATGTATTATTAACGGGAGTTATTAAAACATTATTTGCTACCGCAGATGACGAGCTTCGTCCGGTAATGAATGGTATTTTTGTGGAATTGGGAAATAACGATCTAACATTTGTAGCTTCTGATGCACATAAATTGGTTCGTTACAAGCGTTTGGATGGAAGATCTGATGTTGAATCTTCATTTATACTACCTAAAAAACCAGCTTCTCTTTTACGTAACATTCTTCCGAAAGAAGAAAATCCTGTAAAAGTAGAATTCGATGATAAGAATGCATTCTTTACGCTTTCGAATTACAAATTAATTTGTCGTTTGGTTGAAGGAAATTATCCAAGTTATAATTCGGTTATTCCTAAAAACAATCCTAACGTAATTACTATTGACAGAGTAGAATTGTACAATACATTAAAACGTGTATCAGTATTTTCTAATCCGGCAAGTAACTTAATTAAGTTCGAATTAAAAGCAAACGAACTGGTTGTTTCGGCTCAGGATATAGACTTTTCAATTTCGGCAAGAGAAAGATTGCTTTGTCAGTACGAGGGACAAGAATTAGAAATTGGTTTTAAATCAGTATTCTTATTGGAGATACTTTCAAATATTTCTTCATCGAATGTATTAATCGAATTATCGGATCCAACAAGGGCAGGTATCTTCTTACCTTACGATAATGAAAATGCCGACGAAGATGTCTTGATGTTGTTAATGCCAATGATGATTAACGCATAAACAGAATTAAAATCAAAAAATAAAATATTAAAAACCTAACAGAGAGATTATTTCTGTTAGGTTTTATATTTTTACACAATAAACGAATTCATAAGAAACTGATCAATGAATCTGAATTTAAAAAATCCAATCGCATTTATCGATTTAGAAACAACAGGTATTAATGTTGCAAAAGATCGTATTGTTGAAATTTGTATTGTTAAGGTTGCTCCCAATGGAGAAGAAGAAGTGAAAACTTTTAGGGTTAATCCGGGTATTCCAATTCCTGCGCAGTCGTCGGCTATACATGGTATCAAAGACGAAGATGTAAAAGATGAACCAACTTTTAAGGAGTTAGGTAAAATAATAGCAAAATATTTGGAAGGTTGCGATCTGGCTGGTTATAATTCCAACCGATTCGATTTTCCTCTATTAGCCGAAGAGTTTTTAAGAGCTGATATCGATTTTGATATGAAAAAGAGAAAGTTTGTAGATGTACAGACTATTTTCCATAAAATGGAACAGCGTACCTTAACGGCAGCATATAAATTCTACTGTAATAAAGAGTTAGAAGGTGCTCATGGTGCCGAGGCCGATACAAAAGCCACTTATGAGGTTTTAAAATCGCAATTGGATAAATACGATAATCTGGAAAATGATATAGAGTATTTGGCAACTTTTTCGTCTCAAAATAAAAATGCAGATTTTGCTGGTTTTATTATTATTGATGAGAAAGGTGTTGAGAGATTTAACTTTGGTAAAAATAAAGGCAAGACTGTTGAAGAGGTATTAGACAAACAACCAGGATACTATGGTTGGGTAATGAATAGTGACTTTCCTCTTTATACAAAGAAAATTTTAACGGAAATTAAACTCAGAGGATTCAATAAATAAACTCAATTCTGATATTTAACATTTATATTTTAGAAATATGAAAATTCTAGCAATTGGAAGAAATTATGTGAATCATGCTAAAGAATTAAATAATCCTGTGCCTGCTGAGCCAGTGGTTTTTTCTATGCCCGATTCTGCTTTGTTAAAAAATAATAACGATTTCTATTATCCCGATTTTTCGAAAGATATTCATCACGAGTTAGAATTGGTTATTAAAATCAGTAGGGTAGGTAAAAATATACCCGTAGAATTTGCTCACCGTTACTACGAAGAAGTCGCCTTGGGAATTGATTTTACAGCTCGCGATATTCAGGCCGAATGCAAAAAGAAAGGATTACCCTGGGAAAAGGCAAAGGCATTCGATGGTGCCGCGCCTATTAGTAAGTTTGTTCCAAAAAATAAATTTAAATCGGTAGGTAATCTCAATTTCAATCTCGACATTAACGGAGAAAGAGTGCAAACAGGAAATTCTTCGAATATGATTTTTTCTGTTGATTATTTAATTGCCTACTTATCTCAATTTTTCACCTTAAAAATTGGAGATATGATTTATACAGGAACACCCGAAGGAGTAGGACCTGTAAAAATTGGAGATCATTTGCAAGCTGAACTCGAAGGGGAAAAATTAATGGATTTTTACGTGAAATAAGCTTTATTATTGCTTTTATTCCGTATTTAAGAATTAGCTGGCGGCCATCGACTATTGTTGATGGCCGCTTTTTATAATAGCTTGATATGTAGGGTATTGGGAATTTTGTTCTTCCTTGATATTTTTAAAATTATTAATTTTTAACATATAGTGATAAACCTTAAAGCCCTGAATCTCTTTTAAATCATTGAAACATCATTATCTTTGTCACGATTTTACAACTAAAATACTTTTATGGAGTATCAACATTGGGGCAAGTTGATTCGTGATCGAATTGAAAAATTCGGTGATCGAATTGCAATGCGCTATAAAGATGAAGAGAATGATAAGTGGGTTGGTGTAAGCTGGAATGAGTTTGGTTTACAAATCCGTCAGATATCAAAAGCTCTTATGAAAATGGGTGTTAAAGAGAAGCAATCAGTTGCAATATTCTCACAAAACATGCCTGAATGGATCACCGCCGATTTGGCAATTATGAGTGTAAGAGGTGTTACCGTTCCAATTTATCCTACAAACTCTACTGCCGAAGCAAAATATATTGTCGAAGATTCTGAAACTCAAGTCATATTTGTTGGCGAACAGGAGCAGTATAATCGTGCAATGAAACTTATAAAAGAAGTTTCTCATGTAAAAATGGTTGTTGTTTTCGATAAGAAAACAGAACTTACCGATCATGACAGATCGATGTACTGGGATGAATTTCTGATTTATGGTCAAAATTCCGGAATGGGAAAGGAATTCGACGAACGTTTTTACAGCGGAGAATTCGACGATTTGGCCACATTAATTTATACATCAGGAACTACAGGAGAACCTAAAGGAGTGATGATCGATCACAAAAATATTTCTAGTGTATTGGTTTCACACGATAAGGAGTTAAATGTTTCGGATAAAGATGTTTCGCTAAGTTTTTTGCCTTTAAGTCATGTGTACGAAAGAGGTTGGTGTTTTTTCTGTTTCCATCGCGGAATAGAAGTTTACTTTAATCGCAACCCCAAGAAAATTGCGGAAGTGATGAAGGAAGTAAAGCCAAGCTTAATGTGTACTGTACCCAGGATTTATGAGAAAATTTTCTCTGGAATTAAAGATAAATCGCAGGAAGCTTCCTTTTTTAAGCAAGCATTGCTGAATTGGTCGGTAAAAGTTGGTGCGAAATACTATAATGAATATCGCATGTTCGAAAAAAAGATTCCTGCAATTTTAAATCTTAAGCACAAGCTTGCTGATAAGTTGGTGCTAAGTAAATTGAGAGGTATTTTTGGAGGAAGAATTAAATTTATGCCTTGCGGTGGAGCTCCTCTTTCGATAGATCTTTTGGAGTTTTTCCATTCCATAGGAATTAATGTGAAAGTTGGTTACGGACTTACCGAAACAATGGCTACGGTTAGTTTATATGGAGATAGGAATATTGATTTTGGAACAGCCGGGAATACGATTATTGGTAGTCAGATAAAAATTGGTGCTAATAATGAGATTATGGTAAAAGGTCCTGGTGTTATGCGAGGATATTATAAAAAGCCCGAAGCTACTGCCGAAGTTATGAAAGATGGCTGGTTTTGCACTGGCGATGCGGGTAGAATTGACGAAAATGGATGCTTGGTGATAACAGATCGAATTAAAGATTTGATGAAAACATCGGGAGGAAAATACGTTGCTCCGCAAAAAATTGAAACTACTTTGGTAAACGATCAGTTTATTGAGCAAATAGCAGTAATTGGCGATTGTAGAAAGTTTGTTACTGCATTGGCAGTTCCGGCTTTTGGACCCTTGCAAGCTTATGCAGTTCAGCAGCATATTGTTTTTAATTCTATAGAGGAATTATTAGTAAACTCTCAAATTATTGAGTTTTTCGAGAAACGATTCGAAGAGTTGCAGGAGGAATTTTCAAGATTCGAAAAAGTAAAGAAATTTACTTTGCTTCCTAAAGAATTTACTATTGAAGCTGGCGAAATTACATCTACTTTAAAACTAAAGAGAAAAGTAATTCAGGAAAAATACAATCATCTAATAGAGAAGATGTACAAAGAATAATAAACCCACCAGTTTATTTATTTATAAAAACCCGAAAGAAGAAATTCTCTCGGGTTTTGCATTTTCTTGAATTTTGATGTATTATAATAAACGATATTATCAATATTTGAGATTTTACTGCTACCATTATTTTATTGAGTTTTCTGGGCTATCATTCCAATCCAAGAACTTTTTTTCTCGTAAGGTTTTCCCCGAAGATTAGACCAGTAATCTTTTACCAAAAAGCCATGTTGTTCCATCATATCTATGGCTCTCTTTATGTTGAAATAATGTTTCCAAATGTGATGAGTTCGCCAGCTTCCGTCTTTCAAAACAATTGTATATTTATCTAAACGAACTTTTTCTTTCTTGTATTTAAAATGAGATTGTAGCAATAAATGTTCTTCTTCGTGCCAAAATCCATCTTGTTCGCTAATGTACCATTCCTGTTCTTTTTCCTGATTTTTGAAATAGAACTTTGTAAAGACATCGCAAACTAAATAGCCTCCGGGCTTTAAAGCTTTCTTAACTTTTTTAAGTAGTAAATCTCTATCCTGATGCGAGAGTACACATAAATCACCATAGATAAGTGTTACCACATCAAATTCATTTTCGTAATCAATTTCCAGATAATCCTGACATTTGTATTTAATAGGATAGCCAAATTCCCGGGCTTGATTTTTAGCATACTCAATAGAGTGAGGATTAATATCTATTCCTGTAACATTATAGCCCTGACCAAAGAAATTTTCACTGTATAAACCAGGTCCGCATCCTAAATCCAGTAAATTACTATTTTCGGGAAGTTTTAAATAAGATGTTAGCCAGTTTACTGCCTGAATTACAGAATTGTATTTTCTAGATCCCTGATCTGTCTCATTATCTAAATGTGCGTATAGTAAATGTTCTGATATATATGGATCCTGCCAGAAGTTACCATCATCTTTGGCAAATAATTTTGGTTTTTTTGAGATTTTTTCAAGCTTGGAAAAGTCGATAAAGCCTTCGGCTGAGAATAAATTCATGAGTACTGTTTTTAAAGAGATGTTATGGTTTATGAACCAGACATCTTATCTTTATAATATTTGCTGCAATTTAACTCTATTAATTTCTGATATGCTACTTAAATCAGAAATAAATTCTTTTAGATTTACCGATTCTGCAATTTGAATTGTTAAAAAATAATTTAATTTATTTTCGTCGAAAGAATGTTCTAAATCTATTGTTCGAACAGATATTTTATGTTTTTGTAAGACTGGTAAAAAGTCATTTTGTGAAACTGAGTTTCCACTTGTATAGATATAAAGTCTTTTAATAAATTTACTGGGAAATAGTTTTTTTTCTATAACATCCATTAAAACAAGAGCAAATAGTAGTATTGCAGTTCCCCAAATAACACCTGTATACATTCCGGCACCAATTGTTAAGCCTAAAGCAGCAATTACCCATATCGAAGCTGCAGTGGTAAGACCTTTTACATTAACACCAAATTTCATAATAGCACCGGCACCTAAAAAACCGATTCCCGAAACAACCTGAGCAGCTATTCTTGATGGATCTCCATTCTGGAAATTCTGAAAAGTTTGAGGTATAAATATTGAAAGTAGCATGATAAGAGTTGCTCCCATGCAAATAAGAATGTGAGTTCTTAATCCTGCTGGTTGTTTATGAGTTTCTCTTTCAATACCAATTATTACTCCCACAATAAAACTAATCAGTAATCTAAATAAAATTGTTTTACTGGTAATTTCAGTTTCGTTTATTAGTTGATTCAAAAAATCCATTGTTATCTTTTGTATAAGATGAAAACAGGTTTAGTGTTTTCGTTTAATCATTACATCGTATTTATCGAGATATTGAAAACCCATTTTTTTATAGAGTTTTATGGCAAATTTATTTTGTTCATGTACCTCAAGTTTAATTTGCATATTAACTTTTCGTGCATAGCTGAGTGCCTTTTCCGATAGTAATCTACCATATCCTTTTTGCTGATAACTGGGATGAATTCCTAAATGATGAAGGTATAATCTTCTGGAATCGTTAGTAACCCAACAGGTGCCAATTAATTCATCGGAACTTAGGTCTTCAAGGATCCAGAATTTACCACCTGCTTTAATGCTTTTTTCAATTGTAATAGCCGAATCATCTCTTTTTGCATCGCTTAAGTTGGTAAGTTGCCACAAACCATTTACAGCATCAAAATCATGTTTTTCGTATTCTCTAAGTTTCATCTGATTCATCATCTTCCTCCTTAATCACATAAACTTGTCCTGTTTCGAATCTTATTATCTCAACTTTTGTGTTTTTATCAATAAAGCCATCTTCCGATTTAGCATCGTAAATTTGATTTTCGACAATTACTTTTCCCGAAGGTCGAAGTACGCTCATGGCGAGGCCTTTTTTTCCGATCATATTTCTGGCAGCCATATCAACACCAACATATCCTTCTTCGGTATTTTCAACAGTATTTAAGGCTAAATGACCAAGTAATGAGTTCGATGAAAATAATTTTTTACTCAGGTAAATAGAGCCTACAATTGCTACTAGCATCGAGAAAATAACCAGCAATAATGAAGCAACAATTGCTTTTATGTGTCTTTCTTCGAAATCGAAAGCCACATTATCAACCATACTAAGAGTAAGTCCGGCTATTATAAGTATTGTGCCAGAAACACCGGCGACACCAAAGCCTGGTATTACAAATATTTCTATGGCAAGAAGAATAACTCCTGCAGCAAAAATAATGATCTCCCAGTTTTCGGCCATGCCTTCCAGATAAAGAGGAGAGAAGTATAATACTGCAGCAACTACCGATGCTAAAATTGGAAATCCTATTCCCGGAGTTTGTAGTTCAAAATAGATGCCACCAATAATAATCATGATTAATATTCCCTGAAGAACAGGATTAATCATAAAATCTACGATTTTTTCGATACCTGAAGGTTCGTAGCTTTTTAATGTATATTCTTTAACTCCAGCTTTATCTAAAACTTCGTTTACGCTATTAGCAATTCCTTCGCAATATCCATTTTTAATGGCCTCATCGGGGGTAAAAGTTAGTACTTTGCCGGTATCAATAACATTTTCGATATAAGTTCTGGGGTCTACCATTGCTTCTGCAATTAAGGGATCTCTTCGCCATTTGTAAATGGTATCTCCTTTTTGAACAATAGTATCTTTACCATGCGATTCGGCAGTTGCTCGCATTGTAGAACGCATGTACGATTGGTACTTGTCGGGCATAGCCTGACCAGTTTGATTTACTACCGTTGCAGCTCCAATATTGGCTCCGCTTCGCATGTAAATACTATCGCAGGCAATAGAGATTAATGCACCTGCCGAGGCAGCATTATTATCAATAAAAACATAAATAGGAATAGTGCTGTTTAAAATAGCAGTTCGAATGGAATCAGCATGAATTACCATTCCTCCGTAGGTATTCATGTGAATTAATATGAGATCGGCATTTAATTTGTTGGCTTCCCGAAAGGCATCTTTTGTTTGTCGCCAGGCAGCAGGACCAATTTCCCGTTTAATATCGAACTTGTATACCAGTTTATTGTTTGCTTTGGCAATGCTGTCATTAGTTTCTTGTGCATGCAAGCTAAAACTGAAAAGGATTATGCAAAAAGATAAAAGTATTTTGTGCAGATGGTTCATGTTTATTAGAATTTAATTCTATTCCTAAGATAAAAATTAAGTTTAAAGAAAGCCTTGATTTTACTCGATTTCTTTTTCCCAAATTTTGTCGACAGCCAATGTGCCGGCAACAACAGAAACTATTGCGGCAAAACTAGAAAAGGAGACTCCGCAAAATGGAACAATAAGGCAAAGCGAAAAAACAAATCCGTTGGCAATTACAATTCCTTTGTTTTCTCTCATAAACTGAACACTTTGAGTGACATTTAATTTTTTCCGTTCTAAGGCATAATCCATAAATGAAAATCCATAAAAATATGCCGAGATAATGAAAAGAAATAGGGCTGCAGCCCAACCAATAATTGGTATAAAACTCAAGAAAAATATTAAAACAGTAAATATTAATTCAATAAAAAGATTGCGAACAGCAATAAATACCCCACGAATAATATCGCGAATCAATTGTTTAAATTGGAATGGATATTCGTGACCTGTCTGTATTTTTTCGGTTTGTTCGGAAAGATATGAAAAGACCGGAGACATCAGTATAATAATAATGTATCCTCCAAAATAGGCGAACAGCAGAAAGAATAATACTTTGAAAACTACCCATATAAAACCACCAATTGTAGCTTTCAGAAATTCAGAACCCCAGTAATTGGCATTTTCTAAATTCAACCAGTTTTTTAGAAACAGTTCGGCTTGCTCCGATAAATTACCTATGTAATCCCAACCAATCCAAAAAAGAAGAATATTTAAAAGCACAGGAAAAACAAAGAACCATGCTAATTTTTTTCTAAAAATGTAATTTATGGCTTCGGAATATGTTCGTAAGCCAAATCCAAAATCTTTTAGGAGTTTCATGTTATTTAGTGATAGGAGATATGAGAAATAAGAGTTGGGAAAATATCTTATTATAGTTCACATCTCAGGTTTTAGATATAATTATATATTTTAACAAAAATAAGATTAAATGCGAAATACTAAAAGAACTTAAATCCGAAATCTATTCTCTAATATACAGTTTCATATATCTAACATTTCGCTGCTTTTAATTACCTTTGTGATTCTAAATAACCATTATTGACATTTAATTTTTTAGAAATGCAAAGTTTGACAGCAATTTCGCCGGTTGACGGGCGTTACCGTGACAAAGTAGACGTATTAGGTGAGTATTTTTCGGAGTATGCTTTAGTGCGTTACAGAGTGTTGGTTGAAGTAGAATATTTTATTGCACTTTGCGAAGTACCTCTTCCACAGTTGAAAGATTTTAGCAAAGATCTTTTTACCGATTTGCGCAGTATTTATCTTGATTTTTCGATAGATGATGCTAAAAAAGTAAAAGAGATTGAGAGCGTTACGAATCACGATGTAAAAGCAGTTGAGTATTTTATAAAAGAGAAATTTGATGCTTTAAATCTGCAGCAATACAAAGAGTTTATCCACTTTGGATTAACTTCTCAGGATATCAACAATACAGCAACACCATACTCTTTGCGCGATGCTGTTTATGATGTATATTATCCATTATTGGACCAACTAATTGGAAAGTTAGAAAGTCTCTCTGATGATTGGAAAGAAATTTCTATGCTTGCACGTACTCATGGTCAACCAGCTTCTCCAACTCGTTTGGGTAAAGAAATTCAGGTTTATGTGTACCGATTAAAAAAACAATTGGATTTATTAAAGAGTGTTCCTTGCTCTGCTAAATTTGGTGGTGCAACAGGTAATTTTAATGCGCATCATGTTGCTTATCCAGATGTAAACTGGAAAGAATTTGGTAACCATTTCGTTAATGATATTCTAAAATTAGAAAGAGAAGAGTTAACAACTCAGATTTCTAATTACGATAATATGGGTGCAATTTTCGATAATTTGAAGCGAATTAATACTATTTTGGTTGACTTGAACCGTGATTTCTGGACTTATATTTCCATGAATTATTTCAAGCAAAAAATCAAAAAAGGTGAAGTTGGATCATCGGCTATGCCACACAAAGTAAATCCTATTGATTTTGAAAATTCAGAAGGTAATCTAGGATTGGCTAACGCAACTTTTGAACACCTGGCAGCTAAATTGCCAATTTCACGTTTACAGCGCGACCTTACCGATTCAACTGTTTTAAGAAATATTGGAGTGCCTTTTGCACATACTATTATTGCCTTTAAATCTTTATTAAAAGGTTTAGATAAGCTAATTATTTCGCAAGAAGCTTTCGAAGCCGATTTGGAAGCAAACTGGGCTGTAGTGGCCGAAGCGGTTCAAACAATTCTTCGTCGTGAAGGATATCCAAATCCTTACGAAGCATTAAAAGCTTTAACCAGAACCAATACTCATGTAACAAAAGATAGTATTGCCGAATTTATTGATACTCTTGAGATTAATGATGAGTTAAAAGCACAATTAAAAACAATTAGTCCTGTTAATTACACAGGAATATAGGGAATATTAATAATTGTTAATACCTTGTTTTTAGGCTGTAAGAGTTGTACTTTTACAGCCTATTTTTATTGGGATAACTGAGGTTTTCTCATCAATTTTTTTTCACATATTTAATCATTAATGAAAGATTTTATTAAGATTCTTAAACGATTTTTACCTCCTTATAAGAGTGATTTAATCATGAGTTTTGTTTATAACTTGTTAGCTGCAATTTTTGGCGTGTTTTCTTTTGCTATGATGCAACCTGTTTTGGAAATACTATTTAATATTGCAGAACCAGTAACAGAGCTTGTACCATGGGAATTGACCTTAAATTCGTTTAAAACTAATTTTTACTATTATATTTCTCATGTGAAATCTGATTATGGTGCGGATTCAGCTCTTATTTTTGTAGGTATATTCTTAGTTATTGCAGTTTTTCTAAAGGTGGGGTTTACTTATTTAGGATCATATCATACTGTAGGGCTTAGGAATGGAGTTGTTCGTGATATGAGAAATTTAATCTACGATAAGATTGTGAGTTTGCCTATCCCGTTTTTTACAGAAGAAAAGAAAGGCGATATTATTGCACGGTCAACCGGAGATGTGCAGGAAGTAGAGAATTCCGTAATGAACTCCCTGGATATGTTTCTTAAAAATCCAGTATTAATTATTGTGTCTTTAACAGCAATGATCATAATGAGTCCTCAGCTTACTTTGTTTAGCTTTATTCTTCTTCCTGTCGCCGGATTTATTATTGGAAGAATTGGTCGTAGTTTAAAGAAAACTTCGCGTTTAGGGCAAAATAAGATGGGAGATTTATTATCAACTATTGAAGAAACATTATCTGGTCTTCGAATTATTAAAGCATTTACTGCTGAGGCTAAAGTAACAGATAATTTTAGTGCTGAAAATAATGATTATCGGCGTATCATGAATAGTTTGATGCGTAGAAGAGTATTGGCACATCCAGTTAGCGAGTTTTTAGGAACTATCGTTATTGTAATTGTTTTATGGTATGGCGGGCGTTTAATTTTGAATGGAGATGGAAATCTTAATGGTGCAAGTTTCATGGTTTATTTGGTGTTATTCTATTCTATAATAAATCCAGCGAAAGCATTTTCGAAAGCTTTTTTTAGTATACAAAAAGGTTTAGCAGCAATGGATCGTATCGATCAAATTTTAAAATCGGAATCTACCATTGTAGATAAAAATGATGCCAAAACAGTTGAGAAATTTGAAAATGCCATAGAGTATAAAAATGTATCTTTTTCATATAATGGAGAAAAACGGATTCTAAAAAATATCAATCTGGAAATTCCGAAAGGAAAAACCGTAGCATTAGTTGGTCAGTCGGGTTCGGGTAAAACTACTTTTGTGGATTTATTACCTAGGTTTTATGATGTTAACGAAGGAAGTATTAGTGTTGATGGTGTAGATATTCGAGATTATAAAATGAAAGATCTGCGAAACCTGATGGGAAATGTAAATCAGGAATCGATTCTTTTCAATGATACGATCTTTAATAATATTGCTTTTGGTGTTGATAACGCTAGAATGGAGGATGTTATCGAAGCGGCTAAAATTGCTAATGCTCACAATTTTATTGAAGAAACAGAAGATGGATACAATACTAATATTGGAGATAGAGGGGGTAAACTTTCAGGAGGACAGCGTCAGCGTTTGAGTATTGCCCGAGCGGTGCTTAAAAATCCTCCTATTATGATTTTAGATGAGGCTACCTCGGCATTGGATACCGAATCGGAAAGATTGGTACAGGATGCACTTGACAAATTAATGCAAAACAGAACATCGCTTGTAATTGCTCATCGCTTGTCGACAGTTAAGAATGCCGATTTAATTTGCGTATTTCATGAAGGAGAAATTGTTGAACGTGGAAAACACGATGACTTAATTGCAAAAAATGGAGCTTATAAAAAGTTGTATGATATGCAGATGTTGTAAGAAATAATAGTAAGATATAAGAGAAAGATGAATCGGTTTACTGGTTCATCTTTTTTTATATAATACTAAGCTTTAATGAAACGAGTGTTTAATTTTATCGTGCAAATAATTGATAATTTATTTCTTATATACTTAGTACTTTGATGTTATCTCGAAAACTTTTAGTGCAGATCTCAAAAAAGAAGACCTCTACAATCAAAAAAAATATAAACGAAGATTTTTATGACAGCAAAACAATTATGTGGAATTTGAAGATCATAGCTCGAATTAAATTGATCCTGGGGTAGTTAAGCTGTTTTTGATCTTTTTTTTAATGTATAAAAAAACCTTTCGAAAAAATCGAAAGGTTTTTGTTGCACGGGAGGAGAGACTCGAACTCCCGACACCTGGTTTTGGAGACCAGTGCTCTGCCAACTGAGCTACACCCGTATTTGTCTTTGCTATCTGCTCATTGATACTTATCAAGATAAGCTGTAAGCTTGTGTTTTCGGCAACTTTAATAGTATGCCTTCCTTAAAAGTCTGCGACAAAAGTAGAACAATTTTTTTTATCTGCAAGTTCTTTATCATGCTAAATTAAATAATTTGTGATGTCTTATTTTCTCTTTGTTTGCAGCATGTTCAGAATGAGCTGATTGTCTTTGTAATGTTTTTTTGTAAGATTGTAAATAAATTTCTGCATAATTTTTAAAAATGTAGTAAATTATATGATATGCTTATTAATTCGAAAAATGTAATGCTATGAAGAGTACAAAAAAAGAATATTCGAACGGTGAAGTAACAGTTGTTTATGATTCGGAATTGTGTATCCATTCTGGTGAATGTTTTAAAGGATTACCTCTTGTTTTTCAACCAGGAACCCGGCCATGGATTAAAATGAAGGGATCCGATACAGAATCAATTATTAAGCAAGTACAGAAATGCCCTTCGCGAGCTTTATCATTTTATATGAACAGTCCAGAAACAAGTGAGAAAGATAAAGGGCTGGTAAAAGCTTTGGAGACAGGTAGAAATGTTGAGCTTATGAAAAATGGTCCATTAATGGTTGAAGGTCCGATTACTTTAATTCGTTCCGATGGAAAACGAGAAGCTTTGGAAAAGGCATCTTATTTTTGCAGATGTGGTGCTTCGAAAAATAAGCCATTTTGCGATGGTTCGCATCGGGATGTAGGATTTAAAGAATAAAAAAACGGAGCTAATTAGCTCCGTTTCTGTTCGAGGATTACCTCTTTTCTTTATATTTTAGAATTTGGCTTCGAAGTGCTTCTGCTACCAAATCTGTTGCTTCTTCAAATGTTTTGCTTTTCTTTTTTGCAAATAGTTCGTTTCCGGGAACATTCATTTTAACCTCAACAACTTTATTTTCTTTATTACTTGCTTTGTCTATATTTAAAATTACTTCGTAAGTTGTAATTTTATTTTCAAACTTCTCTAACTTCCTTAACTTCTGGTTGATGAAGGCTTCCAACTTACTATCTGCTTTAAAACCTACGGATTGCATTTTCATATTCATTACAATTCCTCCTATATTTTAATATACACGCGAGTGTATGAGTTAATATTTTGATAAATATAAACCGGTTATTATGATTTGCGCATGTTTGGCTTCGTTAAGCCCAGTTGATTAATCTTTCTAGTTTGAAAATAAGTAAAAAAAATAAGTTTACGAAATGAAACAGGCGATTTTATTGAAGTTTAACAAATTTTAAAATTCAAGGTGTTCAAAATAAGGCATATAAAATTTTGTTTTTTTTTGTGATCTGTAATGTTTGTTTGAAGTAAATTTTAATATTGATTTATTGTTTAACTATTTTTAACAATATCTGGGTAATATAAATGCAGAATGTGCTTTTTAATTAGAAGTTATTTAAAAAGGTAAATAATCTTATTCTCAAGATTTTTACAAAATTAAGATTGCTTTATATTACAATAAAAAAAACCTGCCAGCACTTTTTACTGACAGGTTTCCTACTTAACTAATCTATAAAACTAACGGCTATTTTTTGAACATCTCGAGAATTACATCCTACATATATATAGTAAGTGCCAGATTCGAAAAGAAATTCTCCCTCAGGAGAATAATACCCAAAGTCCTTTTTATTTAGTTCAAAAGTGATTCTTTTCTCTTCTTTTGAGGCAAGCTTAACTTTTTGGAATGCTTTTAACTCTTTTACAGGACGTGCGTAGGTTGCAGCTGGATCCTGAATATAAACCTGTACGGTTTCTTCTCCAGTGAATTTACCTGTATTCGATAGAATCAGATTTAAATGGACCGATTCTTTTTTAGTATAAGATTCCTTGTCTGCCTTAACAGTTCCGTAGGTGAAGTTTGTATAGCTTAAGCCATATCCGAAAGGATAAAGCGGCGTATTTGGAGCATCGGTGTAATGAGACCAAAATACATTTCCGCTGCTGTTAGGTCGTCCGGTATTCATGTGATTGTAGTAAATCGGACATTGTCCAACATTTCGAGGGAAAGACATAGTTAGTTTTCCTGATGGATTAAAATCGCCGAACAAAATATCGGCAATAGCATTTCCAGCTTCGCTTCCAGCAAACCAGGTTTCTAATATAGCATCAGCTTTTTGAGCAATTTCAGGTATTGCTATGGGGCGGCCATTCATTAAAACAACTATAATCTTTTTATTTAGTTTACTGATTTTTTTAAAAAGTTCCATTTGTGTACCTTTCAATTGAATATCAGTTTGACTGCGTCCTTCTCCAGTTTGAAAACAATCTTCACCTAATGCTAATATAACTACATCTGATTTTTTAGCGGCATTTACAGCTTTATCTATTTCTCGTTTATTAATTGTATTGGAAAAGTTTAATTCTGCACGAAAATCTCTGGTTCCTATGGCAAGATCGCATCCTTTGGCATAATTAATTTTAGTATTTGATGAAACTGTATTCTTAATTCCTTCTAATAATGAAACTGCCGAATTTTTAACAGCCTGAGCTCTCCAACTTCCCAGAGGTGTGTTTTTGTCTTTTGCCAAAGGACCTATTATGGCAATAGATTTGACTTGTTTTGAAATAGGCAATAGTTGTTCATTATTTTTAAGTAGAACCATAGAATGACGTGCTATTTTTCTTGCCATATCACGACTTTCTTTACTGTTGATTACTTCTTTTTCGCGTTTAGGATTTGAATATTTATAAGGATTTTCGAATAAGCCCAGTTTATATTTTACTTTTAAGATTCTTCTGGCTGCATCTTCAATTACACTTTCTTTAACTTTACCTTCTTCAACCAATTCTTTTAAATAGGGCAGATAAGCATTCGATTCCATGTCCATATCCGAACCCGCATTAATGGCTAATTGTGCTGCCTGTTTTAGATCTTCGGCAGCCCCATGGTAGGCAATTTCTTTAATACTGCCCCAATCGGAAACTACATAACCGTCGAAGCCCCATTTATCTTTTAATAAGTTTCGCTGAAGATATGGGTTTGCAGTTGCAGGTGTACCATTTATCAGGTTAAATGAATTCATGAAGGTACTCACGCCATTTTTGGCTACCGCTTTAAAGGGTGGTAATACCATGTTATGAAGTGTGTATGTTCCAATATCAACGGTATTGTATTCCTTTCCGGCTTCAACATACGCATAGCCAGCAAAATGTTTGGCACAGGCAGCAATGGTATTTTCTTTCGAGAGGTCGTCGCCTTCGAATCCCTGAATTCTGGCAACTGATAATAAACTTGCCAGATAAGGATCTTCTCCACAACCTTCCATTACGCGTCCCCATCGGGCATCACTTCCAACATCCATCATGGGAGCAAAAGTCCAGTGTAAACCCGCTGCTGTAGCTTCTTTTGCAGCAAGACGAGAAGCTAGTTTTGAGATTTCAGTATCCCAGGCACAGGCTTCGCCCAAAGGAATTGGGGCCATTGTTTTGTATCCATGAATTACATCGTATCCAAAAATTAAAGGAATTCCTAAGCGACTATTTTCTACGGCTAGTTTTTGAGCTTCGTAAGTGGCTTTAGCACCATAAACATTAAGCATGGAACCTACGCGACCGTTTTTTATGTCTTCTAAACGTTTTTGGGCAGACGAATTTTTAGGAGCCGGACCAGTCATTTCCCAATAGCTGGTATATTGGTTCATCTGACCAATTTTTTCTTCCAAAGTCATTTTTGAAAGAAGTTCATCAACAAACTGATCTGATTTATCTACTATATTTTCTTTAGTACACGACAATAATAGCAGGAGAAAAGCACCCCAAATAGTTATGTATTTTTTCATTTTCGTTTTTTTAGGCTATTCTACTTTAATATCAATAGATTGGTATATATTACGAGAGGATGTTCCAATCAAAAATTGGAATTCTCCTTTTTCTAGTTTCCAATTCATATTGGTATCGTCGAAGAAGGATAGTTTTTTTACCGGTATTTTTATTTGAATGGTTTTACTTTCTCCTGCCCGTAAATTTATTTTTTTAAATCCTTTTAATTCTTTTGAAGGTCTTAAAACCGAGGATGATTTGTCCTTAGCATAAATCTGAATTGTTTCTTTTCCGTCTACTTTTCCAGTATTTTTAATTTCACAGGATATGCTTATGGTGTCGTTGGAATGATATGTGTTTTTATCGCTAGAAGTATTTGTAATATCAAAATTAGTGTAGGAAAGGCCAAAGCCAAATTCGAATAATGGCTTTATATTTTTTGTGTCGTGCCAGCGGTATCCAACTAAAATATCTTCTTTGTATTCCTGATTTTTTCCATCTCCAGGATAGGACAATTTACCGAAAGAATGAGCAGCATTGTCTTCTAGTTTTACAGGAAAAGTAAATGGTAGTTTTCCCGATGGATTTACATCTCCGGAAATAATATCGGCAATAGCATGTCCGGCTTCGCTACCTAAATACCAAACCTGAGCAATGGCTTTAACTTTTGATATCCATGGCATTTCTACCGCATTTCCACTTACCAGAATAAGGGCGGTGTTTTTGTTTACTTTTAAAATCTCTGAAAGTAATTTTTCCTGTTCAAAAGGAAGTTCAAACTGCAGTCTGTCATCGCCTTCGCAGTCTTGGTGATGGTTTTTGTTTAATCCCCCAACATATAGAACCATATCAGCTTGACTGGCAATTTTAACAGCTTGAGAGCGAAGTGATTTAGCGTTTAGTTTTGATGGAATTACACGTCCATAAACCGAAGGACCTGAAGAATATCCCATTGCATGAAGAATGTTAGCATTGGTAAAACGTTCCTGAAATCCCTGTAAAGGTGAAATTTCATGAATGGTTTTTAATTCAGAAGATCCGCCTCCCAGGGTCATTACTTTTGTGGCATTTTCACCAATAATAGCTATTGTTTTTGTTGTTTTTGGATCGATAGGAAAGAAGTTGTCCTCATTTTTTAAAAGTACGATTCCTTCTTGAGCGATTTCTCGGGCTATATCAAAATGTTCCTGGCTATTCATGCTACCAAAAGGTCTTGATTTGTTCATACTTGTTCTGAACATCAGGCGAAGAATTCTTCTTACTTTATCATCGACTACACTTTCTTCAATTTCTCCATTTTCAATCATTTTGCGCAAGGGGTTGGCAAGATAATAATTGTCGTAAGCATTTTTTGATGAGCTGGTTAATCCATCGGTTCCAGTTCCCATTTCTATGTCTAAACCATAAAGAGCCGCTTGTTTGGTGTTGTGGGTTGCTCCCCAGTCTGTAATTAAAGTTCCATCAAAAGCCCAGTCTTTTTTCAGAATTTTATTCACCAATAGTTCGTTATGGCAGCAATATTGACCTCGAAATTGATTGTAGGCACCCATTATTGACCATACTTTTCCTTCCTGAACTGCTGCTTTAAAAGCAGGCAGATAGATTTCATATAAAGCTCTGTCGCTTAATTCTACATTAATATGATCTCGCCAGTGCTCCTGATTGTTTAGTACGTAATGTTTTACGCAGGCGGCAACACCATTTTCCTGTACTCCATGAATATAAGGAACTACCATTTTAGAAGCTAAATATGGGTCTTCACCCATGTATTCGAAGTTTCGACCATTTAAAGGAGTGCGATAGATGTTAACACCTGGTCCTAAAAGCACATCTTTTTTACGATATCGGGCTTCCTGTCCAATTGCTTTCCCATACTTATAGGATAGGTCTGGATTAAAAGTTGCAGCAAGACAAGTAAGAGCGGGGAACGCTGTACATGAGTCATTTGTCCATTGTGCATGATTCCAGGTATCCCATTCTATTTCAGCTCTTACTCCATGAGGTCCGTCTGACATCCATAATTCAGGAATTCCTAACCGAGCTACACCTTTAGAACTAAATTTGGATTGTGCATGGCACATATCGAGCTTTTCCTTTAAGGTAAGCTGTTTTATGATTTCTTCGATTTTTTTATCCATTGATTCGGAATTATTTTGTGCTATTAATGGATTTATAAAAACACAAGCTGAAAAGAGCGAAATGAAGAATAGTTTTTTCATAGAGTTAAGCTTTTAGTAGAGATATCTTTAAAAATGCAGATTCTTTTTTAGTAAATAATTGATTGAATAGCTCTGGCCGGGATTTCGATTTCGGCAGCGATATTAGAACCAATATATAGTTTGTATTTTATATTTTGTTCTGATTTATTCATAACTACACTAATCATTTTTCCATTTTCGTTAATAAATGATGTGCTTTCCAGAAAGCTAATACTGGATACAGTACTTACTCTTTTTGCACCAGGGCGCACAAATTTAGAAAAATGTCCAATATAATAGTAGGAAGGAGTATAAATTAAGCTATCGGTTCTGGTATCAGCATGAATGGGAGCAAAACATAAGTTATTTACATGGTTTGGTCCACCTGTTTCATCTAAAAGAATATTCCAGTCGGTCCAACCAACTGTTCCGTAATTAAAATCGTTTATCATCGAGTGTCCATAGCGTTCAGCATTTGGCCAGTATTGGTATTTTGCAGGATCGAAGGCTTCGTTGCATCCTTCAGTAAACAGTAATTTTTTATCAGGATAGGCTTCCTGTATTTTTTGCAGATTGTTAAACATTGGTTCACCTTTTCGCCATGTTTCGTACCAGTGAAAACCTGTTCCCCATGCATATTTTGCTGCATCAGGATCATCCATAATTGTATTGGCACGGTGGGTAATTAAATCGCGGTTATGATCCCAAATTACAATATTTTTATTGCCCAAACCTTCTTTTTCTAAAGTAGGGCCAAGGTGATTTTTTAGGAAGTCGCGTTCTTCTTCGGCTGTATATATACAGGATTCCCAGCGTTGGGTAGCCATTGGTTCGTTTTGAATGGTAATACCCCAAACAGGTATTCCTTCTTTTTCGTAAGCTTTAATAAATTTTGCGTAGTACATTGCCCATGAGTCGTAATATTCTGGTAGTAGTTTGCCTCCGTTTAGCATGTTATTATTGTCTTTCATGAAAGCTGGAGGACTCCATGGACTTGCATAAAATAGGATAGAACCACCTGCTTTTTTAATGGCTCTATGAATCATTGGAAGGCGGTATTTTTTATCAATATCAATGGAAAAAGTTTTTAATTCTTTATCTCCTTCCTTGATGTAGGTAAAATTACCTTTGCTAAAATCACAGGCATGTATAGATGTGCGCATTAGGGAGTAGGCGATTCCTTCTTTGCTGTAATAGGCATTTAATAGTTCTTCTTGTTTTTCTTTTGATAGTTTTGCAAATACCTCTGCCGAGGCATCAGTTATGGCTCCTCCAATTCCAATAAAACTTTGAAAGGTGTTGTTTGGATTCACGAAAATTGAGTTTTCGGTTTCCAATGCTTGTTTCGATTTTTTGAATACAACTTCTCCTGTATTACTTAACCTTAAGTCGGTATCTTTTGCAGTGGTAACTATTTGAGCTATTTCACCTTCTGCAGTAAACTTTTTGTTATTTGTTGTATTTTTTAACGAATCTGGTTGTGAACAAGCAGTACATGCCATTAGTAGTATTACAGGAATAATATTTTTCATGATAAGGAGCTTTTTTATTTATGTATATAAGACTACCCCAGTTATGAGGTAGTCTTATTTTATGATTCAAATATTAAAAATAATTATTAATATCCAGGATTTTGATCTACTTCATCAATAGCATTGTTTGCAATAATTTCAGCTTGTGGAATTGGAAACAATTCATTTTTGTTTGCTTTGTAACCTAAGCTACCCAGCTCTTGGCTTGCTAAATCCCAACGGACTAAATCCCAATATCTGCTACCTTCAAAGGCCAATTCTAATTGTCTTTCGGTAACAATAGCCTGAAAAATATCATCAGAAGCTTCAATGTCTTCAAGTCCGGCACGATCTCTCACTTTGTTTAGCTCAATTAAAGCCAATCCATCCTGAGTAGAAAAATGGTATGCTTCGGCTGCCATTAATAAAACATCAGCGTAACGCATTAGACGCCAGTTAATAGTGTAGTTTAATTCAGGAACACCACTCTCGCTTGTATCAGAAGATTTAGTAACATATTTTAAACGCATATATCCTTCATAATCATGAGCATCAGGATCTTTTATTACACCACCTGTTTCTTCGAAATCAGCAGCTGAAATAAGTGTTGCATTTTTTCTTTCTGTATCTCCTGCATCCTCAAATGCTTTACCAATTTTTGCTGATGGTGAGTTGAAACCCCAACCATTTACGATATTAAGAGTTGAGTTTGCTACATCATAAACAGCATCTCTAGGACCTTGTAACTGAGCTTCAATATTACTTTCGTTTCCTCCACCCCAAGGAAAATTACCCCAATCGTAAGATTCCTGAGCAGTATATGAAATCTCAAACAATGATTCTTGTCCAAATTCTGATTCTTTAGACCATACATCAGCAAAATTAGGTTCCAAATCGTACTGAGTACTACTAATAACTGCTTTAAGTTGTGTTAAGGCATCGCTATATTTCTTTTGATACAGAAGCGCTTTACCATAGTATGCCTGAGCAGCACCTTTTGACATGCGATAACGATCGGCAGCACTATATTCGCTTTTTAGTGGTAGATCTGGAATTGCTTCGGAGAAATCTTTTTCTACTTGCGTATATATTTCTGCAGCAGTAGCACGAGGAAGATGATAATCAGCTTCGCTGGTTGGGTTAACAGTCATTAATGGTACTCCACCATATAATGTTACCAATTCGAAGTAGCAATATGCTCTTAAAGCTTTTGCTTCAGCTATCATCTCTTTTTTGCCATCGGTATCTGGTTCAACTAAATTAATAATTGTATTGGTTGAGCTAATTGTTTTATAAAAGTTAGACCAGATTAGTTTTAATTTGTCATTATCCGTTTGAATAGTGAAATCATCAATATTTTGATAACCAGTTTGATCACCTTCCGATGATCCGGCTAAACAGTCATCTGCCGGAAGGTTTTTTACAAAATAGACACTAGCCCAGCTACCACTTGAAAAATTGTTTTGCATGGCATTGTAAACACCAACAATGGCTAATTTTACTTCATCATCAGTATTTAGAAAGTCATCACTGGTAACACGACCTGTAGGATCAATCTCCAGGAATTCGTCTTCGTTACACGAAGAGCTGGAAATGGCGATGGCAATTCCCAATATATATTTTAATAATCTTAAATATTTCATTTTTTTTAGAATTTTAGTTCGTTTTTAATATTTAAACTAAATGCGGCTTAAAAATTAACTGATACACCGAAAATTACTTTTCCAGAGATAGGATAAATTCCTCGGTCTACACCTTGTCTGGTATTTGTAGAACTACCAGCTTCAGGATCTAATCCTTCGTAATCAGTAAATGTAAAGAAGTCGTCTAATGAAACAAATACACGAGCACGTTCGATACCTGCTTGCTGACTTACTGCTTTAGGAAGAGTATATCCTAATTGAATTTGTTTGATTCGCATATAAGAACCATCTGATACCATTAAATCGCTACGATAAACATAGTCGCTGGTATTGTCGGCAGCTGGTCGGCTTGCGTTAGTGTTTGTTGGTGTCCATCTGTCATCATACATGAATGATGGTTTGTTCGAGAATGGTCTGTCAGAACGGAACCAACCCATAAACACATCATTTCCTTTTGAACCTTGAATAAACAAGTTAAAATCGAAGCCTTTGTATTGTGCATTAAAAGTAGCACCGTAAAGCATATCTGGATGAGGATCGCCAATGTAAGTCTGATCGGCAGCAGAAATTTCACCATCTTCATTTACATCAACAACATTAGGTGCTCCTGTTGTTTGATCGATACCATCTGTTTTATAACCTTTAAAATACCATACTGGGTATCCTTTTTCGAACCATGTAAGATCGTAACCTCTTAGGTTATCACCAGCAATTGGTGAACCTGCTTGTTTGGTTACTTCGTTATCGAGAGTAGATAAGTTTAAGTTTACACTGTATTTAAACTCGTTGTCGTTGTTACGGTATCCTAATTCAAAATCGAAACCTTTGTTTTCAACAGAACCTGCATTTGAATATGGATATTCGTTACCAACAGATAAAGGACCTTGAGCTACGAAGATTAAATCTTTGGTTTTCTTTTTGTAGTAGTCCATCGAGAAGCTCAATTTTCCATCTAATGATCTTAAATCTAAACCAAGATCTAATTGTTCGGTAGTTTCCCAAACAAGGTTAGGGTTGATTAATTTATCAATTTCGGCTCCTGCCTGATAGCTATTAGTGGCATCTGGATATTGAATTCCTGAGAATACCCAGAATTCACGATCTTCGTTTCCAGGAAGGTTTGCTCTACTACCATTCTGTCCCCAACTACCTCTTAATTTTAAGTAGTCGATGCCATTAATATCGAAGAAATCTTCTTCAGATACAATCCAACCTAAGGAAGCTGCAGAGAATACAGCAGATTTATCGGTTGCTGGAAATGCATCGGCAGCATCACGACGAATTGAAAATTCAGCCATGTATCGATTCAAATAGTTATATGATAAACGACCGAAAAAAGAAGTCATTGTGTGGTTAACGTATCCACCGCCTGTTTTATCAAATTCGTCGGATGTAGTATGATCTTGATAAGCATACTGATCGCCTTCGGCAATCATTGGTCCAGAGTACATTGACCAGTTTGGTTCCTGATTTTCTTCAGCAGAATAACCAGCTAGTATTGTAAAGTCGTGATCGCCAACTTTTTTGTTGTAGGTTGCAAAGTTTTCCCACAACCAGGTGTACCATTTGTTAATATCATCACTAACAGAAGTAGCAGAGTTTTGATTCTCGCTAGAGAAGTAATAAGTTGGGGCCCACGAATGTTGAGTTTGATAAGTTAAATCCAATCCCACACGAGTGGTGAACGATAAACCTTTAATTGGCTTAACAGTTGCATAAGCCATACCTAAAACCTTATCCTGGGTAATTGTATTGTGATAAGTATCGAGTAGGGCAAGAGGATTTGCAGTTTCTCCAGTTACATATTGAGCCAAGCCATAGTAACGACCATTGCTATTTTTTAGTATTGTGTTGCCACCATCTAATAAACTTTGTACGTTATCAGGTGTTCCATCATAAGTTACCGGAGTAAGTGGATCAATTAAAAGAGCATTGTTAACAACACTTCTATATTCATCATCTTCACCAATGTATTTTTGTTTTGAGTGAGAGAAACTAAAGTTATTACCTACTTCTAACCACTCTTTCACACTACTTTTGGCATTAACACGAGCTGTAAATCTTTCATATTTTGCTTTCTCGTCGCCAACAATACCATTTTGAGAGAAGTAAGAACCAGAAATCATATAACTTGATTTTTCAGTACCTCCAGTATAGCTTAAGTGGTGTTTTTGCATAGGTGCAACTTCAAAAACTTCGTCTAGCCAATCGGTATCGGTACCGTTTTGTTCAACAGTGCCAGCGCCCGATTCAGTCATCCATTGCTGATATTCGTTAGCATTCATTAGGTCCATATCGCTTCTTGAGCTTTGGAAACCATATTGAAAATCGTAACTAATTTTTCCTTTGCCTGATTTTCCTGATTTGGTGGTAATAATAATAACACCATTTGCACCTTCGGTACCATAAATAGCAGCAGAGGCCGCATCTTTTAGCACATCGAATGATTCAATATCACTGGGATCGATGTTGTTGATATCGCCAGTTTTCATTCCATCAACAATAAATAAAGGATTCGAATTTCCGTTGGAGTTTACACCACGAATACGAATATTTGTTCCAGCTCCTGGAGAACCAGAGGTTGCAAGAACAGATACACCAGCAGTTCGTCCCTGAATTGCCTGATCGGCTCTAGAGGCAGGTGTGTTTTGAAGATCTTCACCTTTAACACTGGAAATAGATCCTGTGTTTAAAGCTTTTTTCTGAACACCATATCCAATTACAACAACTTCGTCTACACTTAGTGCATCTTCGAGCATTGTTACATTGATTGTAGTTTTATCGCCAACTAAAATTTCCTGAGTTGTGTGTCCGATAAAACTAAACACTATAACGTTTTCGGAATTTGCGGTAATACTGTAATCTCCGTCGATATTGGAGACTGTTCCTGTAGTGGTTCCCTTAAGAGAGATGTTTACACCTGGTAAGCCAATACCAGAAGAATCGATTATTTTTCCGGATATATTTTTGTCCGGATTTTGGGCAAAAACCAAGGCTGTATTTAACAGCACAGCAAGTAAAAGAAGGGCGGGTTTAAATAACCAATTGCCATTCATTTGCTTCATTTTCTTAAAGCAGGTTAGAGCTGCTCTTGAATTGTCAGATTTTTTCATAAATTTGAAATGATTCATTAGCGTTAATTTGTTATGGATTATTTGCCGGAAGGACAGGGCCAACAGATCTTTCCGGCATCTTTTATTTTTCATAATACTTATCAATTCCACAGGTTAAAAAAACAAGAGGAGCATTCCAGTTAATTGCAATTTCGTTGGTGGAATAACTACACTCTTTATCAATATAAGATTTAGAAGGGTAGTCAGATCTGATTATATCAGGTCCGCAATCGGTTCGTACAATTAAATTAGGTCCACCAACTAAAAAACCTGGAACTGGTTGGTTAACAGTGTCAGATGCAGATGGCCGGTGGTGAATATTAAGAGGGCTTAAGCTTCCAAAACCTGTGACAAAGCAATAAGCTGTTGCATTTCGGCCAAGCAAATAATCTAAACTTTCTCTTGCTGAGTTCAGGTATTTGGAATTCTTAGTAATTTGGTATGCAATAATTTTTATTATGCCTTGATTGGCAAATATAGAGTTGCTGCCCCAAACGTAATTTTGAATTGCTGTACGGTAAGGACTTTTATCTTCGAGTTTTATTAATTTGTCGGTGTATTTTATAAAATCTGCGTTTAGAACTTCAAATTCATCTTTTTTATTAGAGGTAAGAAGCGATATACTACCTAAAGTATTTACTTCTTGCCAGGCGGGAGTTTTACTTGTAGCTTTTGTCTTTTCAAGATAAGTTTTATAGGTTGTTTTGTCTGTTGCCAGATATAATTCAGCAGAAGCCCAAAACCATTCGTCTTTTAGTTTTGTATCGTCATAAGCCCCGGTTTGAATATCGGAAGGTTGCAGGTAATATTTTTTCGGATTTTTAAGCGCCCATTCCCAAGCTTTTTCCGATTGAACACGACAAGAATCAGCTAAGCCAGGTAAGTTTGAATCAAAATTGGCGAAAAGACGAGATGCATAAGCCATTGTTGCTGCGAAGTCTAAGGTTGCGGCCGTACTTTTTTGGACCAAATATCTCTTATTTACTGCATCGTGTGGCATAACAAAACCTTCAAAATTTTTGGTGGTTAATTTGTGATAAACTCCACCATCAAAAGGATCCTGCATAGTCATCATCCATCTTAAATTATACAATGCTTCGTCTAAAATATCAGGAATGTCATTATCTGATTCAGGAATATTCAGGTTTACTTCATTAAAATAATCTGTAAATGAACTGTAAGCTAATAGTAAGGTATAAGTGGAAATGCTGCTATTTACAATATACTTGTTGTAGTCTCCGGCATCGTACCATCCTTTAGGTGATGAGATAATGCTATTTTCAGGATGATTTTTGTCGGCTGCCGAGGCGTGATAATAAACAAGAGTATCGGGATGACCAGCCGGACGTGCCCACTTGCCTCCATGTATACTGTCAATATCTATTCCCGAGCGATTAAAATAAAAAGACTTAAGCGAAGCTTTTGCAAGTTTCGCGTAAGGTCTTTTTGAAATGATTATTTTATTTGAGATGATGCTGTCATTTATTACAATATAATAGGTTCCCTGATCTGTAACTTCTGAAAAATCGATAGATTGGACTGTGTCGCCAGATAAGGAACAATATTGTTTTGTTCCAGCAGCTTTTTCGAGTATGATTTTACCCTTGCTGTTTTTAATCTGAAACAGATTTGTATTTGTTCTGGTTATTGCTTTTTTAGGAGCATTGCATTCGTATCCAACTTGATTGATGAGAATAAGTTTCTCATTTGAAGAAACTGGTTTGATACTTTTTTTGCAAGAGTAAACCAATGCAATTAACGAAACAACAAAAAACAAAAGCGGTATATTATAATATCTGATTTTCATCTTTTAATAATATTTATCCTAATATGATTTTTACTTTATGAGTGCCTGTGCTATGTAAAGGAATAATATTGCCATTAATTATTTCTCCATCTACTTCCATTGATTTTACGCCTTTGTTAATTCCCTTAGGATTAGTGATTTCAATAATGTAGCTTGCTCCTCGAAATTGGCGTGTAATGGTATATTTTTTCCATTCTTTTGGAATGCAAGGATCAATTTTTAATCCATCGTAATCGGGTTGGATACCCAAAATGTATTGAGTAATTGCATAAAAATTCCATGATGCGGTTCCTGTTAGCCAGCTATTTTTTCCTTCGCCAGGTTTAAAGGCATCTTTTCCGGCTACCATTTGGCAATACACATAAGGTTCAACTTTGTGTAGTTCACTTATTTCTTCGAGATAAGCTGGACATATTTTTCGGAAATATTCCCATGCCTGATCACCTCTTCCTAAAAGTGTTTCACCAATAATTATCCATGGATTGTTATGGCAGAAGATACCTGCGTTTTCTTTGTATCCGGCAGGATAGGTTGATATTTCGCCATATTCAATTTTATACTCGGTAAATGCTGGGTTGTTTAGAACAATACCATAAGGAGTATCGAGCATTTCTTTTACGCTATTTAGTGCTTTTTCGGGCATATTATCTTCAACTCCAATTTCTGCCATACTGCACCAGCCTTGCGATTCGATAAATATTTTGCCTTCTTTGTTTTCTTTAGAGCCTACTTTGTTACCAAAATAGTCATAAGCTCTTAGGTACCAATCTCCATCCCATCCATTTTTCTTAACAGCTTCGCACATGTTGTTCACATGATTTTGAGCTTTTTGGGCATCTTTTTCTTTTCCTATTTTTTTGCATAGGGTAACATATTCTTTTCCATAAACTACAAAAAGTCCGGCAATCATTAATGATTCGGCTGTTCTTCCTTTTTTGTTTCCTGTGGTTTGGAAAGACTCGTTAGGATTGTTCGAAAAGCAGTTTAGGTTCAAGCAATCGTTCCAATCGGCACGACCAATTAAAGGCAGATTATTAGGACCTAAATTATTAACTACGTGATAGAATGAAACATGTAAATGATCGAATAAGCTTTTAGCTTTGCTGGCATCATTATCGAAAGGAACTTGTTCTTCTAAAATTGAAAAATCGCCTGTTTCTTTTATGTAGCATGTTACCGATAAGATTAACCACAACGGATCATCATTAAAATCGCCTCCTAAGGCATGATTCCCCATTTTTGTTAAGGGTTGATATTGATGATAGCATCCGCCATCTTCGAATTGTGTTGCTGCAATATCTAGGATTCGTTCGCGTGCCAATTCTGGAATTTGATGTACAAAACCAATTAAATCCTGATTAGAATCTCGGAATCCCATGCCACGACCAATTCCACTCTCGAAGAAACTTGCGCTTCTCGACATGTTAAAGGTGACCATGCATTGGTACTGATTCCAAATGCTAACCATTCTGTTTAGTTCGGTTTCTTTACTTTCCAGGTTAAATTTATTAAGTAAGTTTGACCAGTAAGTTTCTAAATTGGCGAAAGCGGCATTGACTTTTTCCGTCGTGTCAAATTTTGCTATCATTTCATTTGCCCTGGTTTTATTGATTACGCCTTTAGATTCCCATTTTTCTTCGTCTTTGTTCTCTACATATCCTAAAATGAATACAAAGTCTTTTTCTTCGCCCGGCTGTAATTCAACTTCGATGTAATGAGATGCAACAGGCGACCATCCGTGAGCAATGCTGTTTCCAGCTTCTCCATTTTCAATTGCCTGTGGTTTTTCGAATCCATTGTGCATGCCAATAAAGCTTTCGCGATCGGTATCAAATCCATTAATCTTAGAATTTACAGAAAAGAATGCGTAATGGTTTCTTCTCTCTTTGTATTCTGTTTTATGATAAAGTGCTGATCCTTCCACTTCCACTTCACCTGTAGAAAGGTTACGTTGAAAATTGGTCATGTCGTCTTCAGCATTCCAAAGGCACCATTCTGCAAACGAAAAAAGTTTTATTTTTTTTACTTTATCGGTTTCATTTTTTAGTTTTAACAAGTGTATTTCTCCCATATAATCGAGAGGAATAAAGCATAGTAGATTGGATGAAAGTCCATTTTTACTACTTAAAAAACGAGTATAGCTAAGACCATGACGGCATTCGTATTTGTCTAGTTCCGTTTGTGTTGGTTTAAAGCCTGGATTCCAAGTGCACTCCTCATCTTTTATATAGTAGTAACGTCCGCCCATATCAACAGGCACGTTATTGTAACGATATCTAGTTAATCTTCTAAATTTCGCATCTTTATAAAAAGTGTATCCTCCCGCTGTATTTGATATCAAACCAAAAAAATCTTTATTTCCCAGATAATTAATCCATGGGAAAGGTGTTTTTGGTGATGTAATCACATACTCTCTATTGGTGTCATCAAAGAAACCGTACTTCATAATACTTTAATTAAAATGTTTATTTTATAAAGTGTATATCACTTTTTGTATTCTTTATAGTCTGTTATTTTGTAGCCTACGGCTTTGTAATTCTGTTGTAATCTCATCCATTTTGTTCTGATCCAGAGGATAAATAGTCATGAAAATCGCACCAACAAAAGCAATAATTGCCGGCACCCAACTCATGAGCATTTTAATACCAGGAATTGCTCCTTGTATTGCCAGATGATCTTGTCCATTATAGTGAAAAGCTGCCAATATAAATCCTATGATTGCACCTGCTATGCCCCCACCAAATTTCGTAGCAAAGGAACCAGCAGAGTAAACCAATCCTGTGGCACGTCGTCCATTTTTAAATTCAGAATAATCAGCAGCATCACCAAGCATGGCAAAAAACAAGGTTGGAAATATGGCTGCAGCGAATTCAGATACAATACCTAAAATAAAAATGGCACTTATATCGTTGGGGCCACAAAATATAATGGATGCATTTATTAGTCCGGAAAATACTAAGGCATAGATGAAAAGCTTTTTCTTACCTATTTTTTTACTTAATGGAGCAGTAAGCATGGCACCAGCAATTGATGCAAACATTAATGCAACCATAAAAGAAGCTGCCAACAGTTGATTGTGCAGGTAATGTGTAAAATAGATGACTACAATGCCTTGTTTTATGGAATTGTAAATGCTGAATAGTAAACCAATCGTTAATAATACCAGCCATGGTTTATTTTGAATTAAATCTTTAAGATCTTTTCGTAAATTACTTTTCTGCGTCTTGGGAGGTTTAACCCTTTCTTTTGTAGTCCAAAAGGTTATGAACATGAACAAGGATAAAAAAGCTGACATTAAATATATTGAATAGCTATACCCACTTTTTTGATCGATAATAACAATATCTTTTTTTGTAATATTTTTTTCACCCGAAACAATAAATGAATAGGGCTTATTAGCTTCTACCGAAAAACTTTTATCATGCGTTAGTGTATCTTTGATTCCTTCCCAAGAAAATTTTGCGATTCCATCTTTAGTTTTGATATTAACATTTGCAACATCTGCAGGAGCAGAAACAACAACTTGAAATTTATCTTTTAAAAGTTCATTTACTTGAATATCAGGATTGATATTTCCAAAATGTGCAACTAAATAAAGTAAAGCTCCTTGAACAAGCATTCCACCAGCAAAAGCACCTACCATACGATACGATCCAATACTGGTTCTCTCTTTATCATCTCCAGTCATAACAGCCATTAATGCACCATAAGGAATATTATTAGCCGTATAAATGAGTGTAAAGAGAATATAAGTTAGGTAAGCATAAATAATTTTACCTGTTGGACCTAGATTTGGAGCAGTAAAGAGTAGAGATAAAATGACGCCTAGAGGAATTGCTGTAAACAATATCCAAGGTCTGAATTTTCCATATTTTGTATTGGTGCGATCTCCTGCAATGCCAATTAAGACATCACTAACTCCATCAGAGAAGCGGGCTACCAGCATTAACAAACCAACTGCTGCAGGATTGATACCAAAAACATCGGTGTAAAAAATAAAAAGAAATGTAGCTACACCTCTCCATGCAATATTAGCTGCGCCATCGCCAAGAGCATAACCTAATTTTTCTTTTATTGATATTTTGTAGGAATTCGACATTTCTTTTGTTTAGACTGTAAAATCAAATAATTCTTTTTTTGTTTTTTCGTAAGCATCTCTGCTAAAAACATAAAGTCGAGCTGGTTTATGAGCTACGCCTTTTTGTTTTTCGTCGGTGGGAATGAGATATTTCATACGAGCAATTTTCTTTCTAAAATTTCTTTTGTCGAGTTTTGTTCCCAATATTACTTCGTAAACATGTTGCATTTCGGTTAAGCTAAATTTTTCGGGTAATAGCTCAAATCCAATTGGTTCGTGTTTTATTTTGTTTCGTAGTGCTATTAGTGCTTCGTTTAGTATTTGATTGTGATCAAAAGCCAGTTCTCCAACTTCAGATAGTGGAACCCATTTTACATTTCTACCTTTCCATTCCAATGTTACTTTTTGGGCAGATAAAAGAGAGAAAAATCCAATTGATACAATTCGTTTATCTGGATCGCGGCCATCGTGTAATAACCATTTTCTATCGTTTTCTTTTTTTAATCGATCGGGATGTGCGAATGCTTTAAATTGATTAAGAAAAACATTTTTTAGTCCTGTTAAATCAAATAGTACCCGATATGCAGCTTCGTCGATAGTTTCATCTTCGAACAAGTGATTACCTGTTAATGTTAAATCTGTAAAGTCAATTTCTCCTGTTTTTGGATTGGTAAGTGTCCTATCCACAAGAAGAACTTGCAGCTCTTTGTCATTGTATCCAAAAATGACACAATCGACTGAAATATATTGATTTAATATTCTTTTTGTTGTCATTAGTATTTTTTGTTGCTAGTGTGTTATTATGAAACGTGTAAAAACTACACTAACTAATTATGATGCTAATGTAAAATGTTTTTTTTAGAAAGTCAAAAAAGATTTTTGATAATTCGAAAACGTATGCGCAATCAAATTGTAAAAAGTACACTAAGTAGGCCTGTTTTTCTAGCTCTAGAGAATGAGTATGAGAATTAATGATCTTTGCTTAATTAGAATCAATAAAAATAATAAGTATGCTTTGGAAGGGGATTTTACAAATGAAGGTTTGGAAATAAATTGATCTTACGCACTAAAAAGTGTAGATAATTAGGAGCACAAGTTGGAGTTAGGCAATAAGCTTGTATTGTAATAGTTTCGCAATTAAGCTTACTTACTATACTTTTTTAAAATTTGCTCTGTATTCTAGTGGTGAAACTTTGCTTATGCTTTTAAAACATTGATTAAAATAGGCAATGGAACTAAATCCGCATTCAAAGCCAATTTCGTTAGAGCTTAAATTGGTATTAATCAGGAGTTGCTGAGCAAAATCGATTCTGGTTTCTTTAACAAATTGGGAAAAGGTTTTGTGAGTTACTTTTTTAAAAAATCGACAAAAGGAACTCACGTTCATTTCGGCTAGTTCCGCAGCTTTTTGCACCTTAACATCAGCCATATAATTATTCATTACATATTCGTGAACTTTTTTTATTCTGTTCGATTTGGTCACAAAAAGGCTGTCAAAATAGTCTTTTGATACTATGGGTTCGTAATGTCCTTTTTGGAATAAATCAAGCACTTTAATAAGATATAGTAAACGATCAATACCTTGATAATTCGGGAAATCGCAAATAAGGTTTAAGATTTCAATATTTGAATTAGTGGGCGAATATCTTAAACCATATTTAGCTGTGTTTAAAAGGGTTTGGATGGATTTCATTTCTGGTAAACCAGCAAAGCGAGTGCCAAATATAGAGCGGTCGAATTGTATGTAAACCGATTCGCAATGTTCATTATTATCAGGTTCAAAAAAAGTAGGATCAGAAAACCAGGCATGAGGTAAATTGCTGCTGATAAGAACTAAATCTCCAACGGCAAATCTACTTGTATTATCACCAACTACTCTTGTGCCGTATCCTTTTGTAATTAGTAGTAGTTCGAATTCGTTATGATAATGCCACGACCGTTCAAAGTATTTTGCCGAATATGTTCCTACATAAAAAGAATGACCTTTGTTCAATTTTATTTTTTCAATGTTTGGTATCATGTTAAGTGTATTTACCCTGTATGGCTTTGTATGCAAATATAACTAAATACTTAGCAATTATTAGAAAAATATTGCAATCGATATAATTTAATATTGTACCAATAAAAATCCATAAGGCCATTTTAATTTTTAGATCAATTATTATTGACCTTATAAAAACAAACTAATTAAAAACCCAAATAATGAATTGTGATTTACAAAGTAAGTTTAATGAACTTTATCAGGCAAAACCTAAATTTTTAGCTTATTCCCCAGGACGAGTGGACTTAATGGGAAGTCATACCGATTATAATCATGGTTATGTAGTAACCATGCCAATTAATTTGGAAATAGAATGTGCTTTTACACCCAATGATACAGGAGTTGTCGATTTGTATTCGTGTGATTTTAATACAACAATTAAAATTGATACCAAAACCGGAGAAATGATTGAAGGGGATGATTGGGGAAAATATGTAAGTGCAGTAGCAAAAGTTCTGATTGATGAAGGACATAAGCTGAAATCTTTTACAGGAGCATTTTGTAGTACGATACCTGTAGGTTCGGGCTTATCGAGTTCTGCCGCTTTAGAAGCAACAATGATGGCAATTTTGGCGCAGGTTTCAGGTTTTGAGCTAGATAAGAAAACAATGGCTTTATTGAGTCAACGTGCCGAGAATGTTTATGTAGGTGTTAATTGTGGAATTTTAGATCAGTATTCGGTAATTTTTGGGGAGCGTCATAAAGCTATTAAATTAGATTGTCGTGAGTTATCGCACATTCAGGTTGCATGGCCAAAAGATTTAATGGTAGCTATTTGTAATACTAATAAGCCACGAACTTTGCATGGTTCGGAATACGACGATAGAAGAGCGCAATGCGAAGAAGCTGTGTGTGAATTTGCTAAAATTGACAGTAAAATTACTCACTTACGCGATGTAAGTATTGAGTTTTTCCACGAGCATAAAGATAAACTATCAGAAGGAGCAGCTAAACGTGCTCAGTTTATTATTGAAGAAAATAATCGTACTCACGAATTGGAAGAAGCTCTTACAAATGCAGATTATCCTTTATTGAAAGATGTTTTTAATCGTTCTTTCGAAGGAGCCAGAGATTTATTTGAAATTGCAAATGATGCCATGGAGCAGATGTATAAAGCAATGTCAACAGCTCCGGGTGTAGTTGCTTCGCGTCAGGCAGGTGCTGGATTTGGAGGTTGTATGGTATCGCTTATCTACAAAGATAAATTAGAAGAGTTTAAAAAAGGAGTATCCGATACTTATAAGGAATTAACAGGAATAGAGTGTGAGATTTATGGTGTTAAAACAGCAAAGGGAACTCATATTGAATCTGCAGAATAATAAAAATATAATAAATCAATAATATGACTAAGAAGGAAGTTATTAAAATGGTATTGGATGGCAAGAAACCTCCTTATGTACCTTGGGATTGTAAATTTACCATAGAAGCACTTGAAAAAATGAAAAAGCACTATGGTGAGGATGTTGATGTAGAAAAGCTGGTTGATAATCATTTTATAAAGCTTGGTCAGTCTAGTGGTTTTAAGATTGATATTGGTAAGGATAGAAAGAAAGATATTTTTGGAACTATCTGGAATATGAGTCTTGAAAAAGATATTGGGAATGTTGAAGGTCTTGTTCTTCCGGAGCCAACGCTTGAAGGGTATGAATTTCCCGATCCTGAAAATCCAATTTTATATGCGGGTATTGAAGAAAAAATAGCTGCCAATAAAGACAAATTTGTTTTGTATAGTATTGGATTTAGCTTATTTGAGCGCTATTGGTGTCTTCGTGGCATGGAAAATGCTTTTATGGATTTTATGATGTATCCTGATTTTGTGAAAGATTTAATGCGCAAAATCGCTGATTTTAATATTGCTGTAATTAAAAATGTTTGCGAGCGCTATCCCGAGGTTGATGGTATCTATTTTGGAGATGATTGGGGTTCGCAAAAGAAACTGTTAATGGGCAAAGAGGTTTGGATGGAATTTATTTATCCCGAATTAAAACGAATGTATGCTAATACCAAGTCTTATGGAAAGTACCAGTTAATTCACTCTTGTGGCGATATTGCTGAGATTATTCCTGAGCTTATCGAAGCTGGTGTTGATAGTATCAATCCATTTCAGCCCGAAGTTCTCGATGTAGACGAATTACTCTCTACCTACAGAGGAAAGGTAACATTTCATGGAGGACTTTCAACTCAAAAAACTTTGCCTTATGGCAGTGTTGAAGATGTTGTAAAAGAAACAAAACACCTACTCGATTTAGGAAAAGAAGGAAGTTATATCTTTTGTCCTTCGCATGCAACAGAAGGAGATACTCCGATCGAAAATATTGTTGCATTTATTGATTTGATACTCGCACAAAAGCGATAATAACGTAAATATATCAAATGTATGTTCTTAATAGACCGAAAATAAACACATAGTAAAATAATAGATCGGTTTTGTTTAAAAAGAGGGCATAATTGTATGAAGTAATGAATTGTATTGGAAGTACTTTTACAAAAGTATTTGAGTCAACTAAATAAAAGGAAAATGGAAGAGTTATTTGAACAACTAGCATATTGTATTGAATTTGGTAAAATTAATAAGCAATCCCCTTATCCTCCTACTATGAAAGATCAGGAAGGTGCCGATGAAATTACTTTGCAACTACTTAATAAAGAAGTATCTGCAGATGATATTCTTCAAAAAGCCCTTATTGTTGGGATGGAAAAAGTAGGAATTAAATTTCGTGAAAATAAAGTGTTTGTGCCACAGGTTTTAATGTCGGCTAAAGCTATGGATGCCGCAATGGTTCATTTAAAACCACATTTTGCCAACAATCCGGGAACGCAAAAAGGAACTTTTATTATTGGTACTGTAGAGGGAGATTTACATGATATAGGTAAGAATCTTGTTGCTATGATGGTAGAAGGAAATGGTTACGAGGTTATTGATCTTGGAACAGATGTGAAGGCCGAAACGTTTATTGAGGCAGCAGAAAAAAATCCGGGAGCAGTGCTTGGTTTGTCTGCTTTGCTAACGACTACCATGAATAATATGGAAAAAATTACGTTAGCAATAAAAGATCATAATAAAAGCATTACGGTTTGTGTAGGTGGTGCTCCTGTTAATCAGGAATTTTGTGAAAGAATTGGTGCAGATAATTACAGTGCAGATCCTCAGGGGACAGTTGAGTTTTTAAATAGAACGGTAGCGTAATTGATCTAATAAAAGTTGAAATTGATAAGGATACTACTATGAAAGGTTTAGAATTAATAAAAAAAGCAATGCGTCTCGAAGAGGTGGAGCGTATTCCATGGGTTCCCTTTGTAGGAGCACATGCAGGCGAATTGCTTAATATGACAGCAACTGAATATTTAAAATCAGCCGATAATATTGTTAATGGTGTTAATAAAGCGATTGAACTATACAATCCTGATGGGATTCCAGTTGCTTTCGATCTGCAAGTAGAAGCCGAAGCTTTGGGTTGTAAATTAGCTTGGGCCGATGATAATCCACCTGCAGTAATTTCGCATCCATTAAAAGAGGGTGTAAAGCTTGAAGAAATGAAAGTGCCATGTTCTTGTAAAGCACGAATTCCAATGCTTATGGAGGCAACTCAGCGATTGCGTGAGCAGCATCCCGATTTGGCTCTTTATGGACTTATTACCGGACCATTTACATTGGCTCTTCACTTACTGGGTACCGATATCTTTATGGATATGATGATGAACCCGGACGGAACTCACAAGCTAATGCGTTTTGCAACTGATGTTGCCAAAATGATGGCAGGAAATTATATAGAAGCTGGAGCTGATGTGATAGCCATTGTTGATCCTATGACCAGTCAGATTGATCCGATGAGTTTTGAAACATTTGTAAAGCCTTACGTGACAGAGATTAACGATTATATTCGTGAGGCAGATGCACTTAGCTCATTTTTTGTATGTGGTAACGCGCAACAAAATATTGAGGTGATGTGTCAGACTAAGCCTGATAATATTTCTATCGATGAAAATATACCTTTGGATTATGTTCGCGATATGGCCTTAAAGCATAATGTAAGTTTTGGAGGTAATATGAAACTTACCGTTGTATTGTTAATGGGAGATGAGGATGCTTCGCGTCGTGATGCTCTAGAGTGCATGGATATTGGCGGTAAAAAAGGATTTATTTTAGCTCCAGGTTGCGATTTGGCTATGGCTACACCGGTTAAGAATCTTCAGGCTGTAGGCGAATTAGTGAATGATGAAGTCCTGCAAGGGGAATTACGTGCTTCGGAAGCTACAAATGTTGAAATTGAAGAACTCGATTTATCGACTCACTGGAGCAAAGACAAAGTGGTGATTGATGTAGTGACTTTAGATTCTTCATCTTGTGCACCCTGTCAGTACATGTACAATGCCGTGGTTCGTGCATCGGAGAAGTTTGGCGATAAAGTAATTTTTAAAGAGCACAGCATAAAAGAAAAAGAAGGCGTTCAAATGATGGCAACCTTAGGTGTACGTGCAATTCCAACAATTGTAATAGACGGTAATGTTGAATTTGCATCACAAATACCACCACTTAGTGATATTGAAGCTAAAATAGAAGAATATTTAGCTAAGAAATAATATAAGTAAGATATTAGTGATAGGGACACGAAGTACGCAAGAGTTAGTTGATAGTTTTTTGTGAGCTTCGTGTTTTGTTTGATAATAGTAATTTTGCAATTAATAATATGGCTGCATTTAATTTGATTACAGGTTTTTTAGGAAGTGGGAAAACTACACTTTTAAGTAACTTACTGCAAGAGTTGTCGCCCGGGAAAAAAATTGCTGTTATTCAAAATGAATTTGCAGCTTCGGGTATCGATGGAAAAGAGCTTAAACATAAGAGTGAAGGATTTAAATTGGTTGAGATCAATAATGGATCTGTGTTTTGTGTGTGTCAGCTCCATACTTTTGTGCAAAGTATGCAAACATTAATCGAAGAATATCAGCCAGAATTGATCTTTTTGGAAGCATCAGGGTTGGCCGATCCAATAAGTATTGTTGAGTTACTTCAAACCGATCAGCTTAAAGATATTGTTAGCCTGGATAAAATTATTAGCTTAGTTGATGGTCCTAATTTTTTTAAAGGCTTACGTTCTTTGGTACGTTTTAAGCATCAGATTATGATAGCTGATAAAATTATTTTGAATAAAATAGATTTAATTAATGATGAGACGAATGAGGCCATTCATAAAGAGTTAAAACTACTTAATCCTTACGCCGAAATAATTCTTACTACTTATGGCAGGGTAAATTGGGAAGCCCTTGCTGTGAATGATACAATAAAAAGTAAAGCTGCACAAGAATATAAAGGGCAGGAATCAGAAGGTAGACCCGATATGAAAGCTTGTGTTTTACGAACTCACGATAAGATATCGGATGAGCAATTAAGAAACTTTATTGAAGAATTGCACTGGCAATGTCCTCGTATTAAAGGGCATGTTAATTTAAATGATGGACGTGTAATATCTGTTCATTCTGTTTTTGATTCTATGGAATTTGTAATCCTGGAAAATTATGTTGGACCTAGCGAATTAATTGCTTTTGGAGATAATTTAATGGTAACAGATTTGAGAAAGAAATTCAAAAAATACAGCACAAAAAATAGCATGTAAATAAAGATTAATCCTAATAATTAAAAGTGAATAAGACAAAATCAAAACACCTTAATTTTCAGCTTAAAGATCTGGCAATAAGTGTTGAGTTAATGGAAGAATTGGCTCGCATAGACGATAGTATGCCCGATTATTCAAAATTTCTTGAAAATGAAATTGTCAACAGTCTTTCTCCTTCTAAGATTGAAGGCGGTTATGTAATTATGCCAGCTCAGGTTAATAAAAACACTGTAGTTGTTGGTAATAATACTTTTGAAGTGGGAGAATCGATAGCAAAAAAATATACAAATAGTACTCATATTGCTATTTTTACTTGTACTGCAGGTAAATTGGTAAGTAAACGAATTCAGGAATTAAATTCTCAGGGTCTTATTCTGGAAGCTTATCTGGTTGATTTGTTAGGTTCGGTGATGGTTGAAAAAGCCATGGATAACTTACAGAGCATATTAGAGGATGAATGTGCTTTAGAAAAACAAAATATTAGTAATCGATATAGCCCAGGGTATATGGACTGGAATGTAATGGAACAGAGAATGTTATTTGACTTATTGCCAGATAATTTTTGTGGCATACAGTTAAGCGAATCTTGTTTAATGACACCCGTAAAATCGATTAGTGGTTTTATTGGTATTGGTGAAAAAGTTCGTTTTCAGAAACATGCCTGCCATTTCTGTAATAGTACCAATTGTATATATCGTAATTCAAAAAAGCATTGCTAATGTCCATAATATTTATTCATCAACAAGGAAAAGTATATAAAATAAATTATAAGACTGGCGAAAGCTTGCTAAAGATATTACAGGATAAGGATATTGTGATTGCTGCTCCCTGCGGAGGAAAAGGAACCTGCGGAAAGTGTAAGCTAAACGTAGATGGAGAAGGAGAAGTATTGGCTTGCTGTTATTATCCGAATACTGATATTCATGTGCATTTGCCCGATACACAGGAAGCTCATATATTGAGTTCGAATCTGGCTAAACATGAATTTAAAATTGAAAAACAGGCGACTTATGCTTTTAAGGAATATGGATTAGCTATTGATATTGGAACCACTAGTGTAGTATTTTATTGGGTAAATTATTTATCGGGTAAAATAGATAGAATTCAAGGCATAGAAAATCCGCAAGTACAATTCGGAGCCGATGTAATTACAAGAATTAACTATTGCTCAAAAGAAGAAAGTCTTTTAAAATTACAGATGCTTATTGTAGGTGCAATAAATAATGAAATTAGTGAATATTTAAAGGAGCAGCCAGCAGTTATTCTTAAAAAAATATCGGTAGCAGCCAATACTTGTATGTTACATTTGCTTAATGGTGTAAACCCTATGCCTATGGCTTTAGCTCCATTTATCCCTCCTTTTATTCATTCAAAAGAACTTGTTTCGTCTACTTTGGGAATACGTACAAAAAATGATGTTATGATTCATTTGCTACCTTCGGCTTCTGCTTTTGTTGGAGCAGATATTGTAGCGGGTATTAGTTCTTTAAATCCGCCTGAGAATAGTAAAAATTATTTATTTCTGGATATTGGTACCAATGGAGAAATGGCTGTTGTTACTCCCAATAAAATTTATGCATGCGCTACAGCTGCAGGGCCAGCGTTCGAAGGTGCTACTATAGAATGTGGAATGGGAGCTTTCGAAGGAGCTATTTCTGTGTACAATAAAAAAGGATATCAAACCATAGGAAATAAATTACCCATAGGGATTTGTGGTTCGGGACTAATTGATATTATGGCTTATCTTCTGGAGGAAGGACATGTTGGAACCGATGGTAATTTAAATGAAGATTTTATATTGGCAAGTACAGCAGAATCGGGTTCCAAACATCCGGTATGTATTACTCCTAGAGATATTCGCGAAGTGCAACTGGCAAAAAGTGCCATTTTTACAGGTGTTAAATTGTTGTTGCAGGAAGCTAATTTGTCTTATGAACAGTTAGATTCGGTTTATCTGGCCGGTGGTTTCGGAAATTATATGAATCCTGATAGTGCGCTTAGGATAGGATTAATTCCTGGCAGTGAAAAAGTACCTATTGTACCGGTGGGAAATACATCAGGTGCGGGTGCAGTATTGCACGTAAGCAATAGTAAATTTACTGATAAACTGGAAGATACACTTGCCAAAATGAAAATTATCGACCTGTCTGCACATCCTGATTTTGAGCTCGAATTTGCTATGAATATGTATTTTTAGGAGGTGTTTTTGTTTTTATGTAAATGGTAAGCTAGTTAAGGTCTTACTGATAAACCTAGTATTAATAATTTAAAACTCCTTTTATACTTTGTAAAAAAAAGGATGTGTTATTGTTTTAAGAATAAGTATTCATGATAAAATTAGAATATAGTATCTGCATCATTTTATAGGCTGAGAATAAAATTTAACAGAGTCTTAACATGCCTATAATCAGAAATACCGGATACAGATTTGTATCTAAGAACATAATAGATGGCTTCTCTGTTTTTGAAATTTGAAGAATTAAAATATCTTTGACCTGATCATTAACCCAGAAAACCAATATGATTACTCCCAAAGATTTTGAATCTTTTAAGAAAGGAAATCGCTCTGTTTTTAAGCAAATATTTGACGCCTTTTACAAGGGGTTGTTGATTTTTGCTAAAAATTTCGTGCAAGAATCTGATGTTGCCGAAGATTTGGTGCAAGAGGTTTTTGTAAAACTTTGGGAAAAGAGAGAAACCATTGAAAATCCTACAACAATTAAAGCTTTTCTTTACGTTAGTGTTCGAAACAGAGCTTTAAATCATTTCCGAAGAAACAAATTAATCAAACAATATCAACAGGAAGAAATTCAAAAAAAATCTTCTGAATATTTCTTTAAAAATCAACTAATTGAGGAAGAAACTTACCGAATGTTACTGCAGGCAGTAGATGAATTAAACGGACAAACAAAAAATGTGTGTTTAATGAGCTTGCATGGGGTTCAGAATGCTCAGATTGCCGAAGAGTTGAATTTAAGTACCAGCACGGTAAAGTACCACAAAAACAAAGCTCTCGAGATTTTACGTACTCGCTTAAAAGATCATATTTTCCTGCTACCAATATTGGCACAGCTTCTAGACTTGTAATTAAGTCTAACAGACCAACGAGAATATCTTATTACGAATTGACAAGCATAAATTTACTTTTTCTCCTTTATACTTTTTCACTTTGGAATTTGATTTTTGGAGTTTGTAGTTTTTGTCTTTCCTTAATTTATGCCTTAAATTACAGCTGTATAGAGAAATTTTAGGAAAAAGTAATTTTTTCTACTTTCTCACTGTCCTTTCATTAATCTCATGTGTATTACTAATAGAAAACCGAAAAAAGACAATGAAAAATCACACCGAAGAATATATTAAAATTTCAGAATTGTTATACCGAAAACAATCGGGTTTACTATCTGAAAAAGAACAAATACAGCTTGATGAATGGGGGAGTCAGTCTGTAGAAAATAAAGAGCTTCTTATACATTTAAGTGATGAGTTGGCTTTGAAAGAAAAACGAGCTGAATATGATGAAATCGATTCGAATAGTGCATGGCATAAAATAGAATCTCAGATTTTTGAACAAAAACCAAAAGAGCGAAAGTTGTTTCTGAATTTCTTGAAATATGCCGCAGTAGTTGTTCTGCCATTGGCTGTTGGTGCTTTATTGGTATATCAGGTAATGAATGTCAATGAAGATTATAGCGATGCAATTGTAGAGCAAATTGTGCCAGGAACAAATAAAGCCACCTTGGTTTTGGCTGATGGAAGTACTATTAATCTGGAAGAACAAAAGGATACTTTAATTGCAGGTAAGCTTTTGAATAAAAATAACAAACTAAGTTATGATGCCAGTAGTCAGTTAAACCAAATGGAAGCAAAGTGGCACAAGTTGGTTGTTCCTGTAGGAGGAGAATACAAATTGCAATTAGCCGACGGAACAACAGTTTGGATGAATTCCGACTCTGAGTTGAGATATACCGATCGGTTTGTAGGAAAACAAAGAGTGGTTCATTTAAAAGGGGAAGCTTGTTTTAAAGTAAGCAAGGACAAAGATCATCCTTTTATTGTGAGAACAGAGGCAATGGATGTGCAAGTATATGGAACAGAGTTTAATGTGATGGCTTACACCGATGAAAATCTGGTGCAAACCACATTATTGGAAGGTAGTATTGGTGTTGATTTAAAAAATGAAACAGGAGTGGTTCAAACATCAATGATAAAGCCAAATATGCAGGTTGAATATTACAAGGGAAATATACGAGGAGAAATTAAAGAAGTTGAAGCATCGAAATATTTAGGTTGGAGAGATGGTAAATTTCAGTTCGATAACGAAGAGTTGGGAAGTATTTCCCGTAAATTGGAAAGATGGTATGGAGTGAAGTTCTTTTTCCAAAATCAGAATTCTAAGAATGTAAAATTTAGTGGAGAAATGAAACGATTCCAAGATTTTTCTACCATACTAAACCTACTGGAATATGGTTCTGATGTAGAGTTTGATGTACATGGGAAAATTGTAACAGTTGTAAGTATAAAGTAATATATAGTGAGTAAAAACAAATGTTTAAATAAATAATACCCAATAAAAAACCCGAAAAATGCGCCAACATCTTTCGGGGAATTAATGAATACTTGCGAGGTATTCAATGTTAAATCTAATTCATTTCAAATTTATGAAAAAAAAATGGAATTGTCTTTTTCCAGCTAACCCGGGAAAATGGCTAAAAAGGTATTGGATGATGAGGAATTTTATTATTCTGTTTTTTGTATGTAACCTAGGTGTTATGGCTAACGGATTTACTCAGGAAGTATCAGTTGCCAAATACAGTAACGCAACACTTTTAGAGGTGTTCGACCACCTGAAAGAAGAAACAGGTTATGGTATTTTGTATAAAGAATATGAAATTAATCCTGATGTGAGAGTGAACATGAATCTTAAAGATTCGAATGTTCAGGAAGTTTTGAATGAAGCTTTGGAGGGTACAGGTTTAACCTATATCGTACAAGATGAAGTAATTGTAGTTTACAAAGCAGAAGTATTGCCTCAACCTACTATTAAAGAAGCTGAGCAGGAAAAAAAGGTTTTAACAGGTAAGGTAACCGATAATGAAGGAGTACCTCTTCCTGGAGTATCTGTTGTTGTAAAAGGAACCAACACCGGTGTTGCTACTGATATCGATGGAAATTATTCTATCGAAATACAAAGCGAAAATGCAGTTTTGGTATTTTCTTTTGTAGGTATGTTACCACAGGAAATTGCTTTTGATGGACAATCGGTACAAAATGTTATGCTTATTGCCGACTCAGAACAAATGGCCGAGGTAGTGGTAACAGGTTACCAAACTATATCTAAAGAAAGAGCTACAGGTTCATTCGTTACATTGGATAGTGAGAATGTGAGTAATAGTCCTAACGAAACCATTGGTGATAATTTAGAATCATTGGTTGCTGGTATTCAAACTACAGTTGATGAGAATGGTAATACGAAAATTGCAATTCGCGGAGAATCTTCTCTAACTCAAGATTCACCTAACCCGTTAATAGTTGTTGATGGATTTGCAATTGATGGTGGATTTGAAACAATCAACAGAAATGACATAGAAAAAATTACTGTGTTAAAAGATGCTGCAGCAGCTTCCATCTGGGGAGCAAAAGCAGCTAATGGTGTAGTGGTTATTGTCACTAAAAAAGGAAATATTAAAAAGGGTATTCGGGTTGATATAGAGGCTTATACTAAGTTTAGTGATGATGTGGATTTGGCTTATGCTAATCCTATTGCAAGCTCGGAATCTCAATTAAAGTATGAGATGATGTTGTGGCAGCAAGGATATGGTCAAGTTTCAACAGGTTTAACTGATATTGGTTTAAATCAGACTTTTGGTCATGATCAATTTGAAGAACAGCAGAAGGCACACTTGGCTAATGGAGGAACAGGCTGGGCTAATTTTACTTTAGATACTCCAGCCTTACAAAGTTTAATGAAAAAAGATTACAAAAAGCAGGTTAAGGATTTGATGCTTCGTAAGGCTACATCGCAGAATTATAATATTTCCTTAAGAGGACAAGGAGAAAAAAACAGGTATTCTCTTTCTGTGATGTATAACAAGAACAATAAGGTGATGAAAGAGGATCATGATGACAATGTCTTGATCAACTTTAGAAACATCATGAAAGTGCGAGAGTGGTTGGATTTTGACATTGCCGTAATGACTCAAATCAAGAATGAGAAAAGTGGTGGTGTTGGCCTTGGAAGTATAAAAGAGTTATCACCATACGAGACTTTATTAGATGAAGATGGTAATTATGCGCATATTAATGCCAATGGTTATGATGGATTCCCAAGAACTTACAATACAAAAGTTTTAAATCAAGTATTAACTAATGTGGATGGTTTTGCTTATGATAGTTTCATTAATAATCCGTTGCAAAATATGAGATCTCAGAATTTTAAGACCAAAACTCTTAATCATAGAATTAATGGAGGTTTAAATCTTAAAATTACCGAGGGCATAAATATTAAATCTAGTTTTCAATATGAAAGAGGAACAATAGATACCAAAAATATTTATGGTGAAGATTCATGGTTTACAAGACAGTTAATCAATGCCTCAGCAGTTACCGATTATGACCAACTGACTTTAGGAAATCCTTATACAATTACTGAACATCAGGTTGCAACAGGACAAATTGCATATATTAAGAATACTCAAACGAGCTCTCTTCTTTTTAGAAATCAATTTTCTTTCAATAAGACCTATGGGGATCACAGTTTCAACTACATTGCAGGTACTGAGATAAGTTGGAATAAGTTTGAAACAAAAGATGACTGGTTGTATGGCTACAATCCTAGAAATTACGGAAATGTTGTACCAAATAAATACATTGGTTTAACGCAGGCATTTAGTCCTTCTTATAACACAACCAATATACCTAGAGGTGGAGAAACAAGATTCTTAACTCAAAAGAATTTCTCGTTGTATTCAAATATGGCCTATACCTATAAGGATAAATATACTTTAAGCGCTAGTGTTAGAACTGATGCATCAAACCTGGTTGTTGATGACCCTAAGTTTAGATACTCTCCTTTTTGGTCAGTTGGAGGTAGTTGGCAGTTGACTAAAGAAGATTTTGTTAAGGATTATGAGTGGTTAGACCGATTAATACTAAGAGCAACTTATGGTGTAAATGGTAATTCTCCATCGCAATCAGCAAGAGTTCCAGTATTGAAATTCTACCCAGGTAATTCTCCATGGTCAGGCGCAGGTGTTGATTATGCTTCTTTGGTAGAATTAGGAAATCCAACTCTTGGCTGGGAAAAAGTAAAGCAGTTAAATTTTGCACTTGACTTTGCGATGTTTGGCAATAAATTATTTGGTAGCCTAGAAGTTTACACTAAGAAAAGTGAGGATTTGCTAGCAAGAATTTCTTTGCCGTCAACTGATGGTACGCCTTCTCAGTTTTTTAATGGCGCTGCAATGGAAAATAAGGGAATTGAGCTTAATTTGAATGGTAACTTTAAAATTGGTGAAGTCAAGTGGAGACCAATACTAAACTTTGCTTATAATAAGAATAAGGTAACTCAGGTTAATGAGGTTGATATATTACTTAATGATATAGGATCGAAAAAGTTTGTTGAAGGTTATGCCCTGTATCCACTGTGGTACTATAAGTCTAATGGTTTAAATGAAAATGGTATTCCTACAGTAATAGGTAAAAATGGTACTGTTTATGACGCAAATACCAACATAAGTAGTACGGGAGTTTTTGCTCCAGATCTATTGTGGAATGCTGGAAGTCGAATTGCACCAACCGTAGCTTCCTTAACGAATGAATTTTCATACAAAGGGTTTAGTTTGCTTACAACTATAACGGGTAAATTCGGTCATAAAATGAAAACAGATGGTTTTAGATACGGATTTAGAGGCGATGGACAGAATTATCACGAGAATTTGGATGAAATGATTAATGGAAACCATGAAAAGGTAGGAGAGTTTGCTTTACCTGAAGTGGCAGTTCCAAATTATGTGTCCTATGGGCAAACTTCTTATTACCTGCAATCAAGAATTGAAGATGCTTCATTTATTCGATTTAAAGAGGTGATGTTGTCGTATAGAATGCCAAAATCGGTTATTTCAAAAATTGGTTGTTCGGGGCTTAAGCTATATGCACATGTAAGTAATGTAGGTTTATTGTGGACAGCTAATGATAAGGATATAGATCCAGACTATCCGAAAAATGGATATTTCTTTAAGCCGGAAAGAACTTATACGCTAGGATTAAATCTTAAATTTTAAATAAGGATGACGATGAAAAATCTAATATATATATTAATTACAGTATTTCTCTTTACATCCTGTGATGAGTACCTGGATGAAAAACCAGATAAAAATCAGCAGGAAGTGGAATTTGTTTCTGACATTAACTTGTTGTTGAATAGAACCTCAGGAGGTTTTATTAAAGATGTTAATTTTTCCAATACCTGTGGCGATCAGGAATATCACCAGGAGGTATACAATGTGTTCGGACCTTGGTTAAGTTTTCCTGATATACAGGAAAGTGTATGGAAAGATGATATATCAAGTGTTAGCAATTCTTCGTGGAGTGCAGCTTATGAAGCAATATGGTTTGCCAACTTTGTAATCAACTCAATTGATGGTTTAGAAGGAGATGCTGATGAAAAGGCAAATTTAAAAGCAGAGGTACACTTGATAAAGGCCTATAAGCAATTCAATTTGGCATTGAAACATTGTTTGTATCCTTCTAATGAGAATAGGAACGAATTAGGTATACCCCTAAAGAATGAAACGGAGTTTGGTCAATTAACAGTTAGAGCTTCATTACAAGAAACTTTTGAACAAATTGAGGCTGATCTTATTGAAGGGCTGAAAATCGATAAACCAAGAACTAATAGTTGGAGGGAAAGTAATGCATCGGCAGCAGCCCTTGCAGCGAGATATTACCTGTATGTTCAGGATTTTGTTAATGCTAAGAAGTATGCAGAAGAAGCGATTACTCTTCATTCAACAATGATAAATTTAGAAAATGACATTACTTTATCGCCTTCATATGGTGGTTCTTTAGTTGCTCATACATCAAGAATTGCTTCATATAGTTCAGAATTTTATACGAGCTGGGAAAGTCAGTACAAAATGTATTATGACGATGCTACAGGCCTTTTTATGACACCTAGTAAGGACTTATTGGATGCCTATGAGCCTGAAGATTTAAGACTGCAGTATTTCTTCTCGGATGCTTACTTTAAAACATTCTATGGCTTAACCGAGAATAATATGACATACGCAAGAAATGGTAATCTGTTAACAGGTACCGATGTTGCAGAAATGTATTTGATTCTTGCTGAATGTGCTGCAAGAAATAATGATTTCACAACTTGTATGCAAAATGTAGAACAGGTGAGAGTAAATAGATTCGCGGCCGCCGACTATTCGGCATTACCTGTGGTAGGTTCTGTAAAAGAAGCTGTTGAGTTGATTGCCAATGAAAGATGGAGAGAATTTCCGTTTACATCGCTTAGATGGTATGATGTAAAACGCTTAAATGCAGAAGGTTTAATCGATCCAATAATTTTGTCGAAAGATTACTTTGAAGTGGGTGAGTCTGCTATTGATTTTACTACTTCGAAAGTATATACACTTGAACCAGGTACGAGAAAATATGCTCGTCCAATTCCTATGGAAGTGATTACCTTAACTGGTGGATCAGTTGAGCAAAATACTTACTAAACAAGTTTAATAAATAGTTTTATAATAAATAAAAGCCTCTTCGGAGGCTTTTTTAAAACCAATAAAATGAAAAATATAAGTCTGATATTATTAGTCATAATGGCTATAATATCAAGTTGTTCGCAAAAACAAGACAATTCGTTTCAAATTACAGGAACTGGGTGGGAAAAGTACAATGGAAAAGAATTACGTGTATTGGTGCGTGATACTTCAGATACTGGCATGGCAGAAGTTGGAACTGGAATTATTGAAAATGGACAGTTCGTAATTATAGGTTCAATAGAACATCCACAATCCGCTTTTTTAGGTATTTATACTACCGATGGAGAGTTTGCGGGGTGGAAACAGAATTATATTGCAGAACCAGGTAAGATTTCAATGGAGCTAAAGGAGGGTGATAAGAAAGCTAGCATTTTAGGTGGGAAATATTATGATATTCTATTCAAAGATATTGCTGAGATTCCTGAAATTAAAACAGCAAAACAAGAGTTGGATGCATATTCAAAAGAGTTTTATGCGCTTAAAAAAGAAGAGCAAGATCAAGCAGCTCAGGATCAGTTCTTGAAACTGTATCGTCAACATGACGACCTTTTAAAAAATGCTTATATGGATTTATTGAAAAATCATGAAGATCCATATGTAAGGTTATTGAGTATTTCTCAGTTGCGTGGAGTAAAGAATGTAAAAGAAGAGCTAGCTAATTTGGAGAAAATAATTGGTGCGGTTCCGGAAATTCAAATGTATAGGTACTCTATGAAAAAGGCTGAAACAATGGCCAAAAATAGAAAAATAGTTGATATAGGTAGTGTGGTAAAGGATTTTACTGCTAAAAATTTAGAGGGAGAATCTTTTAATCTGGCTGATGTGTTAAAAGAAAATAAGTATGTATTGGTAGAGTTTTGGGCTTCGTGGTGTGCTCCATGCAGAGCGGAAATTCCTCACATGAAAGATGCTTATGCTAATTTTAAAAATAAAGATTTTGAGATCGTATCTTTCACTTTAGATCACTTGGAAAAATCTTGGAAAAAAGCTTCTGACAAAGAACAGATTCCGTGGATTAATGTGGGGGACCTAAAGGCTTATAAGAGTCCAGTTGTGCAGATGTATGGTGTACAGGGAGTGCCAGCAAATTATCTGGTTAATAATAAAGGAGAAATTGTTGCACTTAACCTTCGAGGCAAAAAATTGGATGAGAAATTAGAGGTGCTTCTAAATTAGTTTGTCATAAATTATTTTTTTAATTAAAAAGCAGGTTCTGGTGAATCTGCTTTTTTTGTTTTATGAGTCCCGTTCTAAAATAAGTTTACAAAAAATAGACTTTTTTTTAGGCCAATTGTTATACTGGTTTGTCATACTAGTGTACTAACAACAATGGGGGAATCCCTAAAAAACTAAACCAGATGAAAAAAATATTAGGAATAATAATGGCATTGTTTTTATGCAGCAATTTATTTTCGCAAGGAATCGAATTTCAGCATGTTTCGTTTAAAGAAGCATTGGAAAAAGCAAAAGCAGAAAACAAAATGGTGTTCATGGATTGCTACACTACTTGGTGCGGACCCTGTAAGGCTCTGGCAAAAAACGTTTTTCCACAAAAAGAAGTTGGAGAGTACTATAATGCCAACTTTGTGAATCTTAAAATGGATATGGAAAAAGGAGAGGGACCAGAGTTATTGAAAAAATATGATGTAAAGGGTTTTCCCACTCTATTATTTATTGATTCGGACGGTAATGTATTGTACAAAAGAGTGGGGGGAGGTTCTGCGAAAGATCTTATTACAGATGCAAAAAAGGCTACAGATCCTACAGAACGTATTGACTACGTGAAGAAAAAATATGAAGAAGGCGATCGCAGCGAGGAAATTGTAATGAAATACATCGCTTTGTTGGCTAAAAACAAATTAAAAGAAGAATTGAAGAAAGTAGGAACTGAGCTTCTTGCTGGATTTTCAAATGAAGACCTATTGGATCCTGCTAAGTTTGAAACTTATAGAGTAGTCGGAGATGTAGTTGATAGTGAAAGATTTAAGTTTATTCTGGATAACAAGAGTAAGTTTATTGCCATATCAAACGAAGAAGCTGTGAATGACTTTATAATGAACATATACGTTGAAAATATAAAATCTGCAGTAGGTGGTACTGATATTGAAAAGCTGAATACTGCTGTTGAACTGTTTGAAACTAAATATCCAGATCCGCGAAATTATTTTTTCAGTAGTCAATATTATGATAAGTTTTATCTAGAGAATAAGAATTTTGAAGCATGGTTTGAGTCTAAAGAAAAAGCTGCTGAAGGGCTTGTTTCAGGGGGAAAACAGTATCAGAATGTATTAATTATGGCAGCATTTAGAGTAGCACAAGATCCTATTTTTGACAATATTGAGGGAGCTTATACTAAAGCAGAAGATTGGTTTAAACAAGTGGTTAAGTTCAACGAAAACTATGTTTATTCATATTCAGGCCTAGCCTACTTGTATCAAAAAATGAATCAGAAAGAAGAAGCTTTAAAGAATGTTCTCCTTTCTATTAAAAAATCCAAGGAGCAAGGGCATGAAGTAGATCAGCGAATTTTAGATTTACAGAAATCTATTGAAGAAATGTAAAGCATAATTTAGAAAGAGACATGTTTATAGGAGCTAAATAATTAATTGGTTAATTTTAGTTCAAGGCTAATTTATGAAAAATAATATGTTGGCCTCATCTTTGAAATTCTTTTGAAAATGATTAGGAATAATTATCCATTTTAATTCCTAAGGAAGGAGAACAATTCGGCTCTTTCTGCTAAACCGGCTGAGTAATTCGAGGTGTTAAAACAACAAATTGAGAAATTATAAAATCTATTAAAACTTAAATACAATGAAAAATATAATACTGATTCTAGTATTTTGTTTCAGCTTAATTTCATGTGAAACAAAGCCTAAAACAGTTCATTTAAAAGGTGAATTGAAAAATTTTCCTTCCGAATTTATGATGACTAAAAACACTCCGGTTGGAATGCTTTTGAAAGAAGGTGTAAAAATTGTTTTGGATGAGCAAAACAAATTCGATCTTACATTTGACTTGGATAAACCAACTTATTATCGTTTAGGGAGAAATACACTGTATATCTCTCCAGGCGATCAAATCGAGTTGTTTTGTGATATGAATGCTCCAAAGTCTGCTAAGTTTTCTGGTGATGCGTCGTTAGCGTGCGAATATCTAAAATCAAAACCTTTTCCTAAAGGAGGATCTTATCTGTATGGCTATCAGGTTTTGGATGGTAATCCAGAAAAAGATGTTGTTCGCAAACGAATTGAAGATGTTGTATTAGCTAGACAAACAGAGCTGAATGCATTGAAAAATGTAAGTGCAAAGTTTAAAAAAATTGAGCATGGTAGAATTTTGTTTGATGCAGCTAATTCTTTAATGTCTTATAGCTTTTATGGAGCTTATATGGCAAAAATCCCAAGGGATAGCATGAAGAAATTTGGAGAAGAGTCAGCAGAATTCTTTAAAGAGGATATTGATAAATATTGCGCAAATGGAGGTGATGCTGATTATTTGAGTATAGATACCTATCTTTCAGTTGTTGAGAGATGTGCGGGTATTGTTGGAGAGGAAAACATGGATCAGGAAATTTTAGATTTTCTAAATGCATATGAATTGACCATGAATTTAGGATCCTCAGGCCCTGTTGCTTCGGTGTTGAATGATAAAGACAAATGTCTGGCAAAGATAAAGACACAAGTCTACATAGATGCGATAAATAAATCATTCAAAAAATATGATTTGATTATGCCAGGTATGTCAGCACCTGAACTGAATATGAAAAATAGAGCAGGTGAAGCTGTTAAGATCTCTGATTTTAAAGGCAAATTTGTTGTAATTGATGTTTGGGCAACTTGGTGCGGACCATGTATTAAGGAATCTCCTTATTTCGAGAAATTAGCCGGGAAATATAAAGGAAATGAGAACATTAAATTTGTAGCTATTAGTATTGATTCCGATTTAAAAGCCTGGGAAAAGTACTTGGCAAAACATGAAAAGCTTTCTGAGCAATTTGTTTGTAATAGAACCGAATTTGAGAAATACATTTTACAAGGAGTTCCTCGTTTTATGATTATTGGCAAAAAAGGTGAAATTATTGATGTATTTGCACCAACTCCATCAAATCCAAAATTGGAAGAAATGATTATACAGCAAATTGGGTAAGGAATATTAAAATTGTTGATTTAAAAGAGCGGTCATTATTATGATTGCTCTTTTCTCAGTTTACATTAGTAAGCTTATAAGATGATATTGGTAACATAAATTTTCCAATTAGTTTTTCTCTTCATCACAAAAAAGAACATTTTTATGAAATAAGTGGTTGATTTTTTAAAATCATAAATATATTTGTAATCTAACCACATTAAGCATGCCCACTGATTACAGCATTTTAGAAGCCATTAAAAAAGATAATAAGAAAGGCTTAGACAATCTTTTTGAAAGATACTACAAGCCGCTTGTCTTATTTGCTAATGCCTATTTGAATGATATTCATCTCTCCGAAGATATCGTACAAGAGCAGTTTATTAAATTCTGGAATGATGAATTGTACAATAATATACAAACTTCGAAGGCTTTAAGTTCCTACCTGTTTACTTTGGTAAAGCATGCTTCATTAAATCAGATAAAAAAAAATGATGTGTTAGCTAATACTGCCGAATTTACTCATTATGATATTGCCGAAGAAGAGGCAAAGCGTTTAGCCGATGAAGGAATTAAAAAGGTTCACAATGCTTTGGCTGACTTACCAGAAAAAACTAGAAAAGTGGTTGAATGCATAATGATTCAAAATATGCGTTACAAAGAGGCTGCCGAAGAACTGGAAGTCTCGGTTAACACCATTAAAACCTTATTAAGAGGAGGTTTGGCTAAACTGAAAGAAAGCCTGAAAGATCGACAAGATTTGTTTATTTTGTTCTTTATGAAATAAAATTTCAATTATCAGTTATCAGTCATCCTGAAGGAAGCGGAGCGACGAAGGATCTCTTTAATTAAGGTGGAAAAGTGGAAAAGTGAAAAGGTGAAAAAGTCGAAAATTCATTAACCATTGACTACTGACCACTGACTAAACTGCTGAAAGCTGACTGCTAACCTCTACTAAACAATAAATTCAATTAACAAAAGCCCAAAACACAGGCAGAATACGAAACTCATTATCTTTAGTTTAACAGACCAGGGGGGTACCTCAGAGCTCCGAGTTGGTACTTCAGAGCTCCGAGTTGGTACTTCTGAGCTCCGGATTGGTACCTCAGAGCTCCGAGTTGGTACTTCTGAGCTCCGAGTTGGTACTTCAGAGCTTCGAATTGGTACCTCAGAGCTCCGAGTTGGTACTTCTGAGCTCCGAGTTGGTACCTCAAAGCTCCGAATTGGTACCTCAGAGCTCTGGTTTCATACCTCCGAGGTAGGGGGGAGTACCTCAAAGCTCCGAATTAGTACCTCAAAGCTCCGGTTTTGTACCTCTGAGGTATAGGGGTGGGACCAGCAAAGATCGAAGAGGCGAAAGTCGAAAAGTCTGAAAAGTCGAAGATCCAATAACCATTGACTACTGACTATTGTCTGCTGAGAGCTGGAAAGTGAAGATCGAAAGCCTGCAGTTATCCTGAGGGAAGCCGAGCGACGAAGGATTTCTTTAATTAAAGGTCAAAGGTTAAAGTCCCTGTTTTTAGCTTTTTTCTAATTATCTTGAAAAAAAATCATTTTTTATTCACCCATTTCAGTTAAAATTTTGTTCCACTAACAAATCAAAAGAAAAGAATGGATAATCACAACGATCATATTGATAGAATAGTTGACTGTTTAGCAGGGAAAGCTTCTGAAGATCAGGTAAAAGAACTTGATCAGTGGCTTGCAGAGAGCGATGACAACAAGCAAGTCTATCGTGATGTGGTAAGATCATACTATCAGATAAATAACAATGCCAATTGGGATAAGGTAAATGTTTTTGCTGCTAAAAAGAATATTAATTCGAAATTAAAAAGCAAAAAGAAAGTGCCTTTCTGGTCGATTGCTGCCTCTATTGCAGTAATGCTTGGAGTAGGACTTGCCGTTTTGTTTACTGATTTTAGTAAGGAGGAGCAATTGGCAAAAGCAGAAGTAATTGAAGCAGGACAAAAAGGTGCTGAATTGATTCTATCCAATGGTCAATCTTATGAATTGAAAAATTCTCAAGATTTGTTGAAGGAAAAGGATGGTTCTGTTTTAAAAATTGATTCAACAAAGGGTATTGTTTATGATACCAAAGCATCGAATAGACAGGAATTAATTTACAATACCATTAAGGTAGCCAGAGGACAAGAGTACAATATGCAATTGGCCGATGGAACTAAGGTATGGATGAATGCAGATTCGGAATTGAAATTTCCTGTTGAGTTTGTTGGTACTAACAGAAAGGTATTTTTAAAAGGAGAAGCCTATTTTGATGTGGCAAAAAATAAAAACAAACAATTTATTGTGAATGCTCACGGACAGGATGTAAAAGTTTATGGTACCGAGTTTAATGTAAATGCTTACGATGAGAGTTTGGTGAAAACCGTATTGGTAGAAGGTTGTGTAAGTGTTACAATGGAATCTTATGGTGTAGAAGAAGAAATGCTTCCAGGCGAATTGTTTATGGCAAATTGCAAGAACGGAAGTACAAGCAAACAAAAAGTGGATGTGTATCCTTATATCGCCTGGAAAGACGGCAATTTTATTTTCAGAAATGAGCGTTTGGAGGATATTATGCAGCGATTAGAGCGTTGGTATCAAATCAAAGTATTCTTTGCAGATCATGAGTCTAAGGAACAATTGTTGGTTGGTGATATGAAACGTTACGATAGCATTGATAAGTTACTGTACTTTATTCAGAAAGGTACTAATGTACAGTTCGATGTAACTGGAGATGTAATAGTTGTAAAATCGAAATAATTCAAGAAAAATGAAATAAAAAAAACGGAAAGTTCGGCAAAACCTTCCGTCTAAATATCCCTGAATAAATATCGGTAAAATATTTATTCGAAATTTTTAACTCTTAACATTACAAATTTATGAAAAAAAACAACCCATTAGGCTGTTTCTTTCCCAAGAAGTGGCGGAAAATCCTGTTGAAAATGAAAATTCTAAGTTTTTTAGTACTTGTTCTTTCGTATAGTGCGACGGCAAAGTCTTACTCTCAGAACCAAAGAGTAAGCATGGAGATGGATCAGGCAACAATACTTGATGTTCTAAATGAAATTAAAGAGCAAACTGGTTTGCGCTTCGTTTACTACCAAGATATGTTCGATGAATCTGCTAAGGTAGATGTTGAAGTTGAGAATGAAGAAGTGAAACAAGTTCTTGATCAACTGCTAAGAGAAAGAGGTTTGGAATGTGAAGTGGAAGAAGAGGTGATAACTTTTAAAAAACTAGTAAAGCCAATTCCAGTTCCTGTAGTGCAAGAAAAAAAGAAAGTAACTGGGAAAGTTACCGACGAAGATGGTATTCCTTTGCCAGGTGTTTCTGTAATTGTAAAAGGAACGACAATTGGAGTTTCTACCGATATTGATGGGAATTATGCTATTAATTTTTTCGATGGTAATGCTGTTATTGTATATTCTTTTGTAGGAATGATAACACAAGAAATTGTTTATAAAGGACAAACATTGCAAAATGTAACGCTTTTTGCTGACACTGAGCAAATGGCTGAGGTTGTGGTAACCGGTTATCAGTCGATTTCTAAGGAGAGAGCTTCAGGTTCATTTGATAAACTTTCAACTGAGCATTTGGAAAAAGCATCTTCTAGTATTTCGGAGCGATTGCAAGGAACATTAGCAGGTGTAAATGCAACAGTTAGAGCTGATGGTTCCTATGACTTCGAAATTCGCGGACAATCAAGTTTATATGGTGATGCGCAGCCACTGGTTGTTGTGGATGGATTTCCTGTTGTGCAGGAAGACGTTTATAACGAATATGGACAGCTTGTATCTAGGTTTGATCCATTTAGTACAATTAATCCTAATGATGTTGAGAGTATTACCGTATTGAAAGATGCAGCTGCCGGATCGATCTGGGGAGCAAAGTCTGCAAATGGTGTTATTGTGATTACAACAAAAAAAGCGAGGAAAGGAAAACTAAAAGTTGATTTTTCTACATTCGTGAAAACCTCTTCAATGGTAGATTTTGATTATCTCAATCCCAAAGCCTCAAGTGCAGAGACAATTGAATATGAGAAGCAAATGTTCGAGATGAACACGACAAATACACCTTGGACATTACCATCTTATTCGACATATTCAGCTGCAACGGCACATTCGCAGGCAGTTTTACTGATGAATCAGCAACGATTAAATCTTATAAGTGAAGATGAAATGAATGCAGGTTTGACCAGATTAGCAGGATTAGATAACAGAGGACAGATTGAAGATAAATTGATGCAGAATCCATTTACTCAACAATACAGTTTGAGCATTTCTGGTGGTACGGAACTAACATCGAATATTCTTTCATTGATGTACGAAAAAGGAAAAGATAATTTCAAAGGGAACGATTCTGAAAAAGCAGTTGTTAACTTCCGCAATAATACAAAATTAGCTAAATGGTTAGATTTTGATTTCTCGGGAATGATGCAGTATTCTTCTCGTGATCGTAATGGTGTTCAGAATAGCGATCCTTCTGTTTCGCAATATAGTGCTTATGGTATGATGACAGGTTTACAGCCCTATGAGATGTTATTGAACGAAGATGGAAGTCAGGCTAATCTTAATAATCTGTTTTATTACACACCTGTTTTAAATGGATTGGTTCCTACTGAGAATTTTTCTTATTCAGATTGGTCCTATAATCCTATTCAGGAATTAGGAGCAAGAGATTTTACTATTGAAGAATTAAATGCCAGAGTTCAATTAGGATTGAATTTCAGATTGATGGAAGGCCTTAATTTTAATACTAAAGTATTGTATGAGCGTTTGGTAAGAAAGAACAAAAATGTTTTTGGAGCAAATTCATTCACCATGAGAAAGATGGTAAATGAAACATCTTCATGGAATCAAAATACTGGAGTTGTTGATCCAATTATGCCTAATGGTGGTGGTTTAACAGAAAATACCACGACCATTAAGTATTACAACTGGCGTAATCAGTTGAATTTTAATAGAACTTTCGCCGAGAAGCATTCTATTAACTTTATTGCTGGTACAGAAATTAGTAATAGAGTAATTGAAAGAAGCGATGAAACCGACACATTCGGTTATTACAATGATGAGCGAATAGGAGTAGGTCGTTTAAAGAAACCTTATGATGCCTACGCTTCTATGTGGTTAGGCACTCCACTGATGTATGGTTATTATCCAATTGCTTTAGATGATGTACGCGAATTTACTTATGCAACTGCAAGAAAGTATTCTTTGTTTGCTAACCTTTCTTATACTTATAATGACAAGTATAGTATAACAGGTAGTTATCGTACCGATGCATCGAATTTGATTACCGATAATTCGAAGTATCGTTATTCTCCTTTCTGGTCAGTTGGTGGTAGCTGGCAAATGTCTAAGGAAGATTTCCTTTCTGATGTTGATTGGTTGAATCGTTTGACAATGCGTGGAACTTTTGGTTACCTTGGTAATTTTGACCCATCTACTTCTCCATATCCATTATTAGCTATTGAAGGAGCTGTAGATAGATATTCACTTGAAACAACCGCTAAGATATCTAATTTTGGTAACCCTACTCTTCGTTGGGAGAAAACTAGAAATATTAACCTTGGAGTTGATTTTGCTGTCTTAAATTCAAAATTACATGGTTCAGTTGAGGTATACCATAAGTTAGGTGCAGACCTAATTGTTAATCAGTCGGTGCCTTCTATGACCGGAACAAGCACACAGAAGTTTAACAATGGTGAAATGGTCAACAAAGGTATCGAGATAAAGTTAGGTACCACATTGCCAGTTATGGGTAATGATATCAAGTGGACTGGGAACTTAAACTTTGCTTACAATAAGAATGAAATTACCAAATTCTTTAAGGCAACTTATAGCCAATTTGATTTGTTTATGGGTGGAACAAATGCTTATTCTGAAGGTATGGATGTCAATTCGATTTGGGCATATGATTATGCAGGTATGACTAATGTTGGAACAGATTCTGATCCTTTAATAAAACCTAGCATTCACGGTGAGAATGGAGCTGTTTATCCAATTACAGCATATGCTCCAGGCAACGATGCAAGAAAGTATATGTCTAATCAAGGAACTTCAGTTGCTCCGTATATTGTTGGTTTCCAAAATTCATTTAAGATTTACGATTTTGATTTATCTTTCTTGGTTACTGGTAAATTTGGTCATAAATACAGACGTCATGGTTTTGATTATAAGCCTTTATGGGGAGGTAATACAGTGGTGAATAATAAATTTTCGGAGGTTGTTAATGGCGATCCCAATAAGATTGTACCAATTCCAACGAACGAGAGCAACTACTATGTTTATAACAGCTATGTTCCTTATATGTCATATTTAACTGAGTCGGCATCTCATATTCGTTTGCAGGAAGTAAATTTAACTTACAATTTACCAAAGAGATTTACATCTAAATTAGGTTTAAGCCGAGTTCAAGCTTATGCACAAGGGAATAATTTGGGAACAATTCTTTGGAATGATTTTGATGAAGATCCAGAGTATCCTATGGGATCAATTAAGCCACAGAAGACATTTACTTTTGGTTTAAGAGTTAGCTTATAATTAAATATTAAAGATTATAATGATGAAAAAATATATATTAATTTTGATCGCGTCAGTGGTTTTATTTGCCTCTTGCGACGACTTTCTAAATGAACCACCTAATAAATCAGAGTCTGTAGTTCCTTCAACAGTAGAACATCTAGAGTTTCTATTAAACGATTATACGCAGTTTAATGCAGAGGAAAATTATGATTTGATTTTCGGAAGCGATGATTTTGGTTTGTTAACTTCTTTATACGATAATAATCCAAGTGTTTATACAATGGGGAATGCCCATTATGCAACTTGGGATGTTGAGTATTTACCTGTACAAGAGGATAGAGGTTATTATTCTGCAGAATGGAAGAAGATTTTTTCTGCCAATTTAGTTTTAGAGTATTTATCTGAAGTTTCTGGTACCGATGAAGACAAATTAAATCTAAAGGCAGAAGCTCACTTTATTCGCGCTTATAGCTATTTTCAAATGGTAAATACCTATTGTCTTCCATATGCTACTGAAAATATGGATGAGATGGGATTACCAATTAAGGCGTCTACTAGTTTTGAAGAATCAGCTGAAAGAGTTACTCTACAGGAAACTTGGGATTATATTCTAGCTGACTTGGAAGAAGCGTTAAAATTGAATCGTGATTTAGAATTGTCTGGTGAGAATTACAGAACATGGAGGGCAAGTGCTCCTGCAGTGAATGCTTTTGCTGCTCGTGTATACTTGGTAATGAATGATTATGCGAAAGCACAATCTTATGCACAGGCGGCTTTAAGTGGTCATGATGAAATGATGGACTATAATACGGATATGTCTTATTCAACTATTCCTTATTCAGTCCCAGACGGAGCAGGTGGTACTCTAGATGTTCTGTTTCCAATGACAAATGATGCTCAAGGAGCAGCGGCAATTCGTATGGAATGGAAAGAACTGTATTATTTCCGTTTCCTTTATAATGGCCATCGGAATTATTGGGCTTCTCCGGAATTATTATCACTATATGACCAAGCCAATGACTTGAGATATAAGTATCATATGGTTGAAAATTACAGTTATGATAGAGGACTAACGATTCAATATCCTGCGTATATTTTCTTTTTCGATAAAATACCAAGTGGACCTACTGTAGCAGAAATGTTATTAATTAAATCAGAGTGTCAAGCACGTTTAAATCAGGTGGCTGAAGCTATGACAACTGTTAATTTATTACGTACAAAGCGTATACTAAATACAGCTGATGCATCTGCAATTAATTTGTCTGCTGGTTCTCAAGATGAGGCAATTGCGAAGATTTTGGAAGAACGTAGAAGAGAATTACCATTTACTCAGCGTTTTATCGATGTACGTCGATTTAATAACAACAGTTATGCTGCTGATGATGTTGTTATGACAAGACAGTTTTATCCTGTAGGCGAGCATGTAATTGAAGTATCTAAGGGAGCTCAAACATTAACACTTGATAAGAAATCAAGAAAGTTTGCTCGTCCATTACCTCAATCTGATATTGATGTAACACAAGGTGTTCTTGAGCAAAACACTTATTAGTATTTTGCAGATAATTTATTCTGTATGTAGCAATGAATTGATAATTCAGGTGTTTAAGTTAACACTTAAACACTTGTTTTTTGCTCTCAGTGCAATTGGAGTATCTCAATGTATTGCCCATTGCCTTGTGTCCTTTGACTACAGGCTAATATTTAAATAACCTACCTTCTTACCTATACCCATTATTAATTTTGTGCAAAAAAGAATTGCACATTTCATGTTAACCACTAACTCATTGTGTTATGATCAAGAGAGTATCGATATTATGCCTCGTTATTATTTCTGTGATTTCTGCAAAGGCTCAAAAAAAAGAAAACCTGAGTATACTTTATGTTGGGTATAGTCCTGATAAAGATTGGACTGTTCCTGCAAAATTCAAAGCTTATTTCAAAAATGAAATTCCTAAAAACGACTTCGACCTTTACCATAAGAGTTCTCGATACGCGATGTATGTAAGAGAGGGCTATTATGAAAAAATGGGTTCTGTTCTATCGAAATATGAACGTGAATCGATGGAGTACTTTAAGGCTAATGTAGCCTACTTAGATACTTGTACTTTCCCAACTTTAATAAAGAATGATATGATTAATGGGTTAACTATTAGTTATATGAGAGCTAATGATGAAGCCATTAAATCCTACTTGGAAGGGGTTATCTATCAGAAAGTAAAAGATAAAGCAAGTTTAAAAAGATTTGAAGACTACAAAGCAGGGCAAAATGCTTATGCCAATGGTAAACCTGCTCCTCAATTTACATTATTCGATATTAATGGAAAAGAAGTTTCATTATCTGATTTTAAAGGAAAAATGGTGATGATGGATTGCTGGGCAACATGGTGTGGACCTTGTGTTAGAGGGTTACCAAAATTCAATAAACTAAAAGAAAAATATGCAGGTGAAAATATTGTATTTCTTAGTATTTCAGTAGACGAAGATGTGGAATTATGGAAGAGAAAAGTGAACGAGAATAAAGGTGGTTTGTTTACCGGAATACAATTGAATACTTCAATCAACAAAAATACTTTCAAAAAGGATTTAATGGTTCAAGGTATTCCACGTTATATTCTAATTGGAGCAGATGGCTTATTGATTAGAAGAGAAGCTCCAAGACCAGGAACAGCCGAGTTATATGAGTTGATTGATAAAAATTTGAAGTAAAGAATAACAAAGATGAAACATACAAAAATATCTCCTTTACTTGTCTTCTGCATGAGTATTGTATTGTTGGCAAGTTCTTGCCAACAAAAAGAAAAATATGATGGTTATACCATTAAAGGATCAGTAAAAGGTTTAGATTCTGGTATGCTTAAAATACTTGAAATTAATTATACTTATAGAGATGTAAAGCCTGTTGTTATAGATAGTGCGCAAATTAAGGATGGCAAATTTCAATTGAAAGGAAAAATTGCTCATGCCGATCAGGTTAGTGTGATGATTGGGAAAGAATACTATACCGATTTTATTCTTGAAAATTGTGCAATGACATTAAATCTAGATGTATCAAAGAAGCAGTCAGGAAGCGATCGAATATTTACTAAAGTAATTGGATCAAACTTAAACGATTTGCTAGAGCTTCAGAATCGTAAAGAAGACAGTCTGTTTAATCAGGAAAAATATGCGGTATTTACAGGTTTAAGAGCTGAAATGATAAAAGCTTATCAGTCTAAAGATGAAGAATTGATTCAAAAGTACAAAGAGCGTTTTTCCAAATATGAAAGTTTAAGCAACGAACGTTATGCCGAACGAAAAAAGCTTAAAATGGATTTTGTTAAAAAGTATCCAAATTCAGTCTTAGCTCCTTATGTGTTAAGTTTTCAGTTTAGCGAAGGAAGAATGTCTAAAGAAGAAATGAAAGTTGTTTATCCTATCTTTCAAGGAGAGGCGAAGCATACAGCAATGTTCGATTACTATACTAAAACATATAAGGAAATTTTCGAACGATTGGCTATAGGAGCAACTGCACCCGATTTCACATTACCTACTAATAATGGTGGAACGCTTACCTTATCAGAAGTAAAAGGGAAATATGTATTTGTTGATTTTTGGGCTTCTTGGTGTGGTCCTTGTCGAGCTTCCTTTCCTCATTTAAAAGAAGTATACAAAAAGTATCATAAGGATGGGTTTGAAGTTATTGGTGTTGGTGCTGCCGATGTAGAATCGAAATGGTTAAAGGCTATTAAAAAAGATCAGACCGTTTGGAATCATGTTTTTGATGATGGAGGCGGAGATCATAAATACGGTAAAGTTTCAAAATTATATGCAGTGCCATTTTTACCAAGCACCTTTCTGTTAGATGAAAATGGCGTTATTCTTGGACGTCAATTAAGAGGAGAAGCCTTGGATAAAAAGATGGAAGAACTTTACGGATATTAATAAGAAATACCTAACGCATTAATATAGATATAAAGATGAAAACTAAAATTAAATTACTAATTCTTTGCATTGGCATTGGATTTTCGATTATTTCTTGTGGAACGCAAGAGAAACATGACGGTTATATTTTAAACGGTGTTGTTGAAGGAGCTCCTGATGGAATTGTGACTATGAGTATAGAAGATAAATTACTTGATAAGGTCATTTTCACAGATACAACTCAAATTGTTGAGGGGAAATTCACATTTAAGGGTAAAATAGAACATCCCGACATGGTTATTCTCAAATTAGGAAAAGTGCAAACCTCATTTATCCTTGAAAATTCTGAAATGGAATTATCAATGGATCTTAATCAGGAAACAGATTACTTGCACACCTCAATTGTTACTGGTAGTGTAAGTAATGATTTGTATATGAAGTCCAATGCAGAAATGGAAGCCATTATTGCAGATGAAAAATACCAACCACTTGTTGATAACAACAATAAATTGAAAGAAATCGATCAGTCAACAAAAGAGGGTGTACAAGAGGTAATAAAGTTGGTAAATGAGGTGCAAACCACATTGTATCCTTTGTTTACTGAGCGGAATAATAGAATGACAAAAGTTGCACTTTCTCATGTGAAAAATAATCCGAGTTCTGCATCGTCACCTTGGATCATTGGGGGAAGTTTTATGGGGCTTTCTCCAGAAAAACAGAAAGAAGTTTTTTCATCTTTTAAAGGAGATGCAAAGAATACATGTTACTACAGAATTTTTGAGAATACGATAAATAGTAATGCCAATAAACTTGTAGTAGGAAAGAATATTTTGGATTTTACTCTACAGACTATTGATGGCAAATCTTTAACCCTATCGGAGGTTGAGGGAAAGTATATTTTACTTGATTTTTGGGCAAGCTGGTGTGGGTCCTGTAGAAAGTCTATGAAACATGTAAAACATTTGTATGAGAACTACAAAAAAGACGGATTTGTAGTGGTGTGTGTTACCACTGGTGATACCGATGCGAAGTGGCGAAAAGCTGTAAAGCAAGACGGAACAGAAATGTGGCATCATGTGTTTGATCCTCGTAGTAATGCTAAAAGAAAGAAATCAGGAAAAGTTGCCGATTTATACGGTATAAAAGGTTTACCAACAACTTATTTAATTGATGATAATATGATGATTGTTGGAGAGAATCTTAGAGGAGAAAGTTTAGATAAAAAGTTGGAAGAACTTTTTGGACACTAGATAATTGGAAGTAATTAATGTAAAAAAGAAAAAATAATGAAGAAATTAATCCTATTGTGTCTGGTGGCACTGTCAGTTTTAAGAGTACAAGCACAAGAGTACAAAATATCAGGAACCATTAAAGGTTTGGATAAGATAAATGGAAATATTTTTATTGAGGATGAGAATGCAGAACGAGGCTTTAGGATCGATTCTGTTAGATTTGAAAAAGGAGCTTTTACTTACTCTGGAAACATAGATGAACCTAAAGTTCTTGCTATGTCATTTCGTACAGATAAGTTGATGAAAATGGTTGATCGTGGTTATATTCCAACAAAATGTGTATTGTTATCTTATATTGCTTACCCAGGAGCAGATATTAAGGTGAATGGAGAAGCAAAGGATTTTTGCGATGCGTATCCTTCAGGTGATCCGGAGAATGAGTTAATGGCGAAGTTAAATTCGAAGATTTCTCCACCTACCAATGAGGTAGTTAACCTAATGATTAAACATGCAAAAGATACAACATTAAGTGCTGCGGTTAAACAAGCTGACGAAAAGAAAAGTGAAGAGCTTGGGAAAAGGATTGAACAAATAAGAATGGACTTTTTAGCTCAAAATGCTTCTTCGATTGCCGGACTTTGGTTGATGGAAGATATGATTATTCGCTCTCAAATTGAGATGGAAAAAGTAGCAGAGCTAATGGAAAAGGTTGATGCTGATAAGTATAAAGGTCTTTCTTATTATAAGTCTTTAGCAAGTAGAGTTAAAGGTTATAAAGAAACAGGAATTGGAATGAAAGCACCTGCAATTACTGGAACGAATGTACTGGATAATACTGACTTCAATATTGAGTCATTACAAGGGAAATATGTGATTATTGATTTCTGGGGAACATGGTGTGGTGCTTGTTTAGCTGGTGTGCCAGAAATGAAAAAGTTTCGCGATGCTCATGTCGATAGACTTCAGATTGTAGGTCTTGCTAAGGATAATGATGTTGCGAAAGTTCAGAAGTGTATGACGAAAAAAGGCATGAATTGGCCAAATATTCTTGTGGGTAAAGGAGAGCAAGATTTTGTTGCTAAATACAATGTACAAGGATATCCAACCAAAATTCTTTTGGACAGAAATGGAAAGATATTATATCGTTCGGTAGGTGAATCAGAAGAGTTTTATCACGAAGTTGAGAAGTTAATTGCAAGATAGGTTTTATTCGTAAAATATAAACTTTTAAAAATGAAGAAAATAAATTTACTACTAGGAATCATTATCCTTAATGATAATGATTTCATGTACTTCCAAAGAGAATGTTGATTATGTAATTGTAAAAGGAAACATTCAAAATTACAATGGCGAGAGGTTTATGTTTCAGGGAGGTTCAATACCTGTAAAGCTAAATGAAGATGGTTTTTTTCAGGATACACTTAAAGAAGGGAAAAATAGCTTTTATTTTGAAAGAAACAATGTTGATTTGTATGCACTTGGAGGAGATGTAATTGAAATTACGGCTGATGCTAAAGACTTTAAAAATACTTTAAAATTTGCTGGCGATTTGGCTTCTTTCAATCACTATCTTCAGGTAAAAACAGAAATGCGAAATGCCGAAAGAGCAAACATGAAAGAATTGTATACTCTTAACGAAGCTGATTTTATGAAGAAATCGAAAGAGAGTACAGTCAAGTTAATGAGTGAGTTCGAAAAAGTAACTGATATTCCAAACTCATTAAAAGAGATGGAAAGAAAAGCTGTTGAATACAAATATTATTCAAGTTTAACTACCTATGTAAGCTATCATCCATACATGGCGCAGGATAATTCTTATGAGCCATCGGCAATGTTTTTGGCTGAATTTGATAAAGTGGATTTGACCAATGAAAAACTAGCTGAATATTCAAGCGAATTTTACATTTTTGCCAGAAGATATGCTACTGTAAAAGGAAATTTGCTGTATAAAAAAGAAGCTTTGTCTTCTCCGATATTGGGTTTCATGAAGGTGTTGAATTCTATTGAAAATCAATATCTAAAAAATAAGCTTGGACACATTACCATGCTTCAGAATTTAGCAAATGCAGAAGATAAAGATGCTTTATACGAAGAGTTTAAGAAAGGGTGTACAGAACAAGATAAGATGGAAGAAGTTACAAAACTGTATAATAAAGTTTGCAAACTGGATAAAGGAATGCCTTCGCCTAAATTTGTTGACTACGAAAACTGCGCTGGAGGTACATCTTCTTTGGACGATTTTAAAGGAAAGTATGTTTATATCGATGTTTGGGCAACCTGGTGTGGACCGTGTAGGGGGGAAATTCCTCATCTTCAGAAAGTAGAGCATAAATACCATGGCAAAAACATCGAGTTTGTAAGTATTTCTGTTGATCAGGATAAAGACAAATGGAAAAAAATGGTTACCGACAAAGAATTAGGTGGAGTTCAGCTAATAGCTTCGGATAAGCAGTTTACTGATGATTATGCTGTTTCAGGTATTCCGAGATTTATTTTGATTGATCCAAAAGGAAATATAGTAAGCAAGAGTGCTCCTCGACCATCAAATTCTGAGTTGATTACTTTATTCAAAGAATTGGGTATTTAATTAGTCGATTTTAATTTATTATAAGCAGTCTTCTTTATTCGGGAAGACTGTTTTTTTGTAATATTTATTGGTGACTAAAAAAATCGATAGACTCAATTTATAGCTTATAACTCTCTCTGTTAATAATATCTACAGGTAAAATTTCGTCTCGGGAAATTGGTTTGTGAAGCATTACATGCTCGAATAATTTTTTTACCGATTTAAATCCTTGCTGATAAGGATGTTGGCCAATTAGGTATTTTATGGTTCCCTGATTTAGGTATTTAATATTTTGCTCGATAGGATCGAAGCCAACCAAAACGATATCTTCTAACTTGTTTTTTATTAGGTATTCAGCAATTTTATAAACTTTTGATCCAGTTATAAAAATGGCTTTAATATTTCTATTTTTTGATAGAATATCGTCTAGCTTCTCTTTAATTACGGTCGATTTGGAAGTTGGAATTTCAATGCTGATTTTAAGTCCTTTATTATTGCCGTATTCCACAAAATAGCTTAAAAACCCTTGAGTTCTATTATTTAAATGGTGAACATTTTCCAGGTCTTTAGCTAAATTAATAATTAAAATATCGCCACTTACGGGGATACTACAGTCTATGATATTTGCAGCAACTCTACCGCCATGAACACCATCGCTGCCGACATAAGCCAGGTAGTTACATTCTTTTATTTTGGCCTCAAGAAAAACATAGGGAATTCCATTTTTTTCTAGTTTTTTGATAAACTGTAAACTTTCTTTTTTAAATATTGGTGGAAATACAACACCTGCAGGTTTTAATTTAAGGATATCATTGGTTTGCTGAATAAAATCATCTTCGTCATAATGAGTAAAGAAGAATTTTTCAACCTTAACTTGAAATTGTGACAATTCAGCAGCAGCTTCACTTATGCCATCCAGAGGTTTGCGCCAGAAAATATCTTCTTCGGTTGGAGTTGGGAGTAGGGCAGCAAAAATGCATTGTTTTTTCGATGTTAAAGCACGAGCAATAAGGTTGGGTTGGTAGTTGTTGGTTGTAGCAATTTCTAAAATTTTCTTTTTTGTTTCTTCTGCAACTTCTCCTCTGTTATGAAGAACTCGGTCTACTGTTCCTACCGAAACACCAGCTTGCTCAGCTATATCTTTTATGCGTATTTTTGCTTTTACCATTTTATCATTAAAATTTCATTTCTAATTTCTGGAAAAAGGAATAAATCTGGTAAACTAAAAGTGGCATTTTTAATTAGTCAAAAAATAAACAGCTTTGTAAAAACCTATTGGTATTCCTCATATTTAAAGAAAAAAAGGAAAGAGAGAACTCTTTCCTTTTGTGCTAACCTAATTGTTACAATTATGAAACAAAAAATAAAATCAATTTTGTCACAAAATTAAAGATTACTAAATTTTTGAACGTTTACTGTGCCATTAAAAGTGATATGGCAAAACGGATGAGGTGATTGTATTCAAATCCGTTTTGCCTTACTATCACACTAACCTTGACTAATTATATAATTGAAACTTAAAAAGCTAAATTTACAATATGTGCTTTATTTAAGCGCAGTAAATAGTTAAGCAGTACAATCTGCTTACTATTATTTTCTTATCTCTTTAATAATTGAAATAGCATTTGCTGTAGCCTCTTCAATAGCCTTATAATCGAATGAACCATCAGCATTTTTAATCATAAGCTGAGAACCCATTCCTACACAATGTACACCAGCCTTAAACCATGCAGTTAAATTTTCTCTTTCTGGTTTAACACCTCCTGTTGGCATAATAGATGACCATGGGAATGGACCTTTTGCAGCTTTTACAAATTCCGGACCACCAACTTGTGCTCCTGGGAAAATTTTAACAACCTCAGCACCTAATTCTTCTGCATAAGAAATTTCTGTTAATGAACCACATCCTGGTGACCATGCTACTTTTCTGCGGTTACAAACCTTAGCCATTTCGGCATTTAAAATTGGTGACACTACAAAGTTTGCACCCAATTGAAGGTATAATGAAGTAGTACCGGCATCAATTACTGATCCTACACCCAACATCATTTCAGGGCATTCTTTGGCAGCCCATTTGTTTAATTTTGCGAAAACTTCGTGAGCAAAATCGCCACGGTTTACAAATTCGAATAAACGAGCACCACCACTATAGCATGCTTTTAATATGTTTTTACAAACCTCAATATCCGAGTTGAAAAATACAGGAATCATTCCTGTTTCTTTCATTTTTAATGCAACTTCTATTCTTGAAAATCTAGCCATTTCTTTATGTAATTATGAGTTGTTATTTATGAAATTGAATTCACAACTCATTATTTATAATTAATATTTATCTTGCCACACGACCAGAAGCATCACCGTCCATTAGTTTCTCAACCTCATCAACAGTTACCTGATTGTAATCGCCATAAACAGTATGTTTAAGACATGAAGCAGCAACAGCAAAGTTTAATGCTTTTTGATCATTTTTAGGCCATGTAATTAATCCATAAATTAAACCACCCATAAATGAATCTCCACCACCTACACGGTCAACAATGTGAGTAATTTGGTAAGTATTGTTTGCTTTAAACAATGTTTCTCCGTCGTAAAGAACGCCAGTCCATGAGTTGTGATTCGCATTAATTGATCCACGTAAAGTAGTAATCACTTTTTTACAACGAGGGAATTGTTTCATTATTTGCTGAGATACAGAAAGGTATGCTTCAGCATCTACATGTCCGCCAGTTACATCAACACCTTCTGGTTGAATACCTAAAACTTTTTCGGCATCCTCTTCATTACCTAAAATTACATCGCAACCAGCAACTAATTCAGGCATAACCTGATCGGCAGTTTTACCATATTTCCAAAGATTTTTTCTGTAGTTCAAATCTGTTGATACAGTAATTCCTCTTTTATTTGCCTCTTTAATAGCTTCTAAACAAACATCAGCAGCACCTTGCGATATTGCAGGAGTAATTCCTGTCCAGTGAAACCAGCTTGCACCATCAAATACTTTATCCCAATCGATCATTCCTGATTCAATTTCGGAAATTGCAGAATGAGCTCTATCGTAAACAACTTTACTACCACGGCTTACAGCACCTGTCTCAAGAAAATAAATTCCCAAACGATCTCCACCCCATACAATGTTATCAATGTTAACACCATATTTTCTTAGGTCCATCATACAAGCACGTCCGATATCATTTTGTGGTAAACGACTTACAAAATCAACATTTAAGCCATAGTTAGCCAAAGAAACTGCTACATTAGCTTCTCCACCACCATAGGTTGCATTAAAATTATCTACCTGAGAAAATCTTGCATATCCCGGAGTTGCAAGTCTTAACATGATTTCACCGAAAGTTACAACTTTGTTCATCTTTATAATATTGTTTCGTTATGATTAAAAATTGAAATATTTATTTGCGATTTTATCGCTTATTTCTTGCATTAAAATTTTTCTATAAAAATTACGTTTGCGCACACGGAAAATTTGAAAAAATAATTTGAAACGTTTCCATAAGTTTCAAATAAAACTACTGCTCTTTGATCCGTGTTCGGACACGAAGGTAATCTACTTTTATAATATTAGCAAATTTAATTGTGCTTGTTTCGTTTACTGTCCATTAAAAACGAAGCTCATATATGTATAGTAAGAATTAGTTTAAAGTGCAGTAGATTCAGCGATTTTTCAATTATTTAGATTGAAATAGAAGAAGAAAAGTGAGTTTAGATGTGAGATATTATTTATAATTATTATAAACAATATTGTGGTGATTTAAATATTTTGGCAGTAAATAAGTGCAGATATAGGAAGATAAATATTCCTTTTTTTTAGTTTAAAACTGATACAGATTAATGCACTCCTGGTTAATGATATCGAAGGGTAAAATTTCATCTTTTGTAATTTCATGATTAAGAATTACATGATCGTATAATTTTTTAAATGCCTTAAATCCTTGCTGATAGGGGTGTTGGCCGATAAGGAAGTTAATAGCTCCATTGTTAAGGTATTTGATATTTTGTTCTATTGGATCGAATCCAATTAAAATAATATTATTTAGATTTTCCTTCTGCAGGTATTTGGCTAGTTTGTAGGCTTTCGATCCTGTTGTAAATATTGCTTTTATATTTTTATTGGTTTTAAGAACAGAATCAAGTCTGTTTTTAATTTGTTTGCTGTCTGAACTCGAAATTTCCAGATTTATTTTGAGTCCTTCATTTTTACCCTTATCCATAAAGTAGCTCAGGAAACCTTGAGTACGTTTATTAAGGTGAAGAACATTTTCAAGATTTTTGGCCATGTTAACAATTAAGATATCGTCGTTTTTTTGCAGACCGAAGTCAATAATGTTGGCGGCAACTCTTCCTCCCTGATAAGCATCACTACCTACGTAAGCTAAATAGTTACTGTCTTTTAATTTTGATTCCATAAAAACATAAGGAATACCTTCTTTTGCTAATTGTTGTGTAAATTTCAGACTTTCTTTGGTAAAAATAGGGGAGAATATAACACCGGAAGGATTTATTGCTAAGATTGCTTCGGTTTGGTTTATAAAATCCTGATTGTTATTGTATTCGAAAAAGAAATTTTCTACAGCTACCTGAAATTGTTCATGTTCAGAGGCAGCATCATTAATTCCATTAAGGGGTTTTTTCCAAAAAATATCATCTTGTGTTGGTGTTGGTAGTAAGGAAACAAAAACCGACTCTTTTTTAGACTTTAATGCTCTTGCAATTAAGTTAGGTTGGTAATTGTTTGCTTTGGCAATTTCCAGAATTTTATTTTTTGTTTTTTTTGCAACTTCACCGCGATTGTGCAGAACACGATCTACGGTTCCTACCGATACACCAGCTTGTTGAGCTATATCTTTTATGCGAATTTTTGCCATTCTATTCCCTTTATGCAATTAAGTTAATAGGTTATGTTATTTATTTGTAGTCGGAATTGCCAAATAAATTCCGACTACAAAACTAATACTTAATTAAAACCCGAAAAAACGAGGTAAGAACATACTTAAGTCCGAAATGTAAGTAACTAGAAGTAAGCATACGATCATAGCTATAAACATAGGAAGTAAGGGTTTTATAACCTGCTGTATTTTTATATTGGCAACACTGCATCCAATAAATAAAACAGATCCAACAGGTGGTGTGCATAATCCTACACTAAGATTAAGTACCATAACAATTCCAAAATGTACCGGATCAATTCCTAAATTAACCACGATTGGTAAAAAGATAGGGGTAAAGATGAGTACTGCCGGAGTCATATCCATAAATACACCAACAAATAAAAGAATAAGATTAATTAGAAGTAAGATAACAATTGGATTATCGCTTAGTCCTAATAAACCCGCACTTACATTTTGAGGAATGTTTTCATAGGCCATAATCCATGATAAACCAATACAGGTGGCAACAAGAATTAATACAATGGCAGTTGTTTTTACTGAGCCTAGTACAATTTTTGGGATATCCTTAATTGTAATTTCTTTGTAGATTAAACTTAAAACAAGAGCGTAAAGAACAGCAACGGCCGAAGCTTCGGTGGCGGTAAAAAATCCTGCTATAATTCCACCAATTACAATAATTAGTAAAAATAAACTAGGAATTGCATCCCATAAAATTTTTATTCCTCGTTTCATGCCAGCGCCTTTATTGCGTAATTTATAGGCTATAAAGCCAATTACTAAAGCCGCAAGAGTAGAGCTAACACCTTTAAATCCAGCTGGTGAGCTTGCTTTTAGTAGGTTTAAGCCATAAATCACCGAAAGGATAAGCGCAATGCCAATAAAAACTTTTAATAGGCTTGTTAGCATGGCACTAATGCCTTTGTTCTGATAAATTGAGATACTCATTGCCGTTAGCATAATAGAGAATCCGGTTAAGATTCCAGGAATATATCCAGCCAGAAAAAGTGCTGTAATGGAAGCTCCACCACTAGCAAGTGAATACACAATTAAGATATTACTTGGAGGGATAGATAAACCTGTAGTTGCCGATGCAATATTTACCGAAGCACTAAAGCTTTCGTCGTAGCCTTCTTTTTTCATTTGCGGGCCCATAATGGCACCAATAGCCGATGCCGATGCCGCTGCTGAGCCTGAAATTGCTCCGAATAACATATTGGCAAACACATTAACAAAAGCTAAACTGGCTGGTAATCGACCTACTAAAATACGGGCTAAATTTATTAATCGAATGGCAATACCTCCACTATTCATAATATTTCCTGCGAGTATGAAAAAGGGGATTGCCAGGAGAGCAAAACTATCTAATCCGGTTGCCATTCTTTGTGCAAAAGTTGCAAAAGCAGGTAATGAATCGATACTTACCAACATGGTTAATATGCCCGATATTCCAATGCTAAAAGCTATGGGAACACCAACTATCAGTAAGAATAAAAATGATGTGATTAAAACAATAATTCCAATATATTCCATTAGTTCAATTCTTCTGATGGTTCAACAATAAATACAATTGAGTAGTAAAGGGTAATTAATCCGCTAAGGGGTAAAACTAGGTAGATATAACCCAAAGGAATTTGCAATGCTGCCGAGTTAACATTAAACTGAAAGCGAGTAATTACTAACCAGCTTCCGCCTATTATCATTACCCCAATTGCAAATAAAGCAATGCAAACATTAATAAAACGAAGCAAGTGTTTTTGATTTGCTGGCGACGATTTTTGCAAAAGCAAGTCAATTGCTAAATGCTGTTTTTGCCCTGCCACATAAGCAGCTCCCAATAATCCGACCCAGATTAATAAAAAACCTGCTAATTCGTCGGTAAAGGAACTGGGCGATGCCAGTGCATAGCGGCTTATTACTTGCCAAAGTACATCGAGCACCAATATGCACATTAGGCTAATAAGTATCTTCTCGAGTATTCTATCTAATTGATTTTTGAATGTCATAGGGTTTACAGTATTAGTCTTTTGTTGCTTGAATACGTTGGATTAATTGATACAATTCAGGTTGTTCCTGATAAGAATCGAGTAAACTCTGAACGCGTTTGGCAAAAGGTTCTTTTTGAGGATAAGTAATCTTAACTCCATTTTCTTTCAATTTCTCTAAAGATTCCTTTTCCGATGCTGCCCAAAGTTCACGTTGCTTAGCTACCGATTTTTTTGCCGCAATTTGCAACCATTTTTTTTGTTGATTGTTTAATTTATTCCAAACAACAGTGCTTATAATTAAAACATCAGGAACTCTGGTGTGTTCGTTTAAAGAATAATTTTTACAGACTTCGTAATGATGTGAGGTATAAAGACTGGGAGGGTTATTTTCTGCTCCATCGACAACACCACTTTGCAGTGCAGTGTATAATTCTCCCCAGGAAATAGGTGTTGGAGAGCCGCCCAAAGCTTTTACCATACTCATGGCTGTTTGGCTCTTCATTACACGCATTTTTAATCCTTTTAAATCTTCTGGCTTTTCGATACTCTTATTTATGGTGTAAAAGCTTCTTGCACCAGCATCGTAAAAGCATAAGCCTTTTAAATTAAATTTCTCGGTAGAAGCTAATAACTCCTCACCAATTGGTCCATCTAAAGCTTTAAAAGCATGAGATTTTGAACGAAATACATAAGGTAAGCCTAGTACTTGATAATTATTGGTGAAGCCTTCCATAATAGCAGCCGAAACTTTTGTTATGGCTAAACTTCCCAATTGTATTAATTCAACACATTGTTGCTCGGACCCTAATTGACCACTTGGATAAATTTCAAGACTCATTTGTCCATCGGATATTTTTTCCAATTCATCTCCCATATATAGCATTGCTTTATGAACTGGGTGTGTTGGATCTAATCCGTGCGCTAATTTTAATGTTTTGTGTTTGCTTACTTCCTGACAACTAAACAGCAGAAAGCAAGAGATAATACCTAAAAGTAGCTTAGAAAATATTTGTATTTTTTTCATGCTTTATTTGGAGCTAAAGATTTAATCTAATTTTTATCGTTTAAAACGAGTATGTCTTGTTTTTATTTAAGACTAGCCATTAATCCTTGTTCTAATCCTCTTAGTTCTGCTAAACCTTTCATTCTTCCGTACAAAGAATATCCTGGATTGGTTGTTTTTGGAAGATCATCCAGCATTTTGTTACCATGATCGGGACGCATAGGAATTTGCCAGTCTTTTCGGCCTGATTCTTTACGTTCTTTTTCTTCAACCAATAAAGCTTTCATTACAGCTGGAATATCAATGTCGCCATCAAATAAGTAGTTCTCAAAGAAGTTTCCTTCAGCATCTCTACTTACATTTCTAAGGTGAACGAAATTAATTCTTGGAGCAAGAATTTTTGTCATTTCAGGAAGATTATTAAAATGACCAGCTCCGAAAGATCCGGTACATAAAGTAATTCCATTGGAAACAGAATCTACAACTTTGGTCAATTCAACAGCATCATCTATTGTACTTACCACTCTTGGCAATCCTAGCAAAGCACGTGGAGGATCATCTGGGTGAATAGCCATGCGAACACCTGCTTGTTCTGCTACTGGAATAATTTCGCTTAGGAATTCGAACAAATGTTTCTTTAATTTTGGAGCATCAATTTCTTTGTATTCATCTAATACTTTTTGAAAGCTTTCTAAGGTATATGATTCTTCAGCTCCTGGTAATCCGGCAATTACGTTTCTGGTAATTTTCTCGATTTCTTCAGTCGTCATAGATTGGAATTTCACTTCTGCTCTTTTCAAAATCTCTTCCGAATAGTCAGCTTTTGCATTTTCTCTTTTCAGGATAAAAACATCAAAGGCAGCGAATATATCCATATCAAAACGCAAAGCATTCGAACCATCTCCTGATTCAAACGCTAAATCGGTTCTTGACCAATCTAATACTGGCATGAAATTATAACAAATGGTTTCAATTCCACAGGCACCTAAATTTTGAATGCTTAACTTGTAGTTATCGATATATTTTTTATAATCTCCAGTTTTCTTTTTAATATCTTCGTGAACAGGAACACTTTCAACAACAGACCAACGCAGTCCGGCAGCTTCAATTTCGGCACTTCTTTTTTTAATTTCTTCTATGGTCCAAACCTCTCCGTTTGGAATCTGGTGAAGAGCTGAAACAATTCCTGTAGCTCCTGTTTGTTTTATTTCTTGTAATGATATCGGATCGTTAGGACCATACCATCTCCATGTTTGTTCTAAAGCCATTTTCTTTTTTTTAAATAGATAAGCAAAACAGAGAAGAATTTAAATACTTCAACTGTTTTGCAATATCAAACACTAAGCTAACTAATCTATATTTTATAACAACTTATACTCCGCTGTATGCGCTAAATCCACCATCAACAGGAATAACAACTCCGGTTACAAATGCCGACCAATCGGAAAGTAAATAAAGCAGAGTTCCCTGTAGTTCTTCAGGAGTACCGTAGCGTTCCATTGGTGTGTTGTTTATAATTTTATTTCCTCGAGCAGTTGGTTCTCCAGTTTCTTCATCGGTTAGTAAAAATCTGTTCTGATTTGTTAACAAGAATCCTGGAGCAATTGCGTTTACGCGAACACCCATTTTCGAGAAGTGAACAGATAACCATTGTGTGAAGTTGTTAACTGCTGCTTTTGCTGCTGAATAGGCGGCAATACGAGTAAGTGGTCGGTATGAATTCATCGATGAAATATTTACAATAGATCCTTCTTTCTTTTCGATCATATCCATTGCAAATACCATTGTTGGTAGAATGGTTCCTTTAAAGTTTAAATCAAAAACTTTATCAAAACCTTCCATTTTCATTCCAAAAAAAGTTTCATCAAGATTCTCAAGGTCAGCATCTACCATTTGGTCTACACCAGCGGTAGCAAGTGGTGAGTTTCCTCCTGCACCATTCACTAAATAATCAATGCTTCCTAATTTATTGTTGATTACTTCTTTTGCACTTTGTAATGATTTTTTATCAAGAACACTTGCTGCTACTCCAATAGAAGCTACATTGTATTCTTTTTCAATTTCCTGAGCTAATTTTTCTACAGCTTCGGCATTAATATCTAATAATGCTGTTTTTACTCCCATTGCAGCTAACGATTTGGCCATTGTAGAACAAATCACTCCGCCAGCTCCTGTAACAACGGCTACTTTATCTTTTATATTCGTATTCATTTTATGTAGTAATATATATGATTAAAAATTGAAATAATTTTTAGCATTGTAATAACAAATTCCTTGTACAATTTCTTTTAATAACTTTTCATTGTATGGAAGTAAGCCTTTCTCAACGTCGTTCCCAATTAAATTGCAAAGGATTCTGCGGAAGTATTCGTGTCGAGAATAACTTAAGAAAGAACGGGAGTCGGTAAGCATTCCTACAAATCGGCTTAAAAGCCCAAGGTTAGAAAGTGCATTCATTTGTTTCTCCATTCCATCTTTCTGATCTAAGAACCACCATCCGGATCCCCATTGAATTTTACCAGCAATTTCTCCATCCTGAAAGTTTCCTATCATAGTTGCATAAACCTCGTTGTGAGCTGGATTAAGATTGTATAAAATTGTTTTTGTAAGCTTTCCTTCTGTTGCTAAGCGATTCAAAAATTTAGACATGTCTTTAGCAATCAATTTGTCGGCGATAGAATCGAAACCTGTATCGGCACCAAGCTTATTGAACATTCCGGTATTGTTATTGCGAATAGCACCAATATGGAATTGCTGAACCCAGCCTTTAGAGTGATCCATAACTGCAAATTCGTATAACATTGCTGATTTAAAGATTAAAATTTCATCATTAAATAACTCAAGGCCACTTCTTATTTTTAAGAATATTGCAGATACTAATTCAGGAGTAAAATCTTCAGCAAAAAATTCTTCTAAACCATGGTCCGAAGCTTTGCATCCCATTTCGGCAAAGAAATCATGACGTTTTTGCAAGGCATTTAATAAATCTTCGAAAGTGAGGATTGCTATATTTGCTGAGTCTGATAATTTGTTAATATACTCATTGTATTCTACTACATTATCAACCGCCATTGCTTTGTCTGGTCTCCAGGAAGGAACTACTTTCGTTTCAAATCCTGAATCCTTAATTTTTTTATGATACTCCAATGAGTCGGCAGGATCGTCGGTTGTTCCTATTACCTCAACATTGGCTTTTCGGATTAGATTTTTACACGAAAATTCAGGAGTATTTAATTTTTGATTACACTCATCCCATATTTCTGTAGCAGTATCTGGACTTAGAATTTTTTCGATGCCAAATGGCTTTTTTAATTCAAGATGAGTCCAGTGATATAAGGGGTTACGAAGAGTGTAGGGTACAGTATCGGCCCAGTTTTTAAATTTTTCCCAGTCCGAAGTTGTTTTTCCGGTTATTCCCTCTTCTTTAACTCCATTAGCTCTTAAGGCTCTCCATTTATAATGGTCGCCATATAGCCAAATTTGAGTCATATTGTCAAACTGTTTATCTTCTGCAATTTCTTGCGGCGAAATATGACAATGATAATCTATAATTGGAAGATCAGCTGCATATTCGTGATATAGTTTTTTTGCTGTTTCGGTTTCAAGTATAAAATCCTTGTCTAAAAATTCTTTCATGATATTTTAGATTTCAATAAATTAACGTTTTCGAGCACGGATAAATAAGGCATAATCCTAAATTATAAATTAGTTTTCTTTTATAATCGTATTGATTTATACTGTTTTAAATTTCGTGTTCGTGCACGAATATACGTTGATTTTTCATTGTTTGCAAATTTGAAGGGTCTGTGCTTTATCGAAATTGATCTGATCAAAAATGATGCGGGTTAAATAGAATTTGCACGTAAATATTGAATATATTGATATTGTGCCTTTATGCAGTTTATTTGTAAACGATAAAGAACTGTATTTATCCTTTAAGAAAATTAGTCTATTTAAATTGGGTCTAGTTTGTACGATATGAGATTGTTTGTTGTGTTTTTAAATGATTTGTATTAGTCTGGTATTTTTGTGCTTAGTCTAAAATTAATGAGCTTGACTTGCGTTATTAAATTTTGAATAGTAGAGTACAAATAGGTATTTAAAATTGTATTGTACCATATAAAGACACTAAAAATTCCAAAATAAAGTTGAATCATTTTGTTGATAAGGAAACCTTAAGTATAAATAGAAGTTATTGAAATAAGTAAACCAATATTTCTTGTTTACTTACTTTTCCATTTTTGCAGTAAGTAGATTTATCGATACTAGCTGTTTCAAGGTTGTGGCAGGGAATAAGTACAGCTAAAAATTTAAAAGTGTGGAGCATGTTTAAATTTATTGCAGAACTAATTTGCAAAATATTCAAAGCCATGCAAAAGTCAGTTATCTAGATAGGAATACAAATTAATGCCTTGTTTCCAGTGATGATCTATTGTAAAGCGAGACTATAAGCAGCTTCGCCATCTCTGCCAATTTCCGGATCGCCAATTTTATTGTCTCCATAACTTACGTGATGTACATGCTTGAAAGGTGTTGGAGTTTAATCCCGAGAGGATCCTTCCCAGTCAAGCATTTTTTATAGATACTTAACCAGGGCTCATCGCTATTGTTCACATGTGCTTTTATGGAAGTAAGATCTTCCGTATTGTGCATGATACCTTAATGAGTAATTTTTTTCTTACTAGATCTTTTATAAATATATAAATACGATGGATGGATTTTGTGCTGTAGCTTTATGTTTGCTTGTAGAAAAATGGTGCAAGTTTTTCGAAGAGGTTAAGCTGATTTAAAATAAAAAAGAGTCTCACTCATGCAAGACTCTTTCTGTAAATTTTTAAGCCAACTGTTTTTGTTCCAATAATTTTACCATGCCCAAAACGAATTTGTTGGCAGGTGTAGCTATGCCTAGTTCTTTGCCAAATCGAACTACTGTTCCATTCTGATAGTCGATTTCGGATGTTTTGCCGCTGAGTACATCTCTAGCCAGAGAAGACATGGAATCGGCAGGATAGGAATCAATGATGGACATAGATTTCTCAACAATATTTTCGGGCAGATTGATGTTTTTTGCTTTGGCAATTTGGCTTACTTCAGTTAGCACATCAATTAGGATACTTCTTGATTCGGGTGTTTCCCGAATTAGACCATAGCCTTGATTAGCAATGGTTCCAACTCCGCTAAGGCAGATTAAAATGAATTTTTGCCAGATAGAGGACTGAATGTCATCGCTGAGTTTGCAGCGGATATCTGCTTTTTTGAGCAGCTCGCGAATGAGTTCGCATCTCTCACTTTTTGCCTGGTCAAGCTCTCCAAAAATAATCATGGGTTCCTGTAAACCTACGTGCTTGATTATTCCCGGAGCTTCTATATAGCTAAAAATCATGCACAGTCCACCTAAAATTTGTTTTCGATCGAAGAATTCAGATAGCTCATCGGCTGCCAGTACACCATTCTGAAGGGGAAGGAGCAATGCTTTTTTTTGCAGGCTTTGGGCAAGCTGAGGAGCAATCTCTCGAATTTGCCAGGCTTTGCATGCAAAAATAACAAGATCGCACTGGCTTAAATCTGAAATTAGATCGCTCGCAAGTGCAGGCTGAATGAGTACATCTTTTTTTATACTTTTTACTTGTAACCCTTTTTCTTGAATTGCTTTTAGGTGTGCTCCTCGGGCTAAAAAGTGAACTTCGTTTCCTGCTGCTGCTAAACGGGCTCCAAAATAGCCTCCTACTCCTCCTGTTCCTATTATTCCTATTTTCATTTCTATATAGTATAATTTTTGGTGATTATTTACTGCTTATTATTTTCGAGTATGACACGGGTTCGGGGCAAACTTTCGGGGTAGTTTTTTTGAATGAACTCGATCATTTTTTCGCGTATGTAGACTCTAAGATCCCAAGCGGTAGGTGAGTTTTTAGCGCTTACTAATATTCGTATTTCAAGGCTGCTCTCCTTCGAATCGGTTACCTGTAGCACATTCACATCGCCATCCCACAGGTCGGTCGATTCCAGTAATTGGGTGAGTTCTTTTCTAAGAATATCGAAAGAAATTTGGTAGTCGGTGTATATAAAAATGCTGCCAATAATGTCGGCGGTAGTACGAGTCCAGTTCTGAAAGGGTTTTTCAAGAAAATAAGTTGTGGGCAGCACCAAACGCCTTTTGTCCCAAATTCTCACCACAATATAGGTAAGGTTGATTTCTTCTATCCAGCCCCATTCATTTTCTACTACCACAGCATCGTCTACCCGAAAGGGTTGGGCAACTGCGATTTGAATTCCCGCCAAAAGGGCACCAACAATTTTTTGTGCCGACAAACCAATGATGATTCCCACGACTCCAGCTGAGGCAAAAATCCCAACGCCAATTTCTTTAATGCTTTCAATGGAAAGAAGAATCAGGCCAATGGCACTGAGGATAATGACAAAGACAATTACTTTTTCGATGATATTAATTTGCGTGTGCAGTTTCCTGGATTTTAGATTGTCCTCGTCGGAGATATCGTATTTTTTTAACAATCGATTTTTAAAAATTCGTATTGTTTCGATAATAATCCAGGAGATACTTGCAATGTAAAGTGCATGTTTTACGATCCCTAGAACGGAATTTTCACGAAAGTAGGTCGCATCAATAAGTGTGAAAATGTGTTTTTCGCTGACTAAAAAAAGTAGGATGAGGATGCTGATTAGTAACCGACTGTATTTTTTCATAGGGCTATGTTTTGGATTTTGGAGTTTATTTGGGGGGCTGTGCTCCTTTACTGTTTGTTTGGCTATGCGTTTCGTCCTCGGAATAGAAGAGAAATATCTGCTAAAAAACAATTTCGAGATATGAATGTAGCCATCTTTTTGCAGCCTCGCAAGTCATCCTGAAAATAAAGCGCTAAAGAGAGGATTCAAAATTGCAAGCCAAAGACCTGTATTGATAGGTATTTCTACGGATTTTGATTGAATGGTTCTTATTTGCTAGCTACCAGCTTTTCTTTTAGTTCTATAATTGTTTGAATGGTACTTGTTGGCTTTACTTCCCATGGATCGAAAATGGAACGTTCAGAACGCTGCACCCAAGCCGAATGCATACCATGTTTAAGGGCTCCCAATACATCAAAAGGATTGCTAGAGATCAACCAGGAGTCGGATTTTGTAGAATGCGTTTTCTGATTGAAGTACTCGTAAACCTGAGGATCGGGTTTGAAGGTTTGAATGTCTTCTACGCTCACGATTCCATCAAAAAGAGGTCTTATTTGTGCATTTACCAAAAGCTGCTCAATTGCCTTATTGCTTCCATTGCTAAAAGCGTACAAGTGATGTCCGGCCTTCTTTAGTATTTGCAATCCTTCTTTCACATCTGCGAAAGCAGGCAGTACCTTATAAGCATTCATGAGCGTTTCTTTCTGATTATCGGTGAGTTTGATCTGGTATGATTTGCAACAGAAGTCGAGCGCATTTTTGGTGCAGACCGAAAAATCAACGTATTGCCTCATTAGTCCACGGCGAAAAGAATATTCTAGCTGCTTGTTTCGCCAGCTGTCCATAAAAGGCTTGGCTTTTTCTCCAATGAGCACCTGCAGGTTTTCAAAAACGCCCGATGTGTTGATTAATGTTCCGTAAACATCGAATGCCAAAGTATATTTCATATTTAGTACTTTTTGAATGTCTTTTTTATCTGCTTCCTAGGCTTGTATCTGATTGAGTAATTGTGCAGCATTTTCGCATTTTAGAAGCGATTCAGGCTGTTGCTCGAATTTAGGGGGTAAGATGGAAGGGCATATCTTATCGACAAAACCATGATTTTTCACCACATTTCCATCTTCACAAGTTAGTCCGTATTTACAGGTGTAGCATTGAGAATAAGCACCCAGCAAGAATTTAGAAATCACTTTCATGTTATTCATTTTTAAAAAGTAATCTGTAATTTTTAGTACCTGACTGTTTGCTTCATCGCTGGAATAGCCAGTAGAAAAAATTACGGCGGCTTTGTCTTTTAGTAGGAAAGCTCCCTGGTGGCGAAAGCAAAAACACCGTTCCAGTAAGCTATGCGATAGAGCATTAGGAATATCGTAATAGTTTGGTATTCCGAATACAATAGCGTCGGCTTGTACCATTAAATTGGCAATTTCCTGAAAATCGTCATTCACAATGCATTCATTGTCTTTGGTGCATCCCAAACAACTAATACAGCCGCCAATGTGTTTGCCTGCCAGCGAAATGTATTTGGTTTCGCCTTCGCATTTCGAAAGAATATATTTTATGGCATTGGCAGAAATGCCATTGGGACGGGGACTGCCTGAAATTCCTAATATCATAAATGTTTGTTTCTGATGAGATTATTTTGGTGTTGTAAACTTGAGTTCAGGGATGTTTTCTGCTTTGTCCCAATGGCAATTAAGGCCTGGAATATCCAACAGGCAATTTGCAAGGTTTTTTTCCATTCGAAACGATGGGGGAAACCAAAAGCAAGCTGCTTGTATAGTATGAGTGTTTCTTAGGCAATTTTATTTCCTGCATTGGCACCAGCACTCTGATCGAATGCCTCAATAGGTTCGAATAGCCATAATCCGCGGCATGGCAATCCTAATTTTTCCAATTCGTCTTTTGCGGCATCAAAAAGAGGCCCATCGGTTTGGCGGCCTTTTACTTCAGCTACTACCTGATACGATTCCATCCCTTTCACTACCAGTACACTTACTGTTTTGTTGACTTGTAAATTCTTGGAAGTACTTTGCATTAAAACTTCAGCAGCACAAATTAAATTGGCTTCGGGAGCCATGGCACTTCCAACAACAATTGAGTGAGGCACTCCTTCGGCAGATACGGTTGTTAATACTCTTGTTGCTTCTTTGTCGTTTAACAAGCGAACGACTTCTTCTGGCATTTTCATTGTAAAACTTTTTTATTATTAGTAATAGCTTTCCTTTTGATACTAACTGTCCGGTTAGTTTAAAGGAAAATTTTTAAAATGTCTTCGATATGTTATTTCAATGACTTCTTTTTCGATGTATGCTTTCTGCTTGACCATGCTATTAAATTATACCCAAAGCTAATCGATCGTTTAGAAAAACCAATAAATTTGTAGCTATTGTAAAACATCCATACTATTAAAAACAAATCACAAATGCAGTTCTGCATTTGTGATTGTTTGTGTAACCGATCAATTAAGACTTGATCGATAACTAGTTGCTAAATTTAAAAACCGGAAGGAATTCAAGTAAAGCAGATTCAAAATTTATTGCAAATGGAGCCTTTTTATAACGTCAATATTTTTTCATCACTCTTTATGTAGGTGGTTAAGGATTCTCCCATGTACTTCACATCAAGCTCCAGCTTTTCTAGAATAGCACTTACGCCATATCTATCGGCACAGGCACGACAAGCTTCAATCGTAACGCCGGCAGTACGCATTTTTTGTACTTCCAATTGAATTTGATCATCTTCGGCTATGAGTTTTGCAGATTCTCCCCAAACGATAATATTCACTTGTTTCCACCATCCCTTACTCAAGGCATTAATTGAATACATGGAAATCATATTGAGTACGGTATCTTTATTGGTGGTGGTCCAAAGAATGTTTAGTTTGTCCATTTACGTAATTTTACAGGAATAATTGCAGATCGCGGCCTCTTGTGTGAGAAGAAGCAGGATTCATATCTTCAAATATTATTTTGTAGCATTTATCTTTTCCAAAGCAGCAATGATGTCATCTGGTTCGGCACGATTTCTATAATCAGCATCTAAAAATGCATATTGAATAATTCCTTTTTGGTCGATCACGTAGGTGGCAGCCAGTGGTAATTCGTTACTTTCATCGCCATTGTAGCCATGAAGATCGAATGCTTCCTGATAGATAGCTGCTACTTCGGGTGTCAATTCAAATACAACTCCGTATTCTTTTCCTACTTTATTATTCACATCGCTTAGCACCAAAAAATCGAGATTGTGTTTTTCTGCAGTATTCATCGATTTATCAGGTAATTCAGGTGTAAGCGCTAGTAGTGAGCCTCCAGCTTTTGTAATCTCGGGAAGTCGTTCTTGCAAGTAGTGCAAAGTAATGTTGCAATAAGGACACCATCCGCCTCGGTACCAGATAAGCACAACAGGACCTTTTTCCAATTCACGATATAAGTCAACGGGTTTACTCATTTGGTTGTTAAGGGTAAAATCAGGAACCTTATCTCCAACATTGAGAGCTTTATCCAATATACCCGATTTTTTTACAGCCTCTGTTCCTTTTCCGTAAATTTTCTTTTTTTCTTCTGATGCTACTTTAGCAAACTCAACCCGTCTAGTGTTGAGCAAGGAGTCTAAAGGTTTTACCGTATTATTCTTAGTTTCCATGGCGCTTGGTTCTTTCGTGTTATCGTTTTTACTCGGTTTTGTTTGACAACCTGTAGTCATCAGTAATACGGCAAATGCCGCAAGAATGCTTTTTGTGTACATGATGTTTTTTTAGATTAGTTAAGATTAAATTGAATTAGCTTGTAGGCTTGACGCTTATTTTCTGGTAAATAAATTTGAGAAGTTGTGAAATAAATATTTCCCTTACTGTCTTCGGCGAAGGAATCTGGCCATCGAATAGATTTATCCTGAATCAATTGAATTAATGTGCCTTTTGTGTTTATTTTGTTGATTGAATTATTTTCTAAACCGCCCAACCATAAATTGCCTGCCTTATCGAATAACATACCATCTGTTGCAGGAATAGACATCACTTTTTCAACCTTATCAGCAACTTGCTCCTTCGAAAGATTTAAATCAGATAGCACTGAAGTAGAAATTCGATACAAAGTATGCCCTGTTAGAGCAGAGTAGTATAAATAATTTAAATCAGGACTAAGAGCAATACCATCGGAATGAACTGATTTATTCCAAGTTTGGCCAACACAAATTAGAGAATCTAATTCACTTTTTGTTGAAAAGTGATTGTCAAGCAAACGACGAGAAGTACCTGTTTTTAAATTTAAAACAATAAGAGCACCTGTTCCGGAGTCACTGATATAGGCTATTTCTCTTTTCGTATCAATGCGCACATCGTTAAAATATGAATGTTTACGATATGATGTTTTCGGAAAGCGGTAAGCTTTTTCTTTGGTGTTAGTTTTTAGATTGAACTGGTATAAAATAGGACCACCTTCTACAATCCCCTTGAAAAAGGGATTTTTGGTATCTAAAACCCAAAGTCGATTTTTTTTGTCGACCACTACCGACTGTACGGCTAAAAAGGCTTCTTTATTTTCATTATTGTTCCAGTTTTCATTGGGATAAGCACGAGTTTTACCGTCTACAATTTCGGCTACACTAACAGGAACATCCTGAGACCATTTTGGATAGTTAACAAATATTCTATTCTGTGAACTTATCGCAAGCCCTGTCCATTGTTTTGTTGATGAGGCAATGACATGAAGAGTAGTGCCAGTCTTTTTTTCTGCATTTTGACATGCTGAAGTGGCTAGTATCAACAGGATAATGCTTACGTAATAAAATCTCTTTTTCATTGATAAATAGATTTAAAGTGAGAATTATGTAGTATCTCTTACTATTTTTTCTGTTCTAAGTATTTATAAATAGCAGCTGAATCCATTCTTCCCATTCCCGATTTACTTGCTTCGGCATACAATTCTTTTGCTTGATTAGCCAAATACAGTGTTTGTTCATTTTCAGTAGCTGTAATATCTGCCAAATTCAAATCTTTTAGCATTAATTCCAGAGGGAAATAGGGTTCGTAATCGTCATTTTTAATACTCTGAGCCTTCATTTTTAAAAGCGGTGAGCCAACTACAGAATTGGGAATTGTATCCAATAGAAATTTCTTTGAAATACCCATTTTTTCACCCAGAAGGACAGCTTCGGATAGAATGACTATGGTTTGAGCAATCATCATATTAATGAGCATTTTATAGGAAGCACCTTTGCTGGTTTCTCCTATTCGCAAGGTATTATTGCTCATCATATCCATATAAGGTGCGACTTCTTTTAGGGTATCTGCATCTCCACCAACAATAAAAACGAGTTCTGCATTTTGAGCTGCCATTTTTGAACCTGAAACTGGTGTATCTAAAAATCGAATGTTATTGAGCTTGGCTTCCTTTTCTTCCCTTAGGCTAAAGGAAGGGTTAACCGTTGAACAATCGGCCCAAATTGCATTTTTTTTCATTCCCTGCAAAAGACCTTCTTTTCCAAAGAATAAGGATTCGATTACCTGAGGAGTTGATAGCATACTGAAAACAATATCGGCATCCTTAACGGCAGACAGGGCCGAATCAGCAATTTTTACATTCTTTAAATTGAGAGCTTCAATTTTTTTCACTGTTCGATTGTATACGCTAAGATCGACCTTGTTTTTTGCAAGATTAGCAGCCATTCTACTCCCCATAATACCTAATCCTATAAAAGCAATTTTCATTTTTCCCTTAATCTTTATCAGTGAGTTGGTATGAATTTTCATGATTCCTGGCAGTTAGGTGCAGTTTGTTCTGATACAATAAATCTGTTAATACGTGTTTGTAAACTGCTACCGATTGAGCTCCAGTAAGTAAACTAGATTGGTTGAAAACAATTGTGGGTATCGATGAGATGCCTTTATTTTTCCAAAAGGATTCCTGATCAATCAGTTGATTTCGGTAAATTTTGTTTTCCAGTCTCTCTTTGGCAAGATTAGTATCTAAACCAATATTTTTTATTTCCTCAAGAAGAATTTTCCGATCAGAAACATTTTTTCCCTCGCTAAAATAGGCTTCGAATAAACGCATTTTTAGTTGGGTTTGTTTGCCTGATTCTTTAGCATAAGCAAGTAAAATATGAGCATCTCGGGTGTTTACAATTCTTTTCCCATCATTAAAATTAAAGGTAAAATTTACTTCTTCTCCAAGCTTCATTATGTTTTCTTGTGAACTTCTCCATTGTTCAGGAGTACTACCATATTTTCGTTTCACATGATCAAGAATATCTTCACCTTCGGGGGGCATATTGGGATTTAACTCAAAAGCTTGCCATGATATTTCAACTTGATTTTGTATTTCCATTTTATTGATGGCTTTTTCTAGTCGCTTGTAGCCGATGATGCACCAAGGGCAAACAACATCAGAGATAATATCTAGTTTAATTTTACTACTCATTTTAAAATGGAATTATTTAATTATTCATTAGAATTTTCACTTTCTCAAATCAAAAATTGATATGTATTTTAAGTCAGCATAAGCTATCTTGCCTGTGTTGATTTATCTTTTTGTTTCTTCTTTTGCTCGAGCAGAATTAAAAGTGAAGTTTACATTTAGCAGGAACATTTGCAATTGATTTAGTTCCTTTTGTTGTAACAGATACATTGTCTTTTCAATGAGCTCTTGTTCTTTGTATTTTTACCTCATGACCATTTATTTTTTGGGTCGTTTAAAACTAAGCATTCGCTTTATATCGGGCAAGTGTTAATCCGTTAAAAAATTGTTAATACATATAGATTGTAAAAATCAATGTTAACTATGTATTTGTACGTAAAACTAAAATAGCAATAACATAAGCATTTACGTAAGCTTACATTGGTAATCTATTTTGTTGTTAATATTGATTTTGAAGAATTGAGACGAGTTCTAGTAGATCTTTAACTACATAATCGGGCTTTTTTACATTTGGATAAAGAACTTTTCCTGGTCTGGCAATAAAAGCTGTTTGAAAACCTACATTTTTAGCACCTGCCAAATCCCATGCATGGGCAGCCACCATTAGTACCTCTTCTGGTTTTACCTGAAGATCGTCAAGTACCATTTGGTAGGTGTCGGGATGTGGTTTGTATTTTTTTATGCTACCAATGGTGTAACGTTTTTCAAAATAATCGGTTAATCCGGCATTTATAAATTGCGTTTTAACTCCTATGGCTGATGAATTGGTTAAACTAACGATATGATAAGTGTCCTTGTTAAGTGATTTTAGTCCGGAAACCACATCAGGATAAGCTTGTAAGGAGCGAAGAGGCGTTACAATTGATGTTTTGGCATCCTCATATTTCATATCAATATTTTGCGTTTTTGCGACCATCATGAGAGCTGCTGTTCCAATTTCACCAAATGGGTGGTAGTTATCGCTTAATGTTTCTACCAAAGAGTAGTGCAACATGTTAGAAAACCACAAAGGCAAAAGATCTTCTCTGCCATTAAGGGCTTCACCTACTGATTTTTTTAAGGGTGACAGATCCAATAGGGTTTCATTCACATCGAATACAATTACTTTGGGTTTTGGTAAGCTGTTTTTTTCTGTGTTTTGAGCTGGTGCAGAAGTAGAATGTTTACCTACTTGGGCTTGTACCGATGTTTTTATTCCTAGCAAAAAGATGGCAATAATGATGATCTTTGAAGCAGATCTTCGGATGGATGGAAATGCTTTATGTCGGTTTGTATTTGTTCTCAAAGCGGCTTTATTTCTGATTGATGAATTCATAATTTTAGAATTGATTTATTCTTTAGAAAAGTATTGCCTCAACTTGTTATTGGTTGAGGCAAGTGACTGTTACTTTTTTTTCCAGGCAAATTTTTTGAAAGCTTGATCAATAGGAGTATCGGCAACATGATTGGTGTAGTTACTAATCACTTTTTGCGATAATCCTAAAATTACTTCCAATACATGGCGTTGTTCGTATCCGGCAGTAAAGAAGGCTTCTAATTCAGCCTCGCTTACAGCACCTCTTTTACGAACTACCGCAAGAGTGAATACGTGTAAGGCCTGAAGTTTATCGGTGGGCATGCTTGTTCCATTGCGCAAGGCATCGGTAATGGCATCGTCTACCTGCATCATTTTAGCAATGCCAGTATGTCCTGGTACACAGTAATTACATTCGTGCTCTACATTAATGGTTTGCCACACAACGGTTAACTCATCATTTGTAAACGATGTGTTAACGAATAATTCGTGTAACATTTGGTAGGCTTTAAGCAGGCCTGGAGCTTCGGCTAATACACCATGTAAGTTTGGTATCATTCCAAAGGATTTTAAAGATTCTGCCAATATAGGCTGACTATCTTTTGGAGCTGATTCTAATGTGTGAATTGTAAATTCGGTCATGATATTCTGTTTATAACATTTAATTAATTTGTAATCCTAATGATAAGCGAATGCTTAGTTATTAGGTAAAAAAAAGGTTTTCCTTTCTGTATAGACCTTTTTATATTTTACTGGTGTAAAACTAAACGAATGCTTAGTAACTTGCAAGAGTGCTTCAGTTAATAAAATGTTAATGCATTTATTTTTTTGATTTAATCTTGAATGAAGATGTTAGCAAGTTGTTTGTTAGTGTGGTTTGTGATTGGGAAAGATATCGAATAGATGGGAGTAAATTAGGGGCTGATTTCGCAAAAGGTAAGTTCTGAAGATCATAAAGCCTCAATCAGACTGATCGGGGCTTTTGTTATTAGATGATTTTTCTTCTAAAATCAGCTTAAAGTTATTCTCTTTCGCTTCCTATTTAAATAGAACTACTATAGTTTTTCAAATGTAGTTTCAATAAAATCTTCGAGCTCTTGCTGATTGCAGAATTTTGAAGCAACAGCTAAGCCTTGTTGTGCAATCAGTAAATAGTTGACTTGTTTCAAAATGGTTCGATCACTTTTGCTACTATCCGTTTTTAATTTCTCAATGAATAATGCCTTTCGTTTTTCCACAAACTTCCATATTTCAGATAGAATTTCTTCATCTCCATCTTCGCCCAGTTCGGTGGCCGTATTCACAAGTAAACAACCTCGTTTTTGTTTACTGTTACTTGAAATTTCCAGAAAATCGTAAAAGAATTGTTTGATAGCTATTGCGCCATCTGGAGATTCTTTTAGTTTGTTTACAATTTCATTGAGTTTATTTTTATAGCATTTTATGCTTTCCAGAAGTACCCCCTGTTTACTTCCAAAGCTTGAGTACATCGAAAATTGATTGATTCCCATTGCTTTTTCCAGCATACGAACAGAGGTGCTTTCATATCCATTTTGCCAGAATAGGTTCATTGCTTTTTCAATTACCTCTTCTTCGGTGTATTTTTTTTTTCTTGCCATTTTGTTTTGTTGTATTCTGCAAAACTAATCAATCGCCTAGTAATACGAAAACTATTTAATTTTTTTTCGGGTTAGGTTTATTAAATAGTATTGATCTAAATATGACAAGAAATATACTATCTCTCAATAGCTTAGTAGAACCAATAAATATGTTACATCAAATAAACAAAAATCTTAGGCATCGTAATCTTATTATCGATTATTTGTTTTACGACAGCCTTTGCGCAAGAAAAACTATCTTCGGATTCTGTCTCAAAGAAGATAGATGAGATTGTACAAACAGAAAATTTTGGGAAGATGGTTGGTGCAGGAACAGGTGTAATTGCAAAAATGATTGAACAGATTCGCCAAGAAGCTCCCAGGGTTGAATATAAAGTAATGGAAATTCAAAGTGTTGAGAAATCTTCATTTAATTTTTAATGATGGGAATTCAGATCCTGGTAAATTGCTTAAAGAATTTAAGGTATATTCTTCGACG
>NZ_JBQTGK010000005.1:0-203979 GCF_052400665.1 Marinifilum sp. RC60d5
CACGAAACGAAGTTCGATGAAATCAATCCTTTCCCGTTCTCAACCCGGAACGATTTAGGTAGCTGAGCTACTCTGATTAAGGGCAAAATTAGCTAAACGGGAAGAACTATACAGGTTTGTGCGGGGAAGGGCTATTTTAAAATTTATTGAAATGAAAAATTTAGATTCTAAGTTGTTTGAGAAAAATCAGATTAAAAAAGAAGAATTAACACATGTTTATGGTGGAGGATGTTCAACTCCTGCTGGTCCTGCCTATAATGGTGATGTAAGATTTAAGGATTTTGTCTATGACAATGGTAAAATAGAATATACAAGAGTTAGTTAATATCTGTTTCAATCACCTGGTATTATATAATATCAGGTGATTATTAAAAAATATACTTATGAACAAATTTAATTTTTTCCTCTTCACTGTTGTTATTCTATTGTTTTTAGGATGCAAAGAAGAAAATTACATTACCTATCACCAGAATAAAATCAATGCTAACCTACATTTGATTAATAAGCAATTCGATTCGGCACAAATCGTTTTCGATGATATTTTCGATAAGTATCCAAAGCATTTTTATAAAGACATTCACAATGCATGTCTTTGTGCTATTCAACAAGGGAAATATGACAAGGCATTAGACTATGCAAAAGAGTTGGTATTACATGCTTACGAAATGAGTGACTTTGAAAAATATTATTTTACCAATTTTAGAAACAGCCAAGAGTGGAATGAATTTGAAGAGGAATACCCGGAATTAAGAAAAAAATATCTAAAGAAACAGGATTATAATTTACGGGATATCTACTACAAAATGTCTATAAATGACCAACAAGCTGCTAAAAAATATGGTACTACTGATGCGAATAAACTTTATAATGCTTACTATACTAATGCGAAAGAATTATATGATTTATATAAAGAGCATGGATTACCAAACTTTCTAAGAAATAATGATACTTTAAATGTTGGGTATATGGTGCTTTTTAGACATTATTTCGGAATGAAAAATGTCGTTAATAATTCCGATGAGTTAAAGATTAAATTTCAACACCTGAACTTTGATTCTTTAAGTTGGTCTGGAATCTTAAAGCAAGAACTACAGAAAGGGAATGTAAGTCCTGAATTCTATTCACAGGTTATAGCCTATCAAGACCCTAAAAAGCCTTTTGGAAAGTGTGCGATTCGATTGGATTTTAAGACAGAACGTGTTGAGTTGTTTGCTCCATTATCTGATGATAAAGCAGAGTGGGTTAATAAAAACCGTTATGAAATTGGACTGATGCCTTATGTAGAATCAAATAGTGATATGCTTAAATCCACTTGGTATGCGGAATATCCTTTTAAAGAAGTTAAGCAAGCATATGCAGAATGTGATTCTTGTAAGACCTTTACTGATTACATGGAGTTGAAGTATATTGTTGAAAATGAAATCAGGTTAAAATATGAAACTGAAGATATTTCTAATGGCTTTTTGTTTGAAAATTACAATGGTATAAACGAGGTTTATTTAGAAAATTTTAATGAGTACCAAAAAAACTTAGTTAGCAATGATATTGGTTATTAGTCAAAATTGTGATTTAAGTACAGATAAGGTTATAGAATGGTTCGGTTATTACCCAGTGCGGCAGCGTGGGGATTTCCCTGATCCAAGATGTCCTAAAGCACCCGCTATTGAAAATATATTTTATATAGATTAACTATGAAACGGACCTTAGTTTTATTACTCCTAATTTTACCTTTTTTTTGTATTTCCCAGAATGTTGAATTTACTGGAACAATTAAAGGGAATAAAATAGATATTGACTGTGCTACAATAAGTGTGTATAATCTACCAGATTCAGTTCTTGTAGGAAAGTATCTGTCCCAAAAAAATGGAGCATTTAATATTAAAATAGACAGTTTCACAGAGCAGGTTTTATTGGTTTTTGATCATGTAAGCTTTAAGAAAAAGATAATTACTTATGATATTGATAAAAAAACCATTGTTAAATTAGGGGTAATAAACTTAGAGTCTAAATTTTATAGAATAGATGAAGTAAATGTTAGCCCCGAAACTTCTTTCATTAGAAAATTAGATAGAGAAACTTATGTTTTTTCAGAGAATGATAAAATCAACTCTAACACAGTTTTGGATTTAATATCAAAAGTACCCTCTATTCAAACAAATAAATCTAGTAATTCAATACAAATAGAAGGTTCTAGCAGTGTTCAAGTATTTTATAATAATAAAAAGGTTGATTTTAAATTCATACAAGGAATAATGCCATCTACCATTGCAAAAATTGAAATACTAAACAATCCCTCCTCAAAGTATCTTTTCGAAAATAATACCGATAAGATTATAAATATTATTCCAATATCTGATATTAAATATGCGCATAATATTTTTCTCCAATTAAGTTCAGATCTCAATAACAGGTACAATAATTCTAATCTAAATATTGATGTCTATAAAAATAAATTTAGATTCTTTTTAAAAGGTAATTATTGGTACAGAAATGTTCCAACTAAAAAAACTGAAAGTATAAAATTATCTTCTGGAGAAAGGTTGACTTCATTAATCAATGTTAAAACCAAAAAAGAGAAGGATTATGAATACTGGTATGGGATGGATTATCTTCACAACCGAATTAGTATTAATATCACAGGATATTGTTCTAACTATCCAACAAAAACAAATAGTGAAGATAAAACATTCGATTCTTCTTCACTGACAAAAGATATCAATAATCAAATGAATAATAAGTTGCACACTTATAAATATTCATTATTTACAACATATAAGATAAATGATAACGGGGCAAAACTAAGTTCTGAGGTTAATGTTTATAACTCCGAGTCAAATTACAAGAATAGATTTTCTGATAATGCTATGCTCGAAGACAATTTGGTTGATCACAATAAAGAGAAAAAATCGTATAGTTATCAATTAGATTTTAATTACCCTATTGCACACTATTTGAGCTTAAAGTGTGGGAGTTCGTACTATAGTAATGAAGCGGAATTTAGGAGTATATTTTTAGAATCTAAAGATGAGAATAACCTCCAAAAATTCAACTCTTATATTGACTTTACCTATTTAATTAATCAAAAAATTAAAATTGGAATTGGAGGTAATTTCATGAAGAGATCATATGAGTATAATAGGATGGGTTATAATGATTCTTACTTTCTGAAAGGACTATTGCTTGAGTACCGAAATAGTAAAACGTCAAAACTCAACATACAATATAAAAATAGGATAAAAACTCCGGAATTATATCAATTAAATCCTAATCAAACATTGGAGGGTGAAGTGTTTACAAAGGGAGATCTTGGTTTAAAGCCAGAGAAACAAACTTCCTACAAGATTGGCTACACAAATCATAAAAATAGAAGTTATTATCTCTCCACAAGTATCTTCTATAAAAAGATGTCAGATCATCTATCGAAAACATTTTCTATGGAGGATAAAACTCTAATATTAAACTATAACAACATTCATAAAAGGGTTGATTACGGGTTAACGTTGTTTTATCGAAAAATATTTAGCAAAAGACTAAATATTGTTTTCAGGTCTAATATAGGTAAGCAGTCATTCTATACAAAAACAAATAAGTCGAACTCTGGCTATAGCTTAGGGTATAATATAAATTTGGAATATAACATTAAGAAATTAGAATGTTATTTTGGGTTTACTTCACAAAAGAAAAACTACTTAAATTTTGGTTCGATTACTAGTAGTTGTTTAATAGATGGTGGCATTACTAAATCAATTGGTCGCAGTACTTCTATAGGTGTTAATTTTTTAGCGCCAATTCCAAAGTATAAAACAAAATACAATTATAGTTCATCTGAATTGAAAATTAAATCTAAAACTACAAGTAAAATTGGTTTTATTTATGTGAAATTAAATTATAGAATATCCAAACTCAATAAAATTAGTAAGAAGATTAATCGCTCTTACAATTGGGATAAAGATATGTACTAGGTAAATGATATTTTTTAAATTGTGGATATGCAACAAAACCAATTGTAATAAAGTTTATTTGTAAGTTTGTCATATAGAATTCTTAAAATAAGGTTGAAAATTCAATTTTCAGCTTTTACTAAGTTCAAGTTTTATAATCAATTGATTTGTTTATAATTGACTGATCCTAATCTATGAAGAAAAAATTTCCTCACTTTCGCCAGTTGGATGCCATGGATTGTGGCCCGACTTGTTTGCGCATGATTGCCAAACATTATGGCAAGAGTTTTACCCTGCAAAATTTGCGCGATAAATCGCACATTACCCGCGAGGGAGTTTCCATGTTGGGCATTGCCGATGCGGCCGAAAGTATTGGTTTAAAAACAATGGGTGTTCGCATTTCGTTTGAACAATTAGAAAAAGATGCACCATTGCCGGCCATTTGTCATTGGGGACAAAATCACTTTGTGGTGGTACACAAGGTGGAAACAAAACGAGGAAAAACTACGGTTCATGTTGCCGACCCGGGTTCTGGTTTATTAAAATTTACCAAAGAGGAATTTTGTAAGCAATGGGCAAGTACACAAAGTCAGGGCGAACTAAAAGGTTTGTGTTTGTTAATAGAGACCACACCCGATTTTTACAAGCAGAGCAACGAGGATGTTTCCAACAAAAAGAGCATTGGATTTCTCTTGCGTTACCTAAAACCATACCGCAAATTCATGATTCAGTTGGTGCTGGGCATGCTGTTTGGATCTTTGTTGCAGCTTATTTTTCCGTTTCTCACACAATCGGTTGTCGATGTTGGTATCAATACCCAAAATTTGAATTTTATTTATTTGGTATTGATCGCTCAGCTGGTCCTGTTTATTTCCCGAATGTCGGTGGAGTTTATTCGTTCCTGGATATTACTGCATATTTCTACGCGGATTAATATTTCTTTGATATCCGATTTCCTGATTAAGTTGATGAAACTCCCAATTGGTTATTTCGATATCAAAATGATTGGGGATTTGTTGCAGCGAATTCAGGATCATACACGAATTGAGGATTTTCTTACTTCTTCAACCTTAAATGTACTGTTCTCGATGATTAATCTGGTGATTTTTGGTGTTGTTTTGGCAATATACGATTTGCAGATATTCCTGGTTTTTGTTTTAGGTTCAGCTTTATATATTATTTGGGTGAATCTGTTTTTACGAAAGCGAAGAGAGTTAGATGGTAAGCGATTTGCACAACTATCGAACAATCAGAATACTTTGGTTCAGCTAATTACCGGAATGCAGGAAATTAAGCTTAACAATTGCGAAAAGCAGAAACGTTGGGAGTGGGAACAAATTCAGGCCGAACTCTTTCAGGTTCGTACCAAAGGTTTGGCGCTGAATCAGTATCAGGTTTCGGGCTCGGTATTTTTTAACGAAACCAAAAATATTATCATCACATTTTTGGCAGCCAAATCGGTTTTAGATGGAGGAATGACATTGGGTATGATGTTGGCAGTTCAATATATTATTGGTCAGCTGAATTCTCCTCTCGATAATTTGGTGCAGGTAATTCACTCCTGGCAGGATGCTAAAATCTCGCTGGAGCGATTGGGCGAAATTCATGAAATGAAGGAGGAGGAAGATCTCTCAGATCAGAAGCTCACCGAAATACCAGAGGAAAAAAGCATAGATATTGAAAAAGTATGTTTCCAGTACGAAGGACCGCATTCCGATATGGTGCTGAACGATGTAAACCTGAAAGTAGAAGAGGGGAAAACAACTGCTATTGTTGGCGCATCGGGAAGTGGAAAAACCACCTTAATTAAGCTCATGTTAGGATTTTATCCAACAACAAAAGGCAGAATATCGCTGGGAGGAACAAGTATTGAGAATTACAGTTCGGCCATGTGGCGACAAAACTGTGGGGTGGTAATGCAGGATGGTTTCATTTTTTCGGATACAATTGCCAAGAACATTGCAGTAGGCGTAGAGCATATCGATAAAAAAAGATTGCTGTATGCGGTTCAGGTGGCCTGTATTGCCGAGTTTATAGAAAATTTACCATTGCGATACAATACCAACATCGGAGCTAATGGCCACGGTTTAAGTCAGGGACAAAAGCAACGAATCCTGATTGCACGTGCTGTTTATAAAAATCCGGAGTTCCTGTTCTTCGATGAGGCTACCAATGCTCTGGATGCCAACAACGAGATGGCAATTATGAAAAAACTTGATGAGTTTAACAAAGGAAGAACAGTTCTGGTTGTGGCTCATCGCTTAAGTACAGTGCGCAATGCCGATAAAATTATAGTCCTTGAAAAAGGCGAAATTGTTGAGGAAGGAAACCATGAAGAGCTAACTAAACTGCAGGGAAAATACTATCAGCTGGTAAAGAATCAGCTGGAATTAGGGAACTAGCAAATAATTAAGAATTAATAATGAGTAATTAATAATTTAAATTTCATGAAACAGAATATTGTTCAAGATAAATCTTATCAGTTTAGTATTCGAATTATTAATCTATATAAATTCTTAAGAAAGGATAAAAATGAATAAGTTTTATCCAAACAAATTTTAAGATGTGGTACTTCTATTGGAGCAAATATAGAAGAAGCAATTGGTGGCTTTTCGAAAAAGGATTTTATTGCTAAAATGCAAATTTCCTATAAAGAAGCCAGAGAAACACATTATTGGTTGCGTTTATTAAACGATACCGAATTTATTGATGAAAATATGTTTCAATCTTTGATTCAAGACTGTGAAGAAGTTTTAAAGCTTTTGTCTAAAATTTTAGAAACATCAAAAAATAATATGAGTAAGTAGCTTATTAGGTGGATAATAGTATTTTTTGTAATTATTAATTACTCATTCTTAATTATTAATTGAAATGGATAATATTGAACTTCGGTCGGATGAAGTAAAAGAAATACTCGGAAGAGTACCTAACTGGATTATTCGTAGCGGAACGAGCCTGTTTTTTGTTGTGATATTTGTTGTGCTGGTGGGGAGTTGGTTTTTCCGTTATCCGGATATTATTAACTCACGATTGGTTTTAACAACATTAAATCCACCGGCCGATCTTCTTGCGCGTACATCGGGTAAAATACAAAATTTGTACGTTAGCGATAATGCTGATGTAAAAGAAGGTAGTTTGCTGGCGATTATCGAAAATCCGGCAGTAAACGAAGATGTATTTCTCCTAAAAAAACGACTTGAATTTTTTCAGGACCATTTAAGTGTACAAGAAAGTTTAGATTCTAATTTTTTAGATACTAACTTCCGACTTGGTGAAATACAATCATATTACAACTCATTTTTAAAATCTTATGTCGATTATACTCGTTTTATTGAGCTAGGATATTACGATAGAAAAATAGAATCTTATAAAGATCAAATTCGAAAATACAATATGTATTACGAGCGACAATATCAGCAAAAAAAGATTTTAGAAAGCGAGTTGACTATCATAGAAAAACAATACCTGCGCGATTCTTCCTTGTTTACGAAAGAAGTAATCTCCTTGTCTGATTTTCAGGATGCCAAAAAGAAATTTCTTCAGCAATCTTATTCGTTTCATGGTGCCCGATCGGCATTGGCAGCTACAAAAATAGAGATCGCAGAAGTTAATCAGCAAATTATCGATTTAGAGCTTACGAAAGAAAATGAACGAAAGGAACTACAAAACCTACTCACTCAGTCTTTTGACAATCTGAAGGCACAAATAGATATTTGGGAGCAACAATATCTTATTAAAACCCCAATTAATGGAAGAGTGAGTTTCAATAAATATTACAGTTTAAATCAGAATGTAGAGCAGGGAAAACGCGTGTTTACGGTTCTGCCAAACGACTCAACCAAAATTGTTGCCCGACTCGAATTGGGAATTGTGGGTGCCGGAAAAGTAAAAGTGGGTCAACGCGTAAATATTAAACTGGATAATTATCCTTATCTCGAATATGGTATGTTGGAAGGTCGGATACAATCTATATCTAAAATTCCCGAAGATCAGAAATATACTTTAGATGTTGATTTTCCCAATGGATTAATTACAAATTATGGTCTCGAGCTCGATTTTTCACAAAAAATTGAAGGCGATGCCGAAATTATTACTGAAGATTTACGATTGCTGCAAAGAATTTTTAATCCTATTCGCTCTCTTATAAAAGAAAGATTATAGCTTATTTTCATAATTTTATTTTATATTGCTAGTATGAAAAAGCTGGCAGTGGGTATCGATATTGGTGGAACTCATACTGTTTTTGGTTTGGTAGACAGGGATGGGAATAATTTGGTGCAGGATTCTATTTTTACTAAAGATTTTCTGCTGTTTGATGATTTTGTTCAGGAAATAGTTCAGCGAATTAAAAAGCTTCAACTCAAAAACGGAAGTGATTTTCAAATTGTAGGCCTTGGAGTGGGTGCTCCCAATGCTAACTTTAACGATGGCTGTATTCAAGAAGCTTCGAATCTACCCTGGACCGGGAAATTACATTTAGGACAACAGCTAAGAGATGGATTTTCGCTTCCCGTCTACGTAACCAACGATGCAAATGCGTCGGCATTGGCCGAAATGCTTTATGGAGGTGCTGTGGGAATGAAAAATTTTATGGTCTTAACGCTTGGTACCGGTCTTGGAAGTGGAATTGTTGTGAACAATGAATTGGTTTACGGACATAGCGGTTTAGCAGGAGAGATGGGACATATTATTGTTAGACCCGATGGCCGGCAATGTGGCTGCGGACGAAATGGATGTCTGGAAACCTATGTTTCCGCTACAGGTATTAAAAGAACTGTTAGCAAGCTTTTGGCAAAGTATTCCTACAAAAGCGACTTAAGAAGTATTCCATTTAATAAAATGAGCGCAAAAAGATTGGCTCATGCTGCTTATGCTGGCGATATTATTGCCATTGAAGCCTTCGAATTTACGGGTAAAATATTAGGAATCGCACTCGCAAATGCTGTCGCATTAAATAATCCGCAAGCTATTTTTTTAGCGGGTGGACTTTCCAAAGCTGGCGATCTACTACTTAAGCCAACTCAATACCACATGGAGGAAAATATGCTTTCGGTGTTTAAAGGAAAAACCATACTTAAAATTACTTCGGTAACAGGAAATTCTGGTATTTTGGGTTCTGCTGCTATGGTTTGGAAATTAATTGACGGATAAGTTTTATTGCACTTGTTTTGGGCTTATTACAGCCCTTTATTTGTAATGCCTGTTATAATTAGTAGATTTGATTCTATTTTACCTTAAAAACTGGCATTTATCCATGAAATTCATCCTAAGTTTGTGTCTTGTTCTTTTGATCAGTGTAAATATTTCTCTGGCTCAAAAATTAGTAGAACCTTTCCCTACACACAATCAGAGTCCTTTGATACACTTTTTTGGATTACAGGTAAATAGTGGGGGTGTGCTTCTTCACAAAAACGAGTTTATTTTTAGCAATTATCTAAGTATTGCTAATAATGCCACCATCTCACAATTCAGCGATGAGCTGGTGTATTTTGATGGAGAAATGTATCGCAACGATATAAGACTTCGATATGGGCTTTCAGATAGATTTGAATTATCACTATGTTTACCATTGGTGCGACATTCTGGTGGAATGATGGACTCCTTTATTAGTAATTGGCACGAAGCTTTTGGTTTGCCGGGTAAAGCGCGCGAAACCATGCAAAATTATAATCTTACCTATTTGTATCAGGAAAACAATCGAACCATTGTTTCCATGAGCGAAGGAAAACTTAAAATTGGTGATATTTCTCTCGGTATTGGAACTTCTTTGTTCAAAACCAAAAATCATTATCTCGCTTTACGCGGATTTGTAAAGCTACCTACAGGAAAAAAAGAAGATTTGGTGGGTAGCGGTACTTGCGATTTTGGTCTGCAAATAAACGGTACAATTTATCCTGAAAGGAGAGAGAATAAATTTAGCTGGTTTTATTCGCTTGCATACTTAAGAATTGGTGCTGGAGCGCTTTTAGAAGATCGAATTACCAGAAATATAGCATTTGGAAATTGTGGATTTGCCTGGTATTTAGGAAAGCGATTTATCCCAAAATTACAATTCGATTTTCATTCTGCCTTTTATAAGGATTCCATTACCAAACAGTTGGGGGATAGTTCTGTTCAATTGGTTTTAGGTAGCGATTATTGTATTTCTAAAAAGTTAATTTTGTCCGCTTCGTTTACCGAAGATTTAATCGTGAATACTTCCCCCGATTTTGTCTTGCAATTTGGACTTTCATATCAATTATAAAATAGTATAAAATGAGTATCATAGGAAATTTAATTTGGATTGTATTTGGTGGAATATTTATTTTTCTGGAATACCTTATTGCTGGATTATTAATGTGTTTTACCATTGTAGGTATTCCTTTCGGGATAAAAATTATTCAGTTATCAGTACTGGCTTTGTTTCCTTTCGGTCAAAAAGTAGAGCATAACGAGCACGCAGGCGGATGTCTTAGTATTATCTTGAATATTATCTGGATATTTATTGGAGGAATTTGGATTGCCTTAACACATGTACTATTTGCTTTATTATTTGCAATTACAATTATTGGAATTCCTTTCGCCGCACAGCACATGAAATTGGCAGGATTTGCTTTAACACCTTTTGGTAAAAGTATTCGGTAGATTTAAAACACTAAAGTCTATAAAAAGAAATATCCCGGCCGGAGAGGCACGGGATTTTCACAAAATACTTAAACAACAAACACTAACATAAACGTTCCTTAACGCGTATGGTGAGCAAAAATGAGAAAAATAAACGGGATATAAAAGTGTTTCAAGCAGATATAATCTCTGAATTATCAAATACATGCATCGAAAACGTTTGTGTGGTGCTTATTTATTCTCGATATAAATACTGAAAGGTCTTTTTTATAGATATTTATCAATATTGCTTCACGTGGAACATGAAAAAAAATGTTCATATTTCATTTTCAGATACTTTCTGAAATGAACGAACCATAAAAATCTCATATCTTTGCAGATCTTAACTTAAAAATTCATAAAAATTGAATCCATTAAAAAAATTAGCAGGTGAAACTGCAATTTACGGTTTAAGCTCTATTTTGGGCCGTTTTTTAAATTGGTTGCTGGTACCCTTGTATACCTATGTTTTTGTTCCCGAACAGTACGGTATTGTTACCAATCTAATGTCTTATGTTGCAATTTTACTGGTCCTGCTAACCTACGGTATGGAAACTGGTTTTTTTCGTTTCGCAAGCGATAAAAAAAATACCGATCTGACTTTTTCAACAGGATTCATAAGTTTAATTTTTACCAGCTTTTGTTTCTGGATTCTGGTTTTTGTATTTCTAAATCCATTAGCCGATTTTCTCGATATCGCTCAAAATAAGGAGTATATAGTTTTGCTATCAGTAACACTTGGTTTTGATGCCATTACAGCACTTCCATTTGCCAAATTACGTTTGCTAAATAGAGCATTTCGATATGCAGGTTTAAAACTTATAAATATATTTTCTAATCTTGGTATTAACCTTTTCTTTCTTGTCTTATGTCCATGGATTAATACACATTATCCTGATAGTCCCATTCGTGCAATATGGAATCCAGAAATAGGAATTGGTTATATATTTATTGCATTTGCCGTATCATCTGTAATAAATTTCCTATTACTCATACCCGATTTTTATCAGATAAAATTCAAACTAGACTGGACACTTTTAAAGAAAATTTTGTCTTATACCTGGCCAATTTTAATTGTTAGTATTTGCGGAATGATAAATATTAACATGGATAAAATGTTAATGCCATATTTAATTCCAGAGGATATGGATCCTTTTTATCAAACCGGAATCTATGGTGCCAACTATAAGCTAGCAGTAGTTATGACTCTATTTATACAAGCCTTTCGATATGCCTTCGAACCCTTTTTCTTTAATCAGGCTAAGCAAAAAAACTCCAAACAAACCTATGCCGATGTGCTCAAGTATTTTGTTGTATTTGGCTTGTTTATATTCCTGGGGGTTATGTTTTATATTGATATTGTAAAACTACTTATTAAATCGAGTTATCACGAGGGAATTGGAATTGTTCCCTATGTGCTCTTAGGGAATTTATTTTTTGGTGTATTCTTTTCTCTTTCTCTGTGGTACAAGTTGGCCGATAAAACCCGAATGGGAGCAAAAATTGCTTTTTTAGGTTCACTCATTACAGTTGTTTTAAATGTAATACTGGTTCCGCGCCTCGGCTATTATGGTTCAGCCTATGCAGTTTTGGTTTGTTTTGCCCTTATGATGATTGTGTCATACATACTTGGACAAAAGTACTATCCTGTTCCTTACGATTTAAAGCGAATCTTTATGTACTTTATTTCGGCCATGCTGCTCTATGCAATAAGTACATATATTCAGTTCGATAATCAATGGATTAAGATGGCAGCTAAAACGCCTTTGCTACTTGTTTTTTTGCTTCTGATTATTCAAAAGGAGAATTTATGGAATCCTGTTTTTCACTTACTGCGTTTACGTAAGTAGTCGATATTCATTCATAATTTTATCTTTTATAAGAAGAATGAAAAATGTACCTTAGCAAATTGTAAAATTACAAGATTAACTAAATAAATTATATAGTGATGAAAGTAAAAATCGTAAATAAATCGAAACACGATTTACCAAAATATAGTACAGAACTATCTGCTGGTATGGATTTAAGAGCTAACTTATCCGAACCGGTTTTTCTGCAATCGCTCGAAAGAAGATTAATTAAAACAGGTTTGTTTATTGAGTTGCCTGCAGGTTACGAGGCACAAATTAGACCCCGAAGTGGAATGGCCCTAAAAGAAGGTATTACAGTATTAAATACACCTGGAACTATCGATGCAGATTACCGTGGAGAAATTGGTGTGATTCTTGCCAATCTATCGAATCAGATTGTTGAAATAAAAGATGGCGAAAGAATTTGTCAAATGGTGATTGCTAGTCATGAAACAGTTAAGTGGGAGCCTGTTGAAGAGCTTGAAAACTCGGAACGTGGGGCCGGGGGTTTTGGCCACACCGGAAAATAAGAAAGCGTTAAAAAATATTAATTTGGATTAAAATAATTTTGTAAAGATTACATTTGGACCTCATTACATCTATTTTATACATTACTACTACAAAATAACAAGTAAATGAAAATTATTGTACCAATGGCAGGTATGGGGAAACGCATGCGTCCGCATACACTCACTGTACCAAAACCATTAATTCCTATAGCAGGAAAACCTATTGTTCAGCGTTTGGTTGAAGAAATTGCAAAAGTATCGAACGATAAGATCGATGAAATTGCATTTATTATTGGTGATTTTGGCAAGGAAGTTGAGCAAACATTATGCGAAATTGCCGAAAATATTGGCGCAAAAGCTAGTATTTATTATCAGACCGAAGCTTTGGGAACTGCCCATGCAATTCATTGTGCAGCAAAATCCTTATCCGATAAGGTAGTTGTTGCTTTCGCAGATACTTTGTTTAAAGCCGATTTTGTTTTAGATGCCGAAGCTGATAGCGTTATTTGGGTGCAAAAGGTTGAAGATCCTTCGGCTTTTGGGGTTGTAAAACTTGGTGAGGATAATAAAATTACCGATTTTGTAGAAAAGCCACTGGATTTTGTTTCCGATTTGGCAATTATTGGTATTTACTATTTTAAAGATGGTGAAAACCTTAGAAACGAATTACAGTATTTGTTAGATAATAAAGTATTGGTTAATGGAGAATATCAGTTAACCGACGCTTTGGAAAATATGAAGAATAAAGGTTTGGTGTTTAAACCAGGCCAGGTAATTGAGTGGATGGATTGTGGTAATAAAGATGCTACTGTTCACACCAATCAAAGAATTTTAGAATATCATAAAAACGACGAATTGGCTTGTTCTTCGGCAAAATATGAGAATTCTATTATTATTCCTCCGTGTTATATCGGAAAGGATGTTAAAATTGTTAATTCGGTTGTTGGGCCACACGTTTCGGTTGGCGCAGGAACTACAGTAAGTAATACATTGGTTCGCAATTCTATTATTCAGCGAAATTCTATTCTTGAAAATTTAAATCTTGATAATTCAATGATTGGTAATCATGTAGAGATTCAGGGAGATGTTTCGGAAATGAATGTTGGAGATTTTGCAAGTTTCTCAAAATAAGTAGTGGATGAAAGCAGGAAGTAGATTTATTATAGCAATGTTAACTGGAGGTTTTTTATTATCAGGAACTCCAGTAATGGCAAAGAATATGAATTTTGCACCTAAAAAAGATAAGGTGCAGAAAGAGGTGATATTGACTGAACAACAAAAACTTGAGTTCGATTTTGCATTTGCAGAAGCAACAAAAGCTGTGTTGTTAGGTGAGGTAGAGAAGGGTATTTCTTTGTATGCTTCCTGTATTAAAATTGATCCATCGAGTGCTGTGGTTCGTTATGAACTGGCTAATATTTATTTGAGTCAGGGGAATTTAAACAGTGCTTTAGAATTATCTAGAGGAGCTGTTAAACTGCGTCCTCAAAATCTATGGTATCAGATCCAACTGGCGAATATTTACCAGAAAAAATCGATGATAGATCAGGCTTGTAAAGTTTATAGCGATTTAATCGAGATGAATCCTGATAGAAACGACTTCTATTACTTGCAAGCTTCATTATTAGCTTCGGTTGAAAAATTCGAAGAGGCCATAGAAGTGTACAATCGCTTAGAGAAGAAAATAGGCTTACAGGAAGGTGTATCGCTCGAAAAAGAAAGATTGTACATAAAGCTTGGCAACAAGAAAATGGCTTATGCCGAGGTTCAGAATTTGATTAAAAAGTATCCATACAGGGCCGATTTTTACGGAATGCTTGCCGATCTTTACTTGGCGGACAATCAGGAAGATAAGGCTTTTAAACAGTATCAGGAAATATTAAAAATAGATCCTAACAATGGTTTGGTTCACTTTTATTTATCCGATTTTTATCGTAAAAAAGGCGAAATAGAAAAAAGTAATGAATCATTAGCAAAGGCCTTTGAACAGAAAGAGGTGGAATCCGATCAGAAAATTCAATATTTAATTGCTTTGTTAATGAATCCTGATAATGAAAAATTGTCGGATGACTATCTAAAATCACTATTGGATATTCTAGTGAAAGTCCATCCTGGAAATGTAAGGGTTCATGCTCTTTATGCTGATTTTTTGCGTAAAAGAGACGATAATGAAGGTGCAAAATACCATCTCGAAAAAGTATTGGAAGAGGAAAAATCAAATTACGTGGTTTGGGAAGAACTTCTTTTAATTCATAATCAATTACTCGATTTTGATAGTATGCTAACTGTTAGCAGCGAGGCTTTACAATATTTTCCAGCTCAGCCTTTGTTATATATATTCAAAGGTGTTGCAGCTGCCCAAAAAGAAGATTATAAAACCGCAATAGACGCTTTCGAGAGTGGAATGAATTATATTGGTGATAATGTAAAATTGCGCGTTCAGTTTAAGACGTATATGGGTGATGCCTACTATCAAATCGGAGATTCGAAGAAAGCTTTTAAAGCCTACGATGAAGTTTTACTTTTTGAACCCAACAATGTTATTGTGCTGAATAATTATAGTTATTATTTGTCGGTAAAAGGTGAAAAACTTGAAAAAGCAAAAGACATGAGCTCTATTTGTGTGAAGCTTGAACCTGAAAATTCTACCTATTTAGATACACATGCTTGGGTACTATATCAGCTCGGAAAATATGAGGAGGCGCGAGTTTTTATGGAGAAAGCAATTAAGTTTGGAAACGAAGAATCGGCGGTTGTTGTCGAACATTATGGTGATATTTTATTCCGCTTAGGTAATAATGAGAAGGCTTTACAAGAGTGGAAAAAAGCCATGGAAATTGGCGAAGGTTCAAAATATCTTGCCGAAAAAGTAAAAACCGGGGCTATTCCTGAACAGATACAAAAGGATGAAAACTAAACCAATATCAAGATTTTTTTTCGGGGCTTTACTTCTGATTATGGCCCTTTTTCAGTTTTCATGTCGATCTGTTCAAGAGTTGGGAATTGTTAAGGCGAAACCCATATCCGATGGTAAATTATATAGAAATTTATTGGATAGTAGTTTGCATTACAATAGTTTTTATGTGAAAAAATTTACGGCTAATTTTACAATTAAAGATGTAAAAAAGAGCTTTAAAGGAGCCATAAAAATTCAAAAAGATAGTTTAATATGGATTAGTATTACTGCTCCGGTGGGAGGTATCGAAGTGGCCAGGCTATTAATTAGTAAAGATTCTGTTAAGATGATTGACAGAATGAAAAAGAAATATTTTATTGATGACTTTAACTTTTTTAATGAACGTTTAAATGTGGATTTAAACTTTGAATCTCTTCAAAGTATTCTTACAAATTCTGTTTTTACAGCCGTAAATAGCGAAAAAGAAAAGTCATTTGTTCGTGGATTTAATGCTAGAATTATAAACAATATGTATGTGTTTATATCGGAAAAATCGCGTAAGGTCGATCGTAAATTAAGAAAAGATAAGCTAAGAAAATTAAATAGATTTGGATATCAAAAAATTGATATTGACCCTGCCTTAATGAGAATTACCGATGTTTTGGTAAAAGATTTTGAAGACGCCCGGGATATAAGTGTAAAATATCGTGATTTTAAATCCTATGATAACAATAAATTTCCGCAACGCTTAAGCTTTCAGGTTAAGGATCCAAAACATTTATTATCTTGTAGCTTAAAGTTTAATAAGATTTCTTTCGATGAGAAATTAAGATTTAGTTTCAAAATCTCAAGTAAATACGAAAGAATTTATCCGTAAATCTAAATATGGGCATTTTAAGGTTTTCAAGTAAAAAAATATTATTCTATCTGTCGGTTCTACTGATATTTGTATCGGTAGAGGCTTTCTCGCAAACCAAGGTGTCAAGCCTAAAACAACGCAAGCAGCAAAACGAAAAAGACATTGCCTATACCAGTACCCTGCTAAAAAATACAGTAAAAAATAAAGAGGTTAGTATGGGGCGATTAAATATTTTGAATCGACGAATTAACGCTCGACAAGCTCTTATTAAATCTATCGAGAATGAGATTTCATATATTGGCACGCAAATAACAAAAATTAATAAGGAAGTAAAAAAGTTAGAGGATGAGTTAACGAAGCTTAAGCAACAATATGCTAAGGTTATTGTTTATGCTCACAAGCAAAAAAATTCGTATGAAAAGCTACTCTTTCTTTTGTCATCAAAAGATTTTAATCAGGCCTATAAACGATATAAATACCTGCAGCAATTTTCTGAATATAGCAGAAAGCAAGGAAAAACCATTGGCGAAAAACGAACTGATTTAAACGAAAAAGCACTGGAACTAAACAAAGTTAAGGCTGAAAAAGTAAATCTGCTAAGCGAAAAAACCAGTGAAAGTGTAAAATTGTCCTCAGAGAAAAGTCAGCAATCGGCTCTGCTCGCTAAACTTAAGAAAAAAGAACGACAGTTAAGGGAAGATCTGCGGAAACAAAAAAGGTATGCACAGAAGCTGGAAAAAGAGATTCAAAAAATAATTGCAAAACAGGCTAAATTAGCTTCTAAATCGAAAGGTGGAAGTGGAAAATACGGATTGACTCCTGAGGAAAAAGTGCTTTCTGAAACATTTGGCAATAATAAAGGAAAACTACCATGGCCTACAAAAACTGGTTTTATATCAGAGAAATTTGGTGAGCATGCACATGCGGTGCTTAAGCATGTAAGAGTGCGTAACGATGGTGTTAATATCACTACCGATGTAAATTCCGACTGCCGTTCTATTTTTAAAGGTGAAGTCACTCATATTTTATCCATGCCCGGACTTAATAATGTTATTATTATTCGCCACGGAGAGTATTTTTCAGTTTACTCTAATTTAGCTACTGTTAGTGTTAAAAAAGGTGATGTTGTTTCTTCGAAAGAAAAAATAGGTACGGTTTACACCGATAAATCTAAAAACCAGACAGTACTTAAATTTCAACTTTGGAAAGGCAGTACAAAGCTTAATCCTGCACTTTGGTTGTATCGAAACTAATCATTTGTCGTAATAAGATAGCATGGAGAATAATCGAGATATTTTTATTGCGAAACTAGATCGCTTTATAAGAAAATACTATCAAAATCAGCTTTTGAGAGGTGTTCTTCTTAGTCTTGTGTTGTTTCTTACCTACTTTTTATTTGTCAGTTTCTCGGAGTATTATCTTTATTTATCGGTAGCTGCCCGAACCATTTTATTTATTGTATCGCTGCTATTTTTTGCTTTGGTAGTTTTCTTTTTAATTCTTAATCCGATTATTGGTTTATCGAGAATAGGAAAGAAAATTACATATCGACAAGCCATTGCTATTATTAGCAAGCATTTTCCACATTTGCAGGATCGATTATTAAATACCCTGGAATTAACAGAACTTTCTAATAAATCCGAACTAGAGGACAACTCACTCTTACTGGCAAGTATTAACCAGAGAATCGAGTCGGTTCGTTTGCTTCAATTTCGAAAAGCAATTTCCTTTAAAGACAGCTTACTCTATTTAAAATATCTTATTGCTGTTCTTTTTGTTATTGGATCTGTTTATTTTCTGATTCCTGATTTGTATTCTGATAGTACCGATCGACTGGTGCATTTTAACAAGAAATACCTTCCCCCAGCCGATTTTTATTTTGTTTTGGATTCATTACCTGCAGGAATTGAAAAAGGCTCCGATTTCACATTAAAAGTGCAAACAAAAGGAAAGTATGCTCCCAAAGAAGTGAATGTTCTTTTTGGGAATGCTAAGTTTTTAATGAAAAAAGAATCGGACGGAAGTTTTACTTATTTGTTTCGAAATGTAAATACAGATATACGTTTTTTTCTGGAATCAGATAAAGTTAGTTCCGAAATTTATCAAATTAAAGTTTTATCTAAACCAGGAGTTCGAAATATGTCTCTTTCGATTATTTCGCCGGCCTATACAAAACAAGAAAAAAGGGTAGAAAATAATCTTGGGGATATCAGTGTATCAGAAGGTTCTGTTGTTTCCTGGATTGTGAAAACCGAGTTCGCAAGTGCAGGAGAATTGGTTTTTTCTGATTCGGTGACTAGTGGTACGCAAATATCAGATTCAAATAGCCTTAAATTTTCCAGAAAAGTTCATAAAAAATTATCGTACCAGATATTTTTAGAAAATAATGAATTTCCGCGCAATTTATTTGCTCAATACAATATTGATGTGATTCCTGATTTGTATCCACAAATTAATGTGAGTGCAATTCAAGATTCATTACTAAACTCTGCTTATTATTTTAGAGGAATAATTAAAGACGATTACGGATTTTCAAAATTGAGATTTGTTTATGAAAGTGAAAATTATCCTTCAGTATATATTCCAATTTCTATTCAGAAGAATTTGAGTTCTCAGGAATTTTATTTTGCATTCGACTTTTCGACTGTCGATTTTACCGAGGGCAGTAATGTAAAATACCATTTCGAAATTTTTGATAACGATAAAATAAACGGAGCTAAAAAATCAAATTCTCAGCAATTCAATTATTATATTCCCGATTCAAAACAATTGTACGATTTAAATACGACTGTTCAGGATAGTATAAGTAATCAAATTGAAAAAGGGATAGACCTTAGTCAATCTATCCAAAAAGACATTTTACGACTACAAAAAAATGCAGTAGATGCTTCGGCAGATAAATGGCAACAAAAACAATTAATGCAGCAAATCTCTTCCAAGAAAAATCAGCTTGACGATTTATTGAAAAATATTGCAAAAGAGAATCAGCGCAAAAATAATCTCATGAATAGTACAGGATTGGAAGATCCTGCCATGCTTGAAAAACAAAAGCAAATAGAAGATCTGCTAAAAAAAGTAATGGATCCTGAACTTGAAAAACTCTTCGAAGAATTTAATAAATTGGCTGAGGATTTAAAATCGGAGGATTTGAATAAACTTGGAAATCAATTAAAAATGTCGGTTAATGATTTTCAAAAACAGTTAGATAGAAATCTACAATTGCTCGAGAGATACGAAATTGAGCTTCGTACAAAACAACTTTCAGATAGAATTGAAAAGCTGGCTTCCGAACAGGATATGGCCGCGAATAAATATAAAAAAGATGAAGAATCTTTAAAGTCTAAACAAGAATCAGGAAAAGAGAAGTGGCAGGATATCGAAGAAGATTTAGAACAATTATTCGATAAGAATTCTGAAATTCAAAAGCCTTATGATTTTGATAATACCGATGACCTCAGACAGGAGATAGGCGATATGATTGATAATTCTGGCAATCATTTGGAGAATGGAAAATCCGGTAAAGCAGCTAAAAATATGAAGGAAACTTCCAAAAAACAGCGCAATTTAGCCCAAAAGCTCTCGGATAATATTGCACAAAGCAGTTCTGCCCAAATGAGTACCAATATCGATCATCTTATTCGCCTTATGAATAATTTAATCGAATTTTCCTTTCAGCAGGAAAATGTTTTAAATCAGTTACGGTTAACTAACTATAGAAATCCATTGTATGTTAAAGTAATAGAACAACAGGGTGAGCTTAAAGAGGAATATGCTTTAATTCAGGACTCTTTATTTGCATTATCTGCTCAATCGCCGCAGGTAGCAACATTAATTGGGAATAAAATATTCGAAATAGAAACTGAGTTGGATAAGGTGATTAACGAAGCAAATGAAAGAAGAAGATTTCAGGCCAATACAGCACAGCAGAAAGTATTAAGCGAGACAAATGAGCTAAGTGTATTCCTTTCGGAGGCATTAAAGCAATTAATGGAGCAGATGGCCAATGCAATGCCCGGAGATCAGCTCGGAGATAAAAAAGGTAGTAAATCTTCTTTTCCTGGACTAAAAGATGGTCAAAAATCCTTAAAAAAGATGATGGAAGAATTAATTTCTGACATGAAAGAGGGGAAGACAAAACCAGGAACAAAACAGAAGCTTGGTGAGTTCCTTCAAAAGCAGGAGATGTATAGACATAACTTAAGCGAAATGTTAAAAAATGGAGGTTTAGGTAACGAAAGTGAAAAAATATTACGTGAAGTAATGAAAATGATTGATAAAATTGAAACCGACGTATCTAATTTTTCAATAAATTCGTCTATTACTTTTCGGCAGAATAGAATTTTAACAAGATTGCTGGAAGCTGAGAAAGCTCATAGGGAAAAAGATTTTGATAAGAAACGTGAAAGTAAATCAGGAAAATTATTGAAATTGAGTAACCTTAAAGAGATATTTGAGTATAAAAGAGTACGAACAGATTATGATGGAGTATTTTATGACTCAAATGTAAAAATGTTCGAATATTATAATAAGCTGTACCTGGATTATATGATAAAATTAAATGATGACTAAATCTACAAACTTATTGGTGTTTCCATCCGAACTAGAAAATATTAGTAGGGTTGAGAAATTAATAGACGATATTACCTGTTCCCATAATATTAGCTCAGAAGTTTACGGTAAAATTTCTGTTGCTATCATAGAAGCAGTAAATAATGCTATCTTGCACGGAAATCGATTAGATGTATCAAAACAAGTAAAAGTAGAATATAATATAGACGAGGAGGCAATTCAATTTATTATTGAAGATGAAGGTACTGGATTTGATTTTGCTAATATTCCAGATCCTACATTGCCTGAAAATTTAGAAAAAACACATGGCCGTGGAATTTTCTTAATGAATCATCTTGCAGATGATATTGAGTTTAACGAAAACGGCACTTTAGTAGAAATGATATTTAGATTTGGATAAATGTTGATAACTTATAATTCGTGCGAAGCTGAAATTCCCGCGATTGATCAAAAGCGTATTAGCGATTGGGTCAATCGCGTTGTCGTTAATAATGGAGGAGAAGTAGGAGAAATTAATTACTATTTTTGTTCCGACGATTACTTACTGAAAATGAATCGTGAACACCTTAATCACGACTATTTTACCGATATCATAACCTTTGATTATACCGTTGCTAATATTATTTCCGGCGATCTTTTTATTAGTATAGATACCGTTAGAGATAATGCAGAAGAATATAAATGCACTTTTTTTGATGAACTTCATCGTGTAATTATTCATGGAATCCTACATCTGTTGGAAATTGATGATAAAACAGATGAAGATCAGAAGATAATGACACAAAAGGAAGACGAATCATTAGCATTACTTTCCGAGATTGATTAAATTTGTGAAATTTTTTAGGTTATTTGACTGAATACCAAATAATTAGACTTTGCAATATTAGGTCTAGCGTATTGTTATACAGCATATTAGACTAAAATATTTATCTTTGTGTATAAATAAGGAAAAAAGAATACAAATATCTTATATAGTATGTTGCCTAAATATGATGTAATAGTAGTAGGAGCCGGACATGCAGGATGCGAAGCAGCAACAGCTGCAGCAAATCTTGGATCATCTGTTTTATTAATTACAATGGACATGAACAAAATTGCTCAAATGTCATGTAATCCGGCCATTGGAGGAATTGCAAAGGGGCAAATCGTGCGCGAAATTGATGCTTTAGGCGGTTTTACAGGTATTGTAACCGATCGTTCTTCTATTCAGTTTAGAATGTTAAATCGTTCGAAAGGACCAGCAATGTGGAGTCCTCGTGCACAGTGCGATAGAATGATTTTTTCGGCAGAATGGCGAAAAATTGTTGAAAATACTGATAATCTCGACATGTGGCAGGATGCTGTTGTTGGGATAATAGTAAAAGATGGAAAAGTAGAAGGAGTAACCACGAAACTAGGCATTGATATTTTTGCCAAAACAGTTGTGTTAACCAATGGAACTTTTCTTAATGGTTTAATGCATATAGGTAAAAATCAGGAAACTGGAGGCCGTTCGGCTGAACCAGCCTCTTTTGGTATCAGTGAGCAATTAAAATCATTAGGTTTTGAAGTAGGTAGAATGAAAACAGGAACCCCAGCTCGTTTAGATGGAAGAAGCATTGACTTTTCTGTTATGAGAAAACAGGTGGGGGAAGATAGTTTCTATAAATTCTCGTACTTAAATAACCATACCGATAAGACTCTTCGTCAGCGTCCATGTTATATTGTTTATACCAATCTCGAAGTACACGATAGTTTGCGCGAAGGTTTCGAAGATTCTCCAATGTATAATGGAACGATTCAAAGTACAGGTCCAAGATATTGTCCAAGTATTGAGTCAAAACTATCCACTTTTGCCGAAAAAAATGAGCATTTATTGTTTTTGGAGCCCGAAGGAGAAGATACTCATGAATATTATATAAACGGATTTTCATCTAGCTTACCATGGGATGTGCAGTTAAAAGCACTGAAAAAAGTTCCGGGATTAGAGAATGTAAAAATGTATCGTCCAGGTTATGCAATCGAGTATGACTATTTTGATCCAACAGGTTTGTATCATACCTTGGAGACTAAATTGGTTTCAAACCTATATTTTGCTGGTCAAATTAACGGTACTACCGGATATGAAGAAGCAGGTGCACAGGGTATGATTGCAGGTATAAATGCAAGCTTAACGGTTCAGGGAAAACCTGAATTTACACTAAAAAGAGATGAAGCATATATTGGGGTTTTAATCGACGATTTGGTAACTAAAGGAGTTGATGAGCCTTATCGAATGTTTACTTCCAGAGCCGAATATCGAATTTTATTACGCCAGGACGACGCGGATGTTAGATTAACACCTAAGGCTTATGAGTTAGGTTTAGCCAGCAAAGAGAGATTGGATTTGCTAGAGGAGAAAATCATTTATAGAGATAAATTGTTTAACTTTTGTAAAGAATTTAGCTGTAAACCAAAATTTCTTAACCCTGTTCTGGAAAGATTAGGCACATCACCTTTAAAGCAAGGAGTAAAATTATATGATATAATATTACGACCACAGGTCGGGATTCACGATTTAATAGAAGACGTAAGTCCTCTTAAAAGTGTGATAGAAGAAATTCCAAATAGAAGGGAAGAGATCATTGAAGCAGCTGAGGTACTAATAAAGTATAGTGGCTATATTGATCGTGAAAAATTGATCGCTGACAAGCTAACTCGCTTGGAAAATATTAATATAAAAGGTAGATTTGAATATAGCAGTTTACAGTCTATTTCAACTGAGGCAAGGCAAAAGTTAGATAAAATTCAACCTCAAACTATTGGGCAGGCATCACGAATATCTGGTGTTTCCCCTAGCGATATAAACGTTCTTTTGGTCCTTATGGGACGATAGTGTTCCACGTGGAACCAAGGAGTATTTTTAAATAGTTTACTCCTTAAAACGCCCGGAATTGCCTTTTCTTAAAAGAAAATGTCGATTCCGGGCGTTTTTGAAAACTATATTTTAAGAGTAAAAATAAAGGTATGGAAAAGAGTTTCACAATATCAGGTAAGGTAGTAGATGTAATATCAAGAAGTATTACGAATGCAGAAATTGTAGTTAAAGATGGATTTATTAGTGCCATAAATCCTTGCGAACATGTAAAGGATTGCTATATTTTACCAGGCTTGGTCGACTCACATATGCACATCGAAAGTTCCTTATTAATTCCAAGTAGGTTTGCTGCAAGTGCAGTTCAGTATGGTACCATTGGCTTGGTAAGTGATCCCCACGAAATAGCCAACGTATTGGGCGAGATTGGTGTTGATTTCATGATTAACGATGCTAAAAAAGTTCCCTTGGAAATAAGGTTCGGCGTTCCTTCTTGTGTGCCGGCAACTAAACATGAGACTTCAGGTTTTGTTTTAGATAGTAATATTGTAGAGAGTTTGCTTAAAAGGGAAGAAGTGGTTTGTCTTGCAGAGGTGATGGATTTTGTTGGAGTGGTTAAGGGTGATTTGGAAGTGTTAAAAAAAATAGTTGCCTGTAAGAAACTAGGAAAAAAAATAGATGGACATGCACCTGGATTAAAAGGTGCAGATCTTAAAAAGTATGTGGCTGCTGGAATTTCGGCAGATCATGAATGTTCTACTTTAGAGGAAGCGCTTGAGAAAATCTCTTTAGGAATGATGATACAAATTAGAGAGGGTAGTGCTGCAAAAGACTTCGAAGCTCTGTCTTCTCTTTTGAAAACTCATCCCGAAAAGGTAATGCTTTGCACAGATGATTTGCATCCTGATGATATGGCAGAATATGGACATATTAATTCCTTAATTAAACGTGGTCTTAAGAAAGGATATGATTTATTTTCTCTGTTAAGAGCAGCCAGTTATAACCCAATACAACATTACGGATTAGATCTGGGTTTGCTGCAGATCGGTGATTCGGCCGACTTTATTACAATAGATAATCCTAGCTCATTTTTGGTACAGGAAGTCTATAGAAAAGGGGAGTGTATTTATAAAGATGGAAAGGCAAGTTTTGAAGTAAACAATGAAATTTTATTGAATAATTTTAGCCGTAAACCTGTTAGTCTTGCTGATATTTGCGTAGCTCCACAAAAGGGAAAAATACATGTTATGGAGGCTTGTGATGGAGATTTAATTACCGATTCGATTTTGTATGAACCAAAAATCGAAAATGATAATTTGGTTTCTGATACAGATCGGGACATTTTAAAAATGGTTGTCATGAGCCGTTATGACAATGGAAAACCAGCTGTAGGATTTGTAAAAGGATTTGGTTTTAAGAAAGGAGCAATTGCTGAAAGTATAGCTCATGATAGTCACAATGTAATTGCCATAGGCACTAGCGACAAAGAAATTATTCATGCCATTAATACATTAATTGATTTAAAAGGTGGAATTGTTGCAGTAAATAACGGTGGACATAGATCTGTAAAATTGGAAGTAGCCGGTTTGATGTCGAACAAAACAGGGGAGGAATTACTTTCGGATTACAATAAACTAAGTAGTTTTACATCGGAATTAGGATCTGATTTTCAATCTCCATTCATGACTTTAGCTTTTATGTCACTATTAGTGATTCCAAAACTAAAATTATCTGATAAGGGTTTGTTTGATGTGAATAATTTTCGAGTTATAAATTTATTTGAAAACAAATAGATTTACATTTTTATACGTTTTAGATAGTGATAAAAAATAAGAATATAGATTATTTAAAATCTTTGGTTGCAGCTTTACCCGAAGAACCTGGAGTTTATCAGTTTTTTGATGAGAACGAAAAGATTATATATGTAGGAAAAGCCAAGCGTTTAAAAAGGAGAGTAGCTTCCTACTTTAATAAAGTTCATGATACAGCTAAAACCAATATCCTAGTTCGTAAAATTTCAGGTATTCGGCATATTGTTGTAAACTCTGAAGAAGATGCCTTACTTCTCGAGAATAATTTAATAAAAAAGCATCAGCCTCGTTATAATGTTTTACTAAAAGATGATAAATCTTTTCCGTGGATATGTATAAAAAAGGAGAGATTCCCCCGAGTTTTTGTGACGCGACATTTACTTAAAGATGGTTCAGAATATTTTGGTCCTTATACCAGCGTAATGATGGTTCGGACATTAATGGATATGATTCGTTCATTATATAAGTTGCGCAATTGTAATTTAAGCTTATCGGAAGAAGGAATAAAAAATGGAAAGTTTAAAGTTTGTCTCGAATATCATATAGGAAATTGTAAAGCGCCGTGTATAGGAAAAATATCAGTAGAGGAGTATGAAGAAACCATACAAATCATTCGTAATATTCTGAAGGGAAATATTGGTATGGTAACTTCTCATTTAAAAGAAAAAATGAATGAGTTTGCTCAGGATTTTAAATTCGAAGAAGCTCATCAGGTTAAAGAAAAGCTTGAATTACTAAGTAAGTATCAAAGTAAATCTACTATTGTAAATCCATCCATCAATAATATTGATGTCTATTCGATATTAGATGATGAGGATTCGGCTTATGTCAATTTTCTTAAAATTGTAAATGGTGCAATAATACAGGCTCACACTATAGAGTTAAAAAAGAAGATGGATGAAAGTAAAGAAGACTTACTTCTTCTTGCCATTACTGATATAAGGCAAAAAATATTTAGCACTGCTAAAGAAATAGTATTGCCATTCGATCTTGAATTGCCATTTGATGGAGTTAAATGTTTGGTCCCTCAACGTGGCGACAAACGAAAATTACTGGACCTTTCGCTTCGTAATGTCAAATACTTCCGTCTAGAGAAGTTAAAACATGGCGATAAATCATTAAAACAGTCTCATTCCGATAGAATTGTTGAGAAAATGAAGACCGATTTACGATTGAAAGATGCTCCGGTTCACATAGAATGTTTTGATAATTCTAATATACAGGGTACAAATCCAGTAGCATCCTGTGTAGTTTTTCGAAATGCTCGCCCTTATAAAAAAGACTATCGTCATTTTAATATTAAAACTGTAGTAGGGGCTAACGATTTTGCTTCTATGGAAGAAATAATATATCGGCGATACAAAAGACTTTTGGAGGAAGATAAATCATTGCCGCAATTAATAGTTATTGATGGGGGAAAAGGGCAGTTGGGAGCAGCCTTAAATAGTTTGAATAAATTAAACTTAAGAGGTGTTATTTCGGTTATTGGGATTGCAAAAAAGTTAGAAGAGATCTATTTTCCTGGTGATCCTTATCCATTATATCTCGATAAAAATTCTGAAACCTTAAAAACCATTCAGCATTTGCGAAATGAATCGCATCGTTTTGCCATTACCTTTCATAAGCAAAAACGATCGAAAGCTTTTATTGGATCCGAGCTTGATAAAATAGATGGGATTGGTCCTAAAACCGTTCAAAAGTTAATTCAAAGGTTTAAGTCTGTCGAAAATATAAAGAAACTTGCCCGAGCAGACTTAGAGTTAGAAGTTGGTAAATCTAAAGCTGAAATTATTTTTAAATATTTTAATTAGGAATTTTTCACTTTTGAAGGCCTATTCTTCAATTGTTTTTTTGTGAAATCTAGAAAAATGCTTTAATGAGCTGATTGGAAGTCATATTATTAAAGTATAAGTCTAGGTTTATTTCGTTAAGTGTCTTCAATACAGCTGACTTATCATGATACAAACCTTTTAACTTGTTTGTAAAGTCTGAAATTGCCTTAGGATGGATACAATTGCCATTTAATTTTAGATTTTGAATTCTGCCTTTTTCGATATTTAATTCAACTTCCAGAATAGAACCTCCGGCTAAATTGCTTAGTTTTTCAAACCTATAATTGGGAGAGTAGCCATAGTTCCATTCCCAATTGTTATATTTTTCTTGCATTAGAATTTCTATTTGCTCGTTGTCTTGTGCAGTTAGCAGAAATTCTTTAGCTGTTGGGAAAGTTGCTTTAACTTGCAGAATAAGCTTCTTACTAAATTCAGAAAGATTTATTGGATCGGAAAGATAATCAGAGATGTTTGTTACCTTACTTCTAATGGATCTTACACCTCTATCTTTAAACTTTAAGGGATTAACCTTCAACAATTGGTTTAAGCGTTTTAAATCGCTTGAAAATAGCATTGTTCCATGTTGCATGACTTTATTCTTGTATACATGAGAGGCATTACCCGAAAATTTCTTTCCATCAATCGTTAAATCGCTTTTCCCTTCAAATTTTGCATCTATCTGCATGTTCTGGAGAGTATCAATAATAGGTTGACTGTATTTTTGAAAATCAACTAATTTACCTTTTTCTCCTTTTTTGATAAAGCAATAGTTTAAGTTGCCTTCATCGTGAAAAACAGTTCCGCCACCAGATAATCTTCTGTGTACAGGAATATTTTCTTTTTCGGTTTTTTCCAGATTAATCTCAGCAAGCGTGTTTTGATGTTTACCTACTATTAGGGTAGGCGTATTGCTATACAAAAAAAAGAAATCATCTTCGTAATTTTTCAGCAAATATTCTTCTGTTGCCAGATTAAAAGCAGGATTGTGAGAGGAACTTATGAAATATAGCATTTTGTTTGTATTTTTTGATTTACAAATATGACTATAATTTGTTAATAGTTTTAATTTAGATTTTAGGAATGTTTTTATTGTAGGTATTAAAAATCACTTTTCTTCAAAAGTAAAATAGTATATTTGAATTAAATTTATGTACCTAATAAATATTTAGTTATGAAAGTTGTTGTTCAGCGAGTTACTGAAGCCGCTGTAAAAGTAGATTTGGAAGTGGTTGGTGAAATTAAAAAAGGATTGATGGTACTCGTTGGAATCGAAAATGCCGATTCGATTGATGATGCCCAATGGTTAAGCAAGAAAATTTGTAACCTGAGAATATTTGATGATCAACATGGAGTAATGAATAAATCATTGTTGGATGTAGAAGGCGATATTCTTGCAATTAGTCAGTTTACTCTTCACGCAAAAACTAAAAAAGGTAATCGTCCTTCCTATATTCATGCGGCAAAACCTGATATTTCAATTCCTTTGTATGAGAGTTTTGTGGCTTGTTTAGAGCAAGAATCAGGAAAAAAAGTAGAAACGGGTAAATTTGGTGCAGAAATGCAGGTTTCTCTGATTAACGACGGACCAGTTACCATTGTAATGGATACAAAAAACAAAGAATAATGGATCAGATTGGAATTAAAGAAGCTCAGGAAATGGTAGATCAATGGATCAAAAAATATGGAGTGCGCTATTTTAATGAACTTACTAATATGGCTATTCTTACTGAAGAAGTAGGAGAGGTTGCTCGAATTGTTTCGAGAAAATATGGAGAACAATCTTTCAAAGAAAGCGATAAGAAAGTAGATTTAGCTGATGAAATGGCTGATGTTTTATGGGTTTTGATGTGTTTGGCAAATCAGACAGGAGTCGATTTAGACGAAGCTTTTCAAAAAAATATAGAGAAGAAAACGAAGCGAGACTCAACTCGACATAAAAACAATGAAAAACTGTAATAAATACACCATTTTTGATGATACAATTATAGCCGCTTGTCTACGAAACATTCTATTTGTTCAAAAAACCTGACAATCATTTATAGAGAATGTATCATACAATAATATTTGTTTAGTTTTGTTAGCTGCGAATAAAGCTGTTTAAATGAAACTGACACAATTTTTTTTTCATATTATTTCCACTTTTTTCTTATTCTCAAGCAAATGAGAATTTTGAGCAAATCTATCAAAAAGGAGAAGAGCTCCTTTTTTCCAGTTGCGATTCTTGTTTAAGCTCGGTTCAAGAATTAAAAACACTTCGGAATATAAATGCCCTTCAGAAAATCAGAATTAAGCTTTTAGAGACTGAATCCAAATGTCAGTTGCAGAGTATTGATTCCACAAAGCTAATTCTTACCAATTGTTTGGATACTATTAAACAGACTTTTCCAAAAAATATAATAGTTAAAGTAAAAATATTATTACTATTGGGTAGTATTAATTCATCTAATTCAAATGTTGATGAAGGAATACCTGAACTACTTAAGGCCTTAGAACTATTTGAAAATTAGGAAAATAAAGATCTGAAGTACTATTGCATTCTTAAGATAGCTGAAGCACATCGTATAAAAAACAGTTTGATTGTGAGGATAAAAACAGCTATTAAGTTGAAATAACAGTTACTAATTAAGATGGCTTTAGTCATACCGAACACTTCACCATTGAAATAGGTGATGCAATGAAGCACCTTTTGACATTTAATTACTTGTTTTGTAAGTTCATTTGAAATTTCAGTCTGGTTAACATTAGTAGATCATGAAGATGGAAGTGCAAGTTTGGCGTGTATACCAAATGAAGCAGGTAGTTTTAACCTGGCTTTGGAAGTTTCGGATAATAAATTAAGCGAAACACAGGAATTTGTCATTGAGGTTGGCATTTCAACAGGAATTAACGATGTGTTTGCTGAGCCAGAGGTAAGTATTTAGTGATTTGCACATTGATTTATCAGATTTGGAAATCGTGATTTTACGATTTACTTGTATAGCATAACCGGTAGTTTGTTGTTTAAAGAACAACACCGAAGTAGTAGCGGAAAAGCCCGAATTACAAAATCAGTACAGCAATTAGGAAGCGGAGTTTATTTGCTGGTAATTGAATTGGATGGCTACCGAAAAAGCTACAAAGTTCTAAAACAATAATAACAAGATATACATTTAGTTAAAGCCAAAGTCATTATTGCAATGACTTTGGCTTTTCTTTTTATCTTAAGTTCAAATAAATTAATGATATAGAAATAGGGGAAGAGTTAAAATTATTTTAGTTTTGTGCTTTAATCGTTAAGATATACATAAAAGTGATTTTATGTATTTATGGAAAAATCAGCGGAAACGTCCGCAACTGGTTAATTATTATTTATTTACATTGTGTAGCGACAAATATTGGATTTGACGCTCCATCCTAATTAAAATTTAGAAGGATGAAGAAAGACATTTTAGAAATCTTGAAATCGTACAATTTAGAATTAAATGATCAAGAGGTTAGCAATCAGGTAAAAGCGATTTTAGCTTCCGATTTTAATTCTTTGTACACTGTTGAGAATTTAAAGAAAAATTTCTCGTTAATCGATTTAACAACTTTAAATTCTACCGACACCCACGCAAGAGCAAAAAGTTTTGCAGAAAATGTAAATAACTTCCAGAATGATTTTGACATGCCGAATGTTGCAGCAATATGCGTATATCCATACCAGGTGCCAACATTAAATGAAAACTTAAAAGCAGAAGGCGTAAAAATTGCTTCTGTTGCCGGTGTTTTCCCATCTTCTCAATCTTTCATAGAAGTTAAGGCATTAGAATGTAAAATGGCTGTTGAAAAAGGAGCCAATGAAATTGACATTGTCATTTCGATTGGGGCTTTTTTAGAGGGGGATTATCAAACTGTGTTTGAGGAAATTGTAGCACAAAAAGAAGCTTGCGGAAAAGGGCACTTAAAAGTGATTTTGGAAACAGGGGAGTTGAAAACTGCAACAAACATTCGTACCGCATCAATTATTGCGATGGAAGCAGGCGCCGATTTTATTAAAACATCAACTGGGAAGGTGCCTGTGAATGCTACATTAGAAGCAGCTCACATCATGACACAGGCCATTAAAGAGTATTTTGATAAAACAGGTAGAATGGTTGGATTTAAACCTGCAGGAGGGATCTCAACATCCAAAGATGCAATTGAGTTCTTCGCAATATCGCATCATAATCTCGAAGATAATTGGTTAAACAATAATTACCTTAGAATTGGGGCATCTAGTTTGGCTAATAACTTACTAAGCGAGATTTATAAGATCGAAACAGGAGAAAATAAGAAGATTACATATTTTTAGTATTGTTTATTAAAAGTTTTAAAAAAAAGTCGGAAATTTTTCCGGCTTTTTGCATTTAAACGAATAAAATATTTAACTTCGGTTAATTATTGATAACAGCACAAATTTTAACGATCGAGTTATTAAATGTATTCAGATTTGCCTGACAATTTAAATGACAGAATTCAAGAATTGGAAAATGAACTCCAGGAGCTCAAACAATTACTTGGTACTAAATCGACATTACTTCAACATTTGTTGCAGAATTCGAAAAAGGATACCCTGTTTTCTGTTATCGATACAAAGTTTAATTTAATCGAGATAAACGATAAAAGATTAAATCAAATTGGAAAAAAAAGATCGGAGATACTTGGCGAAAAATGTTACAAAGTTTTTTACGGATTAAATAAGGAGTGTAAGGAATGTACTGTTCGAAAATCAATTATACATAAAAAACAAAGTAGATTTTTAAAATCATACAGCGATAACGGCATTATAAAATTCGAAGAAAAAATAATAACTCCAATTGCAAACAGTATTGGAGATATAGAACGTCTTACTGTCGAAAGTGAAGACATTACAGGTTATTATCAATTAATAGATAAGGCAGGACAGAGAGATAATTTTTTTAGAAATATTTTTGAATCTTCGGGTGATGCCTATTTTATTCATGATGAAAAAGGAAAAATACTTGAATTTGGTTCGCAGTTACCTGTTTTATTAGGATATACAGAAGAGGAATTTAAATATTTATCAGTTCATGATATCGATGATCCGAAAAATTCCAAAGAATTTGATAAAAGGCTAAGAGACTTTAAACAAGGTAATAATTTACTATTCGAAACTGATATTATTAAGAAATCGGGTGGTAGAGTTCCGGTTGAATTAAGTGCCAATTTAATTCCATTGCAAGATCATCCCATTTATTTTATTGCACTTAGAAATCTTGAAAAAAGAAGAAAAGCAGAGGAAGATTTGCGGAGAAGTGAGAAAACTTTTCGAACATTAGTAGAAAATGCCCCCGATTTAATTATGCGTTTCGATCGGGAGTTTAAACACCTGTTTGTTAATTCGGCATCTATACCACTTTTAGGTATTGAGCCACAAAAATTTATTGGAAAAACTCACGAAGATCTCAATTTTCCACATGAACTTTGTAAATTTTGGGAGCAGGAAATGCAAAAAGTTTTTGACTCTTCAAAAGCACGAACTGTCGAGTTTATGCTACCCGCTGATGGGAAAGATTATTATTTCGAATGGCAACTAATTCCGGAATTTGAATCCAATGGCGAAACTGTAACACTAATGGCTATTGCTCGTGATATTACCGAAAGTAAACTAAACGAGATAGCCTTAAAAGAAGCGATCCAAACCAAAGATAAATTCTTTTCAATTATTGCTCACGATCTTAAAAATCCTTTTAATGTGATGATTCCTATTGTTGGAGTTTTAAAAGAGGAATTGCATAGTATGAGTAAGGAGAACCTAAGCGAAATGGTAGATCTCATAAGCTCATCGGTACAACAGGAATATAATCTTTTGGAGAGTTTACTGGAATGGTCAAGGGCTCAATCCGGAAGAATAAAACGAGAACCTAAGCAAATCGACCTTAGAATAATTACCGAGGCTAATATCAATCTTCATAAAGCAAAATTTCAGGAGAAAAATATATCTATCGAATTCTTTTTTAATGGAAATAATGAGGTATTTGCCGACGAATATATGATTAGTACAGTAATTCGAAACCTAATTTCAAACGCTCTAAAATTCACACATAATAATGGAATAATAAAAATAGGAATTGAATCTAATCAATCTGAAATTCAGTTTTATGTGCAAGATAATGGAGTTGGAATTAGCACAGAGAATCAAAAAAAACTATTTAGAATAGATATCAATTTTAATTGTGTAGGAACCTGCGAAGAAGTAGGAACAGGAATAGGGTTAATATTATGTAAGGAATTTATAGAGCAGAATAAGGGTAAAATAAAAGTAGATAGCAAAATAGGAGAGGGTAGTAAATTTACATTTACCTTACCTGCTTAAATTACTTTGTCCTTGAAATAGTGTATTCAACCAATTCTATTAATGCCAGTTTAGCTTCTGAATCAGGAAAATCAGATAGGCAGTTAATTGCTTTTTCCTTGTATTTCATCATTTTACTGCGTGTATATTCAATGCCTCCATTTTCCTTTACAAATTGAATTAAGCTGTTTACTTTATCATTATTTTTATTGTGCTTTTTTATAATTCTTAATGCCCAGCGTTTATTTTTATCAGATATATTACGAAGTACATAAATAAGGGGAAGAGTTAATTTTTTTTCTTTAATATCATTACCTGTGGGTTTACCAATATTTCCTTGTTTATCGTAATCGAACAAGTCATCTTTCATCTGAAAAGCAATTCCCAGGTTTTCGCCAAATTTCTTTAATTTTTCTTGTTCAGCCTCGTTGGCACCAGCCGAAATAGCACCTAAATGTGTACAGGAGGCAATCAAACTAGCTGTTTTCTTGTAAATAATATCAAAATATACTTCTTCGGTAATATTTAATTTTCTCGATTTTTCCAGCTGTAACAATTCTCCTTCACTCATTTCACGTACAGCATTCGAAACAACCTGCAGCTGATCATATTCCTTATTTTCGAGCGCAATTAGTAAGCCTTTCGAAAGTAAAAAATCACCGACCAATACAGCAGCTTTCGATTTCCAAAGTGCATTTACCGAGAAAAATCCTCTTCGTTCGTATGCTTCGTCAACCACATCATCATGAATTAAAGTTGCAGTATGTAACAATTGGGTAAGCGATGCTGCAGTATAAGTTGCTGGTGTAACTTTATCGATTAATTTGGCACTAAGAAAAACAAGAATAGGTCTTATTTCCTTTCCTTTTCGTTTTATGATGTAGTTATTAATAATATCTAGCAATCGAATCTTACTTTTCATCGATTGCTTAAAGAAGAATTCAAATTCCTTCATCTCGGCCTGCACAGGTGCTTTAATCTCTTTAATTTTACTTTTTTTAGAACTCATAGCAACCAAAGTTAGTAATTTATATTAGTCTGGAAAGTCAAGGAATTAGGAAATTTAAGATGCAAAGAACCTCCTTTTATGAAGACTATTGGTAAATCATCTAAAAACTTATAAATTTAAATATTTCGATATGAAGGTGTTGAGTATTTACAAATATATTTATATATTTGCATTTGTTATTAAATTGATCAACCTAAGTATATGAAAATAAAAGATCTTGAACCTGAGAAGTTAGAGCAGGCGGCAAATATGCTAAAAGCAATTGCTCATCCAATGAGAATAGCAATTTTAGGATATCTTGAGGATGGGAAAAAACTTACGGTTACCGAAATTCACGAATTATTAAAGATAGAACAATCTACTACCTCTCATCATCTGGGAATTTTAAAAGATAAAGGAGTTTTATCGTCTAAAAGAGATGGGAAAAATACGTACTACTTTTTAAAACATTGTAGCTTAAGTAATATTGTCGATTGTATAAGTAAATGCACACAAGGATAAGAAATTAAAAACCGGATACGACCGGTTTTTTTTATGATACGAAATATGGCAAAAATAAGATTAACCAAAGAGTTCCATTTCGAAATGGCTCATGCCTTATGGAACTACGATGGATTGTGTAAAAATATTCACGGACATTCATATATTTTATTCGTTACCGTAATAGGAGAACCTATTAAGGACATATCGAATCCTAAATTGGGAATGGTAATGGATTTTGGAGAAGTAAAAAAAATTGTTTCAGAGGAAATTGTTGATCGCTTAGATCATGCTTTGGTTTTAAATAAAGCAGTTCCAAATGCCGAGAATTTTAATATTCCAGAAATGTTTGAACGCTTTTATGTGACAGAATATCAGCCAACCTGCGAAAATATGATTGCAGATTTTGCAGATAGAATTAAGGCACGACTTCCAAAAAGAGTTAAGCTTCATTCGCTTAAATTACACGAAACAGCAAGCTCATTTGCAGAGTGGTATGCAGAAGATAACTAAAGTATAAATAGAAAATAGTAGTAAACCCGGGGTAATGTTCGGGTTTTTTTATGCTTTTAAATTTTGTCAATTCTGTAATAATTATAGATTGATAATTGCTCTTGCGTGATTATCTTGTACTTTTGTTTGAATACATTAAATATTAAAAATATTATGCACTCATCAGCTAACAATTCTGGTAAAAAGCTATTCTTATTAGATGCTTTTGCCTTGATATACAGATCATACTATGCATTTATTAAAAATCCAAGGTTTACCTCAACAGGAATTAATTCTTCCGCCATGCTTGGATTTACAAACACACTTTTAGAAGTACTCGAGAAGGAGAAACCATCTCATATCGCTGTTGTTTTCGATCCCATAGGACCAACTTTCCGACATGATATGTTTAAGGAATACAAAGCACAACGTCCGCCAATGCCCGACGATTTGCGTAAGTCTATTCCTTATATCAAATCTATTATTCAGGGATTTAATATTCCGGAATTAGATGTGGAAGGATACGAAGCTGATGATGTAATTGGAACGCTTGCAAAAAAAGCCGAAAAACAAGGTTTTACTGTTTACATGATGACACCTGATAAGGATTATGCTCAATTGGTGAGTGATAATATTTTCATGTACAAACCCAAACGTTCCGGAAAAGAAGTGGAAGTGTGGGGATTACCCGAAGTGCAGGAAAATTTTGGTGTAGAAACAGCCGATCAGATTGTAGATTATCTGGGATTAATGGGTGATGCGGCCGATAATATACCTGGCTGTCCGGGAATTGGTCCGAAAACTGCACAAAAATTAATTGCTTTGTATAAATCGATCGATGGACTCTATGAGAACACCGATCAGTTAAAAGGTAAGCAAAAAGAGAAAGTTATCGAATCGGAAGAACAAGTTCGTTTTTCGAAAGTATTGGCAAAAATTGCATTGGATGCACCAATAGATTTCGATGAAGAGAATTTTAAATTGATAGATTTTGATGAAGATAAATTAAAGGCCATTTTTAAAGAGCTAGAGTTTTTTACTCTTGCCGAGAGAGTTTTTAAAAATCAAACCAAACTTTTTACCGACGAGAGTACAGAATTTACCGACAAGGATGCAGGCAATGAAGAACAAGTAATTCTGAGAGACATTAGCACCTTAGGTTGTGACTTTTTTGTGCTTGATAATGAGCAGGTAAGGGCCGATTTAAAAGCAGAACTTTGTACTCAAAAAGAATTTGCATTTAGAACAGTTTTATCTGATTCTGATCCAAATACATCAAAATTGCTGGGTTTGGCATTTTCTTTTAAAAGTGACAAGTCTTTTTTTGTTCCTTTCCCGGAAAATTCCGACCAAGCAAAAAAAGTAGCTCAGGAATTCAAATTTATTTTCGAAGACGAAAAAATTTTGAAAATTGGTCATAATTGTAAAAAAGACATTTTAGCATTGCGATGGTTGGGCGTAGAAGTAAATGGAAATATTTTTGATACCATGCTTGCTCACTACTTAATTCAACCCGAATTAAAGCATGAATTTCCTTTTATTGCCAATTCGGTGATTAATTACAATACTATAAAGGAAGAAAAAGTAAAAGGCAAAAAAGCGCAGTTAAGTTTAATGCTCGAACAAGAGCCAATTAATCACGATCCTTTTTGCGAAGAAGTGGTTCTTGGTCTGGAATTAAAAGATGAACTTGAAAAACAGATGAAAGAGAACCATCTGATTGATTTATTCTATAATGTCGAGATTCCATTAATGAGTATTTTGGCAGATATGGAATTTACAGGTGTTAGCATTGATGTTCCTGCGTTAAAAGAATATGCAACGCTTCTGAATCAAGAAGTAGATGGCATTGAAAAAGAGATAAAGGAGATGGCCGGAGTTGATTTTAATGTAGCTTCGCCAAAACAATTAGGAGAGGTACTCTTCGAGAAAATGGAGCTTGATAGCAAAGCCAAAAAGACCAAGTCCGGGCAGTTTTCGACTTCAGAAGCTGTGCTTGCAAAATTAAAAGGCAAACACGAAATTATTCAGAAAATATTGGATTTTAGATCGCTGAAAAAGCTCATATCAACTTATGTGGAAGCTTTGCCAACTTATATTAATCCAGCATCAGGAAAAATCCATACCTCTTTTAATCAGGCCGAAGCCGCTACCGGACGATTAAGCTCAACCAATCCAAACCTGCAGAATATTCCAATTAGAACCAAGCAGGGAAGATATATTCGTAAAGCATTTATTCCTTCATCCGCAGAGCATACTTTTCTCTCTGCCGATTACTCGCAGGTTGAATTAAGGCTAATGGCTCACATGAGTGAAGATCAAAACATGATTGATGCATTTAATCACGAAGCAGATTTCCATACGGCAACAGCAGCTAAAATTTACAAATTGCCAATCGTGGAGGTAAGCAAGGACATGCGTAGTCGCGCCAAAACTGCGAACTTTGGAATTATTTATGGTATTTCGGCCTGGGGATTAGCCGAACGATTGGATATTTCGCGTAAAGAGGGAAAAGAGCTGATTACAGGCTATTTTGAGTCCTATCCAAGAGTGAAGGAGTTCATGGACGAAAGTGTAGAGAAAGCGCGTAAGGATGAGTTTGTGGAAACCTTAATGAAACGTCGTCGTTATTTGAAAGATATTAATTCAAGCAATGCCATTGTACGTGGTGTAGCCGAGCGAAATGCAATTAATGCACCTATACAAGGTTCGGCTGCCGATGTTATTAAAATTGCCATGATAAATATCTACAAACGCATGAAGTCGGAAGGTATGAAATCAAAAATGTTGATCCAGGTGCACGATGAATTGAACTTCGATTGTTTAAAATCTGAATTAGATCAGATGAAAGTAATTCTTCGCGAAGAAATGGAAAATGCAGTTCAGCTTTCTGTACCACTTACCGTGGATATGGGAGTAGGAGAGAACTGGTTGGAAGCGCATTAAAGGCTAGTTAAAAATATTTGAAGTGCCGAACTCAAGTTAATTCTTTAGTTCGGCATTTTTATGTAGAAAGTAATCGTTAAAAATTGTTGGATGTTGTAGTTAGTACCGTTTCAGAACAAAATTGATTGCACAATTATTGTTATGAATTGTTAAATGTAAAGGACCATTTGAAATTTCAGGACAGATAATAAAAGTTGGATCAACATATTACAATTTAAATAAATTGACTAAATATAAAGTCGTTGAAGAAGATGGTTATAATCACTTATATCTTTCATTTTCAAGGGTGTGTGATTAGTAATATAGGTCTATAAAGTTTAAATATAAACCTCATTCTTCAACAGAAGAATGAGGTTTTTCTATACATGATGGTACTTTGTTCATTTAAATTAAAATATCTACATCATAGTATAGAAGCAGCGTACTGTAATAAGAAGTAAACTATTCCATATTTTTCTCAATTATAACGCTACTAATAAAATACAATAGAAGAGAAATGAGGAAAATAATGATTCCATAAAGTGTTGGTATCATCGAAACTTTTATACCACCATATATCAAATTTGGTGATATACTTCCAGCTTGTTCAATTACCGAAAATGCCTGATAGAGCCCAATTAATTGTCCGAGTATCCCAAATATCATGGCAAATAAACCAATAGATTTTCCATAGCTTATCTTTCGAAGTACTTTTTCAAAATTTGTATTATTCGAAAACAAAACACCAATAAAATGATACGCTATCCACGAAACCATAACAATTAAAAGTAGGCTAAGGATTCCCATAAATAGTGGGCCACCCATAAAAAAGAAGTCTTTCATATTTTTACTTTTTAAAGATTAAACTGATACCTTCAAAGTAATGCGATCAAGGCTTTTTGGGCAAGGTCGAATACAGTTCTAAGCATGTCGTTTACCGATTTTGTTTAGGTATATTTAATTTCTAGGCTAAATTAGCCGAAAATTAATGAAAGTAGATTGCAATTTTGTAATTGAAATTACAGAAACGTATTTGGAAGTTGTAGTAATTGAATTTTAAAATTTAAGTGTAGAAAAATGAATAGAAAATCGTCAAATCCATATTATCATATTTTTTACTGGATTTTTGTGCTTCTAATTTTAACGGTAGTTTTTGGCCTTTCGTGGGGAAATAATATGGCAGCATTTTATTTTATAAGCATGCTTTTGCCAATTGTTCTGGGTACTTCCTACTTCTTCAATTATTTTTTGGTTCCTCGATATTATATGCAAAAGAAATATATACAATTCGCCTTTTATTCCTTCTATACGGCAATTGTGTCCATGTACCTCGAGATGATTGTGTTGATGTTTTCTTATATCTATCTGGGGAATTTTAATTTTAAAAACCTGGGCCCCAATGCTTCCAATATATTTTTGTTGGCAGCTTTACTGTATTTACTGGTTTTTATAGGTTCTTTCCTGTTAATGAGTCAACAGATAAGGGAAAATCAGCAAATGATTCAGAATCTTTTGATTGAAAAAGAAAAGAGGAAACAAGCTTTTCTTGAAATTATATCGAATCGTAAAACCATTAAAATTTTATATTCTGATATCCTTTATATTGAGAGTTTATCGGATTTTATAAAAATACACACCCTCAGAGGGCAAATAAGTAGTAAAGAGAAAATTAGCAGGTTAGAAGAGGTATTACCCGATAATTTTATAAGAATTCACCGTTCTTTTATCATTAATAAAGACAAGCTAAACAGTTTTTCTTCCGATCATGTTTTTGTTAACGAGACACAGCTAAATATTGGAAGAACTTACAGAAAACGAGTAAAAGAGTCCTTGAAAAGATAAATGTAAAAAGCAGTTTTTTATATGGGCGAATAGAACAAAACTTTCTGATTGTCAAACAAAAAAAAAGCTCATTCCCTCCAGCGAAAGAATGAGCTTTTTTATATCAATTTAATTGCAAGTTTTGGTAGTTGACTTTATATTTTAGTCTTTCTACTTTTAACTTGAACTTTATTACTTGTTAATGGCATGTAAACCTGTGCTACCATCTAAAATACTTTTATATTCATTAGGATCCTGCAATACTTCAATGGCTTTGTTTAGTGTTTTATCTTCGCGCAAGCTGTACTCAATACCACCTTTTTGGTAATGATATCTCTTTACAATTTCGTGTGCTAATAAATCAGAAATTTCATCTTTAAATCTTTTTAAATCACGATCTAAATTAGGAGCCAATTTGGCTTCTAAAGCTGCAAATTCTTCGTTAGAAACCTCAAAGTATTTTTCTTCTTTTGCCGATTTTTTAAGAGCATCAAGAATTTCGGTACTTTCCGATTTGTAATCGAATTTTTGCTCTTTAATGTATTTGGTAAATTCGGCAAATTCTTCATCGCTTAGCTTAAACTCTTTGGCCGAAGCAATATTCTCTTTTTTGTTTGCATACAATGTTGCGTAATTAAAAATCATAAAGTTGCGAATCAGATTAACAGACAGGCTACTGTATAATTCCGAATCCATTTTGATGTCAGGAAGAATTCCACCACCATCGTAAACCGAACGGCCATTTTTGGTATGATATTCTGTCATTAGTGAATCGGCAATTTTACCAACGCTGCCATCTTCGTTTCTGTGGCTGTAATCCAAAGCCTGAATACATCTTCCGCTAGGAATGTAATATTTGGCTGTGGTTACCTTTAATTTGGCATTATAGGTTAGGTTTCGTGTTGTTTGTACCAATCCCTTACCAAAGGTTCTTTTACCAATTACAACGCCTCTGTCGAGATCCTGAATAGCACCCGAAACAATTTCCGAAGCAGAAGCCGATCCCTGATTTACCAATACGGCAATTGGAATTTCAGCATCCATAGGAGTTTTGGTTGCTTTATAGCTTTTGTCCCATTTCGAAACTTTTCCTTTAGTACTTACAATATCTTCACCTTTGTTTACAAAAAGGTTTACAATATCAATGGCCTGATCGAGTAATCCTCCTGGATTTCCTCTTAAATCCAAGACTAATGACTTTGCGTTTTGTGCTTTTAGTTCTTTTAACGCAGCTTTAATTTCTCCGGAAGCTTTATCGGTAAATTGGTTTAAGTGAATATATCCAATTGAGTCGGCAACCATTCCGTAGTAAGGCACCGATTTTAGTTGGATTTTTTCACGTACCAGTTTTTTGTCCATAGTTTTGTTAATTCCCGGGCGCTTAATTTTAATGGTAAGCGGAACATTAGGTTGTCCTTTTAACAGATTACTTACATCTTCGGTACTTTTGGTAGTAACCTTTGTTCCATTAATTTCGAGCATTATATCACCAGCTTTTAAGCCAGCTTTAAAAGCCGGAAATCCTTCGTAAGGTTCTGCAATAATAACATTATCTTTTTGTTTGCTGATTAATGCGCCAATACCAGCATATTCGCCGGTTGTCATCAATTTAAAATCTTCAATTTCCGATTCAGAAATATAGGTTGTGTATGGGTCGAGAGTTTTAAGCATGGCATCCATACTCTTTTTTACCAAATCACCCGGATCAATTTCATCCACATAAAAGAGGTTTAATTCTCTAAATAGTGTGTAATAAATATTTAGGTTTTTACTGATTTCAAAATTTCTCTCATCTCTGCTAAATCCCCAGAATGCGGCACTACAAAAAAGTAGTAAAGCAAGCATCCACACGGCTCCTCTTTTTCCTTGAAGCTTCATATATTTTCTTTTAAATTGATATTTTTAATTTTCTTGTGCTAAGTTTTATCAGCACGAATTTACTAATTCGAAGTAAACAAAATCCCTGATAAGCGAAACAAATATAATTAATCCACCTGTAATTTTGCGTGCTTTAACATTTCTTAACCCTATATCATTGGTTTGCAATTGTTATACCAAAAATTATTACGAAATCTATTAATAATAGTTCCGAATAGATTGGTTTTTGGATATTTTCTTTCTTTTTGGGATTTGACTTTTGAAGTTTTAATTTTTCGGTATTTAAGGAACCGGATCATGACCATGACCTCCCCAGGGATTGCACGATAGAATTCTTTTTATAGCAAGATACGATCCTTTAAAAGGACCATGTTTTTTTAAGGCCTGTATTGCATAAGAAGAGCAGGTTGGTGTGTACCTGCATGCCGATGGGGTAAGGGGAGAAATAAAATACTGATAGAATTTAATCGGCAGTATCATGATGAATAGAATCATCTTTTTTAGACCGTTTAGAATGTTTGTCATATTCTTTGGGTATTCGTTGTAAAGCTTGTTGCAATTTAGCTTCCATCTTGTTGCTTTCCAAAATATTTTTGGGGAGATAAAGAATCATAAAAGCAATTTGAGTATTTCTTAGCTCTAGTTCTTTGTACAAATTGTGTTTGTTCAATCGGTAAATTTCTCGAATTCGGCGTTTCAATAAATTTCGTGTAACTGCATGTTTAAAGCTGCGTTTCGAAACTGTAATTGCTACCTGAGCAGGATAATCGCTATGCAATGTAAACTCTTTCCATACAATTCTAAATGGATAGCAGGTAAAGCCATTTCCTTCAGAGAATAATCTGCTAATAAGAATTTTATGGGTTAACCTTTCCGCTTTTTCAAAAGTGAAACGAATTTCGCGAGTCATATTTATACCATTTATGTATCAAATTGAATAGTTGCAGCTACTACAAAAATCAACAAAAAAAGGGGAAATATTTTCCCCCTTTCAAGTTTATATTTTTAAAAGACTATTTGTCTTTATGTTCTTTGTTATATTTTTTAATGAACTGATCCAAAGCCATTGTCATTGATGGAGCTTGTGGCATTGGCGCCTGAATATCAAGTCGTAGCTTAGCATCGCTTACTGCTTTTGATGTTGCAGGACCAAATGCTGCCATAATGGTATTGTTCTGTTCAAAATCAGGAAAATTTTGCAATAAAGAAGCAATTCCCGAAGGACTATAAAATGCTAAAATATCATAGTTAACATCAGCTAAATCCGACAAGTCACTGCTTACTGTTCTGTATAAGATAGCTTTGGTATACTTAATCTTGTTCTTATCGAGAAGAGCAGGAATTGATTGTTTATGAATATCAGAAAGTGGAATCAGAAATTTTTCCGATTTGTGTTTAACAATGATATCCATTAATTCTTCAAATCGTCTTTCTCCAAAGAAAATTTTTCTTTTTCGATACACAATGTATTTCTGTAAATAAAATGCTGTTGATTCAGAAATACAGAAATATTTCATGTCATCAGGAACTGTAATTCTAAGATCTTCACATACTCTAAAAAAGTGATCAATAGCAGTTCTGCTTGTAAAAATTACAGCAGTATGATCCAATATGTTGATCCGCTCCTGTCTAAAGTCTTTGGACGAAACTCCTTCTACTTGAATAAAAGGACGAAAATCAATTTTTAAATTGTATTTTTCGGCCAAATCAAAATAAGGTGACTTTTCGGTTTGTGGTTTAGGCTGTGAAACCAGTATAGTCTTGATTCTCAAAATACTAAGGTTTAGTTCAACAATTTGTTACACCGCCTCAAGCTATCGATATTAATAGTTTGTAAATCACTAGCAAGGGCAAAATTTCCAAGGCACAAAGGTACAAAATCATATAAAATATTGAAACATGTTTGCGAAATAATATTTTAATACCTCTAAATAGTCTGAAAATATAAAAAATAAGGGCGATAACTAAGCCGATATTTAGTAGTAGAGCCGAGGAAAATTCGGCAATAAAAGGAACGCTTAATGTAATTAGCAATAGTATTATTCCTAAATTTTTGTTGTAGATAAATACAGTATGAAGATACTCTTTGGCTTCATTTGTTCCGTTAAAAATGTAGCCCATACTTCGAATTGTGATTATTTTACCCAAATAAAGTCCCATAATCCCCAGCAAAGTGTACAAATAAGTTGAAAATGGTATTTCGGTATTTTCGGGTGAGAAAAAACAGTTAGAATACTGGACAAGAAATAAGCTAATATTGATAATAAATAAGGTGTTAAGAAAAATGCTTCCCCTAATGTTTCTCATGTTTTTTTCGAGAAACAGATTGTTTGAACTCTGGTAATTTAAAACAGAATCGATTACCCGAAATAAATATTTACCAAAGGAGAATCGTGTGATTGCCATTAATACCAGAAGAAATAAGCTAATACCAATCATCCACTCGTTTTGTGCTTTCTGAATTAAGTTGCCATGTTCGCCCAAAGGTTTTATCTGTTCGCTGCTGGCTGATATTGATTCGCTGCTATCGACAATTGTGGAATAGACAGGTGAAATTAGATTTTTAGTGAATGCAGAAATAGAATCCTGATTATTTTTATTGCTTGTAATATCCTCGATGAGAATAGGCCTTACTTGTTGTGCTTCACTTTTTAAATCAACTTTTGCAGTATCCCTAAAATTTTCGTTTTGATCAATAACAATTTTACCTGTATTTAATAGTTTAGAACTTAAATCTATTTTTACAGGCGATATTTCAAGAGTACTTGAATCGGCAAATGAATAAGTTGTGTGGTAAACGGCCATAACTATATTGGGTACTGTTACAATAGTTTTGCAAAGATAATTTTATTTTTCGAGCCTATGGGAAAGAAAAAAAGAAAGCTCGTAAAAAATTACGAGCTCATAAAGATTATAGTTGTTCGTATCCTATTAGTTTTTGCTTACGCAAAGCTTCTTTTTCTTGGGTAGATAATTTTTTATCGCTTTTTAGAATTGGTTTTTCCCAGGAGCCATACATGGGATTAGGGAGAATAATAAATTTTTCTCCAAATTTATTTTTCATCGAATCTACTTTCGAAAATCCATAGTTTTCTGTTCTATCTTCCAGAAATTCATCGAAATCGCCCACATTATCGCCAGCAAAAATCAATATGTTATGTGTTTTACTGACAGTATTTCTGCGTTCAGTTTTAGTACTGGTATTAGTTTTAAGTAGTAGGTGTTCTTTATCGGCAAAAGGAAAGCCCAGCATTTTTAAATTTTCTAAAGTTTTAGCTGTAGCAGATGTGTCGCGATTAGAAATATAGAAAGTTTCAACTCCTTTCGAAGCGGCATATTTTAAAAATTCAAGAGAACCTGGCGTGGCTTGTGCTTTAGCTTTATCGGTCCATTCTTTCCAGGCTGCCGGAGTAAAAGTTTTTTCAGTTCTAATGCAGTTGGTTTCGAAAGGACTATTGTCCAGTACTGTTTCATCAATATCAACAACAACAGCTTTTGCTTTATCGCTGCAGTTTGCCAATTGTTTATCTAACGATAATTTGGCCATATTAAACGCCTGATAATATAGCGCTCTGCATTCCGAAGCTCTTTGAAACCAAAGAGTCGACATTACTAAATGTTCATTTGGATTTTGAGTGTTAACTTGTGAACTTTGGCTATTCTGACAGGAAAATAAGCCAATGGAAATTAATAATGTAAAAAATATTTTTCTCATTTCGGATAGTGTTATAAATTTAATATTTCTATTTGAAATACTTATGAATAATAATTCAGAGTGGAGATAAAATGGAAATTAATTCGAAGATAATAAAAAATGCTTGTAACATTTCGTATTAGCAAATCGTCTTAGAATCGAAATTGACCTAGATGAATTCAGAACAGTATAACGAAAGTGTAGACTTATATGCCGATGGCATGTTTCGCTTTATCCTCAAAAATATTAAAGATGAGGATAAAGCGAGAGATATTATACAAGATAGTTTTGAAAAATTATGGCGAAATATCGAAAATGTAAATCATCAGAAAGTGAAATCGTATTTGTTTACTACAGCTTATCATACCATGATCGATTTGATAAGAAGAGAAAAACGAAAGGAAGATTTTGAGAATGTTGATGTTAAAATGTATTCACACTCTGATCAATACAGCGATGTAAAAGAAATTTTAGATGCTGCTCTTGAGAAATTATCAGACATTCAGCGTTCGGTGATATTACTAAGAGATTATGAGGGATATTCTTATGCCGAAATAGCCAGTATAACAGATTTAACTGAATCGCAGGTGAAGGTATATATTTATCGGGCAAGAAAACATTTGAAACAATACATTGGTAGCATAGAAACATTGGTATAGTAAAGCAAGGATGAGAGATATTAATCTAAATACTTATGAAGAGTTCTTCCTCGATTTTATGGAAGGAAATCTGAGTACCTCAGAATTAACTGCTTTGGAGAAATTTCTTGAATTACATGCCGAATTAAAAGAAGAATTTGAAGAGATAAGTTGTCTTCAACTGGAGTCGGAAACTGTATCTATTAGTAAAACTTCAATTAAGGAAATTCCTTTTCGAAATGATTTTGATCATTTCTGTATTGCTAAATTAGAAGGCGATTTAGGGTCTAAAGAAGAAGAAAGTTTCGATAAGTTTCTTAGCAGTAGGGAAATAAGTTTAGCACAGTTTAAACAGTATGAAAAAACAAAACTTAAAGCCGATTTAATTCTCATATATTCTGAAAAAGAAAAGTTAAAAAAACGCAGAATTTTACCATATTGGTTGTTTACTACAGCACGAATTGCTGCCTCAATTTTATTGTTGATTTCAATTTTCACCATATCTGATAATAATGACTTTTCAGGTAAAGAGAACCCATTAGTAAGAAGCTCGAAAAAGAACATTGAGGTAGTGGATGAAATTAAATTGAACGAACATACAGAAATAAAAGTGGCTGCCAATATCGAGCCGAAAAATACTCTTGTTAAAAAAGTTAGTGTAAATCCTGTTGTAAAGGATCAAATAGTTAAGCATGTTACTAAGCTTGAGTATTCGAAAAATAATATTGCTGATGAGGAACAGTTTGTAAAAGTAAGTCTTCCAGAATTTTCTGCTCAGTCGAAACTCAAATTAATTGCCAATGTAACTCCAGTGGCAGATTTGAATATCAAAATTCAGCAAGCAGAAAAAGTAAGTACAGAGACCTCAAACAGTGGATTATCAAATTTGGGAATGACCTGGACATCGAGTGTGCCAAAAAAGAAAAATTCTTTATTGTATGCTCTTGCTAAAAAGGGGGTAGATAAACTTGGAGTAATTGCAGGTAAAAATATACAACTGGAAAAAAAATACGATTCAAAGACTGAAAAAACGCGTTTAAATTTTAATTCTCCAGGTTTAGGATTCTCAAAAACAGTAAAATAATTTATAGGCTGTAACTATTTTGCAGGTACTTCGTCTTACCACCACAACACAGAAAAATTGATACTATGAAAAGACTATTTATAATTAGTTTAGCTATTTCCCTTTGTTTTGGAGCTTTTGCTCAAAATACGACTGACACTTTAAAAAACGATACTATTAAAAAGAAAATTATCGTAAAGGATAGTTGGTCTAATAAAAAAGAGAAGAAACATGTAGAGGAAAAAGAATCAGAAAAGCAGAATGTATTTATTCGTAAAGTTGACCAGGATACGGTAAAGGTTGAATTTATGAATAAAGATTTAATAAAGGCCGTTGAAGATGGAAACGGAGCTAAAGTAAAGGTCGGTAAAATAGGGAAATTTGCGTATAAAGAAGATAGAGATACCACCAAAATTAGGTTGGGAGGAAAGCAAATTAATATTATTGATGGCTGGAATGGAACAAGAATAAAAGTTCAAAAAGTGCATCCTTGGGATCCTAATCAGGATGAGTTTTTTGTAGAAAAGGAACCCGATTTTAGAGGACATTGGGCAGGTTTCGAAATGGGAATAAATGCATTCGATAAGGAAGATTATACTGGATACCCAAACGACTTTATGGAACTTGATGTGATAAAATCCATTGCAGTAAATTTAAATTTTCTACAGTACGATATTAGTTTACAAAAAAATAGAAATACAATTGGTTTGGTAACAGGTCTTGGCCTGGAATGGAATAATTACCGATTCGATAATGACATAACACTGGCAAAAGAGGCCGGACAAATTCTACCTGTAGATTTACAGGCTGCATATCCCGATTGGGATATCAAAAAAACCAAGCTTACATCGCTTTATCTTACTGTTCCTTTATTACTGGAATTTCAAATTCCTGTAAAATATAATCAACGAAGAGTGCATTTATCGGCAGGTCTTGTTGGAGGATTAAGACTTGGAACACATACTAAAATTAAACATAGTGGTAATAAAGACAAAGATCACGACGATTTTAATCTGAAAGCTTTTCGTTATTCAGCACAAGCTCGTATAGGCTATCGTTCCTTAAATCTGTTTGCAACCTACGGGTTAACAGAATTATTTGAAAGTAATAAAGGGCCCGAATTAACACCATTCACAGTTGGCATAACTTTAATTACGTTTTAAAGTACATTAACGAACTTATTGTAAGGCTGCTTGCTGACTATGTGTTACAGGCAGCTTTTTTTATGATTTTTACTACAAAATAGATTTTTGATATATCTAGCATAAAATTGTATATTAGGGGCATGAATAAAAAGCCCCTAATATTATTTATTCTAATTTATTTAAGTCTTGTTTTACCTGTAAAAGCTGAGTTTCAGACTAGCCTCGATAGCCTGAATAAACGATTTGGAATTACATCTGGACAGGAGAAATTAGAGACACTTCTTGAAATGAGTAAGGTCTACTGGAATATCGATCCGGTAGAAAGTATAGAGTTAGCTAAACACGCTTTAGGAACAGCACAATCGCTTGAAAGCGAAAAGGAAATTGCAAAAGCGATGTACTATTTGGGTGTTGCTTATTATGTAGATAACCAGCTTGATAATTCTCTTGATTATTTGCTAAAGGCCCATCGTTTTTCACAAACCCATAATTATAAAAAACAAACAGCAGACATCAGTCGACATTTGGCTACCGTATATTTCGAGGCAGATAAACTAGATAAAGCCTACACTCATACAATACAGGCATTAGAAATTTACAATTCCCAGAATGATGAATTGGGAATAGCACAGAGCAACAATTTATTGGGCTTGTATTACAAACAAATGGGGCAATACAGTAAAGCTGTTGAGTATTATGAAAATAGTTTGGATTTAGGACGTAAAATTTCTAAAAAGTCCTTAATTGGTGCTATTCTTAACGATATGGGAAGTATGTATGCCGAAATTGGGGATACAATAAAAGCAATTCGCATTTATAAAGAGGCTGTATCTTACCATAAATCGAATGGCCCTAATTTTAAAAGTGGTGCTTTTGAATTAAATTTAGCCGATTTATATGTTCAGAATGGGAAACTGAAAAAAGCCAAAATACATCTAAATCAGGGGGGGCTAATTGCAAAGAATTTAAATTCTAACAGGTTATTGAGAGATTATTACAAAGTAGTATCCAATTTTGAAATTAGAAGTGGGAATACAAACAAAGCTGTTCAGGCATTTCAAAAATTACAAGCCTATCAGGATTCTATTTCCAGTTGGCAACTGCGTAACAAGATTGATGAGTTAGATTTGCATCACTCGATGAGTATTTCTAACCAGGAAAATGAATTGTTGCGCAAACAAAATCAAAGTCAGCAACTTAATTTTACCCGTCAATATATAGTAGGATTATTAATTCTTTTGGTGCTTTTAATTGTTATTTTTTTACTCACAATAAGGTATAGAAATAATTTAAAAGACAACGAGTTACTTTATCTTAAAAATAGTTTGGTGCATCAACATCAGGAAGAATTAATGGATGCGGTAAAGCGGATTAAGATAAGCGAAGATAAATTGCGGGTAGCAAATAATACCAAGGATAAAATGTTTTCTTTAATTGCCCACGATTTAAGAGGTGCAATTGGAAATGTGAGTAATGGTCTAAGAATGTATCTTAGCGAAGAGGATTTAAACCTTAGCGAGAGTGATAAGGAAGAGTTTTTACAGGCTTTGTTTAATTCATCGGAAAGTGCGTATGAACTAATGGAAAACCTACTTTTTTGGGCTAAAAATCAAACTTCTACTTTATCGGCAAATAAACAAATGGTCGATGCAAGTTCTATTATTAGTTCTAATGTTGGCTTGTTTAACGACTTGGCTAAAATAAAATCTATAAATCTGTTTAGTTCTGAAAATCCTAATGTTGAGGTTTTTGTAGATTGGAATATGATCAATACAGTTCTTAGAAACTTAATTTCTAATGCGATAAAATTTACCAATAAAAATGGGAACATTGAAGTTAAATCGGAAGTAGGACAGTATTTTGTTAAAATTTCGGTTATTGATGATGGTATTGGAATGATGCCCGAGCAAATTGAAAATATTTACGAAGGAAAAACCACCGATGGAACAGCAGCCGAAAAAGGGACTGGATTAGGTTTAATGCTATGTCGTGATTTTTTAATTAAAAATCAGGGTAAAATGATGGTTGAAAGTGAGCTTGATAAGGGAAGTGTTTTTTCATTTATTATTCCAAAGCGACCTATGAACCACGAAAAATATTTGGAATTAGTAGAAAAAGAAACAGTTATTTCTTGACAAATAGTTAAATTTAGTGCTGATAATACACAATAGCTTAAACTAAATTTAAATACTAATGAGATTATTATTAATCAGCAATTCAACTAATCCTGGTGAAGAGTATCTGGATTATCCCAAAAAAAATATCAAAGAGTTTTTGGGAGAAAAACCGGTAAAAGCACTTTTTATTCCTTACGCCGGAGTAACTGTTTCGTTCGACGATTACGAAGCAAAAGTAAAAGCCCGTTTTAACCAAGTAGGCCACGATGTGACTTCTATCCATCATTTCGAAAATCCTGTTAAAGCAGTAGAGGAGGCCGAAGCTATTGTTGTAGGGGGAGGTAATACATGGAATTTACTGCATTTAATTCACAAGTATAATTTAATCGAACCTATTCGCAATAAAATTATTAACGAGAAGGTACCTTATATTGGCTGGAGCGCTGGATCTAATCTTACATGCCCAACAATACAAACAACTAACGATATGCCTATTATCGATCCATTGGGATTCGATTCTCTAAACTTAATTCCTTTTCAAATCAATCCTCATTATCTGGATAAAAATCCGGCAGGTCATGGAGGCGAAACACGCGAAGACAGAATTAATGAATTTATGGTAGTTAATCCTGATATGTATATTGCAGGTTTGCGCGAAGCAACCATGTTTTTGGTGGAGAATGGCAATATCAGCTTAATTGGAGATAGAAATTGCAGGATATTTAAAAATGGGATTGATGCCTACGAATTAGGGGTTAATGATGATTTTAATTTCCTTTTAAAATAAGATTTAGCAACATAAAAAAAGCGGTTGAAAATAGAATCAGCCGCTTTTTAGTATTTTAAAAATCCATTTCAACTACAACTGGGCAGTGATCTGAATGAACAACATCGGCCAAAATTGAAGCACCTTTAAGTTTACTCTTAAGACTTTCGCTTACCATGTGATAATCAATTCGCCAGCCTAGATTTTTGCCGCGAGAACCTGCCCTGTAACTCCACCAGGAATATTTGTCGGGCGATTGATCAAATACACGAAATGAATCGATAAATCCACTTTTAATAAATTGGCTAACCCATTCACGTTCTTCGGGCAAAAAGCCGGATACATTTTTCTTTTTCTCGGGTCTGCTAATATCAATTGGTTTATGGCAAATGTTAAAATCGCCTCCAATAACCAGATTTGGACGTTCAGTTTTTAGTTTGTTAATGTATTCCTGAAAATAAGCCAGCCATTCCATTTTGTATTCCTGACGCGGTCCGCCCGTTGTTCCCGATGGATGGTAGGTGCTAAAAACCGAAATATCGCCAAAATCGGCTCTTATGGCTCTTCCTTCTATATCATAGATTGGATTATTAATTCCTGTAACAATCGCATCGGGTTTTTCTTTGCTAAGAATACCAACCCCGCTGTATCCTTTTTTCTCTGCAGAAAACCAGTAGCAATTGTAGCCTAACTCTTCGAATAGATGAGATTCGATTTGTTCGGGTTGAGCTTTTGTCTCCTGAATTAAAAGAACATCCGGATTTTCTTGTTTTAACCAGCCAACTAAGTCTTTACTTATGGCAGCCCTTATTCCGTTTACATTATAGCTTATAATTTTTTTCATATTTGTTATTTTGAAAGATTAAAGATAATAATCTGAAGCAAATTGTATCGATATTTATCAAATACTAACTTGCAAAAATCTTTCAGGCTTTATACTGACGATAATTCCTAAGAATCAACTATTTTTGTAAAAAAAAATAACGCGACATTGAAAGAAGGACTAGTAATTAAATCGACGGGAAGTTGGTATACAGTGAAAACCAACGATGGAGAAATTCACAATTGCCGAATAAAAGGGCGATTTAGAATGGATGGAATACGAACGACCAATCCGGTTGCAGTTGGTGATAGGGTAGATTTTGAAGAGGATAAAGAGTCAAAAGTGATTGTTAAAATTCACGATCGGAAGAATTACATCATCCGAAAATCATCAAATTTATCAAAGCACAGTCAAATTATAGCCTCAAATGTTGATCAGGCTTTTTTAATTGTAACAGTTAATTATCCACTTACAACAACCACTTTTATCGATCGGTTTTTAGCGGCTGCCGAAGCATATCGAATTCCTGTTCGTTTAATTTTTAATAAAATTGACCGGTACCGGCCTAACGATAAAGATCGTTTAGTTGAGCTAAAAGGGATCTATGAAAAAATAGGTTATAAATGTTTCGAAATTTCTGCCAAAAACGGAACTCATCTCGATACAATTCGTGAAGAATTAAAAGAAAAAATTAATCTTTTATCTGGTCATTCGGGAGTAGGAAAGTCGACTTTGATAAATGCCATTCAACCAGGTTTGGATTTAAAAACCGGTGAAATATCTGAAGCTCATTCGCAGGGAAAACACACCACAACTTTTTCGGAAATGTTCGAATTGGATTTTGAAGGTTATATTATTGATACTCCTGGAATTAGAGGGTTTGGAACTATCGATATGGAAAAAGAAGAGATGTCGCACTTTTTTCCAGAAATTTTCGAAACTTCAGAAAAATGTCAATTCAATAATTGTAGTCATATTCACGAACCTAAATGTGCCGTTAAAGCAGCAGTCGAAATAGGTGAAATTAGCATAACTCGATACGAAAGTTATTTGGGTATGGTTATGGAGGATGAGGACAATAAATACCGCATATAAAAATTGTGAATTATAATTTAAGTAAATGAGATCACACGAAGTAGATTATACTATTCTTGGGAATGATATTCAATTGGTCGAAATTGAGTTAGATCCTCAGGAAACGGTAATTGCCGAAGCAGGAGCTATGGCTTATATGGAAGAGGGAATCGAATTTGAAACCAAAATGGGCGATGGATCGGAACCGGAGCAAGGTTTGTTCGGAAAACTTTTATCTGCAGGTTCTCGATTAATTACTGGTGAATCTATTTTTCTTACTCATTTCACTCACCGTGGATATGGAAAATCTAAAGTCGCATTTTCGGCTCCTTACCCCGGAACAATTATGCCTGTAGATCTGCAAAAATCAGGCGGTTCTTTAATTGTTCAGAAAGATGGATTCCTGTGTGCCGCTTTGGGAACAAAAGTGAGTATTACATTTAATCAGAAAATTGGTTCTGCACTGTTTGGTGGTGAAGGTTTTATTTTGCAAAAACTGCAAGGCGATGGAATGGCTTTTGTACATGCTGGCGGAACCATTATCGAAAAAGAATTAAATAATCAGAAACTTAGGGTAGATACCGGATGTGTTGTTGCTTTTGAGGAAGGTATAGAGTTTTCGGTTGAGAAAGCAGGGGGTTTAAAATCTATGGTTTTTGGAGGAGAAGGTTTGTTTTTAGCAACTCTTAAGGGAACAGGAAAAGTTTGGCTGCAATCTATGCCCATCCGAAAATTAATAAAGGCAATTGCACCCCGAAGCGAAAACAGAGGAAAAGGCTCCAGTTCAATTCTTGGAGAATTTCTCGAAGATTAAAAAATATATTTCTGGCACGTAATTTATTACGTGCTTTTTTTAATATTACAACAATATAATATGGCTAAAATGCTTGACCCCAAAGAATTTCTAGAAATGGGGAAATCAATACCAATGGTTGATGTGAGAACTTCTGCTGAATTTGAGAATGGACATATTCCGGGAGCACTTAATTTACCAATATTTACTAACGAAGAGCGAGTAGTTGTAGGTACCAAATACAAAAGAGCAGGGAAGGATTCCGCCGTTTTGTTAGGCTTGGAATTGGTAGGACCCAAATTAGCAAGATTTGTTCAACAGGCGAAAAAAATTGCACCTCAAAAAGAAATTTTATTGCATTGCTGGAGAGGTGGAATGCGAAGTGGAAGTATGGCCTGGTTATTCGAAACGGCCGGATTTAAAGTGTATCTTTTAAAGGGTGGATACAAAGCTTATCGAGCCTTTAATCGAGAACAATTCAATAAGATACCTAAGCTTGTAATACTGGGTGGAATGACCGGCAGTGGAAAAACTGCAGTCCTTCACGAAATGCAAAAACTGGGGGCTCAGGTTGTCGATTTAGAGGGTTTGGCAAATCATAAAGGTTCGGTGTTTGGAGCTTTAGGACAGGCCAAGCAACCAACAAACGAGAATTTTGAAAATCAGCTGGCTCAGCTTTGGCAAACATTTGATGCCAATAAACCAATTTGGCTCGAAGATGAAAGTAAATCCATCGGATCGGTATGGATAAACGATATTCTTTTTGCTAAAATGAGAGCAGCAGAAGTTGTAAAATTAAACATCCCCAAAGAGGAGAGAATAAAAAGGCTGGTTAAAGAATATGCCTGCTTCGATATTGAAGTATTGGCCCTAATGGTTTCTAAAATTGAAAAACGCTTAGGCGGATTAAATGTAAAAAGAGCCTACGAGAGTCTGGAAAATAACGATTTTGCGACTGTGGCAGACATTACCCTCACATATTATGATAAGGCATACCTGCATGGGCAGCAAAAAAGGGAAGGACAAACAATTCATCAGCTCGAATTGCCTAAAGATATTCCTGCCGAAAATGCCAGAAAGGTTCTGGAATTTTATAATTCTTTGAATATGTAGTAGGTTTAAATCATGTTGTTTTAAGAGTTGCTAAGAGCTTTAAAAATTACGCAATCTAATTGTTAAGATTAAAATTGATATTGCTGTTTAGTGCTTAAAAATGCTTTAGCTATTATCTTTTGATAAGAACACCGGACCAGATTTAACGTTTTAGGATTCTATCACAAATAAAAAGTACTATCTTCGATACTATGCAATTGGAAAAATTACTTTGCGTAGATTTTTTTAACTCAATGAATAAGAATTAATTCGATTTGTCGTTACTTTTAATAGAAACCATTCAACTGTAAGCTTTGGAATTTTACTTCAAAAACCGGGACTGGAAATACCATTTCTTAATTGTGGCTATAATTATTATAGTCAGTTCGATATTGTATACCAATAATTTAGTTGGGAAGCTGGCTCATGAGGAAGCTAAAAAAGTAGAGCTTTGGGCAGTTGGTTTGCGTGAACTACATTTAAATCCAAATCAGGAAGTTGGTTTAATAAATCGAATTTTAGAACAGAACGAAACCATTCCGGTTATCCTGGTCGATGAAAACGATTCAATTGTTGATTACAGAAATATAAAGCTTGCTAAAGGTAAGGAGGAAAAGATATTAAAAGATCGATTTGCCGAAATGAAAAATGAAAATCGGTTCATCGAAATACAATTAGTAAATGGTAAAAATTACATTTATTACGACGATTCCAGTATTCTAAAAAAATTAGCCTGGTATCCGTTTATCCAATTGGGAGTTATCATTGTTTTTATAATTATTGCATTTTTGGCTTTTTCCTATTCAAAGTCAGCCGAACAAAATCGGGTTTGGGTGGGCATGTCGAAAGAAACAGCGCATCAGTTAGGTACGCCCATTAGTTCTTTAATGGCCTGGATGGAATTAATAAAATCAGGAAATACAGATCCTTCCTTAAATATTGAAATGAGTAAGGATGTAGATCGTTTACAGGTAATTGCAGAGCGTTTTTCCAAAATAGGTTCTAAGCCAGTACTAAAACCTGTAAATATTGAAGAGAGTTTGCAAAATAGTATTGAATATCTAAAAAAAAGAACCCCTGGAAAAGTAGAATTTATTTTTAACCGACCCGATGGCTTCGAGGGAAAAATTCCTTTGAATAAAGAGCTCTTTTCGTGGGTAATCGAAAACTTGTCGAAAAATGCTGTAGATGCAATGGAGGGAAGAGGGGGTTTAAAATTTGTGTTAAAAGAAAAGAATGATGATATAGTGTTGGATATAAGTGACACAGGTAGAGGACTTTCTAAAAATCAATACAAAACAATATTTAAGCCAGGTTATACTTCTAAGAAACGTGGATGGGGACTAGGATTGTCTTTGGCGAAAAGAATTATTGAAAATTATCATCAGGGAAAAATTTTTGTTTTAAGCTCGGAAGTAGGCAAAGGAACGGTTTTTAGAATTATTTTACCAACAAAGTGAACCAATTGGTTTTCAAATACTGCAAATTATTTTGAAAGCAAAAAAGAACTACGTACTTTTGCAGCCCGTTTTTCACGGAATTAGTTATTGAAACTGTATGTCAGTTCAGTAATTGCTTGAAATTGACAAAAAAGATATGCTTTTTTGTTAATTCGTAAGATTAATTTTTATACTTTTGCAAAGTTTTATTTGAATATTTTGGAAAATCTCACAAAATATACGATTCCTTTTAAAGGCTTAAAGGATGGTTTGCATGAATTTAAATTCGATGTAAATCCTGAGTTTTTTAAGTCTTTTCAGACGGAAGATGCTTATCAGGGAGAAGGTGCTGTAAAGGTTACTTTCGAAAAAAAGACCTTGGTAACAAGCTTACGGTTCGAGTTGAAAGGAAAATTAACAGTGGCCTGCGACAGATGTCTCGAAGAGCTTATTCTTGATGTGGAAGGTGAAAACTTTCTATATCTTAAGTTTGGAGAAGAACATGAAGATTTGGCTGAAGATGTTATTGTGTTGGCAGAATCTGAAAATGAGATTAACGTGGCACAATACATTTATGAGTTGTTTACCTTAAGCTTACCATTAAGCTTTGTTCATCCTGATGATGAAGAGGGAAACAGCACTTGTAACGAGGAAATGATTCAAAAATTGAATGACCTCTCGGTAAATGAAGAAGATAAAATTGACCCGAGATGGAATGATTTAAGAAAATTGATTGATAATAACTAGTTAAATAGGTTAGAAAAATGGCACATCCAAAACACAGAACGTCGAAGCAGAGAAGAAATAAGAGAAGAACTCATCTTAAAACAACTCCTGCTACTTTAGCATCTTGCTCAAATTGTGGAGCAACTGTTAAATATCATACTGTTTGCCCTGAGTGCGGTTATTACAGAGGCAAATTAGCAATCGAAAAAGAAGTTACAGCATAATCTGAGTAAATTAATTCAGATTTGAAGCTATACAATTTGCTCCTTAGATATTTCTCAGGGGCAAATTTTGGTTATACATGACTGAGCAAAGATTATTTTTAAAAATAATCTTGTTTGGAATATACATAATTGTATAGGCTTTAATCTGAAATAAACAAAGTAAGATTAAACAATGTCAAAAATTAATGCAGTTATAACAGGAGTTGGGTCTTATGTTCCCGACTATATTCTTACCAATGATGAATTGAGTACCATGGTTGACACTAACGATGAGTGGATCATGACTCGTATTGGTATCAAGGAAAGAAGAATATTAAAAGGTGAAGGAAAAGGATCTTCCGATTTGGGAGCAAAAGCTGTTCAACAGCTTTTAGAAAAAACTGGTACATCGCCTGATGAAGTTGATTTGTTGATTTGTGCAACAGTAACTCCAGATATGCAATTCCCAGCTACAGCTAATATTATTAGTGATAAAGTAGGAATTAATAGTGCATTTAGTTTTGATATAAATGCTGGATGTTCAGGGTTTTTATTTTCCCTGGCAACGGGTGCAAAATACATTCAATCGGGAATGTATAAAAAGGTAATTGTTGTAGGAGCAGAAAAAATGTCTTCTATTGTTGATTATAGCGATCGTTCAACATGTCCTATTTTTGGTGATGGTTCGGCAGCAGTTCTTCTTGAGCCAACAAACGAAAATGTTGGTATTATTGATGAGATGCTGCATACTGCAGGTTTCGGTCGTAAGCACTTACATCAAAAAGCTGGTGGTTCTTGTAAACCTGCAAGTCACGAAACAGTGGATGCAAAAGAACATTTCATTTACCAGGAAGGAAATCATGTATTTAAACATGCAGTTTCGAATATGGCAGATGTTTCTGTTGAAATGATGGAGAAACACAACATTACATCAGAAGATTTGGCATGGCTGGTTCCACATCAGGCAAACAATCGTATTATCGAAGCTACCGCCAAACGTATGGGCTTAGTGAAAGAAAAAGTAATGATTAACATTGAAAAATATGGTAACACTACGTCAGCAACTATTCCTTTGTGTTTATGCGAGTGGGAAAATCAATTAAGAAAAGGTGATGATTTAATCTTATCAGGTTTTGGTGCCGGGTTTACCTGGGGAGCCATTCTGGTAAAATGGGGTTACGATCCAAAATAAGAATTAGATCTTAAGATATTTAAAGAGGCTTCCGAATGGTAGCCTCTTTTTTGTTCTGAATCATTTCGTTTATGTGGGTATTATATGAGCAATTTTTTATATTTGTAGTGTTCCCTAATTAAAAAGGTAAGTGAGGATTAATTAAATGTGAAGATCTGGATAATTTTTTTAAAAATTATAAGTTGATTTAGAGGATTGATTCATAATTTTAGGAAATAATAAACATATAGAATATTAATAATTTAGCAGGATAAATTTATCCTGCCATTTATCATTCTAATTGCAATTCCGATTTTATTCCTTTAAATCAGATTTGTAATCATCAATACGATTTCAAACATGTTTAGTAAAAAAAATAAAATGAGCAGAAACAACGAAGTACAGCCAACAGCAGTAAACCTTATTTGTGATGGAACCTCAATTAAAGGGGACGTTCAGGCATCCAGAGATATTCGTATTGATGGATATTTGAATGGGAAAATGCAGGTTAATGGTAAAGTTGTAGTTGGTAATACAGGAAAAATTGAAGGAGATGTGAATTGTAAAACTATTGATGTTTCTGGTAAAGTAGAAGGAAATATAGTTGCTTCAGAAATGGTGAATCTGAAATCAACGGCATTGATATTGGGAAACATTGCAACAGAAAAAATCTCTGTTGAGCCTGGTGCCAAATTTACCGGAACCTGCAAAATGGGTGAAGCAGCCCCTAAAAAGGATGAAAAGAAAAAATAATCCCAATAAAAAAAAGGCCAAGAAGCAAGTTGACGGAATTATAAAATATTCCGGTTTGGCCTTTCAAATGATTGTAATTATTCTCATGGTTTTATATGCAGGTTTTAAACTAGATGAGTATTTGCAAAATGAATTTCCGTTATTTACAATTATTGGTGCTTTTTTAGGCGTAATATTATCTTTATACTTCGCTTTAAAGGATCTAATTCGTATGAAGTAATAATCTTACAAAAGATATGGAAAAAAAATACAAGAACTATATATATAAGTTAGGCTTACTCTCATTTATCTTGCTGGCTATTTCAGTAATTTTATTTTTAACAGCTTTTAAACCGTGGTTTAATTATATTTTTCCTTTCGTAATATTATATTTCTTTCTTATTAATTCCTTTCAGCACTTTAAATTGTTAAAATCAGCAGAAGGAAAACCTCAAACTTTCCTTACAAATTACATGGCTTGGTTTGGAATTAAGTTATTTCTAAATTTAAGTTTTGTGATTGTTTACGTACTTCTTAATAGAGCGCAGGCACTGAGTTTTGTCTTGTTTTTTGCAGTCTGTTATTTAGTATATACCACCTTTGAAGTAATGGCTCTAACCAAGACATTAAGGTCGGGGAATGTTAAATGATCTTAAAAAGTTCTGCAGAGTACTTTTTTTATTAAATTTGAGTGACCAAATCAGAATTTAATATTTGAAAAAATAATAGATTCTTAGAAATTAATGACCGATAAACAGAAGTAGAATTCGGTTAAAAAAAATAAACAAATAGAACAAGTCAAATATAAATTTGAACAACTATTTAAAGCATGTGATTTACGTATGAAAAACATTCATCGATTACTGTTAATTTTCTTCTTATTAGCAGCCGTAACACCGGCTATTGCTTCCGACGAACATGATACTCATGCTCAGGATACACACAAGCAGGAAAAATTTGCCCCCGGAAACTTTATCATGGATCATATTGCCGATGCTTACGATTGGCATGTGTTTTCTATTGGAGAATTTCATGCAACAGTTCCGCTTCCGGTAATTGTTATTTCAGAGCAAACAGGTTTTCACATGTTTATGTCTAGTAAATTTCATCATGGACATTCTTCCTATAAAGGATTTTCAATAGCTAGCGAAGGCGACTATAGAGGAAAAGTTGTTGAAATGATAGACGGACATCAGGTTCGTCCTTTTGATATATCAATGACAAAGAATGTGGTTGCAATGCTTATAAGTATGGCTTTTTTGCTTTGGATATTTATATCCGTAGCGAGAGCATATACTCATAGAAAAGGGCAGGCACCTAAGGGAATACAGTCGGCAATGGAACCTCTAATACTTTTTGTACGCGATGAGATTGCAAAGCCTGCCATTGGAGAAAAAAAATACGAAAAATACATGCCCTTTCTTTTAACCATCTTTTTCTTTATCTGGTTAAACAATTTAATGGGATTGGTACCATTTATTCCCGGAGGAGCTAACGTAACTGGAAATATAACCATTACAATGGTATTGGCTGTATTTACCTTTATTATTACAACATTTAGTGGTAATAAAAATTACTGGCTTCATATTTTTAACACCCCAGGTGTACCTTGGTGGCTAAAATTTCCTGTGCCATTAATGCCTTTGGTTGAACTAATGGGAGTATTTACAAAACCATTTGTTCTTATGGTCCGACTTTTTGCTAATATAACAGCAGGTCACATGATTGTACTGGCATTTGTAAGTTTGATTTTTATTTTTGGACAAATTAGTCCAATGTTAGGATACGGAACCTCTGTGGTTTCGGTTTTATTCGTAATTTTCATGGATATGCTTGAGCTTTTGGTTGCATTAATTCAAGCTTATGTATTTACACTTCTTTCGGCGCTGTATTTTGGTATGGCAACAGAAGAACATCATTAAGAATTTATCAACTCCCCAAAAGGGAGCTATAATAGTTTTTATTCATATTTAACTAAAAACGCTATGATTACATTATCAATTATTCTTCAGGCTGCAGCTAGTATGGCAGTTGCTAAAATGGGTGCTGCTTTTGGAGCTGGTTTAGCTGCTATCGGTGCTGGTATCGGTATTGGTAAAATTGGTGGTTCTGCTCTTGAGAGTATTGCTCGCCAGCCAGAAGCATCTGGAGATATTCGTTCAAACATGATTGTTGCTGCTGCACTTATCGAGGGTGCTGCTTTCTTTGCAATTATTATTTGTTTGTTGGCGATCGTACTGTAACACCTGCACGATTAAATTTAATCGTATTGGTGTTATACTGGTGCATATAAATTATGCATTGGTATGTAGCATTATCCACAATTTGCCATAAGAGGTTGTCTGCGGCAAATTGTGGACACTATTAAATGTAAAATCTCACCTTAGGTGAAATAAAATAAGAATACTATGGGCTTGGTAACACCTGAATTAGGAACCTTTATATGGATGTTTTTTTCTTTCTTGGTTGTATTGCTTATTCTTGCAAAATATGCTTGGAAACCAATACTTAACGCATTAAAAGAAAGAGAAGATTCAATCGAGGATGCGCTTAATTCTGCCGAACGTGCAAAAGAAGAAATGGCCAAATTACAGGCCGATAATGAAAAAATTCTTCAGGAGGCTAGAAAAGAGCGTGAAGCGATGTTAAAGGAAGCAAAAGAAATGGGAGCTAAGTTGGTTAACGAAGCGAAGCAAAAAGCAACTATTGAGGCTGATAAAGTTATAGAATCCGCTCGTATTAATATTGAAGGTGAAAAAGCAGCTGCTTTAGGTGAAATTAAAGCTCAGGTTGCAAACCTTTCGGTCGATATTGCCGAGAAAGTTCTTCGTCAGCAATTTGCCGATGATCAACAACAGAAAGATTACTTTAAAAAGTTGATGGACGAAGTAAAACTTAATTAGTGAATAGTAAATGAGTAAATGAGTGAATGAGGATTTCGCTGTAAATCATATTGATACTTACTACTCATATCTAATATCTAGAGAAATATGAACGAAAGTAAAATCTCGGTTCGATATGCGAAAGCTCTTTTCGAATTAGGAAAAGAGAAAAAACTAATTGATACTGTAATTAAAGATATTCAGCTGATTGATGAAGTTTGCAAAAATATTGCAGATTTTTGGCTAATGGTCGAAAGTCCGGTGGTTAAAACTTCGCAAAAGCGTGCTTCGGTAAAGCAAATATTTGAAGATAGAATCAATGAAATGACTCTTAATTTTTTAGATTTAGTTGTAAAAAATAGAAGAGAAATTTACCTGAAAGATATTGCACGAAATTTTTTAGCCTTGTGTCGCAAAGATCAGGGAATTTTATCAGCTACTTTAACTTCAGCTTCGGCTATGGAAGAAAGTAGTAAGAAAAATTTGAGTCAGCTTTTATCAAAATCTTTCGATTCAAAAATTGATTTGGAAGAAGTTGTTGATAAAGATATAATTGGAGGTTTTGTACTTCGAATTGAAGATCAGCAATTGGATGCAAGTGTGAGTACACAGTTGAATCAAATTAAAAGAGAATTGCTCTCAAATCAGCTAAAATAAAGTTTTTACTGGTAATTTTCTTTAATCATAATAAAATAGATATTACTTAAGGCACTATAAATTGTTTAAATAGTATAAATATGGCAAGTATAAAACCTGCAGAAGTTTCGGAAATCCTAAAGCAGCAACTAGAAGGATTAAAAACCGAAGCAGAACTGGAAGAAGTCGGAACCGTATTACAAGTAGGGGATGGTATCGCCCGAATTTACGGTTTATCACACGTTGAGTCCAACGAGTTAATTGAATTTCAAAATGGCGTTTTAGGTATTGTATTGAACCTCGAAGAGGACAATGTGGGTGCCGTTCTTTTGGGTGAATCTCAGGGAATAAAAGAAGGTGACGTTGTAAAACGTACCAAGCGTATTGCTTCCATTAATGTTGGTGAAGGTATGTTAGGACGTGTAATCAACACCATTGGTGAGCCAATTGATGGGAAAGGTGAAATTACAGGTATTACTTACGAAATGCCATTGGAACGCAAAGCACCAGGAGTGCTTTATCGTCAGCCAGTAAATGAACCTTTACAAACAGGTTTAAAATCGGTTGATGCAATGATTCCTATTGGTCGTGGACAGCGTGAGTTGATCATTGGTGACCGTCAGACTGGTAAAACAGCAATTGCTATTGATACAATTATCAATCAGAAAGAATTTTACGATAATGGGGAACCTGTTTACTGTATCTATGTTGCAATAGGGCAGAAAGGATCTACCGTTGCAAATATTGCCAGAACTCTCGAAGAACATGGAGCTATGGCTTATACAACTATTGTATCTGCTACTGCAGCCGATCCTGCAGCATTGCAATTTTATGCACCATTTGCGGGAGCATCCATTGGAGAGTTTTTCCGCGATACAGGACGTCCAGCATTGATTATTTTTGATGATTTATCGAAGCAGGCAGTTTCTTACCGTGAGGTTTCTCTTCTACTTCGTCGTCCACCAGGACGTGAGGCTTACCCAGGTGATGTATTTTACTTGCATTCAAGATTATTAGAGCGTGCTGCTAAGATAATTAACTCCGATGAAATTGCTCGTCAGATGAATGATTTACCTGAAAGTTTGAAGAATGTGAAGGATGAAAATGGAGAATCAATTATTAAAGGAGGTGGTTCATTAACTGCACTTCCAATTATTGAAACTCAGGCAGGTGATGTATCTGCTTACATTCCAACCAATGTAATTTCAATTACTGATGGTCAGATTTTCCTCGAATCAGATCTTTTTAATGCTGGTATTCGTCCTGCAATTAACGTAGGTATCTCGGTATCTCGTGTGGGTGGTAATGCTCAGATTAAGCCAATGAAAAAAGTGGCAGGTACATTGAAATTAGATCAGGCTCAATATCGTGAATTGGAGGCATTTGCTAAGTTCGGGTCGGATATGGATGCAGCTACTCTTTCTGTATTGAATAAAGGTGCTAAAAACGTTGAGATTTTAAAGCAAGGTCAGTATTCTCCTGTAACTGTTGATAAGCAAGTTGCTATTCTTTACTGTGGTTCCCAAGGTTTATTAAAAGATGTTCCTGTAGACAAAGTAAAAGAATTTGAGACAGATTTTCTTGACTTTATGGATTTGAAACACAAAGATGTTTTGAAGGAAATAGGATCAGGAAAGTATACGAAGGAAGCACAGGATGTAATGAAATCTGTTGCTGCTGAAGTATCTGCAAAATATAAAAATAATTAACAGTTAGTAGTTAATAATGAGTAATTTTGATAATGCTTAATTGCTCATTAATTATTAATTGATTATTGCTAATTATTAATAAAAGTAAATGGCTAATTTAAAAGAAATTCGTACTCGTATTTCGTCGGTTCAGAAAACCAAACAGGTTACTGCAGCGATGAAAATGGTTTCTGCTGCTAAATTAAAAAAGGCGCAGGATGCTATTGTGCAAATTCGACCTTTTGCCGATAAATTACATGAGATATTGTCGAACTTAACGGCAAGTTTGAATGATGTTGATGATAATTTATATGGAAAAGAAAGAAAGCCTGAGAAGGTTTTGCTGGTGGCAATTACTTCGAATAAAGGCTTATGTGGAGCTTTTAATGCGAATGTAATTAAGCAGGTTACTGTTTTGGCAGGGACAAGCTATGCCGAACAAAATCAAAAAGGTTCATTGCATATATTAGCAATTGGTAAACAAGGATATGAAATTCTTCGCAAAAGCTATAATGTGATTGGAGAATACAATCATGTTTACAACGAGTTGAATTTTGAAAATGTATCTGCAATAGCATCTTCGGTAATGGCTGAATTTGTGGCAGGGAAGTACGATAAAGTAGAATTGGTTTACAATCAATTTAAAAATGCTGGTGTTCAGATCTTAACAACAGAGCAATTTTTACCAATAATTCAGTCTGAGGAGGAAAATAAGATACAAACAGAGTATATTTTTGAACCGAATCAGGAAGATATTCTAGAAGATTTAATTCCTAAATCCTTACGAACACAGTTCTTTAAAGCAATGTTAGATTCGTTTGCTTCGGAACATGGAGCACGTATGACCGCAATGCATAAAGCTACCGACAATGCTTCGGATTTGATTCAGGACCTTAATTTAACTTATAACAAGGCTCGTCAGTCTGCAATTACTAACGAAATATTGGAGATTGTGTCTGGAGCGAATGCTTTGGCTCAATAGAGCGTGTTTTTAAGACCATATTTAAACAAATAATATTGCTGCAAAGCTCACCTTCGGGTGGGTTTTTTTTATAATCCGATTTTAAGTTCTTGTATTTTAAAAATACTGAGTAGATAAAAAATCCCCATCTGTAAGGATGAGGATTTTTTTATACCTGAAAGCTATCGGCTTCTAGCCGATAGCTAATCTATTCTTTTATCTCGTTGATTGCTTCACTTACATTGATACAGTAATCACCAATTTTTTCGCATTCTGAGAACATGTCGTTGTAGATAATACCAGCTTGATACTTGTATTTATTTTCTTCAACATTAGCTAAATGCTCTGTTTTAAGAGCAGTACGGTAATCGTTAATTTCACGCTCAATTTCGTATGCTTTTTTAATGCGAACTTCAGAGAATTCCAGTTTGGTATTTTCCAGCATTACATCGAGGGCATCGTCAACATATTCGAACATTTTATTGATATTGTCTCTTAGTTCCTGAGGGAACCAGGCCTTTTGTTCGCGCTTTCTTTTCATTGCTTTGGCAAGATTTAAGGTCGAATCACCAACACTCTCGATATCACTTACCATTTTAAAATAGGCACGTACACGAGCCGAATTTTCAGTACTTAAGCGAGTTTCAGAAACAGAGGTAAGGAAATTTGCAATTTCTATTTCCATATCATCACTTTCATCTTCGCGCTGAGAAATTTTATCGAATAGTTTATTGAAAGATTTATCGTTGGTTTCGTTGAAGGCTTTCTTGGTATAGCCAAACATCTTTTTGGTACTTTTTACGTATGTACTAATTTCTTGTTTAGCAAGAAAAAGAGAAGCTTCAGGAGTAGAAAGAGTTCCCGTTTTAATATGCTGAAGTTTAAATTCTTCTTCGGCATCTTCTCTAACAGGTACCAATTTGGTTACAACTTTAACGATAAGTTTCGCAAACCAAATCATAAATAGTACATTAAGAATATTAAATCCTGTGTGGAATAAAGATAGAGTTACCGGTACAGCGGCTGCATCAGTAAATGCATCTCCTTGTCCAAAAAAGTGCTGACTTACCCAAGCTGTTGATTCTAAGAAATAAGGCAATACCAAGAGCATCCAAATTACACCTATCGAGTTAAAAATAAGGTGAGCACGTGCAGCACGTTTTGCCGATGTATTGGCAATCATTGCAGCAAGGTTAGCTGTTATGGTTGTCCCGATATTTTCTCCTAAAACCATCGCTGCAGCAATTTCAAAGCTAACCCAGCCCGAGTTACACATTACTAAAGTAAGTGCCATGGTTGCCGATGACGATTGAATTAAAATGGTTAATAAAGTTCCAATTCCCATAAAAAGAAGGGTAGAACCAAATCCCATATCAGTATAGTTGGCTAAGAAGTTAAGAATTTCATGATTATTTTTAATATCAGGCATCGATGTTTTCAGGAATTGTAATCCGATAAACAATAATGCAAATCCCATGATTAGTTCACCCCAGTTTTTCTTGCTTCTGTTTTGCGAGAACAGGAATGGTAATCCAAGACCAATTAAGGGCAGAGAGATAGCACTCATACTTACTTTAAATCCCAAAATTGAGATTAACCAGGCGGTAACAGTAGTTCCAACATTAGCACCCATAATAACACCTACCGATTCAACCAGCGAAAGCAATCCTGCATTCACGAAGCTTACTACCATTACAGTAGTTGCCGATGATGATTGAATTAAAGCTGTAATTAAGACTCCAGTCATAACACCTTTTACTCTGTTAGATGTCATTGCTGCCAGAATAGAGCGCATTTTGTCTCCTGCAACTTTCTGAAGAGCCTCACTCATTAGTTTCATTCCGTAAAGAAATAAACCTAAAGAGCCAATAAGCCTTAAAATATCGGCTATCCCATAATCCATAATTGACTAATTTAGTTTGTTTTCAATCGATTAGTTTGATTGGTGGCAAAAATAGAATTTTTTAAATGTAAATTCAATGTTAATAGAAATAAAAGTAAATCTTAATGTCTTAATTAGATTCTTTCGTTTTAATGATTTTTAACACTGTATTTACAGGTTGAAAATCAGTAGATTAAAACAACTTAAAATTATAAAATACAATTGAAAATTCGTTTAATTTAACCATAAAATGGAATAAAATTATATTTACAGGAATTATTTTATTAAAAGTCAGATGCTTTGACTGTTTTTCCGTATTTTTAATATTCGGTGTAATTCATTTAGGATAAAGAATCAAGTAGCTAGTCTTGTATCCTTTGAAAAAAAGATTTTAAGTCGTATTTTCGCCGGAATCTAGATAAAAACGATACCTATCTTTAGCAGGAAAATAAAATATGTGGAACAGGATTGCAGGATTAATTCTTAGAAATAGAATTTTACTTTTAATTATAATTGGACTGGTTACAGCTTTTATGGGGTATAAGGCGCAATTTGTAGAAATGTCGTACCAGTATGCCGCTCTTCTTCCCGACGATGATCCAGCTTCAATTGAATATGAGAAATTTAGAAGTACTTTCGGACAAGAGGGAAATGTAATGTTCTTTGCTGTTCAGGATTCTGATTTCTATGAACTTGAAAAGTTTAACGATTGGATTGCCTTAGGAAATGACCTTCATGATTTGGATGGTATTGATGCTGTTGTTTCTTTGGCGCATACTTGGAATATTAAAAAGAATAAAACAGCTAAAAAGTTCGAGTTTGAACCTATATTTCCACAGAAGCTTAGTTCTCAGCATCAGCTTGATAGTTTAGCAAGAATAGCGGAATCTTTGCCATTTTATCACGGAAGTTTAATTAATCAGGAAACAAACACCTTTTTAATGGCTATTACCGTGAATGCCAAAATTATTAACTCTAAGGCACGTGAGCCAATGGTGGCTAAAGTGCGCGAAATTACCGATAAATTTACAGCAAAGCATAGTCTGGATATGCGATACTCAGGCTTACCATACATACGTGTTGTAACAGCACAAATGATAAAAGGAGAGATGAACATGTTCATTTACCTTTCTCTTTTGGTTACAGCAATTATTCTTTTTATGTTTTTCCGATCATTCAAGGTGGTATTTTTTAGCATGCTTGTAGTGGGATTAAGTGTGATATGGGCCGTAGGTTCTATGGTGCTGTTCGATTATAAAATTACTTTGCTTACAGCCATGCTGCCGCCTTTACTAGTTGTAATAGGAATTCCCAATTCGGTGTTTCTAATTAATAAATATCATGGAGAATATATTCGCCACAATAATAAAATAAAGGCATTACAACGTGTTGTGGCAAAAATTGGAAATGCAACTTTCCTCACCAATTTAACCACAGCATCGGGTTTCGCTACTTTTATTGTGACTTCAAGTCAGATTTTGAAAGAGTTTGGTGTAATTGCATCTTTAAATATTATGGTGGTATTTATGCTTTCGCTTCTTTTAATCCCAATTATATTTAGTTTTTTAAATCCGCCAGATCAGCATGCAACTAAGCATTTAGATAATAAGCTCACGGTGTGGTTCGTTGGCCGATTAGAAAAAATAGTGTTGAATCATCGTAGTATAGTTTACGGTGTAGCTATTTCTCTGGTTGTTTTAGGTGGTTTTGGTATTTGTAAAATGAAAAGTACTGGTTACATGGTGGATGATCTTCCACATGACAATGTGATTTTTCAAGATTTAAAGTTTTTCGAGAAAAATATGGATGGAATTATGCCATTGGAAGTAATGGTAGAAACCAAAAAGAAAGCTTCGGTTCTAAAATCATCAACTTTAAAGCGCTTAAATAAGCTAAACGATTCATTGAGTGCTTATCCCGAAATTTCATCTTCTGTCTCGGTTGTCGAAGCCGCAAAATTTGCCAATCAGGCTTATTTTAATGGAAAAGAAAAATATTATAAACTACCAAGTAGTCAAACTCAAAATGTAATTCTATCCTATCTGGCTAAAGCCGATACAGGTGAGGATTCAAAAGTTATTGAAACTTTTGTTGATTCTACTCAAAGTTTAACTCGTATGAGTTTTAGAATGAAGGATATTGGAACAACACGGATGGCAGAAATGGAGCAAACAATTTTAGATCATGTTCACAATATTTTTCCCGAAAACAAATACAATGTTCATGTAACAGGATCGAGTATTGTCTTTTTTAAAGGAACTCAATACCTAATTAAAAATCTGTTTTTAAGTTTAGCTCTGGCCATTTTTCTAATTGCCTCTTTCATGGCCTGGATGTTTTCATCGAAACGAATGGTTATGGTAGCCCTTATTCCAAACTTATTGCCATTAATAGTTACAGCAGCGCTAATGGGATACTTCGGAATTCCAATTAAAGCCTCAACCATTTTGGTTTTTAGTATTGCATTTGGTATTTCGGTTGATGATACTATTCACTATTTGGCAAAATACCGACAGGAACTAAAAGTTACCAATTGGAGTATTCGATCTTCGGTTGTGCTGGCTCTTCGCGAAACAGGCCAAAGTATGATGTACACTTCTATTATTCTGTTCTTTGGGTTCAGTATTTTTGCATTGTCAGAGTTTGGAGGAACTGTTTCCCTCGGAGTTCTGGTTTCTATAACCCTTTTATCAGCAATGCTTTCAAATCTTGTTTTACTACCATCTTTACTGCTTACTCTCGAAAAATTAATTACCAATCGTTCGTTTAAAGAACCATTGTTGCAAATATTTGACGAAGAGGAAGATATAGAAATTGATGATTTGAAAATTGCAAGGATTGAAAAAGATGGGGAAAAGGAAACTTCTGCAAGCTAATTTTTTATAATTTAGTGAGCTGTTTCGAGAAGCTATTAAATACTGGAATTCGTAAATTGCAATGTTCAATGTGTATTATAAAGTATCGGAATGTATTTTGAGATTTATTTTAAGTTCATACAAATAAGTGTCAGATTTATTGTCTCATCCCGATACTATCGGGACTAAAATTTAAAATAGAACATGTATAGTTTTAAAGAACTTCAGGAAATAGTTCAAAAGGAAATTGAAGGATTAGAGTTTTCTACACCACCCGAAGGGCTTTTTGAACCCATGAAATATATTTTGGGAATTGGAGGCAAGCGACTTCGTCCTATTTTGGTACTTTTAAGTGCCAATTTATTTAAAGAAGATTTAGCAAAAATTTATTTGCCGGCAATTGGAATAGAGGTTTTTCATAACTTTACATTATTGCACGATGATGTTATGGACAATGCTCCAATCAGGCGAACAAAAGCAACTGTCCACGAAAAATGGAATAGTAATGTTGCCATTCTTTCTGGTGATGCCATGTCTATTAAAGCTTATCAGTACATTGGTAGTTGCGAAGATCATCACTTACGAGATGTGCTAACTGTATTTAATCAAACAGCATTAGAAGTTTGTGAAGGTCAGCAATACGACATGGAATTCGAAGATCGAAAGAATGTACAAGTAGAAGAGTATCTGGAGATGATTCGCTTAAAAACAGCTGTGCTTTTAGCAGGAAGTCTTAAGATGGGTGCCATTATGGGCGATGCCAATTCAAAAGATGCTGATTTATTATATTACTTTGGAGTGAATTTAGGAATGGCATTTCAATTACAAGACGATTTATTGGATGTGTTTGGTGATGAGGCAATCTTCGGAAAGAAAATTGGTGGAGATATCATATCTAACAAAAAAACATTCTTGTTAATAAAAGCTTTAGAGTTAGCTACAGGAAAAGAAAAAGAAGAATTAAATTCCTGGATTGAAGCAGAGAATTTTGATCCCAAAGAAAAAATTGAGAGAGTAAAAGCTATTTATAAGAAACTAGATGTTCAAAACTATTCTCAAAAAATGATTGACGACTATTTCTCTTTGTGTCTTGAATATCTCGATAAAGTGAACGTTCAGGCAGAAAAAAAGAAAGAACTTTACTCTTTGGTAAAGGGCTTGGTAAATCGATCTGTTTAAGAATGTTAAAATTAATGATAAGATATCCTTTATTGACAAAAAATTTTAAATTTGTCTTTACGCTATATTAATGATCCAAAAAATTAATGTAAATGTCACAAAATACAGGCAAAATAGTACAGGTTATCGGACCTGTGATCGACGTAAGTTTTGAGAAGGAAGGTTCTAAACTTCCAGAGATTTACGATTCTCTAGAGGTCGTGATGGAAAACGGTAAAAATTTGGTGGTTGAGTGTCAGCAGCACATTGGTGAGAATACAGTTCGTGCCATTGCTATGGATTCTACCGACGGATTGCGCCGTGGTATGGATGTAATATCAACCGGATCTCCTATCATTATGCCTGCCGGCGATAAAATTAAAGGTAGACTTTTGAATGTGGTGGGTGAAACTATCGATGGAATTGGATCTGTGGAAAAAGAGGGAGGATATCCTATTCACAGAACTCCACCAGCCTTTGATCAGTTAAGAACAGAATCGGAAGTGTTTTTTACGGGTATTAAAGTAATCGACCTTATTGAACCTTATGCAAAAGGTGGTAAAATTGGTTTGTTTGGTGGTGCCGGAGTAGGTAAAACAGTACTAATTCAGGAGTTAATCAATAATATTGCAATTGGTCAGGACGGATTGTCGGTATTTGCCGGCGTAGGTGAGCGTACTCGTGAGGGGAACGATTTACTTCGTGAAATGATCGAATCGAAAGTTATTCGTTACGGCGATGAGTTTGAAGAAGACATGGAAAAAGGTGGATGGGATCTTTCTAAAGTAGACAAAGATGCTTTAGATAAATCGCAGGTATCACTGGTTTTTGGTCAGATGAATGAACCACCAGGAGCACGTGCTCGTGTGGCATTATCAGGATTAACAGTAGCAGAAAGTTTACGCGATGGAGATGAGAAATCGGGCGGTCGTGACATTCTTTTCTTTGTAGATAATATTTTCCGTTTTACACAAGCGGGATCGGAGGTATCGGCACTATTAGGTCGTATGCCATCGGCAGTAGGTTATCAGCCAACCCTATCAACCGAGATGGGAACCATGCAGGAGCGTATTACCTCAACAAAACGAGGTTCTATTACATCGGTACAGGCTGTTTATGTACCAGCCGATGACTTAACAGACCCTGCGCCGGCAACAACATTTGCTCACCTGGATGCAACAACTGTACTAAACCGTAAAATTGCAGAGTTAGGTATTTATCCTGCGGTAGATCCATTGGATTCTACTTCTCGTATTCTAACTCCGGATGTAGTTGGAGATGCACACTACAAATGTGCACAGGATGTAAAAGAGATTCTTCAGCGTTATAAAGAATTGCAGGATATTATTGCAATTTTGGGTATGGAAGAACTTTCTGAGGAAGATAAGTTGGTTGTGCACCGCGCACGTCGTGTTCAGCGTTTCTTATCTCAGCCTTTCCACGTAGCAGAGCAGTTTACCGGATTAAAAGGATGTTTAGTTTCTATTGAAGATACCATTAAAGGATTTAATATGATTATGGATGGCGAAGTGGATAAATATCCCGAAGCTGCCTTTAACCTTGTTGGAACCATTGAAGAAGCTATTGAGAAAGGTGAAAAATTATTGGCTGAATCTGAAGCTTAATCAAGTATAAAGATGTAGGTTAAAAAGTAAAAGGTATTTTTTACTGATAATTGATAAATATGCATTTAGAAATAGTAACACCGGAAAAGAAACTTTATTCAGGAGAAGTTGTATTGGTTCAATTACCTGGTAAAGATGGATCTTTTGAAATACTGAAAAATCACGCTCCTATAGTTTCAGCTTTACAAAAAGGAACAATAAAAGTAAAATCAGAAAGTGGCGAAGAGATTCTTTTTGAAGTCAACGGAGGTGTTGTTGAATGTAAGAAAAATGTAATTTCGGTATTAGCAGATAGCTAAAAAATAAGTTTGATTTAAAATTAATATAGGAGAGCCTGGAATATTAATTCCGGGCTTTTTTATTCTGGATTTGAGACCTTAGATCCATGAAGTTGCCTGAATTAATTATTTTTGTGAATTGTTTAAGTAAATATTATCTCAAATCTAGTATTTAACATCTTATATCTAAAAAGAAATGCCTAAAAAATTCCTAATCATACGTTTTAGTTCCATTGGTGATATAATTCAATGCATGACTACTATTGATGGTATCCTAAATCATTATCCTGATGCTGAGATACATTGGATTGCGAGAAAAGATATGTCTTCGTTTCTGGCCATGGATCAGCGAATTCATAAAGTGTGGGGATTTGATCGTAAAAAAGGATTTAAAGGTTTACTGGCACAGGCAAAACAGCTTAAAGCAGAAAGGTTTGATTATGTGTATGATGCTCATAGTAATATCCGATCTATTGTTTTAAAATCCGTATTGGTGCCACGATGGAAGCGCTGGTTTGGCATTGGACCAAAATTTACCATGCGTAGCAAAGATCGTATCAAAAGAATATTACTTTTTAAATTTGGAATCGATCGTTTTCCAATGCCATTTAAAGGAATGTTATCTTTCCGAAAACCACTCGAAAAGTGGGGAATAACTGACTATTCTAAAGTAAACACAAACTGGTACTTTCCTGCCGATTTAAAAGATAAAATGAATGACAATGTATTTTCTAAGATTAAGGGAGATGCATCTAAATTGGTAACATTGGTGCCATCGGCAGCCTGGCAAATGAAACGCTGGCCGGTTTCACACTGGCAAAAACTGGTAAGCATTTTGCCGGAGTATAATTTTATGATTTTGGCCGGACCAGATGATGTGTTCTGCAAAGAAATTGAAGCCGAAGCAGCTCATAGAATATTAAATTTATCGGGTAAAACCAATCTTTTGGAATCCTGTTATCTGGTTCAGAAATCGAATCTTGTGATATCTGGGGATACAGGATTTTTACATGCTGCCGATAAGTTTAATGTTAAAGCTTTGTCTTTAATGGGACCTACTGCATTTGGTTTCACTACGGGGAATCATATCAAGACATTAGAGGTGGATATGAAATGTCGTCCTTGTACGAAAGATGGATCTGGTAAATGCAAAATGAGTATTTATCAGCAATGTATGATCGATATAACTCCTGAATGGGTGGCCCGGGAAGTAAAAATGGTAATGAATTCGTAAAAAAGACTATTAAGTATTTTATTTCTTCATTCTTTATCATTTTTATGATATCTTAGATAGGTTTTAAGTTAGAGACATAAGATTCGAGAATTTTTTAGATTTTATATTTTCAATCTGGTAGCTAACATTTCATATCTAAAAATTAAAAAGGATGAAAAAATTAGCATTGCTACTAATTGTTTTAGTAGGATTTTATACCGGTCAGTCAATTGCTCAGAATAAAGAAAAGAAATGTTGCAGTAAAAGCTTATATAGCTATAAAATGAGCTCGTTACAAGGCGATGAGGTAAATTTGGACCAGTATAAGGGAAAAGTAGTTTTAGTGGTTAATACGGCCAGTAAATGTGGTTTAACGCCACAATACAAAGGTTTGGAAGCCATGTATAAAAAATATAAAGATCAGGGATTTGTAATTTTAGGTTTCCCAAGTAATCAATTTGCGAAACAGGAACCTGGTTCATCGAAGGAAATTGCAGATTTTTGCCAAAAAAATTATGGTGTAAGCTTTCCAATGTTCGAAAAAATTGAGGTGAGAGGGGAGAATGCTCATCCGCTTTATAAAATGCTAACAAGTGAAAAACCATTTTTAGGTTTCGATAATTCGGAATCGGGACAAAAATTTAAGGGTTTTATAAGCAAAAAATTTCCGGAGATATATGAAGGAGAAGGAATTAAATGGAACTTTACAAAATTCCTGATTGATAGAAATGGGAAAGTGGTTCAGCGAATTGAACCCAATATAACTCCTGAGAGTTTTGAGGAAGATGTAAAGAAATTATTGTAATTAAAAAGAGCTCCTTATGGAGCTTTTTTTATGAATTAAATTGGGTAAATATTTTCAAACTTTTAGGATCTATCTTTAGGTTAATTGTATTTCCAAAGATTACTGGTTCTCCATCAACATGTCCTAAGTCTGATTTTTGATAGATTTTTATATGATCAACAATAAGTTCTTTAAAAAGCGATGATGAATTTATCCGTTTCGAAAATAAATTCATCACTAAAGCAGGAACTTGATACCATTTAGGTTTTTTAAGAAGACAAAGATTTATTTTTCCGTCATCAATTTTTGCTTTTGGAGCAATGAATGCATTATTGCCAAACTGTGAGGAGTTACAAAAGCTCAGCATCATACCTTTTTCTATTCTTGCAATAGAATTGTTTTTAAGCTCAAACTCCTGTGTTTTAAAGGTCCTGAAACACTTTAAACTCGCTCTTATATAAGTAATCAAGCCTCTGGAATTCATTTTCTCAAATTCATGAGAAATTTTTGCATCAAAACCAATACCTGCAACATTTACAAGTCTATATTCGTTAGCTGAGATTGTATCCATTTCCTGGATATTAGCTTTGTTTATCCATTGAATAGCCTTTTTGGGATTCATAGGAATTCCAAGATGACGAGCCAAGCCATTTCCCGATCCACAAGGGATTATACCTAATGCAGTAGCAGAAAAAGCAAGAGCTCTCGAAATTTCATTTATTGTTCCATCTCCGCCAACTGCTATTATTGCCTTATATCCATTTTTAACAGCATCTTTAGCCAGTTCATATCCATGTCCGGCATATTTAGTTAGTTTGTAATCTGCCTTAAATTTTTTTTGGTTCAGATATTTTTTTAAAACAGAGGTAATCTGTTTTTGTTTTCCTGTTCCTGAAACGGGATTAATGATAATGAGTGTTTTATAAGCTTTATCCATTGTATGCATAAGGTAAGATATTCAGGAATATGGATCATTCATATTCCTGAAAATTCAATTATTGAGCAAAATTCAATTTCTTATTCTGAAATAGATAACTTGCTGTTTGATAGTAGGTAATAGCATCGTAAAGTTCTGTCTTATCTACCAGGGAAGCTTCTTGTTCCATATCAGATACTTTAAATGCTTCGGTTCGTTTGGTTGGCAGTTGAACGGTTAATTTATGGTTTTCTAATAAACCAATTTTTTGATATGTCCCAATTAAGGCTCTGTTTGGATTATTTAGTAATATGTCCTTTCCAAAGAATTTTGAGGTATAATCCATATTTAAGAGTCCCATAATAGTAGGAGCAAAATCAATTTGAGAACACAAAGTATTAATCTCTTTAGGCTCAATAATAGTAGGAGCATAAATTAGTAAAGGAATATGATATTTTTTAACTGGCAGTGATGTTTTACCAGCGCTAGAAGCGCAATGATCTGCAACTATTACAAAAAGGGTATTATCGAACCATTCGTGTTTTTTTGCCTCACGTAAAAATTTTGCAATGGCAAAATCGGTATATTTTACAGCTCCTTTTCTTCCAGTATGCGAAGGAATATCAATTTTACCTTTAGGATAAGTATAAGGGCGATGGTTAGAAGTAGTCATGATGAAATTATGAAATGCTTTGCCTTCAGAATAAGCCTTGTCGGCAACTTGTGCTGCTATTGCAAATAAATCTTCATCACAAACACCCCAGGCATTTTCAAAGGTGATTTCATTCTTTTCAAAATTCTTCTTATCAACAATATTATAACCACTATTACCAAAAAAGTAATTCATATTGTCGAAATAACCATTACCGGCATATATGAAATTGGTATTGTAACCTTTAGATTTTAAGATACTTCCCAATGTAAACATATTTTCATTGTTGGGACGTTTTACAATTGAATATCCAGGTGTTGGTGGTAAAGAAAGGCTTAAGGCTTCCATAGCACGAACCGTTCTGGTTCCGGTTGCATAGAAATTGGTAAAAAACATAGATTGCTGAGCAATGGTATCCAAATTGGGAGTAATCTTATCCTTAGAACCAAATTTAGTGAAAAATGAACCACTCAGACTTTCTACTGTAATCATCATTACATTATACTTTTTGGCATTTCCATCATAGGTAATTTTTCTTTTTATATCGAAAATGTCATCGCTAATAAATTCGCTATTGGATGTTTTAAGAAGCTTTCGCAGATTGGTAAAAGCTTTTTTATCATCAATAGATTGATAAAACGATTTATAGTCTAATTCGTTATTTCTAAAAGCAGAGAAAATTTGGTAAATACCATTGTGAGCCAATTCATTTGAGTAGGTATTATCTTGAATTTCAGCCGTTGTTTTATCTATGGTAAAAAAGGCCAGCATGGGCAGTGTCAAAAGAATTATACTGGTTGTAAATCGGGATACAAAGCGCGATTTAGAGTTGATACTTGTATCGAAATGCTTTTTTACAAGAGTAAATATTCCTGCTGATAGAAGGAGCATTCCCATAATTATAATTGGCATTGGATACGATTCTTTAATATTTGAGATTACCTCGTGGGTATAAACCAGATAATCAACTGCAATAAAATTGTAGCGGGCACAACAAGTAAGTATAAGACAAATGGAATGATAAAATAGGAGATGGCAACTAAATCGTAAAATAAACCAAATGTGTATATCTGTATAAATCGAACAAAATTCAAATCAACATTTTGAATTTCAGTAACAAGAAGAATGGTTCGTACTAAAAAAGAAAGGGCTAGGAAAATAAAACTAAACAGTACCAGACCTCCATAGCGACTTTGTAGGATGCTTTTAAATTTCATATTTTTTTAATTGTTGGCTTTGATAAATGCCTCAAAGAAAGGAGTGAGTTCTAACAAAAACCTAACAATTAGATTCATTGCACGTTAATTGAAGTTAAAAGAATAAAAAGTCCATAAAATGGGTTTTAGTTGCGCAATTGAAAAAGAAATACAATATGCCTGATCCTATCTTTCCATTTATTAATTATGCAATACTACGAGTTGATTTTTCTGAGTAAACCATTTTACAAATCTTACAATTCCTTCATCAAAGGAAACTTTTGGATTGTAGCCAATTAAACCTCTAGCTTTGGATATATCAGCATAAGTCTGCTCAACATCACCAGCTTGCATTGGCAATTGTTTAATGATCGGAATAACAGCACAATTTTTTGCAATTACCTCAATCATTGTGCTCAGTTTAATTGGATAACTGTTGCCAAGATTAATGGTGTTAAATACTGAATGATTTGCAAATAGATATTCACAAGTTTTTACAATTCCATCAACAGTATCATCTACAAAGGTGTAATCTCGAGCGGTTGAACCATCTCCAAACATTGGAATCGGTTCGTTGTTATAAATGAGTTTTACGAATTTATTAATCGCCAAATCGGGACGTTGACGAGGACCAAAAACAGTAAAAAATCTCATGTTAATTATATCCAAATCGTAGAGGTGATGATAACTGTGATTCAAAATTTCACAAGATTTTTTTGAAAAGGCATAAGGGGAAATAACATTGTCTACATTTTGATCTTCGGTAAAAGGTACAATAGGATTGTTGCCATATACTGATGAGGAAGAGGCGAATGCAAGTTTCTGTATTCCTTTTTTCTGCATAAAATCAAGAATGTTTCTAGTTGCACTAATATTACTATCAATATAACTTTGCGGATCTAGAATGGAAGGACGAACACCAGCCTTTCCAGCCAAATGTGCTATTAAAGAAATTTCTTCTTGTATTAGATTTAAACTACCACTTTGACATAGATCTAATTGGTAGAATTTAAAAGCTTTGTTTCTTTTAAAACCCTCCATATTTTCCATTTTTAAATCAATGGAATAGAAGGGATCAAAATTATCAACCCCAATAACCTTGTATCCTAAACTTAAAAGTTTTTCACTAAGATGCGAACCAATAAAACCAGCACATCCTGTAACTAAAATTGTCTTACCCTTCATGTCATTCAGTTCAACTTTCATAAGGCTATGTTTTTTATTTTGAGGCGATGTTTTGATCATTATTAAGCGGTGTTACAATGCTGACATACTTTTTGAAATGCTCTTTATTTCTTCTTTTTCCAGTTCTTTGTTTATTGTTATCAAAATGATCGATAATTGTAAGCTTCATATTTTTTTTTTGATCTTCTGAGAATAAATCTTCAGGATTTTCTGTCGAAATCACGACAAAGGAATTTTCCTCAGGAAAGTTTTTCTGGGTTTTCAGATTCCATTCACGAACTTCTTTACCTATTTCATAAATCAGTTCGATTCGCAATTCATACGCTCCAATTGTATAATAATTTAAACTTGAAATTTCAGGATGATTTTGAACTTCGGCTATGTTTTTAAAATTTGAATTTCTATTCAGAATTCCTCCAGTATGTGGAATTATAAACACAACAACGACAAGTAAAAGTGTTGTTGTTCCTAAAAGCATTCCTTTGATACTTTTATTCATCCAACAAAGCATTAGAGAAACGGAAATAAGCTCGGCAAATATGGAGAAAAGAGCAAAAGCTCGAACCGACATTAATTTGTGTTGATGGAACATTAAAAAGACTGCAATTGGCAAAGCAAATGCGACTAAAGCAACGGTCCAGATATTAATTCCAAAGAGAATACGATCTATTTTTTTAGAATTGTTGTTTTTAAAAACCAGGTATAAATGATGAAAGAAATGTCCTGCTAATATTGCACTTGGTATTAAAACGGGTAATAAGTAACGATCTTTTTTCTCAGGTAAAAGGGAAAGTAATACAACCGATGAGATGGTCCAAATTAACGCAAATTTGTATTCCTTTTTTGCTTGAAAATTTTTCAATGCATAAGGAACCAGAAGGCTTGTGAATATTGCAAGAGTCCAAATTCCAGATTGAATGGGGAAATTCCAATAATAGTAAAATGGCCGCACATGTCGGTTCATCCAAGAACCTGATTCTAATTTAGCAACAGCCGCTGCTTCAGGAGCATGGGCAATGGCAATATAAATTGGCCACCAAAAACTAATTCCAGCAAAAATTACTAAAGAAAGAAGTAAAGGCTGCCATTTTTTAAAAATAATTTTACCTCCGTAAATCCAGCAATAGGCTATTAAAAAGGGAATAAGTAAGGCAAAAAAGGCAACGGGCCCTTTGCTTAAAAAAGAGAGGCCCAGTAAAATTCCTGCACCGATGAAAAAACCATAAGCTTTTGTATTCTTGCTCCATGCTTTATGCAAAAGCCAAATGGCTCCTAGCATAAAACTATGGCAATAGATATCCCATGTTCCAGTTCGGCTCATGTATAGAACATAGAAGCTAGTGGTAAGAATTAAGCTATTAATTAATGCTTTGTTTTTGTTTCCATTTAAGCTAATGGTAAACCGATACATGAACAGAACCAAAAGAGAGCCCATTAACCCTGCTGGAAATCGCAACAAACTAAGGTTTTCCATTCCAAACCATGTACCAAATAATGCTGTAATCCATGTTGGTAAAGGAGGTTTCGCTAATCGTAATTCTCCATTCATAGTTGGTACTAACCAGTTCCCTTTCTCAATAATTTCACGAGCAGTAACAAAATTTCGTGCCTCCATGATATTTACGAAGAATTCGCTATTGAAAAGAAAAAAAGAGATGTAACAGGCTACAATAAGAATAAATGCATGGCTGTATCGATTGTTATCTAAAATTGAATCAAGCTTCATTTTGATTCCCTCCAACTTCTAGTTTCATATTGTGTTTTCTAATGAGCATGATGTTGCGGATATAAACCAGTAAACCAAATCCTTGCCCAATTAATAGAACAGGATCGCTACGATAAATTGCATAAGATAAGATCATACAAGATCCTACAATACTAATGAGCCAAAATCCCATTGGAAGGCAAGATTCTCCCTTACGTTCGGAGTAAATCCATTGATAAATGAACCGGAATGTGAATGTAATTTGTCCAGCAATTCCCCAAAATACAAGCCAAAGGGGAATGTATTTGTTCTGAAACAACTGTTGGTAATAATGATCCCAATGATGTAATATGCTTACAACAGCAATAAAAGGCGTTGTTAGGGCGATTATGCGAGTTGCCAAAGGAAGTTTTTTCCACTGATTTTGCAGCTGAAGGTTCCTAATGTAGATAGTGTAGGCAATAATTTGTCCGAGAATAATGGCAAAATCATCCCTTAATAAACCGTAAATAAAAAGTAGCCAGGATGCAAGGATACTCAATTGCCAAAAGATTGTTGGCGAAAGGGAATCACCAGCTTTTTCAGACTTAATCCACTGCATAATTAAACGTGCTGAAAACAAAGCCTGAGAAAGGAATCCGATTAAGTAAATGTATAGGTTCTCCATTATCCCTGATTTGTAATTTCGTAATTGATGTAACGTTTTTTCATCCATCGGTAAGCAAAACAATCTTTAAAAGGACCAATCATTCGGTTGAACAAATGGTATTTTGCTTCACCAGCAATTCGCGGAAAATGTTGAACGGGAACTTGCTTTATCGCTCCATCTTGTAGCATAATCAATGCAGGGATAAATCGGTGCATTCCTGTGAAAAATGGGATTTTTTTTGCGTATTCACTTTTCATTATTTTAAGTGGGCAACCAGTATCTTCGGCAGTATCTTTGGTCATGTATCGGCGAAAACCGTTGGCAATTTTAGAACTCATGTTTTTTACAAAACTGTCTTTTCGGTTTTGGCGAACACCAGTAACTAAGGCATAATCGTGACGGTATTCCATTAATAAATCAAAATCGAAAGGAGTGGTCTGTAAATCAGAATCGATATAGCCAATAAAAGGAGTGTCGGAAGCATCAATTCCAGCCTTTATTGCGGCACTTAAGCCCATGTTTTTGCTAAGTTGTAAATAGTTGTATTGCTTGGAATACTTGCAAATAGATTCAATTAGCATCTGACTGCAATCCGAGGAACCATCGTTAACAAATAAAACTTTTGATTGATATGAAGATTTGGATAAGTAGGAGTCAAATTCTTGTTTTACTCGTTCTAAATTTTCTTCCTCGTTAAAAACAGGGACAATAATCGTTAATTCAAATGTGGAGGCGTTGCTGTTCATTTTTAGATCAGTTAAATACTCTATTCCAATAAAAATCATGGAACAAAGCAAAATAACAGATCTAACAAAAAGCTAACAAATGGGCAATTTGAAAGTGAATAAGTGTTTAAAATTCTTAAAAGAATAGTGAATGGTCATGCCATAATGGTCGGCAATCTTTTTAACGAGAGCGAGGCCTATTCCAGTAGATTTACTGCTTTCACTTTCTTTGTAAAATCGATTGAATATTGATTCGGGGTTTTTTATTGGACTTTCTCCAAAATTAGAAATGCTGAATTGATTTTGAGTTATTTTTATTTCAATAATCTTACTACTCGGACTGTAATTTATAGCATTGGTTGTAATGTTCTGAATTAGAAGGTTTGCCAATCGCATGTCCATTTTTACCAAGCAATCTTGTGGAGCATTAATATCTACAATTAGGTTGCGATCGTAAAGAATATCTTCCAGATTTTCAATTCGCAATTTAATGAGCTGATGTAGAGATACTTCCTCCGTTTCGTTGAATTGTCCATGATCTATTTTTGCCAAAAGTAGTAGTGCTTTTGTAATTCCTGATAATCGATCGGCGGAAAGGTAAATTTCTCGGATGGATTGAATTGTTTCAATTTTTAAATCTTTCTCAGAAAAGAGATTTTCGCATTTATTTCTAATAATTGCAAGTGGTGTTTGTAATTCATGAGCTGCATTGGCTGAGAATTCTTTTGAGGCATGATAATCTTTTTCCAATCGATTAGACATGTTGGTGACAACTTGATTCAGATCATCAAATTCATCTATGCCAGTTGTATTCAATTGTAATTTTTCATTAGAACGGAACGAATAATTCTTTAATAAATCCACATTTTTATTAAATGTTTCCCAAAGAATTGCATTCATTTTATGAGTAAACAATAGAACTAATACAAATATTAATCCTAATACTGTTGAAATTAAAGCGGTATACAAGGAAAAAATATCATCAAACTCCATTAGCATTTGCCGGGTAATGATCTTATAATGTTTCCCATTAATTGTTTTGTAAGCAGTGAATTCTCTATAGGGAAGTAGTTCGTCTTCATTTGCTTCGTAGATTAATGTATCTTTGGACGATTCAATTCCTATTTCAGAATACAAAATTTCTTTGGCAATGTCTGTTGGATAAGCACTGTGAAAATTGCCTTCTCTTGCTATTGTTTCAGCAATTACCTCTGTTTCCAGTTTTAATTGTTGATCCATTTCATCTTTTAAAATGTAGTTGCTCATTAGAATGATAACTACATCAGCTATTAAAAAAATGAATATTCCATATTTGAAATAGGTTCTGTTTATTTTAGAGAGTAGCTTCATTTTAATGGATTTCTAGTTTATAGCCAAAGCCATGAACTGTTTTAATGTAATTTTCGCCAGTATGTGTTTTAATTTTTTTTCTTAGTCGGTTAATGTGAGTGTAAATAAAATCAGAATTATCCATAAAAACAGAATTTTCGCCCCAAACATGTTCAAATAAACTTTCTTTCGTTAAAACGCGACTTTCATTTTCTATAAAATAAAGTATTAAATCATATTCTTTTTTACTAAAATCCACATGTTCTCCCGATATTTTTACCGTTCGGTCTGTAGTTTCAATCTCAATTTCTTCGTACCTAACATTGGTTTTATCAGTATGGAAATTTCTACGTAGGAGAGCATTAATTCGAGCAATTAATTCGGATAAATGAAATGGTTTTACCAAATAATCATCAGCACCTAAGTTTAAACCATCAATACGGTCTTCCAATTTTTCACGTGCCGAAATAATAATCACACCAGTGTTTTCCCAAATAGATTTTATAAAAGAGATACAATCTAAGCCATCGCCATCGGGTAGGCCCAAATCGAGCAGAATTATAGGATAAAATTTTTTATCAAAAATTTTTTTTGCCTTAGTAATTGTGGTTGCTTGGGTACAATTAAAACCAGATTTTTCAAGAAATTCAACAATGGTTTTCAATAAACTTATATCATCTTCAATTATTAAGATTTCTTTTTTCATATCTTATTTTCCATTTCAGATTGCACTTAACAAACTTACGAAAAGCAAAGAATATTTTAGGTATGGAGAATTATTTTCCAATTTTCTTTAAATTTACCTTGAGAAACCAATCATAAAAACCTTTACGGATGAATAAAATTCGCTATTATTTTGATTTTATAATGAACTTCTTAAGTAGGGGTGTTTGGAATATGCGTTTGAAAGAATTATCGGGACACCGGTATTTTCTTATACGTCAATTGCGAATTTACCTGTTGGCTATTAAAGGGTTTTACGAGGATAAATGTCAGTTAAGAGCTTCGGCATTAACCTTTTACTCTGTATTGTCGGTGGTTCCTGTTTTAGCAATGGCATTTGGTATTGCTAAAGGTTTTGGCTTGGGCGAAAAGCTCGAGAAGGAATTGGTAACCAATTTATCAGGGCAGCAAGAAGTCTTAAGGTTTTTAATGGATTTTGCCAATAAAATGCTGGTAAATACCGAAGGTTCGTTAATTGCTGGATTGGGATTTGTGATTTTATTTTGGTCGGTTATTAAAATGTTGAGCAATATCGAAGAATCGTTTAACGATGTTTGGCAAATTAAAAAAGCTCGAACCTGGGGACGAAGATTTAGCGATTATACGGCGATTATGATATTTGCACCCATTCTTTTAATTGGTTCGAGTGCAGGAACAGTAGTTCTTAAAACAATGATTCAGGAGTTTACTAAGGGAAATACACTATTAGAAGCTGTTGGTCCTTACCTTACCTTTCTTATTAATTTGGCACCTTTCTTTCTGGTTTGGGTTTTGTTTACTTTGCTATACACTTTTATGCCCAATACACATGTTAAATTTAAGTCGGGCTTGATAGCAGGAATTATAGCCGGAACAATTTATCAGGTTTTTCAGGTTTTGTACATCGAATTTCAGGGAATGGTAACTACCTACAATGCTGTTTATGGTAGTTTCGCAGCTTTACCATTGTTTTTAATGTGGTTGCAATTAAGTTGGTTAATTGTTCTTTTTGGGGCCGAAATATCATTTGCAGAACAAAATGTTGAAAATTATGAATATGAAGCTGAATCGACCGAAATATCTTATGACTATAAACGCTTGCTAAGTTTATATGTATTACATATTATTGTTAATAATTTTGAGAGAAATGAATCTCCTTTGCTTTCGCAAGATATATCGCATAAGTTGGAAATGCCTATTCGTTTGGTGCGTGAAATTCTCTTTGATTTAAATAATTCGGGTTTAATTTCAGAACTAGTTACCGATACCGACAAGCAAATGGCTTATCAGCCGGCATTCGATATTAATAAAATGACAATAAATAAAGTAACTGATGTTTTAGAAAAAGCAGGTTCAGATAATATACCCGTATTAGAAACAGATAGTTATTCTCAGCTTAAAAATTTAATGGACGAATATCGACAATCGGTTTCACTCGATCAAAAAGAGACTTTATTGAAGGATATATAAATAATTAGCAATTAAGAATGATTAATTAGTAATTTCTTTATTTTCAAATTTTATATCTCACATTTCATATCTAGTTAACATGATTTTTATTTTTGGAGCAAACGATAAAGTCCTTGAAAGACAACAGCAATACGCACAAGAGCATTGTAGTAATTGCAACAATACCACCAATTGGATATTGGAAAAGAATGCAACTTATGCAAGTCTTTTTTTTATCTCGGTTTTACCGATAAAAACACGTTATATTTACTATTGCCCGATTTGTAAAAATGGACGCAAACTCGAAAAAGAGGAGTATGAAAGAATGAGGTAAGATTAATTTAAATAGTTCATTAATAATACTTCAAATCGAGTGTAAGGTTTCGGTAATGAATAGATTAGTAATATGATAATAATTAACGTACCTTACCTTGTTTTTCGTGTTTAACAATTTAGTATAATCAGTTTATACCTACTTAATGTAGGATCTTTCTACAGAAAATATCTTCAGATTAAAAAATACCTGTCAGTTTTTTTTAATCTGACAGGTCTAATTATAATATTTTAATTCTGCATAAACAGATTACTCTTCGTAGAAAAATTTATCAGCGAAAGCTGGTTTTAAATCATCTAACCAAAGCGCTTTAGCATCGTATTTTGCAAAGAATGGTTTGCCTACCCAGTCGGAGTTTCTTCCCTGAATAAAGTTAAGGACAAATACCTTTTCACCATTAATTTCGGTAACACCAGCAACTTGTACTTTACCAGGATGAGCCGACATACTTGGTCCGCGAACGGTACGGCAGACTCCGCTAACCTGAGTGTAAGCTTTTCGGTAAATATTATAAGCTTCCTCAAGACTTACAGCAAAATATTCCTGAGCACCTGTTTCGCGCGCAATAAACATGTAATAAGGAATCATTCCCCAGTCTACCTGTTTTCTCCACATGCGGGCCCACATATCACCATCGTTGTTAATGTGTTTCATTATTGGCGACTGAGTACGGATAACAGCACCAGTAGCACGAATTTTTTTAACCGCTTCGGCAACTGCTTCGGTACTCATTTCGTTAATGTGATTAAAATGTGCCATTATAGACAAATTCAATCCATTATCGCTAATTTTTTTGAATACATCTAGTAATTGCTGTGCATCCTCGTCGGTAGTATATCGGTATGGCCAGTATCCCAGAGTTTTTGTTCCAATTCTTATGGTTCTAAGGTTTGGAATATCGGCTGCAAGAATCGAATCGATATAATTCTCAAACATTTTCGATTTCATTATCATAGGATCTCCTCCGGTAAATAGTAAATCGGTTATTTGAGGATTTGTCCGTAGGTATTCGATAACCAAATCAACCTGTTTCATGGCAAATTTAAGCTCATCAATACCGGTGAATTGTGGCCAGCGAAAACAAAAAGTACAGTAGGCATGACATGTTTGTCCCTGCGAAGGAAAAAACAACATGGTTTCCTGATATTTGTGCTGAATACCAACTAGTTTAACACCATTTAATTCTGGAACATTATGAACCTGTCCGGCAGGATTAGGGTTCAGCTCCATTCTTATTTGATTGGCTGCTTTTGTAATCTCGGGCCGAGAAGCACCACTTCTAATTAATTCGGCCATACGATTATAATGTTTGGCCGATAACATATCTTTCTGAGGAAAAGTAAGGATGAAAATAGGATCTTTTTCGAAATTATTCCAATCAATTAATTCATCAATTACATAGTTATTTACTTTAAATGGAAGAACCTCTCCAACCACCTCAATATCAAAAATCTGTTCTTCACTCAAATTACAAATCTGAGGAATTTTCTTAAAGGTCTTCAGTGTGAAAGCTCTATACTTCATAGGCTAATATCCGGTTTTGATGTTTTAACAAGCAATCGTGTTGTGAAACGATTGCATTAGCTGCAATATGTAATTCAAAATCAAGCTATTGGGATATGGTAGCGCCGTAATGTCGTTAACTCAAATAGAGTTAATGGCTGCAATTGAGATTCCCAAATCATTAAGATAGGGAAAAATGAGATATATTCCATGTAAACTGTTCACCATCAGCCGTAATAGGAAGACTATAACCTCAGTGTATCAAATAGCTGTGGCACAAAAGTATATTAATTAAAAGTCTTAAACAAGTGCGTTTTGTTCTTCTAAAGTTAGCAAACTTAAGGATTTAACTTTTTTTGCAGGCTTTAATTTGTTTTGCAGGAATCACTCATAAAGATTACTTTTGCTGAGAATCAGGAGGAAGGTGCATGAATTTAGAAATGCTTATTTAACAGGCGATTCGTGTATTCTAAATAGTAATTTTCTGATAATAGATATAATTTTAATGAAAAGAAGCGAAATAGAGTTAATGGCACCAGTAGGTTCGTACGAATCTTTAATGGCTGCTATTCAAGGGGGAGCCAATTCGATATATTTTGGCATTGAGCAATTAAATATGCGGGCACGATCTTCAAATAATTTTACAATTGAGGATTTGCACAAAATTGCCGCATTGTGTACCGAAAAAGGACTTAAATCATATCTTACGGTAAATACAGTTTTATTCGATCATGATATCAGGTTAATGTATAAGATTGTAGATGCCGCTAAAGAAGCTGGTATTACCGCAATTATTGCATCAGATGTGTCGGCCATTATGTATGCACGATCAATTGATGTGGAAGTTCATATTTCTACTCAGTGCAATATAACCAATACAGAGGCAGTTAAATTTTATTCTCAATTTGCCGATGTAGTTGTTTTGGCTCGCGAATTAAACCTGAATCAGGTAAAAGGAATTTATGAGCAAATTATAGCTCAGGATATACGCGGACCCAAAGGTGAATTAATTCAAATTGAGATGTTTGCTCACGGGGCACTTTGTATGGCTGTTTCTGGGAAGTGCTATTTAAGTTTGCACGAGAAAAATTCCTCGGCAAACAGGGGAGCCTGCATGCAAACCTGTCGAAAAGCCTATACCGTTACCGAAAAGGAATCGGGAAATCAGCTCGAAATAGATAATGAGTACATTATGTCGCCAAAAGATTTGTGTACCATTGGTTTTATAAATAAAATGCTTGATGCAGGAGTTCGAGTTCTTAAATTTGAAGGTAGAGCCCGATCTCCCGAATATGTAAAAACAGTTGTTAGCTGCTATAACGAAGCTGTTGATGCTTATTTGGATAAATCGTACGGAACAGAGAAAATTAATGAGTGGATGGAGCGTTTATCTACTGTTTTTAATCGTGGATTCTGGAATGGTTACTATTTAGGACAAAAGCTGGGCGAGTGGAGTAATGAATATGGTAATCGGGCAACTAAACGTAAAATGTTAATTGGTAAGGGAACCAACTATTTTACCAAGATTAAGGTTGCTGAGTTTTTGCTTGAATCGAACGAACTTAAAGTAGGAGATGAGATCCTGATTACCGGACCAACAACAGGAGTAGTGGAAACTACAATTAAAGAAATTCGTGTAGATCTAAAATCGGTAGAAAAAGCTGTAAAAGGTGACAGTTTTTCAATTGCTTTGGATACAATGATTCGACGTTCGGATAAGCTATACAAAGTAGTTGAAGTTACTAATGATTTGATTCAGTAAAGAAATGTATAGACGCACGGTTGTGAGTCTCTAGCACAAATAAATATGAAAAAATTACTTTTTACATTCGTTGCACTGCTTGCAGTATCAACTTTATTTGCCGATAATTATCAGGGCTCATTGCTAAAAAAAGGAGATCGGGTTCCTGATTTTACAATTAGCACGATTAATGGAAAAAAAATTGCCATAAGTGAATTAAAAGGCAAAGTTGTGTTACTTAACTTTTTTGCAACCTGGTGTGGACCGTGCATGAAAGAGTTACCCGAGGTGGAAAAACAATTGTATCCTAAATTTAAAAATGAAAATTTTGCCATGATTTCTATTGGCAGAGAGCATACAAAAGCAGAGCTTTTAAGCTGGAACAAGAAGAAAGGTTTTAGTTTTCCCATCGCAGCAGATCCAAAACGAGAGGTTTATGCAAAATTTGCAAGTCAATACATTCCTCGTAACTTTATTGTCGATAAAAAAGGTAAAATTATTTGGCAGGGAGTAGGCTTTAGCCAGAAGGAATTAGACCAGATGATAAAAATCATTAAGAATAACTTGTAAAAAAGTAAACATGCAAGGGAATATAAGAAAAATGCATACCAAATTAGGAGAGACAGTTAGTTATAAATTACCAATTGGTAATGAGTTGATTGATATGAACTCTTTAATTGGTAAAAAAATAAGCTTAAGCTATTTGGGTCAGATAAACTGTATTCATTGTGGAAAGAGAACAAAAACCTCCTTTGCACAGGGATATTGTTATTCTTGTTTTACCACATTGCCACAAACCGATCCGAGTATTGTTCGTCCCGAGCTGGATTTATCATATCTGGGAATATCCAGAGATATGGAATGGGCAAAAGAGAATTCCCTTAAGCCTCATTACGTATATTTGGCTTATTCCGGAAACTTAAAAGTAGGAGTAACCCGCGAGAGTCAGGTACCTACCCGATGGATGGATCAGGGAGCTACCAAAGCCATAAAATTGGCAAAAACACCCAACAGGCATATTGCCGGAGTAATAGAGGTAGCTTTAAAGGAGCATTTTTCTGATAAAACCAACTGGCGTAAAATGTTAAAGCAGGAAAATTATACTGATATAGATTTACTTGCCGAGAAGAAAAAAGCAGCAGGTTTTCTTCATGCTGAACTAAAACAATATGTTTGCAACGAGGATGAAATATATGATATCGCATATCCGGTAAGAGAAACTCCTGATAAAATTACAAGTATTGGTTTTGAGAAACTTAAAGATTATTCGGGAATTCTGAAAGGAATTAAAGGACAGTATCTTATTTTTGAAACTGGTAAAGTTATAAATATTCGTAAACACAACGGTTATCTTGTCGAATTGAAAGTAGAATAGTTATAAATGTAAGAAATTGTAGGTAAAAAGATGAAATTTCTTAATACATTTGCATAACAAATAATACTTAAATATTACAAAACAATAATCGCAAAATTCATATCTCAAAATGGAAAACATAAACTGGAAAGAATTTGGTTTTGGATATACTAAAACCGACTACAATGTTCGTTGTAACTACCGCGATGGAAAATGGGGAGAACTGGAAGTTTCATCTTCAGATCAGGTTAACGTGCACATTGCTGCTACCGGATTACATTACGGACAGCAAGCATTCGAAGGTTTAAAAGCATTTAAAGGTCCTGATGGAAAAGTTAGAGTATTCCGTATCGAAGAAAATGCAAAACGAATGCAATCTTCTTCTCATGGAATTATGATGGCCGAAATGCCTATTGATTTGTTCGAAGAGGCAGTTATTAAGACTATTAAACTAAACGAAAGATGGATTCCTCCTTATGAGTCGGGGGCATCTCTTTATATTCGTCCTGTTCTTTTTGGTAATGGCGCTCAGGTGGGAGTTAACCCTGCACCAGAGTATACATTTGCAGTATTTGTAATGCCGGTAGGTCCTTATTTTAAAGAAGGATTTAAACCAACCGATTACGTAATTTATCGCGAATACGATCGTGCAGCTCCTCAGGGGACAGGTACAATTAAAGTGGGTGGTAACTATGCTTCTTCATTGCGTGGAGGTACTCGTGCTCACGAAGAGGGATTTTCGGCAGTATTATTCTTAGATGCAAAAGAAAAAAAATACATCGACGAATGTGGTCCTGCTAACTTCTTTGGAATTAAAGGAAACTCATACGTAACACCAAAATCGAACTCAATTTTGCCTTCTATCACAAACAAAAGTTTGTGTCAGATTGCCAAAGATATGGGTATGACTGTTGAGCGTAGAAAAATCGAAGTTGAAGAATTAGCTGATTTTACCGAGGCAGGAGCTTGTGGTACTGCAGCTGTTATTTCTCCTATTCGTAAAATTGTTGATGCCGATAAAAAAGTAGATTACGTTTATGGCGATGAGGCTGGTAAAACTAGTTTTAAACTATACGAAACACTTCGTGGTATCCAGTATGGAACTGTTGAAGATAAGCACAACTGGAATACAATTATTGAGTTTTAATCGATAAAAGTATCATTCCATTAGTAAGATAAAGAAAGAGCATCTGGAGTTTCCTGATGCTCTTTTTGCTTGTTGTTTTTATGCTGTAGTGCCTAAAGGCGAAAAGATTTTTTAAGTTATTAGTTTGCCAATAGTAAGCCTTTTATTTTGTCATCGAAAGCAGAAAGAGCAGCTTTTGAACCTTCTCCCATTGCAATTACAATTTGCTTGTAAGGAACAACTGATACATCGCCAGCAGCATATATTCCTGCCTGATTAGTTCTGCAATGAGCATCAATTTCAATTTCACCAATTCGGTTGGTTTTTACAGTATCTGCGAATACTTTACTATTGGCAGTTAATCCTATCTGAACAAAAACACCATCGGTTGATACAATTTCTACTTTTCCTGATTCTCTGTCTTTGTAGGTAAGAGAAGTTACTTTGTTCCCATCACCATCAATACTTAAAGTTTCGGCATTAGGAGTGATACTTACATTCGATAATTCTTTAATCTTATCCTGAAGAACTTGGTCGCCTTTTACTTCATTCATAAACTCAAGGACTTGTACTTCTGTGGCGATTGCCGATAGATCAATTGCAGCTTCTAAACCAGAGTTTCCTCCACCAATAACGACAACTTTTTTTCCTTTGTAGAAAGGACCATCGCAATGGGTACAAAAAGCGACTCCAGCACCAATGTAATCACTCTCCCCAGGAATATTTAATTTTCTCCAACTTGCACCAGTTGCAATAATAAGAGCAGGTGTTGTAAGTGTTTCGTTTAAAGATGTTGTGAGTATTTTTACACCGTCTACGACTTCTAAATTTTCTACCATACGATTGTCTAAAATATCAATAGGGTAGTCGTTAAGGTGCTTCATTAGGTTGCCAGACAGTTCAGAACCTGTTGTTTTAGGAATAGAAATCATATTTTCGATAGAAACCGTTTCGGTTACCTGTCCGCCAATTTTTTCAGCTACAATAGCAACCGAAAAACCTTTACGTGCAGAGTATATTGCCGCAGAAACACCAGCTGGTCCGCCACCGGCAACAATTACGTCATATTCTTTATTTTCCTGTGCTTGTGGATTGTAGTCACTTCCAAATTCTTCTTCAATTTTCCCCAATAGTTCTCCTAAAGATGAACGGCCAACATGTAGTTGTTTGCCGTTGGCATACACACTAGGTACTGCCTGAATATTTAATTCATCAGCTTCTTGCTGGTTAATTGCTCCATCGATAATTTCGTGAGAAATATTTTTATTGAGGAATGCCATAATGTTTAATGCTTGAACAACATCAGGACAATTGGTGCAGGAGAGTGAAATAAAACTTTTTATTTCAATTTTTTGTGAAATACCTTGAATTCTTTTGGTAAGCATTTCATCAGGTAGGTTTTTGCCAATTCCATCCAAATTTAAAACAGCTAAAAGTAAGGTGGTAAATTCGTGTCCGTTAGGAACTGCTTTGAATGTTACATTGGTGTTTTTGTTGTTTTTTAAGATGGAAAAAGAGAGTCCTGATTCTTCTTGTACATCTAAATTTACTTTGTCTGTACAAGATGCAACATCGGTTAAAAGGGATATCAGTTCTTCTCTATTGGGATGAGAAGAAGCTACTTTTATTTGAAAAATATATTGATTTTTGAGGGATGCAAATAAATCAGTAACCTGAGTTTTTATGGATTGTTCGAGCATTGTTTTTTGATTTTGAAAAAACTGCCTCTAAAAATAAAGATTAGAGGCAGTTTTAAAGGTTATTCTTATATTTTACCAACAAGGTCAATATTAGGCTTTAAAGTTTCATTTCCTTCTTTCCATTTTGCAGGACATACTTCCGAAGGATTTTTAGCAACAAATTGTAGTGCTTTTAGTCTTCTAAGTAACTCTTCAGCATTTCTACCAACATTACCTGCAACAACTTCGTAAGCAACAATTTCCCCTTCAGGATTTACAATGAAAGTACCTCGCTCGGCCAATCCAGCTTCTTCAATCATTACATCGAATCCACGAGAAAGAACTCCTGTTGGGTCTGCAAGCATAGGATACTGAATTTTTTTAATGGTATCAGAAGTATCGTGCCATGCTTTATGAACAAAGTGAGTATCCGTTGATACAGAGTAAATTTCGGTACCTGTAGCCTTAAATTCGGGATAAAGATTAGCAAGATCTTCTAATTCAGTAGGACATACGAAAGTAAAATCTGCAGGATAAAAGAAAAATACGGACCATTTACCTAGTAAATCTGATTTTTTAACGCTTTTAAAATCGTTGTTTGCAAATGCTTGAACTTCAAAATCTACGACTTGTTTTCCAATTTGTGACATGCTATTATTTTTTTAATATGATTATTTACTGTTTTTATTTGTAACAAATGTACAAGGATTTGCCATATAAATCAAATAGATAATAAATACAAAACGATAGATAATATCAATAACATACAACCAAAGGTCTAATTGTCAAGACAATGTGGCTATTTAAAATTTGAAATGGCTGTAAAAATAAACGGGCACAAAGTAAATTGTGCCCGTTTCTCTCATTGTAAGGTGAGAATTAGGATTTATAAAAAATGTTTGTGATTCGATTGGTATCGAAAACAAACGTTAAACTTCAACATTGTTTTGCAATAGCAATTTAATAGATTCTGCAATACGTTGTACTCCAATTCTGTTATTTTTTTCATCCATAAATGAGAAATTTATTCTCATGGTATTTTTTCCGCTGCCATCGCAATGGAAAACAGATCCTAATACAAAAGCTACTTTTTTTTCAATTGCAATTTTAAAAAGATCTTCGGCATCCATATCTTTAGGTAAACTAAGGAACAAAAACAAACCACCTTCGGGATGAGTCCAGCTAACACCATCAGGCATAAAATCTTTAAAAGCCTGAATCATTACGTCTCTTTTTTTACGATACATGTCGATTATAAGTTTTAGATTTTTATCAAAGTATCCTTTCTCGATGTATTTAGCGGTAATTTTTTGAGTGAAGGATGCAGTACACAAATCGGTACTTTGTTTTGCTTTTACAAATTTATCAATCACCTTCTGATGAGCCATAAGCCAACCAATTCTAAAGCCTGGGACGAATATTTTCGAGAAAGTTCCAAGTGTAATAACATGTCCGGTAGTATCAAGGTCGTACATCATTTTTTGCGGTTCTCCTTCGAAACGAAGCTCCCGATACGGGCTGTCTTCAACAATTAGGACATTGTATTTTTTTGCGATCTCTATAATTTCCAGTCGGCGAAATTCGGGCATGGTAATACCTGCGGGGTTTTGGAAATCGGGAATAACATATATGAACTTGGCTGTTTCCTGCTTGTTTTGCATTTCTATTAAACTTTTTTCCAGCAAATCGGAACGCATTCCATATTTATCGAACTCTATTCCAACAGGAATTCCTCCATAGCTCGAAAAAGCACTTAAACCACCTAAATAGCTTGGGAGTCCGCAAATAAATTTATCGCCTCTGTTTAATAATATTTTACCAGTAAGATCAAGTCCCTGTTGCGACGAGCTAAGAATAATTAAGTTGTCGCTTGTAATTTCTAATCCTTGCTGCACATATCTTTCGGTTAGTATTTCGCGAAGTTTATGATCTCCTTCTGTAGCGCCATATTGCAAAGCACATTTTCCATCTTCATCTAAAACTTCGCAGGAAATTTCTTTTAATTCCTCAATTGGAAAAGAGTCAGGAGCAGGTAAGCCTCCGGCAAAAGAGATGATGTCTTCGCGTTGTGTAAGTTTTAGTAATTCTCTGATTACTGATCGTTTCATTCCTTTGGCGCTATCGGAAATGCTTTCTTCGAAATTTGTAATCATTGTTTCCCCCTTTTTTCGTTAGTGTGGTGATATTAAACTAAAAATGTGGTAATTCCAGTAGTAATAAATTTACGATTTAGATCTGTAAAAACCATAAATTTGTAAACAAAATACTTTAGGGAAAGGGATTTAAAATGAAATGCCTGTATGTTTATCTTAAATAAGTTCTCTTAGTTTATCGAGTTGCTTAAATTTATTTACATCGCGCATGTTTTGAGCCGTTTGAGTAAAATAAGTATGGTTCTCGATAAATTTAATCTGTAGCTGATTCCACTCGTCGATACTCTTAATTTTACCATTTTCCTTTAACTCACGATACAAGTTGCCGGATACAGGAATAAAATCTGTTCTTCCCAGGTAATCCAAATCGGCATCACACATAATTTTTTCAAGCAGTTTTTTGGGTTTAGGAGGATGCTTTGTGTGCATAATTAGGTTTGCAATTTCATTAATCTGATTTTCGCTGTATTTGAACTGGGGAAGAATATGGCGTGCTAATTTTACGCTGTATTCCTCATGATCACTATACGAAAGAATAAAACCAGAGTCGTGAAATAGGGCAGCCGTTTTTAATAGTAACATTTCGGCTTCAGTAATTCCTTCTTTGCGGCCAATAATTTCTACTTCGGTAATTACATCTATGGTATGTTTTAAATTGTGGTAGTAAAGATTTTTAGGCAATTCATTTTCCATTTTCGTAAGAATTTCTTCTTCTAAATCATCATAACGAAGCATCTGAAATTTAGTAATGAAATATTCATTGGGAAGCAGTCCTTTTAAATCGGTCGACATATTGGGCAAAAATCCTTTTACAAAGTACATGTCGATATTGCCTTTGTATTTTACCGGCATTCTGCCTCGGTATTCGCATAGGAAAAATTCACGTACCAGCATATAAGTCATTCCCGAAATATTAATTTCTCCAACGGCACCAGACGATTCCATTCTGCTAGCAGTGTTTACAGTATCTCCCCAAATATCGTAACTGATTTTTTTTGAACCTACAACACCCGCAATTACAGGTCCGGTATGTACACCAACTCTTAATCCCCAAATTGCTTTTCGTTCATCTATCGAGTTGTTTTTCATTTCGTTCATGTAATGCTGTATTTCCATGGCGGCCAGAATTACTTCAATAGGGTTGGTTCGATTTTTATTGGGAATACCACCAGCGCACATATATGCATCACCAACGGTTTTTATCTTCTCGATATTAAATTTTTCTACAATCGAATCGAAATGCATGAAGAATTTGTCGAGTTCATCAATTAAATCTTCAGGATTCATTTGTTCAACAATTTTAGTAAAACCATGAATATCAGAAAATAACACAGTTACCATTCTAAAACGCTTCGATCTTACTTTTCCTCTTTGTTGTAATTCTTCTGCAGTTTGTTTTGGCAAAAGATTAGCGAGTAGCTTTTCAGCTTTTTCTTTTTGATAAATTAAGGCCTGATTTTTTTCGTAATAATCTTTTTCGAGATCACTGCGTTGCTTCCTTAGTTCTATCCTAAACCATAAAAACATAAACACAATAAGAATCATCAAAATTAATCCGAACAGAAGAATGTTTCGAGAAACAAAACCTATTTCGAACTGATTAAGAAGCCCTAGTTGAAAGGTATAGGTAAAGGAATATAAAAATATCATTATTAAACTGATAAACTAAAATTGAACAACGATTATAAAAATAAGCAAGATATTTTAATTATTAGACTTAAAATAAATTTAATACTAAATGATTACATGTAGACATTAAATTTGTTACTTTAATTAAAATTAGTTAAATTGAACTCCAGTTATGTTAATATGATAATAGCCAGGTCCTTTTTTAATCAAAACTATGGAAAATACTAAAAGATCAATACTTGTTGCATGGGATTTTTCAACAGTTGCAGAATATGCATTGGAGCATGCTTTAATTTTTGCAGAGAATGTTGATGCTGTTGTAACTCTTGCTCATATTGTTAAGAAAGAATCTCAAATGGAAGAGGCCAAGGCAAAAATGGCCGTTAAACTTCAGGAAATTGAGAAGGAGAGAAATGTTCTTTTGGAATCAGTCGTTCGGGAGGGAAGTATTTTTACATCGATAAACGATATTGCCAAAGAATTTAATGCAATGTTGGTTATTATGGGGACACATGGTATTAAAGGAATGCAGAAACTTACAGGAAGCTGGGCCTTAAAAGTAATTGTTGGTTCACGAGTTCCGTTTATAGTGGTGCAGGCTCCACCAATTAAGAAAAAATATTCTTCGGTGGTTTTACCAGTCGACTTTAAAAAAGAAAACAAAGAGAAATTAAGCTGGGCTGAGTTTTTAGGTAAGTTTTTTAAAGCAAAAATGCGTGTTATAACACCTAAAATGCCCGAAGGACAGATGTTACAGAGAACGAAGGCAAATTTGGTATTTGCAAAAAAATATATGGAAAACAGGGGGATCGACTATGAAATTGATACTGCCGATGGAGGAAATGATTTTGCTATGGAAACAGTTGATTTTGCTAAGAAAATTGATGCTGACATCATACTGATTATGACCACTAAAAACATATCTTTCCAGGATTATATGTTAGGTGCACATGAGCAATTTGTAATTGCAAATTCGGCTCATATTCCGGTGATGTGTGTAAATCCAAGAACAGATCTTTCCAAATACGGAAGTTTTTACTAGACCTTATTTTATTAATATCTATATTTGAACAACGGCTAAAAACCGTTGTTTTTTTGTTTGATAAACTTGATAAAAAACTAAGTATGAAACTAGTATTTGCAACGAATAACCAAAATAAACTTAAGGAACTTCAAAACTTATTAGGAGATGATATTGAATTATTAAGCTTGGCTGATATTAATTGTCAGGATGAGATTCCAGAAGATCATGATACTCTGGAAGAAAATGCAAGACAGAAAGCTGAATATATTCATACTAAGTACAAGCTAAATTGTTTTGCCGATGATACAGGTTTAGAGATTAAAGCTTTAAATAATGAACCTGGTGTTTACTCGGCACGATATGCAGGCGAAGATAAAGATGCAAAAGCCAATATGAATAAGGTTTTAAAAAATCTGAAAGATGAATCGAATCGTAGTGCACAGTTTAGAACGGTAATTTCTTTAATACTAAATGGTAAAGAGTATCAGTTTGAAGGAATAGTTAAAGGTAATATTCTGGAAAGTGAGCGAGGAAAAGATGGGTTTGGTTATGATCCTATTTTTGAACCAGCCGGCTATTCCGTTTCATTTGCAGAAATGGAAATGGGAGAGAAAAATTTAATTAGCCATCGTGGACTGGCAGTTCAAAAATTAGTTAAATTTTTACTCGAACATAAATTTTAATTATTTATAAATTCTTATGCGACAGTTGTTAATAGCTTGTTTGTTGATTTTAAACTTCAATCATTTGTGGGCGCAGGAATTTTCGGCCTGGAGCGAGCATTTGCCCTATCGAAAAGCAAAGCAATTGCTTGCATCCGATGAAAATATTTATTGTTTAACGGAATCGGGTCTGTTTTATTACTCGTTGGTAGATAATGATATCGTATCCTTTTCCAAAACTAAAGGTTTGTCAGATACGGATATTTCCTGTATAGCCTGGGCTGCCAATACTGAGGTTTTGCTTGTGGGCTACCAAAATGGGAACTTGGATTTAATTTTTAAGGACGAGATTATTAATGTTTCTGATATTAAACGATATTCGGCAGTTGCAGAGAAAACTATAAATTCTATTTCGGTGTATGAGAATTGGGCTTATCTGGGAACTGATTTTGGAATTGTTGTTGTAAATCTGGATAAGAATGAAATTGCAGACACCTATATTATTGGTGACAAGGGAAGTAAGGTAAAGGTTAATGATGTTGTGCTAAATGGTGAAATGATATGGGCTGCAAGTGATGAAGGAATATATCAGGCAGAATTGAGCTCTACTAACCTGGCTGATTTTAACAACTGGAAGCGTGATATTTCTATTCCCAATTATGAAAGAGCATGCAGCGATTTGCAATTTGTTGATAATAGCTTGTATGTATTGCGATCAGCTTCGTTATCTTCAAGTGAAATTTACAAGTATCAGAATAATAACTGGACTATTTTTATAACAAGTACTACTATTATTAATACGTTAAGTGAGAGCGGTAATAAGTTGTGGTTGAGTAAGTCGGGATCTGTTGAAGTATATGATTCTAGTGGGCGTAATACATCTAATATAGAATTTGGTGCAGATGATGATTTTAGAGATGCTCTGGAAGTTAAAGGGAGAATATTTATTGCCGATTACGAAAAATCTCTACTGGAAATTCAGGGAAATTCTTTTGTGAGCATAAAACCCGATGGACCCATGAGATCTGATATTAGCTCCATACATTCGATTGGAGATAAAACCTGGGCAGTTGCAGGGAATCACGATAATCTATATAACAATTCAAATATTGATGCGGAATTATTTTTATACAAATCTAATAACTGGAATAATTTTACCAGTGAGAATCTTGCTGAACTAAGCGGAAAGAAGGACTTGCTTACGATTACCAACAATGCTTTAAATGAATCTCTAGTGTATGTTGGCTCTTGGGGAGATGGGCTTTTTGTGTTCGAAAATGACAAGCTGCAAACAATCTGGAATTCCGATAATTCGCCTTTACAAATAACAGGTATAATTTCTATGTCGTCCGATTTGGAGGGGAATTTATGGGTTTTAGATGCAAATTCAAGCAAGCCTGTAAAAGTACTGACTTATGCTAAGGAATGGATTTCACTAAATTATAACGGTTTAAGTACTCAACTTGATATGCAAAAGATTCTTGCTTTATCCAATGGTGATAAGTGGGTTTTGAGAAAGCCGGGTAATTCACTTTATGCATTTAACGAAAATAATAGCATTGCCAATGGTGACGATGATGTAGTAAAGTCTTTCATGGTGAAGGGTGAAAATAACTCCGCCCTCAGTTCATATATCTACGATATGGCCGAAGATGAAGACGGTAGTTTATGGTTGGCAAGCTCTAGTGGAGTAGTAGTTTATGCCGATCCAGGGGCAATTTTTCGAAACGGCGATTTTTATGCTTATCGTCCTGTAATTACTATCGATGGATCTACTCAATACCTTTTGTCTACCGAAAATGTGCAATGCATAGCTATTAATGGAGCCAATCAAAAATGGTTTGGCACAGAGAGTTCCGGCGCTTTTTTAGTGTCAGAAAATGGAGAAGAGCAGCTTGCTTATTTTAATACATCTAATAGTCCATTGCCTTCCAATAAAATTGAAAAAATATCGGTAAATCCAGGAACCGGAGAGGTGTTTTTTGTGACCGATAAGGGCATGGTTTCCTACAAAGGAAAAGTTACCGAGGGGACTGATGATTTTAAAGAATTATATGTATATCCCAATCCCGTTAGAGAAAACTACGATGGAGATATTACCGTGAGTGGATTAATTACGAATTCTATTGTAAAAATTACCGATGTTAGCGGTAATTTGGTTTGGGAAGGAGAATCGGAAGGTGGGCAATTTATTTGGGATGGAAAGAATTTTAATGGTTCGCGTGTTCATACAGGTGTTTATCTGATATTTTGCTCGAACTCTGATGGTTCAGAATCAAAAGTGATTAAACTCTTGTTTATACATTAATCATGATTTATCAGACAAAAGGCATAGTTTTAAACAGGGTGCAGTATGGCGAAACCAGCTTAATTGTAAATGTTTATACCGAGAAATTTGGTCGACAAGCCTATATTGTAAAAGGAGGCAGATCGAAAAAATCAGTCAGTAAAAGCAACCTGTTTCGTCCGTTTTTTCTCCTCGAAATGGAAGTCTATCATCGCGAAGGAAAAAATATTCAGTCCTTAAAAGAGGTGCGTATCACCGAAGCTCTTAATAATCTTATTTTTGATGTTCGAAAAAGTAGTATTGCTTTGTTTTTAACCGAAGTAGTTTCTAAGGTTTTACGTGAAGAAGAGGCCAATCCCGACTTGTTCCTATTTTTATACAATAGCATACGTTACCTTGATTTATGTGAAGATTCGGTACAAAATTTTCATTTGTATTTTCTTACTAAGTTGACCCGTTTTTTAGGCTTTTATCCTCAAATGAATTGGTCGCCCGAACAAGCTTTTTTCGATATGGATAATGGCAGATTTGTGAGTGCAGCAAATTCTCATGCTCATTGTCTGAATAAGGCAGAGAGTCGTATGCTTATTTCTTTATTTAATACTTCAATTGATGAAATTAATAACCTAATAATGAATGCTAAAAATAGAGATGATATTTTAAGGGCTATTTTGAATTTTTATGCTTTGCAAAGTCAGGGTTTTACTTCTTTAAAGTCCTTGGCCGTTATTCGCGAGTTGTTCGATGATTAAGAAAGTTTTTGTTCTGCCTAATTTTCTTTACATAGTTTTAACTATTTCTTTTGATGGTAAACAGGAATTTGTATTTTTGCATGTCTTTTGGCCCCATAGTTCAAGGGATAGAACAAGTGTTTCCTAAACACTAGATACAGGTTCGAGTCCTGTTGGGGCTACTTAATCTCTTATTAATATACTGATAATAAGAGACTTAATCACTCTATTTTTGAATACATTCACAAACTGTCCCCATAATAAATCATCTTTTTAAGTTTGTATTTACTTTTTTGGTTTATTTGTTTTTAGTGTTGTATGTAATTTATTTTCTTTATTAAATAAATATTTCTGTACCATCAAAAGCCGTATAGGTATAATCGCTATTTTTGTAATTACAAACACAAGGGATTTGAAAGAAATTAAATAAAATGGATTATAAAAATATCATTATTAAAATAAGGCGAATTGTTCGTTCCATAAATTTAGAATCGAAGAAAATGCAAAAAAATTATGGGGTTAGTATTCCTCAAATTTTGTGTTTAGAGTATCTAAAGAATTCGCCTAATTATCAGGCTACTCAAAAGTGTATTCGTGATCATTTAAATCTTAATTCGAGCACAGTTACGGGAATTATAAGCAGGCTTGAGAATAAAGGTATGTTGGCACGATTACCTAAAATAGGTGATAGAAGAACGACCGTAATTGCATTAACATCATTGGGAGATAAGCTTTTGAATAATACGCCTGATTTATTGCAGAAGCGTTTGGATTTAAAACTTAAAAAGGTATCAGATAAAGATTTAAAAAAAATAGAAGATACTTTAGAAATGCTTGTTAATATGCTTGAAATTGAGGATTTGGAGGCTTCTCCCTTACTCACTGCAGAGGATGTTATTAAAGAGGAAATAAGTGCCGACGATAAAGCTACCGAAATGTAATATTTCGTTCGGCGTCTAATTTTATAAATTTGTCATGTATTTGGCAAATATTTTTTGCACTATTTTAACGAATTCCTGTATTTTATTTTTTTGTTACAGATAAATCTTTTGTGCAATAAAATAAGTTTGTGTGCGACTTGTTTTGAGCTGTGTTTTTAAAATATATCCTGTTGCATAGAGTTAAAATTCAATCTAGTTTTGTCGCTCTGAAACAATATTGAATTATTCATGCTTCATTCTTAGGTCACCCATTAGATAGTTATTATTGAATGCAATAAATTATTTAAATGCCGCAGATTTTCTGTCGAACTTTCAAATTATTATTTCTTTTTTACTAGTAATACCTTATTAACTCAGGAAAAAGTCTAAATCTTGGAGGAGCTCTTCGATTTAATTATCATGGCAGCTTATAATTACATTTACGATATTGCGCGAGGCAATTATTGTTTGCGGAGGCTTAATCTATCCACTTTTTTAAAAATCGTTTGTGTAAAATCTTGGGTATTCCCTTAGCAACTTTATGAAACTAAGTTTTTCGGTCGAATCGTATAAAAAGATTAATGAAACCAAGTACTGGCAAATTCATGAACAATTTTTTATTGGGTTTGGTGGATTGCATGGTCGCCATTTGTGGGTATTTTTATTGCTCGTATATTAAGAGGCAGAACCAGATGTGAATTTGTATTGGGTGTTCTTTTGGTGCATGCTTTGCTAACTTTTTTATGAATTTCAGTTATCAGAGGAAGTGCTATTTATCTGGAGTTATTAGGTAATACACAAATTTCCGAAGTGGTGAATGCAAATATTGCAACACTTATCTATCATTTGTTAGAACAGTATTCGTTACCATTTATATCTTTTTTGTAACGGCTGTTTTGCTTGCATGTTTTTTTGTAACATCTTCCGCTAGTAGATTGATGGTTGTAGATACGCTTACATCAGGAGGGAAGCTTGATGCTCCTGTTGGGCTAAAAGTATTTTGGGCTCCGATGGAAGGAATTATTACTATTGTATTGCTCATAGGAGGCGGTTTAACCGCCATACAAACCGCTACCATATAAAAGGCTTGCTTTTTGCAATTATTCTTTTGCAGTGATGTATCCTGATTTAATACAAAGAAAAATCCCGAACTTCGTTAAGTTCGGGATTTTCTCTAACCACTATTCACTAACCTAAATCTAATCTATGAAAAAACTTTTTTGTTTTTGTATGATACAAATATAAAGTAAACATGTGCTAAAAGGCTTAAATAAAAGTTAATGAAACTTAAAAGTGATTTTTTACATACAAGTGCTTTCCTAATAGCTGCATTGGTTCGTATATCAAATTTAATTTATTAAGCATACATATTTTATAGATGAGGAAATTTTAGAAAAACATTAAAATATCATAATTATTAAATTATCCATGTCTATCTACCTAAATATAACTTGAGTTAACTTTTTTAGTATTTTGTCGTAAGTAATGCTGGATAATACTGACTATTATTCATTGTTAAACATAGGTAAAATTCAACAGCAATAATACGTGGGAATTGAGAAAATGGAATATAATAAGATAACATTGTCGTTTTCAGCTAAAACTGAAGCTGCATTTAGGAAAAGATATTTCGAAGACTCTATTTTACAAATTAGAATTGCCTTGTTTCTTGTGATGATGCTGTATGGAATTTTTGCATTTTTAGATTTGCTAATGTTCCCTACTTATTCTGATTATTTTTTTAAAATTCGCTTTCTTATTGTTATTCCTTTTACAAGCCTTGTAATTCTCTCATCTTTTTCTAAAATTTTTATAAAAATATGGCAGGTGCTATTGCCTGTTAATTTTATAGTGGGCGGATTAGGTATAATAACAATGACAATGTTCGAACCTGAAAATTATGCCTACTATTCGGGTATGATGCTTATCTTTTTTTCAGGTTATTTATTTCTTCGAATCCGTTTTATTTACGCTACAATAGCTGGTTGGATTATATTATTAATTTATAATTTACTTGCTGTATTTTATGCCGAAGCTTCATCTACGGTTGTAATCAGTAATAATTTCTTTTTTATAAGCGCAAACCTTATTGGAATGTTTGCTGCTTACTATATGGAACTGCAAAGCCGACGAAATTTTTATCTAAATCAAAAGTTAGATAAGGAAAAAGAATTTGTTGAAGACTTAAATGTGAATTTGGAACAAACGGTTCAGGAGCGTACAGCAGAATTAATAAAAGAAAAAAATATTACTGAGGCCGTCAATGCTAACCTTACGGCTATTATTGAAGGTACCAGCGAAAGTATATGGGCTTTCGATAATAACTATCAAATACTTTATTTAAACGATGTTTTTAGAGATGAGTTTTACGAGGCTTTTGGTGTTTTTCTAAAACCGGGGGTAAGTATAGTTAATTCAATTCCGGAAGGTATTCGCGATTTATGGAAATCAAGATACGATAAGGTATTGAGTAATCAGCAGTATATGATTGATGATAAGGTAGATACTGGAAAAGGATCTGTCTATATACAGGTTACTTTTAATCCCATAATTAAAAAAGGAAAAGTTGTGGGAGGTTCCTGTTTTGGTAGTGATATTACATATAGAAAACTTGCCGAAATAGAAATTCTAAAAGCAAAGGAGCGTGCCGAAGAGAGTGACAGGTTAAAATCGGCTTTTCTGGCAAATATGAGCCATGAAATTCGTACTCCAATGAATGGTATTTTAGGTTTTGCCGAATTGTTGAAAGATCCTGATCTTACTGGTGATAAACAAGTAGAATATATCGATATTATTGAGGAAAGCGGAGTTCGTATGCTAAACCTTATTAATGATATTGTTGATATATCTAAAATAGAGGCTGGTTTAATAGAGGTTTTTAAGACAAATATAAATATAAATGAATCGATCGATTATATATATTCTTTTTTTAAGCCAGAGGCGGAAGCTAAAGATTTGGAGTTTATCCTTAATGTGCCAGAAAAATCAGACTTAATATTTATAAATACCGATAAAGAAAAATTATATGCCATTCTTACAAATTTGGTGAAGAATGCAATTAAATATACCAATAAGGGTTCAATAGAAATTGGCTTTATTAATAAAAGTAAAAATATAGAGTTTTATATAAAAGATACAGGTATTGGAATTCCTGAAGAAAGACAAAAATCGGTATTCGATAGATTTATACAGGCAGATACTAGCAATAAAATAATGCAGGAAGGGGCAGGATTGGGATTAGCCATAACAAAATCGTTTGTAGAGGTGTTGGATGGAGCAATTTGGTTGGAGAGCAAAGAGGGGGAGGGAACTACTTTTTATTTTAGCCTGCCAAATTAACTGAGCAATAAGTTGTGTCTTATTTTATTTGTCGGGCAATGTGGGAAGAAAGAAGCTAAATATACTCCCATGATTAGGAGTACTTTCCACTTTAACCCAGCCATCTAATTTTGTAACCATCTTATTTACAATTGATAAACCAAGGCCATGACCTTTTATAAAGTTTTCACCTAGTTTTTCCGGATCAGTAAATATAAATTCACATTCTTTGTCGCTAAGGCCTTTGCCATTATCTTTTACCCAAAATTTATTGTAACCATCTTTCCATTGGGAACTTCCTATTTCAATAACAGCTGGGGTTTTTCCATATTTAATTGCATTTGTAATGTAGTTGTACCATACTTCTTCAATCCAGGGACCATAGCCTATGCTAACTGCAAAATTATTCGGTATAATAATTTCAGTATTCATTTTTTCTTTTGCAGGTATCCTTTTTAAGACTTCAGTAATAATATGAGTCATAGAAAGTGGTGTTTTTACAATTTCCTCTTTTTTAGCACTTGCGAAAAGAAGTATTTCCCGAATAATACTATTCATTTTAAAGCCGCTTGCTACAATCATTTCAAGGAATGATGTTTTCTTTGCGGAGCTTAATTCATTATTGTTAAGAAGTAACTGGCTAAATCCGATTACGCTGTTTAATTGTGAGTGCAATTCGTGAGCAATAGTATGTGCAAAGGCATCAAGTTCCAGGTTACGTTTTTTTAGCTCATTTTCAGCTTTTATTCTAGCCGAAATATCCATAATAAATGCAACACTAAAAGGTTCCTCCTCCGATTTTATATGGCTCAAACTTATTTCAACAGGAAATTCATTTCCATCTTTTTTAAGTCCCGATAATTTAGAGTTTAAATTCCCCATAGGTCTTGTTTTAGGCGATTTAAAATATTCCTGTATATGTTTATGATGGGAATGTTTGTATTTGTTTGGAATAAGTTTTTCGATTATTTCGCCAAAAAGTTCATTGTGCGTATAGCCAAAAAGTTCGCAGGCATTATTGTTGGCAAGTACTATTTTACCTTCTTTATTTATAAATATAACTCCTTCCGATAAGGAATCGATAAGTGTATTTACCGACATATTATTTTGAAAAACATCTGAAAAATCTACCATTCTCTTTCTATTTATTTTTTCAAATTATCCTGTAAGTTACCAAAATGAAGGGAATCCGCAAGAATGTTTGGATCAAAAATTAATAGAAATAAGAATATAGCATCTTTTTATACCTATATTGATAAAAAATATTTTTTAACCAATTAAAATCAGTTAAATTGTCGATATTGATTTGGAGTTAGGCCCGTTTTCTTTTTAAACAATCGAGAAAAGTATTGAGGATATTCGAAGCCTAAACTGTAAGCTATTTGACTGATGGTTTCATCCGAGTTCAACAATTTTGTTTTCGCTTTATCAATAACAAAATACTGAATGTATTCCTGAGCATTTCGTCCGGTTTCCTTTTTCAACAAATCACTCAAATAATTAGCCGACATATTTAATTCGGCACCACAAAACTTAACGGTTGGAATACCAAGCTCTATAGCTTTTCCAGAAGCATAATAAGCTTTCATTAGATTCTCGAATTTACTCACAATATCTACATTAAGATTCTCACGGGTATAAAATTGACGATCGTAGAAACGGGTGCAATAATCTAGCATCAACTCAATATTTGAAATAATCAGTTTCTGGCTGTGCTTGTCTATATTCAGACTGTATTCTTTTTCTATTATATCGCGCAAATCAGCCAAGGTTTTCTTTTCAGCATCCGATAAATGTAATGCTTCGTTAACATCGTAAGAGAAAAATGAATATTCATCGATGTGCTTTCCAAGTTGCGATTTTCGAATAAAATCGGGATGGAAAAGTAAGGACCAACCTCCATTAGAGTTGTTAAACTCCCAGTCTGGTAATGTCATTACCTGTCCTGGTTTAAGAAATAACATTGTTCCTTCCTGAAAATCATAGCTGTTACGTCCGTACCCAAAAGAAGATGCTGGATTCATCTTAAATACGACTTGGTAAAAGTTGGATGTAATTGTTTGACCTGTTAAATCTTTATTCGAGTGCATTTTTTCATGATAAAAAACACTTACCAAAGGGTGTTTGGGTTTATCAAGACCCATAAAGTCAAAAGCCTGACTGATGGTTTCTAATCTATGTATATTTTTCATCTTTTACCTCTATTTTTTATACCGATATAACTGAAATAAAAACCTTAACTACAATGATAAGCTTCTTTTTGCAATATCCTTAAGTTTTACCTCAGGATTACGATATTGTTGTTCCTTTCGAACCTTTCTTTTTTTATAATGTATTGCAACTTGCGGACACCAGTGCAAACAAGTTGTGCATTGTTCACACTTATCTTCAATAAACGCCTTCCCATCTTTTACCGAAATATTATTCACAGGACAAACACTTTGGCAAATACCACAATTGGTGCATAAATCAGAATGTATCTGAGGAGTAAAGTATTTTCTTACTACCGAACTTGTGACCAAATTACTCATCACAGCAGTTAAATGCTTTTTCCTGATTTTTTTAGTATTCTGAACTTTATTTTTTATATCCTCTACTATAGCATCCGTTTTAACTTTTGACTCTCTAATTCTTTCTTCTATTTTATCAGTGAGCATTCCGTACATAATCCTGCTATTAACAGGCATCAAAACATCGCTATGATAATGCAAATTGCAAGCTTTTTTATGCAGTTCGTTTTGCAAAGATAAAATAGCATTACCTTTATCCCCACCATGGGTAATTACTCCAAACACATAAGAAGGCGATAAAAACTAAAGACACTGAATGGCTTCTTTCATTACATTTGGCATATCATAATTATACACCGGAAAAACAAAGCCAACAACATCATCGGTAATTGCCTTCCGTTTTTTAGCCTTGTTTATGTGTACAACTGCTTCTCCTAATTTAGAAGCTATATCTTTCGCAATAGTTAAAGAATTACCTGTTCCCGAAAAATATATTATCATGTTTCTATTTTTTATTTATACAAGGTAAAATAAACGAAATGTCGATTTGTATATCAATTACCTTAAGTTGTATACCAATTACAGACAATCAAAGAAAAGGGCAAATGTAATGCTAACTTACTCTTTTCTCAAGTCTACTTGTTAGCCTTTAGGCATATAAGCAGGAATCAGCCTTAAAACTTTAATTCGCCATCCTTCAGGTGTTCGTACGTATTCATTATTATAACTAGCCAACATATTTTGCAGTTCTCCACCATCTAACTTCATGGGTGAAATTAACCTCCATGTAGCCGTAGCCTTATCTTCTTGTAAATCAATAATAGGATTTGAGAAACTATGAATGAATAATTCAGATCTGGCATCCATCATTTTGAACAATTCTGCAATCTGTTGAATCCCTTGAACCGACATATCTTGTTCCTTAGATTCCCAGATCGCATCTTCAGTAAATACTTCCTCTAGTCTATCTGTAATCATTTCTTTTTCATCCCATCCTTTGTCGACAAAATGGCCATAGGTGGATTGAAGCGTTTTTATGGCTTCCAAATCTTCTAATCGTTGTATTCTTTGTTCTAATGTAGGTTTCATAGGGTGTTCGTTTTTTCAAATAAAAATTTGGGGTTCTTTATCTTTCTGTTTCGACATAGCAAATGCTAATATGGATACCAGCGGATGTTTTAATTCTCTGGCTTCGTGTGGACAGGATTTAACACATGCAAAACAGGTAATGCATTTCTCGGCATCGCAACTTAAATCGTCGGCAATGGCTCCAACCGGACAAACACTGATACAAACTTTGCAATTCTCACAATCTTCTGTCGGTTTCGATACCATTTTGGGCATACTTCCTGCAGGTTTTGTTGGGACTTTACCCGGGATTTGACTTTCAACCCTTAGTTTTTTAACATCCTTATCCCGGGCTCCTGCCAGCTTTTCTTTTATTTGAACTCCGAAATCTTTCGCAGTTTGTAAATCCTTAAGATTAGGTCTGCCCACGGCAATCTTTCTTTTTTTGTTGGCGAAAGAATGTTCCCCAATAAAGCTTGTTGCTCCAATAGTAACAAAACCATTCTTTTCCATTAAGCTACTTAATTCTGCCAAAGCATTTCCAAAGGCTCTGTTTCCAAACATCGAAACACATACCACCGGCTGTCCTGAACCTTGAATTCCTTTTATTCGTTCCATAGCAACAGTTGGAATTCTACCACCATGAGCAGGAGCTCCTACTATAAGCAAATCACCATCCTTCGCTTTAAACTCATCTTGTTCTTTGGTCAAGTCAATTTCTATAGTGGCTTCCATTTTAAACCCCGAAGCAATAGCTCTTACCACCTTTTGCCCTGTATGGGTTGGCGAAAAATAAACTGCAATTACCCTTTTAAATTCAATCATGTTTTTGAGATTTATAATTTTAGAATCTGTAGCTAAAACCGGTTAGTTTTTCCGCCATATCGAAAAGTCTCTTACTAACATCTTCATTATAAGCATGAGGTTTGGCCTTCACCTTTCCGGGCTTGCCTTTCATATCTGCAAAACCGGTTGGTCCAAAATAATCACCACCTTGTACATTGGTATTCAGTGCAGCCATCAACTGAGGCAATACCGCATTTTCAGGTTTGTGTGTAACTAGAGGTAAAAGTGGGTACAGAATGTAATAAAGCGCTTTAGGTATATGTCGAGCCAAATCGGTATTGGATCCTCCTGGATGTGCTGCAACGGCAATCACTTTTGAGCCTGCTGCCGAAAGACGACGATTGAGTTCTTGTGCATGCATTAAACATGCCAGTTTACTCTGATTATAAGCACCCATTCTTGAATAGGATTTTTCTGCATTCAAATTGTCAAAATCAATTTTTCCGCTTTCATGTGCTTTGCTGCTAAGCATTACAATTCTAGCTCCATTGGTTTTGTTTAAAACATCTAAAAGCAAGCCTGTCAGAACAAAGTGCCCAAAATAATTCGCACCCATTTGTAATTCAAAATTGTCTTCTGTTCTTGAAAAAGGAGGAGTCATTATACCGGCATTATTCATTAATACATCCAGGCGTTTATGCTCAATTAAAAATGCATTGGCAAAAGCATGAACCGATTTCAGACTGCTTAAATCCAAGCTCATAATCTCTAGTTTTGCTTTGGGAATTTTTTGCAAGATAGCTTGTTTCGCTTTTACCGCTTTTTCTACATTTCGACAAGCCATAACTACAGTAGCATCTTTTTTAGCCAAGGCAAGTGTTGTTTCATAACCCAAACCAGCGTTTGCACCTGTAACTATTATTGTTTTGTCGGATAAGGATCCAACACTATTCATTGACCAATTTTCCATCTGACTAAAATTTTAATATTTATTATGTGACTTTGGCATTTGCTCTTAAGCATCCATCTTAAACACGGAATCTATGTGTTCATTTCCACTAAAAAGTTCGTAAATGTTGCCTTTTGTATCTTCGTTTGCTAAACAATATTCAATTACCTTGGCAACATCCTCCCGAGGAATAATCAATTCATTAAAATTTGCTGGTCGCGAGATTCTTATCAAACCTGTTCCTTGCTGATTAATTAAAGCACCTGGTCGTAGAATTGTGTAATTCAAACCACTATCTAATAAATAATTATCGGCAAAATGTTTGGCTACCAGATATGGTTTTATGTCGCTTACAAATTCATCGGGATTAGCCGCACCTAAACCACTTACCATTACAAAATGCTGAATGTTGTTCTTTATAGCGTAATCCACTGCTTTTCGTGCTGCCCATAAATCAATCAATAGTGTTTTATCGTAGCCTGTAGAACCTCCTGAGCCTGCAGTAAAAACCACTTTATTGCAATCTTTAAAAGCATGTTCAAAGCCCCCCTCCAAATCTGCAAGTACCGTTTCGACACCAAGCTTAACTAGCTCCTGAGCTTTGTTTTCGTTACGTACTAAGGCAACTACCGGCTTTTTATCTTCCTGTAAAAGGTCGACTACAATTTTTCCAATTTGTCCGCCGGCTCCAATTATTAATGTTTTTGTCTTCATTATTTACTTTTAAGCCTCCTGAGAAGTAGGACGAATTACAAGCTCGTTTATGTCTACATCGGCTGGTTGTTCAATCGCATAAGCTACCGCTTTTGCAATGTTTATGGCCGGAATAGCATCTTTATATACTTGCTGAATAAACTGTGAAGATGCTTCATCTGAACTCCCAAATTGTAACTCTGATTCTATTAAACCTGGAGTAATAGTAGTGGTGCGTATATCCTTGCCAACCTCCATTCTTAAACCTTCGCTAATGGCTCTTACAGCAAACTTAGATGCGCTATAAACAGTTATTCCAGGGCTTACTTTTAGTCCTGCTATAGACGAAAGATTGATAAAATGCCCCGATTTTTGACTTTGGAATATGGGTAATGCCGCTGCAATACCATTTAGTACTCCTTTAATGTTTACATCAATAGTTTTATTCCACTCATCAGTTTTCAGAGCAGCCAAAGGAGCCAATGGCATTACGCCTGCGTTATTGACAAGTACATCAATTTTCCCAAAGGATGTTATCCCCTCATTAACAAGTGCTTTAACATCTTCAACATTTGTTACATCGGTCTTTAGAATTACTGCTTTACCACCTTTGGAACGAATATCGCTTGCAATGGTTTCTAGTTTTTCCAAACGACGCGCACCTAAAACAACTGCTGCACCTTTCTCTGCCAAATAGCGTGCTGTTTCTTCTCCTAAACCGCCACTTGCTCCTGTAATTACTACTACTTTTCCTTTAATATTATCCATGTCTTTTAAGTTTTATAAATTTTTATGATATATAATATACATCTGGTCGAGAGTTTATATTTATACGAATTGCTCATTGATAAACTTTAGCTCCAAGTCTTTTCCTAAATCACCAGATTTGAACACTGATGTTAGAACGATTCCAAAAGATTTATTTTCGAAGGGACGCGTTGTACTGTACGCTGATATTGCACAGCCGGTAGACCAAAGCACATGCAGTATCCAATTTCATGGTCTTCTGGTATGCCGAGTTGCACTGCTAAATCGGGAAAAAAATCGGTGAGTGCCCAAGTAAGAAATCCATTCCATACAGTACCAACACCCATAGATTGAGCCATTAACTCAAAATTAGTCAAAGCAATTACACTATCGACTTTGCCCTCAGGCGCTGTTTTTGGGGCACTGGCAATAAGAATATGCGGTGCACCTCGTAGCATGAAGTCCGCAGGATTCTCCCAATATGGTTTAATTGCTTGACGCGTATATGCTATTTTTGGATTCTCCGTTGTTGGGTCCGACTCATTCAGCATGTTTTTTACTCTGGCGAATAGTTCCTTGCTAAATGCATCAGTAACTTCATCATTCATCGTTGCTGTAAAATGAACACTTTGGCTGTTTCCTCCGGTAGGCGCATGACTGGCAATTTCCAATAGGTTCCGAATGGTTTTGGTATCTACGGATTTTTTAGAGTAGTTACGCGTTGAGCGATGACCTTTGATAAGGGTTTCCATTGAATGCGCAGTAGGCATTTCAAATTTCATGTCTATGCTTTTATCAGGATTGACTCCCATAATAGAAATTGCACCAGTTGGGCAAACAGCCAAACAGTGTTGGCAGCGAAGGCACGTATCCTCATTAATAATCGTAGGAAATTCCCCTTTTTCCATAGATATGCATTGTGAAGGACAATCCTTAACACATTTTCCGCACTGAATGCATTTCTCTTCATTTACTTTAAAATTCAGCATAGTTTTTTTTTATATCGACAATAAGTTATTCTCTAATTTACTCTTTCAATTTTTTCATCATTCTTCGAAGCGAAAACACAAAACTCACAAGAGTATATTCTTGCGTAAAGTGTCCTGCTTCAGGAAGTAATTGCACTGGTGTATTACCGAAAAATATGCGCCGTTTTTGAATATCCTGACACGCTACTACATCTTCCTTTCAGCCGAAAATAAGCTCAACAGCTTTACAAGGCAACCTATCTAGTATGAATTCAATTTTAAAATACCCCCGTACTTTTTGTTAGTTTTATTAATGAAGGATTTAACTTAACTCTTCGCTTGCATCGTTTTCATCATCTCTTTAAATTCTTGCTGTTTTTCTTCGCTAAGATTAAAGAAACACTCTATTCCATTGGGATTAAAACAACTGTTGCAGGCAACACATTTTGCTTTCGTTCTATCACCGCTCATCCATCGTTTAACCAAATCCGATTCTCTTACCAATGCTCGACTCATAGAAAACGCTTCAATTTTTGTTTCGGAAAGAATCTTATCAATCTCATCAACATCTCTTAATCCGCCAACAAGTATAATCGGAGTATCCACTTTTTCACTTAGTTTTTTAGTTGCATCAAGATGATAGGCTGCATAATTTTTAGGACGCGCTGAACCGTGAACTCCTGCCATTGAACCACCGCTAACTTCTATGGCGTCGATTCCATTTTCTGCAAGTTGCTCACCAATTACTAGAAAATCTTCTTCGCTTAAACCTTTATAGTCTTTATCGAAATCGGTACTGCTCAGCTTTATCCAAACTGGATAATCTTCGCCACAGATGTTTTTAATTTCACTTAAGACATCAAGTACAATTTTCATTCTGCCATATACATCTCCGCCATACTCATCGGTACGTTTATTGTACAAAGGACTCATAAATTTGTTGAGCATATAACCATGTGCGCCATGAATTTGCACAGCATCAAATCCAGCTTCTTTTGCATAAACTGCCGCCTGTCCAAATTCTTTTATGAAATCCTGAATCTGTTCTTTTGAAAAGGCAGTGGCTTGAATACCTGACATCGGGTCGGTGTACTCGGATGGTCCATAGACAATTCCTTCTGGCTGAAAAAACAACTGTGTGCTTGTATGGTTAATCTGAGCTACCATTTTTGTACCATAAGCATGTGCCATGTCGGTTACTTTCTTAAACTCAGCTACTGTATCAACACCCAATTCAAGGGAGTTTCCGGCATAATGGTCTGACTTTGAAAATACCAAATACCCCATTACAATAACGCCTACTTCTCCCTTGCATAAATCTTCATATTTATCAAAAATTGCCTGATTAGGCATGAAATTTTCCGCATTCGGGTCATTTGTAGCCGATCGTACAAATCTGTTTTTTACTTCTATTTTACCGAGAATGGCAGGTTTAAATGCTTCTTTTGTATTCATTTCTTTATCTTTTAATATCCAAATTGTTGTTTGATTCCTGCAATAAATAGTTCATCGTTTAACTTTTTACGATTGGCAAGCAAGTCTACAGCATCGGCTCCAGCTTCATACCTTAGAGTGTTTGTTCCATCAGTAATCGCAGCATATATTTGTTCGGTCACAACTATTGGTTGCGACGCAACTTCATTAAAATTGTTATGGAATTTCATCAACTTTTCAACCGAAGCTTGGTATTCTGTCATGTTTTCGTCGTTATTAAAATCTAATGAACGTCCACCAAAATCCGTTGCAATAATGCCCGGCTCAATAATTTTTACTTTAATGCCGATAGGCTCCAACTCAAAGTGCAGAGATTCTGAAATACCTTCAATAGCGAATTTCGTTCCATGGTAAAGAGAGCCCAATGGGAAAGTTGTTTTACCTCCAATAGATGAGATATTCACAATAACACCGTCTTTATTGGCTCTGAAATGCGGAAGAATTGCACGAGTAACATCCAACACTCCAATAACATTTGTATTGAACTGTTGAATCATTTTTTCTCTAGGAAAGGCTTCCAAAGGCCCAAAGGCACCATAACCTGCGTTGTTTAGCAATGCATCTATTTTGCCAAACTGCTCAATCCCTTTTTGTACAGCATTATCGATTGACTCCAGATCTGTAACATCTAATCTTGTTACCAATATATTCGCTAGTTTAGTCAGCTCTTCTTCCTTTTCAGGAGTTCGCATGGTAGCGATTACATTCCATCCTTTTTCATGGAAATACTTTGCTGTTGTTTTCCCAATTCCGCTACTTGCACCTGTAATTAATATTGTCTTTTTCATTTTGTATCGTTTTATTGATACAAAACTACTCCTGACACACTTAGCGAATGTATATGAATTCCTGATTGTTGTATACTAATTACCGAAGAAGAGAAAAAGAAGAACTAATAAGGCTCTTGCTCCACTAGAAAAGAATATTCCACTTTAACACAATAAAAAAGAGGATATCCAAAAATGAATACCTTCTTTCTTATTATATCACGTCATTTATTATTTATAGACCTGTATGTTTTTTGCCAATAGTAGATTGATAAATGAGATACCTGTAATTTTCACACTTCCAATAATATAGATTAGGAACAATAAGAAGTCCAAGCCTGTAACCACAAGTTGTTCGGTAGGAACAATTCCTATTGTTGTGGTATAAACAACACTCAGCACTCCAATGCCTCTAACCAAACCGTTCCACACAACAATAGAAGCCCTTGTTTGTAAATCCTTTGTAGACCAGATTAAAGTGGTACCTGCGAACATCATAAAGGCGCCCACTACAACTGTGGTAATTAAGGTTTCCGGATTAGGTTTTAATAAAGCTGGTACGATCATCATTAGACCAATTGGAAAATTTAGAATGCCAGTGATTAAAACTATTTTTTGAAATATGCTATTTGATTTTTTCATATCAATTGGTGATTTAATAATTACTGTTAAAAGAATACTCTTCTTTTTCAATTCGTTTCTTAACTACATTTTCTATGTATTAGACTAAGAGATTGTACAAGGTGTGACATCGAAACGAAATAAAAAAGCCAACATTGCTGTTGGCTTTTACCTTTTTGTATTACTAATTATTTTTTAGAGAAAGATTAAATACGACCAATTCCGGTCTATTTCCTGTGCGTACTGGTGGTCCCCATGTTCCATAACCCGATGAGGTATAAAACCAGGTATTTGCTTTTTTCATCAAACCAAAATCATTTTCGTACACCAAATTTGTAACAAATGAGAGAGGCCATAATTGTCCTTTGTGTGTATGTCCCGACATCATTAAATCTACACCATTTTCCGAGGCTTTATCATATTCAACGGGTTGATGATCCACAAGCAATAAGGGTAGGTTGGCATTGCTATTATTCATGATCTCATCCATGTTTTTTCGATTCTCTTGAGTGAATTGACTTTTGTCTTTATCGTCGCGACCTAAAATTTGTACAATGCCATCGATATCTACTATTGAATCTCGAATATAAGTAATACCATGTTTCGTAAAATAATCGATAGTAACATCTGGTTTCCCCATAAACTCATGGTTTCCGGTAACTGCATATACACCAAGCGGCGCATTAATTTTCTCGATATAAGTACCCATATCGTATTTCATTACAGGGCTCGGATTGTGGTCCACTAAATCACCTCCAAATAGCACAATGTCTGGCTTTTGAGCATTTATTTGGCGCACTAATTTTTGAGCATGATTTTTGCCTAACATTACCCCTAAATGAACATCTGTTGCCAGAAGTACTTTAAGAGAATCTCGTTTAGAGTTCTTTTTACTAATTTCTAGATCAATTTCTTTTACAATCGGATTGTGAGCATTTATAAAACCTCCAATTGTGATTATTGTACTTAGTGAAATACCATAAATAAAGAGCATTTTACCCGATAGGATTCCTGAAGTAAGTGAAGTGGGAATAAAGTGGAAATAGTGTTGAAACACCCGCACAAAATCTACAAATAAAACGAATAGAAGCATATACAAAAAGAAGGCTAAGCCCACCGAACCTGTTCGACTTATTAGGGTAGCCATTACGCCTGGCTCGCCACGTTCCAGTATCTGACCTACAAAAAATGTGGCTATTAGAAACCAAAATGCCCATGTAAAAACAGATAGCATACGATTACCCTCCAGCGCTAAAGCACACCTACTGTATATATACCAGGCAACTGTTCCAAAAACTAGGATTATAATTGCCATAAAAATTATCATCATCGATTGTTTCATATTTAACTTTTGCTACAAAATTACATTGCTTTAGTTCTAAAATCTTATACTAATCAAGGATAGACTTATACATTTTACAGAAAATGAAAAAAATAATTATAAAAGCTTAATTGTAATACTAATTTCTTATTAATTCAAGTTTCGATGCAATTCCATCTCTTTAAATAGAATTCATTTAAAATATCACGAAGATCTGGCTTGTAAAAAAAATTATCTTACATTTGCAATGGGAACGTTCCCATAAGCGCATTAAGGAAAAGTTTAAATGGCTAACATAAAGGATATCGCTAAATTAGCAGGAGTTTCAAAATCTACAGTTTCGAGAGTCGTTAGTAATAATGGTTTTGTGAAAGAAGAGACTCGCTCTAAGATTATGAAAGTTATGGATGATTTAAATTATCGTCCAAATATGTTTGCTAAAGGCATGCGTACAAATCGTTCCTTTTCCATTGGAATTCTTTTCCCCGATTTAAAGAATCCTTTTTTCACAGAATGGTATAGTATTGTTGATACAATTTCTAGAGAAAGAGGATATCTAAATTACATCTGTGTAACTGATCCTAATGGAGAATCGGAAGAAAAAAGGATTGATGATTTATTGGCTAGGAGTATCGATGGTATCATACTTTTTTCTTATCGTAAAGATGATGCATTTATTAAGAAGCTTCGAAAGATTAATAAACTTACGCCTATTTTATGCTGTGACTCTATGTTTCTAGATTCAGGACTTTCATGCATTTGTGCTAATGGTAAAAAAGGAACCTATAAGGCAACACAAAAGCTTATAGAATCAGGAAGTAGACATATTGCATATATTAAAGGGAAAGAAGAACTTATGGTCGTCAATAATCGTTTTGATGGCTACCTAAAATGCCTAGCGGATAATAATTTAAAAATAAATGATGCACATATCATAAATGCTAAATTCACTCGAGATTGTGGCTATAAAGCTGCCGAAGAACTGATGGCGTTGACTAACCCACCAGATGCAATTATGGCCGCAACCGATCTTATGGCAATGGGAGTATTAGATTACCTGAATAATAATAGCTACCATATTCCTGATGATGTTTCAGTGTTTGGCTATGATAACCTTGTGGTTGCTAAAAATACGTCTCCTCCTTTGAGTACTATAGCACTACCTTTTAATGAGATTGCAGAGAAGTCTATAAATACTCTTATAAAATTAATTGAGGAAGATAAGACAGATATTGTTGTTGAAATGTTTGACTGTGAACTAAAAATGAGAAATACTACGAAGTGAATTAAAAGATGGTTAACGTGAATTTCGAAATTAGATTGTTAAGTTTTGTTGATGTACTATGTGCATCTATAATCTCTAATTATTCGTCCTTTTTCTGGCTTTTATTATAGCTTCAATTTATTTTTTCACATCAGCCAATGGGAACGATCCCATTATTGTCATTATAGTTGTTTATACGCTAAGTAAAGCAAACTAAGTTTCTTTACTATTGAGATATTGATAAACAAGAGAAAATTATTAATCATTGGAATCAAAAAAAATGCTATATGGAAACATATCAAATAAATAAAGTGAATAGAAAATGTTTATTATTATTTCTGACTTTAATTTGTCTTATAGGTGAGAGTGTAATTGTTAATGCTCAGGTAACAACTACGTTTAAAAATAATTTATTGGTATTGGATAATGGTGTTATTCATAGAGAAATTAACCTAAGTGAAGACGGTAAGTTTACAACTTCAACTTACAAATTGCTTAAAGAAGATGAAGAGTTTATTCAATCTTTTAAAAACTTTAATAAAAAAGATGCGGATAAATTCTCTGTAACGAATTCTGATGAATTTGCATTTAAATTGAATGATAAAGAGCTTACAGGTTTAAGTGGTTGGGAATACGAGAAATATGAGAAAGTGGAAAATGGGATTAAACTTTTTCTTAATTCAACGAAGGCAGATTTACAAGTGGGTATTACTTACTTGATTTATCCCGAACTACCAATCATTCGTAAAAAAATTGAATTCACGAATACGGGAGACTCAACAATTAAAATAGAATCGCTTGATGTTGAGCGTTTCAAAACTTCTATTGGAGGTGTAGGAACCACAACTTGGATTATGCATGATTATGGCAGACAGATGCATCGCGGTCAGTTTGTTGGTAACTGGTATGATCCAACAGTGGTCATTCATAATCACAAATACCGTAAAGGTTTGGTGTTAGGAAATGAAGCTCCTGGTGTAATGAAACGTACATCGGCTTTTGAAACTCCTAGTTTATTGAGTATTGGCTTAACGCATATTGAGCAAAATTTCGGATTTAGAAAATGGATAGAACCAAATCAAACTTGGGAAAGTACTTGGGTTTTCTCTGCAGCCTATGCAAACACCGATGATCCCTATGCTGCTTTAAATACTTCGGTTAACGATTTTGTGCGTAAGTATATGGGCTGTCAAATATATAAGGTAGAAGAGATGCCTGTATTTGTATATAATACTTGGGCGCCTTTTAAACACAATATCAATGAGAAAATGATTATGGAATTGGCTGATGCAGCAGCCGAATGCGGGATTCAAGAATTTGTTATCGATGATGGATGGCAAGAGTCGTATGGTGATTGGGGCGTAAATAAAGAAAAATTCCCTAATGGTTTAAAACCAGTCTTCGACTATATTAAATCTAAAGGCATGAAGCCTGGCGTTTGGATTAGTTTGTGCTCGGCTGAAACAAAAAGCGAAGTGTATAAAAATCATCCCGAGTGGACGGTTAAAAAAGCGAATGGTGATGACATCAATCTTCATTCAGACAAAGACAATCTTTACGGTTGGGAGTCACGCTCCATGTGTATGACTACGGGCTGGAAAGATTATATTCGTGATATCATTCTTGGTATGGTAGATGATTATGGTTTGGAGTACATCAAAGGTGATTTTGCCGCGGTAACAGGTGCTTATACTTCTGATAAAACGCGTTCAGGTTGTCATGCATTAAATCATAGTCACAAAGATCGCAATGAATCGATGTTGCAAATGTATCAAGCTACTTGGGAACTTTTTGATGAACTTCATGAAGCCGCTCCAAGCTTGTTTATAGATTGTACTTTTGAAACCATGGGAGCTTTGCACTTAATTGATTATGATATGTGTAAACATGCAGATGGCAACTGGATTTCAAACTATTTTGATCCTTCTCCACTTGGAGCTTTAAAAGTTCGTGACTTAGGATGGTCGCGCACCCCAAGTATTCCAGCAGCCTCTATGGTTATTGGAAATCAAGGTTTGGATGATCCTAATTTTATGTATTCTATGAAATCTTTAGCGGGTACTCTACCTATCGTATTGGGTGATCCTCGAGAATTGAGTCGTGAAAAGCGTCAAGAGATTAAGGAGATGGCCGATTGGTTAAAACAGATGCAAAAAGAACATGATTTTATGCGCTATCGTCAAGATTTACCAGGATTTGGCAGACCACAAGATGGTCATTGGGATGGATTTCAGCGTATTAATACCGATACCCAATCAGGTGGTATTGTTGGAGTATTTAAGCAGAAATCACACCAAGGCGAAATGTGGGTAACCGTTGATTATCTAGATCCTACTGCTAAATATGAAGTTACTCTTGCACCCAATGGTAAGAAAATGTTTGAAGGAACAGGTGAAGAGTTAAGAACTAAAGGTTTTAAGGTGGCATTTGGAGAAGCATTTCAGGGAGAATTGTACGAAGTTAAAAGGAAATAAGACATGAAATTGAGACGATATTTAGCTTTAGCGTTTGGGGGAATATTATTTTTAAATCCTCTTTTAGCACAGAAAAATTCAAATAAAAGTTCTTTCAATAGTAATTGGAAATTTTATCTAACAAAGGAGAATGATAAACTTCAAGAAGAAAGTGCCAATTTTTATTTGGTTGATTTTGATGATTCTAACTGGCGAACTTTAAATGTTCCTCATGATTGGAGCATTGAACAAGAGTTCAGCAAAGAAAATGCCCATGAGAATGCATGGCTTCCAGGAGGAGTAGGCTGGTATCGGAAACAATTCAAACTTAAACAAGAAGATAAGGACAAACATTTTGAAATTCAATTTGATGGTGTTTATCGTCATGCTCAAATTTGGGTGAATGAAAAATATGTTGGTGTGCAGTATGATGGTTACACCAGTTTTTACTTTGATATTACATCATTCCTAAAATTTAATGAGCCCAATACGATTGCCCTTCGTGTCGATAACTCCATTCAGCCCAATTGCCGTTGGTACACCGGCTCTGGAATTTTTCGTAATGTATGGCTGAGAATTAGCAATCCACTGCATGTGAAAAATTGGGGTACGGCCATTACAACGCCTATCGTTACCCAATCTGAAGCTAAAGTTGTCGTTAATACAGAACTTGAATACACAGGAACGAGTTGGAAAAATTGCTTACTAGAAACCACCGTGTATGATGCTGAGGGAAAACAAGTGGTACAACAAGAGACCAAATTTATATTAGGGTCAAAACAAGGCACCGAAGTGAAGCAGGAATTTAGCATTTTTTCACCGGCCTTATGGTCACTTGATTCTCCTACGATGTATACTGCAGTGAGTCAGATTAAAGAAAAAGGCAAAATCATTGATGAGTATAAGACTCGTTTTGGGATACGTGATATCAAGTTTGATGCTCAAACCGGATTTTACCTTAATGGTGAAAATATGAAATTTAAGGGCGTTTGTCTTCATAGTTCAGCAGGCGTTTTTGGTATAGCCGTTCCCAAAGAAGTATGGGTGCGTCGTCTGGAAGAATTAAAGGCTATTGGTTGTAATGCCATTCGTACAGCGCATAACTCTATGGCGCCAGAGTTTATGGATATATGCGATAGTTTAGGGTTTTTAGTAATGGATGAGTTTGTAGATAAGTGGGATGATAAAACCTACGCCAACCCATTTTTCCATAATGAGTGGAAACATAATTTTGGAGAAATAGTACGTCGTGATCGCAATCATCCATCTGTAGTTATTTGGAGTGTGGGAAACGAAAACCACAACCCTGGAACAGAGGAACAAACAGAAGGATTAAAGAACTATTGTAATTATGTACGTTCTATAGACATGAGTAGACCTGTTGTTTCTGGAATGCCTCGTCCACAATTTGGCGATCCTGAAAAGATTGTAGATGGTATCATAGAATCCTCACAACACATGGATGTAATCGGGATGAACTACGGTGAACAGTGGGTACCAAGAATAATGCATCGTAACCCTGGAAAACCATTTGTTAGCACAGAGAGTTATACCTATTACAGCAGTACAGAGAATGAACGTTGGTGTTATAATGAGTGTGCGCCTTGGTTAGATGTGATTGAGAACGATCAAAATATGGGACTTTTCTTATGGTCCGGGATCAAGTACTTAGGTGAAATTCCAGCAAAAGGTAAGAACAGTTGGCCAAAGGTATATTGTTGGCCTGCAGCATTCCTAAATTCAGCAGGTTTCAGAACCCCTACCTCTTATTTTTATGAGTCACTATGGTCAAACAAGCCAATGGTTCACATTGCAGTTTATGAAAAAGACAGCTGGTTCAATAAAAAATGGGGTGTCCCTCCTGCCAACGAAATATGGAATTACAAATCTGGTAAAGTGCTGGATTTGATTACTTACACCAACTGTGACAAAGTAGAACTCTATCTTAATAACAAAAAAATTGGGACTCAATATCTTGATGATTGTGCTAACCGATTGATGAAATGGAGAGAGATACCATACGCTAAAGGACAATTAAAAGCGATAGCTTATAAAGATGGCGAAAAAGCATCAGAATTTGTTCTAATAACTGCTGAAAATCCCAATAAAGTTCAGGTTTCATTTTACAAAAATCAAGTGAATAAAGATGGTGTTGCTCAGGTAGAAATTCAATTGTTGGATAAAAAAGGGATCTCTGTTAAACATCAGGAAGTTGAATTAAACTTCGAAGTTATAGGTGGAAAAATAATTGGCTTGGATAATGGAGGATTAACAGCCTTAGATAATTTTAAAGCCACAGATTCACGCAAAACTTACCAAGGAAAATGTCTGGTCTATATTCAAGCTAATACTAATGTTAAAGAAGTGCAATTAAATGTGTCAGGGAAACAAATCGAAAGTAATTCAGCAAGAATTAGCATTAACAAATAAACCATATATAATGAAAGAACTAAAGCTGAGTTATGGGCGTTTTTTCAGTTGTGAAATATCTAGTTTTGTGATTTATGCAAAACAGTTTTACTTGTAAATTTTACAGAAAATGAAAAAACCAACATTTCTGTTGGTTTTACATTCTTTATTTCCTATTTCGCAACAAGTTCATATTTAATCGTCAGTTCATTTTTCTTTTCCTCATCCAATGATTTTACATAGCCTTTCCATCCCGGACAAAAGTTAATATGCCATCGCCAAAATCGTCCAATTAATGATTTTGGAGCTCGATCGTATTTAGCACGCATAGGACACTTTTCACAATTGTGTTTTTTCATGATATTGGGTTTTAAGGATTAGAAAATTATTTCACAGTCTGATTTTTGCGAATTTAAGATAGGGATGGGTCCTGTCCGTAAACAAACTTGCCTTTAAAATACTTCTGCTGAATCATAGGTGCTTCTTTGGCCCATTCTTCTAAACCAATTAGCTTAATTCTACTTAAGTTATAAATTTTTGTATTATGAGGAACCATGTCAGCACTATCCGCAACAGGCATCAAATAATTGCAAGGAAACTCATTGCATTCCGAACAATTATGTAATCCTTTACTTGCAACACACGCTTTCGTTTTACATCCCTTACCTTGAGTCATTGGAACCGATACTGAACAACCCTTTTCACTTCTACAGCCATAGCAAGCAACTTCATCAACAGGCATATTTAATCTTTCTGCAGTCAAATGGGCGATCTCATCAGTAATATTGTCCTTATAAATTCCACAGGCCCAGCAAGCTAATCCACAAGGAGCTGTTAATTGTTTCGTATTCATTTCCATATCTTAAATCGTTATCATCTTATCGTCACCTTTAATATAACCAGTTAATTTGCTCATGTATTTTACCTCAACACCTAATTCTTTCAATTTAGCCGAAGCTTTGTATTTATCTGCGCAGGCCTTACAGGCTTCTATTGTTACTCCGCTGGCAATCATTTTCTGAAGTTCTTTTTGAACTTCTTCATCTGCTCCTGCCAATTTCGAAGAACCTCCCCAAATAATGATATTAACAGCATCCCACCATCCATTTTTTATAGAATTAATTGAATACATTGATATCATATTTTTAAAAGTATCCTTGTCATTACTTGTCCATAAAATGTGCAGTTTTTCCATTGTTTTATTGGTTTTTATTTTTTTTTACTTGGATTTCAAACGATTCTTTTGCCCATAGAATAAATTCATCTGGATCTTCGAATACATCAGGAGGAACATTATAAAAGGACTTTACAATTCCATCACTCTTAAAGGGTTTTAATGGTACAGATCCTTGTTCAATAAATTTACTGATATTACTTTCATCTACTTTCAAATAAACCACATCGTAAGCGATTAATGCAAATGTCAAACCATCCTGATAAAGAGCTACTCCACCAAACATTCTTTTGGTATATATTCCTTCCCATGAAGACAATTGATCGAGAACATAATTCAGAAAATCTTTACTTACTGGCATAATCTTATATTTAAATATTTCAGGTAAGGCTAACTACAATCACTTTTAACTCTAGGTATTCAGAAATACTTTAGGCATTATTAATTTAGTCCTCTTTTAGCATAAAGCTTAGACGCAATCCAAGCGCCAATTATAAGTTCAATCCATGCAAAAGGGAAGATTGTGAATGCAGTACTCCATTCTCCAAGTCCTGAGTTTACAAATGCAATCCAGAACATACCGAGTGTTGCTAGGGCAGAAGTGGTACCTGAAATAATAATTGACTTTTTGTTGTTACCGAAGGCTACCGAACAAAGCCAAAACATGAATACTGTGACTGCTGTTAACATTGTATCCCACAGCCCCCAAATTAAAGCGTGTCCTAATTGTACTTGCTCTAATCCAATTATTTGAATCTTATCTTCAAAAAATGATGCCATTCTAGGGAATGCTACAAAATATGCTCTAGCGATTTCCCCAATATGAATCCAGATACTGGTTATTAATGTAATAACAATGAATTGTTTTGATTCAAATTTTTTATTCATTTCAATTGATTTTTTTCTTGTTATAATTTGACTTATCTATTCACAAGTGTTTATAAATTAGACAATATGTAGATGTCAAGTGTGACAAATTAATTGAGAAAAATTATCAAACAAAGATTTAGATAACTGATTTGAGACTTAGTAAGCTATTTTATAAAAAGTTAGTTCAAGCGTAAAGCCTTTTTGATTTCTTTCAAGATTGTATCTGGGGCAGGCATTTTAGGTGCAGTTCGATAAATGGCAATTGTTTTCTGAAGATCACCAATTTGATCACTAAAATCGATAGTACGATGATAGTATTTCTCTTCCATCAAATCATTAGGATTCATAATCTGATTATCGACTAAAAAGTCAATTTTCTTTTTGCAACGACAAGGATTGTCTGCATTTACCAAGCCACATTTATTATTCAAGAAATTTCTGATTTTAGTTTTTGATCGTGACAATTTTTTACGGAAATTTTCTGGAGTAATACCAAGAATTTGCGAAGCTTCAGTGCTATTAAATTCTAAAGTGACAGACATAATATAAATCATTCTGTCTTCCTCGTTTAAGCACAAGAGAAGACCTTGAGTACAACCAAACATCACTTCTTTTTCCAAAAGTGCAATTTCACCTTCATTTTGAGAATATCGAACTTCATCAGATTGTCCAATGTCAATCTGATCTCCATACTCATCGAATGACATGGCAAATTCCCTAGATTTTTTCCCCTTTTGAGTGATTAAGTAGTTTGTAGCTATTCTGTAGACCCAAGTTTTAAATTGACTTTGATGATTAAAAGTACTTAAGTGTGTAACGATTTTAATTAAGATTTCCTGAGTAGCATCATTCGCATCTTCACGAAAAAGCAACATTTTAAATGAAAGATTATAAACCAGATCTTGAATTTCTACAAGTACTTTCTCAAGTGCTTTCTTATCTCCCGAATTGGCTTTAACAACCAGAACTTCTAATGTTTCACTCATAATGACTCTCTATATTTATAATTAAAATCAATTCCCTCTTATAACTTAGACAAGATGAAGATACGAAGTGTGACAAATTTTGTGTAATAAATGAATTTTTAGACTGCATTTTCAAATGTTTAGAGATTTAATTAAAAAAATAAAATTTGTAATTATAACCATCATTTATACAATTTTAAAGGATTATTGTACAATGTATCTGATTTATAAAATATATAACTTTGTTATTGTTGATAATTTAGAATGATCGAGTATGTATATAAAATGTTGTAAATTAGCTGTATACGGGTTATGATGACAGTTATTAATCAAATTTATTAAGATGAAAGCAATTGGATACAAGAAAGCAGGCGCAATTACAGCACCTGATGCATTAATAGAGTTTGAAGCAGCTAAACCGGAATTGGGAGAGCTTGATCTTTTGGTAGAAGTAAAAGGGGTTTCGGTTAATCCGGTAGATGTTAAAGTGCGCACAAGGCCACATATGGGACCAGAGGAAGGTCAGATTAAAGTAATTGGTTGGGATGCGGCTGGCATTGTTCGCGAAGTGGGAAGCGGGGTAAGCAAGTATAAGCCAGGCGATGAGGTTTTTTATGCGGGTGAACTAACTCGACCAGGATCGAATGCCCACTTTCAGGCTGTTGATGAACGCATTGTTGGTAAAAAACCAAAATCTCTTGACTTTGCCGAAGCAGCAGGATTACCTTTAACTTCGATTACTGCCTGGGAGATTCTGTTCGATTGTTTTGCCCTTAAAGAAGGAGAAGGAAAAGAAGAAAGTATTTTAATTGTAGGAGCCGCTGGTGGAGTCGGTTCTATTTTAATTCAACTGGCTAAGAATCTGACAGGTTTAACTGTGGTGGCTACGGCATCTCGTCCGGAAACAATCGAGTGGGTAAAGAAAATGGGAGCCGATCATGTAATTAATCACAGAGAATCTTTGGTGGATCAGGTGAGAGAATTGGGATTAAGGCCGAAATATGTGGCTTCTTTAAATGGAACAGAGCAGCACTTTTCTGCCATTGTTGAATTGATTCAGCCGCGAGGTCATATTGCTTTAATCGATGATCCTGAGACTTTGGATATTGCATCTATTAAACCAAAAGCTTTAAGCTTTAGTTGGGAGTTCATGTTCGCCCGTTCTTTGTTTAAAACTGAAGATATGGATGCTCAATATGAGTTATTGAATCGAGTTTCGGAATTAATTGATAAGGGAATTTTAATTTCTACCGTAACCAATAATTTGGGTATTATGAGTGCAGAAACCATGATAGAAGCTCATGTTCAGCAGGAAAGTGGACGCGTTATTGGTAAGAATGTTCTGAATGGCTTTTGCTAATTGTTCAATTTAACGATTTCTAGTATTTAAACTAAAAATGCAGATTCAACTGAATCTGCATTTGTGTAAATATTTAGGACCAAAGAAACTCACATAATATTTCTTATTATACACAACAAACTTGCCCGCTCGTGCTCTTAAATTGCTTCACGGTCATGCCATAAACCTTCTTAAACGATCTGGCCAGGTGACTACTATCAGTAAAATTCAATTGATAGGCTATTTCTTTTAAAGAAAGGTCGGTATGTAATGCTTTCGTCTCAACTATTTTAAGCTTAGATTTTATGATGTAATCGGCCAGACTGATTCCCGCCTGTTTCTTAAAATATTCTGAAAAATAGGACTTAGAAATACCAAATTTTTCAGCCAATTTAGGGACTCTAAGATTTTCGCTATTGAATATATTCGTATTGATGTATCGTAATATTTCTCCAAAACGATTGTCAATTTCATTGGCCTGATCGACATATCTTTTTTCAATACTTCGCGCCAGAACATTAAGGATTGAGGCAATGGATCCCGCAATAATTGAATCGGAGTAGCTATCGGCAGATAAGTATTCCTGATAGATTGATTTTATATTATCGATGATAAATTTTCTTTCCCTTTCGGTTGGAACAATATCGCCAGGTACCTTATTATAGTTGGCCAATATGTAGGCAATCTTATCAAACCAATCCTTATAGCTAGTTAGTCCATCATTTTTTAAGAAGTAATGGTCGGTAAAGCGGATAAAATAAAATAGCGATTCCTCCTCAATCTTAAAAGAATGACAATCTAAAGGAGGAAGCAAAAAGATATTTCCTTTGTGATATTCAAATTCATGATTATTAATACACTGATATCCGGAACCTTTTTCGACATAAACAATTTCGAAGAAATTATGTTTGTGCGGACGCTTTCCCCATGATGATAATTCTTCAATATGAATTTCAAATAGCTTATTTGTTCTTTCTATATGCATTGTATTCTAATTGGTTTGTTTTCAGCAAATATAGAAAATAACTGCTGATACATCATGTTAATGAAAGGTTAAAGTGCTTGTTTTATAGGTATATCCAATAATTGTACAATTTTACCCATTCCTTTTACAATGCTTCCCCTTGCTATCCCTACTAAATTTGTAGCATCAATTTTAATAAAATCATTTACAGAAAGATATTAATTGGAAGAAGTCATGAGTAATCAAAAAATAAGCATTGTAGCAAAGATTTTAGCGAAAGAAGGAAAGAGAGAATTCGTTAAAAATGAATTAATTAAGCTTTCTGGTCTTTCAAAATCAGATGAAGGGTGCATCAATTACGATTTACATCAGGATAATGAAAATCCAAAGCTATTTGTGGTGTATGAAAACTGGGAAAATAAAGATGCTTTGCAGAAACATGCATCTAGTAAGCATTTCGTAAATTACATAGAACTTACAAAAGAAGCTGTTGAAGAATTTATTGTACACGAAATGACCACAATAGCCTAATTCGAAACTTAAAATCTTAAAAAAAACAAACAAGATGGACGCAATAAATATGATTGAAGAACGCAGAAGCGTTAGAAAGTTTAAAAATGAAGTCGTGGATCAAGAAACAATGAAAGAAATCATTTCAATTGCTCGTTGGGCTCCGTCGTGGGGAAACTACCAAATAGCAAGATATACAATGGTTAATGATCCGAATACTATTGCAAAATTAAAGCACGATGGTGTTAATGATTTTGTGTACAATGTTGGAACTTTAACAAATGCTAAAAATGTTGCCATATTAAGTTTTGTAAAGGGTAAAAGTGGAAAGATTGAAAAACTTGAGTTGGAGGAAGGTGAATTTAACTACGATGGAACTTCAAGCTCTTGGGAGGTGTTTGATGCAGGAATAGCATGTCAAACATTTTGCTTAGCTGCGCATGCTAAGGGAATTGGCACTACAATTATGGGTGTTATAAATGACAAAGCCATTTCTGAAATTCTGTCTTTGCCAGAGGAAGAAACTGTGGCTGCAATGATTGTTTATGGGTATCCGGATGAAACGCCCAAAGCTACTCCTAGAAAAGATGTTAATGAGATTTTACGATTTGTATAATCGTTTTAATTTATCACTATTGGAGATTAATATCGAACAAGGAAAAAAACACTAACATGAAAAAAAACATATTAATCACTGGAAGTACCGACGGAATAGGCAAGTTAGTGGCTATTAAATTAGCGAAAGATGGACACAGAATCTATATTCATGGTAGAAATCAGGATAAAATAGATGCGGTAATCTCTGAAATAAAAGAAGAGTCTAAAAACGAAAGTATATCTGGTTTTATGTCTGACCTTTCCGATTTACAGGCAGTACAGAAATTGGCTCAGCAGGTGAATGCAGAAGTCTCGCATATCGATGTTTTGATTAACAATGCGGGTCTGTTTAAAACACCAATTCTTTTAAACAAGGAGGGCATGGATTTGCGCTTTGTGGTGAACTATTTAGCTCCTTACCTACTTACCAAAGAGCTATTGCCTGTACTCAAAAAAGGGAATGAAGCACGCATTATTAATCTGAGCTCGGCGGCACAATCTCCCGTTTCCTGCGATGTGATGTTAGGCAAAAGCAATGTTTCATTAAATGAATCGTATGCTCAAAGTAAGCTAGCTTTAACCATGTGGAGTTTCAATTTAGCAAAACAGCTTAATGATATGACCGTTATTGCCGTAAACCCAGGCTCGCTCTTAAATACAAAAATGGCTAACGAAGCTTACGGTCAACATTGGTCTTCGGCCGATAAAGGTGCCAATATTTTATACGATTTGGTCATTTCGGAACAGCATAAAACAATGACAGGAAAATATTTCGATAATGATAATGGTGTTTATGCCCAAGCGCATCCCGATGCGTATAATCAAACCGCTATCAAGCAACTTATGGAACAAACAGAGAAGATTATTGCTTAAAAATGAAGACACAAGTAGATAAAACTTCACGAACGAAAATTTGACACAATATATACTTCGAATTATTGCCTTGATACTTGTTTTGAATGAATAAAAAAAATGAATTATACAGGACCCGTTTACAGACCTCCCTACGAGGCAAATACACTCTTACTGCAAGTAACAGTAGGCTGTGCACACAACAAATGTACCTTTTGCACCATGTATCGCGATGTGAAATTTTCGGTCGATAAAATGGATCAGGTAGAAAAAGATTTGCAAGAAGCACAAGCTAATTATCCTAGCGTAAAACGAATTTTCTTGGTGAATGGAGATGCATTCGTTCTATCAGGGAATCGCCTAAAGGCAGTCGCCGAAATGATACACAAATACCTACCAGAGGTTGAAATAATTAGCATGTATGCCTCCATTAATAATATTATGGGCAAGACCGATGAAGAGCTGGCTGAGTTGAAAAATCTGGGAATTGGTGATTTGTGGGTTGGTGTTGAGACAGGATTAGGTGATGCGCTTGACTACCTTAACAAAGGCGCTTCTCTTGCCGATGCTTACGAACAATTGGAACGTCTAAATAAGGCAGGCATCACATTCTTCTACGGATTTATGTTTGGTGCTGCTGGCAAAGGACGCGGAATTGAAAATGCGGAGGCAAATGCAAAACTCATTAATCAAGTTAAGCCGCTTGGTATTGTTCCTACAACACTAAATGCAAATTCAGGAACACAACTTGCCAAAGATATTGAAAATAGTGCTTTTGAAATGGCTACCGAAGGTGAAGTACTCGAAGAACAAAAAAAGACATTAGAATTGGTTGAAGTAGATACTTATTATATGGGTATTCATATTATCAATTCGGTTAGTTTCGATGCAAAACTACCCAAAGAAAAACAGGCTGCTATAGATAGAATTGACTCTATTATTTCTGACATGGATGAAGCTCTTCTAAACTCTGTGCCCGAACGTCATACAATTTAAACCTGCAAACAACAAACAATTAGATAAGCAACAAAAGGACTACCTAAAGGCAGTCCTTTTGTTGTTTATAAGGTAGGCTGGATAAATTTCGGTCAATTCTTATAAATCAAACAAATTCATATCGTAAATAAGTTCGATTCAAAGATGCATAAAAGTCAATAAATGTAAGCCTTTGCTTGCTTAAAAAACACGATTATATCCTATTTCCAAATGACATATTCAGGTTTCCACTTATCTTTAGGCTGATCCACCCCTGTTGGATAGCCAATAGGAATCACATTCAAAGGGATATGTTTCTTAGGCAAATCCAACTCATTGATCACTGCTACTGTTCTATCATCATAAGGATACGAAGCCGTCCAAACGGCACCTAAACCAATACTCTCTGCTGCCAGCAGAATATTTTCTGTTGCTGCAGCGCAATCATGCACCCAATAGCCTTTATCCTTCAGGTTTCCTGCACGATCCATATCACCACATACCACAATAGCTGCTTGGGCCTGTGCTAACATTTTGGCATAGGGCAATTGCTCACTAAGTCTGTTGAGAACTTCCTTATCTCTTACAACATAAAAAGCCCAAGGTTGGCGATTAACAGCTGTGGGCGCAGCCATTCCAGCTTTTATTAATAACGCTAACTGTGCTTTAGAAACAGGTGCATCGGTAAAATGTCGCACACTTTTTCTATTATGAATTGTCTTCAATGTTTCGTTGGCATAGGTAGGTTCAATGGAAGGGACAAATGGTTTTCCGTCTACTTGTTTGTACATATCGCCTTGCATACCTATAAAACCACCCATTTTGTAGTAGCCTCCATTAGCATAAATAATCGGTTTAAATAGATTCATATCAATAGAGCCATTCGCACCTAAAACAGCTTTATCTGCCTTCACATCAATCACCTTACCTATAAATTGTCTGTGGGAACCTAAATCGTGGTATTCCGTTAGTTCACACTCAATCACAATAGGAAATTCTTTGATATAAGGCGCATCCACAAATTCGCCTCTAACAGGAGTAAGTCCCGTTTCTTTGAACTTATCCATGTCTTTCCCCGAATATTTCCCCACAAAAGAGACGTATTTTGTTAACTCTTCGGATGGAATGTTTACCGTAAAAAATTTTTTATCAGTCAGATTATGATACGAATAGGTTGCTGGACGCATAGAAACCGAGATACTTAGAGGCCTTGAATTACAAATACCAACCCAGGCTGCTGTCATCATATTGGGCTTCCCATCTTTATCGTAAGAGCCAATAACTAAAGCTGGTTTGGGATGAATGGCAGATACAATTCCCAATGATTGTTTCTCAAAATCAGTAGCAGAAGAATCTCTTTCTACTTTATCAGTAGAAACAGAAGCTGGAAGAGATCTTGTACCCTTCACCTCTTCTTTTTGTGTCAACATAACAGACAACACTAATATAATAATAGCTAAGCCAATATTTAAAATCTTACTTTTTTGCATCTTTTTTATTATTTATAGCTTGTTTTTTATACGAAATAGTATCCATGAAGCATCCTGTAGGGCAAAGAGAACACCATGGTTTGGTAAAAAATAGAGATAAGATTACGATTGCTCCACCAGCAAGGAAAAACCCATAACTAGCTATTTTGAACGAAAATGCCATAAAGGGTTCAAAATAATTTAATTCAGGAACAAAACCGAACAAGAGCATAGCTGCAATAAAGAATAAATAAGCCTCTTTTATCGATACGTTTTGCCATTTGCTAGGTAACTGCCTTTTTTTGAATGGCGAAAACTTATTTACCAACTCTTGTAATGCACCCATAGGGCAAAGATAATTGCAGTAAAACTTTCGTTTCCCAATAAATGATACGCCTATTGCAAGAATAAACAAGAGCACCGATTGCCAATTTAAAACCCAAGGTATACCATCTATTAGCCAACTGTACAACAAAAACTGAGATAGCGCTTTATTGAGTATAATGCCAATAACGACCACAACTAAAATCAGATATAATGGACGTAGTTTCTTATTTACTTTTCCAAAGGCCAATAGTAGAGATAGCAAAACAACAGCTAAGAATAAAACGTCTCCAACTATGCTTTTAACCGATATTTTCTCGCTATTCTCAATGGACAAATGATGAAATACGGCCGATGTTTGCTTCATTCCTTTTATAATAGCCTTACTACTCATTGTAGCGCCAGAAGCAATATCAACATCCTGTTCTTTAACTTGACGTAATGCCAATTTATCCCATTGGTGTAAAAAATCGGACTTGGTAACATACTCTAAATAATCGTAGGTCTCTCCACTTTTGAGTAATTCAACGCCTACAACATGATGATTCTTATCAAGACCAATAAGCAAAGGCACGACGCCTCCATACCCATAATTATCGGTCACAAAATCGGTAGATACAAGCGCCTTACCTATATCGTTAAGGCCCGATTTAATCTCTATTATATTGAGCTTGTTTTTGTGAAAAGAACTTGCCTCAGGAAAGAGATTTTGTACAGACTCTATACTAACAGTGACTTCGATTTGATCTGATTTAGTAAAAAAATGTGTACGACCACCTCTATAAGCTATTGCCACAAGCAATAGAATTACTAAGCTGTAAGTATATATTGTTTCAACTATCTGTTTTTTTGACATGCTTATCAACCTCTACTTTTATTAGATGGCTAAGATATTCAAATAGTACATATCAACCAAAGTTGAACAATTTTTATCTGACAATACGCTTCCTTTATTTTATGCAAGAAACAAACACTTCTCAACTAATAAATTTTAATAACTGTCAATAAGTTAATCTCAATAAATGTACTGTTTACTTCTTGTTTTTTTTGCAGGTCTAATAAATATAAAAACGTACTATTTTCTATTGAAAAGGTATAAGAGTACTACCTTTTTAATAGATATTTAAGAAATTACAGCCATAGTTTTAGTCTACATACTTTACCGGTAATTTTCCACATATAGAACCTCTAAAGCAGATTTCGAATAGATTATATGATCTTTTAATAGGGAAGTAGAATTAAGAAATATGGTAAAGTAAAAAAAATAGAAAATAATGAGGAAATTAAAGGACAACGATTACTAATTTGAATGGAGAATTGGGAAATGTCGAATACAATAAGAGCACGAATTCCAAAGTTAAGAAGACTTATTAAGTGTAGAATATCAAAAATTACTTATGCTGGATATCTTGATAGTTTAATCTAAATAAATATTTATTTTACTTATCTGATATTTATCAGATTAATATCAAATACTAAACATAGTATTTATAAGTGTATTAACAATCTGCTTTACAACAGTTTGATTTAAGTTTATTCCTTAGCGGATATTTCTAAAAATATAATACTTTTGCATCGATTTTGGTGTTCTACTCAGGTTATCATCTGAGGGAATGAAAAGGGAATCCGGTGAAAATCCGGGACAGTACCCGCTACTGTAATTCTCATTTTGCAATTTGCAAAACAGAATTTTTATGCTGCATGCCACTCTCGTAAGGGGGGAAGGCCGTAAAAATTGAGAAAAGTCAGGAGACCTGCCAAGTCGTAACTATTAAATATTTTGCTTCCGGGAATCGAAGTATAGTATTGAACTTACAAGCATGTTCAGTATTTGTCTTTATTAATTCGGTGTTTGTGTAAACGCCAGGCAGCAAGATGTGATGTTTAAAATTTTATTAAAAACAACTCTATCATGCAGTTTAGAAATTACATTCTAATTAGTGTTTTGTTATTACTTAGCCAGAATTTATTGGCACAAGTCGGATCTTTATCGGGAACAGTGAACTCCAAACTTGGACAGGAAGCATTAATTGGTGCCAATGTTTATTTTCATGGAACCACCATTGGAACAGCTACCAACGGAGAAGGTACTTATACCTTAAGAAATTTAAAAGTTGGGAAGTACGATGTTTTTGTTTCTTACTCGGGTTACGCAAGAAAAAAGCAGACCATAGAAATTAAAGAAGGTGCAAACACTCTTAATGTTCAGTTAGAGAAATCGAAAAGACAATTGGGCGAAGTGGTTGTTACCGGAACAGGAACTCCTCACCATTTAAAAAGTGCTCCCGTGCAAACCGAGTTAATTGGTAAGAAATTGGTAAAAGCAGTATCGGCATCGGGATTTGCTGATTTAATGTCGGGCATTAGTCCTTCTTTCGACTTTAACCCTGGTAATATGGGATCCTTTATTCAATTGAATGGTTTGGGTAACGATTATATTCTTATTCTTGTAGATGGAAAAAGAATGTATGGAGATGTTGGTGGTCAAAATGATGTGAACCGAATTAACCCCGATGATATTGAGAAAATTGAAGTGGTAAAAGGAGCTTCCTCTTCATTGTATGGTTCAGAAGCCATTGCAGGAGTTGTTAATATTATCACGAAAAAGTCGAATCGGAAGATTTATGCCGAAAGCAATACACGTGTAAGCGAATATGGAACACGACAATATCACAATAAAGTCGGTATAAATTCAGGTCGTTTTTCTTCTCTTACTTCTTATTCAAGAAAAGAATCTGACGGCTGGCAGTTAAGTAAATTCGAAATCGATGAGGACAATGATAACGATGATCCTTCTGATGATGTATTGGTGGAGACCGATGCTAAACAAGTAAATGCGTATAACGATTACACCATAAGTCAGCGATTTGATTACGATGTAAGTAAGAAGTTGAGTTTTTATGTTTTGGGGTCGATGTATGAGAAAGACGTAGAGTTACCAACCACAGTAAGAAACTATGGATACCATTACAAGGATAATTCGTATTCTGCTGGAGCGAAATTTAGAACAAATAAAACCGATTATTTAACTGTTGATTTTAATTCCGATCAGTTTAAATATTACTACAAATACAATCAAGATTACAAAGATTATACTACTGGAGAGAAGGTTCTAAACACAACGCAGAAACGTGAAGATGTGAATTTGAAATATATTTTCCGATTGAATAAAGCAAATCAGTTTACTGTAGGTAGTGAATATGTGAATGAAGAAATAGAATCGGAAGGTAGAATTACTGGCGATAAAGCAGATGCTTATACGCTATCTGTTTTTGCTCAAGATGAAATTAAACTAATAGAAAACCTTTCCTTAGTTGCGGGCATTCGTTACGTAAAACACAAAGAGTATGGTAACGATTTTACGCCAAAAGTATCTGCTTTGTACAAAATGAATAACTTTAATTTCAGAGCAACTTATGCAAAAGGATTTAAAGCTCCAACTTTAAAAGAATTGTATTATCGTTATCAAAAAGGGAGTAGTCTTTACCTAGGGAATTCAGATTTAGATCCTCAAAAATCGGACTACTATTCTTTTTCTGTAGAATATATCGTTTCAAAACTATCTCTTAGTGTTTCGGCATATCAAAATAAGATTAATGATATGATTGCCTACGAAACAATAACAACAAGTGATGCTGATGAAGCTGAAGGAGTTAAGAAAACACGTAGACACATTAATATTGGAGAAACCCAATCAACAGGAATCGATTTTATTTTTAATTATAAAATTGGTGCTGGCTTTACTTTTGGTGGTGGATATTCTTTCGTAGATGCGAAGAATGAAACGGATGATATCGATTTAGAAGGAGTGGCTCAAAATTACGCGAATATTCGTTTGTTATATGATAGAAGTTGGAAGGATTATTCTTTAAATGTAAGTTTAACAGGTCGTATTCAAGATGATAAATTTTATGATGGTGAGCCAGATGCTGAAGGATATAATCTTTGGAAACTAACAACATCGCATCGTTTTAAAGGTGCAGGAACATCATTTGAAGTTACTGCCGGTATCGATAATATTTTCGATTACGTTGACAATAGTTCTTACGGATCTCATTACGGAACTGTAAATCCGGGGAGAACCGTGTTTATTGGTTGTAATATTAAATTCGCAAAATAAATACACATTTATCTACAAAGGCAAATTCCCTAAGCTGTTTAAAAATTAGAACTATTCAAATCAGGGGATTTGCTTTTTCATAAGCTCAAAATTAAACTATGGGTAGCTTAAAGAAATTAATAATTCAAATTCACAATCTATCGGGCACTGTGCTTAGTCTGATGTTTGTAGTTTGGTTTTTATCGGGTTTTGTTCTGATATATGCAGGATTTCCTCACGCATCGCGTGAAGAGAGGTTCCTGCATTTGTCGTATTTAACTAAATCCGATTTTGACTCTATACAGGTTCCTGAGCATTTATCCGGGAAAGTAGAGTTGGAGAAAATGAACGGTCAGCCTGTTTATAGAGCTTACAAAGGTAAAAAAGCACAAAAAGTATATAAGGCAGTTTCTTTAAAAGCTTACGGAAAAACAAGCCAGGAAGAAGCTGTTGCTCTTGCCGAGGATTTTGTGGAAGCTAATCTTGCCACCGTTGAAAAAATTGAAGAGCTGGATCAATGGATGCCCTGGTCGTATTACAAACCCTTATTGCCCATTTACAAGTGTATTATGGATGATAAGGAGCACACACGAATCTATATCTCCGAGAAATCGGGTAGTATTGTGCAGGAAACAACAAGAGCTAGCCGTTGGGCTGGACGTTTAGGTGCCATTCCTCACTGGATTTATTTTCGCTCGTTACGTTTGCAAAAAGACTTGTGGGCAAAAATAGTTATGAGTATTGCTTTTATTGGTGTACTGGTTAGTTTGTCAGGCTTGCTTGCAGGATTTATCCGTTTAAGAAAAAGAAAAAAGAAGGAAAAATTATTAGGTTTTACTCCCTATAAGAAATTCTGGCACAAGTGGCATCACATTACAGGATTTGTATTCGGACTATTTGTATTCACTTTTATTTTAAGTGGTTTGGTGTCGGTAAGCAATATTCCTAAATGGATGGTGCCGGTGCATTCTAAAATATCGCCCAAAAAAGCCTGGAACCAGTCCTGCGATATGAGCCAGTTTCCTAAGACTTCCTTCACAGATTTATGGAATGCATTGGAAAATAAAAGTGAGATCCGTAAAGTGGCTTTTAAAACAGTTATGAATCAGCCTTATTTTTGGGTGTATCGTAATAATTACGAGAAAGCCGATGTGTATGCTGCAGGATACAGCGGGGTTCATAGGAAAGCGAACTATTCTAAAAGTGAGTTAGAAAGCTGGTGCAAAAATATATTTCCAGATCTTGACTACAATTTACAGGAGCAGAAAGATTTCGATGCCTACTATCAGCCCTCGGGAATGTCGGCGCGACCTTTGCCTGTATGGCAATTAAATTTGGAGGATGAAGACAATACCCGAATGTATATTGATGCGAAAACCGGCGAAGTACTTAAAAGCTACAATAATAACGATCGCTGGCGCCGTTGGTCGTACCGATCTTTACATGCTTTCGATTTTCCATTTCTAAAAAAGCACGACTGGTTAAGAAAACTGATACTGATTTTTCTTTCGATTGGAGGAACGGCAGTCAGTATTTCTGGTTTTGCTTTGGGAATTAAATGGATTAAACGAAAGTCAAAAAAGAAAAAATCACAAAGAATGTACTCCTAAAAAATATGAACTCAATGATAGGAAAATATAAGTTCTTTAGCTTAACAAAAATTGCTTTATTACTGATTTTAGTAACATCTTCATTTATGGTTGTATCGAAAACAAAAGATACCGATAAAACAGGAATTTTGCTGGTTGCGTTTGGTTCCAGTTATGCTGAAACAAGAGCAACATTTAAACATATTGAAGAGGAAGTACAAATAGCTTTTCCCGATAAGGAAATTCGGTGGGCTTTTACCTCTAAAATTATACGAAAAAAACTAAGAAAAAGAGGAGAAAAAATAGATTCACCAACCGAAGCATTGGCAAAAATGGGTGAGGATGGTTTCAAAAAAGTAGCTGTTCAGTCTTTGCATGTTATTCCGGGAGAAGAATACGAGAATTTGAAAAAAACTGTCGATGCTTTCTCTGGAATCCCCAAAGGTTTAGAAGAAGTAAAACTAGGTGATCCTTTGCTATATCATCATGCTGATATTAAGCATTTAACAGATGCTTTATTGCACAATTTACCCAAACAAATTGCTGCGAAAGATGCCGTAGTTTTTATGGGACATGGAACACGTCACTTTGCTAATGTTTATTATCCTGCCATGCAATATTATTTTTGGCAGAGAAGTAGCAATTTTTATCTGGCTACAGTTGAGGGATATCCTGAATTGAGCGAGGTAATAAAGAAACTAGAAGAAAATAAAAGCAGAAAAGTATGGCTCTTGCCGTTTATGACCATTGCCGGCGATCATGCCCGAAACGATATGGCAGGAGAAGAAAACGATAGCTGGAAATCGCAGTTGGAAAATAAAGGATACAAAGTAGAAGCTGTGCTTACCGGAATGGCAGACCATAAAGAGGTAATTCAAATTTGGATTGAGCATTTACAGAGAATATTGTTAGAACTTAAATACAAGTAACGATGAAAAATTTATTGATTCTGGTATTGATTTTTATTTCACTACAGGTAAAAGCCGATAATTATCAGCTTGTTGGGAAAAGACAATATATTTATAATGAGAAGGGATTACGAACTCAAAAAATAAGTTTTGATAGTGAAGGCAGAACAGAGAAAAAAGTCCTTTATTTTTACGACTCGAAAGGAAATAAAATCAGAACAGAGAAGTATTTGGGTAATGATACTTTATTAGCTGTTTACAATTATCGATTTAACGATAAGAATGAGAAGATAAATAGTTTTAAAACGGATTGGGCCAAAAATAAAAAAAGTAGTAAACTTTATTTTTATAACGATAAAGAACAGAATTTTAAATCGGAATATTATACTGGTGCTAACTTGATAAAAAAGGTAGAATATGAATTCGATAAGTTTGGAAATCAGACTAAATATGCGACTTATAATGCAAAAGGAGAACAAACTTCTTTATTTTATACCGAGAATAAGTACGATAATAAAGGTAGATTAAGCAAGAAGTACAAACGCAACAATAAGGGAGTTTTAGAGAAAGAGTATCAGTATAATTACAATAATAAATCACAAGTTACCAGTAGCATTACCATTTATCACGATGGAAAAAGAGCCAATTCAAAACGTGTTTACACTTTCGATAGCAAAGGAAGAAAAACAGGATTTGATAATTTTGTATCGGCAATAGCCAAAAAGTAATATCATTTTTCATGAGCAGAACGTTTTATTTAAAGAGTGTAATTGGAATTTTTGCCATTGTTTTTTCTTCTTGCCAGATAAAAACAGAGAAACAAAGTGTGAATATTTTAGATTCTTATCAGCAAAAAGAATTGAAACACGCCAAAGGTTTCGAGCTTTTTACTTCTGGGAATGATAAAGTTCTGAGAATATACAATTCGAAAAGTACCGATTCTACTTATCAGGATTTTAAGTTGGTGAAAAAGAAAACCGCAGCAAACGAAATTCAAGTGCCTTGCAAAAAAATCATCTGTTTATCGTCAACGCAATTAACTTACTTTTTTGCCTTAAACGATATCGACAAAATTGCAGCAACAAATAGTAGCCGACATCTGTTTCACAAAGGGCTAAACGAGAGAATTAAGCAGGGGAAAGTTAAAAGAGTAGGTAAGGAAGGGCATTTTAATACCGAATTAATTGCCGGCATAAATCCTGATTTAATTTTTGTGTCTCCATACAAAACAGGAGGCTACGATGCTCTAAAAAACCTGGACATACCTTTGGTTCCTATGGCTGCCTACGATGAAAAAACACCATTGGGAAGAGCCGAATGGGTAAAAATGATTGCCGCTTTTATTGGAAAGGAAAATGAGGCCGACTCTTTGTTCGAAAAACTATCGGTTCGTTACGATTCTCTTAAAAATCTAAGCAAGAGTGTTAAAAAAAGGCCAACAGTATTTTCTGGTAAAATGCGATCGGGAATTTGGTATGTACCTGGAGGGAAGAGTTTTTATGCTAATTATTTTCGCGATGCAGGAGCAAAATATATTATTGAGGACGATAAGCAGGGAGCTTATCCGCTCGATTATGAAACCATGTACACAAAAGCTGCAGATTGCGACTATTGGCGAATTTTAGTGCCTGAACCAGTTGGTTTTGGTCGCAAAGCGCTTATTGAACAAGATGGACGTTATGGCGATTTTAAAGCCTATAAAACGGGAAATGTGATTATGTGTAACATTCGCGAAAAACCGTATTATGAGCAAAATGCCATGAAACCAGATGTAATATTGGCCGATTATATTCATTATTTTCATCCTAACTTATTGCCAGATTATAAACCTCAGTTTTACGAAGTTTTAAAATAAATATGCATTCTTTTTTATTAAAAAAATCGATTTTAATTCCTGTTTCCCTGTTTGTATTACTGCTGTTGGCAGCTTTAAATTTAGCATTGGGATCGGTAAAAATTCCCATGGATGAGGTCGTTCAAATTGTGTTGGGAAATGGATCATCGAATATTATTTGGGAGAATATTTTGTTGCGAACCCGTTTGCCACAAACCATTGTTGCTTTAGGTGCAGGAATGGCGCTGGGAGTAGCCGGATTACTCATGCAAACCCTGTTTCGAAATCCTTTGGCTGGGCCTTCGGTTTTAGGAATTTCTTCTGGCTCGAGTTTGGGAGTTGGCTTTGTTTTGCTGGTAGCCGGACAGGTTTGGGGATTTTCATTTTCCCGTATTGGAATTTGGGGTGATTTGGCCGTTATTATGGCTTCGCTGGGTGGTGCATTTGCGGTACTGGCTTTAATTCTATTTATCTCGCATAAAATTGGAGGCACACTTAGTGTTCTGATTATTGGGGTAATGATTGGCTATTTGTCCAATTCAATTTTGAGTGTGCTTAAATTTTATAGCATGGAGGAAGATGTTCATAACTATGTGATTTGGGGTTTGGGAAGTTTTTCGCGTTTGTCGGTAGAGCGAGCATACTTGTTTGCGGCAATTACGATAATTCCTTCCATATTTGCACTTCTACTAAGTAAATCTTTAAATTTAATGGCTCTTGGCGATCGGTATGCCAGTAATTTAGGTCTTAAAATTAAGCGAGCACGTTTACTCATTATTTTGTGTGCGGGAACTTTAACGGCAATTGTTACAGCTTTTTGCGGGCCCATTATTTTTATAGGAATGGCAGTTCCACATTTAGCAAAGCTGGTTTCACGTACCAGTAATCATCTGTATTTAATTTGCAATGCCTGCATACTTGGTGCAGCAACTGCATTATTGTGTAATTTGCTGGCTCGTCTTCCGGGAATGGAGAGTGAATTGCCTATTAATTCGGTAACAGCATTTATTGGTGCACCGGTAGTGATATCGGTAATTTGGAAAAAACGAAAAGAAAATTTTTAGTAGCGAAGTATGAGTTCAAGTTTATTGCAGTTGAAAGATCTTTCGGTTGGCTATGGCAGCAAGCTTGTAGCCAATAAGCTCTCGGCAGATATTCCTTCTGGAGAGTTAATTTGTCTGCTGGGCTCCAACGGAACCGGTAAAAGTACATTAATACGCAGTATTTGTGGCTTTCAGCCAGTTTTATCGGGTAGTGTTATTGTCGATAAACTGGATGTTCAAGAGTTGGGAGCACGAGAATTATCAAAATCGATTGCCGTGGTTTTAACCGATAGGGTTGTAGTGCCAAATGCCACAGTAAGCGAATTGGTAGGGTATGGGCGAAGTCCGTATACCGGAATGCTGGGTCGATTAAATGCCAACGATAAGTCAATTGTTTCCAATGCCATAAATGAATGTGGTATTGCTCATAAAAAGGACAGTGCGCTTTCCTCTTTAAGCGATGGTGAGCGACAAAAAGCCTTTATTGCCAAAGCTCTGGCTCAGGATACGCCATTAATCATTCTCGATGAACCAACTGCTTTTCTCGATCTTCCTGCTCGGGTAGAAATTATGCAATTGCTTCGAAATATTGCCAATTCGTCGGGCAAATCGATATTAATGTCTACCCACGATTTAGATTTGGCTTTGCAATTGTCCGATCGTTTGTGGTTGTTGCAACAAGGTGGCCCTTTGGTTACCGGTAGTCCCGAAGATTTACTTCTCAAAAATGCTTTCCAGTCTATGTTTCAGCATAAAGGAGTAATATTCGATAACAAAACCGGATTGTTTAAGGTAAAACATGCTCAAAATACCAAAGTAGCGGTAAAAGGTCATGGTTTTGAATACGTATTGTTGCGCAGGGCTTTATCGCGCAATGGCGTTAAAGTTGTAAGGGCAAAGGCCGAAGATGATAATCGATTGGAAGTGGTAGGTACATCAGATAAACCTTTTCAAATTTATTTGGATGGCGAATGTATCCAAAGTGAAGAATCGCTTGAAGCTTTTGTAAATCAGGTTAAACTAATGTTGGATTTTCTGGATCTTAAAAAGCAGAATTGTTCTAAATCACAAAAAATACTGTAAACGTTAATCTTTGTAATTATTATAATAAATATCTGATTTTTTCCACTCTGAAAATTTTGCTTCCATTAAACCTTTAAAAACAGATAGGTTCTTTTTCTGTTTATTGGCAAAAGAGAAGCGAAAAGGAGAGTGTTTCTCGGCTAAAATAACAAAATTGTGGCTAAAATTTTCGGGTTCTGCTATAATCGCCGAAGCAAAAAGCAGTGCAAAACTGTGTTGAATTAATCCCTGAAAAGGAATGTTTTCGGGATAATATTGTTGAACAGTTTCAACAAACATTTTGCCTAAATAATAAGTTTTACACAGCATGTTGTCTAGTTTTTTATGGGGTAACAAGCGTGAGAAGCTTGTGTAAACTCCTTCATTGTAATCCTCGCTGGCATCTTGTAAATCATCAATAATTTGAAGATAAGCACCATATTCATATAAAAAATGCAATTGTTCTTTGCTTAAATTTCCCATTACCAGATATCCATCAGCAATTACCGAAGTGGCACCTTTGTTTACCGCTATGCTAAAGCAATCTTTATCTGTTAAGCTTAAATTTTTATTGCAAAGTTCTATGCTTCGGGTTTGTGCATGATGTATATCGAGCAGACTTTCATATACTTTGGGGAATTTTTTTCGATCATATTCACTTTCTATCATGGCAACCAACTGGAATATTTTGTTTTCATTTTCGTTTATTGGCACAATACAATTTCCGGAAAGGCGATTGGCAAATCGTTTCGAGAAATTTAATTTTTCACTTCTACTGATATTAGCATTATCGATATAGTTATCGGTATAAGGATAAAGTAAACTATAGGCAAGAGTAGATGGTGTAATGCAAATTTGATGCCCCCAGAGTGATTGCAAACCCATAACAATCCACATGTTTCGTAAAGCCTGAAAAAGATCCTTGCTATTAATTTTACTATCGAATAGGATAGATTTTTGAACAAACTCTTTGGTGGCAGATATCATATCTTTTGAAAAAATCATTTCCAACTGATCGGCAGAGTAGGATAATCCTTCCCGAAAGAAATTTCGGCTTGCATTAATAATGTCGTCACTATTAGTATGCTTATGATTTTTTTGTTCGCTTATCGAATTTATAAACCGATCGCACTTTAATTCCCACAGGTATTTTTCTATGGCAGAGAATCGACGTTTGGGACATGGAAATTCTTTAGAACAATTTGCCCATTTGGCTGAGAATTGTTGCAGGAATGTGGCGTAAAGTTCTGAATTATTAATCATGATAAATTATTTTTTAAGCTTTGTGATCTTAATTTCAATAAAAATTGGGATACAGAAAATTTAAATCGTTCAAAAGAACTTATGAGCAGCTAAAATGCTTTTTTGCACCGATGTTGTTTGTATAGCAGGTTGAATGTGTTTGTGCTTCACCTGCAATTTTATACATTTATCACTTTCATAGAAATACAATAAAATATATAAGATGAAATTTAGCATACTAGAACCAATTGGGATAATAAAAGAAAAATACGAACAGCTAAAACAGGAGTTCGAAGGTATGGGACACGAGCTTGTCTTTTTTTCCGATAGAAATGAAGACGAACAGGAGTTGATAAAACGAGCTCAGGGAGCCGATGCGATTGTTGTGAGTAATATTCCTATTCGCAAGACTTTTATCGATGCCTGTCCTGATCTTTCGATGATTTCGGTTGCATTTACAGGTGTAGATCATATCGACATGGAAGCTTGTAACGAGCGAAACATATTGGTTTCGAATGCTGCCGGATTTTCGAACGAATCGGTTGCCGAACTTGCCATAGGCATGATTCTTTCGGTTTACAGAAAAATTGTTGGCGGCGATGCATCTACTCGTTTTGGAGGTAGTAGAGGTACATTTTTAGGAAACGAACTAAATGGAAAAACATTAGGGATAATTGGAGCTGGAGAAATAGGTCTTAGAGTGGCCGAGATTGCAAAAGTATTCAATTGTAAGGTTCTTGCATACAGTCGAACTCAAAAGAGCGTAGAGGGCGTTAAATTCGTTAGCAAGGAGGATTTATTGAAGGAATCGGATATTGTTTCTTTACATGTTCCGTTAACCGATGCAACAAAAGGTTTAATTGGCAAAGAGGAATTCAAATTAATGAAGGAATCGGCCATTTTAATTAATACTGCCCGCGGTCCCGTTGTTGATAGTAATGCTTTGTGTGCTGCTTTAGAGAATGGCGAAATTGCTGGTGCTGCAGTTGATGTTTATGAAAAAGAACCACCATTAGAGAAAGATCATGTTTTATTTGCTGCGCCTAATTTAATTATGCTTCCGCATGTGGCTTTTGCAACTCACGAGTCTTTCGATAAACGTATTGATATTGTAATGGAAAATATTCGTTTGTGGCTGCAGGGAAAGCCAAGAAATGTAATGAATTAGAGGGTTTAAAGTAAAAAAGGAATATAAAGTAAAAAGGAGAAAGTTAAAAAGAATTTTCTCCTTTTTGTTTTTAGCCAATTACTTTACAATTTTAATAAGTTCGGTAGTACTGTCTAATTTACCTTTTTTGTTGTACGATTCGCTGCGTATGGTTCCAATATTTTTAACTATCCAGCTTACATTGTGTAATTGTACGGTAATAAAACCCATTTTACTTTTTACATCTTCGGAAATTTTATAGCATTTAAATGTGCCCGCCGCGGTAGTAATATTTTCGTGAGCTTCTACCTTTCGATTAATAATATTGGTAGTCATATTCATAATTCCCGACCCAACTTGCAGACTAATTGAACCATCGTTAAGAGCCATGCCAGGAGAAAGATTAGATGGATAAATCAGGTCGTTGGTGGTTATCTTTACTTCCATACCTTTAAAACCTTCCATTTGTTTTTGGTTCAGATATTTTTCCATGTCAATATAAAAAACATTGCCTTTGCAACGAAAACTAATGGTGTCTTGAATGATTATTTTTTCCTGATTTTTCGGATCTCTATGAGTCTGAAGCAGATCATAATGGGTTTCGCCTCCAATATTTTTTACTGAGATTACCTTTTGGGAATAAATACCCTGAATTTTTCCTTTTGCATTGCTTGTTTGAAAGTGAAGTTCAGTGCCAATATCACTGGGGATATAAATGGTGCAATCTTGCGAAATGGCTAGTAAACATGCTGAGAACATCAGCAATATCATACTAAATAATTTTTTCATAAATAGAATATTTTGGCCACAAGCAGGTGTTGAGCCTTGGTTTTAAAGTGAATAGTATTGTATTGCATTAAAGCAATTAAGAGGATAATGTATCTTTTCGATAATTAAATTTAAGCATTAAGGAAGAAATGGAAAAATATTTTTAGCACCCGAGCATGGAAAGTTTGTATTGATGTACAAGAGTGCTAACTTTTTGCCTGCTAAATAAGTATTATTCGTAATTGTTCAATAAATTTATTGTGCTATGTTTTAGCTTTCTATCTTTTACAATTAAAGTTGTAACCGGAGCTTTCGATTTGCTGTTAAAAATCATGTCATGCCCCAAACATAAGCCTAATACGATATTAAGCTCGGTTTTTTTGTCTTCTAAATATTTTGCTTGTCCCGCCGGATTACAACTTATTCCCTCGTAGTTGGGAATTAAATCCGAAAAGGGAATTTTTCCAATTTTACAATTCACCTGTTCAACTGTAAAACCTTCTTTGTTAAGAATTTGACTAAGAATATTTGCTTGTTTGGAAAGAGAGGTGCAATGTGCAATTCCTATGCTTTTAATTTTCGATATTTTTGCATATTCAATGATTTCCTGAATTCTATCATTTTTACGATTAAGCGAGTCTTCTGCATCTTTCATTATAGTAATATCACTAGTCGTATATATATCTTTAATATCCATATTAAATTGCTTTAAGGAATTACACATTGCTTTTACAAACTATAATTTTTTACTCTGTATGATTTTAAAACAGAGTATATTTTAAATTGATAAAGCGCATTATATCTTCAACTTCTAAAGATACTTCTTCAATTATTTCTTCAATTTCTCCACCAAATATTTTTCCCATAATGGCTCCATTCATGGTTGATACAAATACTTGGCCATCTGATTTTTCATAAACGGCGAACGATTTTGGCATCATATTACCAATTTTCTTTCTTTTATCGGAAGCAAGCATTTTAGCTGAAAATCCTGCATGACAATACTTAATAATTTTATATTTTCCAATTCCTTTTCCACCATTTATTAATATTTCTCTGTTCTGATCGATAACAGTGCTAACATGCCAACCTGCTTTTGAATTAATACGCTGGTTTATTACTTCAACCGTTTTATCGAAAGGATAGGGGCTTTTTAATTCTTTAATCATCATCTCACCCGAAGATATGCTTAAGGTGATTCCGGAAAATATAATGCCTGCAAAAAATCCCAGGATAACTGATGCTATTATAAGTATATGTTTCATTTTTTAATTTATTAGTCTTCGTTTACACATATTTCGCCTTTTCTTATTTTGCCAATAGTTTTCCAGGCCACAAAGCTTATTGTTGCAATGGCTATTGTTATGAAAAAGAAAGACAGGTATTTATAAATATTTTCGTGAGTAATTTGAAAGGCTACAACCGATGCAATGGTAATGGCCATTAGTGGAAAAGTAAATGCCCACCATGAAATAAAAAATTCAAGTTTTTCGAAGCTTTTATGCAATACCAATAGTAAGGCCACAAAAAAGTAGGCTATAAACAATAGAAAAACTGCAAAAGTATCCCAGCTTTGCATTATTCTTATGTAGGATATAAATCCTATGGCAGGAGGTGCAATTAGAATAAATAAGGTTGGAACAAATTTTTGTGGTAGCTGATTGTGAAAAATTGCTCTGTTTAAAAATATGGTGAACAGAATCATCCAAAAGAATAAGCCGAGTGCAAAATAGAAAAACGAAAATGCTTTTGGCATGTACTCAACTCCTGCAATTGGAATGAGCATATTACCAACAATTGGAATAAACCAGGCTGGATTCATAAATTTAATTTCGATATTATTTTGTATCCAGTAAGCTATTGTGTACATCATAAATAAGGTATGTACAATGGTTCCTGTCCACCAAAACACCATCGATAAAAAGGGCCAAAAATTCATGAATGCTATCGATAGTAGTAGAATTGAAATTGAAAAAGCTGAGAAAAAGTTTATCCTGATTCTGTGATTAAAATCTATTTTCACCTGTTCGAAATGCTTTACAGCTTTTAATCCATAGAGAAAGGATATTCCTAAAAAAAGAACAAAGCTTGTGAATAGTAAAACTTCGTAAAATATTTTAGGCAGCCATTGCATGTGGTAAAACTTTGCAAAAACAATGCTTAAACCAGCAAGTCCCATTATTATAGCAAAAGCGGTAATGGGGAAATATTTTAATTTTTCTTTCATTTGTAAGTTATTGATATAAAATGATTTCTGCTTGGTTTATCAGTAAACATTTGTGGCAAGAAGGACTAAAGTGCAGGCTCTTTCAGCTTTAATGTTTAAAGTAGTTAGCTTCTCTTCAAAATCAGGGTTTTCCGTTCCCGGATTAAAAATTACTCTGCGAGGATGTAAGTCGATAATGTACTGGTAATATTTGTCCTGATTTTTTGCCGATACGTAAAGAGTAACTGTATCAACATCGGTATAAGCCACTTGCTGTTTTGTTATTTCATGATTAAAAAGTGTGCCGGCACGATTTCCCAGCATATAAATTTCATGATTGTTAGCCAGTAATTTTTCAGCTGCTTTATAAGAGTATCGCTCAGGTTTTAGGCTGGCGCCAATTATTAATGTTTTATTGTTCATCTATTTAAAAATTTTATAGTTTTCTATTTAATCGGAATTTTTGCTATTCCGGTATTTATCGAAAAAAGCCTGTATTCTGTCGGATTAATCTCTAGTTCATCAATAATCCATTTCATATTTGCCAATAGCATTTCAAATGCATTTTCTGTTTTGCAATTGTGTAAGGCAACAGGAATAAAATATTTGTTAATCATTTTAATATTCAGACCAAATTGAGGCGATACCAGTACCTGAACTTTATTTTTCTTAAGGAGCTTAATAATTGATTTTCCTTTTTCTTTAGAACCATGAATGTTTTTCTCATCCAGATTTTTAAAAGTATTTATCTGATGCGAAATCAGTGAAAACTGACCATTACAATATTCATAAATCAGATATTTATCAACATCGCCAAAGTGTTGTTTTGCAAACTCATTTGCGTTGTTTACAGCAAATGCAAATATTATTTTGGAATTAATCATACTACAGCTTTTGTTATTTGTTTTTAATCCAGATAAGAATACTGATGCAAAAATATTTAGTGTGACCTGTTAAGGCAAGAAAATGGGAGTGGGGTATTTCGCTATTGCAATTGTAATTTGATAGTTATTTTATGACGATATAATAATTCTCTTTCGTGAAATAGTGTTTGATTTTATGAAACGATAATTACATTTGTACAAGTTGAACCCTAAAAATCAAGTATATTGAATTCAAAAAACGACAATATAGAAGATGCTGCAACAAGTTTCGATTGTTTTAAAAATCTGAATGTTGATGATTTAAAGATGATAAACGAAAAGAAAAAACAGCTTACTTTTTTTAGAGAGGAAACGGTGTTTAAGCAGGGTGCTTTTGCTTCGCATGTATTATTTGTGAATAAAGGTCTGGTTCGTATTTATTTGCAAACCAGTAGCAACAAGCAAATTAATATTCGTATAGCCAGGCAGGGCGATTTAATGGCTTTCTCGTCTATTTTCGGAATTGAAACTTATCTTTATTCGGCAATGGCATTAAAAGATTCTCAAATTTGTATGGTCGATAAGGAAGCTTTAAAAAATTTATTGCTCAGAAATCCTGATTTTGCACTGCAAATTAATTCTAAGAATTGTGCCAACGAAAATAGGTATATCAATATTATTCAGAATATTTCCTATAAACAAATGCGGGGAAAACTGGCTTCGGCTTTACTGTATTTATCTTCCGATGAGTTTAAGGATGAGGATGTTTATGAGTACCTAAGCCGACAGAACATTGCTGATTTTGCATCGATTAGTGTGGAAAGTGCAGTGAAATTTATTAAGGAATTTGAAAAGGAAAATATTATTTCGCTTAACGGGAAACGAATTGTAATTGAGGATAGAAAAACATTGGAGGAAATTAATCTTAGAGGTTAGCATCTAAATTATTTTTCGGTAATTGTATATAATTTACAAGTAAGTGGTTTTTTTATTCGTGAGAAGTTTATAATTTGAATAAAATTTAAGTTCCTATAGGATAAGATAAAATTGGAAAAAATGGAATTAAAAATAAACGATTATCAGTTTGGAGAAAGACCTGAGGTTACAAGACCTAAGCCCGAGATTTTAACAATTTTGGGAGAAAGTGGCATAAGAAAATTGGTTGATGATCATTATAATCTGCTAAAAAAGAGTGATTATAGTCCACTTTTTCCGCAAGAAGAAGAGGAATTTGAAGCTGCGAAATTGCGCTCATCAGATTTTTTTATTCAGATATTAGGTGGTCCTGAATATTTTAACCAAAACAGAGGACAACCAAAACTAATTTATCGTCATTCTAATTTTAAAATCACTAAAAAGGCAAGAATAGTTTGGCTGGAATGTTACCAGCAGCTGTTGCCAAAACTAAATTTATCAGAAGAATTAATTCTTTCTTACTGGAATTATTTGAATATTTTTTCTGCCTGGATGGTAAATTCAAAGGAGTAAAAATAAAATTAAAAGAAACCTAAGAAAAGACTTTTTAACCTAATAGTAGAAACTCAAATTAAAAAAGAGATCGCTAATGCAGATCTCTTTTTTAATATTTTAGTTTTTAATATATAGCCCTTCTTTATCTTTAAAGCTGCCAACAGCTATAATAATAAAGTCGATAAGAGTCCAGATTCCAAATCCTCCAAGAGTTAATAGCATTAAAACTCCGGTTCCTATTTTGCCAGCATAAAAGCGGTGAACTCCAAGAGAACCCAGAAAGAAGCATAATAATAGCATTGCTACGAAGTTTTTTTCGCTTTTTTGATTTACGATTTCCATAATTTAAAATTTGTATGTGTTAAACAATAATTAAAAATAGTAAAAAATATAATTAATTATATTATAAGTAGATAAAAAAAGCTACTGATAATTATCAGTAGCTTTTTGTTTTCAAAAGAAATATCTTTTAGATGATTAGCATTGCATCACCATAAGTTCCAAATCTGTATTTTTCTTTAATTGCTTCTTCATAAGCAGCCATTACATTATCGTATCCACCAAAAGCACAGGCCATCATCATTAAAGTAGAAAGTGGCAAGTGGAAATTGGTAACCATTCTATTGGGTACATGAAAATCATAAGGAGGGAAAATAAATTTATTTGTCCATCCTTCGAAAGGTTTTAAAGTACCCATTGTAGATACTGAGCTTTCCAAAGTTCTCATTACGGTAGTTCCTACTGCACAAACATTTTTCTTCTTTTTCTTTGCAGTATTTACTTTTTCAACAGCTTCATCTTCAATAAAGATTTGCTCCGAATCCATTTTGTGTTTGGTTAAATCTTCAACATCAACATTTCTAAAGTTACCCAAACCAACATGTAAGGTTACTTCTGCAAAGTCGACTCCTTTAATTTCCAAACGCTTCATTAGTTCGCGGCTAAAATGCATTCCTGCAGTTGGAGCAGCAACAGCACCTTCGTGCTTGGCAAAAATGGTTTGGTAACGTTCTGCATCTTCTGGTTCTACCGAGCGATCGATAAATTTAGGAAGAGGAGTTTCTCCCAATCCGAAAAGTGTATTTTTAAAATCCTCGTAAGGACCATCGTAAAGAAAACGTAATGTTCTACCTCTTGAGGTGGTATTATCGATTACTTCGGCAACCAACAAATCGTCTTCACCAAAATAAAGTTTATTACCAATTCTGATTTTACGAGCAGGATCAACCAAAACGTCCCATAATCGTTGTTCACGATTTAATTCTCTCAATAAAAATACTTCAATTTCTGCTCCGGTTTTTTCTTTATTTCCGTATAAACGAGCAGGAAATACTTTGGTATTGTTAAACACCATCACATCTTCATCGTCGAAATATTCGATTAAATCTTTAAAGATTTTGTGTTCAATTTCTCCTGTATCTTTGTGAAGTACCATTAAGCGAGACTCATCTCTGTTATAGGCTGGATGTAAAGCAATAAGTTCTGTAGGTAATTTATACTTAAACTTAGATAACTTCATAAGGCTGACTGACTTTTATGTTATATTTTTTGATAATCGGAAAATGCAAAGCTCTCCTTTTTACGAAAAAGTTGCAAGATAGTTATAAATTTTCTAAGAATTTTATAAAATCTTCAATTTCAATAGCATCGTCGATCTTAAAATCGCCGATTTGAGTGCGCTGCAGTGCTGTTAAATGTGCACCACTTTTTAATGCCTTCCCAATATCACGGGCTAAGGCTCTTATATAAGTTCCTTTGCTACAGACTACTCTTATTTTTAAAATGTTTTTTTCAAATTCTAAAATTTCGATATCATCTATAACAAGTGTCTTTTTTTTAATCTCAACTTCCTGACCTTTTCGGGCATATTCGTAGGCACGTTTTCCATTTACTTTTACTGCCGAATAATCTGGAGGACGTTGTTCTATGGTTCCAATAAATCCTTTTAGGACTTCGCTAATCAATTCTTGATTAATGTGTTGAGTTGGGTGTTCTTGATCTATTTCTGTTTCAAGATCGAATGATGGCGTTGTTGCTCCTAATTGAAGTGTAGCAATGTACTCTTTTACTTGTGACTGATATGTTTCGATTTGTTTGGTATATTTTCCAACACAAACAATCATTAAGCCAGTTGCTAAAGGATCTAAAGTTCCGGCATGTCCAACCTTAATTTTTTTCACACGGAGTTTATGCTTGATTTTGTGCTTTATTTTGTTCACCAAATCAAACGAAGTCCATTCGTAAGGTTTGTTCAGAAGAATAAAAGCTCCTTGTTGAAAATCATTATCGGTTTCGAATCGAATCATCTACAGTCAAATTTTAAAAAGAAAAGGCCTTTTTTTTAATTAGCCTGCAAAAATAGCAAATACTCCGATAATCAGGCAATAAATTGCAAAATAGATTAGTTTCCCTTTTTTTACCAGTTTTATCATCCAGCTACAAGCGAGTAATCCCGACAGAAAAGCAGCAAGGAAACCAACAATTAAAGGAGTTGTTTCCAAAGATCCAGTTGATGTAAATTCACCACTTAAAAGGCTTAAAATATTTTCGCCGATAATGGGTACTAAAACCATTAGGAATGAGAATTTAGCGATATCGGCTTTTTTATTGCCCAGTAACAGACCTGTTGCAATTGTTGCGCCCGAACGAGAAATACCCGGAAGAATGGCACAGGTTTGAGCCAAACCTATTATAAAAGCATCCTTAAAAGAGATTTCTTTATCTTTCTGTTTTGCGTAATAGGTAAAGCCTAGTAATGTTGCGGTAATTAAAAGCATAATACCAACGAGTAGTAAAATTCTTTCGGTATTAAAAAGTGTTTCTACTTCATCCTTAAAAAAGACTCCAACAATTCCGATCGGAATCATAGAAAGAGCAATTTTAGCGATATATTGTGTTGATTCGTTCCATTCAAAACTTAGAACATCGGTGAACAGAGCCAGAATATCTTTTCGAAATACAAGTATAGTACTTAGTACTGTAGCGCCATGAACAATTACCGTAAATGCAAGGTTATTTTCGGCATTTACTCCCAAAAGGGCTTTTCCTAATTCAAGGTGACCACTACTACTAACGGGTAAAAATTCAGTAAGTCCCTGGAGTATTCCAAGGATTAGGGCTTCTATCCAAGTCATATTAAGTAAATGAGTAAATTTGTGATTTTGTGTGTTTGTACTTCAGAAAATGGGTGAATTCGTAATTGAAAAATGACATTTGGATACCTTCCAAATTCACATATTTACTAGTTTACATCTTTTGGCTTTTTCATGATGGCATAAATTTCGAAAGCAAAACCGAAAAGAACCACCATAGGCGCAAGAGTAATCCGTCTAAAACTAAAAATACTTTCGTCAAACACGTTTGGATCATCGGAACCACCGCCCATCATCAATAAAAATCCGATAATGATGATTGCAAATCCTATTACAATAAGTTTGTAGTTCTCTTTTCCAAGAGCAAAACCAGGTTTATTATCTTGTTTATTCATGTTTTCAAATTTTTCAAAAGCAAGGTCAAAAGTACAATAAAGTATTTGTAATGCCTAGTTTATTAGTTAGTACTTATGTCCTTTAAAAAAGTATTAAGTTTTAATATTTACTTTACAGGTTATAACTTTTAGTAAAGCGATCGGGATTCAAGATTTAGATATTTGTTAACTGCAAAAAGTGTGGATATCCATGTAATAAGTAACCCTAAGAAAATGATTAACAGAAATAAAACTCCCAGCATTTCTATATTACTAAACGTGATTACCTGGCTTAATTCTTTTTGCGATAGGTAGATAACTCCTGAGAGCATTGCGTTTGCAATTAGGGCTCCTAAAATTCCGTGAAGCAGGCTTTTCCCCATAAATGGTTTTCGAATAAATCCTCTTGTTGCACCAACCAGTTGCATGGTGTTAATAATAAATCGCTGCGAGTAAATCGATAATCGTATGGTATTGTTAATTAAAGTAAATGAAATTAGAAAAAGCAATCCGCTAAAAGCGAGAATAATTAAGCTGATTCGTTTTACATTTTCGTTTACTAAATTAACCAGTGATTTTTGGTAATAAATTTCTTGAACCTGAGAATATCGGGTAAAATCTTTTTCGATAAAAGCGATACTATCGGGATTGGCATATTGTGCATATAGTTTTACATCGATCGTTGCTTTTAGAGGGTTGTAACCCAGAAAGGAAATAAAATCTTCGCCCAATTCTTTTTGAAGTTCTTTGGCGGCAGTTTGCTTGTCTACAAATTCGGTTGCTTTTACATATTCGGTAGCATCCAGAGTTTTTTGTAATTTTCTTATTTCAACTTCTTTAACATTATCTTTTAAAATAATTGAGACTCCAATATTTTCTTTAACGTAATTCGATAGCTGATTTGCATTTAAAATCAGTAAGCCCATAAGTCCCAACATGAATAATACCAGCGAGATACTGATAACCGAAGTGATGTATGAGGAGCGAAGCCTGCGTTTTGTTCCTTTTTCTTTTTGAGCCATATTGCAAATTTTAAATCGATTAGAATATGTAAATTAATGCACACATGCGAAAATACAATTTTTTGCTGAAAAGCTTCGGGTTAAGACTTACAAGTTTTGCGTGTTAGTATTGGTTGGTTCAATTTACAATTCAAAGTTTCTAAATCACAAAATTACTCATTCACACATTGGCACATTCCTTTTTTGTTAAATTTGCTTTGAATTCACCTCTAAACAAACAAAATACATTGGGAATTATTCGTCAACAAACCATTAAAGGATCATTTATATCTTATTTGGGAGCCATTTTAGGATTTGTAAATACTGGCATTCTTTTACCCAGATTTTTTGGGGCCGATCAAATTGGTTTACTAAACTGGATTGGACCCATGGCTACCATTGTGGCCCAGTTTTCTTCTTTAGGATTTAATAATGTTACTGCGCGTTTATTTCCATATTTCCGAAATGAGAATAAAAATCATAACGGTTATCTTTTTATTTTGTTTTGGGTGGGAATGGCAGGTTTTGCTTTGGCTCTGATTAGTTATTTTATACTACAGCCTGTTGCTGTAAATGCGTATCACGACGAATCGCCAATGTATCTGGATTATTTGATTTACCTTATTCCGCTGGTGTTTTTTACCTTGTTTTACAATTTATTCGATAGCTACAACCGGGTTTTATACGATGCGATTTCGGGAACTTTTTTTAGAGATATTGTATTTAAAATTCTTAATCTTACCATTATAGTTTTGTTTTGGCAGGATGTAATTGATTTTTCTCAGTTTGTGCTTTTTTATGTGATTGCCTATTGTTTGCCTACCGTATTTTTATTTCTTCTTTTATGGTTTCGTGGAAAAATTTCTTTCGCATCCAATTTAAAATTCATACGTCCGAATCTTAAAAAATCGATGATTAGTGTTTCCTTGTTTGGAATTATAAACGGATTAAGCGATAAGCTGGCAAATCATATCGATAAAATTATGATTGTAAGTGCTGTTGGATTGGGTGCAAATGGTATTTATGCTACTATGGCAAACTTTGGGGTTTTGGTATCGATGCCAGCACGAACTCTGCGAAAAATTGCCAGCACGGTAATTGCTGAAGCCTGGAAAAAGAAAGATTTAAAGACCATTGCTCAAATTTATTCGCAAAGTGGATTGCACCAATTTATGCTTGGCTGTTTGCTATTTATTGGTATTTGGGTAAATATCGAGAATGTGCTTGAGCTGGTAACCTATAAATTTATTGATGGTAAATATGTTATCTTTTTTATAGGAATTGGCCATGTAATTCAGATGCTTTCGGGGGTTAGTGGAGTTATTCTTCAATCGTCGCCATACTATAAAATGCAAACGGTATTTATTAGTATTTACGGGGTTTTGGTTATTGTTACCAATATAATTATGATACCTTTATGGGGAATAAACGGAGCCGCAATAGCTTCCCTTACGGCAACTTTTGTGTTTAATCTGTTAAAATATCTGTTCCTGCTTAAAAAATATAAACTTCAACCTTTTAATTACAAATACCTATTAGTGATATTGATAGCAATCGGAGCTTACTATATCGGATATTTACTGCCAAAGCAAAATTGGTTTGTTATCGACATCATTTTTCGTTCGGCCTTGTCTGGTGCTATTTATTTGATATTTAGTTATTGGTTCAAAATTTCTCCTGATTTTAATTCGTTTGTGAAAAAAACAATTGGGATTTAAGGATTCAAAAAAAAACTGTGTTCATGAGCTTTGAACTGCTCGCTTACAGAAGTGAAATAAATAAAAGGAATCCCTTATTTTTCTATGAACTCCTTAACTCTTGCAATTAAATCGTTTCGGTATTTTAAATGAGCATCAGGGTTTCCCTGCGAATATTTATTTACCAGTTTATGTAGTTCTTGGGGCGATTTTTGTTGAATTTCCCGCATGCTAATTGTATTAAGCATCGAATCGGTATAACTACTCAATCTGCTGGAATCGAATTTACGGCTTAATTTTCCATCAATAAAAATAACCGGAGTACCAAAAGCCAGACACGGTAGAGCTGTATGTAAACGCGAAGTAACCACTAGTTTAGCATTGGCCAGTTGCTTTAAAAAATCTGTGGCAACATCGAATCGTTCTTCGTGAGTGTATTTTTTTAAGCTACGTTCCTGAATAATGTACTTTGCTTTTTGTCGAATATCTTCGGGGAATAGTTTTTTAATTAATTGTCTTTTCTTAATGGCCTGATAAATTACTTTTGGGGTTCTAAGAATACTACGAATAAGTGTTTTGGCTGTTATATTAGGATTATATCTTGCCATATTGTACAAAACATCGCTAAATATAATTTCATCGCGGTAATTTTTATCTACGTACAGATTCTTATCAAGCGTTAGCGTTAAACAACCTGAAAAATAGGCATTTATGCCTTTTGCGGTTAATAATTCAACAGTATCGTGATCGCGACAGCCAATGGGTTCATGTAATTTATAATACTCAATGGCTTTATCGCTAATTAATAATTCTTTAGTTTTTGGTGAAATATGAAATGCCACAAAAAGAGGAATAATTGATTTTGAAGGAGGCCAATGATTAGGTTCATGCATAAACCATCCATTCATAATTAACTTATGTTCTTCGTCCCAGAATTCAGAGAGAGCTTCTCGATTTATGAATGCATTGGTTTGAGGAAGAAATTGCCTGCTGGCTAAACTTTGGACATAATCACCAATATTCCTTACTTTATCCCAATAAACTAATAATCCGAATTTCATTTTTAGCAGTTTTATTGGTTTATTTTTTAACGTAAACAACCTGACCAGTAAGGTCAGACAAGAGGGTTTGTATCGAAATTCTTGCTACATCAACAGATTTCAGCAGCGTGTTTTCAGGCTCATTCCCAAAGTTTTTAACCCGCATAGGCGTTCTTGTTCTTTCTGGATTGATACAATTAACATTAATGCCAAAGTTCTTCCATTCTTCGGAGATTGCCTGTGTAAAGTTTACAGCAGCAGCCTTTGTTGAAGAATATAGGCTGTACGATGCTCTTCCACGGGTATAGGAGCTTGATGTAAACAAAAGCAAATGCCCTTGTGTTTCTTTAAGAAATTTAAACCCTTCTTTGGCTACGTTTATCATACCCAGGTAATTAACTGCAATAATTTCTTCTATAGTTTCCTGATCAACATTTATTAGTGCTTCCTTATTTAATATGGCAGCCGTATTTATGATATAATCGATTTTTCCTGTTTTTTGATGCACTTCTTCCAGGCTTCTTCTCACATCCTCAACCATTTTAACATTCACCTTATTTTCCGATCTGCTAAAGGAGAAAACTTGAGCACCTGCTTCTTTACAAATGTCATAGATATCTTTTCCAATGCCGTAACTACCACCAAAAATAACAATGCATTTGTTTTTAATCTGATCGATATTTTTAGATTCAAAATCAGAGGTTTTAAATTCCTGATTCTTAAGCTGGAATAATTTATCGGCAATAAACATATCCAAATCATAGGTGATTTTTATGTTTTCGGCCGAACCTTCTACTACAGTAATGGTTTCTTCGGGTAAATATTTTAGTACCACACCACAATCGTCGGTTGCTTTAAAATGCGGATCGGCAAGTGCTTTTTTGTAGGCTTTTTTTATGGTTTTTAAACGAAATGCCTGTGGTGTTTGTCCTTGTCGAAGATGATCGCGGTTGGGAACATTTACAATTTGATCCTTATCGCTAACCTCAATAATGGTATCGGTTGCTTTTATGGCAACATCAACTGCATTGCAAGTGCTTAGGCTATTAATTACTTCGTTTATAATGGTTCTGTTAATAAAAGGACGAACGGCATCGTGAAAAATGAGCTTTATTTCGTCGGCATTCACCTCATCCTGGTATGCATTAATAGCTGCCAGACTGGAATCGCTTCTCTCTTTGCCACCCAACAGTATTTTCTTTACTTTATTGTACTGATTGTTGTTTACAATGGATTCTATTTCGTTGGTAAAGCTTGGGTTTATTACAATGGCTACCTCATCTATACTCTCACATTTTTGAAAAACATCCAACGTGTGTTCAATAATTGTTTTGCCAGCTACCTTAATAAACTGTTTGGGGAGATTGCCTCCAAATCGGGAACCATTCCCTCCGGCTAAAATTACACCAATATTTCTCATATTGTTTTTACCTGATATAGATGAAAAGATTTATTCTTTGTTACGAGTGCGAATTTACTATTTATTTGGCTAGTAGTGAAGCCTAACAGATATATTAGGAACTATTTCATTAATATTTTCTCTATTTCGTTGCTGATACGCTCCGATGCTTTTCCATCCTTATAGGTAAAAGCAAGATCGCAAATCTCACTTCTTTTAGCTTGTTGTGTGTCCTTACCATCTATAAGTATATGAGTAATCCACTCCAAAAGCTCCTTTTGTGAGTAACACTTCTCACCTGCCGTAATCCATTCATAATCGAACTGAATAGCTCTATCTTTTTCGATATATTTTTCGTAATCGTAAGGGTAATATAATACTGGTTTATCAAGCAAAAGATAATCCATGTAAATGGAAGAATAATCTGTTATTAAAAGATCCATCATTTTAAGAGCAGGATAAATGTCCAACTCATTATCGTACCTTATAATATTCGAAAAAGTTTCCTGATTATCCGTTAAATCCGTGTAGGTGTGAAATTTAAATACAAATACTATACGATTCCTTTTTGCATATTTGTTTAAGTCTTTTAATTGAATGGCACCGCTCGAAATAGGATCTCCTCCTGTTTCACGATAGGTGGGCGCATATAGAATCAGCTTGTAATTCTCCTGTTTGAATAGACATATTTTATGGTAGGCTTTAAGATCACATTGATTTAAATCGATGTCCGTTATTTCTCTAAAAAACACATCGTTTCGGGGATATCCGGTTTCAATTATTTTGTTCGATTTAAAAGCTCTGCTAAAAAGTTGTTCGCTGTAAAATTTTGATGTTGATATTAAAACATCGTATTTAGGATACAAAGCATATAATTTAGCCTCCATGCGGGGAAAAAACTTTTTTTGATCGTCGATATAGGAAGGACTGTCCAATTGTATTCGTTTAAAGCCAACTCCATGCCACAGCTGTACTATTTTTGATCTGAAAAGTAGGAAATACCTGAAATCTTTAATCCATTCATAGATATCGACTACTGCTATTTTACAGCGCAGCAATAGAAAAACCGACTTAACACTTGGATAGCAAACAACATTATTGTAACATTTTTTAATTTCCTGATATTCGTTTTTGCTGTAGGTTAAAAAATATATGTTATCGTGCTTTTTTTCAAGATGTTGATATAGGAACTTAATGTTTCCCTGAAAAAGGCCTTCTTTTCTTCCGCCAATAAAAACAACAAGATCTTTCTTTTTAGGGAAAAGGTAAGTAAGTGGAAGTAAAATGCACCAACCAATAATGGCATAAATAATAATGCTTATTCTGCGTATTATAATTTTCATTTAGTAAGACTTACAATGTTTTTATAAATTCGTTCGCAATTGTTATTATCCCCATAGTAATGATAAGTTTTGCAAACATTATGTCGTTTTTCCTGATCTTGTTTTGGATTCTGAATGTAATCTTGTAAACCTACGGTAAGCTCTTTCATACTAGTGAACTTTTTGCCAGGAGTATTGCGTTCGTAATCCAGTAAAATACCCTGATAGCTCTTGTATTCCTCTAAATCGTAAGGAATAAAACACATTGGCTTATCTAAAAGAAGAAAGTCTACTAAAATAGATGAATAATCAGTAATTAGAATATCCACAAATGGCAGTAATTGAGTAACATCTGGGAATTGCAATTGTTCTGCCTTTTTTACTCTGTCGAGAGCAAATAGAGCCTTGTCTTTTTCAATACTTTTCCTTTTAACCGATTCTTTATGCCCACGAATTAAAAGGTAAGCATCGTTTTTTTCTAAAAAAGACTGTAATTGCTCAGGATTGTAATCTTCGAACGGGAAAAACCGGGTTAGTTTTCCATCTCTCCAGGTTGGAGCATATAAAATGACTTTTTTATTCAGGTAGGGATGCTGTTGAAGCAAGTCAGGATTTTTATTGTTCTTGCTAAGCAGATAATCGTATCTGGGCATTCCACTAATCCATATTTGATTTAGATTTACTCTAAAACCCGAAGCCAACATCAAGCTTTCAATATCAGAACAGGCAGTTAGGTAGGAATAGGATTGTAACTGATAGGATTTACCAAATTTATTCCATACCGGAGTTTGATAGCCAATTTGTTTTACCGGTGTTCCATGTCCTAAATAGATAATATTTTTGCATTTTTCGTGCAGATAATAAGGGAAAAACACCGCAGAACTGGTTCCGTAAGAAATTACAATATTCTTAGTTCGAAGAAATAATTTTAGCGATTTAAATGACCAGGCATAAGCAATTTCGCCAGGAAATTGCTTATTTAATTCTTCATATAAACTTTTATTGGCTGTAAAAAGAATACTATTCAGGTCGTTCTTTTTACGCATGTATTCGAAAAGGTATTTTGAATTGTCGTAGTAAAATTCTTCAGTCAGGAAAAATAATGCAACAGACTTATCTTTTCGGCTAAGTTTTTCGAGCAGGAAATAAAAATTTCGCATAAAAAAAACCACCAAATGCAAGAAAATAATTTTCTGAATAAAGTTGACCAGTTGCTGTATTCGTATGTACTGAGTATTCATTTTAATTCTTTTCTTTTCGGATTTCTTTTACTCCAAATACAATTCCACCAGCAACAAGCAAGAAGAAGAGAATCATACTTGCCAACGATATTTTCTCGCCTACAAAATAACCTTTAGGTTCAAATTTGAATTCTACTTTATGTTTTCCGGCCGGTAATTTCATAGCTCGAAGCACGTAATTCGCTCTAAAATGAGGACTTAACTTGCCATCGACATAAGCATTCCATCCTGGCTGGTAATACATTTCTGAAAAAACAGCAAGTTGCTCAGATTTAGACATGTAATTGTAGCTAATTGCATTGGGCGAGTATTTTACCATCTGAATGCTAGCGGTCGAATCAGCAGTAATATTGAGTCCTGCCAACTGATCTTTAAAGCGAACATCAACAATAGCTTCTTTTGCAGGATCAAAATCGTTTAACATCAGAATTTCTTCATTGGCATCTTTTACTAGTTTGTACGAATTAACCAACCACGCATTTCCCAAGGCATCGGGATTAACTACAGCCTCCAAGCCTTTTTCTCCCTGATTGATTATGTATCGGGTATTTAGCATGTTAAGAACTTTCGCATTGTCTTTTTCGATATAGTAATCGTACAATTCCTGTATGCGGCGTAGCTTGGCGCCATGGTATCCACCAATAGATTTGTGGAAATAGGAGGTTCGTGCATTCTGAAAAGGCGATCCGGCCTGCTCGTAAACCCTGTAATTGGTATTGTAAGTGATCGCCCACAATTGAGCAGCAACTTTTTCGTAATCGCTGGCTTTTCGATTTGCGCGGGTATAATTTGTTTGTGCTTGTTGAGCAATCTCTTTTAATTCCGGATGATTATTTAATTCGGTTTGCAGAATTTGATAATCGGCCATATTAGGCGAATAAGCAAGCTTTAAATCTTTTTTGTCAACAAAATTATCGTTAGTTGTAAAACGTTTGTTTATCGGATATAAATCTACTGCAACAAGAATAATTACTGCAGGAATTAGAAATTTCGTTTGTAAGTACTTTTTCGAATAAGCCAGAAGTAAAGCAATTCCAATGGCAATAAATAGAAGACTGCGCAGAGCATCAGCCTTAAAAATATCAATACGGGCATTTATTAAATCGTTTTGTATTTGCGTGATAAAAGCTAAAGCATTTGGGTTTGATGATTTGATCTGACTAAAGTAATTTTGCTCCATATCACTCAAGAAATCGAGTCCCATTGTAGGAACTAAATAGAGAAGTAATGCCAGTCCTGCAGTTAAAACCGAAGGTAATACCAGTACATTTATCTTGAAGGATGAAATAGAAATTTTCTTTTTCAGGATTTCCGGTTCATCGATAATTTTCTTGAGAGTTAATATGGCCAGTAAAGGAACGCAGAGTTCCACAATTATCAGGATAGAAGAAACTGCTCTAAATTTATTGTAAAGAGGAATATAGTCGAAAAATAATCCTGTTAAAGCCTGAAAATTATGTCCCCAGGCGAGCATAATAGCTAAAATGGTAGCTGTAAGTAATCCCCATTTTAATCTGCCGGCAAGAATAAATAATCCCAGTATAAATAGGAACAATATAAAAGCACCTACATAAACAGGACCAACGGTAAAAGGTTGATTTCCCCAATAATGATGATTGTCGACTTGTTTTAAACTATAGTAATCGGCTACACTTTTCATTTGTCCGTTGCCAATATAGTTTAGAATTTGCATTCCCTCTTGTGGGGAACCGCCTCCGCCTTTAACGTTAGGAATTAGCAGGCTTAATGTTTCCTGAATTCCATAACTCCACTGAGTTCCATAATCTTTATCAACACCAGTAGTTTGGTTGTTTTTATCGCCTAAAGAAAGTTCCGATTTACCACGAATAGTCGATTTTGTGTAGTCGTAAGCATTATATAAATTGGTAAAATTAACACCTAGCGCTATTATCGATGCAATTGCTAATATGCCAATAGATTTGAAAAAATGCTTTAGATTTTTCTGTTTTAGTTGATAGTAAAATTCAAATACAAGCAAGCAAATAACCATTATCACGAAATAATAAGTCATTTGTATGTGATTTGAGTACAGTTCCATAATGAGGAAGAATGTGGCTAATAAGCCGCCCCAAAGATATTTTCCTCTAAAAACCAGTAATATCCCGGCAAGGGCAGGAGGGATAAAGGCCAGTGCATTTACTTTCCACAAATGACCTGCGCCAATAATAATTACAAAGTAAGTGGAAAAAGCATAGGCAATTGCTCCGGCTATGGAAAGCCATGGATTTACCCGCAAACTAATTAAAAGTATGTAAAAGCCAATCATGTATAAAAAGAGATATTTTACAGGATCGGGCGTGTAAAGTTCCATCATTTTTTTGAAGGTAGACATGTCTTTTGCACGATAAGCTACATTAATGTGGTAAGATGGCATGCCTCCGAACATGGAGTTGGTCCACAGAGCATTATCGCCTGTTTTTGCCCGATAATCAATGATCTCTTTTTTTGCCCCCCAGGCATTTATCGAGTCTCCTTTTTTTAATACTTTCCCTTCCAGAGCTGGCTGAAAATATAGGAATCCAATAATTAGGAAGACAATGATAGAAACCAAATGTGGTAATGCAGACTTAAATATCGACTTAAAATTCATTTTTTAATTGTGAATTAGGAGTTACAAATTACGGTTTAGCACTTACAAAATTAACTTGTTCTCAATGGCTATTGAGATGGTTGTTCGTAATTTTCTAATTAAGGCTCTAAAATACAAAAAGCACAGAACAATTTTGCTCTGTGCTTCACTTAATATTTTTTTAGTGCCTTACGTACTTAAAGTGCCTAGGGTTTAAAGTTGGATTTACTTCAAGTATTTTTTCATATTTAACATGTTCTTGTAGGTTCGACCTGTGTATTGATCCAGCCAATTGTAGAATACTTCAATTTCTTTTTTATCAGCTTTAGCTTCACGCCATTTTTTAAGATGAATTTCTGTGTTTTTAAAGATTTTCTCTTCTGCTTTTTCCAGCTGTTGAATGATTCCAGTTTTTTCGGCATTAATTAATTCTGAAATTTTCAAATATTTGTATCCGGCAGAACGAGAGATAGGGTAGCACTTGCTTTTTAATTCTAAAGCCATTGCATTTAAAATGCAGTTCTTTTTTCCTTTTGCACTTAAAACTTTGGGTAAATTTTTTCCGCCTTTTACCCAAATGGGTAATGCTATTGAGGTATTTGGGAATCCAATCTGAGTCCAGATGGTAGACATATCCTTAGCTTCATCTTTTTTTACTCCTTCAATCATAATCATCGATGAGGAACCGTGGCGGGTTATTAAATCGCCGGAATTAACAAAGTTATCACCGTAAGGAACTGTTTCAAATTCTTTTCTAAAATCACGTTTTAAAACAGGGTGCTTTAAACATCTCGAGAAGTTTTGAATTACGGTTTTTGCACTCATATCGCCGCAAGCATCGGCCTGGTAAAAAATATCCTGTGCTGTCTGGAAACGGATAAATCCATAGCCAATGTCTTTTTTGCCTGTAAACGAATAGTTTGTTCTAAGAATATAACCATTTGGGGCCTGTGCCGGATTGTTGGCATCGAATTTTGTAAATGTTTGGTTGTTTACTTCGTAGAATGCAACGTTTCCATCGGCATCTAATACGCCAAAGTGTGCAGCTAAACCCATAGGTTTTTTCCGTTTTTTTAGCAATTGTTCAAATTCTTCTAGGTTTGCACATTTTTGAAGTGCTTCTTTCATGAATTTTCCTTCCTGATCTTTAAAAGAAGTGGTATCCTTCATGTTCACATTGAAAGATGCAGAATTCATAATGGCAAATCCTACCGAATTGGAACCACCCCAAACTTGTTCTCCTTTTTCATCATTGGAATTTATCATTCCGATGTATGGATATTTTCCATCGGTGAAGTATTTCATTTTGTTTTCGAAACTTTCGGTATCGCGAAGTTTCCAGATTATTGGACGACCATTTTTTGTGTATTTTCCCGAAATAACAGCAGTTGTGCAGGCATAGGATTGCCAGATAGATACTACCATTATTAGTAGCAGACTGAGTAGATTTTTCATTAGTTAGAGTGTGATTTAGTGTAATTGTTTTTAAGTGGCACTAATGTAATTATTAATTGTGAAAAGTAAATTAACTGCAGGAATGATTTACGAACGTTCATTTACTGTTTTTAATTATCAACAGGAATTAGTTTTAGTATTTTTCCCGGAAATTCAATCGCAACATAAATATAGCCATCAGGACTGACTTCTACATTTCTTATACGCCCTATGTTTTCCAATAATTGTTCTTGATGAATTATATTTTCTCCATCTACTACACTACGATTAAGATGTGAAAAACGGAGCGAGCCACTTAGAATGTTATTTTTCCATGCCGGATAACGATCGCTTTTTACGAAAGTCATACCACAAGGAGCAATAGATGGTGTCCAGTGTATTACGGGTTGTTCCATTCCTGCCATAATTGTATCACTTGTAATAATGGTTCCGTTGTAGTTAATACCATAAGAAACTCTTGGCCAGCCATAATTGGCACCTTTTCGAATAATATTTATTTCATCGCCACCTTTTGGCCCATGTTCGTGCGACCATATTTGTTTGGTTTCGGGATGCATTACCAATCCCTGCGGATTTCGGTTGCCATAAGTATAAATTGACGACATTGCATTTTTATTATTAACAAATGGATTTGTGCTTGGAATCCTGCCATCATCTAGAATTCGATGAATTTTTCCACAGTGATTGTCTAATTTTTGTGCATTGTTCCTATTTCCTCTGTCGCCCACCGAAAAGAAAAGGTAGCCATCTTTATCGAACTCTAATCTACATCCATAATGATGTTTGGTATTGAAATCTGGTTCTGCTTTAAAAATTATTTCTTGATTTGTTAATGTATTTCCAGATAATTTTGCTCGCATAATAGCAGTATTACTACCTTTATTTCCTTCCTTATTAGAATAAGCTGAATAGGAGAAGTAGATCCATCCGTTCTCTTTGTATTTGGGATGCAGTTCGATGTCCAATAATCCTCCCTGACCACCTGATTTTATTGGTGGTAATCCTTTTATTGGTGCTGATAGTTTTCCTCTCGAAAAGCGGTACAAATATCCCGAACGTTCTGTGATTAATAAATCTCCGTTAGGCAAAAATTCTAATCCCCAGGGAGATTCTAAACCGCTGACAATAGTATCAACTCTAAATTTTTGTACTTCAGACTCATGAATTTTAGAAGAAGAAGCAATTTGTTCTTTTAACTTTTCATCTTTAGATAATTCAATAACATAATCGGTTAGAGCATATAATTCTTTATCCGTAAATCCTTTTTCAAAAGCTGGCATTCCTAATTCGGGTTGTCCGAATTTTATACTTCTAAATATATCTTCGAGAGAATTACCAAATTGCCAATTCCGATTAACAAAAGAGGAGCGATTGTTATGATGGCATCCGGCACAATACTCTTCATATTGTGCTTTGGTGTCCTGTTTTTGAGGAAAAGCTTTTTTTACAAACAAAAATTGCGACAATCCTAAGAAAAGGAGGGATAGAAAAAATAATTTCATAATATCGTGTGTTAAACAAGTATTGATTAGTAGCAAGTTACAAAAAGTAATGCGCTAAAACGATATTTTTCAATCACTTTTCCAGATGAAATTTGGCTTGATTTTCGATAACAGATAATCTACATCATAAGCAAATCAATAATAATTATTTTCTGTCTTCTCTAAAACGATATTCTTCACGCACTTTCTGAATGATATCAGTATCAATTTCAGCAATAATTACATCTTCATGTTCCTTAAGAATAGTAGGAGAGATATTGTAATCAATCCAGAGCGGACAGAATATTGGATTGCCATATTCATTTCCTGCTCGGTTTAAACTCAGCATATAAATTTGATTATCGAGTGCACGAGTAATTACAAAATGTTGCCAGCTTGGAAAACTGTTATCCCTGTAAAAGGCAACCGGATGAAGTAAAAAATCGATATTATGCTGGAATGCTAATCCAAAAAAAAGGCCATCCTCAATGAGAATGGCCATTACTATATCTGTAAGAAAAGATTATTTCAATTGCTTGAATAATTTTTTCATGCTTACTTCATTTTCGATAATATCATGCAATTTAGAAATCTCAACACGTTCTTGAGCCATGGTATCGCGATGACGAATGGTAACCGTGTTGTCTTCTAAAGATTGATGATCGACAGTTACACAGAAAGGAGTACCAATAGCATCCTGACGACGGTAACGTTTACCAATTGAATCTTTCTCGTCGTACTGACAGTTGAAATCGAATTTCAAGTCGCTGATGATATCACGAGCTTTATCTGGAAGACCATCTTTTTTTGTTAATGGCATAACACAAAGCTTAACCGGCGCTAGAGCAAGAGGCAAACGAAGAACTACACGCTCATCTACCTTACCATCTTCTTTCTCGATTTTTTCTTCCTGATATGCTTCTGACATAATTTGTAAGAACATACGATCTACCCCAATCGAAGTCTCTACTACATAAGGAACGTAGCTTTTGTTTAGTTCTGGATCGAAATATTGAATTTTCTTACCTGAGAATTCCTGATGTTGTTTCAAATCGAAATCGGTACGAGAGTGAATTCCTTCAACCTCCTTAAACCCGAATGGAAATTTAAATTCCACATCGGTAGCCGCGTTGGCATAATGAGCCAATTTATCGTGATCGTGGAAACGGTACTTGCTATCTTCAAAACCCAAAGCCTTGTGCCAGCTCATACGAGTTTCTTTCCATTTGTCAAACCATTTCATTTCATCGCCCGGACGAACAAAAAATTGAAGCTCCATTTGCTCGAATTCACGCATACGGAAAATGAACTGACGAGCAACAATTTCGTTACGGAATGCTTTACCAATTTGTGCAATCCCGAAAGGAATTTTCATACGACCTGTTTTTTGAACATTCAGGTAGTTTACAAAAATACCCTGTGCAGTTTCCGGACGAAGATAGATTTTGCTACTTCCATCCGATGTAGAACCCATATCGGTAGAGAACATCAGGTTAAACTGACGAACATCGGTCCAATTTTTAGATCCTGAAATAGGACAAGCAATCTCATTATCAACAATGATCTGCTTCAACTCATCTAAATCATTTTTGTCCAAAGCATCAACAAAACGCTTGTGAACAGCATCCATCTTTTCTTTGTTAGCCAATACACGAGGATTGGTTTCGCGGAACTGAGCTTCGTCGAAACTCTCGCCAAACTTCTTTTTCGCTTTGGCAACTTCCTTGTCCATTTTTCCTTCGTACTTTGCCATTAAATCCTCAATTAAAACATCAGCACGGTAACGTTTCTTGGAATCTTTGTTATCAATCAATGGATCATTAAAAGCATCAACGTGGCCCGAAGCTTTCCAAATGGTTGGATGCATAAAAATTGCAGAATCAATACCCACTACATTTTCGTGTAGTTTTACCATTGAATCCCACCAGTATTTTTTAATGTTGTTTTTCAATTCAACGCCCAATTGTGCGTAATCGTAAACTGCACTTAAACCATCATAAATTTCTGATGATTGAAATACGAATCCGTATTCTTTACAATGAGCTACCAGTTTTTTGAAAACATCTTCCTGAGCCATAAATCTTATATTTTGAGTTTATTTAAAAATTTTGGATTGATATTTAGGCCTTTTCCGTTGAAAATCAATCTGCCCAAATAATAAATGAAAAGCAAAAATACAAAAAAATGCCAATTAACAATCTTGTAAATCGGCAAATTAATAATCTTATTAGATGAATTTATTTATTCATCTACCTCTTCAAAATCTACATAATCGCCAATATCTTTTTTGTTGGGATTGGTTTTCTTATCAAAGGACTTGTCGATTGTTACTTCGCCTTCTTTTTTTGTGTTTTGTTGCTGTTGTTTGGCTTGTTCCTGCATTTTGTCGAAGGTTTTTTTGACTAAAACAGGGAACAATGCTTTAAAAACTAGCTTGAGCAGATAATAAATGCCGACAACAATAATAATAAACTTTATAAATGCCATATTCTAATACTTTTGGAAAGCAAAGATAAGCATTTCATTTTTTTGGGGGCTGTTCTACAGCAATTGCTTTTGGGCGTTCCCTTCGGTCGGGCTTTTCGTTGCAAGTCCTTGCTCATTCTTCGCTGTGGGCTTTTCACTCCAATCTCTAAGTCAAGTTAAAGTTTTGTTAATTAAGCACAAACTTCTTTAAGTAGTAATAGTCTAAAGATAAATATTTTGAAGAGTTGTATAGTTTTCATAAATTTGAATCTCGTAAATTATGTTATAATGGAATGATCAATTAAACAAGAAGTTTTCCTAAAATCAAAATTTAGCCATGGATCATCAACTTTACAATACCATACAAGAACTCGGCAGAAGCATACAGTCGGCTCAGGAAGATGCAAAAAGACAGTGTACAAGTTCAAATGTAAACCCGCAAAATGCATTTCAATCGGCACTCAACTACACAATGCAGCAGTATGTACACAATATGCATACCTACCTAAATATCGATCGGGTACTCGGTTTCCCCATTCAACCAATGGGGTACAGTAGCGAAAGCGAAGTCTCCGATCGAGGCGTAAAAATTCGTGTTGCTCTGTATCATTATCCGCCGGTAAAACCAATGATCATAGAAGCACCCGAAATGATTTTGGAATTGCGAGCAATAGTAGATAAAGATGGGCAAATGAGGTATCATTTTACGAATCGCTTTTCCAATCCAGAAGATTTGAAAGCACTGGGTAAAAACTTACCCGAGGGGGCATGCCTTGTTTTAAACGAAAATGGATCGCTAAGTGTTGAATATATAGAAGAGCCATTTCTGAAACCTTCAGAGGGAAGTTTCTTTTCAGTAACTGGTGAGGATACATCTAGTGGAGGGATAACAGGCAGAGATGTCTTAGGTGGAGCTTTTACAATGGAAGGTGCATACAGTACATTGTTGCATAATCATACGAGTTATAAAACAACTAATGGATTAACAAAAAATATCTATAAGGCAAATGGACGGATTAGATCGGCTAGAGCACGAGGTTATGCAAATGCATCAAAAACTTTGAAATATGTTGGAGAAGTAGGAAATGTTGTAACCACAGGAATGTCTTATTATGATATTGCCAAAGGAGATTCACAACCGATTACTTATGTTGATGCTGGGGTTGGAACAATGGGTATATTAGCTTCTGGAGTATCTTATTTTTACGGTGTACAAATACCTGTAGTTGGAGAAGTTGTTGCGATTTATGGGACGCTTAGATTGACTTGGGATGTATCTTTTAATTTGGGTATACATTATGGTCCGAGTACTTGGTATGGTGATAATGATTATAAATGGTTTGAGTAACAACTTATGAGGAATATTTATTATATGATATGGTCTGATGCAATTATAAGTTTTAAGAAGCATCAGCCAGATAGAACGAATTGGAAATTTACTTTATTTGTATATATTACTTGGATACACGCATTAAATTGGTGGATCATCTTTATTTGGTTAAAATATTTTGATGTACTGAATATCCCACTCATAACAATAGATGTTTTCATAAGTGATATGATAAATAAATTTGTTGCATTTACTATCATGTTTGCATTGCCTTTTGGTGTTTTGAATTATTTCTTAGTATTCCATAATAATCGATACAAGAAAATAATTCAGAAATATAGAGATGTTAAATTAAGATACGCTCCTATTTATTCATTTACAATTGCATTGGGGGCTTTTATTACAGCAGTATTGTACGGGCTTCTTACTTAAAAAGTAAAATAAATATTTGTGTAAGCTTTAAAGCTATATGATCTTGGAATTACGGGCAACAGTGGATACCAATGGCAGAATGGAGTATCAACTTTCTAATTATTTTGCCAACCCTGAGGATTTAAAAGCATTAGCACCACATTTGCCGGAAGGGAGCTGTTTAATTTTGTTGGAAGATGGATCATTAAGTGTTGAGGAAATTGAAGAAGGAGGTGTTGGATTTTCAGAAGGATTTTCTGAACCGAATTATTCCATGTGTGGAGACCCAACGCAGTCTATTGGTAGTGAGAATACTCAGAATAATACTTTTGATTGGGGAGGTGCTACTGGTGTAGGAATGACAGGTGCTGGCATTCTTGGTGACAGGATACATAATGTAATGCTAGATAGAGGTAAATATTTACCACGAACTTGTAAAACTCTGTTGGGAAAACCTTATGGAATTAGAAAGACTGGTGAAATAGTATTACGATCAAGAATCGCCAATTTAGCCATTAATGCTAAGTATCTAAATTACGCTCGTGTTGGAGGAAAGGCTTTAGGTGTAGTTGGTGCTGCGGCATCTATTGTTCCTGCTGGTTATGATGTAATAACAAGTCCATCCGCGGGTAATGTTACCAGTCTGGCTGTTAAAACTATTGCTGTAGGAGTTGCCTTTATTCCTGTTGTTGGATGGGGAGTGGCATTAGGAATCGGAGTTGCCGACGCAGTCTGGGGGGATCAATTATATAACTGGATAGATGAATAAGTTTAATTATAAAAAAATGGATTACATATTTTATAAGCTTTATAGGGTGTCACAAAGATCGTCAATTCCGGAGATTGCTGGTTTATTGGCCGAACTTATTTTTACAATTTGTTTGTCTTTTAATGTTTTGTCTTTTATTGTTTTATTAAATAAGATGAGTATTATTGAATATTACCCATCAAAGTCAAGTTTTATTCTTATTTCAGTAGGAATATTTATTATAACAAGTATGCTTTTTTTTATTAATTCACGTTATAAGCATATTGTTGAAAAGTATAAAATAGAAAGTGACATGGCAAGATCCATAGGAAATCTATTTGTAGGTGTATATGTGGTTTTATCATTTGCTTTTCTGTTGGTGATAGCATTTTATAGACCAGAAATTTTTTAGAAAGAGTAATGAGTGAGATGGTTTCAAATTGGAATGTTAGCCATGGCATATGTCTTGATAAGTGCTATTATTTGGCTTTGGTGTTTTGTTTTGGATTATACTTATTTATTGTCTTCTGTTGTTTGTATTTTCATTTTTAATGATGGAAGTAAGCTATGGTAACCCTAAAATGCATGTGTTTTAAAGAATGCCTATTATTTCTTTTGTTGTTTTTAGAATGTTTTATCTTTTCTTCAAAAAAATTTATAAAAGAGACCCTGAAAATACAGCTTGGGTGTTTCAGAAAAAATCTATCCAAGATGTGATATTTTCAATGTTATTTTGGTTGCTGGGTGTTGGGTTGCCATTTTTCTTAGTCATGTTATAAACTTTATAATACCATACAAGAACTCGGTAGGAGCATATAGTTTGTTCAGGAAGATGCGAAAAGGTATGGCCAAGAAGTGTGTTTCCGATCGCGGGCTAATTCGAGTGGCCATCCATCATTATCCGCCGGTAAAACCAATGATTATTGAAGTACCCGAAATAATCTTGGAATTATGAGACACAGTAGATTCAAATGACCGAATGGAATACCAACTTTCCAATTACTTTGCCAACCCTGAGGATTTGAAAGCCTTGGCTCCACATCTGCCGGAAGGGAACTGTTTAATTTGCTTTATTCAGTGTTGAGGCAGAAGAAGCATGTGAGGATATAGAAAAAAAGGACTACCCCGCAAGATAGTCCCTGAATTTTGAATTGATGTACTTACTCCATTTTAGGAGTTGTATAAATTTACGCTTTATTTTTTTAAAGGCCTTTTTTTACGTTTTCTTTCTTTTTTTAATTCATCCTCGAAAGAGCAGGAATTTCTAAGAACCGTTTTGTCTTTACAACCAAATAGAAAGTTAATTCCGAATCGGAAATTGGCTACTTGTGCACTATTTGGTTTAAAGGCTGCCATAATATTATCGCTTATGGCATAAAATTGTACCGGTCCGGCTTTAGCTGCTAATCCGAAACCAATGTTGTTGTACGAATTGTTTGTTGCTGTGTAGCTTAAGCTAGTGCTTAGGTTTTTAAAAAATCGTGCGTTTGCCGATAAACTTAAGGAAGATTGTACTTTCCCATTAAATATTTCGGTTCGGGTTAAGGCGCCTAAGTTAACTTTCTCTGAAATTTGATGTGTTCCGCCCAGATAAATTTTTGTTGGAAGCGCAACAGAATACGATCCAGATAGGTCGCTAACTCTGAATTCATCTGCAATATCGTCTGAAAGATCTTCGAATACATCTTCAATTTCTTCATAATTCGGATCGTTAGAGTTTCCCGATTGAGACCAGTCTGTACCATCGTAGGTAAATTGACCATCCTGAACAAATTCATACCCATCCGATTTCCAGTTAATAGCTCCCATATCCAGAATACTTGCATATAATATGGTTTTCTCATCCATTTGATAAGTCATACCTAGATCTATGGCAAATCCTTTATTTTGGGTATTCAGGAAAAAATCTGCATCGTAATCGTCGCTGTTAAAGTTAATGTCATCGACATATCCATCGCTGTCGTAACTAATTTGGTTAATAGGGACAGAAGCTCTTAAGCGATGTTGCGAATTAAGAATAATTTGGTCGCCCGAAGCCGATGTGAACACCGACATATCTGAATCTTCCATATGCATATTGGCTACTCCAAACAGCATTTTTCCTTTTACACCAACAGTCCATTTGTCGTTAACTTTTTTTGAAACTCCCAGGGCAATTTCATGATAATAAGATGCATCAACTCCAAGTCCACCCCAATTGGAGGTTTTTCCTCGGTAATTGTAATTACCATTTTTTAAAAATGAAATCATCTCTTTGTCGAAACTAAAGCGCGAATCTTCTTTTTCGATAATATCGAGAGTGAAATAGTAATCTTTTGCTTTAATACCCAGGGCAAAGAGAGTTAGTTCAGTTTGCTGAGAAACAAAGTTGGTGGTTTTTAGGGCATCGTGAAAACTGTTAACATCTACAACCAGCGAATCCGATTGAATTCCAGTTCCATCGGTAATTACATCCTTATAAGCAAAGCTGCTATTGCTATAATTAAAATAGATGGAGCTAAGAGCCGGAAATCCCACAAAAACTTTACATTCGGGGCGAATTGCCGGATTAAGCTGATTTGACTGAGGAACATTTTGCATTAAATACAAAGTGTTATTTAGTTTCTGAGATGTGGCAGAAGAGCACAGGAATATTAGTAAAATTCCTGTTATTGATACTTTTGAAAGTAATTTGATCATAATGGAAAAGTAAAAATGCTAGTTGTTTAAATCGAGTTGTGCTTGTACCGAGATTGCAAACTTTAGTTCATAATCTCCTTTTAATATAACCGCTTGTGTTCCATCTCCGCTGGTATTAACACTAGCATTAATAATTAGGTTTTCCGTATTGTTTAAATGTTCTATTTGTGTTTTGCTTAATTTTATTTCGTGACTTATTTCAGCAATGCTGGCGTTGTTAACTTCTCCTTCGTTGGCATGTCCGGCAGGAAATACTTCTGCAGCATCAATAACTTCATTATCAGTAATCGAATCAAGAAAGGTATATGTTTCATCGGTAAGGTAAATTTTATCAATTTTTACGTCAAGCGGATATCCGTTTTCTGCAGTAACAACAATAGCTGCATTTATAATCTTTTCGGCATCATCAATATCAATATCATTAATGGTATCGCGAAGCATTAGGTTGGTGGCTGAAAAATTAAGAGGAATATCAATTTCCAGATCGGCATCGATTCTGGAATTATTACTAACTATATTAGGAGAAGTTGCAATGTCAACCGCATTTGGATTTAGCTGCACAAAACCAGCGTATTCAATTCTATCCGACGGGGGAAGTGCCATAATTTCTACAATATCGGAATTGTATTTGTCGTAAGTAATGGTTTCTTCGTTAGGAGTATCATTAACATCGGCAACTGTTTTTGGGTAGTTAACTGGCTGTATTGGTAATGGGTTTAAAGCCTGATAATCTCCTTGGGTATTGTAGCCAATCATGTTTGCATTAATTTGGAAAGGAATGCCAACCGAATTTCTAAGGTGAACTTTAATTTTAGGGTCGGCAAAAGTGTATTCACCTTCAATATCATCCCAAAAGTCCACATCTAAATCTATATTACCTGATCCGATACTAATATTTTGTGTGCCAAAATCGCCTTGTGCAAGAAGAAAATCTACATTTTCGAAAGTAAGGTTTACATCGATAATTCCACTTCCCGAAATAATTCCACTGGCATTATTTTGAATGGCTATATCAAAATCTAAATCGATAATATTATTGTTCGAATAGGGTTCAGCAAATTTTATATTTAAGTTGTTAAGGTTTAAATTTTCTTCCTGATTTACAGCATTTGCTGCAATGGTGTAGGTTTGATTTACAGAAATACCTGATTGTGTGCAACTTGGCAGGCTAACCGTTAATTCGACCTCTGTATTTAAAGGGTTTGTAAATAGAAACCGAATATTTGTATTGATATCGAGTTCGGACAGGATCACATCTAATTGAGAAGTGTTTATTGTAATATATTTAGCTTGCGAATTAATTACGGGCAAAGAAGCATAAGGTACTCCTGCACTTAAATCGGGTAAGCTAAAGTTTAAATCAATTGGTGCTTGATTTGGAATGTTAATTACCTCGTTAACATCGTATGAGAAGATTTTTTTTTCGGTATGAATAATATGCAGGATTCCTTCAGTATCGAGGAAAATAGACTGATCTTCAGGATTTGTTTCATGTTCGTTTAGTAAATACCATAAGGAGTAGGTTCCATAGCCTACGGGAACAATCATGTTTGGAGTCCAGTCAACGTTTTCCGATAGGCGATCCATGTCGTAATCGTCGGCATCGAAGCAGGATTGTACTGTAATTGCAAGAATTCCTATCATCAGCATAGGAATAATCGATTTGAATTTTACTATCATAGTAGTTTAATTTTATAGTCGTAATTATAAATCGTACCGCATATTTGCATGCAATACCCTAGTAGTGTAACGTAAAATTTTAGGAATTTATTTGCGGGCACAAAAAAACAATAAATCATACAATTTATTATACTAATAGTAATAATATTTTGTTCTTGATTATAAAAATTAGTGTACGGAATAATTTAAAAGGAAGTTTCGGTTGTCTCCAACATACAGGTTAAAAGAATGATTACCAGCTTTTGCAAAGCCAATTGAAAATTCGGTGTTGCCTTTAAGTGGAAATCCGCTGTGATTGTTTCCTTCTGTATCAATCAGGTAAATTTTGTTTTCGTTTTCTACACAAATACCAATTTCGATATTGCGGCGCGAAAATTTATAAACATTAGGGCGATAGCTAATTCCTGAGTCGAATTTTTGTTCCAATTTTTGATTGCCTGAAACATCGTAAATTTTTAGGAAATTATAATCGGCAAATAAGTATTCATTTTTTCCATCGGCATTTAAATCTGTGGCGATAAAATAATGTGCATCAGATAATTCGGTAAACGATTTACTTTCTACTTTACCATTAAAATAGCAGTAGTAAATTATTCCATTGCTGTCTGTTGTAACCAGTCGCTTGTTCGCTTTTTCAAGATAAAAAGGATTGTTTTCCGATTTAGAGAATTGCTTTTTAAGTTTCACTCTTTCTACGCCGCGGCGGTTAAGAATGTACACTCTATATTTATCGGCATAAACAATATAGTCTTTGTTGTTAACTCTAAAATGTTGAATTTCGCAGGTAATTGGATTTTCGGCTTTTGCCGGATTCCAACCACTAATTAATTTACCTTCTTTCGAATAGGCATAAACTTTTTGATCTTTACAGGGAATAAAAAAGCGGTAATTACGGTTTTTATCGTAATCGAAAATAGAAATTCCCCGAACAGCATCCGATTTTAATCTAATGGGGTAGTTTTTCACATAATTTCCATTTCGGTCTAGTAAATGCAAATGATTTTTGGTGGCAAATAAATATTGTAATTTGTTGTTTTTAAAATAATCGATCTGCTCAATTTTACCAATTACTTTCGAATCCAGAGGTTTTTTCCACAGTATTCTTCCTTCGGGATTTAAAAGGTAGAGTTGATTGTTAATGTCCTGAATCATGATTTCATTCTCTTTGGTATAATGATTTTTTACCAAATAGGGTTTATGTCTGAAACAGGTATCCAATCTCGATTCCCAATCGGTTTGAGGTGCCGATTCTAAAACCGGATCGTATTCGATAAACAGGTTGTTGTATATTAAATTACGGTTGGCACTTAGCTGTAATCCTACAGCCTGAAATTTGTTTACACTTTCTTTGTGATTTTTAATTTCGCTTTGCAAATCTTTATTCAAAAAGCTCGAAATAAATCGGTTTGCTTTAGGTGTAACGGTATAGAAAAAGAAGTTTGCTTTGTTCGATAAAAATTCTTTGTTTTCCTGATAACTAAGGTTTGTATCAAGTGTTTTTCCTAAAACTGATTCTTTAATAAAATCCGATAATACATTGATATTGGGTCCCATAAGCATGTAGTTACCAATAAAGGTAAAATAAGCCGATGAGGCATCGGTAAAGAAGCTTCCAAATAGTTTTTCGGGTAATTTATCGTCGGGCAAACGGTAGATATCGAAAGAGGTTTGAGAATCGAGTTTATAGGTTCTTTTGTAATAGTCTAGCGTGCGTTTTTGTTTTTTTGCATATCCTAAAACAGATTTTAGCATTTTCTCTTTGGCAATGCTTGCACTTTTTGTTCTGATAAGTGTAAATCTCTTTTTGGGGTCGCTTTCGAAAAATGCCAATCCTACTTCCTTATAAATGATAGAGAAAATAATTTCTTCGATATCTTCTCCGGTTTTGCTCTTTAGATCGTTTATGTTTTTCTGGTAATCCGAAAGTTTTCCCATCTGATCGAGATACTTACGATATTTTCCTTTGTGCAATAAAGGATCATTAATGCCTAATATTGCCAGCATGCTAACCTGAGATGGTAATATCGATTCCATTTCCATTTTTACTGGTTCTTGTTGTAAAAACAGATTCATTAAATTTCCTTGTTGCGGATCGCTGTAAGTAAATCCATTAAGCAAAACAATTCGGTTTCTAAAGCTTAAATCCAGTTCGGTCCAATTGGCCAAGTTTGTATAATTGCGAATAAACTTAGAATGATCTCTATCGAGCGAAAAAGAAATTTGCTTGGGAAAAGTTTTAAGATTCAGGAAGATATTGGCATCAACATTTTTACCAATTGTTCTTCTGATTTGCTCAAATCCTTTCGATTTAGAAATGGAATTCTCGGTGCTTAACTGTCGAATAGAGTTTTCCAATAGTAGCATAGAATGGCTTCCGATTAGTAATCCTTTCGAAAAGGCAAAATGTAATTCCCGTTCTTTTTCCGATGTTTTGGGAATTGTAAACAGACTTGTATTCTGGTACGTTTTTTCTTTCAGTTCTTTATCTGGTGCAAGCCAATTTTTAATGGAACTAAGAATACCTTTTTCTTCCAGATAATCAGTAATCGGTAAAATGTATAAATACTCAATGTCGCTTTTTCCCTGCAAATGACTGGCCATGGTAAGGCTTCGATCTAAAGATATCGAGTGTTCTGAATTAAAGTTGCCTACAAGACTATCTATAAATTGGAGGTTACTGTTTATTTTTGCGATTTTATCGAAATTGCTTAGTTCTTTCCAGGTTCCTGTGTTGTTTTCCAGTTTGGTAATTAGCTGCTCTAAACTCTCGAATTGAACGATTAATTCTGAATTTACCGGAATTGCCGAGAAAGGATCTATTCCTTTGTATTCCTTTTGTTTTTGAAGGTAAAGGAAACCTAAGACGATGATTGCCAATAGCAATACAATGAAAAAATAGGTAAGAATTTTTTTCAGCATAGTTAAACAGGTTGCATGGTAAAGTGTTGTATCAAAAATAAGAATTTTTACGAGTAGTATTTAAATTTTCTTAACGATTTACGCCTGTTTATTAATTATCTTGAAAAAGCTTGTGTGAGTGGTTTGCAAACTCAAGCAATATTATTTGTTTTTTAAGATGTATTTTAGCTATAATACTGTTTTTAAAGGTTTATAAATTGATTTTTTGTAAGTAAAAGAAAGCCCGATTGTTATCGGGCTTACCTAATGTTATAATTTAAGAAATATGCGTTTATAAATCGAATTTTATTCCTTGAGCTAAAGGTAAATCTTCACCATAATTAATGGTATTGGTTTGTCTTCTCATGTATGTTTTCCAAGCATCGGATCCTGACTCCCGACCACCACCAGTTTCTTTTTCGCCACCAAAAGCGCCGCCAATTTCTGCTCCCGATGTTCCGATGTTTACATTGGCAATTCCACAATCGCTACCAACAGTGGAAATAAAGGTTTGTGCCTCGCGCATGTTCATGGTAAATATCGATGAGGATAATCCCTGAGGGACATTGTTGTGCAGTTCTATTGCTTCTTCCAGAGTTTTATATTTCATGATATACAAAACAGGAACGAAAGATTCATCCTGAACAATTTGCCAATGGTTTTCTACTTCGCAGAAAGTGGGCAGAACGTAGTTTCCTTCTATAACTTTATCGCCAAATACAATTTTACCACCTGCTTTTTTTACTTCGGCAATGGCATTTTTGTAAACATCTACGGCTCCTTCGTCAATAACAGGTCCAACTAAAGTATTTTCGTCAAGCGGATTTCCAATTTTTCCTTCTACTTGCTTATAGGCATTCAAAAGGCGATTTTTTACATCATCGTAAATGCTTTCGTGAATGATTAGGCGTCGGGTAGAGGTGCACCTTTGTCCGGCTGTACCAACCGACCCGAATACAATTCCGGGAATTGCCAAATCCAAATCGGCACTTGGCGCAATAATAATTGCATTGTTACCACCCAATTCGGCAATGGTTCTGCCTAAGCGGGCTCCAACTTTTTCGGCTACACGTTTTCCTATGGCAGTCGATCCGGTTACGGAAATTAGTGGCACCCGTTTGTCTTCGATAAAATTATCGCCCATGACCGACGATTTGGCTACTACCAAATTAAACACTCCTTCGGGTACATTATTCTCTTTTAGTACTTTCTGAATAATTTTATGGCAGGCAATGGCGCTAAGAGGAACTTTGGAACTGGGTTTCCAGATAATAACATCGCCACAAACTGCTGCCAGCATTGCATTCCACGCCCAAACGGCAACCGGAAAATTGAAGGCAGAAATTACACCAACAATTCCCAATGGATGATATTGATCCATCATTTTATGATCGGGACGTTCGGAGTGCATGGTAAATCCGTAAAGCATACGCGATTGTCCAACTGCAAAGTCACAAATGTCTATCATTTCCTGTACTTCGCCTATGCCTTCCTGGTATATTTTTCCCATTTCGAGACTTACGAGTTTTCCCAAATCATCTTTTGCATCGCGCAAAGCATTTCCTATTTGACGAACAATTTCGCCACGTTTAGGAGCCGGAATTTTACGCCATACCTTAAATGCTTCCTGTGCTTTTTCAAGAACTTTTTCGTAATCGTCGGTATTGGCATTTTGTACTTTAGCAATTGGCGAATTATCAATAGGTGAAATCGATTCGGTAACAGCACCTTTGCATTTGAACCATTTTGTGCCGGTACTAACGCCCGCATTTAACTGCTCAATTCCTAATCGTCTAAGTGTATCCTTAACTCCAAAATCTTTCATGATTGTTTGTGCTTTGAGTTTCCAACTGATTCGTGTGAATTGTTGGAAAGTGGTTAAAATCAATGTTTCTACTAGAATATATCAATATAATAAATACAGGTCTTTTTCCCTATGATATTTATCATGTAGACTACTTAGAGGAATGTAAAAACCCGAATCTTTAATTGATTCGGGTTAAAATAATATGAGTTTTGTAGAATAGAATATCTACTAGTGCATAATAAAATTTCTGAAGTTTTTCATAAACTGAACTCGCTCGTAAGCTGCCGGATCGTTAGATTTCGACTGACATATTTTACCCTTAAAGTCTTGAATACTTTCAAAGCCATGTTCTTCCATCCAGGAATATATTTCCTTGGTTAGAATATCTATATAGCCAGGTCCGTTTTTATATAGCACCGAGGCTAGTTGAACCGCATCGGCACCAGCTAAAATTTGCTTAATAATACTTTCGGAAGTATGAATTCCTGTTGTACCGGCAAGTGAGCAGTTAATACGATCGGACATGATACCCACCCATCGCAAAGAATTCTTGTAATCATCGGAGTTAGATAAAACTTGTCCGCTGGTTACGTTAAGTGTATCGATATTAATATCAGGACTATAAAAGCGGTTAAACATTACAATGCCATCCACTTTCATGTCATCTAATCGTTTAATTACGTTTGCCAGATTTGAGTGATAAGGACTAATTTTTAGGGCAACAGGAAGTGCAATTTGTTTTTTTACGGTTGTAAGAACATCAAAATAAATGTGTTCATTTTCATCTCCGGTTCTGTGCATATCGGTAGGAAGCACAAATAAATTTATTTCTAAGGCATCGGCACCTGCTTTTTCTATTTCCTGAGAAAAATAGATCCATTTTTGTGCGCTTACACAGTTAATGCTCGCAATAATAGGAATAGAAACTGCTGCTTTTGCATCTTCAATCAGACGTAGATATTTTCTTAGAATATCTTCATGAGGTTCTTCTTCCATATAGTCGAAAGTCTCGGGATACACATAAGGACGGTTGGTCATGGCGTGCATTTGCTCTTCCATTTCCATTACAATTTCTTCTTCGAAAAGCGATTTAAGAACAATTGCTCCCGCACCATTGGCTTCTAATTCTTTAATTTTTTCAATTGAATCGGTTAAGCCCGAGCTTGCTACGATAATTGGGTTTTTAAGCTCTAAACCCAGATAATTAGTTGTTAATGTAGGCATGTTTTAAAAGTTAAGTTTATGTTTTGTGATTGATATTAGTTTATATTGTGTAATATTTAGACTAAGATAGAAAATCCTAATGTGAATAACTATGATAAAATAGAATGAAAAAGGGAGATTTTGTAATCTAATTGTTGTTTAATGATGATGATTGTAAAGTATTTTTTCTTGTTCTTAGCATCATATGAAATGTTATAAGGTTGTGAAGTTCAGGATATCCTGTGTTTACAGTCTTTCGGCTTACGATAGAAGTAATGATTTTTTTGAAAAAAATGCAGGTTTTGTTTTGCGAGAATGAAACAAAGATCTATATTTGCATCGCATTCAAAAGCAATGCCCAGGTGGCGGAATTGGTAGACGCGCTGGTCTCAAACACCAGTGGGGCAACCCGTGCCGGTTCGATCCCGGCCCTGGGTACACAAAGATCCTTTCGATATTTTCGGAGGGATCTTTTTTTGTACTTCTTATTTTAAATTTCCATGATGATATTTGAATTGATCCCTTATTTCAGGAAGAAACATAAAAAAAGCAGCTTACAGAAGTAAGCTGCTTTTTATGTGACCCCGGTGGGGATCGAACCCACGACCCAATGATTAAGAGTCATTTACTCTACCAACTGAGCTACAAAGTCATCAATTTGTACTGCAAAAATAAGATTTATTTTATTAACTGATTACTTTTCCTGTAAAAATTTTATTATTTTTTTCCTGAAGGGTTTTATTTAAAAGATCTACATTTTGTATCGCATTCGTATCGATTTGACTAATGATAAAGAGTCGGAAAATCAAGAAATTAATATCTGTATGTTCTTAGAGGAAATCTGATTTTCTTACTCTCTTTTTACAAGTAAAGAATTGTAAGATATTGTCCTTACTACATGCAAAATTAAGTCTTAGTGAGTACATGAGATAATGCATTGCTGAAAGTACAGTCCGGGAGAGACTTACCCCTGAAGTTCAGACCTATATTCGAAAATTGTGTGGTTTGGCAATCAATCGCTGCAGTTTTATTGCTTTTAACGATTGGATTGTTTCTAAATAATAGGCGGTTAAGAGACAATGATTTGAAATTTAAATTTATTTAGACTCAAGGAGGAATTAATTCTGATGGGTTGTTAAAATTGGATACGATTTTTTATGTTAATAGAGATGAGAAGGTAATTGAGAGGGTTCAAGAGATAGTAGAACAAGAGAGGTAGAATCTTGTGTAATTAAAAATCAAGCATGAAGCCGTCGCTTAGCGATATTGTCATATTTCAATTCCAGTATGGTGCGATTGAGAGAAACATGTTAAACCAAATTGATAAAGTCTTGAATAGATTTCAATTCCAGTATGGTGCGATTGAGAGATGGTTGCATCATATGAGAAGCAATACAAAACGTAATTTCAATTCCAGTATGGTGCGATTGAGAGGGTTGCGTTACCTTCATATAAATATCAAACTGATGAATTTCAATTCCAGTATGGTGCGATTGAGAGAACATACTCTTCGATCTCGGCAACAGGTCGAAAAGAAATTTCAATTCCAGTATGGTGCGATTGAGAGACTACACTAGCGGCAACTTTAGCGACTGATAATAATACATTTCAATTCCAGTATGGTGCGATTGAGAGGTTTAAGCTTTTGCGCGCTCTCTTTCCAAATTTCATAATTTCAATTCCAGTATGGTGCGATTGAGAGCATCATGAAATATGAATGGCTTATAGTTAGAATAGAAAATTTCAATTCCAGTATGGTGCGATTGAGAGTGAAATCCACAATCAATCAACAAACTCAGTAATTGATTTCAATTCCAGTATGGTGCGATTGAGAGTTATCATCTTCAAAAATAATTTCTGTTTCCTCCTTATTTCAATTCCAGTATGGTGCGATTGAGAGCCTAATGCGTAGCAAGTATCTAGATAGTCTATTTGTTATTTCAATTCCAGTATGGTGCGATTGAGAGTCTCTTTTTTTCACTTACTAAACCGTCATTGTAGATAATTTCAATTCCAGTATGGTGCGATTGAGAGACCTATTTTCCGACTCAAAAATGCTCATTTAATCAGATTTCAATTCCAGTATGGTGCGATTGAGAGTCTTCGACAAACTTGGAACAGAATTCAAAACAAATATTTCAATTCCAGTATGGTGCGATTGAGAGATTCTGAACCTTGCTTATTAATACTATATTGCATACAATTTCAATTCCAGTATGGTGCGATTGAGAGTTCGCGTTCTACATTTCGCTTAGTAACTGCCTTAAAATTTCAATTCCAGTATGGTGCGATTGAGAGACTTTGTGGGTTTACGTCTGAGTTACTATCACCTTTATTTCAATTCCAGTATGGTGCGATTGAGAGTTTAGTTTCTCAGAACAAGAAGTATTTATACTTAGTGAATTTCAATTCCAGTATGGTGCGATTGAGAGAATCGGGCACTTTTCATTTCTACACATCGCTATATCATTTCAATTCCAGTATGGTGCGATTGAGAGAATAAAGTCGGCACACCTTTTAACATCTTTTTAAGGATTTCAATTCCAGTATGGTGCGATTGAGAGAGCGGAAACTGCCCCGCTTTTTTATAGCCATTGTTGTATTTCAATTCCAGTATGGTGCGATTGAGAGATTTAATTTTTGTGTTCTATAACATGCGTTTATGATTATTTCAATTCCAGTATGGTGCGATTGAGAGCAGACACAGGTGAAAGTGTTGATTATCTTGTTAATTATTTCAATTCCAGTATGGTGCGATTGAGAGCATGTTACAAACTGTACCGTGTCTGACTTAAATATATTTCAATTCCAGTATGGTGCGATTGAGAGTTTTTTTCATGAGTAGTTTAGTTTTTGCGGAGGGCGATTTCAATTCCAGTATGGTGCGATTGAGAGTCCACTCGCATGGCTTTCCTGCTTAGGGGTTTGAATATTTCAATTCCAGTATGGTGCGATTGAGAGGTTGGAAATTCTTAATTTGATGGATCGCGAAACTGGATTTCAATTCCAGTATGGTGCGATTGAGAGCCTTAATCGGAGCGTCTTAGCATTGCCTACAACGGACATTTCAATTCCAGTATGGTGCGATTGAGAGTTTTTCGTATTCTTATTATTGCTTTCATTTTCTTGGATATTTCAATTCCAGTATGGTGCGATTGAGAGTTAGAGGTAAAAGTGAAAGAACTGGAGAGTTTGTATTATTTCAATTCCAGTATGGTGCGATTGAGAGTTATTAAAAAATTAATGGTATCATGCCCACCTCAACAATTTCAATTCCAGTATGGTGCGATTGAGAGACCCCCTAATGAATATTTTAGGGTTGGTCTTAGTAGGATTTCAATTCCAGTATGGTGCGATTGAGAGATCTTCCCTAACCCTATCCCAATGTTCCTTATTTTTATTTCAATTCCAGTATGGTGCGATTGAGAGTATTTAAACTTAGCTGCAATTTCATTTTGCTTATGATTTCAATTCCAGTATGGTGCGATTGAGAGTCGATCGACGACTCGAAAAAAATATCTGAAAATCAATTAAATAAGATTTTCAGATTGAGCTTAAACCATAGGCTTAAGTTGTCGATGTGTAAAAGTATAAAATATACGGGGTTTCGACAACATTGTCGAAATAGTTGTTTTTTCAGTATGTCAAAGAACTTAAATAGAGAAATATTATTTTTAGTTAGGAGGGAGAAAGGGCAATATTTCCTTATCGACGACTAAAGAAACAGATCGAGATTATTCTTCTCATGTCCAATTACCTCTTTTTCAAGCCATTTTTGATCTCTGCTTTTAAATAAAATCAAACTATCATGTTCTTCTTCATTCATAATAAATTCTGCTTTCGAAATTAATTCTTTTAATTTTACTTCCGATAGTTCTCCTTCAAAAACAGAGTTTTGAATCCAATTTAAATATTGTCGGCACAATTTTAACATTTTCCCAACTCGTTTTTCGCCCATATCGTACATTAATATTACATACATTACCAGTAAATTTTAAAAGGTTTGTATTCATCCATATTAAGCAGGTGTTTTTGCAATTTATAACATTCCAGTTTTATTAAATGTTTGTAGCTTACGTTTCTGTTTAAACTTCTGTGTTTTATGGTTTCTTCTAATCGTTTTTCAAAAGCTTGAATAAACTTTTTCTTGCCCTTTTCTTTCAGAACAATTTGGTTCAATTTTTCTTCAAAATCACTTTCCTGAATTTCTTTTTTGTTTAAAACCTTAAAAATAACCCGATCGACTAAAAAAGGTTTAAAAACTTCAGATATATCCAAAGCAAGACTAAATCGGCGTTCGCCTGGTTCGTGTAAAAAGCTAATGGTGGGTTCCAGTTGCGTTTTTTGAATGGCACGCAAACATTCAGAATAACACATCATATTGCCAAAAGAAATCAGACTGTTTACAATATTTAAAGGCGGGCGTTTGGTCCGAACTCCCATTTCATGATCGTTGATAATTAAATTGAAAGCATCGTAATAATTTTTTCTAATATTGCCTTCAATTCCCATCAGTTCATCTATTGTTTTTGTGGTAGCAATCTTTTTCCGTAAGGCTTCAATAATTTCAATCACAGGCATTAAATCCTTACCTCGATTATCGTAGTATCTTAAATTTTTAAGCATATTAAACGATGCACCTTCAATAAACATTTGAGCGATTTGTAAGCGTTTCGATTTTTTTAAGTAAGCTTGAGTTTGAGCAATCAGCATTTTGCCCGAAAGTAGTTTGCATTTTGGAGCAAATGATCCAGTATAATTTTCATAATAATCGTAGAAATGCACGGCGATGTCATTTTTTCCCAGAAAATTATAAAGTGCCGAATTGGCATCCAACGATCCCAAAACATACAATTGATCAACATGTTCAACGGGCAAGTAGCGAGGTTTTAAATCATTTCCTTCCACATCAATAGGTGTAAACTTTAGGGTATTGTCTTTCCTCGATAAACGACCAGGGTTGAACAAGTAGTAGGTTTTTTTCATTTTGACTTAGGGTTTATTGTTGCCAAAGAATTATTTTTATTCTTCACTTTCAGAACTGTAACAAAAATCGTAGTAAGAACATTTTTTACATTTAGGCTTATTTATGACTTCCGGACATTTATCGGAGTGAATAATTGTATCAATTTTCTCAAGTAATTCTACAATTCTCTCTTTATCGGGGATACTCAAAAACACCTCTTCTGTTTTTCGCTCCTTTGGATATTCAAGTATACCAGTTACTCCATCCATCCCGTTTTTTTCCAAAACATAGATATAGTATTTTACTTGCCAGGCATGAGAATTGAATAGTTTACTCGACTTTTTAATTTCGTGAACTACCTTATTTTTGGTGTCGTAATAATCTACTTTAATACCATCAATAGCAATTTCTTCAAATTTAGAACTTCGTTGCTGATAGCTGTTTTCATGAATTAGTTTTCCTTCGTAAACTAAATCCGAAGACTGTTCCATTTGAATATTATTGGCAAATAACCACAGTTTGCGATGACAAACCATGTAATAATTAAAGTGTGTGCCTGTGATGTTCATGAGCTATAAGAATTGATTTATTCTATTGAAAGATTACAAATCCAGCCATTGCTCGATCTTTGCTATATCTAGTTTTTGATTATGTTTTAATTTGAAATTTGCCTGATTATCGAACCACCCTATTACCGCATCTCTATTCAATTTTGTTGTTTGTACCGAAATGCAAGTTAAGTACGACGACCACGGATACTCTATTGGATGATCGCAAAAATTGTGATGTACAGGGTTATTGTGAATGTAAAGAACAACTTGCCTTAAATAATCTTTAGAATCGATTATTTTTCGTCGAAAACTGTGTTCAAAAAGACTTCCTGTACGATTGTATCTTTTATTGAAAGCCTTTGTGTAAGCATTAAAAAGATTCGAGAATTGTTGATTAATACGCTTATTAATATCCAAAGGACGAAGATCTTCGAGACCTTCTGGTTTTGTAATGTATACCAACAAGTGAAAATGGTTTCCCATTAATACCCAAGCAAAGGTTTTGGCAACCGGAGAAATGTACTTGTCGTACAATCTCAGAAAATGTTCATAATTGCTTGTCTCCTTAAATATGGAACAACTGTTTATTCCACGATTGTAGATGTGGTAAAACTGATCAGGTTCTAAAGGAAGTTGCGGATTTGCCATTGTTTTTTCATTTTTTAGACCTTCAAGGTTTTTAAAACCTTGAAGGTCTGGTATAAAATGATTTGTTTTAATTCAATTGATTCTCGTAATCGAAAGCAAGCATCCTATCAATAAGGGTTTGTTCTGCTTTATCAAGGGCATCTGCACTTTCTTTTTTAGTTCGGATGTATCCACCAGCTGAAAGGGTAACGAAACTTTCAACATCAGTCATATCTTCTTCGATAATTGGTTCTGCTTTATTCTCCTCTTCTTCTTTTAGTTTAGCTCGAATACTTCCTGCAATTTTGTTTGCATTATCTGAAACAGAAACAGCTAAAGTTTCCATTAGGCTGAAAGTTCGCGATTGATTAGATGTAATTGTCCAGTTTATAATAGCGTGGGCTAAAGCTGGAATTAATTTTTCACGAACATCTTTCGGTGCTACTAAACAAGTTCCAAAAACGGTTTGAGTTTCTTCCCATCCTGTTTCGCGAAGTTTGGCTTCTGTTTCGGCTGTAATTTCTGGTTCTAGTTTATTTAATAATACACAAAATAGTCTGCGTAGGTCGATGGCCATATCTTGTACAAAAAGACCAACGGCTCTTCTGTTGTCGGGTATCCATTTACGACTTAGACTTCGGTCTTTGCCTTCTAATAATTCTGCTATTTGGGCTTCGGTTAATTCTTCTTTGTTCTCGTTTCTTACAATAACCTTATTATTGGGGCGGTCGCTACGATCAAACGATGCATTTTCTTTGTCAATGCCTGCTAATAATGGATGCAAACCTCGCATTGATGATATTGAAAGTGGACTACGGCGTTTAATAGTTCTGTCTTTTCCACCTTTAGTAGCTTTCATCCAGCCTCCAAAAAGTTGGTCTGCATAAGATGGATCGCAAGTTGCAAAAACTTCACCTTCTTTCATTTCTCCTTTTTTATTAACATCGAATAAAAAAGTTGTTGGCGAAGGAATTTCGTTCAAAGCATTTGAAAGTGCATCTATCATAGATCGCTTAACTTGTTGTCCGCTTGAATAAGGTACACTTTTATTGAATTGTGGATCGTAATAAGTTTTTTGACCATCGGCCACGCAAAAAACAGTATGTTCTGCTCTCTTTAATGTTCTGATATAAATAGTATTCATTATTTTATGTTTTTAAGATTTATGAATTTCTTTCTTCGTAAGCGTAATCAAATTTTAGTAGTACAACGAAATAGCCAAAATCCTCAGCCGACATCATATGTACTCTATCACGCAGTTGTTTCATAACTAACAAACCATTTTCATCTATTTCTGATATGATTGTAACTAAAGCATTGATAAATGCTTTCTTTGATTTAGCACCCAGAATGTCAGATTGAATTAAGTTCTTTCTGTCAAGTTTGGTTGCTTTTTCTCTATACGCTAGAAGAGCCTTAGCTACTTCGTTGGTATATTCTAACGATTCTTCTTTGTTTTTTGTAATCATAGCTAATAACCAAGTTTTATATGTTCGGTATGTAATTATATTTTCGTAATCTTTATGAATTGCTTTGGATTTGCGTAGCGCATAATCTTCATCACTTTCATTCCCTTTTTGCTTTATTTTTGGTTTTGATAACTTTAAAGTAGAGTCATTACCAAAATATTTTCGTAAATTTTTCGGTTCCAATGCTTGAAGTCCTATGGAACCTAATTCGCAAGCTCTTTTTATATGAATACCGAATAAAGATTCGTAATCTTTGGCATCATTTAATGCTGCTTGTTCTCCAAATAGTAGTTTGTAATAGCGAATAAGTGTTTTGGCTTTATCGAAATGAAAAGGGTAAAAACCTAGAGTTTTATTGGTTTGACCTAAGCTAAACACATAGCCAGTTAAGGTTTGTTGTGGATACTTGTTGGAGATATTGAAAAATAGTTCACTCCAGTTAATGGTATTGACTTCAATTACTTTATCTGTAACAGAAAACACATTCTGAGTGTGCAGTTGAGTAAAATCAAAATCTTCACGGAAACGTTTATTAAATGCGAAATTTAACCATTGTCCGTTCCATGTATTTATTTGATTTCCTCTGAGTTTAAGCAAGCTTTGATCATTTAAATAGTTTCGATAAATTTTCCACCCTTCATAAAGTTTAAAAAGAATATTGGGGTTATTAAAATATATTGAATATCCACCTGCAATACCTACACTTAAGCCACCACCAATCCATGAAAAATAAACATCATTGTTTTCGGTTTTGATGTTAATGTCAGTAACTGCACCTGATGTAGTTGCAAATTCTTTTGTTTCTGAGGCGGGAAAGCCAATGGCTATACTGGCATCAGCTTCGCATTCATCTATCTTTTTGTGTAAGTTTTGTAACTTTTCTTTGCGTTCTTCTTTACTAAGAAGATGAGGTTTTTGTCCCGCTTTCATTTGTACAAAAGGTGAGTTGGTTACCCATTGCATATATTTGGGATGATTGTAAAAAGTTTCAAAATATTCCTTTTCAAAGAACTCTTTAGCAGTATAATTATTTCCTGTTTTTTCATTGTACACTTTTAAAAAAGTGCGTCCTATTGTTGATGCTATCATTTTATTTTCATTTTATAGGAATGAATATTTAGTATCGTAAAATTCTGGTTTTGCTTTTGATACATCTAAACCAAATTCGCTACTGTAAGCGGTATCGGGTAAAATAAATGGTTCGATTCCACATTTAGTAAGCTGATTTAGATTCTTGGCAATGTAATAGCGAGTGTTTACGGTGAGTTTGCTTCTCGTTTCGGTATTTCCTTCACGATATGCATCTTCATCTGCTTCACAAATACAATTCACACTATCAATATCCAGTAGGTCAAGCAAAATAGCTTTTGAATTATGAGTAAGTTTATCAATTGTCCATCGTCCATCTTCTTTAAAAACTGAATGTTCTTCAATTTTCAGAAAATCAATTTCAGTAAAAACCTGATCTATTTTGGCTTGTAATTCATTTTCTTGAAGTACTTCATTGTCGGGTAGTGTTGCATAACTTCGGTTCATAATTTCCAGATCGTAAGGCAAGGCTTCTTTTTCATCTTCGGGCGGAGCTAAAACATAAATAGGCTTGAATTTCCCAATGGTGTCATTGTTCCGTTTTCGGTTTACACGTCCAAAACGTTGAATAAGAGAATCAAGAGGAGCTGCTTCAGTAATCATGAGATCGAAACTAATGTCCAAACTAACTTCAACAACTTGGGTAGATACAACAATGCAAGCTTTGTTTGAGGTATTGAAATTTCCGTTGGGTGTTCCATCTTCTTTCAGCCCTAAAAGCAATTGTTCTTTTTCATCGCGGTCACCTTTTTTAAATCGACTGTGAATTAAGAGTATTGGGATTTCGGGATATAAGTCCAACAATTTTTTGTATTGTTCTTGTGCATGTTTAACACGGTTGCAAACTACTAATAGCTTTTTATTCTTGCTGATTGCTGTTGCAATTATTTGATGGGTCTGATCCCAATCATCTACCTTGTGAATAATATGCCTATTGAAAGCTGTTAATTCTTTATTTTCCAATTTTACTTCCAATACATTCTCTTTTCCTAAAATATCGAGAATACGATTGTATAGAATGCTTGGCATAGTTGCAGTTCCAATATGAATCTTGCAATCTAAATAGTTAAGAACTTGAATGATCTTAAGAACAATAGCTCTTGTAATATTGGTATAGGTGTGAATTTCATCTAAAATAACATCACAACCTTTAATGTCTAAAAGCATAGCTTCGTAACCATTTGTGCCAAAGGCAATAGCCGCTATTTGATGTGGCGTTAGTACTTTAATGGCCGCACCAACGTGTCCTTGAATTATTTTTTCTTCTTTAGTAGCACCTTTTGCTGAAATAGAAGAAGACGCATGCAATAAGCGAATGTCTAGGTTTAGATTGTCATTTTTTAAATCACTTTTAACCCGTTTATACATGGCGTTAATGGACGCTTGAAAAGGAAGTGTGTAAAAAATACGACCTTTGCATCTGCGAAATAAATAGTCAGTTTTTCCTGCTCCGGTGCAAGCAACAACCATAGTGTGTCTTTTATCGGATACACTGTTTTTCTCGGATAAAGGATAGAGTTTATGTTGACGATTATAGAAGTTGAGATTTGGAGTTTGAAAAGTGCGTTTCATATATTCCTCTGTATTTTCAGATAGAGCAGAAGCAAAATGATCGGCTGCCATTAACAAACCTCTCCATTCTGAAAAACCTCTTTCTTGTACTATTTCATCGCAATAGTCATAAACTTTATCAAAGTTTTCCTCTGCTTGTTGTTCCGAAATATCATCCGCTTTAATGCCTAATGCGTTTAAAATTGTGATGGCATCATCTTTCCAGTTATTCCAATCTTTTATGTGAAGGCTAAAAGTATCTCCGTGTACTTCTTCTAAATCGAGTATTCCTTTTTCTCTAGCATCATGTAAAATTGATTTATGATGGGCAATTACCATCTCGATTAGTTGTGGATGTATATTTTCTGGGAAAGCAGAAAGAAAAAAGCAGGAAGCTATTTCATGTCTGAATGGTGTCCTTGGTATTGTTTTCGAATTTAATCGCGATTGAAAAATAGAGCTAGTTTTTCCAATATCATGTAAAATAGCACCGCAACGTGCTATTTCCGTATCAAAATTTAAAGCATCAGCAATTTTTTCTGCGGCTAAACTAACCTCTATCAAATGTTGATGTAATGTTGTTTCTTCGGGCTTTCCTTTGGCTTTTATATGCGGGCAAATATATTTCATATTTTAATAATTTGTCCTTACAGGAGTTCCAACTACCTTCAAATATCCATACATGGCTTCATTTTTTTTCAGGCGATGATAACCTACCAAAAATGATTCGTCGGTTCTTTCAAATATCAGTTCGAATCCTGAAAACAGGTCTTCATCTGTATCGAATTCATTTTTAGTAACTTCAATTATTTCACTGTCAGGATAAAGAATATCTTCATTTCTACACAGACAAATGTGTTCTTTTGATGCACTTAGGGCATCTTTCATGGTTTTAAATGCGAGCCAAAGAACAGGTTCAATGAGGACTCCTCTAACTAATATGGCATATGGACGGTGAAATCCTTTTTCTTCTCCACTACTTTTTTTGTTCCAACCTCGCGGTTGAATTTGTTCCTGTTGTTGTGATATTTGTTTATAGCTTAATCGGTGACCAACAATTTTTTTTATTTCTCCATCATCATTTTTAAGAAGTCCTGGAAATAGTTTCCGTTCAATTCCGGCAACAATTGAAGGTGTTAAAAACTGTTGACTGTAGGTCTCGCTATCGCGAACGGCTGTCCATGGTTTTATAAAACCAAAAGGACCTGTATATTTTACTACGAATATCTTTTCCATAATCCTATTATTTTATAGCTCCAAAACCAATTCCTGTTGAATTTCCCAGACCAACATTCCAAGCAAAAATTTTTGTCTCGGGTTTGCCTTCGATAATTACTGGACACCAATTGGCACGAATTTGTGTGATTTGATTGCCTCGTTTATAATTGATTTTTTTAGTACTTTTTTTGCAATAGTTTTGATCGAAAGTGATTTTTAAGCTTTCATCTTTGGCTAAACCTGCACTTATCATTTTTGAAGTAAGTGTTTCAGCAAGAAGATCTGGAGATTCTTTATCATCGAAATAGTAGAATCTTTTTCTGCCATTTTCTAGATTACGCTGAATATAAATGGGACTTCCTACTTGAAAATTTGATTTTGTTGCTAGATCAGGATTTTCCTGTAATACAATTTCAGTGACTTTCAAACCAAAAAATAGTTCAGGATTGTTTTGGATTCCTGTTATTAGCAGCTTAGCTTGTTCGTTATTCCAACAGCTGATAAAGAAACTGGCTCCATTAGGAAAGTCTAATCCATTTTTTGTTGCTTTACCTCCTGTTAAGTTAGAGAATGAATAGAGAGATATAGAATCATGAAATTCATTTTTGCCAAACCATTTATGAATGGTTCCAGTGAGCAAATGCAAATGATTAAATTCTATGGTTTGTTTTGATGCAGTTGTTTTTATATGTATCCTCATATGTTTAGTTCTTTTTTATTTGTTTTTATTAAAAACTTCATACCTAATAATTACTAGATAGGGTGTGTTCCTTTTTTTCTAAACCTTCAAGGTTTTTAAAACCTTGAAGGTTAATTTATTTTTAATTATTAACTTTTTATATTTACTAAGTTCCATTTCAAAACTGTCAACTAGTGACAGCTAGAATTTTTTCTGCTTTATTTTTTATAAATTCTTGTAAGGATTGAGGATATATAATTTCAATTTCGTCGGATAAACCCATAATAAAGCGACCTACACCTTTAAAGTTTGAAACAGGAGCCTCGAACACAAATTGCTCACTATTTATTTGGCTAATGTATTGTTCCGATAGGGGATATTCTTCTTGAAGTAATTCTGTTGCACGAATTGAAAGTTGTAGTTTTATATCGATTTTTTCTTCCGAACTAATTCTGAAAACATCCATTGGCAAACTTTTGTGTTCTTTTTTGTGTTCCCAAGGTTCAGGTAAAATTTGAACAGAGGCAATGCGTGTATTTTTAAAAGTTTTGCAGCATCCGGCTTCAATGTCGTAGGCCCACGTGGCTATGTAGTTGTTAGTGAAATCAAAGGGTTCAACAATACGATCTTTTTGTTGTTTGCTATTGGCCGATAAATAATCGCACAGAATTACTTTGTTCTTGTATTTAATGGCCTGCATTAACTGGTGAATATTTACAGAGTGTTTTTCTTTCACAAGCGTATCGGCAACTCTGTCAAAATCGTAAAGAGCATAAAGTTTTTTAACTAAATTGCGTTTCAGAAGATTTTCGTCGCTAACCGAATGAATTGCCTTCTGAAGAATGACAGCCTCTTCTTTCGAGAAATGCAAGAGTTCACTAATTTCTTTAAAATAAGGAGAGCTTTTGTCGATATGGTACCTACCGTTTTCTGGTTTAGGAATGATAAAACCAGCATCTCTAAATGTTTGGATATACCTTCGAGCAGTTCGTTCCGACATTTCAAAGCGGTCTGATATTTCATCCAGGCCATACTTTATACCACTTGAAAGGAAAACCATTAACTCCAGTAATTTCTGGAGTTTTTTATGTTCTTTCATTTGTTTGATGTATGTAATGTTAAAAATCTATTTAAATGTATAAAATATTAAACTTAATTTAAAAGCAAAGAAGTCAAATAAATGATAAGACACATAGGATTAATTAGTTGTGTGTTGTACAGTAGGGTGTTATTCTATTTGTTAAGGTTTGGAATAAGACTAAAAGGTTTCCTGTGGAGAGATCGATTAACTGCTGCATCTGAAAAAATAAAAAAACAAATTGCGAGATTCTCTGTAGGAGAAATATTTCGATATGAATAGCTTGATATCGAAAAGGATCAATATGTTACTGCGGCTAAAGTATTGGAGCGTCTTCAGAAAAGAGGATTGATAAAGAAAGTTTCGAAAGGGACATTCTACAAACCGAAAAAATCTCTTTTTGGAGAATTGAAACCAGATGAACAGGAATTATTAAAACCTTATTTGTTCGAAAAAGAAAAACGAATCGCTTATATAACGGGTAACTACCTATACAACCAATTGGGATTCACTACACAATTAACAGGTATTTTAAAAATACCGAACAGATAGCAGTTTGGCTAGGTACTACGACCCCGAAATAGGCCGTTGGTTTTCCATCGATCCTGATTAGTTTTACCGTTGGAAAAGGATTAGATTCAATACCAAATGAATAAAATATTATATCTGATAGGAGGATTTTTAGGAATGCTTGTTGTTCGTATGTTGTTTAAATTATTATACTTAGCCATTCTTCGGATAATTAAATTATTCCAAGATTATTTCAGAAGTAATTCGTAAAATAAGACGCAACAAATTATAAAAGAGCTAACTGTTATTCTGTATGAATGATATTTGTATATAGTTTTTTGTTTTAACATTAGAATTGATAACAAAGCTAAAGATAAAATCAACATAATAACTATAGGTAATATAGAGCTTAGCCAATGATTTAAATAAAATAGTACAATTAGGGTTGATAAAGATAATATTATGTCCGTAGAGAACGTGTATATTGTTTTGAGAGATTTAAATAAGTGCCATTGAGCTGTAATATAAAAAAGTGTTAGTAATAATAGAGAAATGGTAAAAAGTATCCCAGCATATGGTATTAAAAATTGTTTTAAAAAAAAGAATAATATTGCTAAATAAAACAAGAAAGTATCTATTTTTTTCATTTAAATTATTTTAATGGAAGTTATTTATTTAAATATAGATAATATTGGTGGGGTAATGCATCAAACGTGTTGTTTTTATGCAATGGTAATGCTTCAAGTTAGCTGATATAGCTACGGCAGGTATTGGAAACGCTTTAAATGGCATGAGTGGTTTTGGAACAGAAGCATTACGGGCAGGTATGCATGGTGTAGCACAAGGCGGTTTAGGAGCAGTGCAAGGCGATAATTTCTTTAATGGCTTTGCAAGTGGTGCCATAAGTTCTATCGCTAGTAGCGGTTTTCAGTCATTGGACACCAAGTTTACAAACTCAATGTGGGGCGGAACATCTTTCGGAGCATTATCAGGTGGTGTGGGCGCAGAACTTTCAGGAGGTGATTTTTGGCGAGGTGCAGGAGTAGGTGCTACGGTTTCTTTGTTGAATCATTATATGCACCAGGTTGAGGGTGAATGGAATGAAAAACGTGCCAGTAATAAAAGGGCCAAGGCTTATGCTGAGGAGGCTTTTAGTGGGATTAGTTTGGCGAATCATGGTAATGGTGCATTTAGCCTAGGATTTACTGTAGGGTTTAGTACTCCATTTAAAGGACCTTCAAACGGAGGTTTTGGATTTAGTGTTGGTAAATTTACGGGTTCAACAACTAGGGGCATTTACCTTACATTAATGAAAGGAAGAGGTGTAGCATTATCAGCTTCATTTGATGCGACATACTATAAAAGCTTAAATGGTAGGAATATTACATTGGGGGATTTAGCTGGAGATGGATTTCAGGTTGATTTTGGTGCTGCATTTCTTGGATATTCTTTAGCAAGTAATGCTTATTATAAAGATGGCTTTAAGCCAATTGCTCCAACTTATAGGTCTCATACGCTTAGTGTTAGTAATGGGATGGATGTCGGATACTCTGATTATAAATCAAAAACTTATGTATTTCCAATTATTCCATGGATTGGATTATTGATTCCAAAAATTCCAGGGTTTTAAAATTAGAATATGAGAAAAAAGAATTTTTATAAAGTATTATCAGTGATTATAATTTTGATTGTAATAGTTGTAGTAAATTATTTTGAACCTTCTTCTGATGAGATTACTAAAAGTGCCTATGAATCATTAAAGTATGAAAAATTTTACGGAGAAGTTCAAGAGAAGTTTTATGATAGAAAGAATCATAATCATCCTACTATTATTTTAAGAAACGAATTTGGCATGCAAGATGTTCTATTAGTACGTGATAGAAGTGGACTCTTTAATTATATTGAAAGCGGAGATTCTATTTCAAAAATTTATGGAAAATATGAAGTGAGATTAAAGAGAATTGGAATTGATACGGTTTTTGTATTAAGCTATCAATAGTGGTAATGTATCAAATTGACTAATGGTAAAAAATAGTAAATCAATACCTAGCCGATGGAACACTACTGCGCGGTAGTTTTTTCGATGAAGACAACAATGAAATAAAACGAATTGATTATCAGGGCGAATTTCTCTTTGTAAACGGACAGTTAGATAAAGTTTTTACCGAGGAAGGTTATTATGAGCCAAATACAGCCACCAAAACCAAGAAGAGTGACTATGGCACTTACTATTACACCCTGAAAGACCACTTGGGACATACAAGAGTGGTAGTTGACGAAGAAGAGAATGTAATATAAGTAACGGAGCTTGCGGAGTTCATGAGTGCCTTATTATAAAAATTACTACACGAACTAAACTGCCTACTATCCTTATGGAGGAATAATAGCAGGATTAAGTACCAAAACAAATTATAACTATCTTTATACGGGAAAAGAGTTCATTGACAGTTTAGGCATTAACTGGTACGATCACCATGCGCGTTATTACGACCCCGAAGTGGGCCGTTGGTTTGCTATTGATCCTGCATTACAGGCAGCAAGTCCTTACATGGCCATGGGAAATAACCCCATGATGATGATAGACGAAGATGGCAGAACCTGGGGCGTTTTTAAAGCCATTGGACAAGCTTGGGATTGGGCATGGGACAAAGCCAATCAATTTGCTCAATGGGCAGACCAAGTGGGGATACCCTCGGCAAATATTGGTTATGGAATAAGTTCTAGTGGGCAAACACAACCAGTTGGAGATATTAATGGACACCCTTTATTTAGCAACGAAAGCCAGTACGAGGCCGCTTCGCAAAATGCAGTGAATGCTATAAATGATGCAAGGGGAGAATATTTTGGTCAGCAACAAATGAATGCCAATTATAGCCAGCAATTAAACAATCAGATTATGAGTATTCCTTATACTTCAATTTCACATCTTGACAACAATAACACCTATTCGTCTGATCGTAGTCTTTCTTCTAAAGATCTATTATCTTTCGCACCATCAACACTAGAACCTTTAAGCAAACAACTATTTGTACCTACAACATATAGAACATCTAATGGAATACAAAATTTACGCAAAGCTAATGGAAATTTCAGATCACTAAGAGCTCGAGAGATCGCTAGTACACCAAAAATTAAAAACCTGAAGGCCAAAGGTACATCTGTTTTGTTTTTTATAAACCAAGCATCTCTTTATAGTGATTACAGTAACAAAACAATAAGTTCTGACCAGTATGATATTGCAACTATGGAAAATGTATTAGGCTCAATTCACCCAATGATTGGATTATCTTTAATGACTTATTCTACAATGGGATTTATAAATGAAAAAATAGATGAGTTTCTAGCTAAACCTGAAGTTATAATGTTTTACAACAAAATGAATTTTGAAATGGATATATGGAAGTGGCAAGGCGCTTATCCTGGAAACTAAATAAAAACGAATGAGAATATACAATTATATCTTTTTTAAGATTTATCAAATACTTTCAGCATTTGACGAATCTCCTACTTTTGCAACTATCATGGTAATGTGCTGGTTATTTTTGTTTAATAGCTTCACATTAATTGACTTTGTGATAAGAAGTAATGATGTGTCAGCTTTTTCTGATAAGTATGTATCTATCTCTTTTGCCATACTAATACTAACAATACATTTCTTGTATTTTTATCATAAGGACAAATATGCCCACATTATAGAGAAATATGAAAAAGAAAGCATGAAATTATCTATATATGGAACCTTAAGTGTTATACTATATATCTTTCTCAGCATATGGGTGTTTTACAAATTTACCATACCATTTATTGGTGTGAAATAAAACTAATGTATTTTTTGTACCCAGCCACTCAAAATATGCTAGCCCTGATTTAGAACCAGAGCTTATGGAATAAAAGAATTTTAAATCCGGAAAGAGTTCCTTGATAATTTTGGCCTGCTTGCGCAGTGTAACGGAGTCCCGAGCATCGGGAGTACGATCACCATGCCCGTTATTTCGACCCCGAAGTTGGCAGATGGTGGGCAGTAGATCCTCAACTTGTTTCCCCAAGTCCGTATATGGGTATGGGAAATAATCCGATGACTTTTACCGATCCAAATGGAGAAGACCCATTTACTGCGGCTATTATTATTGGAGCTATAATTGGAGCCGCAAGTTATACTGCAAATGTGGCTTTTAGCGAACAAGGCTTTGATAATTGGAACTGGGGACAATTTGTTGGATCTGTTGGAGTAGGAGCTGTTTCTGGTGCTTTCACCTATGGAATTGGTGATGCTTTTGCTGGTGTTAGCCCCTCGCTGCCGCAAGAATCCTTTCTTGTGGCTTGCAGAAAGATAAAGCATAGTAAAGTGCAGAAGTTCTAGTAGAACCTTGCCGATGGCACACTACTAAGAAGAAGTTTCTTAGATGAAGACAACAACGAAATAAAACGAATTGATTATCAGGGCGAATTTCTCTTTGTAAACGGACAGTTAGATAAAGTTTTTACCGAGGAAGGTTATTATGAGCCAAATACAGCCACCAAAACCAAGAAGAGTGACTATGGCACTTACTATTACACCCTGAAAGACCACTTGGGACATACAAGAGTGGTAGTTGACGAAGAAGAGAACGTAATACAAGAGACTGCATATTACCCTTATGGAGGAATAATAGCAGGATTAAGTACCAAAACAAATTATAACTATCTTTATACGGGAAAAGAGTTCATTGACAGTTTAGGCATTAACTGGTACGATCACCATGCGCGTTATTACGACCCCGAAGTGGGCCGTTGGTTTGCTATTGATCCTGCATTACAGGCAGCAAGTCCTTACATGGCCATGGGAAATAACCCCATGATGATGATAGACGAAGATGGCAAAACCTGGGGCATATTTAAAGCCATAGGCAATGCTTGGGATTATGCCTGGGATAAAGGCAATCAGTTTGCCAGGTGGG
>NZ_JBQTGK010000006.1:0-149469 GCF_052400665.1 Marinifilum sp. RC60d5
GTAGGTCGACGCCAACCTTTAAAAGAGTCTTATTCTTTACGAATAAGACTCTTTTTTTTTGCTTTAGTTTGAAGTATATTATTATAATCGCAGATTATTTAGTTTAATAAAAAATGAGACTATAAAAGTCCCATTTTCTTAATTCTTTCCAAATCTTCGGGGGTGTCTATTCCTATCGATTCATGAGAGGTTATTTCAGTTTGTATCCAGTAACCATTTTCCAGCCATCTTAATTGTTCGAGTGATTCGGATAATTCAAGTGGACTTTGGTTTAAATTAGTTATTTCCATTAATGTTTCTAATTTATAAGCATACATTCCGATATGTTTGTAAAAAATACTTTTTTCTAGCCACTTGTTTTTTTCTATTCCTCGCAAATAAGGAATTGCAGAACGGCTAAAGTAGAGTGCTTTTTTTTCATTGCTAATAACTACTTTTACTTTATTAGGATCAAAAATTTCGTTTTGTTCTGTAATTGCTTTAACTAAGGTTGCAATTTGTGTAGAAGAGTTATTAAAGCACTTCATTACAGCTTTTATTTGTTCTGGTTGAATAAATGGTTCGTCACCTTGTATATTAATTACAACATCGTGTTTATTTGATGTTGTTTCTAAAATTTTAGAAACGGCTTCAGCTATTCTATCAGTTCCACTTTGGTGATTAGCAGAGGTCATAATTACATTGCCATCAAAAGATTCTACTGTTTTTTTTATCCTCTCATCGTCAGTAGCTACCCAAACTTCTTTTATTGCTAAGCTAGTTTGTTCGTATACTCGCTGAATCATTGATTTTCCATTAATAACCGCAAGAGGTTTTCCAGGGAATCTTGTGGATGCATACCTGGCGGGAATAATTCCTAAAAATTTCATTCGATTTGTTTTACCGTAGTTAAATTACTTTGGCAAAGTAAATAAAAATTCAGAACCTTCCCCCAATTTGCTCTTTGCATTTATTTTACCTCCATGTCCAACTACAATTTTTTTTGCAATTGTGTGCTTAATCCAGTACTGCTTTCATTCGCTTTTGTTATTGCACTGGTCTTACCAAATTCAGTAAATAATTTTGAAAGTTCACCTTCGGGTATATCTACTCCTTGATATTTTATTGCAATAGTAATGTTTGAGTTATTTTCAGCAATTGTATTTGAAATAGTTGTGTTAGGAGTAGAATACTTTATTGCATTACTGATTAAATTATGTAGTACTTGTTCAATTATACTTTTATCGAAACTTAAATGTTTTGTTTTCGATCTTCAAGTCTTTTTTTTCGCTCTTCTAATTCAGTATAATCTACCATTATTAGAATGTAATTATTATTATGAAGGTTAATAGATTTGGTTGTGTAGATAAAGTGCTTGGTATTTTATTCTTATTGCCATAAAAATCACGACTTAAGCTTTGTTTATAAATTGGGATTTTTTGTGACATTGTTTTAATAATATTTTTTCAAAGTGTACAGGTTTTACAGTAGGGTGTAGTTCCATTGTCGGCATTGGCCTAAACAGCAAATGAGTACCAATTGCGTTAGCACATAATTTGTTTTTTCTTTTTTGGAATAGGATAGAAAAAGAATCATTAAAATTGTTTACTTGTATCGATTCATCAACAATAAAAATAGTGGAAGTGATATTTTAAAATAGAATAGTAAGGCATTCGTTAGATTCTTTTAGGTTTGTTAATTCTAAGGTCACCGAATATGTTAATTTGTTTATAAAATGGTGTACTCTTATGCTTTTAACTTACAAAGAATACTAAAAAATTAACATACTTTAGGAATATTAAGCTAAGTAAAAGAATTAAATAAATTTAAAAAGTAGTAATTTTGTCAGGTAGTCTGTTAAAATTACAGGTTTTTATAATTTAAAAGATTTCTTATTTGATGGATGTACAAAAAATTAAGCAAAGATTTGGAATCATTGGTAGGACCTATGAATTAAATCGTGCACTTGATATTGCAGTACAGGTTGCACCTACTGATTTGTCAGTATTGATAACTGGAGAAAGTGGTACGGGAAAAGAAGTTTTTCCGCAAATAATACATCAGTTTAGTGCTCGTAAGCATGCTCCATATATTCCTGTTAATTGTGGGGCCATACCTGAAGGTACGATCGATTCAGAATTATTTGGACATGAAAAAGGAGCTTTTACCGGAGCATTATCCGATAGGAAGGGATATTTTGAGGTTGCAAACAAGGGAACTATTTTTTTAGATGAAATTGGAGAGTTACCCTTATCTACACAAGTACGATTATTGCGGGTGTTAGAGACTGGAGAATTTATTAAGGTAGGTTCTTCAAAGGTTTTAAAAACCGACGTGAGAGTGGTTGCTGCTACCAATGTGAATATTCCAGTTTCGGTAAGAGAAGGTAGGTTTAGAGAAGACTTGTATTACCGATTAAATACTGTGCCTATTACTATGCCACCATTGCGCGAAAGGCAGGACGATATTTACTTATTATTTAGAAAGTTCGCACAGGATTTTGCCGAGAGATATAGAATGCCTCCTTTGCGTTTGGATGAAGGAGCACAGCAGGTTTTAAAATCGTACCGATGGCCAGGTAATATCAGGCAATTAAAAAATATTACTGAACAAATTTCTATTATAGAAAAAGAGAGGTTGATAAGTGCGGTTAATTTACAAGCTTATTTACCTGTAAATGATGAACAATTACTACCTGCAATTTATACGGATAATAAAAAGCAGGATCAGAGTTTTTCATCGGAAAGAGAAATTCTTTATCAAGTATTATTCGATATGAAAAAAGACATGTCGGATTTAAAAAAATTAGTGTTTGATCTAATGCAAACGAGTGGTGATTCATCTGATTTGCAGAAGGATAATGCAGTTCTTATTAGGAAACTATATGAAGACCAGGATGTTGATATTCTCCAAAACCAGTCTGTTCAGAAAGCTCCTGTAAATATTTCTACTGATAATAATTCTGTTATTCAGGATACTGAGGTATTTGTTGAAGAATCTTTGTCTTTGGAAGAAAAAGAGATAGAGCTGATTAAAAAAGCTCTCGAAAAGCATAATGGGAAACGTAAGTACGCAGCTCAGGACTTAGGAATATCGGAACGGACACTTTATCGTAAAATCAAAGAGTACGAAATCAACTAATATTAACAAATTATTGCTATTTTTATTTTTAATATATGAATAAGATTAAGTTTATAATAATAGGCATTGTCATTGCTGTTGTTTTTACCGCTTGCAAAGTATCCTATTCTCTTACAGGAGGAACCTTATCAACGAATGTAAAAACTTTTTCGGTACAATATTTTCCAAATCGTGCTCCATTGGTTAATCCAAATTTGAGCGATCAATTTGTAGAAGATTTGAAGGAGAAATTTAGAAGTCAGACGTCTTTAGATGAAGTTGTAGATGCTGATGGACATTTAAATTTTGAAGGCGAGATAACAGGTTACAGGACTCAGGCACTAGATATTAAAGCTGATGAAATTGCAGCTACTAACCGTTTAACTGTAACTATAAAAGTTCGTTTTACCAACGAAATAGAAAGTGAAAATGATTTTGACAAGAGTTTTTCTGCCTTTGCTGATTATGACAGTACCAAGCAGTTAACCGATGTTGAAGATTCATTATTAGAAGAAATTTTAGAACAAATTATTGATGATATTTACAATGAAGCAGTGGTAAACTGGTAATGATTATGGAGCAAGGCATGTTACAGGATTGGGTGAAAGATATAAAGAAAATGGATAAGAACAGTTATAGGGAATTAAAAGACCTGACTAATAAATATCCTTTTTTTGAGATCGCACATGCTTTGTTGCTAAAGAATTTAAAGGATAACAATAGCATTCGTTTTAAGGAAGAATTACTTAATTCATCTTTGCAAATTTCGGATAGGCGACAGCTTTTTTTACTTCTAAACGATAGGCTAAATTTAAAGGTTTTTAAACAGGAAGTAACAGATAAAGAAACTGATAAAGAGAAAGGTTTAAAGACTTCGACTACAAATTTAGAAGGGAATAAAGAAAGCGATAAGGATGAAATATTAGAATTTTCGGAAGGCTTGGAGATAGAGGACGCTAAAGAACCAGATTATCAATCTTTAGCAATTGATAGTGATGAAGATATTCTTGAGCTTTCAGAATCTGATAAATTAGAAAATAAGGATTCGACAAAAGAAGATCTTTTAATTTCGGCTACCGAAGTTTATCATATTGGCTATGGAGGAAATTTATATACACTTTCCGATGAAAATTTAATTCAAGAAAATAAATTATCAGATAAGCATAGTAGTGAAAATATAAGTGAAGAGGTAGAAATGACATCCGATAATAGGGGTGATAATTCAACTAAAAAGAAGAAAAAATCACTAAAAAGTAATGATCTTATTGATAATTTTATTCAAAATGAACCGAATATTCAGAGAAATGTAAAAGTTGTTGATAAACAAGAAGATATTTCTGTGGACAGTATACGTGAAAATGACGGTTTTATGAGTGAAACTTTAGCATCTATATATGTGAAACAGAAGCTTTTCGACAAAGCAATTTCGGTTTATCAGAAATTAGTGTTGAAAAATCCCGAAAAAAACGTTTACTTTGCGAGTCAGATTGAGAAAATAGAAAAATTAAAAAAACAGTAAATAAATATAAGTATGTATACCATTGTTTCAGTATTGATTTTAATTGTTTGTGTGCTATTGGTGTTAATCGTATTAGTGCAAAACTCAAAAGGAGGTGGATTGGCATCTAACTTTTCTTCTTCTAATCAGATTATGGGAGTTAAAAAAACTACCGATTTTCTTGAAAAAGCAACCTGGGGTTTAGCTGTAGCTTTATTACTTCTTTGTCTTGGTTCAGTATTAACTATTGATAAAGAGGAAGTAAGAGAAGACAAGTCTGCAATCGAACAACAATTGCAAGAACAGGAAACTACTCCTGAAATGCCTGCTTTTCCAACGAATGCTGCGGCAACTTCAAAGGACACAGCAAATTAAGATATTAGCTTAATTAAGCAAAATTAAAAATGTCAGTATGTCATACATACTGACATTTTTTTTGTATATATATGTTGCTGCAAATCAGTATATTTATATTTTCTTTTTAAATATATGTGAATGCATAGTAAGATACATCTCTTTAGTTTATTTTATATTCTGAAATATTGTCAATAAAATTCAATTGGCACAGAATATGAAGGAGTGTGAGTCGAAAATGTAAATAATAACTTTAAATATTTTGAAAAATGGCAGAATTAAAAGGTAAAATTCTTGCGGGAAAGATCTTAGTTGAGCCTATGGCAGTTGAAGAAAAAACTGCAAGTGGTATTATTATTCCAGACTCTGCAAAAGAGAAACCATTACAAGGAAAAGTAGTTTTAACAGGTGGTGATAAAACTGACGAGCCCATGGAAATCAAAGTAGGAGATGTTGTTTTCTACGGTAAATATTCAGGTACAGAGTTAAGCATTAGCAACGAAGATTATTTGTTAATGTCACAGTCGGATATTTTATACATTGTTTAATCTGAACAAAGAATTTTCAAAATTAATTAAAAATGGCTAAAGAAATAAAATTCAATATCGAAGCTCGCGACCTACTAAAAAAAGGTGTTGACGAGTTGGCAAATGCAGTTAAAGTAACCTTAGGACCAAAAGGTAGAAATGTTGTTATCGATCGTAAGTTTGGTGCTCCACAAATTACTAAAGATGGTGTAAGTGTTGCTAAAGAAATTGAGCTTTCAGATCCAGGTGCAAACATGGGGGCACAAATGGTAAAAGAAGTTGCTTCAAAAACAGGTGACGATGCTGGTGATGGTACAACTACAGCTACTGTTTTGGCTCAATCTATTGTTAATGTTGGTTTAAAAAATGTTACTGCTGGTGCAAATCCAATGGATTTAAAACGTGGTATTGATACTGCTGTTGCAGCTGTAGTTGCAAACATTAAAGAGCAATCACAAATTATTGGTGAAGATTCGGATAAAATTCAGCAGATAGCACAGATATCAGCCAATAATGATAAAAAAATTGGAGCATTAATTGCTGATGCTTTTAAAGCTGTAACTAAAGAAGGAGTTATTACTGTAGAGGAAGCAAAAGGAACCGAAACTCACGTTAAAGTGGTTGAAGGTATGCAATTCGATCGAGGTTATATTTCTCCATATTTTATTACCGATGGCGATAAAATGGAAGCTGATCTTGAGAATCCATTTATTTTATTGTACGATAAAAAAATATCTACAATGAAAGAGTTAATGTCGGTATTGGAACCAGCTGCTCAGGCAGGTCGTCCTTTAATGATTATTGCTGAGGATGTAGAAGGTGAAGCTTTGGCTACTTTAGTTGTAAACCGTTTAAGAGGTTCTCTTAAAGTTGCTGCTGTAAAAGCTCCTGGTTTTGGCGATAGAAGAAAAGAAATGTTGGAAGATATTGCGATTCTAACCGGAGGGGTTGTAATTTCTGAAGAAAAAGGAATGAAATTAGAGCAAGCTACTTTAGATATGCTTGGTCAGTCTGAGAAAATTACAATTGATAAAGAGAATACAACCATTGTAAATGGTGCTGGTGATAAAGCTACTATCGACGCTCGTGTTGCTCAAATTAAAACTTTAATTGAGAACTCAACATCTGATTACGATACAGAAAAACTTCAGGAAAGATTAGCTAAACTAGCTGGTGGAGTTGCTGTTCTTTATGTAGGTGCTGCTTCGGAAGTAGAAATGAAAGAGAAAAAAGACCGTGTTGATGACGCATTAAGCGCTACTCGTGCGGCAGTAGAAGAAGGAATTGTTCCTGGTGGGGGTGTTGCATATATTCGTGCAATTTCAGCTTTAGAAGGTCTTAAAGGCGATAATGAGGACGAAACAACAGGTATCGAAATTGTGAAACGTGCTGTTGAAGAGCCATTGCGTCAGATTGTAGCAAATGCAGGTGGCGAAGGTGCTGTTGTGGTTGATAAAGTTAAAGCAGGGACTAAAGATTATGGATACAATGCTCGCATGGATGAGTACCAAAATTTATTTGAAGCTGGAGTAATCGATCCTGCTAAAGTATCACGTGTAGCTCTTGAGAATGCTGCTTCAATTGCAGGTATGTTCTTAACTACCGAGTGTGTTTTAATCGACGAACCAGAAGAAACTCCTCCAATGGCTCCTCCAGCAATGGGTGGTGGAATGCCAGGTATGATGTAAAATTTATTTCATCGATATATTATAAAAGGCGACCATTGGTCGCCTTTTTTAGTACTTGTATTTGTGAATAACTAAAGGTGGCATTAAAAAATGATCTTTTATTAATCTCTTGTTTAGTCTTTTACTCATGCTATTGTATATTGTTTCCGCATAATCCCATGATGTTCCCGAAGAGTAAATTTTACCCACCCAAACAGGTTGCAGGCTTTTAGCATCTACTAAATAGGCATGAAATACTGCATTTGGACTTTCCGATTTTTTAATTTCACCATAGGAGTTAATTCTTTCACTAACATCATAATAATAGGAGGTTTGGTTAACTACTAAAATTGCAGAGCAATCCGATTCTTTTAGTTTTTGCATAAAATCGGAGTAATTTATATCAACATTAACTTTAAACTCCTGACTCGATCTTGTAAGTAATGTTCTTGAATTGGCAATTTTATCATAGATGCAGTTTTCCATTATTTTTCTGCTATCCATATTTTCAATGTTATTAATATTATCGCGAAAATAATCGTTGTAAGTTTCTCTGTTTAATGTTTTAAGATTAATATCATTAAATATACTTACAACAAAAATTTGCTGATATGCTTTTTGAGCTTCCTCGATATTTTCAAAGGTAACATAGGAACTAGCACAACTGCTAACAAAAAAAGAAAGGCATATTATTAATAAATTTTTCATGTTTATCGATTTTGTAAATACGAACCATTGTTGTTTGTAGATATGACAATTTAATGTTGGTATACACGTATCGAAAAAATAAATAAAAATGAATTAGGAAATTAAATGGTAAATAATTTTTAGAATTAAATATTTATAGCACGCTGAAAGAATAAAAAAAGAGGATAGTAATTATCCTCTTCAATTTATCTTTTATTTTTTTCTATTTTTTCCATAATAACTTCCTGAACCGGGCGATTTTTTATTTTAGCATCGAGCCAGGAAATAATATCAAGATATAAAAATGCTCTTTTTTCATACGGATCGTTAGCTAACTTTTGCAGATCTATTCTCGATTTTTTTAATTCATCTTTTAGCTGATCTGGACTAATTGAGCTTAATCTTCTAAGAAAGCGAAGAATATATTTTTGAACTTCCTGTAAGTCATCCATTTTAGCAAGGAATCTATATGTAGATCGTATTTGATATTCTAGTAATTCGGTATTTTCCAGTTCGTAATGACTAATTAAATTAAGAATTCTGCCAAAACAGTGAATATCGCCGCGTAGCGAAGTATCGCGAACATCTGAAATACGATTTAGATATTTTATAGCCTCTTTGTATTGTCCATTTCCAAAATATAAACAGGCTATTTTATAATAAAATACCAAAGCCCTATGGTTGTCCATTCCGACTTTATGTTCTGCCAGAAAGTTCTCAATTTTAGGAACAAGATGAATTCCTTTATTAAACGTTCCTTCCATAAAATGTCTGTTAATTCGATGCACGAACAAAAACATCTGAAGCAGAATATTTAAGTTGGAATTGTGTTTGAACTGATCTTTTGTCTCTAATTTTCGGAGTAAACGTAAATTTTTCTTGAAAGTGCTTACATGGTTTGTATAGAATAGGGCTACTAAAACATTGTTTAGTCCTTTTAAATATAAATCGGTATGAACAGGTATCATTTCGGGATTTGTTAAGAACAAATCGACCCATTTTTGTGCATATTTATAGCACATTAAAAAATCCTGAACAATTAAATAGTACCAAACATAGGATTGGTACAAATAAAGTTTTTCGAAAAAACTAAGTGTTTGAATATCGTACGGAAGAAGATTGGTATTAAAAAACTCCTTAACCATTAACATGTCTTTTTCGTTACGCACATAGCCAACTTTAAGGTATAAACCGTATAATCGGATCGACATATTGGAGAAAAACACAACACCCTCCATCGTTTTACTAATTTGGCTTGCCTCTCGTGTTATTTCTTCGGCTCTGTTTTCAATACTTTTGGTTACATATTGCGATTCTATTAGTTTTTCGAACTGAATAATCTCAAAAACAAGAATGTTTTTCATGTTTTTGCGTGCTAATGTTTTGGTTTTATCCAGAATACGCAGGCTTTGCTGATATAATCCTTTATTGTATAAAACTTTTGCATGATCAATTTGCTCACGAATACTAATGCTAATATCGTGATTAACCTGAGTTAACCTTAAGCTGGTTAAAAGTTGTTTGTAAAGATGAGCTTTAAGATTCGGAAGTTGCGACTGCTTAATATCCTTTGCTTTTTTTAAAATTATAAGTTCGTTATACTCATCCATTTTATCCAAAACATCAAAAAGCTGTAAGAATTTTGTCTCTTTATCGCTGCTAATTCTGTTAGCATACAATTTAAAATTCCTTTTCTCAGATTTCGAAATCGATTTAATTAATTGAAACAGAGGATCTATTTGTTGTTTAGGCATTGTAATAAATGTGTAAGTTAACCACTTGGTATACAGTAGTGTTTCTGGTTTTCATATTGTTTGAACTTCGTATATTCTATTAAAAAACGATTTTCACAAACTTGTTTAATCGCTTACTTTTGAAATATCAAATCAAGAGAATGATACTTTAAAATAAAGAAGAAACAGAATATGACTACAACAAATCTGTTATCAAAATTAACAAATTCTGATAAACCTGAAATAGTTATTGGAATAAATCAGGCTCTTGAATGTATTGGAGTAAATAATGATTTACACAACCTAAGTAGATATCAGGCAAAAGAAGTTGGAAGAGTTCTTGTAGAAAAATTTGCCGATTTAATCGATTTGGAAAGTGTTGCTAAATCAATAAAAGAAACAATTAGTGGAGAAGAGCTTGAAAACTTTAAACACGAAATTGTTGTTAAACTTAAGGATAAGACTGCAAGTGCAACAAAAACTCCAATTTACCGGAAACGCATGGACACTTTAAAAAGTTGTTTCGAAGAAATTTCTGGTGATAGCGTACTTTGAAAAACCATTTGTGATTGTTAGCTCAATTGCTTTAGACAGTGAATTAAAAGCACTATCCCCCTTGTGCTTTTATGAATCTGACTATTAACCAACATGAAGAAGCTAAGTTGTGACGGTGAGTGAGGATTTTATATTTCTTTTTGGCTTGTTTGTTATCAAACAAATCCAATCCGTTAGAATTAGTAGTTTAAAAGTAAGTTAGGTGTGATTATACTTTTTGAAGAAACATTCCAAACTTTATCGGATCGCTTAGATTCTTCTTGTTATATATACCTTGAAAAAGTCTTTAATGACGAGGTATAATTAATTTGACCATCTTTTTGATTATGTTTTAATATTTAGTTGTGATTACCGGACAGGAATAATTTCTTGTCCGGTATTTTTTTTGTCTTAAAATTAAATTGAAATTTTAAAATACAAGCGAATTGAACTTGGAATTGCCTCGGTATAAACACTAATGCTATTAATTTGGTTTAAGGGAACCTTTTCGAACGATTCTGTGGTAATATTTTTCTTATCTAAAATATTATGAAATAGAATACCAACTTCCGATTTTAGCTTTTTAACTTTAAATTTATAGATTATCGCTGCATCTAATCTTTGGTAATTAGGTTCTGATATAATTGTATTATAAGCAGAAAATATGGGAAAACCCGACCCATAAATATAATTTGCTGACAAGTAAAATGGTTTTAGAGAAAGTAAACCTGCGGTTTTAATTTCGTGTGTTTGATCGTGTAATGCTCTTACATATTCGCCTTCTTCGCGGAAATAATCGAAATTTTCTTTGGTTTTACTCAAGGAGTACGAAACCCAGAAAGTATGTTCTCCAAAATCTTTTTTTGCAAAAAAGTCGATACCATAGCTTTTGCTTTTACCTAGCGATATATTTTCTACTGTTCTATACTTATAGTAACGGGTATGTCCATCGGTTTTTTTATAGTATCCTTCAACACTAAATGTAAAATTGTTTTGGTGATACGATCCACCTAAAACATAATGTTCTGCTTTAACCACAGGAATATTTTCATTTGAGCCTACCCAAATGTATCGGTAACTACCATTATTACTAAGAACCGAACTCTTAGAAATAAATTGTTTGTACAAACCAAAAGCGCCGTTAAATGACAGTTCGTTATTGGCTTTTATGCTAAGCGAAGCACGTGGTTCCCAATAAAGTTTTTTTAAGTGTACCGGATAATTTGCCTGAAAACCTGTTTTAAGTGCAATACTTTTATTGATATTAAAAATATTCTGAAAATAGGCTCCGATTTTATCAATTTTAGAATTGATATGAAGAATATTAATACCCAGAGAATCTTCTTTTAAATCGACATTATTTTGCGTGTAATTAATACCGGTTTCTATCGCCAGATTTTCAGACAGAACAAATCGATTCATTAATTTTGCTCTGTATTCTTTTATGTTATTATACGATCTATCGTCTTTTCGTATTCGAAGGTAATTAAAGCGATCATTTTCAATTATTGTCTGATCGGTTGTGTTTTTATCGAGTTCGGATCTAGAGACAGAAATAGCTGTGGTGTTTCCATTGTTCCATACTTTATTATATTTTACCGATCCTCCGTATTGATAACTTCCTTCGAATCTGTATTTTTTTGCATTTGTAAGGTTTTTATTGGTAATATCGTATGAGTATCGGTCTTCACCACCCAAAAGGCTAATGCTTAATTGATCTCCATTGTTCCAGTTGCTTGAGAATTTTATGTTTGCATCGCGAAATTTATAATTGGGAGCTACATCTAAATTAAAAGCCGAAAAGGACTGATTATTTAGCTGATCGGAATCTGCATTTGATGAAGTAAATTTAATTTGCTCGTTTTTAAATAAATTGTAATAAGTATGCCGGAATGCTAATAGGAGCGAAGATTTTTTTCCGATAGGTTGTTCGTAAGATCCGCTGGCAGTAATATTATTTAAAGCTAAGTTAAGAGTAGGTTTTATTTTGTTACCATTTTTGCCAGTAATGTGAACAATTCCGCCAACTCTATCGCCATATCGGGCATCGTAACCTCCTTTAAGAACTTCAATGTTTTTAACAACCAAAGGGTTGACAGGCCCAATATCTTCATAAAAATTTTTTAGTCCCCATAGGGTAATATCATCAAATAATACCTGACTTTCACCTTCATAGGATCCCCAAATACTGATATCGTTTTTTTGTTCTCCTGCTGCTAAAATTCCTGGTTGTAAGCGCAATAATTCAAAAACAGAATTGTCGTTGTTTGTAGGTAAAAAGCCTGCAATTTTATGGTTTAATTTTAAGTTGCCGGCCTGATTATTTTCTTTAATAAAGGTTTGAACAATTTTATCGCTTACTATTACTTCGTCTAAATCGGTAGTGGCTGCTGTAAGGTAAAATTTCTGATTATCGCCATATTTAACAATAGTATCGTGTATAAAATAACCTAAATGAGAGGCAAGAACTCTATAAACACTATCGGTTTGTGAGGTGAAAGAAAAGTTGCCCATTTCGTCGGTAGCCATTTGTTGTCCGTTAATTGATAGGTGAGAAAAGGGAAGTGGTTCCAGACTTTCTTTGTCGAGAAATTGGCCAAAAATGCGATATTGTTTACTTTTTTTTTCGGGATAGATTAGAAAAACATCACCCGAAAGTTCATACTTAAGGGGAAATTGTTTTAAAAGGTAAGCTACGGCTTTCTCTTTTGAAGAGAACGATTTGTTTACACTGAGGCTATAAGAGGAAAGTAAATCGTTATTGTAGGAGAACTGAAAATCATAGCTATCTCTTAGCTTAATAAGTATCTCACTAAGTTCCTTTTCGTTTGTATTTATTTCAATTTTTTGAGCATTAGCATTCGCTATTTGTAATCCGAAAACAAAGAATATAAGGGCTATAAACTGTTTCACTTAGGGGAAATTTTGGTTATAATATAATTTTTACCCGGACCTTTCACAAATTTTAAACCATTAGGCTTACAAACATTATATAATACTTTTTCAACAGATTTTTCTTTGCCAAAGTTACCGGTATGCGTTTGATTAAATTTACCCTTTTCTACGATATTTATATCATATTGTAGCTCTATTTCTTCAAAAACTGTTTTTAAAGGGGTATCGGTAAAAAAGAAAAGATGATTGCGCCAAAGTATTTTTTCCTTGGCTTTTTCATCATTAAAAACCTTTAGTTTACCGTTTTTGGTAAGATAAGCATGATCTTTAGGATGTAGTAAAATTTTGTCGGATGTGACTTTTGATACGACTTTTACTTTTCCGGTATAGCAAGTTACTTTGTAATTATTGCCTCGAGCATAAATATTAAAACTTGTTCCTAAAATAAAAGTTTTTCCATAGTTCGATTCAATTTCGAATTTGCTTCCTTTAGTGATATCGAAAAATGCTTCTCCTTCGAATTTTACTTTTCGGGAGTAGTTCCACCAATATGGTTTGTACGAAAGGCTCGAGTTTGCATTTAATTCAATTGTCGAATTATCGGGTAATACAACACTTAAATGCTCGCCTTTAGGACAATTTATTGTTGTTGTATATGTATAAATAAAACTACTTAAACCTAGTAATATTAAAATACAGGCAGCAGCTGCATATTTTATCCACGAAAGTGAAATGGTTTTTGCTTTTGGTTTCGACACAGAGGTAAGAGCCGAAAGTTCTTTCCAAGCCTCTTGCTTAGATTTGGAATAGCTGACTTCGATTTTGGGAAGTGAATTTATAAAATTCAAATCCGAATTTGAGTTTATATTTTTATCCTGTTTTTCCATTTATTTTCCTAAAGCATTTCTTAAATACGATAATGCATGACTCATTCTTTTTTCAACTGCCTTTACGCTTAATTCCAGTCTGTCGGCAATTTCCTGATACTTTAAACCTTCGTTTCTACTCATTAGAAAAACCACTCTTTGTTTTTCCGATAAGTTTGCCAAAGCTGATTCGTAAGTATCTTTTAGCTCTTTGTATTGTAATTGTTTTTCGGGAGAATGGTTGTTTACCGAAGGTTCCAGTTTTGTTAAATACTTTAATTCTACTTTCTCTCTTCTGTATTTACTGATAAAAATGTCGTTTGATATTTTATACAATAAAGATTTAATTGGTTTTTCATTATAGATTAAATCCTTTTCCCATATTTTCATGAAGCTTTCCTGAGCAATATCAGTAGCTAACTCTTCGTTTCCAGATCGATAAAAAATATAGTTTCTGATACTGTCGAAGTGTTTATCAAATAAGATTTTAAATTCTTCTTGTGTCAAACTTAGAGGATTGGTTAGAGTAAATATAAGTGTTTTTAGCGAATGAATGGTGCAGAAGTAATTAAAAATAGTATTTCTGCACCTTCAAGGCTTGTATTAAACTTTAGTTGTTAGCAGAGTTTATTTTTCTTGTGCATTTGCCAATTTCAACTTCTTCGCTCACTTGCTCACCATCTTTATTTATGTAGGTATAAGTAGCAAAATTATCACATTCGCCATTTCCATAATCGTATCTTGCAAATTCTTCTCCATTTTGCGAGAATATTACAACTCCTTGTACAATAAGGCGGCATGTACCAATTCTAATTAATGGATTTTCAGGATCAATAAGTTTTGAATATTCATTTTGCTCGGTGTCAACACAAGTTACCGAACCAGTAATTTGAACTTTATCGTCGCTTAAATCCCATTTTGTATCTAAACCAGAAATCCATTCTCTTGTTCTTTCTGCCGATCTGAATAGTTCTGTTCCATCGGGGTAGGTGAAAGTTATTTCGCTGGTAATTTCCCATTTTTTAGATACACCTTGTTCGCCAGTAAATTCAACACGTTTTGTTCCTTCAATTGCAACAGAATCGATCATTAAATTCATTGATATTTCACGAACGGCATCATCGCTCCAGGGAGCAGCATTCATAACAATGGTAATAAGTCCATCAATAATTTTACCACTATTCACCTCTGTCGAGTCATACTCAATAGTAATTGTCATTGGGAATTTTCCATCTTCGCCAAACTCAATACTTATATCTGGCATTTCGTTTCCTTTGTAGCGGTTCCATTGTTTAAACAGTTGTCCATAACGATTACTGTCTCCGCTTTTTGTGCCGGTAGCCTCAGTGTATTCACTTTCCATAAAAGAAAAAAGGTCAACTTCATAATCTGCTACTTCCATTACAGCTTCCGATGCTTCTTCGGTTTCCACAACAGTTGCAACAGTAGTATTTAATTTCACATTACTGTCGGCCTTAATTTCTTCAACATCGTCGGAATTATCACAAGAGAAAAAAGTAAAGGCAAGTGCGGCCATTAAGATTAAAGAAAATTTTTTCATGATTATAATTTTTATGATTTTACGATTAATGATTTATTAAATTACGTAAGTATTAGATCGATAGATATTTTAGGATCAGTTGTATACTATTTGTAACAAATGATAGTTAAAATACGAATCGGTATTGAGCTCGTTTGTTAATGAACCGACTAAGAGTATTCTTACCCTACATTTTAGGAAAAATATTTTTTAAGAATTGAGAGTAGAAAGTACCTTAAATTTTAGATATGTAAAATACTGTGTTATTGTATTTTACAGATGTGTAATATTATTGTTCAAAAAAAAATCTATTTTTAGGGTTACCTTTTTATAAAACAGGGAATAAAGGGGTAGAAATGAAAAATATACTTAACTATTCGAGATCTCCATATTCAATCAATCCAGGAAAACATTGGAAACCAATTTAGTTTCTACAATTTTATGTGTTGATGCTATTATGTATTTTGCCCATGGGGTTTATGATGGATTAATGGGCAACAAGCCGGCAGTTTAGTTTTAATTTCAAGTAGATTAAAGATTAAGTCTAATGAATATAGTTTTACTGTAGAATTAATAATAGAATGGGCGGGCAATGAGTCAGCGATTTATAAAAATATTTTAAAATGAAAAAATATAAATTTATTATGAACATATTCTTCGTACTTGGAATAGTATGTTTAGTGTTTTTTTTTGATACAATGCTGTCTGTGAAAACTCAGAATTATAGTTTTTTATCAATTCCTACTAGTAAAAATGTTAATTTAATTATACTTTTTTCATTAGCCTTAATATTAATTTTAAGTGGATTAAAGATTAAGTCTAAATAAATGTATTTAAAAAAAAAGATTATGGAATAATTACAAAATTATAGTGTAAGATCTTAAAGTATAGAGGAGAGTTGCCAAATATGGAGGAGGAAAGGCGATGGAAGGATCTTACGGTTGGGCTTATTCATTAGAAAGTTATATTAGGAATTTTTGGATAACTCTTGGAGAAAATTTTTCTCATGTGTCACATGGGCTTTAGTAATTATGAATTTACCCCTAGCTGCCACACGAATCCTTTCGTGTTATTGTATTAATTAATTTTTTGTTAAAAATATTGTAAAGTCCAAGTTAACTGGACTGTTTGCGATTATCTTTATAGTCGTATTTAGAATTGGCCAATACAAATACAAAAAAGTGTAGGTTACAATAAAAAAAGCCCGAAAAACAGAAGTGTTCGCTAAAACTATTGCTGTTAATCGGACTTAGCTATAAAGCCTGCACAAAATTAATTGAATTATTAATATTTTAAAATTTTGTGAAAATGAAAGATTTAAATGAAAATGAATTAAGAGTTATTGATGGCGGTAGAATTCCTGTTCTTGATGACATTAAAGATACTTTTTGGGAGTTTGTCGAAGGTTTTAAGGATGGTTGGAAAGATGCAGGGAAAAAATAATATTTAATAAAAAAGTAAAGATATGTATAAAGAATTATCAAAAAAGGAATTGCGAAGAGTTGAAGGTGGAGGTGGTAGAACTGTTGCTGGTTGGATTGGATATGCTTTTGGATATCTGGCAAAAGGGCATGCTGGAAACTGTTCTGAAATCGATGGAAGTTTATTATGGACTACTCGCGGTGGTATGTAATTTTGAATTAAAAGGATGCCATAAAAGCATCCTTTTATATTAAATGTAATTTTTTGCGATAAAATGAATTGGCTGTAACATTATGAACTAATATGGTGAGTTTTTTACTTCGTGCAAAACCAATTATGTATGTTGGTTTTTTTCTGTTATTTTTTTTTATATTAGATATGGTAGTTATTATGCTACCATCTGAGTATTTTATTAATTCAGGAGTTGATCGATCATTTAGGGAATTAGGCTATTGGATAACAATTATAACGGTTATTACTATTGATCCTATAATTGAGACTTTCTGCTTTCAATACTTAGTTTTAAAATTAGTACGAAAATTTATACAAAGGCCAAAATTCAACTTAGTACCCTATGTTTTGCTATCTTCAATTATTTTCGGATTTATTCATGATAGTAGTGGTTTTTATACGGCTTATGCAATAATAGCTGGAGTAATTTTATCCATTGCAACTTACTTTGCTTTTTATAAGAAATATGGTTTTTTTTTAGTAGTAAGTATTCATGGGATTCACAACTTTATAGCATTAGTATTGTAAAAATTTATGAAGAGATTAACTGTTTTTCTGAATAGGTCGAATGTTGTTTGGCTGTTTATTGTATTATTGGGGTTAATATTTTTGCCAAATGTTTTATTCATTTTTCGTAATATTCAATTTGATAATGAAATGATTAATGTTTTGGATAATATAGGACTAATTCCATCATTAATTCTTACAGTTATCGTTTTACCTTTGTGGGAAACGATTGTTTTTCAAACAACAATAATATCTATTTGCCAAACAATAATTAAGAACAAAACAAAACAATTTGTATATGCATTGCTTATTTCTTCACTATTATTCGCATTATCTCATTCTTACCCTCTAGCTGCCGCACGAATCCTTTCGTGTTATTGTATTAATTAATTTTTAGTTAAAAATATTGTAAAGTCCAAGTTAACTGGACTGTTTGCGATTATCTTTATAGTCGTATTTAGAATTGGCCAATACAAATACAAAAAAGTGTAGGTTACAATAAAAAAAGCCCGAAAAACAGAAGTGTTCGCAAAAACTATTGCTGTTAATCGGACTTAGCTATAAAGCCTGCACAAAATTAAATGAATTATTAACAATTTAAAATTTTGTGAAAATGAAAGATTTAAATGAAAAAGAATTGAAAGCAATTAATGGTGGAATGGAATACTGGGATTGGGTATGGAGTGACAAAGCAACTACAAATCCTTTTGTAGGACTTGCATGTGCAGCTGCAAATGCAGTAGTCGCAGTTGAAAGAGGTGTAGCATGGGTTGCTAATCAACTTTAATAAAAATTAATGTGCAAGCTTAGTCAAAGCTTGCGCATTTGCTATTAATATATTTAGACATGAAAAATTTTTTTCCTAGTACAATTAAGCAATCGATATTTTTAGTAATAATCTTTTTTATTTGTTTATTTCCTTTTGTATTTATTTCAAATCAATATTTAAAGCATTTACCTTTTGAGGAATTGATTAATTTTATGATTGCTCCAGGAGTTCTTAGCGGGATAGGTATTTTTCATATTATTAATAGAAGAAGGGGGTTCTCTTATGATTTTAAATTGAGTAAACTTTTTATATTACCCTTATCATTAATAGTGGTAGTTTTATTTCAAGTTGGATTTTATAGTCCATGTTCAAAGTTTTTAACCTTTATATTTTATCCAGCAAGCCAGAATGTTTCTCCATTTGTATCAGTAATAGCTTTCATTGGACCTGTTATTCTTGCTCCATTCTTCGAAGAAATTATATTTAGGAATTATATTTTAAAAGGTTTGTTAAATACATATTCGCCTCAAAAAGCAATAATAAGTTCAGCAATAATATTTGGTTTACTACATATTTATCCACATCAGTTAATTGGAGCTATACCACTAGGCTTTTTCTTTGGATGGATTTATTACAAAACCAGAAGTATTGGTGTTACCATTATTTTACATTCAGTTGCCAATTTAACGGGACTTTTCACTTCGTATGTTCATTTTAAATTGGGTAGTAATCAAATTACTAGCGTTTCTGATATTTATGGTGATTATTCAATCTATATTATTTTAGTATCGTTGGCTTTATTGGGTTATTTAATGAAAAAATTAATTCATAAAGTAAAGCTTACTGAGTTAAAAGAAATAGCATGATACAATCCAAAGATTTTATAGAGAGATTGTTAGAGGATTTAAGTAGGGGTGTTGCTAAAATTGTTCAAATGAAAGAGTGTGGACAATACGTTCAGGCTATGGAGCAAGTAAATGAAGCTTATAATACCTATTTCGAAGATATCGATTTAGAGTTAGAGCAAAGTGAACAGAAACTACAAGCTTATGCAATTTTACTAAAAGAGGAAGGTGAAATTTTGTTGGCAGAAAACAAAAAATACGAGGCAAAAGATGTATTTCTTAAAGCTTGTAGATTTTTGGCTAAGGCAGATGTAGTAAGTACAAATTATGACCTTGGCAGATTCTCATTACATTCTGAGATTAATATTTTATTAGAAAGATGTCCTGAGTAAAAAGAAGGTGTTTTCCGACACTATCCTGAAAAGTGTGTAAATGGGTTGAATTAATTTTTAACCCCTAACTGCCACACGAATCCTTTCGTGTAGTTTATTGTATTAATTAATTTTTTGTTAATAATATAAGAATTAATTATTTTAGCTATCTGTATCTAAATTTTAAGAAATTACAAACAGAAATTACATATTTAGGAACTCCGAATGTTTTATTATGTGAGTTTTAGCTTAATTGAATGGAGTGCTGCATTTTTTCGATTCGAATACAAATAAATTTTGGAAGGAATTATAGTGGGTATGTAGCTACCACAGGAAAGAATTTGTGCAGTGGTGAATGGCAGCGAATGTTTTATTCATTGTAGGTGTACTTGTAAAACTTTTGAGTAAAGATCCTGAGAAATAAATAAAAATTAGCAATTTTCATTTATTTAAAAGGCTCTAGCTTTTCTAATTATAATTGTTTTTAATGAATAAAGTTATTTTAAGTTGTCTTTTTAGTTTTTTATTTTTTTGTTCTGGTGAAATATCTGGACAAATAAATATTAAAGGGAATGTGTTGGATCAGGATAGAAAACCAATACCCGGGAGTTCAATTTTCGTAAAAGATTCTTACATAGGAAGCATTTCAAATCGAGATGGGAAGTTCTCCATTAAAATTCCACAACACCTACAATCCGGTAAATTGTGTATTTCATGTATTGGTTATCAAATGCAGGAATTGGCTATAGATAAAATACATTCTCCAATACAGATTAGTTTACAAAAAGATACTTGTGATTTGGCAGAAGTATTGGTTATGCCTAAGGATACGCTGCTTGCCTTGCTTCGTCGTGCTTATGGAAAAATTAAAGACAATTACCCTGATTTTGATACAAGAATGAAAGGTTTTTATAGGGAAGCATATTATTCGTCGGAAAATAATGAATATTTATATTTTGGAGAGGCAATTCTTGATGTATTTAAAACTTCATATACTAAATCTTTAAAAGGGCAAGTTAAAATTGACAAAAGTCGAATGAATAAACATCCGTTATATCAGGATTACAGCTCTGTAATGTGGTATGGAGGAGTTCACATGCCTATAAATTACGATGATGTAAAAATTAGGGCAAATTATTTATCTCCCAATAATTTTAAAAACTATGATTATAGTATTTATAAAGATGTTTTAGATGGTCAAGCTGTATATAGAATAAATTTTAAACCTAAAGTAAATGCTAAGGTATCATATCAAGGGGAGTTTTATTTAGATATTAACTCATTAGCTTATTTGTATTGCGAATGTGAATATTCTGATTATGGTTTCGAAAAAAGAAACAGTGAACTTGTATTAAATGCTTTGCGAGTGAAGCAAAGAAAACTAATAACAAAATACAGAAACTGGAAGGGTAAATACTTTCTTTCATATATTTCTGATGAAGAGAAGTTTTATAATAAAAAAACAAAATCTGAATTAATTCAATTCAACGAATTTCTTGGTACTGATATACAAATAGAGAATGTAAAACCAATTCCTTTTCCGGAGCAAACAGAATATAGAGATGTATTTTATGTGACTGCAAATGATATTAAGGATTCTAATTGGAAGGAAGAAAATATAATTATTGCAGATAGCTCACTAAATAAATTAATAGAATATAGCCCTGGTAAAGCTCAAAAAATACTACATAAAAAGCATCAGTTGCCAAAAGGTTATCAATTTCGAAAAAAAATGGTTCAAGTGATTACCAAAATGTATTTTGATCTTAGTTTTGAATTTAAATCAAATGATAAAATTAACAATGCGAGTATTCAATTTTCTCCAACAGAATATCAGATATTCGATAAGTCAATGAGTAGCTCAGATCCCTTTTATACTTTTGGAATGAAAATGGGCTATAAGTTAAACCCTCATTGGGATGTGAATTTTGAGATGCAGGAATCAATTAGCAAGAATTTTGCTAGTCTTAATTCAATAGGTTTCGCTTATGAAACACCTCTAATCAATAGGGGGAATCAATTGCTACTTGTTGCAGGAATGAACTATTATTTTTCAAATAATGGTCAGCATATTGGTGATTTTAAATCGGAGTCGGATTTTAAAACTGGCGGAAAGAAAATAAGGGCAGATAAGGTGGCTTTTTTTGTAGGAAAGAAAAAGCAAGGGATTTCGTTTGATTTGGGTTTGAAAACACGAATTTATCAATTTTATTCTTTGTTTATTACCGGGGGATATCGGGTGGATATCAATGATAGAGACCGATTATTTATAAAAGAAAAATCAGGATTCTTTTTAACTCGTAAAACAACAGATATTTCTTTAAAGGATTCTTCAATTCAATATTTCGAAAATGGAGTGCAAACCACTACAACTAGTTTCGATACCAAAGATTTTTACTTTAAAGCAGGAATTCGTTTTGCTTTCTAACTGCCGCACGAATCCTTTCGTGTGGTTTATTGTATTAATTATTTAATTAATTTTTTGTTAAAAACGTAAGAATTAATTATTTTAGCTATCTGTATCTAAATTTTAAGAAATTACAAACAGAAATTACATATTCAAGAACTCCGAATGTTTTATTATGTGAGTTTTAGCTTAATTGAATGGAGTGCTGCATTTTCTCGATTCAAATACAAATAAATTTTGGCAAGAATTATTGTGGGTATGTAGCTGCCACACGAAAGGACTTAATTGTATAATAAATTTAAATTACTATGAAAATTGAATTAACAAAAAAGCAACTTAAGTACGTATTAATTTTAATGGCAATAGTTGGTATTATAGTTTTTGAGATTGGAGGAAAAATAGGAGCTGTTCTAGCTCAATAAACTCAAAACTTACGAGGAGTCATTAATTATGGTGAAAATAAGAACTGTGTATTTTTAAGCCCCCAAAATACGCTCGCACTATCTGCGATGGGTGCGATATTAAAATAGTTGCTGAAGGAGTAATTTTGGTTCGAATTAAGGTAAAAAAGGAAGGACACCCACCCAAGGCATCCTTCCTAAACTTAAAACGAAAACAAAATGATTATTCTTGCATTGAAGCTTCTTCTTCCTCTTTAGAGTTTTCTTGTCTGGTTATTCGTGCTGCAATTCGTGAGTTAATGTCTTTAATTACCTCGTTAATTTCAGCAGCAATATCGTCGTATTCTGTTTTATCGGTCATTTCTTTCATTACCATTAAAAAGCGATCTAATGCTTCAATGGCCTTGCGTACTTCTTTAGCGGCTTTTACCCCTTCTGCATTTGGCTTTTCGGCCTCTTCTTTGATTTTCTCTTCTTCCTTGTCAATAAAATCTTGCTGAGAAGTTTTCAGGAAAGCATAATGATTATCGGCGCCAATGGCTGTAATGGCAGCTTTTAGCTCTTCACTGGAATCAATTTTATTAAAAAAATTAATCATATTGGCAGTCTGATCCTGATAACCCATATCGTAAATGCGCATTTCAGGTGAGCGAACAATACTTAATAATTTTTCGGCATTGGTACGTATCTCATCATCTTCTTTGTACGATTGAGAAATTACCAGGTACATGAAACATTTCCAGCCGTCGTCTCTTCTGTGATCTTTGGCTGCTAGTTCGCTGGTACGCATACTACTTTGGGAGATCTTCATATTATCTTCCAAATTATTTACGGTAACATTTACCTTGGTTTTTGGCTTGATTAACTGAAGTTCTGTTTCGTCGTATTTACCCAAAATGTTCGATGTTTTGGAACCTAATAAAAGATAGTCTGCCAAATGCATCTTGTGAAATTTAATAGAATTGAACATACTTTAAAATTTAAGATCTAGCAATTAGTTATTTAACACTTACATGAAGTTATGAATAAAGAAATAATTCCACAATAGATAATGGTTAAAAATAACATCAGATTATCAAAGAGTTATGATTGTAAGCGTGAGTTGTGTTGAAAATAGAGAGATCTAAAACTATTCATAATCAATCTAAATTTGTTGTGTAACTATATTGGCCTTTCAAGAATCTGGATTTATAATTATGTTATAGATGAATTGTAATTTTATGTTTTAAATAAGTTGCCCGGACAACCAATAAGGTAATTTTACGTGTAAAATCTCAGCCCTGGAGTTCGGGAGTAGTAATTCTGCGTGTTGATTAGGTTGACCAGAGAACCAAGAGAGCAATTCTACGCTTGAATTTGAGAATACCGATTTACGGATCGTACAATTTTGCATTTTAAATTGGCATTCCGGAGAACCAAGGAGGCAATTTTACGTGTAAAATCACTGCCCTGGAGTTCGGGACTAGCAATTTTACATGTTGAATTGATAGTTAGGAGAACCAATGGAGCAATTCAAAAAGTAAAATTTTAGTTCTTGCTTGCAGTAGATTTACCTTAACGATTGAATTGGACTATTTTTAATTTTGTACTTTTTATACAAAAGTTTCTTATTATTTACGCTAGATTCATTTACAGATTCCATTTATTCAAAGGATTTGAATATCTTTGCGAATCCAATTACGAATTAGTAAATTACAGATTACGAACTATAAATAATTCGTAATTGATTTGAAGATTTGTAATTGATTTTGTAATTCGTAATTGATAGTATGAAGAATATTCGAAATTTTTGCATTATAGCTCATATCGACCATGGTAAATCAACCTTGGCCGACCGTTTGTTAGACGTAACCAATACCATTACCGATCGTGAGAAACAAGCTCAGGTACTCGATGATATGGATTTGGAACGTGAGCGTGGAATTACCATTAAGAGTCATGCCATACAAATGGATTACATGCGCGATGGTGAAAAATATACCTTAAACCTGATTGACACTCCTGGTCATGTCGACTTCTCTTACGAGGTTTCACGTTCCATTGCTGCCTGCGAAGGTGCTTTGCTAATTGTAGATGCTACACAGGGAATTCAGGCACAAACAATTTCAAATTTGTATTTGGCTATTGAGAATGATCTGGAAATTATTCCGGTATTAAATAAGATCGATTTGCCAAATGCGAATCCTGAAGATGTAAAAGACCAAATTGTAGACCTTTTGGGATGCGATATTGATGATATTTTAGCCGCCAGTGGAAAAACCGGCGAAGGTGTTCCTGATATTTTAGAAGCCATTGTTGATCGTGTTCCAGCTCCTGAAGGAGAAGCTGATGCACCACTTCAGGCCTTGATTTTTGATTCGGAGTTTAATTCTTTTCGAGGAATTATTGCTTATATCCGCGTAATGAGCGGGGAAATTAAGAAAGGCGATACTGTAAAATTTGTAAATACAGATAAAGAATATCAGGCTGATGAAATTGGAGTATTGCGATTAATACAGGAACCTCGAGATGTGCTAAAAACCGGAGATGTAGGATATATTATTTCAGGTATTAAAACTTCTACCGAGGTAAAAGTAGGAGATACGGTTACCCATAGAGATAGACCCTGTGAAGAAGGTATTGATGGATTTGAAGAGGTAAAACCTATGGTATTTGCCGGAGTTTATCCTATTGTTTCGGAAGATTATGAAGACTTGCGTGCGGCAATGGAAAAATTGAAGCTGAATGATGCTTCTCTTACTTTTGAGCCGGAATCGTCGATGGCACTTGGTTTTGGTTTTCGTTGTGGATTTCTTGGTTTATTACACATGGAAATTATTCAGGAGCGTTTAGATCGTGAGTTCGATATGAATGTGATTACAACCGTTCCTAACGTTTCGTACATTGCACATACCAATAAAGGTGAAGAATTCGAAATGCACAATCCTTCGGATATGCCGGATCCTAATGCATTGGATTTTATTGAGGAGCCTTACATTCGTGCTCAAATTATTTCTAAATCAGAATTTATTGGTCCTTTAATGAACCTTTGCATGAGCAAGCGTGGCGTTATGACCAATCAGCAATATTTAACCAGCGATAGGGTAGAGTTGACTTACGAGATGCCACTAGGTGAAATTGTATTCGATTTTTACGATAAGCTAAAGAGTATCTCAAAAGGATATGCTTCTTTCGATTATTTCCAGATTGGTTTCCGTCCGGCTAAATTGGTTAAACTGGATATTCTGTTGAATGGAGAAGGTGTTGATGCTCTTTCTACCTTAATTCACTTCGATAATGCACAATCGTTCGGACGACGCATGTGTGAGAAATTGAAAGATTTAATTCCTCGTCAGCAGTTCGATATTGCCATTCAGGGAGCAATTGGAGCGAAAATTATTTCTCGTGAAACAGTTAAGGCAGTTCGTAAAGATGTAACCGCAAAATGTTATGGTGGTGATATCACGCGTAAGCGTAAATTGCTTGAGAAGCAGAAAAAAGGAAAGAAACGTATGAAACAGGTTGGTAATGTTGAAGTACCACAGAAGGCTTTCCTAGCGGTTCTTAAATTAGATTAAATATGTAATCAGATCGTTTTTATAGATTCTGTCTGCATTAAAATAATATATAGAAGCTGTTCGATTTTTCGGGCAGCTTTTTTTATAGCTATTTTTTAACTTACTCATTTTTTTGGAGAGATTTAGGAAGTGCTGTGTGCACAAGTTAATGGAAAGAAAGGGAAACAAAAGGAAGCAAATAGAATTATATCAGGCATAAAAAAAATGCTGCCCAAATTGAGCAGCACCTTTTAGTTTGTTGTTGTTTTTTGAATTATGTTCTTACATAATTAGCTTATATCCTTTACCATGAACATTAATAATTTCGATGCTAGGTTCTGCTTTTAGGTGTTTACGAAGTTTGGTAATGTAAACATCCATGCTTCGGGCATTAAAATAATTATCATCCGACCATATTGTTTTTAAAGCCAGATTACGTTCTAATACTTTGTTTACATTGTTACACAAAAGTTTTAGAAGTTCAGACTCTTTGGTAGTCAGCTTAATTGTTTTTTCACCATCCTGCAAAAATTGTTTTTTTGCATCGAAAAGTAAATGTCCTAATTTAAATTCTTCCTGAGTATTTTCAGATTTTACTCCCGAAGTTCTTCTTAGCACAGCTTCAATTCTAACCAGTAGTTCTTCCATGCTAAATGGTTTGGTCATATAATCGTCGGCCCCCAGCTTAAATCCTTCTAAAACATCTTCTTTCATCGATTTAGCTGTTAAAAAGATAATAGGAATTTCGCTGTTTATTAATCGAATATCTTTTGCCAGAGTAAATCCATCGCGATGAGGCATCATAATATCAAAAATACACAGATCGTAAGGGTTCTTTAAGAATTCATCATAAGCTTTATCACCATCTTCGCAAAGCGTAGTGTTGTAATTTTTAGCTATTAAATATTCTTTAAGCAAAAGGCCTAGATTTGCATCATCTTCGGCTAATAAAATTCTAACTTGTTCCATGCGTTTATTTTTTTAATGGAAGATATACTTCAAATTTCGATCCCTTATCGAGAATACTGTCAACCTGTACTTCTCCATGATGGGCATCAACAACTTTATTCACATAAGATAAACCTAGTCCAAATCCTTTAACATTATGGACATTTCCGGTGTGTACCCTAAAAAATCTCTCGAATACCATTTTCTGATCTTCTTTTGAGATTCCAATTCCGTTATCGGTAATGGCAATAACAATTCCTTTGTTTTTGTTGCGAGTACTAATACTAATTTCAGGATTATCTTTGCTGTATTTTATTGCGTTATCAAGTAAATTGGAAATTACATTGCTAATATGCACTTCATCGGCCATTATTAAATCATCGTTGGCATCGAGATTGTTGTACATATTACCATTTTTGTCTTCTACTCTAATTGTAAAGTTAGGTAATAAATTCTGAATTATTTTATGAACATTAATGGGTTTTAACTTCAATCTCATTCGGTCTTCGTTAAAAACAGCCATTTGCAGTACTTTCTCCACCTGATAGGTTAATCTTTTGCTCTCATCGTTAATAATTTTTGCAATATGATCGATGGTTGATGCAGTTGTTGTTACTGTATTATCCTTTAACATTTGCGAAGCCAACGAAATGGTTGAGATCGGAGTTTTAAACTCATGGGTCATATTATTGATAAAGTCATTCTTAATTTTTGATAATTTTTTCTGACGAAAAATGATGAAAATTGTAAATGCGCTGCAAAGAATTAAAACCAGAGTTAAAATAAAAGAAGGAAAAAGCATGGAGTAAGATTGTACCATGTATTTCTTTTGCCCTGGAAAATAAATGTAAAGCAGATTTGAACTGAAAAATAAGTCGTTAGGAAAAAGTTGTTTGCTAAATTTTTCTATCGAAGGATTTTGGTAATAATTTCGAGATCGTTGTTCAACTTTTGATGAGTTGGATTTTACGGCGTATTCAAATTTTAATTTTATGCCATTATCCTTAAGTTTTTCTTTTATCAGCTTAGGGAGTAATTGCATGTCAATTCGTTCGGTTATCTTTAAATTTTCCTGTTTTAGTTTGCCAGGTAAAAGGCCCGATCTGTAATTGCTACCCGATAAGCTTTTTTTATATTTCTCGTGTAGTTTTTTATTTACGGCCGATAGTCCACCCTTATTAAGGTATCCCTCAGCGATACTTATTTTTTTATTTTCCGATGAGATACTTACTGTTGCTTTATCGTGCTTAGTATCCATAGGAATATTAAAAATTACTTCAGATTTTTTTGAAATAATAGTTTGCTGACCCGATGCATTTGAGTAGGATTCAATATCTCCCTTAAGAATGATTTGAGTTTCTTCGTCGTGTTCCAGTTTAGAAACAACCTGATCGAGTGCTTTACTAACGGTAAGGGCAAATTGCTCTTCTTTTATTTTAGAGGCCGATTGAAAATAATTTATCTGCACCAGTATTAGTCCAAACAAGGATAGGCACAAAACTATTGTAACAAGCCAAATATACTTCTGATTCATATTTACAAAGATAAAAAAATCATGTACCGACAATTACTACTTAACAATCTTTAACAAAAGAGTGTTTATTTCTATTGATTAGATAATAAATGATTTGTGATAGAATGACTTTATAAATTCGGATTCGATATAATTAAGCTAAAAATAGATCATTTGAGTAAAATTTCACTTAAAACGGCTTTGAAATTTATAATTTGATACTATATTTGTCCTTGGAGAATGAATCTATAAGGAACAATCTCCTTGATTAAAAATTTTGGTTAATAGTTAGATGAAAGGGCGGTTGTGGTTACCGTCCTTTTTTTTATGCCTTTTGTTAATATATGTGCGTGTTGATATGTGTTCTTTGAGAAGAACATTAAAAACAGAATTTATACGAGAAAATTGAAAGATTAAGATGCCATCTCTTTTTGGTTGATTCTTTTTAAGGCTTCGCAGGCGGCTTTTTGCTGAGCTTCTTTTTTGGAGGTTCCAATTCCTTTACCCATTTTTACTTCTTCGACTTCAACTTCCGAAATAAATACAGGCAAACGCAATATTTTGTCTAAGCCATCTTCCTGAGTGTCGAAAAAAACATCTTTTTTGTTTTTTTGTGCCCACTCAATTAGTTTGCTTTTAAAATTGGTTTCAACCGTAACTACTTCTTCTATGTTGATGTGTTTTTTGAAAATACGATCTTCAATAAAAATTCGGGTGTTTTGGTATCCCTGATCTAAATAAATTGCTCCAATTAAAGCTTCAAAAGCATCTCCATAAATGTGTTTATTATTATTCATATTCACATTTGAGATTACCTGTTTGTCTAGTCCAATTTTTATGGCCAGCTTATTTAGAGATTCTCTACTTACAATTTTAGATCTTATTTGAGTAAGAAATCCTTCATCTTTATTTGGGAAAAATTTATAAAGGATATCTGCAATAATAGCACCTAAAATAGCGTCGCCAAGATATTCCAGGCGTTCGTTATTCATGCCGTAACCATCTTTTTGTATGGTAGCAGATTTGTGTATGAAAGCTAATTCATACAAATCGGGTTTATTGGGGTAAAACCCTAAAAAATCATATAACAATCCATAAAACTCCCTTTCAGGAAAGAAAAAAAGTTTTATGGATTGATAAATAGACTTAATCACAAATTATTTGGTGAATGATTTGAAAATTACGGATGCATTGTGTCCGCCAAAACCAAAAGTATTACTCAAAGCAGCTCTGATTTCGCGCTTTTGAGCTTTGTGAAGTGTGAGATTTAGTTTCTCATCAATTTCCGGATCTTTCTCTCTATGATTAATAGTAGGAGGAACTAATTCGTTGTTCATTGCAAGAATACAAGCAATTGCTTCAACAGAACCAGCAGCACCTAATAAGTGTCCAGTCATTGATTTGGTCGAACTAATGTTCATTTCGTACACATGTTCTCCGAAAACCGTTTTTAAAGCTCTCGTTTCTGGAATGTCTCCAACAGGAGTTGAAGTTCCATGAACGTTCACATAATCGATTTCCTCAGGAGATATGTTCGCATCGCTTAATGCCATTTTCATGGCGTTAATAGCTCCTCTACCTTCAGGATGAGTTGCTGTTATGTGGTAAGCATCACCAGACATTCCTCCACCAACAAGTTCAGCATAAATTTTTGCTCCTCGTGCTTTTGCATGTTCGTATTCTTCTAGAATCAAACATCCACCGCCTTCACCCATAACGAAACCGTCGCGAGTTTTGCAGAAAGGACGAGATGCAGTTTTACACTCATCATTGTTTGAAGAAATTGCCTGCATTGAGCTAAATCCACCTAATCCTGCTTCATTAATTGCCGCTTCAGAACCTCCAGTAATAAAGAGGTCTGCTTTTCCTAAACGTATGTAGTTTAAGGCGTCAATCATAGCGTGAGAAGAGGAAGCGCATGCAGAAACTGTACCGTAGTTTGGTCCCTGGAATCCATATTTCATTGAAATATGGCCGGCAGCAATATCAGAAATCATCTTAGGGATGAAAAATGGAGAGAAACGAGGAGTTCCATCCCCGTTTGCATATCCTGTAACTTCATCTAAGAAAGTCTTAATACCACCGATACCAGAACCCCAGATTACTCCGGCTTTTGTTAAATCTTCCGCCTCAAGATCAAGATTTGAATCTGCCATAGCTTCTTTAACAGCAACTAAAGCATACTGAGCATACAAATCAAGTTTGCGTGCTTCTTTACGATCAAAATGATCTTTTGGATCGAAATTTTTAACTTCGCAGGCGAACCGAGTCTTGAACTTAGAAGCATCAAAATGAGTGATCATATCTGAACCACTGACTCCGTTCTTCAAATTCTCCCAATATTCGGCAATATTATTACCAATTGGATTAATTGTTCCAAGACCAGTTACCACTACTCTTCTAAATTCCATAAAAAAGGTTCTGGTTAATGATTACTTAGCGTTTTCTTCGATATAGGAAACAGCGTCACCTACTGTACCGATGTTTTCTGCTTGATCATCCGGAATTGCGATGTTAAATTCTTTTTCGAATTCCATGATTAGCTCAACTGTATCCAATGAGTCAGCTCCTAGATCGTTAGTGAAGCTAGCTTCCGGAGTTACTTCAGTTTCGTCTACACCCAACTTATCAACGATGATAGCTTTTACTCTAGATGCAATATCAGACATAACTTTTAAATTTAAATGATTAATATTAAAACTAATTAATTTTCAACGGTGCAAAGAAATGAATTTACTTGAAATAATTCAAATATTTTTTACAAAGTTGCGAACAAAGGTAATTCTTTTTCTTTTTCCACGAAATTATTTCCATTGGAAATGGCTTTTATCTATCTTTGGGTGATCTCTTAAATATTTATAAAAATACAATGAATAGAATCGCCATACTTGCTTCTGGGTCAGGGAGTAATGCTGAAAATATAGCTCGCTATTTTAAGGGGAATCCAAATGTTGAAATAGTTGTTATATTAACCAACAATGCTGATGCTTTTGTACTAAACAGAGCGAAAGAACTAAATATTGAAAGTTTGGTGTTTTCGAAGTCAGATTTCATGAAAACGGATAAAATTATTGATTTTTTAGATGAAAAAAAGGTTGATTTTATCGTTTTAGCAGGTTTTTTATTGCTTCTTCCTTCGAATTTTGTGCGTAAATTCTCCGATAGAATTGTAAATATTCATCCTGCACTTTTACCAAAATATGGTGGAAAAGGAATGTATGGAATGAATGTTCACAAGGCCGTAATTGAAAATGGAGAGAGTGAATCGGGCATCACCATTCATCTGGTAAATGAAAATTATGATGAGGGAAAAATCGTTTTTCAAGCTAAATGCAAACTTGAAAAAGATGATTCCCCCGAATGTGTGGCCAAAAAAGTTCATCAGCTAGAGTATGAACATTTTCCTAAAATTATAGAGCAATTACTGTAAGCTAATTGCTTTTTCGCTACTTAATTCTATTAAGAAATCGTTTTTTAGTTTTTCAAAAGCAGGTTTGTTTTCCTCTTTAACGGGTGCTACAGGAGGCGATTTCATTTTTAAAGGATTAATAGCTGATCCGTTTTTAAACACTCTAAAATCTAAATGTGGTCCGGTAGCTAAACCTGTTGAACCTACGTAGCCAATTGTTTGGCCTTGCTTAACTCTTACGCCTGTTCTCATTCCTTTACCAAAGCGGGAAAGGTGCATATAGGTTGTGGAGTAAACACTGTTGTGTTTTATTTTAATGTAATTTCCTCCTCCATTTTTCTGATAGCCTTTTTTAATAATTACTCCATCGCCGATCGTATGTACAGGAGTTCCTGTTGGAGCTGCATAATCGATACCATGATGTGCTCTGTACCTTTTTAAAACTGGGTGGAATCGTCTGTTCGAAAAACGGGAACTAATTCTTGAATAGCGTAATGGGGCTTTTAAGAATGCTTTTTGTAAGCTATTTCCTTTTTCATCGAAGAATCCTTTTTTTTCTCCTTCGGTAAAAGCAAAAGCGTAATTATCCGAGTTGTGATGAATAAAATTAACGGCCAATACCTTAATATCATGAATTGGTTTATCGTCTACAAATGCTTCTTCATATATAATATTAAAACGATCGCCTTTGCCAATTCCAAAAAAATCAATGGTCCAGGCATATATTTCTGACAATTCTATTGATAGCAGAGGATCTGCTTTTACGCTTACCATTGCATTCCAAAGAGAAGATTCAATATCGCCACTTACTTGTTTTTTGAGGTATTTAATTTCTTTTTCTCCTTTATATACATGTAAAGTATCACGAAGATCGAAAACAATATATTCTACAGGTGTGTTTTCGTAGATAAAATACTCTGGATTTTTAATGCTATCGTTGGTAAATAGAACAGAATATTCTTTACCCGATTTTATTTTGCGAACATTAAAAACTTTTTTTGCTTTTCGGGCTATTTTATCGATAGTGGAAAAAGAGACTTCGTATTGGCGCAGCAGAGTAGATAAACTTTGATTTCGTTTTACTTTACTGGTTTCAACTTTAAAATCATCAATTGGGAATCCGTACTTTAAATTAACTAGTTTTAATTCTGCCGAGTCGATGGCCTGATGTTCTTCCGTTTTTACCTCTTCGGGGATATCTTTTAGTTTAGTTGATAAAAGGTATAATCCTGCAAGAACAAGACCTGCGATAATTAGAGTTTTGTAATTAAAGTACTTTTTCATTTTCTGATTTTAGTCCCAGTTTAAATTGTAAATATGCTTATGTAATATAGATTATAATGATGTAATTCAAAAAAATATCGATCATTATTATATTAATATAGTTTTACGTCTTAAAGGTATAACTGTTTTTATCGTGTTACAACACAGGAGCGGCGATTATTCAAATTTTAAGTTTTTTTAATATCTTAGGATTTTATGTTATCAAAACCTTGTCCGTAAACCCCCATAACACTTCCTAAAGATATAAAGGCATCAGGGTCAACCATTTTAACCATTCGCAGTATCGATTGAGACTCTTTCTTTTTAGCTAAAAGCATTAATACCTTAACATCATCCTGGCTATAACCGCCGGTACCATTTATAATGGTAAGACCTTGATTTAGGTTGTGAATTACTTCTTTTCGAAGTTCTTCGGGTTTTCGGGTAAAAATAATTAATTGCACCGATTGTTTACTTCCTTCTATAATTAGGTCGACACAATATGCACTTACACCCATGGTTACAAAACCATAAACTACCTGTTCGATTGAATGTTCTAAAAAGTAAGAGGAAGAGATAATAAGAACGTCGATAGTAAGTAATAATTGTCCTACGCTATAGTTTTTATATTTGTTAATCATCATGGCAAGTATGTCGGTGCCACCTGTACTGCCACCTCTTGAAAGGATAATACCTGCGCCCGCACCTGCCATAATTCCTCCAATAATGGCACTCATAAACCGGTCTGTAATTAGAGGTTCTGTAATTAATGATTGAAACAGCCAAAGAAAAAAGGAGATTACAATTATTCCATAAAGGGTTTTAATGCCAAAAGCAAAACCTAATACTCTTAGAGATAGTAATAGGAGTACTGTATTAATTAGGAATACACTATAACCAACTTTAAGTCCGGTTACGAAAAATATCATTGTGGCGATTCCACTTACTCCCGAGCCTACAATTCCGGCCGGAATAATAAAACCTGTCCATGCAAATGAACCAATGATTAAACCTATTGTAATTATTAGATAGGAATTTATTGATTCTTTTAAGTTGTTTGTTTGAAATAGTTTATTCATTAGTGTAGTTTTTATGCTCTTATTTCTTCAAAGCCAAGTCCGTATACTCCCATTACCGATGCCATTGAAATAAATGCTTCCGGATCGATTTCTTTTATTACTTTAAATATGTGCTGAGTTTCGTGTTTTCGTACTACAATCATTAGCATTTTGGTTTCTTTTCGTGTGTACCAACCTGTACTGTGAAGCATAGAAATGCCTCGTCCGGTTTCTTCGCTAACTCTTGCAGCAATATCTTCGTATTTTCGGGATATAATAAATACCTGTGCCGACTGTTTTGATCCTGAAATCATCATATCAATAGAGTAGGAGGCAATTGACATTACTACATATCCGTAAACAATTGTAGGAACATCCTCAAATACAATATAGGAGGAAGCGATAATAAATATATCGAGATATAAAATAATTCGTCCCGGGCTAATGTTTCTGTATTTATTAATAATCATTGCAATGATATCGGTTCCACCAGAACTTCCTCCTTGCGAAATGGTTAAGCCAACACCAATACCACCTAAAGCACCACCTATTATTGCAGCCATAAATTTATCGTCGACTAAAGGTGCTGTAATAAATTTTTGGAAGGTTGAGAGCAGAACTGAACCTACAAGAATTGCAAATATTGTTTTAAGACCAAATTTGCTCCCTAAAATTTTTAATGCAATAATTATCAGAAATACATTAATTACAAAAAACGAATAACCTACTGGTATAGATTTTTCGGTGGCATAATATATTAAGGTACCAATACCACTAACTCCGCCTCCAATAATTCCTGAAGGAATTAAGAATGCTGTCCAGCCGAAACTATAAATGGCCAGACCAATTGCAATAATCAGAAAGGATCTGATTTCAGAATAATTTATTTTCACTTTCTTATAATGTAAAAAAAAGAGCTTTAACCATCATTTTTGTAGTTAATGAAGTTAAAGCTCTCGAGTTTTATTTTAACTTATTTTTCAGACTACGATGTTGATAATTTTTTTCGGAACAATGATGATTTTTTTAGGCGTTTTATCGGCGATCCATTTTTTAGCCTGTTCACATTTTAAAACTTCCTGTTCAATTTCATCCTTACTTAAACTAAGCGATAATTCTAATTTAAATCTCATTTTACCATTAAATGATACAGGATAAGAATGAGTATTTTCGGCAACATAGCTTTCGTTAAAAACAGGGAAACTAGCTTTGGTTATGCTGTTTTTGTTTCCACATTTTGCCCAAAGTTCTTCACTAATATGAGGAGCAAAAGGAGCAAGTAAGATTAAAAGATCCTGTAAAACAGATTTGTTATTACATTTTAAAGTGCTTAGCTCGTTTACACAAATCATAAAGGCAGAAATTGATGTGTTGAATGAAAAACGCTCAATATCATCTTGAATTTTCTTGATGGTTTTGTGAAGAACTTTTAATTCTTCTTTACTTCCATTGCCTTCAGAAACTTCGAAAGTTTCGCCATTGTGGAACAATCTCCAAAGTTTCTTTAAGAATTTATGAACTCCATCAATTCCATTGGTATCCCAAGGTTTATGAGCTTCCAATGGTCCAAGAAACATTTCGTACAAACGAAGAGTGTCTGCTCCATATTCCTCAACAATAACATCGGGATTTACGACATTAAACATCGATTTAGACATTTTCTCGACAGCCCATCCACAGTGATATTTTCCATCTTCGAGAACAAACTCAGCATTTTTAAACTCAGGTCTCCAGGCTTTGAATGCTTCTGTATCTAAAATATCATTTTTAACAATATTTACATCAACGTGAATTGCTGTGGTATCGTGTTCTTTTCTTAACCCGTAAGAAACAAATTTGTTCGAATTTTTAACTCTGTATACAAAGTTCGAACGTCCCTGTATCATTCCCTGATTAATTAATTTTCTGAAAGGTTCATCCTTACATACTTCATTAATATCGAATAAGAATTTATTCCAGAAACGAGAATAAATTAAGTGACCTGTAGCATGTTCGGTTCCACCGATATACAAGTCAACATCTTGCCAGTATTCATTAGCTTCTTTCGAAACCAAAGCATCATTGTTACGAGGATCCATATAGCGCAAATAATATGCTGATGATCCTGCAAAACCTGGCATTGTGTTTAATTCTATCTGATGGCCTTCTTCTGTTTTCCAGTTTTTTGCACGTCCCAAAGGTGGCTTGCCACTTTCGGTTGGCAAATATTTATCAATTTCGGGTAATTCCAAAGGTAGTTGATCCATATCCATCATATATGGCATGTTTTCTTTGAAATAAACTGGGAATGGTTCCCCCCAATATCTTTGACGAGAAAAAATTGCATCTCTCAATCTGTAGTTTATTTTTTTCTTACCTAAGCCACGAGCTTCAACTTCTTCGTTTGCTTTTACAATTGCATCTTTTACCTCTAATCCGTTTAAGAAATCGGAATTCATCGCTTGTCCGCTTTTAGCATCATAGGATTCTTCGGAAATATCGCCACCAGAAACTACCTGAATAATTGGCAATTCGAATTTTTTAGCGAATGCATAATCGCGGCTATCGTGAGCAGGAACTGCCATAATAGCACCGGTACCATATCCAGCTAGTACATAATCGCTTACCCAAATAGGAATTTCTTCGCCTGTAAAAGGATGAATTGCATAAGCGCCAGTGAATGCTCCACTTACGGTTTTAACATCGGCTAAACGTTCTCTTTCGGTTCTTTTTTTAGTTGCTTCGATATAAGCATCAATATCTGACTGACAATCAGGTGTTGTTAGTTCATTAACCAAATCGCTTTCCGGAGCAAGTACCATGAAGGTAACACCAAAAATGGTATCGGGACGTGTGGTAAAGATTTCCATTTTAATATCGGAATCTTTTACGTCGAAATTTACCTCAGCACCAACCGAACGGCCAATCCAGTTTTTTTGAATCTCTTTTAAAGAATCTGTCCACTCTAAAGTTTCCATTCCTTCTAAAAGGCGTTTTGCATAAGCAGATACACGAAGAGACCACTGACGCATTTTCTTTTGCTCAACAGGGTGGCCACCACGCTCAGAATAACCATCTTTAACTTCATCATTTGCCAAAACGGTACCCAATTCAGGACACCAGTTTACTAGTGTGTCGGCCAGGTAAGCCAATCGGTAGTTCAAAAGAATTTCCTGCTGTTGTGTGTTTGATAAAGCTTTCCATTCTTCGGCAGTGAAAATGTCAGTCTCGGAGCAAGCTGCATTTACATTTGCATTTCCTTCGGTTTCAAATTTCTCTACTAATAATGAAATGGGCTGAGCTTTTTCAATATTGTTATCGTAATAGTGGTTAAACATTTGAATAAATGCCCACTGAGTCCATTTATAATAATCAGGGTTGCAGGTACGAACTTCACGATCCCAATCGAACGAGAATCCAATTTTGTCTAATTGTTCTCTGTATCGGGTAATGTTTTGTTCTGTTGTAATTGCAGGATGCTGTCCGGTTTGAATCGCGTATTGCTCTGCAGGCAAACCATAAGCATCGTATCCCATTGGGTGGAGTACATTAAACCCTTTGAGAGTTTTGTAACGAGAATAGATATCGGAAGCAATGTATCCGAGTGGGTGACCAACATGTAATCCCGCTCCTGATGGGTATGGGAACATATCTAGCACATAAAATTTTGGTTTGTCTGCATCGACATCAACCTTATAGGTTTTATTGTCGTTCCAGTACTTTTGCCATTTTTGTTCTATTTCTTTAAATGTGTACTCCATTGTAATATTTTGATAAAATATGGTTATTCTATGTATTCAGATCGCAAAATTAGTAAAAGTTTAGAAAAAAAAGAGTGCTTTTTTTCCGAACTGAAATTATTATTAAAAATTGGTTAATAGTACATTAGATCTATTGTGGAAAAACAAATTAGGATTGTATCAAAATGTACTGATGCAGAACAAAATAATTTTTTAAATTTGTGCTCACAATGGCCCGTTAGTTCAGCTGAATAGAACGTCAGATTCCGGTTCTGAAGGTCACAGGTTTGAATCCTGTACGGGTCACAAAAAAGCCTGAAGTTAGATACTTCAGGCTTTTTTATGAACTTCTTTACGTTTATTTCGAGTCTGTTTGGAATGTTTCTCTTAACAAGATTGCACAAAGAATAGATGCGACAAATGCAATTGGCATTAGCCAAATTGCTGTTTGAAATGCTTTTTGCATTTGTATTGCGCTTGCGGAAGAATCTCCACCAAACATGGCAACCAATTGCCCAAATAAAGGTTGGCCAATAGCTCCAATTCCCATTAAAATTACAGATGATAATCCATTTGCGGTTCCAAGAATTTTGTCTTCGTTTGACTCTGCAATTACTGGATATCCTATGCTTTGTGCTGCTGTAATAATTCCTAAAAATAGGAACAAAACATAGAAGAAACCAGAACTGGTTGATGGAGGAAAAATAATTAAAAGTATAATTACCAAAGACAATACCGCACCGCCTATCATTGCTTTTTTACGGGATCTAATTTTATCTGATATCCAACCGCAGATTGGTGATCCTATCATGGTCCCAATAAAAATCATTCCAATTATTCCTGTAAAAGTAGCTTCTGAGAATTCGGGGTTTACAATTTTTAGATAGGTAGTTCCCCATACTGCTCCTAGCAATAAAACAGATAAATTTAGAAGTCCAATGAATAGTCCTGCTAACCAGTTTTGTTTGTTTTTCGCAGCTAATTTTAATCCTTCTATTAGCCCAGTATCATTAGTAATTTCTTCTGAAGTATCCTCTTTCGAAGGAAAATCTTGTATAAAAATTATAGCTAATATTAAAATTATAACTCCTAAACCTGCATTTAAAAGCATTGTGCTTTGTCCTCCGAAAGCAGTTAAGCAAGCAAGCATTGGAGCACCAGATACCCAACCGCCAAATACACCAAAAGTGACCAAAAGACCTGCCACCAAAGCTAGTTGTTTAGATGGATACCAACGAGGAGCTAATCTGAAAGGGGCCATAAAGGCTACACAATGAGCTATTCCCATGATAAATCTTAAAATCATGGCAACATAAAGATTTGTTGTGAAGCTAAGGCTAAGAACACATAGCACCACAACAGCAATCATTCCAACAACAATTTTCTTAACGGATATTTTATCGAGTACTACTCCTATTGGAAGAAGTAGAAGAACTGTTCCATATAGATATGTTCCGGCAAAGTTTCCAAATTCAGCGGTTGAATTTAGATTTAGTATTTGCATAAAAAATTCTTTCATAGCCTCAGTGCTGAATAGAGTCATTTGAATAAAGCTGTAAAAGAAAAATGCGCCGGTTGTAAAAACAACCAGGGCTGATTTTTTGGGGTTTGTAGTTGAGGTATTCATAATTAAAAAGGAAGTTGTGTTAGTATTTTTAAATATAAAAAACCGATTAAGCTTTGTTTTAGTTTGCCAAATTACCTTTCCAACCACTGTTGAATTGAACTAAAAGTTCTTTTACCAATTCTGGTTTTTCATCGGCAATATTCACTGTTTCTTCAGGATCATTAACATGATCGTACAACTCAACAAACACAGGTTCCGATTTAGGATTCGTATAATCTTTCCAAACAATTAATCGATAATGATTGGTTCTCATACCATAACCCATCAAATTATTCTCAAATAAATCGCGATTCCATTTGTCCTTTTGTTGCGCAATAATTTTACCCTCAACATCTTTTATAAGTGGACCAAAATACGTTTCGCGCATTCCTGGTGAAAGTGGGTTTGCAGCCCATTCTCTTAATGCCGGAGTTGGAAACTGACTAAAAACTGCAGACTTCCATTCTTTCTCAGGATTTGTTAATAAAGGAACAAAACTTTGTCCTTCCAAATGAGCAGGTTTTTCTATTCCAGCCAATTCACAAAGAGTTGGATACATATCAACTAATTCAACCAATGCCTTTGTAGTTACACCTCTATTTTCATTTGGCATATCAGGTGTCCATATCATTAAAGGAACACGAGTAGAAATTTCGTAATTGGTTGCCTTTCCCCAAATACCCATATCTCCAAGGTGCCAACCATGATCACCCCAAAGAATAATAATGGTATTATCACGCACACCAGCATCATCCAATGCTTTTATCATTTTCCCAATTTGAGCATCGGCATAACTCACACAAGCCAAATAACCATGCTTTAATGTTCTCGCCAAAGAGTCATTAATAGAACCATACTTAGGAATACTGGCTCTTGCTCTAAGTTCAAAAGAAGGATGCAATCCCATTGCAGCACCATTGATAGGAGCCACATCATTTTCTGCCAATGGAATATCTTCACGATTATATAGATCCCAGTATTTTTTAGGCGCAATAAAACTCAGGTGAGGCTTTTTAAGACCTAATCCTAAAAAGAAAGGCTTATCTGGATTTTTCGCCAACATATCTTTTAATGTTGCAATGGCAGAAATTGTATTGTAACCATCTTCATAGCTTACATCAGACACATCTGCACATTCGTAAGCAGGACCCTGAACTAAACCATTTTTAGGCGCATCAGGACCATATTTTGCAATCATTACGCCACGTTGCTTTTTATAGAATTCCTGATTTGCTTTTAATGCATAACCGCCTTTAGTTGGTGTACGTTCAACCTTAGGTTTTACAGGCAATCTGCTCCACGAAAATTTTGGATCGTTATACTTACCATGAAATATTTTTCCCGAACAAACTGTTTCGTAACCAAACTTTTTAAATTGTTGAGGTAAAGTTACGATGTCAGGATTAACATCACGAAAATCAGTATAATTCTCAATTACACCAATCGTTTCTGGACGAGCACCCGTCATTAAACTTGCTCGTGAAGGACTACAAATAGCCTGTTGACAATATGCATTATCAAACAACAATCCGTCACCAGCCAAAGCATCTAAATTTGGTGTTACGGCAATCTTAGAACCATAACATCCCAATTCTGGTCGTAAATCATCTACGGCAAGAAAAAGAATATTTGGTTTTTTCTTAAGTGCTTTTTTTTGCTTCAAACCCGAATTACAACTGAATGTTATCAAGGAAATTAGAATAAGTGGTATTAAATTTTTCATTTGTTTGTTTTTTTATTTTTCATTTGTAAGATGCTATCCTGTCTGACGAACAGATAACTCCAACGAAAAGATTAATCAGTTTCGTAGATTAATAAATGCTTGTTTTTTTTATGTTCGTTTCATATATTTCTATTTTACTTCTAGTTCTAATATTTGTAGAATCACAGCATACTAATTTAATAGAGAATTTTCTATGTAAGTTCCTATTATTTATCTGGCTATGGTCTATTTTTACCCCGTATTATTCAGAAATAAGTTAGGATTCACTTATAGTTTCGAAGATATTTTTCATTCATTTGTTAAACTGCATTTAGTCTTTACGACTATTTAGATTATTCTAAAACCATTTCAAAAAATGAAAGTGTATATGGCTTGCCATGCGACTTATTAACCATACCAGACTCTGTCATTAAATCGAAATTAGAAACGAGTAGCTTATTTTCAAAAATCACAACATCGACAGGCTGATCCAATTCGCCATTTGCGCCATTATTGTCGGGGTATTGTGCCATAATTGATGCCTTTCTATCTACATCTATTTTCCAAATCTGGTTTTGCGAAAAACCGGCAACATACAAATTCCCCATTTCATCCACAGTCATACCATCTATTCCTGTAGAATCAGGCAAACAAGCATACACTGCATTATCAATCACCTTGCCTGTTGTATCTAAATTCAATTTAAAAATAGTGGCATCGCCAAAGTCAGCAACAAACAACTGTCCACTATTATCAAAAGCTAAACCGTCCAATCCAAACTGCTTTCTTGGATTTTGAGTTTGATTTGTAAATATCAGATTCGCATCGGTACTGTCATTCCGAACTTCAATATTTCTGTCGGACACCAAAAAGCGATAAACACCACTGGTATTTTTTACGGTTTTAAACATAGGCAGCTTTGGAGTCGTAACATAAATTGCTCCATCGTAATATTTTAAACCGTTAGGTCCATTAATTCCCGACGCAATAATTTCAGTTGACATCAATTTACCTTCACTAAAAACCATCCGAAGAACTCGCCCATTATTTGCCCCCTGGTTTGCGCAAACAAACAGCGAACCATCGGGAGCATAATCGATTCCCATTGGATTTGAAAAGGTTCCAGGCTTTACTCCTTCAACATGGGCAAGCTTTGAAACCACACCATTTTTTGTTATTCGCACCAACACTCCCGGTTTTGTTTTTTCGGCATAATTTGGACATGATAAGGTCAAGCTACCATCAGGTGCAAGTGCAAAAGCATCGGGAGTAGGACAATAATCGGGTAATTCAACAAAGAGTTTCGCAGTATTCAAGTTTCTATTCTCTTCAGAACAGCTGAATAAACTTATCATGAAAAAAAACACGACCGTTAGAAACACAAGTATTGAAATCGAATTACTTTTAAATTTATACATTCTGTCTATCATTTTTGATTTGTATTTTTTATCCATACCCTGATGTATCCTATTCCAAAATCAACCCGAAAATCTTTAAGATTGGAGACAGCGCCACATGGAATAAACATGAAATGCTTATTGTCAAGTTTAAAATGACAATAAGCATTTTGGATTTAGATAGCTGCAAAAACTATTAATAAACAATAAAAACAGTTTACTCTTTTATTCATTTCCAACAAATGGTAAATGTATAAAAGCTATTTTTTCATAACTGTTTATTCCCAAAGAATTGGCATCCAAACTGTCATTTCAGATTGACCTCTATTGCTCCATGCAAAATAAGGGACAAATTGTGTTTTGTATGTTTCCCACTCAACATTCTTCACCTCACTGTACATCTCATTTTCATCAACTTTACGAAGTTTTACATCAGCACTAATCGTGGATACGCCACCTAAGAAATTAGGCTTATACTCCGCTTTTAATTTTGATTTATAAGGAAGAAAAACATCCAATATACCTGTCTCTTTAGGAAGATCTGTCGATTCAGCACAATAAACAACCGGACCTCTTTTAACAGCCACTTGATTTCTTACCTCTTCAATTAAAGGATTCCCTTCCATCAACTTGGCTTCCATTGGCATATCCAATGAAATGACATCACCTTTTTTCCATTTGCGATCTACCAAAGCGTAAGTTCCAGCTTTTACATTGACACCAGCATCCTTACCGTTCACGAATATTTTGCTACCATTTGCCCAATCAGGAATACGTAATCTCAGCTGAAAGGCATCTTTCTTACACTTATCTACTGTAATTTTCACAGTACCCTCCCAAGGGTATTTTGTAACCTGAGAAAGTTGAATATCTGATCCATCCAATAAATTCGTAGTCAACTTATTTCCACCATATAAATTTACTGCAACACCATTGTCTGTTAAGCTATATGCCCAACCAGATACTTTTGCAATGGTTCGAACTAAATTAGGAGGACAGCAAAAACATTTTACATAAGGAATACGTTGGTCGAATTCTGTTGCTGCATCAGGATTATCGTGAGCATGATTACAAACTCGCAGTGGATTTGCATAGAAATAATCTTTCCCTTCGATACTAATACCCGAAAGAGCACTATTGAATAAAACCAACTCCATAATATCGGCATACTTTGATTCCCCATGAATACCTAACATACGATAACTAAACATCGAGTTGCAAATATTTGCACAGGTTTCGTTATAGGCTGTAAGATTTGGCATCATATACTCATTGATAAAGCCTTCGTGAACCATATCGACATGCGATGATACACCATGATGAGTTTGACCACATGCTCCGGTTATATACATTTTTTTCTCTACTACATTATCCCAAAGTCGATCTAAAGCTTCAACTAATGCTTTTTCGCCTGTTTCTGCTGCAACATCGGCCGCTCCGGCATAAAAATACAAAGCAAGTACAGCATGTCCTTCTGCACTCTTTTCTTCACGCAATGGCGTGCGTTCCTGAACCATATCACCAATAAACTTGTAGTTCGCAACTTCACTTGGTTGCACCTTAGACTCACCTCTCAGGTTAATAAACAACTCAGCCAGTTTAAGGTATTTTTCATCTTTTGTTGTACGATACAACTCCACCAGACCCATAATCTGTGTTTGATTGAAACCAAATCGCTTCAAATTATCTGAAAGATTATCCACCATAAATGTATCGTACAAATTATTGGCATGCTTAATTGCTATGTCTAAAAAATTTGTTTTACCTGTAATTCGATTATGAATACAAGCACTTGTATATAGGTGACCACTATTGTACATCTCATGATACTGTCTGTTTCCGTAACGTTCCCTGCCAGGAATAGTAACCTGTGTTTGCAAATAGCCATCGGGTTGCTGAGCTTTCCCTATAATTTCGATATATTGATCAAGGTCAGCTAGAATTTTTTTATCTTTATTCTGAGCATAAACATACATTTCGGCTTCCATCCATTTGTAGAAATCTCCATCATGCCATTTCATTCCTTTGTGATCTCCCTCTTTAAGACCAGCCGCAATTTTAAAATTATTAAGAGCATGACCAATATCTCCACACAACAATTCTCCCATATAGGGAACCATTGTTTCTTCACACACTTTAAATTTATCAGCCCAAAATCCTTCGGTCCATGTGCAGTCTCCAATATCAATACTTTTGAATTTCACATTCGGACTTTCCGAGTTATTAATAATTCCTTTCTTTTGTGCAAAAGAGGAACCAAACAATGTAATACTCAGAGTAAGTAGTAGTAATTTCTTCATTAGATTATTTATTATGTACAACTTGATTTGAAAAAAACAGTACCTCACCTTATAGTTTCCTACTTGCATGAGATACTGATCCATTCTAGCCTATTTATAATTATGAAAGTGAATATTAAATCTTATAAATGAATACGAAGCATTTTTTCAGCTATCGAAAATTTATTTCCAAATAATTGGTAAAAACACAGTCATTTCACCTTGTCCGCGATTACTCCATGCATAGTTAGGAACCAACTGAGTTTTGAACTTCGTAAACTCTGGTTTCTTCACTGTTTTATACATCGTTTCATCATTATTATTGGTACGAATCAACACTTCGGTTTCAATTACGGTAACACCATCCAACAAATCTTTTTTATAAACCGCTTTCATCTCATTTGCTGAACTTAAGTACACATCTGTAATTTTTGTACCTTCAGGTAAATCTGCACTTTCAATACAATAAACAATTGGTCCACGTTTAATGGCAACCTGGTTGCGAACTTCTTCAATACGAGTGTTTCCCTCAACCATTGTAATTTCCATTGGCATATCGATAGTGATAACATCGCCTTTTCTCCATTTGCGATTAATGCTTGCAAATTGTCCTTCTTTCACTTCAGTAGTAGTTGTTTCACCATTGACTTTAATTGAAGTTCCTTTTGCCCATCGTGGAATACGAAATAGCATATCGAAAGCATCTTTTTTACATTTTTGAATGGTAATGTTTACATCACCTTCCCAAGGGTAGTTGGTTACCTGAGCCAATTCAAGTTTAGAACCATCTAACAAAGTAGTCTTTAACTCGTTTCCACCATACAAATTAACTGCAATACCATTTTCCGATTTACTATAAGCCCAACCCGAAAGTTTTGCTACAGTACGAACCAAGTTAGGAGGACAACAAAAGCACTCCAAGTAAGGCTGACGTTCTGGGAATTCTGTTACTAATTTTTTATAATCGCGAGTACCGTTTATTACACGCAATGGGTTAGCATAGTAATAATCTTCTCCTTCTAAACCAATACCTGATAAACCACTATTGAATTCAACCAATTCCATGATATCAGCATATTTCGACTCACCGTGAATATCTAACAAACGCTTGCTAAACATGGCATTACAAATATTTGCGCAAGTCTCGTTATAAGCTGTCATGTTTGGCATCATATAAGAGTCAATAAAACCTTCCTCAATCATCTGGCGATTGGTAGATGCACCATAATGCGTTTGTCCGGTAGCCCCAGTTACATACATTTTCTGATCGGTAATATTTTCCCACAAACGATCCAAAGCATCAACAATAGCAGTTTCTCCAGTTTCAGCATAAACATCAGCCGCTCCTGCATAGTAATACTGAGCAAGTACTGCGTGCCCTACAGCTTCACTCGACTCACGAAGAGGAGTAAATTCTTGAACCATATCACCAATAGGATACCCTTCGGTTGCAGGCGTTTCCTCTACTTTGTATTTTCCGCGATTATCAACAAATTTTTGTGCTAATTTTAAATATCTTTCATCGCCAACAGTACGATACAGTTCAACCAATCCCATAATTTGAGTTTGATTAAAACCAAAACGAGCATACTTTTTATCTTCAGGCATAAAAAGGGTATACAACAAATTGGCGTGCTTAATCGCAATATCTAAAAAGTTCCTTTTTCCAGTAATTCTGTAATGAACACAAGCACTTGTTAACAAATGCCCTGTATTGTACATCTCGTGATATTTTCTATTTTCGTAACGATCTACCTTCGGATTCAATTGAATTTGCGTTTGCAAATAACCATCTTCCTCCTGAGCCTTTCCAATTATACGAATGTACTCATCCAATTCTTTTAAAAGTTTTGGATCCTTATTTTGAGCATAAACATAAGTTTTAGCTTCCATAAATTTATAGAAATCACCATCATGCCAACGCATTCCTTTGTGTTGACCTTTCATTTCACCGGCAGCAATTTTAAAGTTATTCAAAGCATGTCCAACATCTCCACATAACAATTTCCCCATATAAGGAACCATATGGTGTTCACACACATCAAATCGTTCAGCCCAGAAACCATCCGTCCAAACACAGTCGCCCATGTTTATACTTTTCAATTTTACATTCGGACTATTAGCATTATTAATAATACCTTTCTCTTGTGCAAAAGAGGAACCAAATAGTATAATACTCAGCGTAATTAGTAGTAATTTTTTCATTGGATTATTTATTAAGTAGAATAGTAGCTTAAAGACAAAAAAAATCAATACCTCACTTGATCGTTTCCTACTTACATGAGATACTGATTCATTCTTGCTTATTTATAATTATAAATTAATCGTTACACCTTAACTATGAATACGAAAAGTCTTTTCTTATTAGAAATTTATTTCCAGATAATTGGTAAAAACACAGTCATTTCACTTTGTCCACGATTACTCCATGCATAATAAGGAATCAACTGAGTTTTGAACTTTGTAAATTCTGGCTTCTGCACTGTTTTATACATCGTTTCATCGTTATTGTTGGTACGAATCAACACTTCGGTTTCGATTACAGTAACACCATCCAACAAATCTTTTTTATAAACTGCTTTCATCTCATTTGCTGAACTTAAGTACACATCTGTAATTTTTGTACCTTCAGGTAAATCTGCACTTTCAATACAATAAACAATTGGTCCACGTTTAATAGCAACCTGATTACGCACCTCTTCAATACGAGTATGTCCCTCAACCATTGTAATTTCCATTGGCATATCAAGCGAAATGACATCTCCTTTTTTCCATTTACGAGTAATTGTCGCAAACTGCCCTGGTATTACATCAACATCTGTAACTTTACCATTTACCAATATTTTAGATTTTTTTGCCCAATCAGGAATACGAAGCATGACATCAAAAACCTGTTTTTTACATTTATCTACAGTAATAGTCACTGTACCCTCCCAAGGATAATTAGTAACTTGGCTTAGTTCAATTTTCGAACCATCCAATAAAGTTGTTGAAAGTTTATTTCCTCCAAATAGATTAACTGCAATACCATTCTCCGATTTACTATATGCCCATCCTGAGATTTTACAAACAGTACGCACTAAATTTGGAGGACAACAAAAACATTTCAAATAAGGTTGGCGTACAGGAAACTCTGTAAACATTTGATCATAATCCCTTGTATTTTCAATTACACGAAGAGGATTAGCATAATAATAATTTTTCCCATTAATGCTTATCCCTGAAAGTCCGCTGTTATACATTACTAATCCCATAATATCAGCATACTTTGACTCACCATGAATTCCTAACATACGATAACTGAACATCGAGTTACAGATATTAGCACACGTTTCATTATAAGCAGTCATATTGGGCATCATGTATTCATCAATAAAACCTTCTTCTATCAACTGGTGATTTGTGGAAGCCCCAAAATGCGTTTGCCCCACACCACCAGTCACATACATTTTTTTATTGGTTACATTATCCCATAAACGATCCAAAGCATCAACTAAGGCTTTCTCTCCAGTTTCAGCATAAACATCAGCAGCTCCGGCATAATAGTACAATGCTAAAACTGCATGACCAACTGCTTCATCTTCTTCACGCAATGCTGTGTATTCCTGCACATAATCACCCATAGGACGCCCCTCTGTTGCAGGCGTTTCTTCAACTTTGTATTTACCTCTATCATTAATAAATTTCTCTGCTAGTTTAAGATATTTCTTATCACCAACGGTACGATACAATTCAACCAATCCCATAATCTGAGTTTGGTTAAAGCCAAAACGACCATACTTTTTATCCTCGGGCATGAAGATCGTGTATAACAAATCGGCTTGCTTAATCGCAATATCCAAAAAGTTTCTTTGACCAGTAATTCTATAGTGAATACAAGCACTTGTAAACAAATGCCCTGTATTGTACATTTCGTGATATTTTCGATTCTCGTATCGATCTACCTTCGGATTTAGCTGTATTTGAGTTTCTAAATAACCATCTTCTTCCTGAGCTTTTCCGATTATACGAATATACCCATCCAATTCCTTAAGATATTTTTCATCTTTGGTTTGAGAATACAAATACGAAACAGCCTCCATATACTTATAGAAATCACCATCATGCCAGTTCATACCTTTATGTTCTCCATGCTGAAGGTCAGCTGCGATTTTGAAGTTATTTAAAGCATGTCCCGTATCGCCACATAAAAGATTCCCCATATATGGAACCATACTATCTTTTGCATTTTCAATTTTGCTAGCCCAAAATCCATCCGTCCAAACACAGTCGCCCATGTCTATACTTTTGAGTTTCACATAGGGACTCTTGGCATTATTAATGATTCCGTTTTCTTGCGCGTAGCTTGAGAATAAAAGTGTTACTCCACAAGCAATAAGTAATAATTTCTTTGTCATGATTATTTTACGTTTTTATATTTATCCATTCTATCAATATCAACATTTTCGAATTTACGTTGCAACAACCAACGAGGACGTTCTAAAGAAGATTCCCATTCGAATATCATCTTGTACATTTTACGAACCTTTTCGGGATACTTAGCGGCTAAATCGTTTTGCTCAGATTCATCCTTAACAATATTATACAATTCAGCAGGACGGTCTGGGAAACGTAATAATTTCCAATCTCCCATGCGTACAGATGCACGACAGGCTTTTTTCCAAAACAAAACATTGTGAGGTCTACTGGTATCTTTATGCTGAATAAAAGGCAATAAATCAACTCCATCTACATTTTTCAGGGCTTTGGAATCACCTCCTGCTGCGGCTACAAAAGTGGGCAACAAGTCCATTGTACTTACCGGATAATCATATTCTGTATTTTCTTTTATCTGTCCAGGCCAACGCATGATATAGGGAACTCTCACACCACCTTCTAAATGGTTCGATTTAGTTCCAGCCAATGGCAGATTAATAGACGCATTTTTGTCGGTTGGTCCACCATTATCGTTTGTAAAAACAACAATCGTATTATCATCCAGGCCAAGTTCTTTTAATTTATCAAGAATTAAACCACAAGCACGATCCAAGGCCAGAGTCATCCCGGCAACCTGTTGTCTTTTTCCTGATAATTGAGGAAACTTATCCATATCTTTTTGCTCGGCTTCCATTGGGGTATGAACGGCATTAAACGACACAAAAGCAAAAAATGGTTTATCCTGATTTCTTTCAATAAAATCCACAGCTTCTTCACCAAGTCTATCGGTTAAATATCTCTCTGGTTCTGCATAACCTTCAAAATTACGTTCCAAGTGATTTTCACGAGGCACATTCTGAATATTTGGATATTCATAGTAACTACGTGCGCCACCTCTGAAGCCATAAAACTCATCAAACCCACGTTTTAATGGATGATAGCAATCAGCTCCTCCCAAATGCCATTTTCCAAAAACAGCTGTCGTATAACCCAAATCTTTCAAATAATTTCCAATGGTTACCTGATCAAGAGGTACGCCCATATTCTCGCCATCTAAAGCAGAATTAGCACTCATATATGATGGTACATTATTCTCTTCGAAACCAAAACGTTGTTGATAACGACCTGTCATTAAACCGGCACGAGAAGGACCACAAACCGATGCAGAAACATACCCTTGCGTAAACTTCACACCTTCAGAAGCTAATTTATCCAAATTTGGCGTGAGCATAACTTGACTTCCCTGAAAACCAAAATCAGCATATCCTGCATCATCAGAAAAAAGAAGAACTATATTAGGTTGTTTTTGACCAAATGCAAACTGCTGAACAAGCAATAGTGCAACAAATAATGCTTTAAATTTCATCGTAGTAAATTAAATATTTATAACTTTTTATAATCTGTCATTATGATCCATACGGCAATTTCGCAACCGTTATAGATTTTCTCATTAACAAAGAAAACCAAATCGATACAAATTAGATTGATGAAATTTACCTCGTCATTACATTATTTTACCCTTTGCTTTTACACCAAAGTTAAAGTGAAGTCGTAAATGCAAGGTTTTGATTACTCACAACATAATTAAACTTTTCTTTGAAGCCAAGTTGTTTTAACTTACAACTCGCATGACACATTATCTTTTAACAAAACAAGCTTAAACAAGGTTAAAAATAGCCCATCACGTGATAAAAATGAGTTACACAATTACATATAATCTGCCTTACTTTAAAGTCAATAATATTTAACTAAAACAGATAAAATTATAATGAAAAATTGGATGATAGTCGTTTTTTGCTTGCTAGCAACGACTCTTTTTGCTCAAGAACGCTCTGTGGAACCTTATATCAATCCGACTTCTAGTGCTAATGTAGCAGTAAGAGGACTTGGAATGGAAGAGGTGAAATGGACGCCAGGTTTCTGGAAAGATCGTTTTGACTTAAACGAAAACAATGTAATCCCAGCAGAATGGAATTATTTTATGAATTTTTCAGAAGACAATTTTAAAATCCTTGCAGGAGAAAAGAAATCAAAGGTTGGCTTTCAAGGAACAAACTGGCAAGACGGAGATTATTACAAATGGTTAGAAGCTCAGGTTTCTCTTTACGCCATAACTAAAAGTCCTGAACTATTAAAAGAGATTCAGCGTCGTGCCCACCTTATTGCTGATGCTCAAGCTAAAGATGGTTATTTGACGACTCATACTCAAATCGGTTATGGTTTAATGGGACCCAAATCTTATCAGTTACATAAATTTAAACACCCTAAACGTTTTGCAACTTGTCGTTTCCATGAAACTTATAACATGGGACATTTAATGACACTAGCTACAACACATTTTCGTGTAACAGGAGACAGTACTTTGCTTCATGTAGCTATAAAAGTAGGAGACTTTTTAGACAAACAATTTCCTACCACAAGCAAGGAAACATCTAATATGGATTTTAATCCCACTCAAATTATGGGATTAATGGAACTTTATAGATGCACCAAAGATCAAAAATATTTAGAAGTGGCAAATCGATTTGTAAGTTCTCGTGGTATGGGAAACGATGCTATGAACCAAAATGCAACACCACTTCGCGAAGAAACTGATGCTGTTGGTCACGCCGTTTTAGCAACCGTTTTATACAACGGAGCCGCAGATTTATGTGCCGAAACAAATGACAAAGCCTTACTAAAATCTTTAAAAGCTATTTGGGAAGATATTTATACTCGTAAAGCATCGGTAACTGGTGGACTCGGAAATGTTCACAATGGCGTATCACCAACAAATAGAAATACAACAGTTCAAGAAGCATTTGGTGCGCCTTATAGTCTTGCAAACTCAACCGCTTATAATGAAACATGTGCTTCCTTTTATGGCGCTTTTTTCTCTTGGAGAATGTTCCTATTAACAGGCGATGCTAAATATGTAGATCAAATGGAAACATCTTTTTACAATAATTTATCCTCAATGGCACTTGATGGGAAAAGTTATTTTTACACCAATGTACTTCGTTGGTATGGAAAAAATCACCCAAAGCTTTCTCTGGATCACAACCAACGTTGGACCAATCAAGAAACATGTGTTTGTTGTCCTACAAGTATCGCTCGGTTTTTAGCCCAAACTAACGATTATGCTTACGCTAAAAAAGAAGGTAAATTATTTGTTACTCTTTATGGTAGTAACATTATGAGTACACAAATTAATGGCAAACGAGTAACTTTCGATCAGACTTCTGATTATCCTATTAGTGGTAAATCAACCTTTAACTTTAGTGGGGAACTTCACAACGATTTTTCTTTGATGCTAAGAATTCCAGCTTGGGCTAAAAACTCTTACTATACCATAAATGGTGAGAAGCATAATGTAGAAGCAGGAACATTTGCGCAGGTTAAACGCATCTGGAAACATGGAGATAAAGTAGAATTATACATCGACATGAAACCTAGACTTATTCAAGCAAATCCTTTAGTAGAAGAACTTCGAGGTCAAGTTGCAGTAGCTTATGGTCCACTTATCTATTGTGCAGAGACAAATGAAAATATTCAAGCATCTGTAAAATTACCGAACCTATTAATTCCTACAAATCCAGAGTTTAAAATTCAATACAAAAAAGATCTGTTAGGAGGTATAAATGAGATTACAGTAGAGAATGCGTATATGCGCGAATCAATAACTCCAAAGGATAAATTGTATAGCAAATTAAATCCAACAGTTACGAAAACAAAACTTAAGCTTATTCCTTATTACACATGGAGTAATAGAGGTATAAGTGAAATGACCGTCTTTTTACCTATAAAATGGGAATAAAATACAATCTGATACTTTTCTAGGTTTAACTATAAATTGAAATAAAAAAATGTATCCAAACAGATTACTATGTAAAGGATTAATATTAACTCTATTAATCAGTTTTATAGCTCCGATTCTAAGCAATCAGAATCTACAGGCAAAAAACAATAAAAAAAAGCCCAACTTGATTTTCATTATGACCGATGAACAATCTTATCTTACCATTGGTAGCTATAGAAATTTTTTACCAGAAGAATTGGCTTGTAGATGGGGAAAAAATATTGCGCCTAAGACTCCAAATTTAGATAAAATAGCAGAAGAGGGAGCTATATACACAAAGTATTACGCCTCATCACCAGTATGCTCACCATCTCGTGCTTCCATATTTACGGGATGTTATCCTGACAAAGTAGGCGTACCGTTAAATGGTTGTGGCTTACGTCATGATGCAACAACTATAGGACAGGCTCTTAAGGATCAAGATTATGCAACTTCTTATATTGGCAAATGGCACCTGGCTGATAATGAACCTATCCCAGGATGGCAATTTACACCATCATTGGGTTTCGATGACAATACCTACATGTTTAATACTGGTCATCAAAAATATTATGTAGTAGGTAAAGATCCGAAGCATATTGCGCTTACGAATAATCCTAAAAAAGTACCCGGAAAATTAGTTGTGCCCTGCACAAAATTTTTAACCGATAAAGCTTTGGATGTAATAAAAGAAAATAAAGATCAACCATTTTGTTTAGTCCTTAGTATTCCAGATCCTCATTCTCCTGATATTGCTGTACCTCCTTACGATAAAATGTACGCTGGATTAGATTACCATGCTCCTTCTACTTTTCATCAAAAAGTGGAAGACAGACCCAAATGGGCGCGCTCAGAACTAGATAATGAGTCAACTGTTGAGTTTGATAAAAATCATATTATCAATTATTTTGGTATGGTTACAGATATAGATGATAATGTTGGTCGTATTTTAGAAGCCTTAAAAAAATACAAGATCGATGACAATACAATTATCGTATTTACTGCCGATCACGGAGAGTTAAACTTCGAACATCATCGCATAAACAAAGGTTTACCCTTTGAGACTTCTGCTCACGTACCTTTGCTAATTCGTTATCCAGACAAAATAAGAAAGGGCAAAGTTATTTCAACCCCTCATATAAATGTTGATTTAATGCCAACCTTATTGCAACTTATGAATGTTCCTCTAGTTCCAGGAATGGATGGTCAAGCTTTTGCATCATCATTAACATCCAAAGCTAAACAGGTAGATACTAAAAGGATCGTTTACGAAACAAGTACTTTTAATTGGGTAATGGCCACTGATGGTCGTTACAAATTAGTTCTTTCATCTGTTGATATTCCTTGGTTATTCGATTTACAAACAGATCCTTTAGAAATGAAAAATTGCTTCAGAGATCCAGCCTATAAGACTGTCAGTGATACTTTGATGGAATCTTTACTAGCGCAAATGAAGAAATATAACGAACCTAGATATCTTGATAAGCTTAATCCTTTAATTTACAAATAATAAAGTGATGACAAACAATATAATAAAGATCAGCAAAGGACTAGCTTTAGCATTTCTTTGTATGATGTCTCAAAACGGATTTTCACAAGTTGTACCCAGTGAACCCTATATAAAGGCAAGCCCTAATTCTCATGTCGTAGCTCATAATGTAAATATGGGTAGTGTAAAATGGACAAAAGGATTTTGGGCTGATCGTTTTCAGTTGGCTATGGATAGTGTAGTCCCTGCAGAATACGATTATTTCTTAAAAGAATCTGAAGATAATTTCAGAAAAGTTGCCGGTGAAATGGAACCTGGATTTGGATCCTTTGGAACAAATTGGCAAGATGGTGACTATTACAAATGGGTTGAAGCACAAGTGGCCTACTATGCCGTTCATCCTAGTGCTGATTTATTAAAAAGAATAAACGATTGTGCACAACTTATTGCAAATGCTCAGGATGAAGATGGCTATATAACAACTCATGTTCAATTAGGATATGGTTTGCAAGGTCCTAGTCAGTTTAAAACACATAAAGTTAAGCATAAAGAGCCTCATTTTTCGGTGAGAGGATATCATGAAACCTACAATATTGGACATTTGCTAACATTAGCTTGTACTCATTACAAAGTTACTCAATCACGTGTTTTACTCGACGTTGCAATTAAAGCAGCCGATTGTTTAGATAAAGCATTTGCAAAGGTAAGTCCTGAAAAAGCAAAAGCTGATTTTAATTCAACTCAGATAATGGGTTTGGTTGAACTTTACCGTTGTACTCAAAACAAAAAATATTTGGATTTAGCTGATCGTTTTGTAACGGGTAAAGGTCATATTAAAACATCTTTTTATCAGAATGCGACTCCATTTAGAAAAGAAAATCAAGCTGTTGGTCACGCCGTTACGGCTCCAGTACTTTACAATGGCGCTACCGATCTTTATGTAGAAACAGGTGACACAACTCTTTTGAAACCTTTAAAAAATATATGGGATGATATTTATACACGTAAAGCATCGGTAACAGGTGGTCTTGGAAATGTTCATGATGGAATAGATCCAGAAGTTCGTAAGGGAATGGGAACTACTACTGTTCACGAAGCTTTTGGCTTACCTTATAGTTTGAAAAATGCGAGCGCATATAATGAAACCTGTGCGACTCTTTATGGCGCATATTTTAGCTGGAGAATGTTTATGATCACTGGCGATTCGAAATATGTAGATCAAATGGAGATCGGTTTCTATAATGATTTGTCGGGTATGTCTATAGATGGCACCAGTTATTTTTATACAAATCCTCTGCGTCGGAATGGTACTCGTTCTGATCTTAAGTCGATGGACCATGCTAAACGTTGGACCAATGAAGTATCCTGTGTTTGTTGTCCCACAAGTTTGGTTCGTTTTCTAACAGAAACTAACAATTATGCTTATGCCGTAAACAAAAAATCATTATTTATTACGCTTTATGGTAGCAATGAGATTAAAACAACTGTTAATGGCCAGCCTGTAGCATTAAAACAGGAAACCAATTACCCTTGGGATGGTAAGATTGCTATAAGTTACGAAAGTGCCCAATCAGCGTCTTTCGATTTAAAATTACGCATTCCTAGTTGGGCTGAAGGTGCTAAATTAATGGTCAACAATAAGCCAATCGAAATAGAATCAGGAACATTTGCTAGTATCAATCGCACATGGAAAAAAGGAGATAAGATATCACTAAACTTAAATATGAAACCTCGTTTAGTCGTTGCTAATAATCGGGTTGAAGAACTCGTTAATCAAGCCGCTGTAGCTAATGGCCCTATAATCTATTGTGCAGAAGGAATCGATTACATTAAACCTTATATGGAATTTGAAGATGTGATGTTAGGTGCAAAATCCAGATTTAAAGTGATTTACAAAGATCAACTTTTGGGTGGAATTAATATTATCACTATTCCTACAATTTACCATAGGACAGAAGCTTTCCATAAAGATCAATTGTATGATACGGAAGTTATGAAAACGCGCCAGACTCAAATGACTTTTATTCCTTACTATGCCTGGGCAAATAGAGGTGAAGGTAAAATGTCGGTGTTTTTCCCTATTAAATGGTAATAAAATCTCAAACCAATACTAGAAAATAAAAAATCAAAAATTGGTAATCATGAATAATAAAATTAAACAACTCACTTTACTAGCCTTACTTGTTTTGGCTGGTGCTTTAGTGAGTCCTGTTTTTGCAAAAAATTTAAAAAAAGTAAAATCTGGAAATGAATCTAAAAAAGCATTTCCAGAAAAACGGAATGTCATTTTTATAATCATGGATGATATGCGTTTAGATATGGCCGGTTTTGGTGGTGGTAAAATGAAAACTCCGAATTTGGATCAACTAGCATCCGAATCTACTTATTTCTCAGAAGCTTGTACTACAACAGGCCTTTGTAGTCCATCACGCGCTGCTCTATTTACAGGGCGTTATGGTCATCGTACCGGATTAGATGATAATTTACACTTGTGGCATTCTCCTGCAGCTACACTCCCGGCAGACCAACCTACCATAATTGAATGGGCTAAAAATGCGGGTTACAATGTAGGGTATATTGGCAAATGGCATGTTGGATATATTACTCCAGGAGATAGAGGTGCAGACATGTTCATCGGTCGTAATGGTGCTAGTTTAATGAAAAAATTTAAGCGCCCTAATTTTGAATCACTTGATAAGTATTACGAAAAAGGGAAAACTTTTGAAGAAAAACCAGAATATTATTCTACTGATAAGAAAAAAACCTTCGAAACGAGTGAACCTGAAATTCAGGTAAACGGGGGTATTAAATTTTTACGTAAAGCAGCTAAAGACCCACGTCCATTTTATTTGACCGTAGGTTTTCACACACCACATCCAGCTTATAAAGTACCAGCCCCTTTTGATAAGATGTATGATTATCGTAAAGTTGATTTGCCAGAGTCTTATAAAGAGAATAAACCGGGACTCGAATATCAACACGATGTACTATGGCCCTGGATGAATGTAGGCCATATGAGTGATGATGATTGGCGTAAGACAATGTCATATTCAATGGGGTTAATGACTATGTGCGATCAATCAATGGGTAAATTTTTTGATGAGATTAAACGCTTAGGCATGTGGGATAATACGTTAATCGTATTTACTTCTGATCAGGGAAGTATGCTTTCAGAACATGGACTATATGACAAAGGACCGTATGCTTACGATGGTTTAATGCGTATTCCTATGTTGATTAAAGCGCCTAACACGGCTCCTCAGAAAATTAAACACCAGGTAAGTCTTATTGATTTAAATCAGACTTTAGTAGAATATATGCATTTACAGCCTACTGTTTCGAATGTTGATTCTCGTTCTTTACTACCATTCTTGAAAAATGGTAATGAGGCTTGGGATGAGGTTCCGGATGTAGCTTTTTATCGTTATGAATGGTACAATGGGCATTGGTTTGGTGAACGTGCAGTACGTACTCCAGATTGGAAGTATTGTTTCAATCCTTGCGGTGATGATGAGTTATATGACTTAAAAAATGATCCTCAAGAGAGGGTAAACCTTTATAGGAATAAAGCCTATGCGAATCAATTAAAAACGATGCGTGATTTATTGATTAAACATTTAGATGATGTAAAAGACTTTAAGGTTAAAGCCATAATGGAACGTTACATTAAATGTGAAAAATAATTCATTTCCTCTTAGACTCATGATGTTTTTTTAGGCTTAGAATCAGCCTAAAAAAACATTGGAACTATTCAATCTACTACGAGTTGGCATTTTAACACAGCAGTACACAAGGGTTTTGTTCTTGTTTACTGGCGTGTATAAATGCACGAGCATAGAATGGCAGTGCTTCGTTCTGAGATTAAAATTGCAGATCCCATGGTCGTGAATCAATCGCACCCAAACTTTTGGGAACCATTAAAAGAAGTTGTATTCAAGATTGAAGAGAAGTAAACCCATACCTATTAGATAAAGAAAGCTCGACCTACAAGTCGAGCTTTTTGGTATGCTGTTGTCATCAAAAAAACCTCCTCCCACAATTCTTTTCACACAAAGGCGCAAAGTTATTTCACAAAATACACAACGATGAAAGTCTTTGGTAAACGTCATCCTTTCCTCCTACGATAAAACATCATAACAATTTTTTTTCACATATTCTTTTGTTTAGTAATAATATTCACTAGATTTATTAAGCTTAATAGATAATAGGTATTAACAAGTGATATTGAGATCAATAGTAATATCAAATAATATTATATTAGTCAATGCAAATAGTAGAAAGCCCGAAATTGTTTTTGCAATTTACTGATATCTGCAAAGTATGAATAATTGGTTTTCTGATCCATTCCTAAACAGGAAAAGCATGAAAAATTGGTTTTCTGATCCATTCCTAAACAGGAAAAGCTTAAAAATTGATTTTTTGATCCATTCCTAAACAGGAAAAGCATGAAAAATTGGTTTTTTGATTTATTCCTAAACAGGAAAAACATGAAAAATTGGTTTTTTGATTCATTCCTAAACAGGAAAAGCAGAAAACAATATTTTTTATAATCAATAAATGTTAATTAAAATTTAGAGCCAATGGCATTAATTAAGAAAGTATCAACAAGTAGTCGCAATGGCGACACGAGTGCATTATTAACTCTTATTCTAAAAGCATTTGCAAGCAATGATTGGAGTGCAGACCTTTACTTAACGCCTATAATTGCTAAGATAAGTGAAACCAATACCTCTCTGATTGAGGCATTAAGACGTTTGAAAGTTTATTCCCAAATGGCAGAGAAAGACTTTACGCGCGATATGGCAATTAGAGCCTTATTTCAGTTGGTAGAGGGCTATGTTTATATTCCTATTCCTGAAATGAAAGAAGCTGCCTTAGTTGTAGAAGCTGTGCTAGAGCAATATGGCATGGGCATACAAAACGTCGATTATGCCGAAGAGTCGGCTGATATTGAATCCTTACTTAACGACTTAGCGAAGCCCGATGTTGTGACAGCTATTGCCAAAATACAAGGCGTAGCCGAAACCATTTCGGCTTTGGCTGCAAGTCAAAAAGATTTTGAAAATGTAGTCTTGCAACAAGCAGAGGGCGAGAGTGTGAAGAATGATTTGGTATCGGCAAGCCAGTTGAAGAAAAATGCCATTGTTGAGATTAATACTAACCTTGTGGGGTATATGAACACCATGGCAAAAGTAAACCCTGCAACCTACGAGGCTACAGCCAGAATACTTGCCGAGTTGATAGATAAAAATAACGAATTGGTGAAACGCCGTTACAGAACCGACGAACCAGATACCGAAATAGTTTAAAGCGACTTATTAAGGGGTTCACAATAGGTGAAACCCCACGTTCAGAAAAACGATATAAGTCTAGGAATTTGTTTATCAGTATTCCGATCAGAAAAGAGAATGTAAGTGTAGTTACATTCTCTTTTTTTGTTAACTCCGGCATACATTAGTCTTGGTATAGAAGACTAAAATTTTGGAATCAGGATTCGTAACAACGAACTTCAAATAGTTTAGCATTTTTAGCTCCATAGGTCTCCTTCATATTAATACGTACCGCAGTAACCTTAAGGGTTTCAAAATTAAATTTAATCAAACGCTTTCTATTCTTATCATTAGAACCAACTTTAAGCCATTTGCCATTAACACGAGCCTCAACATCTAAAGATTTCAATAGTTCATGAGGGACATCATTCCAAAAAGTATCACTCACCCTTGAATCCTTACGCATCAAAATATTTCTCTTAACATTGGTATCACACTTTATTTCAAGCTTTGAAAGCGAAATCGGCTTTTTCCATTCTATTTGTACTGTTGCAGGTAAACCATCCGACTGCCAATGGTGCTCTTTTCCTGCATAATCACGCGACATACCATCCGTTAATAATGCAGTATCTCCCGTCAATGTAGACGAAGCAAATACCGTTTGTGCCTTCTTAACTAAATTGTCCTTATCTGTTGCTGGTCTGTTAGGAATAAAGGCATCATCTCTTAGCAACTGCTCCTGTAACTCATTTACATGCTTCTTAGCAATATCCCTCGGATTAATACCTTTCCGAACACAAAGCGCTGCAGCAGTTCCCACCGCTTGTCCCATAGTAGCACAAGTAGCCATAACGCGCGACGAAGAAAGTGCAATATGCGTTTGACTGATGTTCCTTCCTGCAAAAGAAAGATTACCTATATTTTTCGAATATAAACTTCGATAAGGAATTTCATATACCTTTTTAAAATGATAATGGAAATAACTTGGTGGATCCTGCAAATTCTCAATTCCACCCCAGCAGTGCTCATCCAAAGACCAACCGCCATAGGCAACTGCATCGCTAAAGTGTTTATGCTCTGTTAAATCTTTTTCCGATAAAATATAATCTCCAATAAATCGTCGTGATTCTCGTCGTCCAGGAAGTGAACCCAACCAATCCAGAGCATGATTCTCCGCTTCGGGGAAGTTCCCTGAGTTTTTGATGTAATCCCAAACACCATGCAAATACGCCATTAACTTATGTCTATTTACTTCAGCATCACCAATTATATCATTGTCACTACCAATCTCTACCCACCAGATTCCATCCTTAAACCCTTTAAAATTACGTTTGGGATGTGATTTTTCTGCTTCGTATTTTATTGCAAAAGGAGGCGCTTCGTAAGGCACAGGCTTTCCCATATCTTTACTCGACCATAAAAGGGTTGCTCCCATCTGCCATCCATCTGGCTTATCGGGTGCATATTTCTCGTTAAACTCATCCTTTCCTTCTCTACCAGTACGATACAATGCACCAGCTGTAGCTGCCAATAAGCCATCACCAGAACAATCGATAAACTGTTTAGCAGTAATGGTATATTCCGTTTCGGTAGTTAATTGCCAACATTTGGCCGCTTTAATTGTGGAACCATCCATTACGGCTTCTGTAGCTTGGGTATTCAACATCAAATCCAAATTGGGTTCACGTGTTATATAATCATACATCACATGATCAAACATCGGAAAAGATTCTTGTTTATTATAAAAGCGATTGTGTAACAATATTTCTTCAATTACACCAGTCTCCCTCTCTGGAATACGATCTGGATGAAGATGAGTTACCCCATTAACATGTACCCGCATTTCACTGGAAGCATTCCCTCCAAGAACCGGACGATCTTGCACCAATACCACTTTAGCACCGTTACGTGCTGCAGAAACCGCAGCACACATTCCTGCTAATCCTCCTCCTAAAACTGCTACATCGTAAAATACGTCTTTCTTACGATCAGGAATACGCACTTTGCCTTCTCCCATTTGCTGCCACTTATCCGTTTCCCTGTCGCCTTCCTCTTTTGTTGCACTTTGGTTTATAGCATTAAGTGATAGAGGCAAAACACTCGCAGCAACTGCACCAACAGCTCCTTTTTTAAAAAAATCTCTTCTTTTCATCTTTTTAATTTTTTTTTGATTCCTGAATGTTCAAAAACTTTCTGCACATTCAGGAACTCAAATAGTTACCTCATTCTACAATTCAGAAATACTACCCATCCAACCCTCATTAAATTGAATCATAAGCTCATCTACCAAGTCTGGATTAGCATTTGCAATATTTAGCGTTTCATCAGGATCTACTTTGTGATCATAAAGCTCAATCGCCAAAGGTTTCTCATTAGGTTTTTTAGTGTTCTTCCAAACAATTAATCGATACTGCTTGGTTCTCATGGCATAGCCCATCACATCGTTTTCGAATACTGTACGATCCCACTTTTCTTTTTGTTCCTTTTCGATACGTGCTTCCATCTCTTTGATAAGAGGACCAAAATAGGTTTCTCGCATGGCAGGTCGGAGAGGGAATGCACCCCATTCTCTTAAAGCAGGAGTAGGGAACTGACTAAAAGCTGCTTTCTTCCATTCACGATCTGGATTTTTCAACAATGGCTTAAAGCTAGTTCCTTCTAAATTTTTAGGCTTATCAATTCCCGTAAGATCACATAAAGTAGGATACATATCAACAAGCTCGACTAAAGCATCTGTGGTTTTACCTCTACTTCCTTTTGGCATATCGGGAGTCCAAATCATCAGTGGAACACGAGTAGCAATTTCATAGTTAGTTGCCTTACCCCAAATCCCCATATCTCCAAGATGCCAACCATGATCACTCCAAACAATTATAATGGTATTGTCACGCACACCAGCCTCTTCTAAAGCGTCAATCATTTTACCAATCTGTGCATCAACATAACTAACACAAGCTAAGTAGGCATGCTTAAGGGTTCTAGACATCTCTGGATCAATATCACCAGATTTAGGAATACCTGATCGAACTCGAAGTTCAAAAGAAGGATGTAAACCCATTGCAGTAGCTCCTTTAGGTGCTTGTACATGTTCCGCCAAAGGAATATTATCTCTATCGTAATAGTCCCAATATTTTTTAGGTGCCGTCCAATTTAAGTGTGGTTTGTGCATACCTAAACCCAAGAAAAAAGGCTTACCATCTTTCTCTTTTACTATATCTTTTAAAGTCTCAATAGCTAGTCGTGTATTGTAACCATCACTATACTCATAATCTTTTACATCGGCACATTCGTAAGCAGGTCCACTAAACAAACCAAACTTAGCAACCTTGCCATATTTCGCCAACATCTTAGTTTTTGTATCAGCTTTAATTTTACTATTTTTTTTCAAATGAAAGGCCTTAGGTTTTTCCAATCCAGGAATGGATGTTAATGCCTCTCGACTCCATGATATTGGATCTTCATCACCGTGATGAAATATTTTACCATAATAAGCAGTTTGATATCCATTATTCATGAAATGTTGAGCTATCGTAAGAGCTTGAGGATTTTTATCACGAAATCGAATATAATTATGAGTAACACCACTAGTCTCAGGTCGGATACCTGTCATTAAACTTGCCCTAGAAGGTCCACAAATAGCTTCCTGACAATAGGCTCGATTAAAAAGTAAACCTTGCCCTGCCAATTTATCCAGATTTGGACTTATCGCGATATTTGATCCATAACAGCCCAATTCTGGACGAAGATCATCTATACCAATAAAAAGTACATTAGGACTTCCTTTTTTTTCATTACGAGCTTCACAACTCAATGTTGTAAGCATTAAAAACAGAACAATAAAAAATTTATTCATCTAATTAAATATTATAAGTTTGCGATGATTTAAAAGTAGAATTTTGCTCCCTGTAAAACCTCTAAAAAGCCATTACAAAATATTAACATTCATATTTTTTCATATTACAACATATTAACATACCTTTAAAACAGACTCAATACATAAAATATATGATTCACATAACTAGATGCTTACACATCAAACTTCTTTTTTGTATTTTTATTATCGGAATATTGACTATTACTTGTGGCTCGAATACACCATTACAAGCGCAACAATTCAACCATTATCTTCCAGAATCATTTCATCCATTTAAAACAGATGGCAAATCAGCTATAAAACTTGTAACTAAAAAGTATAAACAAGTCGTACAAAAACAAGATACAGCAAGTATTATTCAAAAACTCATATTACTAAGCAGTCTTGAACGGATTAACCTCAATTATAGAACAGCATTTGATCGCGCAGGGGAGGCTTTATTTTTGGCTGAACAATACAATAACGTTTTACTAATCGCAAAAGCACATGAGGAACTTGGTATTTTGAATTACCTATTTAAACAGGACGATAGCGCTGGCATACATTTTAAGAATTCTTTGCTCTTTTATAAAAAAAGCCAAAGCATCAACAATCAGCAAAGTCTTCTTCATCCATATTATAATCTATTGCTTTACTATCAGCGAATAAAAGATAGTCAAAAAACTAAAGTCTATATCGATTCCTGCAGTTACATCACGAAGTCAAAGGGATTAATAAATTTTGAAAGAATTTTCTTAAATGAAAAACGAGCAAATTTATGTAGATGGAATTCCGATTTTGAAAAAGCAATTACCTATATAGAAAAATCAATTCTGGCTTTAGAAAATCTCAAAACAAATGAGGAATTGTTTCTGAAACAAAAAAGTTTCCTAATTATCCTTTATGCAACAAAAGGTAGCATTTATAGGTCACAAGGAAAGATGGACGAAGCAAAGTTATGCCTAGAAAAATCACTTCACGCAAAAGATCTTTATGGTGAACACACGTTTTACAAATCTTTTGTCTACAAATCCTATGCTACACTATTATATGATATTGGCGAGTTCAAAAAATCGTATGCAAATTTATTACGTGCTCAGGAAATTAACGATAAATATTTGAATCCTAGAAATGATGATAACCATAACTTTATTTCCATAAAAAATCGATACAACGAAGAGATCAATAAAAAGAATGCAGAAATTAACCTAAAGAATCTTGAATTAGCAGAAAGCAAACAAGAAAATTTACGTTTCAAAATATTTTTCTTCATTGCTATTTTTCTAATTATTGTTGTCATTTTTATTTTTCGTTACAGGACTCAACATCTTAAACATCAGAAAGAAAATGCTATTAATGAAAAAAAACAGCAACAAGCCAAAGAACTCATTGAACTCAAAAATAAAGAGCTTACATCAAGCATGTTACAGCTCATAGAAAAAGATGAAATCATTAAGACCCTTAGTGATCAATTAAAAAAAGATCCAAGTAACAAAACCCTTTTATCTTCCATTGAAAAACGTTCTGTAAGTTTATGGGAAGCGTTTAACACTCGATTTATGGCACTTAACAAGGACTTTTATGATCGCCTTAAAAAGCAAGTTCCGAACCTAAGTGCTGCCGATCTTAAAATTTGCGCCTTAATAAAACTCAACTTTTCTGGTAAGGAAATGGCTTACTTATTGGGTATTTCGGAAGGTAGTGTCAATGTAGCCCGACATCGGTTACGAAAAAAATTGGAAATAGACAGGGAAACAAATTTGGTGCAGTACATCAATTCGATTTAATTAATTCCAATGATGAATTTCTCGAATCACGACCCAAACCTCGTTTCGACTAAAATTTAATCAATAAACTTATGCTATTCTGCCGCAACTTCAAATTGCTTTGCAAATGATTCTTTCACTTGAGTCGGTACTTACTTCTACATACCTATACGAAGGTAACACTTAGTTCACTCATCTACCTTGGACTATCAGAATTAAGCCCATCTGTCTCAGAAATAAGGATTAAAATTGCAACAAACCCAAGACAAGAAGGATGTTTATTTGATGAACATCCTTTACTATTTTAGCTGTACAGGTACTTTCTGTCACATTAAAAGTCATTTACCCAAGGCGATCGTATTTTACCCCACAAAAAAATACCGGAAGTTTCCTCCCGGTATTCAATTTAATAGTCAAAGACTAAAAATTACAGTATAAAATCTAACACTAACTAAACTTTACTATACTAATATCCATAATTTTGCAACAATGCAGGAGCTTTTTCAATCTCTGTTGAAGGAACTGGCAAATAGTAATGTCTCACATACCATGGTCTTGTAACAACTGTACTTTCTTCGAAAGACAAACTTCCATCTTCAGCCTTTGTCCATGTTAGCCCCTTAATATCAAAACCTAAATGAGCTTCATTCATCCATCTTCTTTCATCAAAGAAATTGTGGCCTTCAAAACAAAGTTCAACACGTCTTTCTCTTTTTATCGCTTCCAAAAGATCTTCTCCTGTTGCGGTAATAGCTGGTTGAAGTGCTCTACTAGAAACTTTATTTACATATTCTCTTGCAAGTTCTTCTGCATTTAGATGATACTGCGCTTCAGCATAATTCAAATAAATTTCAGCCAATCGATACAAAATATAAGGACGTTCAGCTGATATTCCTCCAGTTACGTCAACATTTTCATCCTGAAATTTTCTGATGTTATAACCTGTTTTTGATGAATGACCGACATTTCCAATACCCTTAGGAGAATCTGATCCATGGATATTAACATCCACATCATCTGAAAGATAATACTGTACCTCGCGACCCCTAAATTGAGCTCCATTAAATAAAAGATCTGAATAATATCTCATCTCTCTACCATCATTTGGATTGGCAGGATCAAAAGAAGCTCCATCAGTACGTGTTCCATCGGCCATATTAAACTCCATTGCAAAATTATGAGTTGGAGATGATAACCCCCAACCACCATATCCTCCTGGAGACATTGCCATATCTGGTAATGTATTAACATCAGTACCAAAATCGTAATAAGTAGAACCAAAAGGTCTTGCGAATAGGATATCCTTATTAGGAGACAAGAATAATTCCTGATAAGCTTTTGCATCAGCTACTGAGATTAAGTCTCTCGCTCCTACTAAATCAATAACGGCTTTTGCAGCATCGGCAGCATCTTGCCATTTCGATGATTTATCATAGTCGTAAAGTGGACCATTCGGCACTGTTGCTGGATCGTGAAGTTTACTTGCTGCATACAGCAAAGTACGCGATTTAACAGCTAAAGCAGCCAGTTTAGTCGCTCTACCAAATTCAGTATCAGGACGAGTAAGTGGCAACACTGCAGCCGCTTCATCTAATTCTTTCACAATAAAAGCAACACATTCTGCGTAAGAATTTCTTTCCAAATTAAAATTATCTTCAAGACCTAGAGCATGTTCCATAATTGGTACGCCACCATAAAAACGAATTAATTTAGAATATAGATTGGCTCTTAAAAATTTCATTTCAGCTTTAAGAATATTTACCTTATCCGCATCAACCTTCATCGCTTCACTATCATCAACGCGATCTAAAAACTCATTGGTTGAACGTACATAATCCCAATATTGAACCCATTTGTCCTTGAAAGTACCAACGTTACTAGGCGTCCAACCAGCTCGTACTCTTAATAAATCTTTATCCTTAAAGTTAAACTTAGCCTCGAAAGATGCATTTTCAATATTGAAGTGACGTCCCCACCAATTAGCACGATTCAAACCCCAACTTTCTGTACTATTGTATGATGTGAAAACCAATGTTTCCAATTGACCAGGATCGCTATAAATTAGATCCTCAGCAAAAGCATCTGATGCTTCTGTATTCAACACATCTTCACAACCAAATGTTGCAAACAGTGTAAATACAATAAATATATATTTAAAATTTTTCATCTCTTTTATTTTTATATTGAATAAATTATTCCCTAGTAAATGGAGTATTTATTAACTATTAATTAGAAGTTCAGATTAAATCCGAAAGTATAAGATTTTAAAGATGGATATCTACTACCTCTAAAGTTATTATAACCACTAGCTTCAGGATCTAAACCTAAATCATAAACATCCGAGAACATGGTTACTAAATTAAATCCACGAGCAAACACCTTAAGTGTTCCAAACTTAATTTTGTCTTCAGGGAATGTGTAAGCCAATTGCACTTCTTTTAATCTCACAAATGAAGCATCCTTTAACCAAAAATCGGCCCCTTCAAAATTAGCAGCATTGCCACTTTGGTTTCCACAATTGGCATCATCCTGAACAAAGGCTCTTGGATATTTTGAATCAGGATTTTCAGGAGTCCATCTTTGATTAAACACATAGTCTGGTTTTGCTCCAGATTGATCAAAGAATACTAACATTTTAGCTTTAGCTTGTCCTTGGAATAAGAAACTTGCGTCGAAGTTCTTATAGCTTACACCACCATGCACACCAAACTGAATTTCTGGAACATTAGAATCGTAAGAACGAACTCTATCACCCGAATTAATTTTTCCATCTCCATTTGTATCTAAATAGATTGGATCACCAGGGACTGTATTGGCTTTCTTTACAGTTGTCGCATCAACTTGAGCTTGATCGCGGAAGATCCCTGCAGTTTTATAAACTACATAAGAATCCATTGCATGCCCTTCTCTCTTCATGGCATCAGTCACATCAGCTGCCTCATCCATATAAACAATTTCGTTCTTAGCCTGAGTAAAGTTAAAACCTAAATTATAATCAACTTCACCGATTTTATCTTTCCAGTTCAATTCAAATTCTAAACCGTAATTATCTACTTTGCCTAAATTTTCCGCTGGCAAAGTAATCCCAACAACATCAGGAATTGAAGCACTTCTTGTAATTAAGATATCTTCCCTTTTTTGATAGAAATAGTTGATATCACCCGATAGTTTATAATCAAATAAACTAAAGCTTAAACCAATATTTTTCATATCCGCCTTTTCCCATGTAATATCAGGGTTCGGAACATTACTACTGCTATAAGAGTTATATTGAACTCCAGGTGTTCCGAAAATATAGGAATTAGGTGCGGTCCAAGAAGTTCCACCATACTCATACTTAGTCAAGTATTGAAATCCTGCAATACGATCGTTACCCATTTGAGCCCATGAACTTCTTAATCTCAAAGAATTCACCCATGAAAAATTATTCATAAACGATTCCTTATCGATTGCCCAAGAAACAGCAACTCCTGGGAAAGTACCAAATTTATTCTCTCCAAAATTACTTGAACCATCTCGACGTATCGTAAAATCAACAAAGTATTTTTTCTGATAATCGTAAGAAAAAGACCCAAAATAATTCACTCTTCCCCATTCATAAGAGGTACCTGTAGATTGCATTCCTTCATCACTTCCTGCAAATAATTCAGCATGATGATCACTTGGAAAACCCTTTTTCTGAACAGAGAATGAACGTTGCTGTGATGAGAAATATTCATAACCAGCAAATGCACTAATGTTATGATCTTCTCCTAAAGTTTTCTTATAATGTATTGTTGAATTCAACATCAACTCATCATATTTCCAAAAGCTCTCAGTTAAAATTCTATTATTACCATCATGTGTAAAACCAGGAATTTCTACATACTCATCTGATCCTTCTTGAGACTGATAAACAGACCAAGGCGTATACCAAGTTTTCACATCGTTACTCTGTTTTCTGTATCCTGCAAAACCTTTAATTCTTAGACCTGGTGTTAGCTTATCTAATTTCCAGTCGTAAGATAGTTTACCACGTAAATCGTTATCTAACTGCTTAGCAAAGCCAGACTTAGAGCTTGACATTACTGAAGGATTGCCTCCGTTTTCACCACCCCAACCAGGTAAACCATTGGGATAAATCCCAACTTCAGTTGGTTCATTTGTATAGATTAACTTATAAATATAAGACGCATCTACACCTGGTTCTTTTCTATTTCCAAAGCGTCCAGATAAATCAAGTCCTAAAGTAAAAGTCTCATGCAGTTTCATATCAATATTCGAACGAACCTGATATTGCTTAAATTTCAAATCACCAGATTCAAACATTCCCTTTTGATCCATATAATCACCACTAACAAAGTAATTAACCTTATCGCTACCTCCTGAAATTGAAAGAGAGGTTCTTGTTTCTGGTGCAGAATCTGCAAAAGTCAAATCTGCCCAGTCTGTACTTGGATAGTTAGGATCATTACCAGCAGCATACTTAGCAATTTCTTCTTCAGTATAAGGCAATTTAGTTCCTGCAGTTTCAGCTATTTCATTATTATAGATTGCATATTGCTCCGAAGTCATTAGGTCTGGAGTCGCAGAGAAAGAAGAAAAGTTAATTGAACTAGACAAATTAATTTTTGCTTTACCTGCTTTTCCTCTTTTTGTTGTAATCAAAATTACACCATTAGCAGCACGTGCACCATAAATAGCAGCCGCACCATCTTTCAAAACATTTAAGGACTCAATATCTTGAGGTGCCAAATTAGAAAAACTAGATGCCGTAACACCATCAATTAAGATTAAAGGCGCATTATTCCCTAAAGTTGATTTTCCTCTAATTAAAATAGTCATATCATTATCTCCAGGGTAACCACCTCTATCGGATACAATTAAACCGGTAACTTTACCTGCTAAAGATTTAGCTAAATCTTTATTGGATGTTTTAGAAAGTTCTTCTGCTTTAATCGTACTAATTGATCCGGTAACTTCACCTTTCTTTCTAGTTGTATAACCAATTGCAACAACCTCATTCAAACCAATTGTAGCTTCTTCCAATACAACATCTATAGATGTTTGATTAGTATATACAATTTCTTGTGTTTTCATACCCACAAAAGATATTACTAAAACATCACCCTGATTTAGGTTCGACATTTCGAAATATCCATCGATATTGGTAATTGTACCTGTGGTTGTTCCTTTTATTACCACACTTACTCCTGGAAGAGTAGCTCCGGTATTGTCTTTAACTGTACCGCTTACTGATGTTTGAGCAATAACAGTTTCTGATGAATTTTGAGAATTTGAATTTGTCGCCATTACTTGAGATATTCCTAAAAATATTCCTAAGGCTGAAAATTGAGCAATCCTAAAAAATTTCGTTAAATTTTTTGGTTTTTTCATAAGTCATTCATGTTGAAGTGAATAAAATTGATTAGTTAATTTTTGTGTTTTTTGCAGATATTGAGATGATGTAATTCTGCAAGTTTGATATTTCCAGTTTTATTTATATCGTTTGTGTAGATAAGTTTATGTTATATATTGAAGTGTTTTATGTAGTAGATAAAAATTTAATTTTGATGAATAATTAGTTGTTGAGAGAGTATTAAATCTAATATATATTACAATAGTCTATATTTATTGAATTATTGCATTCTATATTAGATATAGTTCTAGTGTTTAAATTATTAATGTAAAGTAACTGAAAAGATAAAAAGGTGGGTTGGTGAAATTTACCATGTAATTACATTATTTTACCCTTATTTAAAAATAAGAGGTAAAATGGTGTTAAAATAGGGTGTAAATTGGCTAAATTGTGTTTCTAAAGTTGTTAGGAGTGCTTCCCATTATTTCTTTAAACTGGCGATTAAAGTTTGTAATTGAGTTATATCCAACCATATAGCAAATTTCAGATATTGGAATATCTTGTTGGACAAGTAGGCGGGAAGCATTGCGAACACGAATTTCGTTTAAAAATTGTGTGAAAGATTTATTGGTTGTTTTTTTGAAAAAACGACAAAAAGAATTTGTTGTCATGCAAGCTATATCCGAAACATCATTTAAGCTAATGTCTCTGGCATAATTATCCGAAACAAATTTAATTACTGAGTCTAAGCGATCTGAACTATCGGTGGTGTATTGACGCATGTCTGATGAGGATAGAATTATTTTATTGTCGATAGTTGAAAGCTTACATAGTATATCTAGTAATTTAATTAATTGTTGGGCAGGTGATAGTTCAATTAAACCAATTAATTCTTTGTGCAGTTTTTTGTTTTCCTTACCTCCAAAGCTAACGCCAAATTTTGATTCTTCAAGTAAACTGTTTATCTGCGAAAATTCAGGAATATTAAAAGTTCCTTCTCCAATAAAATCTTTTGTAAATTTAATGACGATGGTTTTCACTTTATTTTGATCATTTTCTCCATAATAAGAAACATCGTTGCGCCATAAATGAGGTAGGTAAGGGCCAACTAAAACCAAATCGCCTGGTGAAAAATGAGCTACGCTATCACCAACAAATCGAATGCCATTACTTTTAGATATATATATTAATTCATACTGAGCATGGTAGTGCCATGAAGAATCAAGACATGGAATTTCTTTTTTCGTAATATCTAAACGCTCGTTAGCTGAACTATCAGTATTTTTCAATATTAGTTTCATAAACTAAAACTCCGAGAAATATTTATAAGTTTTAAGCACTCTTAGTCTGGAATAAATATAAATAAAAAATATAGAATTCTATATGCTTATAAAAAAAAACAGTTCAGAGCACAGAAAGCAATGAACTGTTTAAACTATAAAGGAAGATAATTACTACTATTTTGAAAGTTCCATAAACTCAATTGGAGAACCGTTGTGCACAATAAACGCAACACGTACACCTTCTCCTGGTGAAAATGTATCAACAAGAATTTCTTTTCCCTCTATGGCATCTTCAATATTATCAACCAAATAAGCCACATGCGCAACATTCTGAAACATGGCTGGCATTGGACTATCTGCATCACATTTTACCCATTCAATACCAAACTCATCCTTACTAAAGTCGGTAAAATGAATTTTCCCTGCTTCGTAAAAACCATCCCAATTTTTCTCTTCTGTTGTTGGTATTCCTATATGACTAAATTTATAATTCATTTGAATATTTTTAAAGGTTAAAACATTATTTAAATCAATAATTAATCCAATGGCTCAATAATAAACTCAAAGCCATATTTGCCTGATTTCAGCATATATTTTGGTAAAGTGTTAGACAATGTTCCTCCAACACCTGCTTGAACACAATCGATGTTAAGCGTATAAAATCCTTGCTTCTCTAAATCAAATGGATGATTTGACTTTTCAATATTATCTGCAGAATAAGGCCAAACTGAAAATCCAAATGTTGCTTGTCCAGAAATCTTTAATCCTGCTTTTTTATTTTCTGTCATCAACTTCAACCAACGAGTATCGGTTCTATTACCATTTCCTTGAGTTTTAGCGTAATTAGTAAACATATCGTCAGTTTTAAAATGATATTCATCTACCTCGCAAGCTGTTTTTCTATCGCAATAGCTTTCCCAAGGACCATTTCCGTAATAAGATGTATTTACATAGTTTGATGAAACGCCCATAGTAGCACCAAACTGTATCATACGAGGAAGTGATTCATCAGCGTTCAAATCCATTTTCACAAGAATCTTTCCATCATTAAAAATGGTATAGATCGTTGCAAGTTCTATTTTATCTTTAAAGTTTTGCTCAATAGAAACACTTACAAATTTATTGTTATCAGCATTTACAGTTACTTTTCTGGTTTCTAATTTTGTTTCCAAATTGCGCCAAACCTTTTCTGATTCTTTAAAAGCTTTACTGCTCGCTCCCCTAACATCGTTATCAACAGATGGTCGACAGAAATTTGCATGCAAAGGCGATTTTAATTGTTCAATCCCATTTACCAAATAGGAACTTAGCTCTCCATTAATCTTGGATATACGCGTTGAGAAACCTTTACTCTTAATCACAATTTCTGCATCTGTTTCTGTCAATGAAATTTTTTCTTTTGAAGAAGAAACGTAAGCTGGTAAATCTTCTCTAGCTTTTAAAGCAATTTGATTACTGGCAATTTCATATCCTTTTTTACACCACAAACGATCATTTTTTTCATGTAAACTTAATCGCAACCAATATTCAGAGTCCGATTTAAATTTTACAGCTTTAAAAGGAACTTTCACCACCGAACTAGCATAGGCATCAATATCCTGATCTGGAAGAGTTCCGGATTGCAAATTTTTACCATTTTCCGACAAAGTCCAGCGAATTTCGTATTGATTTAAATTTGTAAAGTTAAATCTATTGATAATTCGAACTTGCCCATTTTTAATAGCTGCATCTTCAAATACGACAGGCTGAAAGACATGCTTACATTCCCATGCATGAGGATGTGGCGTTCGATTGGAAGCAAACACACCATTCATACAGAAGTTTACATCATTTGGAATATCTCCAAAATCGCCACCATAAGCATAAAATTTCTCGCCGTTTTCTATTGTCTTCTCAAGCCCTTGATCGATCATATCCCAAATGAATCCACCAATAAGATTTGGTCTGTTTCTTATTTCCTTCCAATAGTCAGTTAGGCCACCAATAGAGTTTCCCATTGCATGCATGTACTCACACATAATTATTGGTCGATCGATATGGCCACTTTTTGCCATACCTACCAATTGACTCAATTCAGGATACATTCTACTTAATACATCAACATATTTAGGATCGTCAGGATTTGCATAAACTGGTTTTCTCGACATTTTAAATGCAATTCCTTCAACATAGTCAGGATCTGTTGGATCGCCTTGAGCTCCTTCATAATGAATAAAACGAGAAGGATCATAATCTTTAACCCAACCTGCAGCTGCTGCAAAAGCAGGACCCGTTCCGGCCTCGTTACCAAGCGACCATGAAATAATACATGGCTCATTTTTATCTCGTTCAACCATTCGAATACATCGGCTTAAAATAGCGGCTGGCCAAGTTGGACTTTGAGGAATAAAACTTCCCAAATGATGACACTCAATGTTTGCTTCACCCATTACATACAAACCATACTCATTACAAAGTTCTAAAAAGTACGGATCGTTTGGATAATGTGAAGTACGAACGGCATTAAAATTAAATTGCTTAAGTAATTGAACATCCTTACGCATTTCTTCTCTTGTTAGCGCTTTTCCATGCACAGGACTATGATCATGACGATTCACGCCCATTATCTCAACTGGCTTTCCATTAATCAGTAATTCATTTTTAGCGCTAAACTCAACTTTGCGGAAACCAACATTCTGACTTCTTGCTTCAACGAGTTCTCCCTCAGGATTTAAAACACTAAATACCAATTTGTATAGATATGGATGCTCTGATGACCATTTTTGAGGACAGCGAATATTAGCTTCCATCATTGCCCATTTGGTAATATCCCTTTGTGGCCATCTTTCGTTGTATATTGCCTTAACTGGAACAGATAAAGATTCGTTTAAAACAGCATTTTTATCTGCATCGTAGAGCTGAGCTGTAATTTTCCAACCTTCCAAATTCGATTCATTCTCTTTGACCCAAACACGAGGACGAATTTCCAATTTGGCATCCTGAAGATTTACATCAAATTTAGTTCTAACGAAAAAATCATTCAGTGCAATTTTAGGCTGAGCCATAAGTAATACTTCGCGATGAATACCGCTCAAACGCCACATATCCTGATCTTCCAGATAGCTGCCATCACTCCAACGAAACACCTGAACTGCAAGTCTATTTTTGCCACTTTTCACATACTTGGTAATATCAAATTCGGCTGCCAAACGACTTCCTTGACTATAGCCTACTTTTTTCCCATTTACCCATAAGTAAAAAGCTGATGAAACTCCTCCAAAATGAAGAATAATTGATTGATTTTCCCAATCAGTTGGAACTTCAAAATCACGAAAGTAACTTCCAACCGGATTGTCTCTATAAATTTTTGGTGGTCGTGGAGGTTGCGGACCTCTCCAGGTAAATTTTAAAGTCGTATCGAGAATATTGGGTGTAAATGGATAAATAATATTTGAATAAATTGGCTGACCAAATCCCTTCAATTCCCAATTAGAAGGCACTTCAATATCATTCCAATCTTTCCCTACAAAATCTTCTTTCATAAAATCATTTGGACGATCTTCCGATTTTCCAACGTAATTAAATTTCCAAATCCCATTTAAAGATTTTATTCTCGCCTTATCTCTATTTCCATTTAATGCATCCTTTACATTTTTGTAAGAATAAGATGGAACACGAGCATTCATTTTATTTTGTTCAAACATAATCTCATTCTCCCAGTCATTTTGGGCAATGGATAAATGCGAACAAGCAAATAAAATTAATCCTATAATTGAAAGTGTTTTCTTCATTTTAATTTTTTTTAGTCTAATTTAAGGCTAGTCAAGTTTAAAAGTTTCATCAAATCTAGGCATTTTGTATTCTTTCCATTCCACGCCAGTTTGTTCATCGTGCCACCAAAGTGGTTGTGCATGAGTTTGGCTCCATTTTTCAGCATCTGCAACCATTTCTTTCAGCAAATCAGGGTATTTAGCACTTAAATCATGCTGTTCATTAATATCTTTATCTAAATTAATCAATTTCCATGATTCTTGATTAACTCTCAATACTTTCATTGAATCACGACGAGCACCTACATCGGTATATCCTGTTCTATGACGTAAACAGTAAATATACTCTCCTGTGTGCGAGCCTTTGCCATTTTGAAAATTATCCCACATATTTTTTCCATCAAGCACTTTGCCTGCTGGTATTGTTGCACCGGCAAGTTTGGCAAAAGTAGGGTAGAAATCTACTGATGAAACTGGTTGATTAAAACGTTGACCGGAAGGAACATTCTTTGGCCAGTGGAAAAACATAGGTACTCTGTATCCTCCTTCGCATGCACTACCTTTTCCTTCGCGAAGAGGATAATTTGTTGCTCCTTTGGTTAGTTTACCACCATTGTCGCTTAGAAATACAATTAAAGTGTTTTCGAACTGTTTGTTTTCTTTTAAGCTTTTCACAACTTTATTAACACCTCTATCAACAGCATATACCATTGCTGCGTAAGTTCTTCTTTTTTCATCTTTAATATGAGCGAATTTGGCAAGATCTTCCTCTTTAGCCTGCAACGGAACGTGTGGTGCATTGTAAGCTAAATACAAAAAGAATGGTTTTTCTTTTTCTGATGCCTCAGAAACAAAACGAACAGCTTCACGAGAAAGAGCATCAGTAATGTATTCTGTCTCTTTAACGTCTTCTCCATTGTGTTCTAGAGGATGTAAATATTCAAAAATAACGTTATCACCTGCTTTTTTACGCTTTTCGAATTTCTTACGATAAATTTCAGGAAAATATTCATGACCACCTCCAAGAAATCCATAAAAATCATCAAAACCTCTGTTATTAGGATGATATTTTGAAACTGAACCTAAGTGCCATTTACCAAGGGCTCCGGTATAATATCCATTATCCTGAAGTACTTTACTGATAAAAGTTTCATCAACAGATATTCCTTTTCCTATTGTTTCGCAATTAGGAGGAAGGTTGAATTGAGCTCCCATTTGATGAGGATAACGACCTGTCATTAAACTAGCTCTACTTGGACCGCAAAATGGATGTGTTACATAGGCTGAAGTAAATATGGTACCGTCGTTAGCTAATTTATCCAAAGCAGGAGTTGTGATATCCTTGGCGCCGTTAAATCCAACATCGGAATATCCTAAATCGTCGCATAAAACAACAAGAATGTTTGGACGTGTATCTGAAGACTTCGTTTGTGTTGATTTTTTTGTATTACAACTAGCGAGTATTAATAAAATTGCACAACAAGTAAGTTGTATTGATTTAAATAAGTTCATTTCGCTTTTTATTTTTTATTTCCTGCTTTTGTGGTTAGTTGTCGAAAGAATAGCGAGAAATAATTATAAGAACGATTAAATTAGATTGTAAAAACAATCATTGGATAACAAATGACTATCCAATGATTGAATGATTCAGAGTGTGTTTTAACGGACAACCCGACCAGATCCGGAACCACCCATCAACGCTTCTACTTCGGCTCTTGATGTGTAATTGAAGTCTCCATTAATAGAGTGGCATAAGCAAGAAGATGCAACTGCAAATCGAATGGTATCTTCAGGATTTGTAAATTCAGCAGTATTCATAGCATAAACCAAACCAGCTCCAAAAGAATCACCACCTCCAACTCGGTCAACAATCGCTTTTATCTGATAAGGAGCATATTCCCCATTATTTAATGGAGCAAAGTGAGCTGTTTCACTTTTTGCATCGTACAACATAGCTCCCCAATTGTTATGGGTTGCCGAAATACTTTCGCGTAAAGTAATTGCTACTTTTTTAACGTTCGGAAATTGGCGAATAATTTCTTTTGCAACATCAACGTATTTTGCAACATCAAGTTTTCCACCTTCAATATCAGTATTTTCAGCAGATATTCCCAGAACATCATGAGCATCTTCTTCGTTGGCAATTACAACATCAACGTAAGGTAGAATTGCACGCATTGTTTTTTGAGCCAGATCTGCTGCCGAAGTACCCGATTGCCATTGCCACAATTTTTTTCTAAAGTTTAGATCGCAGGAAACGGTTAAACCTTTTGCTTTTGCTGTTCTAACTGCAATTTCGGTAGCTGTAGCTGATACTTCAGATAGAGCAGGAGTAATACCTGTTGTATGTAACCATCCAGCATCAACTAATAATTTATCCCAATTGTAGTCTTCGCCACGTGTCATCGATACTGCAGAAAAATCTCGATCGTACATTACACGGCTCGGACGCTGGTTTGCTCCGCGTTCTACGAAATAGAGTCCGAACCTTCCATTTTTAGTTTTTTTAATTCCAGATACATCGACATCAATGCCTTTAAGTACTGATAAGCAGGCTTCTGTCATTTCATTATCGGGAAGGGCAGTAACAAATTTTACTTTTCCACCAAGCATTGCTATCGAAGCAGCAACATTTGCTTCGGCACCGGCAAATGTCATATCAAGTTTACCGGGCATGCTTTGATGAAATCGTTGAAAGTTTTCAGGACAAATTCGCCCCATTATTTCGCCAAATGTTATTATTGTCTTCATTTAAATTTGATGTTTGAGGGTACGATAGCTAATTCGTACTATTTATTTTCTACTTGTTCTGATTTTTTGAATTAAATCATGAATTTCTCTTGCATTTTGAGTGATTGTTTTCCAATCTTCAGTCTGAATCAATGGACGTTTTGCAATCCAGGATCCACCAATAGCTGTAATAAGTGGAGACTCAAGATATGAGGCAGCATTATTCATATTACATCCTCCAAGAGGAATAAATTTTAAATCCAGATATTGATATGGAGCAACCATATTTGTAAGGTGATTCATACCTCCTGATGTTTCGGCAGGAAAGTATTTTAACACTCTGCATCCATGTTCAATTGCAATTTCAATATCACTTGGAGTCATTATTCCAGGTGCGAAAGATAAACTTTGTTTTCCTGCTTCTGCGAGTACAGTGGGGTTACAACCGGGTGCTACTGCAAAATCAGCTCCTGCATCTACTACTGCTTTTACCTGTTCAACAGTTAAAACTGTTCCAAAACCTAAGTTCATTTGTGGAAACGTTTTTTTTATTGCCAGTGCTGATTCAATTGCAGCAGGTGTGCGAAGTGTTAATTCAATGGAATCAACACCACCCTCGAGTAATGCTTCGGCCAGAGGAACAGCATGATTTGCGTTGTCAATTACCAAAACAGCGATTACTCCGCTGTTGTCAATTTTTTTTATAATTTCAGGCGTCATCGCCTTCTGAGCTATAGGTTGCATTTCTTAAATTCTTACTGTGATACGTTTTCTTTCTAGATAATCATCTAAGGCCAGATATGAACAATCATGACCTAAGCCACTTTCTTTAACTCCACCATGAGGCAGGTAAATTGCATACTTAAAACCGTTGACATGAACTTCACCAACTTCTAATTCATTAGAGAATTTTTGAACACGCTTAATATCATTTGTATATAGATAGCTAGATAAGCCTACTTCGCAATCATTAGCCATATCCAGAACTTCCTCTTCTGTTTTAAATGGATAAATTGCAGCTATAGGACCGAATATTTCTTCTTTAAAGATTGTCATATTACGGTTTAGCCCTGTGAATACTGTTGGTTCATAGAAAAATCCTTTCTTTTTATCATCAGGAATTTTACCTCCACATTCGAGCTTGGCACCTTCTGAAATAGTTGTCTCTACTAATTTTATTACTCTATCTCTGGAACGGGCATCAACTATAGGACCCATATCGATTTTAGAATCCTTGCCAAAACCTAGTTGTAAGTTTTTAGCTTTTTTAACAAAACGGTCTACAAATTCTTTATAGATTTTTTCATGAACAAATATTCTGTTTGGAGATACACAAACTTGTCCGCAGTTACCAAATTTTAATGCCGATAAGTCGTTAACAGCCTGAGATATATTTGCATCGTCAAAAACTATAGCAGGAGCATTACCTCCAAGTTCCATGCTAAAGTGTTTTATAGAAGTTGCGGCTTGTTGCATTGCCATTCTTCCAGATGTGGAAGATCCAATCATGGTAATAATTCTTGGTATTTTACTCGAAGAAAGAGTTAAGGCCACTTCTTCGTTAGATCCGGCAAGAATATTAACAACACCTTTTGGAAAATTAATACTTTCCATTATTTCTCCTATTAAGTATGCCGAAAGAGGAGCGTTGGCCGAAGGTTTTAAAATAAGAGTACAACCTGCGGCTAATGCCGGGCCAATTTTAAATCCTAAATTTAATAAAGGGAAATTCCAGGCTAGATATCCAACTGCAACACCTGCTGCTTGTTTAATAATTTGATGAGAATGTGAACCATCAGGATCTGGTAGTATTTCATCTCTTCTATGCAACATTTCCTGAGGGTACCATTCTAATGCATTAATAACCGTTTCGTAATCTTCTACTGCTTGGTTATAAGTTTTCCCCATTTCGTACATTACGCTTTCGCGTATTTCGTGTTGTTTTTCTATAACCGCATTGCGTAATTTGTCCATCCACATTTTACGAGTGTTTACACTCATTTTGGACCATTTTTTGAAAGCTTGCTGAGCTGCATCGAGGGCTAATTCAGCATCTTTTTTTCCTGCCCATGCGATTTCGGCTACAGCTTCTTCTGTTCCGGGACAAATTACTTTTGATTTGGTTTTTTCTGTTGCATCAACTAGTTGTCCGTTGATGTATAATTTTTTATATCCGAATTTCATAATTATTATTCTTTTAAGGCGTATTTGTGTAATGCATCTTCATTAAATTCAAATCCAAGGCCAGGATCGTCCGAAATAAATATTTTACCTTTCTCGGCTATCATTTTTGTAGAAGTTAATTCCTCACGTAAGCCATTTTCTGTTCGATCATATTCGATAAAGCATTGTGGTGTTCTTAATCGACCTGGAAGAACATCTAGATTAGCTACAAAGTGTAAAGCTGCCGATATTGCAATACCTGTACCCCAAGTGTGAGGAACTAATTCTACTCCATAAGTAGAAGCCAGTGCTGCTATTCTTTTTGCTTCGGTAAGTCCTCCACTTGCACAAATGTCGGGTTGTACTATGTCTACGCACTTTGATTGTAAGAGGGTTTGAAAACCAAAGCGAAGATATTCGCATTCTCCACCTGAGATAGGTATGCTGGTTTTTTCTCTTAATTCGGCGTATTGGCCATAGTATTCAGGAGAAATAGGTTCTTCAAACCATCCGATATCATATTTCTCAACCGATTTACATAATTGTATTGCTTCCCTTAAATTATAAGCGTGATTTGCATCAATCATTAATTTTACATCAGGTCCAATTGCTTTACGTATGTTTTTTACAAGATGAATATCTTCTTCTATACTTAGGCCAACTTTCATTTTCATAGCCTTGTATCCGAGTTTTACATACTCTTTGGCTTCATCTATTAGTTTTTCACATAGATTGTCGCACTTGGTAAAGTAAAGTCCTGTTGCGTATGGGATAATATAATCACGTTTTTTGCCACCTAGTAGTAAATGAACGGGTTGTTGCAATATTTTTCCTTTTAAATCCCAAAGAGCCACATCAATAGCACTCATAGCTGCCACAAGAACACCTCTTCTGGCATAGTCTAAGGTGCGTCGATACATAATACTCCATATTGTTTCTGTTTCAAGTGGATTTTGATTCAACAAAAATGGAGTAAGGTTTTCTATGCCAGCTTTTATAACACCTGCAGGACCATAACCTTCGCCCCAACCAACATGACCAGTATCACTTGTAATTTTTACAATGCAAATTCGTCTTTCTGAATATTCCCATTGTGAAAAATAAAAGCTTTCTTTTAATTTGTCTGAAAGAATGTAACTCTCAATTGATTTAATCTTCATAACTATATGGTATCAATATTGTTGATTGATTTTTTTTAATTTAAAGCATTGGAATAACCTAATATAATTGTTGCTATTATTAGCACAAACAGTCCTAATAATAGATATGAAAAAGCTTGTTTAGCACCTTTCCATTCTTTATTGCTATATGCCCAAATATTACTAACAATAAGAGAAACTCCCAATAGAATAGGCCACCCAATTACAGGTCCCATTTTTCCCATTAGTGTTGCTCCTTGTCCGTATACGCCTAATGCACCAAACCATAATAATCCGGCGGCAATAGACCATGCGTATGCTTTGCCAGATTTTGGAACAGAAAATGAATTCCAGGTTTTATTTTTAAAAAGAAGGGTAATTGCATAGCCTGCATTCATAATATAGGCTCCCATTAAAACTACTACCCAAATAGCCAAACTACTGTTTCTTGCAATTGCTCCTGAAGCTTCTGCTGCTTTTCCAACTGCTTGAGCATTTACAAAGCCAACATTTAATAATGCTGATAGTATTCCACTGATAATTGCAATTGTTAGTCCGGCTTTAAGGTTAATTTTTGTGCTGTTCTCAGATTGAGTTTGTTTGTCTCTTTGAATGCCAGCATACGCAGTTATGGCAACACCAATTAACATTATTGCTACGCCAGAAATAACATAAGGGAAGGCTGTAAGATCTGTTACATTATCGAGTTGAAAGAAGGGAATAAGACTACCTACAGCCGAGCATACACCCATAACAATGCCATAGGTTAAGGATATTCCTATGTAAGGAATGCTTTTTCCAAACATGATTCCTCCAATTCCCCATAAGAAACCAAATAACATTCCAATAATAATTGCTTGTGTTGGTGCTTGCGAAATTACCCCAAATAAATCGGGAATAACAAACAATGCCCAGGCTAATGGAAATAATAACATTGCAATTGTAGCGTGAACTAACCACCAGGCTTCCCATTTAAGAGGTGCCATAAATTTCATTCCAAGTCCAAATGAGCCTTGAAAAATACTTGCAATTAATACTAAAACGAAGGGTATAAATACAAATTCCATAATATAATCTATTTATTTTATACAAAGTAAAGGAATCGTGTGCGTGCAAGATTCTTGAAATTTACCTTGCATTTACATTATATTACCCTGTTTAATTAATCAGAGGTAATTTCCTAGTAATAGAATTTACAGTTTGATTTTTTAGGGTAACTATTATTGTAATGATTATGTCTGTTTTGGTAATATGATCCTTACACTAAATATGAAGAAATTTTGGAGAGCTTTATTCTTCTATTTTATCCTTATTGTAATGATTTAGATGTGTAAATGGAATATAATGTGTAGACGGAAGGGATGTTTCTCCGATTTTTTTTGGTACTTAAAAAGGGGAGTATAAAAAAAGGAGTCCAATTAGGACTCCTTTATATCTTAAAAAAAAGCTTAAAAGTTTTATTTTTCTTCGGCTGCTTGTAAAGCTGAATAGTTCAGTTTTAAAGCACTTGCTTTTCTTAGTTCTTGTTTAATGTCAACAATGATACCCATTTTAGTGTATCTGTCAACTTTTAGAGATGTTGTCAACTTGTTACGTTGTTCTTCTTTTCTTGATTCCCTTTCAGAAGCAATAAAAGCCTGAATATCGTCAACTGTTGCAAATTGATCATTTAACTGGATTCTTGGCTCAGTACCAAAAGTTTTTTGGTATTTTGGTAATGGAACACCAACATGGATGTTACTTACCAAGTCCTTTTTTTCCAGTTTTACTAATTCTTTAGCAGTTGGCTGCACGTATGTTACACTTAGTTCTACATCACGCATGGTTGTACTAACCATGAAGAAGAATAAAAGCATAAACACGATATCAGGAAGAGATGCTGTTGAAATTGCAGGAAGTTCTTTTTTTCCGCCTTTTTTAAATTTTGACATTATCTTTTCCCTCCCGTATTTTTAGGTTCTGCTTCAGAAATTGCCATTGGAACATATTTTCTAACTGCTGCTTGTTGATCTTCATCAAGCTCGTTAAATTTTTTATTCCATTTTTGCATTGCTTTTTGGTCTTTTAACTCACGAGCTGCAATTGCAAGTTCATCCTGAACTCTAATATACATCTCGTAACTCGTACCACGGTCATTCTGTAATGAAACTAATCCTTTTGAAACCGGAACATCTCCAAAAAATGGGACAGTCTTTATGTTTTTCTCAGGAAGATTTTCATCGTTTGTAGGATTCAGGATAAATTCTTTGGTTTTTTCACGTAATTGTGAAATATCAAGTAATTCACCATTCACCAACAACTCGTCGTTACGATTTACCAATATAGCTAAAACATTACGTTTCTTAACTTTAATGTCGTCATCAACTGTTTGGTCTTCTGGAATTGGAGGTAACTTTTTATAGATACCAGTATCCACATCCATAGTAGTTGAAACCAAGAAGAAAATTAACAACAAGAATGCAATATCGGCCATCGAACTAGAGTTAATCTCTGGTGTTTTTTGTCTTGCCATAATAATTGTATTGCGATCCGAATCCTTAAATTCGGATCATATTCTTAACGTAATCTTCTAATAATCTCAGTACCTACAATTGCTACAATAGCACCAACACCTAAAATATACATGGTGTACAATACTGTATCTGCAAATTGTAGAGTGTCAGGGTTATTGTCAGCTCCTGCATAACCAGGTAAGTTTAACAATGTTGCATCAGACATACCGTATGATACAAGGATAATCAATCCAAGTCCTACCAATCCCATTAGACCTTTAATTGCACCCTTAGGGTTAACAATCAATTGAATAATTGGAAAAATGATTGCTAATGCAGCTGTTGCGAAAAACAAAATTGTCGCCCAACGGATCAAAAGATCGCTATAAACAGGCGTAGTGTATGCTTGGTTTGGAATTTCTCCACCTAGGTAAAACATGATCACAAAAACAGCTGTAAGACCAATCATTACATAGGTAAGAATATTTAAATATTTACTCAATGTATTTGACATAGTCTTCAATTATTTTTTCAAGTTGTGTTTTACAAGGATATCAAGAAGAGTGATTGATGCGTCTTCCATGTTGTTTACAATGCTATCGATTTTAGCAGTACAATAGTTAAAGAATACCTGTAGGATCATTGCTACGATCAAACCAGATACAGTTGTAATCAATGCTACTTTAATACCACCTGCTACAGCTGCTGGAGAAATAGTACCCATAGATTGAATAGAGTCAAATGCTCCAATCATACCAATTACAGTACCCATAAATCCTAACATAGGAGCCAAACCAATCATTAAAGAAATCCAAGAAAGACCTTTTTCTAAAAGACCCATTTGAACAGATCCGTAAGAAACAACTGATTTTTCTACAACTTCGATTCCTTCATCAACACGGTCAAGACCTTGATAGAAAATGCTTGCGATAGGACCGCGAGTGTTTCTACAAACTTCTTTAGCTGCTTCAACACCACCATTGTTCAATGCATCTTCAAGATTTGCAAATAACTTTTTAGTGTTAGTTGTTGACATGTTAAGGTAAATAATTCTTTCGATAGAAAGAGCTAAACCTAAAATAAGAGCTAATAATACAAAGCTCATAAACATAGCACCACCCTGGATGAACTGCTTTTTAACAATTTTATGGAATGAAGTGCTTTCAACAACTTCTTCTTCCATTACAGGAGTAGCTTCTTCAACTTCTTGAGTAGCTTCTTCAGCAACTTGAGTAGTATCAGTCGTAGTCTCATCCTGAGCAACTGCATAAGATGATGCTCCTAAAGTTAGCATCCCAATAACTGCTATAAATGCAAATAACTTTTTCATAGTCTGTTTTTCAAATTTTAATTAACGAAATTATTTTTTACAAAATTAAACGATTGCGACCTTATAAACAACTAATTTCTTAGTTGTCTGCTTATTATTATTTAAAAAGTCTTTATTTATCTGCCTTTTGAGTTCTTGCTGGAAGTGTTTTATGTAATATAGAGCTTTCTAAACAGTGCACCAAATTACAAAAAAAATGTGAAAAACAAATATTCTATTGGCTTAATTCTCCCTTTAGAGATTTATTTAAAAGCAATTTGATTTGTTCGTTATTCAGCTGCTTCCCGAGTATAAACATTAGTTTTGTTATTGCAGCCTCTGTTGTAATGTCTCGTCCGCTTATAACTCCTGCTTTAAGTAGCTCTATACTTGTTTCATAGAGCCCCATTTTAACACTACCTGCTGCACACTGAGTAATGTTGTATATAATAATACCCTTATTAATTGCCTTTTTTATTGAATTAATAAACCATTTGTCTGTCGGGGCATTTCCGGCTCCATAACTTTCCATTACTACTCCTTTTAAATCTGGAATATTTAATATTGAATTTACTACTTGTTCTGTGATTCCAGGAAATATCTTTAAAATAGCAATATTAGTGTCAATTTTGGTCGTAATTTCAAGTTCACGGGTATGACTAGGATAATGGATTGCGGAATAATTGTAATTGATATTGATTCCTATTTTTGCCAGGTCAGGATAGTTATAGGAATAGAAAGCGTTAAAGTGTTCTGCATTGTGTTTGGTTGTTCTGTTGCCTCTTAGTAATTGGTTCTCGAATACTATGCATACTTCGGGTACCATTGCCTGCCCATTTTTATATGCTGCAGCAATCTCTATTGCAGTAATTAGGTTTTCTTTACCGTCGGTTCTTAAGGTACCAATTGGTAACTGTGAGCCGGTAAATATTACAGGTTTTTGAAGGTTATCGAGCATAAAGCTTAATGCGGATGCCGAAAAAGACATTGTATCGGTTCCATGTAATACCACAAAACCATCATATTTCTCATAGTTTTGTTTTATGAGCTCTGCTATTTTTATCCAAACAGAAGGATTTAAGTTCGATGAGTCAATAAGAGGAGTAAAAGCAATAGAATTTAGTTCATATCCAAATTCTCTTAATTCAGGAACCTGTTTTATGATGTGGTCAAAATCAAAAGGTATTAACGAGCCTGTTGAAGGATCGTTTACCATTCCAATGGTTCCACCAGTGTATATTAGTAGAATTGAAGTTTTAGGAGTTGTCATTTTAGAGAGAGTTACAGTTTGAATAATTTTTCTGCATTTCTACCTGTCTTTTCGGCTACTTCAGATAAATCTACCTGAAAAATATCTGCAATTTTGTTTGCTGTGTGCAGAATAAATGAACTTTCGTTCCTTTTGCCTCGTTTAGGAACAGGGGCCAGATAAGGTGCATCGGTCTCCAGTAATAGTTTATCTAAAGAAATTTGACTTACGGTTTTATCCAAACCCGAATTTTTAAATGTTACAATGCCGTTTATCCCCAATAGGAATCCAAGTTCAATTGCTTTTTCTGCTTGTTGCAGATTGCCCGTAAAACTATGGAATACACCTTTCAGGTTTGAGTTCTGATATTTTTCAAGGACTTCAAAAATCTCATTAAATGATTCTCTGGCATGAATCACAATTGGTAAGTTGCTTTCTAAAGCCCAGTTAATTTGTGTTTCGAATGTTATCTGTTGTTCTTTTATGTATGTTTTATCCCAATATAAATCGATGCCAATTTCACCAATGGCACAGTATTTTTCTGTTTCAAGCCATTTTTTGCATATCGCAAGTTCTTCTTTATAGTTTTCTTTAACCGAGCTTGGGTGTAAGCCCATCATAGGAATGCAGTAGCCTGGAAAAGAGGTTACTAATTTATGCATTGCCGATATTGATTCAGAGTCGATATTTGGCAATAGAATTTTTTCTATTCCTGCTTTTTGGGATCTTTTTACGACATCGTTAATATCATCAGTAAATTCCTTGGCGTAAATATGTGAATGTGTATCGATTAGTTTCATGTAGATTTAATTTTAAATCACAAACTTAGAGAAAGGAAAAAAGATTGACAAAAAAAGCCGGCATTTGCCGGCTTTTTATATTTAGGCGTGATTGTATTTTCTTATACGCAACCTTGAGCTAGCATAGCTTCGGCAACTTTTACAAATCCACCAACATTCGCACCTTTTACGTAGTTGATTTTTCCGTTTTCTTTACCAAAACGTACACATGTATGGTGAATATCTTTCATGATACGACCCAATTTCTCATCAACTTCTTCAGCCGACCAGTTGTAACGCATTGAATTTTGAGACATTTCCAACCCTGACACTGCAACACCACCAGCATTAGCAGCTTTTCCAGGAGCAAATGAAGCATGCTCGATTAAATAAGTACAAGCTTCAGCAGTACAACCCATATTTGAGGTTTCTACTACAAATTTACATCCATTTTTAACTAATTGCTTAGCGTCATCAAGGTTAAGCTCATTTTGAATAGCACATGGGAAAGCGATATCAACTTTACATTCCCAAGGTTTCTTACCTGCGAAGAATTCAGCACCGAATTTCTCTGCATAAGGAGCAACAACATCATTGTTCGAAGCACGAAGATCCAATAAGTAATCGATCTTTTCAGCATTTAAACCTTCTTTGTCGTAAATGTATCCGTCAGGACCAGAAACTGTAACTACTTTAGCACCTAGTTCTACAAGTTTAAGAGCAGCACCCCAGGTTACGTTACCAAAACCAGAAAGAGCAACAGTTTTGCCTTTTAAAGTTTCGTTAAGTTCAGCTAACATGTGTTGAGCGAAATAAACAGAACCAAAACCAGTAGCTTCAGGACGAATTAATGAACCACCAAATTCAAGTCCTTTACCAGTTAATACACCTGTAAATTCGTTGCGGATTCTTTTATACTGTCCAAAAAGGTATCCAATTTCACGACCACCTACTCCTATGTCTCCAGCAGGAACATCGGTGTTAGGACCTATGTGCTTGCAAAGCTCAGTCATAAAGCTTTGGCAAAAACGCATAATTTCATTGTCAGATCTTCCTTTTGCATTAAAGTCAGAACCTCCTTTACCACCACCCATTGGAAGTGTAGTTAAAGAGTTTTTGAACGTTTGCTCGAAACCTAAAAATTTCAATGCACTTAATGTTACCGATGGGTGAAAACGTAGTCCACCTTTATATGGTCCGATAGCACTATTGAATTCAACTCGGTATCCACGGTTGATTTCAACTTCTCCGTTATCGTTGATCCATGGAACTCGGAACATAATTGTACGTTCTGGTTCACACATTTTATCAAGAATTTTAGCAGCCTTATATTTAGGATTTGCATCATAGGTTTCCCAAATTGTTTCTACTACTTCTTGTACTGCCTGATGGAATTCTGCTTCACCCGGAGTCTTGGCCTTAAGGCCATCCATGAATTCATTAATCTTTGCTTCCATATCCAAACTATGTTATGAAATTAAATTTGTTTGTTGTGTTTTTATTATTAGTTCTTGATTTCAAATGTAGGCAAATTTTCATAATCACAAATTAAAAGTCGATTTTTTTTACAACGTTTTCGTTATTTGTAAAGCATTAATAATTAGTGGTTTGAATTGGCTTTAGATCTGCTCTACAACATGAATCGATAAAAAATGGTAAAATTTATGAATTTAGGGAGTAAATTTTGCCCGGATGTGACCTAACAATGCCATCAAATTCTAATTTTAAGAGTAGAGATGAAACCTTACTCATGGGAAAAGAAGTTCCAATGCAAAGTAGATCGATTGGGGTTTTTCCTTCCTTTTTTAAATAATTAACAATTTTCTCTTCTTCTGTTGATAATTCAACAAATAGCTTTGTTTGTATTTCTTTTATTTTTTCGCTACCGTCTTTCCATCCTAAAATATATTCCAAATCTTTTATGCTTTCGATTAAATTTGCCTGATTTGTTTTGATTAGATGATTGCAGCCCATGGAGAATTTATCGCCTACTCGTCCTGGAAATGCAAATACATCGCGATTATATGAGTTGGCAATATTGGCTGTTACAAGTGATCCGCCTTTAATAGCCGACTCGATAACTATTGTAGCGTCCGACATTCCTGCAATTATTCTGTTTCGTCGTACAAAATGTTTGGGATCGAACTTGCTTTTAGATGTAAACTCACTGATTAATGCTCCGCGGTGTATTATATCTGCAGCATGTTGCTTGTGTTGGGCTGGATACATTTGATGAAATCCATGTCCGATCACGGCTATGGTTGGAAGTGTGTTTTTAAGTGCGGCTTTGTGCGCGCAAATGTCGATTCCATAAGCAAGGCCGCTGGTGATTGTAGTTTTAATTTTCTTGTGAGACAAATCTGCAATAAGCTGATTACACAATTCGCGTCCGTTTTCGGTAGCATTTCGTGTTCCTACAATACTAATATTGCGTGTAGTGTTAAAATCGGCATTCCCTTTATAGTATAAGGTGCAAGGAGAATCGAAGCAGTTTAATAGTCTTTGCGGATAATTGTCATCTAAATAGGAGCAAATGTTAATGTTGTTATCTACAATGAATTTTAATTCTTCTTCGGCCTGTATTAATGCCGATTGTCGATCGAGTTTATCTGTTACAACTTTTCCGATGCCTGGAATTTTTAACAAATTATTCTTATTTTCTTTAAAGAATCCTTCCAGGCCACCAGTGTAGGCTATAACTTTTTTAATATTAACAGGACCTAAGCCTGTAATAAAACTAAGGGCAACTTTATAAATTGTTTCCATACATTATAAATGGTAAATAAGGTCTGGAAATGAATTTACAAAATATCTATAAAGTAAACGTAGTTCCGATGGTAAAAAATCCTGCATTAGCCCAGCCAAGTTCCGAAAATATTCCAAACTGATTTGTAAAATAATATCTTGATCCTAAGATAATTCCCAGATCTAGAAGCAGATTGTTTTTATTTTTACTTGAGTATACTGGGTTTAAACTCGAATTGGCTTGTAAGGATTCAAATTTTTTATTTTCAAGAGAAAGTCCTGTTTTTATACTTGTGTAGATTTGTATGTCAGCTCCCGGTGAAATATTCATTTGTGCCAAGCTTTCGTTTAGTTCATAAGTTAAGGATGCACCTATTCGGTAGTAATTGTATTTTGCTTCGTTTTGACCAAAGTTGTATTCATGCTTCTGTCCTGTGTATCCAATATATGCACCTATGCTAAAGTTATCTTGCCATTCTTTTTCTAACTGTATTAATAAGGACGGATTGTTAGTAACATCTGAACCTGAAAAATTGTGGTCGAATTTACCGTACTTTCCTAAGGGAATACCTATGTTTAGTTTTAAATTTTTCGTTTGTGCAAGAGAAGAAAAAGACAGTACTGATAATAGTACTAGAGCAAGAGTTCTTAATTTCATATTGTAGATATTAGTGTGTAATTGGATAAGGTTTATACCTTATGTATAACTCCTTAATTAATGCTTTTTTATTGTGCTAAGATGTTGTAGTGAATTTGTTATTTTTTTAACATCTTTTTTTGCTAAGGCCGATAAGCAGATAGGAGGATATTTTGCAATTCCATTTTTTGTTTGCTGAAATAGAATAAGTTCGGGTTTAAGTCCCATAATTTTTGAATTGATTTCGAAATAAGCAAAACTGCTTTTAGGAATTTCGATCGATTTGAAGTTTTCGTGAAAAGGATGAAGGGGGTAATATCTGAGAATAATTTTGTTATCAGATACCTTATAAATAATATAATTAAGGCTTAGGCTTAACGAAATAATAATGGCAGCTACAAATACTGCACTCATTAACCCAATAACAATGTATTGATTATCGATATCTAAATATAAAAATAGAACAATTGCTGCTAGGTAAAGAAATGTAAACAAGTAATAAGCAAACTTAATCCAGGCAGCTTTGTTTTGATTGTTAATTGTCATGATATTTGAATATTTTGTTTGATCAAAGGTAAAAACTAATCTAGAGTTGAACAACGATTATTTTATTTGAGCTTGTCGATTCGCATAAATAATTGAGTTGTCAGTAAAAAGAGTTTGATATTTTCACAATTAATAATTGTTATTTGTTTTGACTTTCCTATTTTTACCCGGAATTATCCCACACTTAGATCAAGTAAATATTTTTGAATAATTAGTGATGAGGGGGTGAACGTTCCACTTCTTCCGGCTTGTTGTGTTTTATTAACAAGTTTGAAGGTTTAGGAATTTAGTCTCTCAGAAAAAGAAAATTAGATGGAAGCAAGACTTCAGGAAGCAAAAAATTCGATAAGAGATGTTATTGATTTTCCCAAAGAGGGAATTGTATTTAAGGATATCACTACGATGTTGAAAGATGAGAAACATCTTGCAACTTTAGTTGATTCTCTTTACGATCAATATAAAGACAAAGGAATTACTAAGGTAGTTGGTTTAGAAAGCCGTGGCTTTATTTTAGGAACTGTTTTGGCCTATAAATTGGGAGCAGGATTTGTTCCGGTTCGTAAGCCAGGAAAGTTACCTGCACCTACTTATTCTGAGAAATATTCTTTAGAATACGGAGAAGATGAAATTTTTATTCATCAGGATGCTTTAGATAGAGAAGATGTGGTTTTGTTACACGACGATTTGTTAGCAACAGGTGGTACGGCAAAAGCAACAATTAATTTGTTGGATCGTTTTGCTGTTAAGAATGTATACTTAAATTTTTTAGTGGAATTAGACTTTCTGAACGGTCGTGATAAACTGGCGACTAAGTATGATGTTGATTCTTTGTTTCACTTTTAATTAAAGTATGAACTGTTTAATCGGGTTATCAATACCAATTATGGTTTTTTGATAACCTGTTTTGTGCTATTCCTGTTTTTCATTCTTGTAAAATTTAAGTTAGATGAAATATTCTATTTCTAAATCTGGTAAAGTTATTGAAGGAAGAGTTGTATTGCCTTCTTCGAAAAGTATTTCGAATAGAGTACAAATAATTAATGCATTAAGCAATAGTTTTGAGCCAATTAAGAATTTATCGGATTGTGATGACTCGAAAGCGATGCAGAATATTCTTTTTTCGAATACCAATACTTTTGATGTTGGGCATGCTGGAACCACAATGCGATTTTTAACTGCTTATCTTTCTAAAATTGTTGGAGAGTGGACATTAACTGGTTCGCATCGAATGAAAGAAAGACCCATTGGTGTTTTGGTTGATGCTTTAAATTCTATTGGGGCACAAATTTCATATTTAGAGAAGGATGGATATCCTCCGCTTAGAATTTTTGGTTCGAATATTACAGGTAAAGAGGTAGAATTACAAGGCGATACGAGTTCGCAATATATATCAGCATTGCTCTTAATAGCACCTACTTTAGAAAATGGCCTGACAATAAAATTGAAAGGAAAAATTGTTTCGCGTTCCTATATAGAAATGACTCTGAAAATAATGGAAGAGTTTGGGGTAAAATCGGAATTTAAAGGACAGGAAATATTTGTGGCAAATCAAGCCTATAAATGCATTCCTTATACCGTAGAGGGAGATTGGTCGGGAGCCTCGTACTGGTGGTCTTTTATGGCTTTGGCCGAAGAAGGAAAATTGTATTTGGATGGATTGAAAAAACATAGTTTTCAGGGAGATTCGGGATTGGTTCCGGTTTTCGAAAAATTGGGTGTGAAAACTCAGCTTTCCAAACGTGGTATGTTTATCGAGAAAGTTTCAACAGATTGTAAAAAATTGAAATTTGATTTTAATCAGATGCCCGATTTAGCTCAGACTTTCGCAGTTTGTGCTTGTTTAAAAAATATTCCATTCCACTTTACAGGATTAGAGACTCTTAAAATTAAAGAAACCGATAGGATTTTTGCATTAATTACCGAGCTAGCGAAGTTGGGGTATGTATTAAGTGAGCCGGCGCAGGGAGAATTGGCCTGGAATGGGGAACGAAAACAAGAAGATGAAAATGTGGTGATTGATACCTATCATGATCATAGAATGGCATTGGCATTTGCTCCTGTGGCTATGCTTAGGGCTAATGTTGTAATCGACACTCCTGATGTAGTTAATAAATCATACCCAAATTTTTGGGCGCAACTAAAAGAATTGGGCTTTACTGTTGAAGTAAAATAATTCTGATAAAGATATTCTGTAGTAAATCAAAGGGTAATTATTTACATTTTGTAAGTTAGTTACCCTTTGATATTTTTTACAAAAAAAAAGAGGAACCTCGAAAAGTTCCTCTTTATAATAATGTGTAATATTTTAAGCTTATTGCTTAATAGCAGTCTCTAAACCAATTTTAATCATGGTATGAAGAGTCGTTTGTCGCTCTTCTGCGCTAGTTGCTTCTCCTGTTAAAATATGATCGCTAACTGTAAGAATAGCTAATGCTTTTGCTTTATTTCTTGCTGCAATTGTATATAGTGCAGTTGCTTCCATTTCTACAGCTAAAACTCCATAGTCGGCCCAAATTTTAAATGGTTCAGGATTATTGTCAAGATCATGGTAAAAGATATCAGAAGTTAAAGTACTTCCCACTTTAATGTTTACACCTTGTTCTTCAGCGGCTTTGTGAGCATCAGTTAATAAGCCAAAATTAGCACATGGAGCATAATCCATACCTCTAAAAAGATTTTTGTTAATGCCGGAATCGGTACATGAAGTCATTGCTAAAATTACGTCGCGTACGTGTACATCATCGTTAAAAGAACCACAAGTTCCAATACGAATTAGATTTTTTACGCCATATTGAGTAATTAATTCATGAGTGTAAATTGAAATGGAAGGAACTCCCATTCCTGTACCTTGAACCGAAATTCTTTTTCCTTTGTAAGTACCTGTAAAACCAAGCATGTTTCTTACCTTATTGTAACATACTACATCTTCAAGAAAATTGTCTGCAATATATTTTGCTCTTAAAGGATCTCCTGGCAATAGAATGGTTTCGGCAATATCGCCCATTTTAGCTTCGTTGTGTGCGCTCATGATATATTTAATTTAGTTATTTACAAATAAAGATAACATATTTATGCGTATGCAATACCTGTTAAAAGCATTACGCTTTGCTCGCTTTCTATAAAAAGAGATTGGATGGTAAAATTGGTTGGATGGTAGTTGACTTTATTATCCACTATTCTGATTGAATTTCTGAATAAGTCACAACAAAAGTAATAATTTTATTTAAGAACAAAACAAGAGGTGTTAAAATTTGCAATTTTGCATTTATTGGGGAATTGAATGGTATGAGTTAACGTAATTTTCTTTTTTTAGCGAAAAAACTACGAATTAAGTCGGTACTTTCATCTTCCATAATCCCCGTAACAACTTCTGTTCTGGGGTGAAGTGGGTTGGGAGTGAGGCGACTGTATCCTCTTTTCTCATCGCTTGCGCCATAAACGATTTTTGATATTTGCGACCAAGCCAGGGCTCCTGCGCACATGTTGCAAGGCTCAAGTGTTACGTACAAAGTACAATCGATAAGGTATTTTCCACCTAGATAATTGGCAGCAGCAGTAATTGCCTGCATTTCGGCATGTGCTGTAACATCATTTAATCGTTCGGTAAGGTTGTGAGCACGTGCAATTATTCTATTATTGCATACAATAATTGCGCCTACAGGAATTTCATCTGCTTCGAAAGCTTTGTGTGCTTCCTGCATGGCTTGTTTCATAAAATATTCGTCGGAGAAAGGTGATATATTTGTGTTTTGGTCCATTTAAAGTTGTGTTAAAAATAAAAGTCTATAATTTATTTCGAAAGATATCTGATTTAATCAAATTACAGTCTCAATTTAATGTGATTTATCAAATACTATTAAGTGTAATATCTTTTTTATAAATCTGTTAAAGAAACGTTATTCTGTTTCACAAATTGTTAGTATTTTCGCAAAGTTAAGAAAACCTGCAATAAGACTGATGGTGAATGATTAAGGCTTTTTGTTTTAAAAACCGAAAATTTATTCCTTGCAGTGATATGTGGTTTTTTAGAGGATAAGAAAGCTAACTGATTGATAGATAGCTTGTTAAATTATTAATTTGGTAAAAAATGTACAGAACTCATACTTGTGGAGAATTAAGAATTGAGAATGTAAACAATACGGTAACACTAAGCGGTTGGGTGCAAAAAGCACGCGATTTAGGTGGAATGACTTTCGTCGATCTTCGAGATCGTTACGGAATTACCCAGTTTGTTTTCGATATGGAAAACAATGCAGAGCTTTGCGAATTGGCCCGAAAACTTGGTCGTGAGTTCGTTGTTGCTATTACAGGAAAAGTTGCCGAGAGACAAAGTAAAAATAATAAAATCCCAACGGGAGAAGTTGAAATTATTGCCGAGAAGTTGGAAGTTTTAAGCAAATCGGTTTTGCCTCCTTTTACCATTGAAGATAATACTGATGGTGGTGATGAGTTGAGAATGAAATATCGTTACCTTGATTTGCGTCGTTCTTGTGTTCGTGAAAATCTAGTTTTGCGTCATAAAATGGGTATCGAGGTTCGTAATTATTTGGATCAATTAAATTTTATCGAAACAGAAACTCCTGTTTTAATAAAATCTACTCCAGAAGGAGCTCGAGATTTTATTGTCCCATCGAGAATGAATGCAGGTGAGTTTTATGCATTGCCTCAGTCACCACAAGTGTTTAAGCAATTGTTGATGATTTCTGGTTTCGACCGTTACTATCAAATTGTAAAATGTTTCCGCGATGAAGATTTACGTGCCGATCGTCAGCCTGAGTTTACTCAGATTGATTGCGAAATGTCTTTTGTTGAGCAAGATGATATTTTAGACACATTTGAAGGACTAACAAAACATTTATTCAAGAAATTGAAGAATGTAGATATTGACTATAGTTTCCCAAGAATGGAATATGCTGATGCCATGGAATTTTATGGTAATGATAAGCCTGACATTCGTTTTGATATGAAATTTGTTGATCTTAGCGTAATTGCCAAGGGAAATGATTTCAAAGTTTTTGATGAAGCAGAATATATCGGAGCAATTTGTGCTACCGGATGTGCAAACTATACTCGTAAGCAATTAGACAGATTAACTGATTTTGTGAAAAAACCACAGGTTGGTGCTAAAGGTTTGGTTTACGTTAAATATAATGAAGATGGTTCATTTAAATCATCAGTTGATAAATTTTACGGAGCTGAGCAACTGCAGAAATGGGCAGAAGCTTGTAGTGCGAAACCAGGCGATTTGATCTTAGTATTAGTTGGTGAAAAAGCTAAAACTTTACCACAACTAAGCGAATTACGTTTAGAGATGGGGTCTCAGTTGGGCTTGCGCGATAACAATAAATTTTCTCCTCTTTGGGTAGTTAATTTTCCTCTTTTGGAGTGGGATGAGGATTCAGAACGTTTTCATGCAATGCACCACCCATTTACTTCACCTAAGCAAGAAGATTTTCACATGCTGGATACAGATCCGGGAAAAGTTCGTGCTAACGCCTACGATTTGGTTATTAATGGTGTTGAAATTGGAGGTGGTTCTATTCGTATTCACGATACCGATCTTCAGGCACAAATGTTCAAACATCTTGGATTTACCGATGAGGAAGCACAAGCTCAGTTTGGTTTCTTAATGGATGCATTCCAGTATGGTGCACCTCCACACGGAGGAATTGCTTTTGGATTCGACCGTTTAGCTTCATTATTTGCAGGAATCGAATCAATTCGTGATGTAATTGCATTTCCTAAAAATAATTCGGGTCGCGATGTGATGATTGATTCACCATCTACAATTGCCGAAGAACAAATGATTGAATTAGGTCTTGACTATAGAAAAAACTCTAAGTAAATACCTATTAAAGTAAATATTAAGAGGGTGTCCTTTGTTTTGGACACCCTCTTCTTTGTGCATTACATCTTAAGAAAGGATTAAAGTTTTTTATTCTCACTATTGTGGAATTGTGTTGCTACTTTTCTTCAGCAGGAACCGATTTTTCTCTTTTAATCATGTCCTTATACATGCTTCGCATATATTTAGTGCCGAAACGAACAGCTTCATCCTTACTTGCAAAGTTCCCTTTAATTAATTGGTGAACGCTAAGTTCGTCGTTGGGGTCATTGGTGTAGTAAAAAATGCTAACACTGGGTCTATTTCCTTTCTTTTTTATTTCCATACCGAACCAGGTTTCAAAAACCTGTTCATCTACTTTAATATGTCGCTTAAATTTTATCATTTTCTATGTGTTTTTCAATTGCAAAGTTAAGCTTATTTTTTGAAAGAAATATAGCTAAGATTCGGATTTAAAAGGGCATGAAAAAAGAGAATCACTTTAGCGATTCTCTCTATATAAAAATAATTTAAATACTTAATTAGATAGTTGTGCCTGCATTACCTCAGATACGAGTTGGTCGTATTGTCCTGAGAAGTTATTGGAGCACCAATTTTTCAAGTCAAGAATTTCTGATGGTTGCAGCCATTTAATTGCTTTAATCAATTCTTTTTTGAATAGGCCTAAGTCAAAACTAACATTAGACAAAACTATTTTTGTTTGTTCAAGCATGAGTTTTTATTTTATTTATGATGAAGCTTGTTTTACGAATTTACTTAATTCTTTTTTTAATAGTAAGAATATTAACAAGCCTTAACATTATTTATCATTTAGGATAATTTGTTTTTTTTTAATAATTACAATTCTTTTTTTTTCAGATTCAGGACATAAAAAAAGGAGCTTATAGCTCCTCTTCTTGTTCTTGGTTACTTTCCAGTTTTTTCATTTTTTTCTCTACATTGTTTAGTAGTACCATGGAAAGGGTAAGAATAAACATTACAACCAATTCGATGTATACGCCAGTTCTATCCGGATTTTCGGCACTTGCACCTAAAAGATTGAATATGGCAGCTACCATTATTAAAAAGGTAGACATAATTAGTAGGAACTTTATTAGTTTCATCGGTATGTATTTTTTTGTTGATTGAAATTATTAAAAAATCGGATCAATAAAAAATTTTGTTTGATTTCAATAAAAAAGGCTTTCTTACTGAAAGCCTTTGAAATTATGATTCGGGTATAAAATCCGGTCTAGTTAATTCTAATCTATTTTTAACGGGATTGGAATAAATATCTAGAAAAATCTGATTTAACCTTGTTCTATCGCCACCTTTGTCTTCAATTGTGGCAAGTTTCTTTTCCATATGTTTTAAGAATAATTCCTTTTCTTCCAGCGAATATTTATCTGAAAAATCATTGCTTTTATGTACAATGTCGTAAGCAATATAATTATCTGGCCACAGATTATAGTTTTTATGAATTCTATAATCAATAATTTCGGCTAGGGCTTTATATTTATCTTTGTCTTCGTCAAAATTTTCAATAACATCTAGCATTTCAGATACTGGCTTTCCAATATGGAAGTGAACACGACCTTTATCGTTAATCAATCCGTAAAACATGCTACGTAAATCATCTTTTGCAGTTTTAGAGTATCCGCTTTCTGTTTCTTTTAAATAAACCTCTAACGTTTTCATGCCATCGCAGGGTTCATATTCATAAGAAATAGCAACAGGTACAATTCTCAAATTTCTAAAGTGAGATGCAAATTCTTTGTCGCTACTCATCTGTAGCATTTTTAAAAGGCTTTGTTGTGTTCTGTCATCACCATCTTTGGTTCTTCCTTCACGCTGAGCAATCCATATAGACGACTTTTTCTCGTTAAGTGCATGGTTGATATAACAGGAAAGTTGTTTCGATTTTGTAAGCATTTGACGAACAGTAGTGTTTCTGTTTACAACAAAGCTTTTATTTAATTTTACCAAATCGGCAATCCATGGTTGAATTAACAAATTGCTGCCAATAGCTATTTCTGTTGTCTCAAATCCATTAAAATGAAGCATTACATTTAGCAATGCAGAATCCAGAATAATATCTCGATGATCAGATATAAATAAATAACTTTGTTTAGGGTCGAGATTATCTAGCCCTTCTATTGTAATTCCTTTTGTGGTTTTATCAATAATATGTTGAGCCAAACGAATAATAAAATTACCCTGGAACTCTTTAATACTGCTCACTTGGCTTAGTGTTTTCTCAATTATTTCCTTAGTAAAACTAGGGAATAATTTTTGAGCAAAGCGAATAAATTCTTCTTCGTTAAGCAGACGTTCTATAACTTCAGTTACTTCTGAATCGTTATATGGTCTTATGTCATCAAAATCTGATTCGGTGATCATTATTTGGTTGAATTAGTTTTTTTAGGTGAGGCAAAAATAAGCAAATTATATTGAAAGTCTACTTAAAAGGCTTTACTTTTTGCCTTAGCACTATGTTAATCTGTCTTAAATTCAAAGGCTTATCATGCGTTATTCTGCTTGTATATTGGACATTTGTACTACAATTGAAATGAGGAGGGCCTTATTTTCTGACAAATCGACATCCAAAAAGGTATTATTTAAGCTTGGCAAACATTTTGACGGTACTTTTATAAATTATTTAGACTTAGTAAGAATTAAATATGCTAGATGTATGATAGGAATTTGGATTATATTTATTGCTTTTACGGCATTAAGTTGGTGGGTGAGTAGTCAGTTAAAGTCGAGATTTAAAAGATATTCACAAATACCAACTGCAAATGGTGAGAGTGGCAGGGAGGTTGCCGAAAGAATGTTAAGAGAACATGGAATAACTGGGGTTAGAATTGGATCGGTTGGTGGACAGTTGTCAGATCATTACAATCCATCCGAGAAAACTATTAATTTGAGTCAGGAAGTGTACCATGGTCGTAATGTGTCTGCTGCTGCAGTTGCCGCGCATGAAACAGGTCATGCCATTCAGCACGCTCAGGAATATACTTGGTTGCAAATGCGATCGACCCTTGTTCCTGTGGTTAGCTTTAGTTCAAAATGGGTGCAATGGATATTGTTGGCAGGTATCTTAATGGTAAATTCTTTTCCTCAGCTATTATTGGTAGGTATTGTGATGTTTGCTGCAACAACGCTATTTAGTTTAATAACCTTGCCAGTAGAAATCGATGCAAGTAACAGAGCTTTGCGCTGGTTAAAAACAACAGGAATTACAACTTATGAATCCCAAAAAAGTGCTGGCGATGCATTGCGTTGGGCAGCTTATACTTATGTAATTGTTGCTTTATCTTCTCTTGCTACTTTATTGTATTACGTAATGATATATATGGGACGAAGAGATTAGTACAATACTAAAATTGCTTATAGAATAGATTTTGCTTTCGGGGAAAATCTATTTTTTTATACGCTTTCCTCTCGCCAATATTTTAAATTAATTCTAAAAAGAATGATACTGTTTTGTCTAGTTTTCATAATTCCTGTTTTATAACATGAATTTATTTTGATGTAAAATACATGTTGTATAGCATGTATTATTTATTGATATAAGTGTAAAAAATACGATATGTGTTAAATATACAACAATAAATGTTTGTTTTTTAACACTAAAATATGATTTTCTAAAGCTATTTAGAATGATTTTACGGAATAATCCTATTTAAGATTTTCCATTTAGAAACAGTCTTAATACGAAAGACTGCAAACGTTTTCATGATTTGATAATTCAATTATCTTTGTTCAAAATATAAGTATAAATATTCTGATATCGTAGTAATCAGAAGGATTAGTGGAAATTTGTAAAAAAATATTTCAATGAACAAGATAATCTCAATTAGCGAAGCTGTTGCAAAATTAGAAGATGGAATGACCATCATGATTGGAGGCTTTTTATCGGTAGGAACTGCAAATAATATGATCGATCAGATCGTTTTATCGAATGTTAAGAATTTAACTATTATTTGTAATGATACTGCTTTTGCAGATAAAGGTCTTGGTAAATTGATTGCTAATAAGCAGGTTCAAAAAGTAATTACCTCTCATATTGGAACTAATCCTGCTACAATCGAGCAAATGAATAGTAGAGAAATTCATGTTGAATTTAGTCCGCAGGGTACTTTGGCAGAGCGCGTACGTTCGGGTGGTGCTGGTTTGGGTGGTGTTTTAACACCAACAGGTTTGGGTACTATGGTTGCCGAAGGAAAAGAGATTATTACTGTTGATGGGAAGGAATATTTGTTAGAGAAGCCTTTGCGTGCAGATGTTGCGATTATAGGTGCTAGTATTAGTGATTCTCTGGGGAATCTTCTTTATAAAGGGACTTCTCAAAATTTTAATCCATTAATGGCAACTGCTGCCGACCTGGTAATTGCTGAAGTAAAAGAAATAGTTGAAGTGGGGTCTCTAAGACCAGAGGAAATTAAAACTCCTTCAATTTTTGTGGATTTTATAGTAAACAACAACTAACATATATAAACAAATGGAAAAGGCAATGATTAGAATGCGTATGAGTTCTCATGATGCTCATTATGGTGGAAATCTTGTAGATGGAGCTAAAATGCTTCAGTTATTTGGCGATGTGGCAACAGAATTATTAATCCGTCGTGATGGTGATGAGGGATTATTTGCAGGTTATGAGAATGTTGAATTTTTAGCTCCTGTTTATGCAGGCGATTATATCGAAGCTGTTGGAGAGATAATTAAAGAAGGAAATTCAAGTCGTAAAATGACTTTCGAAGCCAGAAAAGTAATTGTTCCCAGAACCGATATTTCTGAATCGGCAGCTGATGTTCTTGATGAGGCTGTTGTAGTTTGCCGGGCTACCGGAACTTGTGTTACACCTAAAGCTAATCAAAGAAAGTAAATGAGAAGTGAGATCTTATTCAAAAAATAAGTTCTCAGATCAAAAAAAAGAATGCCATGGAAAAATTGATCATCACAGCTGCTATTTGTGGCGCCGAAGTTACCAAAGAGCACAATCCGAATGTTCCTTATACAATTGAGGAATGTGTGCGCGAAGCAGGTTTGGCTTACCAAGCAGGAGCCAGCATTATTCACCTTCATGTTCGTGAAGACGATGGAACTCCAACTCAGGATAAGAATCGTTTTAAAGCTGTAATGGATGCGATTCATGCAAAATATCCGGAGGTAATTATTCAACCATCAACCGGAGGAGCTGTTGGTATGACCAACGATGAAAGATTACAGCCAACAGAGTTGAATCCGGAAATGGCAACCCTCGATTGTGGTACATTAAACTTTGGGGGAGACGAAATTTTCGAAAACACCGAAAATACAATTAAGTATTTTGGTGAGAAAATGATCGAAAGAAATATTAAACCAGAATTAGAGGTGTTTGATAAGTCGATGATTGATATGGCACTTCGCCTGCACAAGAAAGGATACATTAAATCGCCTATGCACTTCGATTTTGTTATGGGTGTGAACGGTGGAATTTCAGGTACTCTTCGTGATTTTATTTTCCTAAGAGGAAGTATTCCTGCCGATGCTACCTATACGGTTGCCGGTGTTGGTCGTTTCGAATTTCCTTTAGCTGCTGCTGCTATTATCGATGGTGGTCATGTACGTGTAGGATTCGAAGACAATACGATGATTGCAAAAGGTGTTGTAGCAGAATCGAACGGACAGTTGGTTGAGAAAGTTGTTCGTTTGGCTAAAGAATTAGGTCGCGAAATTGCTACTCCAGCTGAAGCAAGAGAAATTTTAGGATTAAAACAAAAATAAGATTGGATTGTAGAGAGACTTGATTTTCTCACATCTAATATCTCATATCTATAAAAGGAAATGAACAAAGGAAATAAATACGGAACACATAGAGTCCTTGAACCAAAAGGTACTCTTCCACAACCAGCTCAGAAGTTGGATAATACCATGTCGGTATACGACAACGAGTTGTTGATTGATGTTCAGACTTTGAATATCGATTCGGCGAGTTTTACACAAATAAAAGGTGCTTGTAATGCCGATACTGCTAAAATGGAAGAAATGATTCTTTCAATTGTTGGCGAAAGAGGTAAAATGCAGAATCCGGTAACGGGTTCGGGTGGAATGTTAATTGGCACCATTAAGCAAGTTGGACCTAATTTTCCAAATCAGGATTTAAAGGTAGGCGATAAGATTGCAACATTGGTTTCTCTTTCCTTAACTCCTTTAAAGATCAAAAAAATTAAAAACATTAATCTTTCTAACGATCAGGTTGATGTTGATGCACAAGCAATTTTATTCGAAAGTGGTTTGTATGCTGTTCTTCCGACAGATATTCCTGAGAAACTAGCTTTAGCAGCTTTAGATGTTGCGGGAGCTCCTGCTCAGGTTGATCGCCTGGTGAAAGAGGGCGACACGGTTTGTATTATCGGAGGTGGTGGTAAATCGGGTGTTTTGTGTTGCTATCAGGCAATGCAAAATGTAGGTCCAAAAGGTAAAGTTATTGTTGTGGAATATTCTAAAGAAAATGCACAACGCATTAAAGACCTTGGATTGGCTACTCATGTTGTTGTTGGCGATGCAACCGATGTAATGGATGTTTATAATAGAGTAACCGAAATTACTGGCGAACAGGCTTGTGATGTTGTAATTAACAATGTAAATGTTGCTTCTACTGAAATGTCATCTATTCTGATTACTAAAGACAGAGGATGCGTTTACTTTTTCTCTATGGCTACATCTTTTAGCAAAGCCGCTCTTGGAGCTGAAGGCGTTGGTAAAGATGTTGACATGATTGTTGGTAATGGCTATGCAATTGGGCATGCCGACCTAACATTAAATATCATTAGAAATTCAAAAGGAATTAGAGAATTGTTCGAAAAACTATACGTATAATGACTAATAATAACAGACGCAGCGAATTATTTCCAGAGATAACTGATATACAGTGGAACGATTGGAAATGGCAGGTAAGAAACCGTATTGAGACCTTAGATCAGTTAAAGAAATATATTCGTTTAACGGACCAAGAGGAAGAAGGAGTTAAGAAATCACTGGCAACTTTACGCATGGCAATTACGCCATACTATTTAACATTGATTGATCCTGATAATCAAAATTGTCCAATTCGTAAGCAGGCCATTCCAACTGCAGCAGAAGTGCATCATGCCGATGCCGATCTTTTAGATCCGCTTCATGAAGATGAAGATTCTCCTGTTCCGGGATTAACACACCGTTATCCGGATCGTGTTTTGTTTCTGATTACAGATATGTGTGCGATGTATTGTCGTCACTGTACCCGTCGACGTTTTGCAGGTCAGTCCGATGCGTCAACTCCACAAGATAATATCGAAAAAGCAATAGAATATATTGCCAATACTCCTCAGGTAAGAGATGTTGTTCTTTCTGGTGGTGATGCTTTATTAATTAGCGATGATAAATTAGAATATATTATTAGCCGATTAAGAGCAATTCCGCATGTCGAAATTATTAGAATTGGAAGTCGTACTCCAGTAGTATTGCCTCAGCGTATCACCGATAATTTGGTGAATATGCTTAAAAAATATCATCCAATATGGTTAAATACACACTTTAATCATTCCAATGAAATTACTGAGGAATCGAAAAATGCTTTGGCTAGAATGGCCGATGCTGGTATTCCTTTAGGGAATCAATCGGTTCTTCTTCGTGGAGTGAACGATTGTGTTCATATTATGAAAAAATTAGTGCATAATTTGGTGATGAACCGTGTTCGTCCTTATTATATCTATCAGTGTGACCTTTCAATGGGATTAGAGCATTTTAGAACGCCGGTTTCTAAAGGAATAGAGATTATCGAAAACCTTCGTGGGCATACCTCAGGTTTGGCAGTACCAACTTTTGTTGTTGATGCTCCTGGTGGTGGCGGAAAAACTCCGGTTATGCCTCAATATGTTGTGTCTCAGAGTCCGGGAAAAGTAATCCTCCGAAACTTCGAAGGGGTTATTACCACTTATACCGAGCCAGAACATTACGATAATAAATGCACTTGTCCCGATTGTACAAATGACAAGAAGCGTGAAGGTGTTGCTTCTCTATTGCATGGCGATCAGTTATCTATCGAACCAGATCACCTGGCACGTAAAGAAAGAAATAAAAAAGTAGATGCCATTTCTTAATGACATAGAAAAATATAAAAGTCTTTCTATTGTAGGACTTGAGAAAAATACCGGGAAAACTGAGTGTTTAAACTATGTGCTGTCCCGATTAAGGGGCAGCCATAAACAAATTGCTTTAACTTCCATAGGTATCGACGGAGAAAATCGCGATCAGGTTTCGCAAACGCATAAGCCGGAAATTGAGCTTAGCAAAGGAATGATGTTCGTGACTTCGGAAATTCATTATGCAAAACGTAAATTATTTTCCGAGTTAATCGATGTTTCTTCTCAGTTTACAAGTTTAGGACGATTGGTAACAGCAAAAGCAATTTGTTCGGGTAAAATAATGTTATCAGGACCTGCTAATAATAGCGAACTAATTCGGTTAATTGATGATTTAAAGCAAAAAGGTGTTGATCTGACTATTGTAGATGGGGCATTGTCTCGCAAGAGTTTAGGTTCTCCAACAGTTACTGAAGCCATGATTTTGGCCACAGGAGCAGCTTTGTCGGCAAATATTCCTCAGTTGGTGTTTAAAACGCAATTTGCGTATGATTTAATTCAGTTAGCAGAAATCGAAACTGAATTAAAAAACAAACTCAAAGGAATCACAAAGGGCATTTGGGCTATTGATGAATCAGGAAAAATAAAAGATACGGGGATTGTTTCTGTATTGATGATCAAAAATAAAAAAGATCAGCTTTTTAAGTTCGGAACTGTGTTTTTTATTCATGGTGCAATTACCGATCAGTTTTTAGATTTTCTGAAAAATCAAAAGCAGGTTAAAAATATAAAATTAATAGTAAGAGACTTTACAAGAGTCTTTGCAAATTCTGAAACTTACTATGCCTTTATAAAAAGAGGCGGAAAAATTCAGGTGTTAGATAAGACCAATTTGTTGGCGGTTACCATTAATCCGGTTTCGCCTGATGGTTACAAATTAAATTCAGAGGAATTGAAACTGGCTTTGGAAGCAAAATTACAAGTGCCGGTTTACGACGTTAAAAAAATTGAGAATGAAGTTTCGTAATGCCATATCAGAAATAAAAGGATTACAATATTTAACTGAAAAGTTAGACTTGAAATCGCCAATGGGAAAAAGATTCCTGTTGGATACTGAAATGCTGTATTCTGAAATTGATTTAAATGTTGAATTTTCTTTGTTAGAGCAATTTGTTCAACTTATTAAAGTAAATATTGAGACAAGTAAAGCGATTCAGAACGAGTTGTCTCACCTTAGAGATATTCGGGGTACTGTGGCCAACTTAAAAGTAAATTTAATTTTAGATGATGTTGAATTGTTTGAAATTAAGTCTTTTATAATGCACTCTCAGCGAATATTGAATTTGCAACGAGAATCAAAACAAGAGATTATAAAATTACCAAACTTCGCAGATCTCATTAAAATATTGGATCCGCAAAATTCGGGGATTCCTTCGTTTTATATTTATGATGATTACTCAGCAGAACTGGCCGAGGCAAGAAAGAATCTAAGAGTTGCTAAATCTGAGAATGGAAACTCCGAGGATAAGTTGGAAGATTTGTTTACTAAAGCACATGAAATAGAACAGAAGGTTAGAGAAAATCTGTGTTTTCAGATAAAAAGTTTTGCCGATAATTTGGGAGAGGCCTTAAAACAACTTGCACATTTAGATTTGTTAATCGCAAAGGCATTGCAGGCTATTAATATGAATTTTAATCGCCCACGCTTAATTCAGGGAACTACAAAATATAAAGGGATATTTAATCCTTTAATAAAAAATGAACTTCAAAAGCAGAATAAGAAATATCAGGATATTGATATTGAGATTCAAAAATCAGTTTGCTTAATTACAGGAGCCAATATGGCAGGTAAAACTGTTGTATTAAGAACATTGGCGCTTTGTCAGTACCTATGTCAGTTCGGATTTTTTGTTCCAGCTGCATCGGCACAAATTAGTTTGGTTGATAAAATTATGATTTCGGTGGGCGATGAGCAATCAGAATTAAATGGTTTGTCATCTTTTGCATCCGAAATGATGAACGTAAGCAAGATGCTCGAAGAGTCAAAAAATAATAACAACGTATTGATTTTAGTTGATGAATTGGCAAGAACAACAAATCCGGTAGAAGGATTAGCAATTGTAAATGCTCTTGCAGATATTTTTTATCAGAATAAAATTAGAAGTGTAATAACCACTCACTACAGTGGATTAAATTCTTATTTCAGAAAGTTACGGGTAAAAGGTTTGGATAAGGATTTTGGTAATAAAGTGATTACCCAAAAGAATATAAACAGTTATATGGATTATTCGTTGATAGAGGACAATACAGGGGAGGTTCCTCACGAAGCACTTCGAATTGCATCTTTATTAGGAATTGATAAAGAGATTATAGAAGGAGCTAAAAATCAATTGAATAAAGAAGCTAGTATTAATAGGAATTAGATGTTAGAAATGAGATTGATAAGGCATGAGTAAATCTTCTTGTTAAATCTCTAATCTAAAAGAAAAATGGATAAATTGAATATGCAAAAGAGTAAACTAGGTCTTGACTTTGAAAAAGTGGGACACGCCAAAGAGGTGTCGAAGCGAATTGCAGACGATGTTCAGAATTTCGTAAACAACTACTCAACCGTAGCTGTTGAGCGTACTTTGTGTCGTCTTTTGGGAATCGATGGTGTCGATAATAATGAGGTGCCGCTTCCTAATATTGTGGTCGACGAATTAAAGGATAAAGGTGTGTTGAGCGAAGGAGTAATGTTCTTTTTAGGAAATGCTATTTTGGAAACAGGATTGAATCCACAGCAAATTGCCGAAAAAATTACTGCCGGAGAGCTCGATATTACGACTCTTCCTCTTCACTCTAAGGAAGAAATTGAAAAGGCAATTCAACCTTTTGTTGAAAAGAGCATTCATGTAATTAGAGATCGTAAAGCGAAACGAGATAATTATATTGATACTATTGGCGAAGGACCAAAACCATATTTATATGTAATCGTAGCAACGGGTAATATCTATGAAGATGTTGTTCAGGCCGAAGCGGCAGCTCGTCAGGGAGCCGATATTATTGCAGTAATTCGTACTACTGGTCAGTCTTTGCTTGATTATGTTCCTTATGGCGCTACCACCGAAGGTTTTGGTGGAACGGTTGCCACACAAGAGAATTTCCGAATCATGCGAACTGCCTTAGATAAGGTAGGGGAAGAAGAAGGTCGTTACATTCGCTTGTGTAATTATTGTTCTGGTTTGTGTATGCCCGAAATTGCTGCTATGGGAGCAATTGAAGGTTTAGATGTGATGCTGAATGATGCATTGTATGGCATCCTTTTTCGCGATATTAACATGCAACGTACCATTGTAGATCAGTACTTTTCGAGATTATTGAATGGATTTGCGGGTGTGATTATTAATACCGGAGAAGATAACTACTTAACTACTGCTGATGCTTTCGATGAGGCGCATACCGTGTTGGCTTCCGATTTTATTAACGAGCAGCTGGCTTTGGTTGCAGGCTTACCCGAAGAACAAATGGGATTAGGTCATGCTTTTGAGATGAATCCCGATTTGGAAAATGGTTTCCTTTACGAGCTTGCTCAAGCACAAATGATCAGAGAAATTTTTCCTAAGGCTCCTCTAAAATATATGCCTCCAACAAAATTTATGACAGGTAATATTTTTAAAGGTCAGGTGCAGGATGCTTTATTTAATCAGATTTCAATTTGGACCGGACAAGGAATTCAATTATTAGGAATGCTTACCGAAGCAATTCATACTCCTTTTATGTCGGACAGATACCTTTCTATCGAAAATGCTAAATATATCTTTAATAATATGAAGAATATTGGCGACGAAGTAGAATTTAAAGAAGGAGGTATTATTCGCCAAAGAGCGGCCAAGGTTCTCGATGATGCAACCGAATTAGTTGAGAAAATTGAGAAAGAAGGATTGTTTACTGCCCTTGAAAAAGGAATTTTTGCGGATATAAAACGTCCGAAAGATGGGGGTAAAGGATTAGATGGTGTTGTGGAAAAAGGAAGCAACTATTTTAATCCGTTTATCGAAATTTTGCATAAAAAGTAATAAGTATCAAGTTCAAAGTATCAAGTAATAATATCAGAAAATAAATTATCTAGATATTCGACACTAAAGTCTTGATACTTCTTAAATATAAGGAGACAAAAAAATGAGTGGAGGTCTTTATTCAACCGATTCCAACGATTTTGATAAAACCCTGGATCTAACCAAAATTAAACCTTACGGAGATACCATGAACGATGGTAAAACCCAGGTTAGTTTTACTTTGCCTGTAGAAAAGGGCGAAGAAGCTATTGAGGCTGCTAAGCAAATGATGCGTAAAATGGGTTTTGAAAACCCTCAGGTGGTTATGGTACAGGAATTAATGGAAGGATTTACTTTTTTTAATTGCTACGGAAACTGTACTCACACTGTTGATTATACAGATATTCATGTGCCAAAAGTTGAATCTACAACTATGGATATGCATGAAACCGACGATTTTATAAAAGAAAATATTGGTCGCCCTATTCGTGTACTTGGTGCCAGCACAGGTACCGATGCTCACACAGTAGGTATCGATGCAATTATGAATATGAAAGGTTTTGCAGGTCATTATGGTTTGGAGAGATACGAAATGATGGAAGCCCTGAATATGGGTAGTCAGGTGCCAAACGAAGAATTTATTGCTAAAGCTATTGAGTTAGAAGCTGATGTTCTTTTGGTATCGCAAACAGTAACTCAGAAAGATGTTCATATTAAAAATTTAACCGAACTGGTAGAGCTTATGGAAGCTGAAGGATTACGCGATAAAGTAATCTTGATTTGTGGCGGACCAAGAATCTCTCACGAACTTGCAAAAGAGTTGGGCTACGATGCAGGATTCGGAATGAACAAATATGCCGATGATGTTGCATCTTATGCAGCACAGGAATTAAGCAGAAGAATAAATGGATAGTATATAGTCACTTGCCGCTGGTCATTACTTGTCTTGATTTTAATGACCAATGACAAATTAACGATTTGACTGGTGACTAATGACCAATAACTAATAAGACATGGATAAAAAAGAAATCAGAGAGGTGATTGCTAAAAGATCTGCTCTCGAATTAAACAATGGAGATGTAGTAAACCTGGGAATTGGATTACCTACTATCATTCCTAACTATGTGCCAGCTGATGTGAATGTTATTCTACAATCGGAAAATGGATTGCTGGGAATGGGTGCCGCTCCAGCTGAAGGAGAAGAAGATTCTGATTTTATTAATGCAGGAGGAGGATTCATTACCTGTGAAAAAGGCGCTAGTAGTTTCGATAGTTCTGTTTCTTTTGGAATTATTCGAGGGGGTCATGTTGATGTTACTTTTTTAGGTGCTTTGCAGGTAGACGAAAAAGGAAATCTTGCGAACTGGATTATTCCTGGTAAAAAGACACCTGGTATGGGTGGAGCTATGGACCTAATTGTTGGAGCCAAACGAGTGATTCTTTCTATGGAACACACTGCAAGAGGAAATCATAAAATTATGAGCAACTGCAATCTTCCTTTAACTGCTGCCGGTCAGGTTGATATGATTATTACCGAAATGGGTGTAATGAAAATAGTACCTGAAGGAATCCTGTTAAAGGAATACAATCCTGTTTTTACCATAGAGCAAATTCAGGAAGCTACTGATGCAAAATTGATTATTGCTGAGGATTTAATTGAAATGAGAGTGGCGTAGTTCATGAGTTTGTGTATTCGTAATTACGAAAATGCAAATTCATAATGAAACAAATTCACAATATCACGAATTTACAAAATCACAAAAATTATGAGCAAAGTATATATAGTTGCAGCTAAGCGTACTGCAATCGGAAAATTTTTAGGAGCTTTAACCCCAGTTAAACCAGCTGATTTAGCTTCTACAGTTATTAAAAATATTGTTGAAGAAACAGGTATCGATACATCGAAATTAGATGAGGTGGTTGTGGGAAATATTCTAAGTGCCGGACAGGGGCAGGGAATTGCTCGACAGGCTTCCATTAACGCCGGTATTCCTCAGGAAGTTCCAGCTTATGGAATTAATATGATCTGTGGATCGGGAATGAAATCTATTAATTTAGCTTATACAAATATTAAAGCTGGAGAAGCAAATATGATTCTTGCCGGAGGTACAGAAAATATGTCGAATGCTGGTTTCGTAATGCCGGGAGCTGTGCGTACCGGACATAGAATGATGGAGCTGAAATCGGTCGATCACATGGTTTATGATGGTTTAACTGATGCTTTTGGAAAATATCACATGGGAATTACAGCAGAAAATATTGCTGACAAATATAATTTGACTCGCGAAGAGCAGGATGCTTTTGCTTTTGCTTCACAGCAAAAAGCAATGGCTGCTCAAGACAAAGGACATTTTGAAAATGAAATTGTTCCTGTTGAGATCAAAACAAGAAAAGAAACCATCACTTTCGATGCTGATGAATTTATTAACAGAAGAACCAGCGAAGAAAAACTTAGCGGATTGCGCCCAGCATTTAAGAAAGATGGAACTGTAACTGCCGGTAATGCTTCTGGTATTAACGATGGTGCTGCATTTGTATTACTTGCATCAGAAGAAGCAGTAAAGGAGCATAATTTAACTCCTCTTGCCGAAATTGTAGCAACCGGCCAAGGTGGTGTTGATCCTGCAATTATGGGTATGGGACCAGTTCCTGCTGTAGCTAATGTTTTGAAAAAAGCTGATATGAAACTAGAACAAATGGAAGTTCTGGAACTGAACGAAGCTTTTGCATCTCAATCATTAGGAGTGGTTAAGCAATTGTGCGAAGAACATGCTGTTAATCCAGATTTCTTTAAAGAAAAATGTAATGTAAATGGTGGTGCTATTGCTTTAGGTCATCCTATTGGTGCTTCAGGTGCTCGTATTACAGTTAGCTTACTACACGAAATGAAACGAAGCGGAAATGAGTATGGCCTGGCTTCGCTTTGTATTGGTGGAGGAATGGGAACTGCAATTATTTTGAAAAATGTATAAATAGAAATGAGATTCTAGATATGAGAAATGAGAAAATCTCACATCTAATATCTCACATCTCAAATCTATATTAAAGAATGGATTTTAGCTTAACAAAAGAACAAATGTTGTTTCAGCAAATGATAAAGGATTTTGCTGAAAGAGAGGTAAAGCCGTTGGCTGCTGAAGTAGATGAACAGGAACGTTTCCCGATTGAAACAGTAGAGAAGATGGCTAAGATTGGAATCATGGGCATTCCAATTCCTAAACAATACGGTGGTGCTGGCGGAAATAATGTAATGTACTCTATGGCTGTTGAAGAATTATCGGCAGTTTGTGCTACTACAGGTGTTATTGTATCGGCTCACACTTCATTGTGTGCTGCTCCTATTATGGAGAATGGAACCGAAGCTCAAAAACAAAAGTATCTTCCAAAACTTGCTTCTGGTGAGTGGATTGGTGCTTTTGGATTGACTGAACCTAATGCAGGAACCGATGCTGCAGGTCAACAAACAATGGCAGTTGAGGACCGTGATAACTATATTATTAATGGTAGTAAAATTTTTATTACTAATGCCGAATTTGCTCACGTTTACGTGATTTTTGCAATGACCGATAAATCGAAAGGTACTCGAGGGATTTCTGCTTTTATTATTGAAAAAGGAACTCCTGGTTTCTCTATCGGTAAAAAAGAGAAGAAAATGGGTATTCGTGGTTCAGCAACCTGCGAATTAATTTTCGAAAACGTAGTGCTTCCAAAAGAGAACATGCTTGGAAAATTGAACAAAGGGTTCGGTATTGCCATGAAAACACTTGATGGTGGTCGTATTGGTATTGCTGCTCAAGCTTTGGGAATTGCTCAGGGAGCTATTGATGAAACTGTGAAATATGTGAAGGAGAGAAAACAGTTCGGACGTTCAATTTCTGGTTTTCAGAATACACAGTTCCAGTTAGCAGATATGAATACCAAAACCGAAGCTTCGCGTATGTTGGTTCGTAAGGCTGCTTATAAAAAAGATGCTAAAATTCCTTATTCTGTTGATGCTGCAATGTGTAAACTTTATGCTGCCGAAACTGCTATGGAAGTTACCAATAAAGCAGTTCAGCTTCATGGTGGATACGGATATACAAGAGAATATCCTGTTGAGCGTATGATGCGTGATGCAAAAATTACCGAGATTTACGAGGGAACATCAGAAGTTCAGAAAATGGTAATTTCAGCGAACATGTTGAAATAAGGATTTAATTATATGTACGGGCATGACATGTTTGTATTGTTTAAATAAAATCAAAAGAAATGAAAATAGTTGTCTGTATTAAGCAGGTACCGGATACAACCGAAATAAAAATAGATCCAAAAACGGGTACTTTAATTCGTGATGGAGTGCCAAGTATTATGAATCCCGATGATAAGAGTGGTTTGGAAATGGCACTTCAATTAAAAGATGAAAAAGGAGCTCATGTTACTGTAATTACCATGGGACCACCTCAGGCCGATTTAATTCTTCGTGAGGCCTTTGCAATGGGAGTTGATCGTGCAATTCATTTATCAGATAGAAAATTTGCCGGAGCAGATACTTTGGCTACTTCACACGCTTTGGCTGGTGCATTAAGAAAGCTCGATTTTGATCTTTTAATTACAGGTCGTCAGGCAATTGATGGTGATACTGCTCAGGTAGGCCCTCAAATTGCTGAACATCTTGATTTACCTCAGGTATCTTATCTTGAAGATTTAAAATTTGATGGCGTTAAGACATTCACTATGAAACGTCATATCGAAGAAGGATATCAAATGCTGGAGGTGGAAGCACCTTGTGTGGTAACTGTTCTTTCATCGGCAAATACGCCTCGTTATATGAATGTGGGTGGAATTGTTGATGCTTACCAGAAAGAAGTTGAAGTTTGGGGATTCAACGAAATTGAAGTTGATGAGAAGAATCTGGGCTTAAAAGGTTCTCCAACAAGTGTACACAAAGCATTTGCCCGCGGTTTAAAACCAGCAGGAGAATTGTACGAAGTAGAGACCGATGAGGCCGTAGGAATCATCATCAAGAAATTAAAAGAGAAATTCATTCTAAACTAATTTATAGCCATGAATTTAGAAGATTACAAAGGTATATACGTTTTCATAGAACAACGTGAAGGTGTAATTCAAAATGTAGCTTTAGAGTTGTTAGGACAGGCTAGAAAATTAGCTGATCAGTTGAACAACAAAGTGTATGCAATGTTATTGGGACATGGAATTGCTAATCAGGCTCAGGCATTAATTGCTCGTGGTGCCGATGAAGTAATTGTTGTGGATGCTCCCGAACTAAAAAATTACACTACAGAACCGTATGCTCAGGCAATCTGCCAGATTATTGAAGAGAGAAAGCCTGAATCGATGTTGATTGGTGCTACTACTTTGGGTCGTGATTTGGGTCCAAGAGTATCGGCTCGAGTGGGTACTGGTTTAACAGCCGATTGTACTAAAATTGAGATCGGGGAAAAAGGAGAGATGTTAATGACTCGTCCGGCTTTTGGGGGTAATCTCATGGCAACAATTGTTTGTAAGAATCATCGTCCGCAAATGGGAACTGTTCGTCCGGGAGTTTTATTCGCTATGGACGCCGATGAAAGTCGTAATGGTGATATTGTAAACTATGAAGTTAAATTTAAGACTGAAAAGTTCAAGGTGAAGTTGTTAAAAACCGTTAAGGAGGATAACGATTTAATTGATATTACCGAAGCTAAAATTTTGGTTTCTGGTGGTCGTGGTATTGGTAACAAAGAAGGCTTTGAAGCTATGGATGGCCTTGCTCATACATTGGATGCAGAAGTTTCTGCTTCTCGTGCTATGGTTGATGCTGGATACATTGGACATGATCGTCAGGTAGGACAAACGGGTAAAACTGTTCGTCCCGATTTGTATTTTGCATTTGGTATTTCCGGAGCCATTCAGCACGTTGCTGGTATGGAAGATTCGGATCTAATTATCGCCGTAAATAAAGATAAATATGCTCCAATTTTTCAGGTAGCCGATTTGGGAATTGTTGGTGATGCTAAGCAAATTATTAAGAAATTGACCGAGAGGTTGGAAAAATAAAATATTAGATTAAACATTAATTAATTTTTGGAAAGGCCTGTTCGATTTATTTCGGGCAGGTCTTTTTATTGAATTTGAAACCTAATGGGGTCTTTAGAACACTTAGAGTTTAATTTTTTGTAAATTCCGATTTTACTTTTATCAAGCGGTAAGCTTAAAAAAATATGGAGATATTAATGTGTTGCCAGTCAATTAGCTAGCTGAGTTCTGTGCCGCTTAGAAGTCTTTTAATATTTGCAATATGTCTTATTATTATTAGAAATCCACAAAGACATAAGTAATAGATGGTGTAATTGGGCATTTTTAAACAAAAAGCAGCAAGAGGTAAGCAAAGGGCTATAGATAGTGAACCTGCCGAGACAAATGTGCTTAGTTTCTTAACAATAAAGTAAATAAATACTGAAATGAATACTGGAATTGGTGCAATAAGAATTGATGCGCCAAGTGTTGTATTTACGCCTTTTCCTCCTTTAAATTTTAAAAACAGACTAAAATTATGACCTAATATTGTGGCTAAGGCTACAAAATAAATAAGAGAAGAAGAGAGGGGAAATAATTGATATTTAGTAACAATTAGTACAAACAAAACAGGTAATAAACCTTTAAGCATATCGCTTATTTGGGTGAGCATTGCTATTTTTTTACCTGCAATACGTTTAACATTGGTCGACCCGATATTGCCACTTCCAAACTTACGAATATCTTTCTTGGTAAAAATTTTAGTGTAAAGATACCCAGAAGGAAATGAGCCTAATAAATAGGCTGTTAATAGTAGCAAGTAGTCCCAAAGAAAAGTCATTCCAATTGTTTTAAAATAGTTATTGCCTGATTAATATGTTCTTCAGCTTTAAATTGAGAATCAAAGATATGCACAATTTTACCTGATTTATCAATAATATAGGTTACTCTTCCGGGTAATAAACCAAAAAAACTTGTGGGAACGCCGAAAAGTTTACGAACCTCATTATTTTCGTCGCACAAGAGGTTAAAATTAAGATTGTATTTTTGTGCAAACTGCTTGTGGCTTTTTACCGATTGAGCACTAATACCAAATACTTCTGCATTTAAATCATTAAAATCTTCATATTGATCTCGAAAACTGCAAGCTTCCTTTGTGCAACCCGGAGTATCATCTTTTGGATAGAAATAAATTACCAAATTATTTTTACCAATATAGTTTTGAATATTTATGGTTTCACCATTTTGGTTTTGAAGCTGAAATTCGGGGATTTTATCTCCGATTTTTAATTGTTTTTTATTATTTGCCATGCTAGCTATAGTAAGAGGGAACAGAAGGCCTGCAATTAAAGCTATTATCAGAATCTTATTTTGTTTCTGATTTCTGAAACCCTGAAGTTTAATATTTAGTTTTTCAATTTTCATGTATTTGTTTTTTTAGGAAACCAGGGAAAAAACGTGCTTGTTCGTTCAATATATTCGCGATATTGAGGTTTATCCACAGTCAGACTTTTTTCGAGCATTGCAACGCCTGATATTTTTACAATTAAAAAAGTCATTAAAAAAGAACCAGCAATAAACCAATATTGATGAGCAGCAATAGCAAAGAGAGCATAACTCCACCACACAGCTGAGTCGCCAAAATAATTTGGATGCCTTGTGTATTTCCAAAATCCGCTGGAAAGCACTTTTCCTTTATTTTCCTTATTTTTTTTAAATTTTGCCAACTGAAAATCTCCTCCGGCTTCAAAACTAAAACCTATTAGCCATAGGCCCATAGCCATATAATCAAAAATATTTAAGGGTATATTATCGCCACATAAAAATACGCCAGCAAGAGGAGAAGCTATAAGAATCATAAGAAATCCTTGTAAAAGAAAGACTTGAAAATAACTAATCCACCAATAAGATTGTTTCCCATAGTCTTCTCTGAATTTTTGATACCTGAAATCTTCGGGCTTACCGCTGTTTCTAAGAAACAAATGTATGGTTAATCGCAATCCCCAAATGCTAACTAATGTAAGAAGTATTATTTTTCTTAATGAGATACTTTGGGCAAAAAAGAAAAGGTAAAAACTGATTAATACAAATCCAGTTCCCCAAAAAATATCAACAATACTGGCATTACGAATAATTACACTATAAATCCATAGTATTGTTGCAACAATAATAATTAGCAATCCCGATTCTAAATATAATTCCATAATTATTTATTTTTATTTATGGATATAACAAAGCAGGAGCAGTATTTGTTTTAAATATTGCAGATTATTCAAACTGAATGGCTACGGCAAGACTACCTTTGCCGGCGTTCATTCCTATTACAGGAGAAATATTAACGATTTCGATAGGTGATTTACCAATAATACGACTTAGTTTTTTACTGTAATTTTGTGCTTCAGCCTTGTTGTTTGCATGTAAAACAATATAATTCCAGATATTTTGCTCCTTCTGTAATTTTTTTATGTGTTTTATTATTTTGCTGATATTTGCCTTTTGACCAATTGTTTGTCCGAATAGCATCGATTTTCCATCTTTATCCATTGAAACAATAGGGTTTATTCTTAAAAACATGGCCAGTTTACCTACCACTGGAGGAACTCTTCCTCCTTTAATCATCCATTTTAAGTTTTTTACACTTACAAATATTTTTGTTTTATCAATCCAGCTGTCAATTTGTTCTTTTATAATATTTGTATCAACACCTTGCTCAATTGCTTTGGCAGTTCGCAGTACTGTTAAGCCTAGTCCTCCCGACACATTGCGCGAATTTATTACATGAATTGGTATATTCGATTCTTTTTGTACTCGTAATGCTGCTTTTTTAGCACTTGCATGAGTGCCACTAAATTCTTTTGTTAAGTGAATAGAAATAATGGCATCGTAATTTTGAACCATTTGAGTGTAGATATTAATAAAACTATACTCGTTAATTTGTGATGTTTTCGGAAAAAAATTCGATTTTTCTATTTGTTCGTAGAACTGTTTTGCTTTCATTGTTAGTCCATCGAGGTATTGACTATCGCCAAAAGATAGATGAAGAGGCATTACATTTATTTGGTAATAATCTATAATTTCTTTTGGTAAATCGCAGGTTGAATCGGTAACAATACCAATATTCCATTTTCGCTTGACTGCAATTTCGTTTTGTCTTTGCATGTCGTCAACCTTAGGCGAAGTAATGGTAGCAATCTTTTCCAGCTCTTTAAACAGATTAGATGGATTATTGGTATGAACATGAATTCTGCAACTTTTTTGAGCTCCGTTTAGTACCACCGAATCGCCTTTGCTTTTTAAAAACTGCTTAATTTCGCTTAACGAAAGCGATGCATTCTTTAAAATAGCCTCGGTGCAATATCTGTAATCCAGATTTTGATGGTGGTTTATTTTTTCGCTCGAAATAGGAATGTAATCATGACTTATTATTCTATTAATAATACCATGATTTACAAAATCCATTACCCCATGAATAAAAAATACAAAACCTTTGGCTCCGGCATCAACAATATTATGCTTTTTTAATATGGCAAGTTGCTCGCTTGTTTTTTTTAGCGACGATTCTAAAACAAGCAAAGACTCATTTAATATTTGTTTGTATTCTACAACCTGCTTGCGTTTGGAATAAAGAAATTCAGACCAGTCTTTAATTACCGTTAGCATGGTTCCTTCAACAGGATCGCCGATAGCTTCGTACATGTATGGAACAGACGACCTCACACTTTCTGCAAATTCGAGAAAGTTAATGCTCTTTTTTTCTGAAGTTTCGCAGCTTAAGCCAAATAAAAATTGCGACATAATTATACCAGAATTACCTCTGGCTCCTATTTGTGCAGCTTCGGCAATTTGGTCAACCATAAATTTGTAAGAAATATTCGGCGAAATGCTATCCATAACCGATCGCATCGTTGATGCCATATTGCTGCCAGTATCTTTATCAGCAACCGGATATACATTAATACGATTAAGTTCGCCTAAATTTTGAATGAGTTTATTGGCTCCTGCAAGAAATGCATAATACAAATAGCGTCCGTCAATATTTATGTTCTCAGAGTTCATAGGGAAGATATTAATATTGATTTTAAGTTACTTATATTATTTGATTTTTAAATCGATATGGGCTTTAAAATATCAAAAAAGTAAAATTGAAAATAAACTTATATTTAGTCTTTAACTTTGGTGTTTACATTTGTTGTTGTTTTAATTTTTGTGACGATTATATCTCCTGGTTTTTCTGCGATTATACTTACATGCATATTATCAGCTTGTTGTATGCAAAATAAGTTTCCTTTATGTATTATTAATTCTTCGGTATTGATCTTGCAAATAAATTTTCCATTGTGCACATATATAAAAAAGAATGACAAGTTGTTTTCTATTAAAAGCTTTTTCTCGTCCTTAGCATTAAAACATAATGATGATATCTCACCACAATTATTGTTTCGGGTCATTAGATTAAAGTCGGTACATTTTCCTACCGATGAGGTGTGCCAGTTGCCTTCGAAAGTATCTGTATCAAATTGCTTTAAATGTTTCTGATAATGTTCTTTGTGTTCTACTTCAATTTCTCCATCTAAAATCATTAAATGGCGCGATACTCCAGGTAGGGGAGTAAATTCCGATTTCTCGATTTCAACTTTTGCAGTGCTTATTCTAAAATCAAAATTTAATAGTTTATAGTCGGCATTTTCAGGAAAAATAAATAGCTGAGTGCTTGTTCCTCCAGCCCAATTAATAGTTTTAAAAATCGTAGGTGTTAAGATTGAATATTCCATTTGTGAAAAATTTGAAAACAGATATCAAATTTACTATAATCTGTGTTAAACAAATATAGATTACGTTTTAAAACAATCAAAAATGAAATTCGGATAGTAAGATATTTAGGTTTGAGTTTTAAATCTACAAAAATATTATGTTGTTTACTAATAAAATAAATATTATATTAAATTGATAGCTTGCATTAGTAAATGTTAATAACAAAAGCCGCAATACTTTTTTAGCATTGCGGCTTTAGGCTTACTGTGTATTTGTTGTTGTATTATTTTTGAGCTCAGGCCCAAAAAATCGTTGTAAGTAATTAAGATTTCCCGAAAGTACATACCGTAAAAAGTATGTACTAATCGAGATATCTTTATTTACACAGACTAATTTTCTTTTATTTCGTTTAATAAATGTTCAACTGCTTTCTCAAGCTGCTGATCTCGACCTTCAGTTACCATTTCATAGTCGTTGCTAACTTTAATGTCTGGTTCGGTTTGCTGATTTTCAATATACTTACCATTCATATCCTTAACACCAACCATTGGCATTCCGAAATATAAACTTCTATCTTGCAATGTTTCCCACCAAACGGCAGTCATGGTTCCAGGAACAGGCATACCTATTAATTTTCCAATTTTAAGGGTTTTGTATGCATAAGGAAAAGCACACGCATCGGAATAATTGCTCTCGCTAATTAACACTGCCGATGGTTTTTTCCATTTATTCATAGGTTCGGTACCAAAGTCTTGTCCTCGTGGCGATAAAGTAGAATACATTTTTCCGCTTAGTAATGTTACCAAATCGTCGTGAAGCCAACCTCCACCATTAAAACGGGTATCTACAATAATTGCCTCGCATTTGCCATATTTACCTATCATATCCGAATATACTTTACGGAAACTAGGCGAATCCATTCCTTTTACATGAACATAGCCAATTCGTCCGTTCGATAAGCGTTTTACTTCTTCTTGTCGGCTTTTTACCCAACGCTGATAAAGCAGAGAATTTACACTTGATACGGGTTTTACAGTCTCTTCCCATCGTTCTTTTGTGTAAGGACTATATAGGCTTAGTAAAACTTTTTTACCAGCTTTATGGTTTAGTAATGAGTAATGCGATTTATCTTTTGTAATGGCAATACCATCAATTTTTTCAATAATAACACCAGGTTTTATTTTAGAATCGGCTTTACTTAAAGGGCCTTTTTCTAAAATTTCAGCAATGCGTAATCCGTCGCCTTCATATTTCCAATCGTAAAATGCACCTAATTTTGCAGTTTGGTCAGCATTTCTTGCTCTAAAGCGATATCCCGATCCTGTGTGCGAAGCATTTAACTCACCAAGTAATTCGCTAAGCATTTCAGAGAAATCAAAATTATTGTTAATATAAGGTAAAAATTTCTTGTATTCAGCTTTGTAGAAATCCCAGTCCAGATTATGCATTTCTGGATCGTAGAATTTACGTAACATTGTGCGCCAAACATGCTCAAATAAGTATTCACGTTCTTTGGCTTTATCTAAATACATTTCGGCTGTGTAGCTTATGTTTTTGCGTTTATTCGAAGCTACATCCACTTTTATAATGCTATTGCCCGACATTAAAAACAGGTTTTTAGCATCTTTATCGAACTGCATGGATCCGCCGCCACCTTTTAAATCCAGAACTTTTTTGGTTTCTTTCTTTTCTAAATTATTTACCCAAAGGTCGTAGCCATCTTCAAATTTACTTAGGTAGAATAATTTTTTTCCATCGGGTGTTAAAATCGCGTCCGATAAATTAGAAGGATTAATCGTTAAGCACACCTGACGGTCTTCCATTCCTGAAAACTCAATATTTAAATCTTCAGCTTTTTCTTCTTTTTTATCCTTCTTATCTTTTTTGTCTTTCTTATCCTTGTCTTCAGTTTTTTTACTTTCTTTTTTTGCTTTTTCTTCTTCTTTAATCAGCTCTTTTTCTTCTTTCGAAAGTTTAAACTCATCGAACGCCTTCTGATTAAAAAATTGAATGTAAACATCCGATTGAGAACCCCAGCTACCATGACTTCTGTATCCGCGTTTATCGGTGGCCCAGATCATAGCATTTCCTTTCATCGACCATTTTGCATTAGAATCGCTATAGCCGCTTTCGGTTAAGTTTACCATTTTACCATTGCCTTGTGCGTCAACTAAAGCTACATCAGGCATAAAAATAGTGTGAGGATAAAAGTCAACTAAAAACCATTTTCCATCGTTCGACCAATCGTAATGCTGATCGCCATCGGAATAGGAATAGTTATATTTTTTACCTAAAATTTCTCGTACTTTTTTCGATTTTAGGTTTATTACTTTCAGGATTACACGTTCTTCAAGAAAGGCCACTTCTTTTCCGTCAGGAGAATATTTAGGCTGAAAAGTTTCGGCCTCTGTTTCTAAAATAGCTTCTTCGTCTAGAGTTGTAGCATTAGAGAATTGAGTTTCTCCTTCTCTAACTAATTTTGTTTGATATAAATTCCAACTGCCATTTCGTTCCGATGCATATAGCAAAGCCTTTCCATCGGGGCTAAAGCTTACCGATCGTTCCTGTTCAGGAGTATTGGTAATGCGTTTGGTTGTGCCATATTCAACCGAAGTAACAAACACTTCGCCGCGAACAATAAAAGCAACTTCTTTTCCACTAGGAGAAACACTCATTTTCTGAGCACCGCTTCTTAATTGTTCGTAGCTAATTGCATTTTCTTGATTATCAACAGTAAGTTTAACGTTTAGTTTAACAGGATCTTTACCTTTTTCTTGAGTATAAATTTCACCATCCCATGAGTAGCACAGCTTATCGCTTTCGCTGATACTTAGAAAACGAACAGGATGCTTGTCGAAAGAGCTAATTTGAGTTAGTTCCGATTTGTTGTTAACGGGAGCTTTCCATACGTTAAAAGAGCCTGATTTCTCTGATAAATAGTAAATTTCATCATTCTTCGAGTTGAAAACAGGATATAAGTCCTCACCTTTATAAGTAGAGAACATATTGTGTTTTTTATTTTTTGTATCGTATAACCAAATGTCTCTGGTTACTGCCGATGTATGATGTTTTCTCCAATGGTTTTCATATCCTTTGCTATCGCGATACAGTATATAATCCATGTTTTTACTGTATTTGGCATCTAAGGCAGGAGTGGTAAGAACCTGAGAAATTTTACCTCCTTTGGCCGGAACGCTGTACAATTCTGAAAGTACGCTGGATGGAAACATTACATTTTTTACATCATCACTAATTACCGATGAAAACAAAATATTTTGGCCATCTGGTGTAAACGAGGATGGAGATTCATTGCCCGAATATTCTGTAATTCTTACTGGTGTTCCACCAGTAACAGGAATGGTATAAATATCAAAGTTTCCAAATCTGTTAGAAGCAAAGGCAATGGTTTTGCTATCGGGAGACCATATTGGTTGATAATCGTAGGATTTGTTCATTGTTAAAGGAAAAGCAGTTCCTCCTTTTGCTGAAACAGTAAAAAGATCGCCGCCATATTCAAAAACAATAGTTTGTCCGTCGGGAGAGATTGCCGGATATCGCAACCAGAGTGGTGTATCCGAAGCTAAAAGGCTTTCTGCAAGAGCAATTAAAAATGTTGTAATAAAAAACAGTTTTTTAATCATACGAAATTAAGTTGTGTTAAAAATCCTTATAAAATGAATTAAAGTGTTTTAATAAGTTCTTTTCATATCATAATTAATGCCAATTTTTCTAAATTACTATGATAGAGACTGTTTTTGTGTAAAATATTATTTTTCTGTTAACTAAATGTACGAATATGAACAAATAAGTGTTCGTTTACGTGCATTTTGGATAGAATAGGATTAACTCTAAATTAGCAACTTATGCTTGTTATTTTAAGATTATCTATTTTCCTTTGATGAGTTATTTATTGCTTATAGTCAATTATTAAAAACAAGTAAGGATGTTAAGTTTTCGGATTCAGGAACAATCTGTAATTGCCTCTTTAGATGGTGCCCGCAGAATAAACAGTAAAATTTCCGAAATAGTGAAGGCGGAAATTATCGATTTTATCGAAAAATCAGGAAAACAAGTAATTCTTGATTTAAACGGAGTAAGTTTTATTGATAGCGAAGGCTTTTCAGCACTTAAGGCAATTTCGGAATTAGCAAGAGCAAACGAGCGTTTATTTACATTTGTTAATGTTTCTGATGATGTGCTCGAATTGGTTGACCTTGTTGGAATGAGAGAATCTTTTGTTTTAGGTAAAAACTAGTAGATCGCCTTATTGTTTAGACCTTATTGAATTCTTTTGGATAAGAAACGGTTCCCTCTATGTTTTTAAGTGAGTTATTACAGAGTTCGATGGCCATAAAAATATGATCAGGAACTTCAAAAGGTGGTTTAATATTAAACGTACTGGCTGATTTAAACCCAAACTTTGGGTAGAATTTATCATGCCCCAGTACAATAACCGATTTGTATCCTAATTTTTTAGCCTTAGCCAATCCTTTTTCAACCAACTGACTTCCTATTCCCAGTGATTGTAGCTCTGGAATTACCGACATGGGAGCCAATGCTAATGATTGAAATTCGTCCTTGTGGGATTTTATAATTATTGGAAAAAATAAAATGTGTCCAACAATTTCGCTGCCCATGCAGGCCACAAGCGATAGTTCTTTAATGAATTTTCTATTTTTTCTTAAATTCTCAATTAGTTTACCTTCTGTTTCCTGCCCAAAAGCCATATCATTTATCATGCTAATAACAGAATAGTCATTTTTATTTTCGGGGCGCAGGTTAATTTTCATGAGGCTTACTTTTTTAAATTTAATTAAAAAATAAAAGAGCCATACTTTTCCGTATGGCTCTAAATTGTTATATCGCAACTCCTATTAATGTTGCAGGAGTACAATTGATTGCTTTTACTTGAACAAAATCTCCCGTTTTATAATCTTTTCTTGGAAATACAATTACTTTGTTTTGTGAAGTTCTTCCATACAATTCTAAATCGGATTTTTTCGAAACGCCTTCAACTAAAACTTCAAATACTTTTCCAATATCACGCTTATTACTTTCGTGTGACAACTGGCTTTGAAGATTAATCATCTCGGTAAGGCGTGCACTTTTAACCTCTTCAGGGATATTATCTTTAAGGTGTTTGTAAGCATAAGTTCCAGGACGTTCGGAGTACTTAAACATGTAAGATAAGTCGTATTTAGCCCATTTCATAAGATCAAGTGTCTGTTGAAAATCTTCATCGCTTTCGTTGTGAAATCCAACAAAAATATCAGAAGAAATACCGCATCCGGGAATAATAGTACGAATTGCAGTAATCCTGTCCATGTACCACTCACGAGTATATTTACGGCGCATATTTTTTAATACTTCATTACTTCCCGACTGAACTGGCAGATGAATGTATTTGCAGATGTTATGATGTTTTGCAATAACCCGTAAGGTGTCGTCACTCATATCTTTTGGGTTTGAGGTTGCAAAACGAACTCTCATATTAGGTTCTGCCTTGGCAACCATCTCTAAAAGTTCTGGAAAGTTGGTTTCTGATTCAGCATTTTTAAAACTGAAAGAATTAACATTTTGGCCCAATAAAGTTACTTCTTTGTATCCTTTTTCAGCTAAATCTCTAACTTCTTTTAAAATACTTTCCGGATTTCTGCTTCTTTCCCGTCCTCGTGTGTAAGGAACAATACAATACGTACAGAAATTGTTGCAGCCACGCATTATGGATACAAAACCTGAAATTGCAGTTTCATCAATTCTGGTAGGACAAATATCCTTATATGTTTCGGTTAAAGAAAGTTCTACATTAATAGCTTTCTCACCTGATTCTGCCTTTTTAACAAGCATAGGAAGATCCATATATGCATCTGGGCCAACCACAATGTCAACGTTTTTTTCCTGCTCGAAAAGTTTATCTCCTAATCGTTCGGCCATGCATCCAATAACTCCGACTAAAAGTTTAGGATTCTTCTTTTTTAATTTTCCAAAGCCCTGCACTCGTCCTCTAACTCTCTGTTCTGCATTTTCGCGAACCGAACAAGTGTTTACAAGAATAACGTCTGCATCTTCTCTTGTTTTGGTAACTTCAAAACCATCATGTTGCATTATTGCAGCAACAACTTCACTATCTGCTACGTTCATTTGACAGCCATAGGTCTCTAAAAACAGTTTTTTGTTGATCTCGCTCATTCTGACTTCTTTATTTAAAATTTCATGCAAAGTTATATTATCTCGATAGATTGGCAAGATAAAGTTGGGTGATTTATAATGTGATAACTGATTATTGGTTTTATTCTATGAAGGAGAGAGGTTTCTGATCCAATAAAATCGGAATTATTAGGATATTAATTCGTAAATTTAGTAATGGAGAAGCTTCATATACTTCCAATTGTATTTTGCTTAGATTGGATTTAAAATACTGTTTGTTGCTAAAGAAATTTGTGTATTTTTATCCCGCAATTAGAACTTTTGAAAAGGTGTTGATTTTGAGTGGGCTAAGAAATTAAATCTCTCTCGGTTACCTGTTTTGTTTATGTAAATTCAATAATGGGAACTGTTTTTAAGGTACAGATTAACTGAAAAACTAAACAACATGAAACGTATTTTGGTTCCCGTAGATTTTTCCGGTGATTCCTTAATGGCCTTGAAATTTGCTATTAATTTGGCTAATAAACTTGGTACGCACCTTAGAATGATACACGTTAAAAAATCCGAAAAATTTGAAATACCATTTCATTTTGAGGAATTAAAAGACGAAATTATTCATACAATTCAGGAGTATTTAGATAAGTTAATAGAGCTTCATTCGCCTACTTATGTAGTAGAGAATGGAGTTTTCGATTTTAAAATAAGAAAGGGAAGTGTATATCGCGAGATTGTAAATCAGGCAAAATATGGCGATTCTTACCTTATTGTAATGGGAGCTTACGGAGCTTCGGGTTTTGAGGAATTTTTTATTGGGAGTAATGCTTTTAAGGTGGTAAGTAATGCACCTTGTCCGGTAATTACAATTCGCAAGGATTTTAAAGCTAGTATGATAAAGCAAATTGTTATGCCTATTGATGCTAGTAACGAAACCCGAAAGAAAATTCCTTATGTGTGTGAACTGGCAAAAAAATGTAATGCCAGGGTTCATATTTTGGGAGTACATGAATCTGCAGATGCTGCCATTGAAGGAAAAGTTGAACATTATATGAGTCAGGCAGAAGCTTATTTAAGAGAGGCTGGTATAGATGTGGTAAAAGAATTGAGGAGAGGAGAGAATAATACTTTTACTTCTATAGATTATGCAAGAGAAGTAAAAGCTGATACAATTGCCATAATGATAGAGCAGGCTGAAACAGGTTTTAATATGTTTTTTGGTTCTTATGCTCAGCAAATGGTGAATAATTCAGAGATACCAATTCTTTCGGTTCCGAATTAAATAATAAAATATTTGAATTGTATTTATGTAAATGCAATCAGAAATTAAATCATATAAAGAATGCAGTATTTAAAGTTTTTAATAGTTTTTGTATTAATACTAACTGGAGTAAAAATAAAGGCTCAAGATATTAGTAAGTATGAGAATTCTGATGACTCCTTGGGCCTTGTCAATATATTTCAGGATGAGAGAGTGAAGGAACTTTTAAAAACCGATAGTATCATAAACTCTAAGCAGCAAAGTTTCTCGGGTTATAGAATTCAGATATTTTTGGGCGGAAGTACCGATAAAGAAAAAGCTTTTGAAATTAAAAAAGAATTTAAAGAGCTATTTCCACAGGAAAGAGCTTATGTTGTTTATACAGCTCCCGATTTTAGAGTGCGTGTAGGTAATTTTAGGAGTAAATTGGAGTGCATAGAATTGTACAAGGCTTGTTTGGATTTTTTTCCTAATTGTTATCCGGTAAAAACCGAAATTATGTTTTCGGATTTAGTTCCTGTTAAAGAAGAGGCCGAAGAGTTAATTGTAGATGAAAATATAGAGTAGCAAAACATACTAAATAACCATTTAAGAAGTAAATAATGAGTGACCAGTTAAAGCATGAGTGCGGAATAGCAATGGTTCGATTGCTAAAACCTCTCGAATACTATCAGGAGAAATATGGATCCTGGAGATATGGTATTCAAAAACTCTATTTGTTGATGGAAAAACAACACAATAGAGGACAGGAAGGAGCGGGAGCTGTTGGATTGAAATTAGATATGCCTCCAGGGCATAAATATATTCATCGTCATCGTTCATGTAGTGACCAGCCAATTAAGGAAGTTTTTGATGGAGTATATAGTGAACTGGCTGCAGCTGAAGCAAAATATCCTGATAAATTTAACGATCCGGTTTGGGCAAAAGAAAATTTGCCATTTGCAGGAGAATTGTATTTGGGGCATTTAAGATATGGTACTTTCGGACGAAACAGTATTGATTTTGTACATCCGGTTATGAGAGAAAATAACTGGAAATCTAGAAATTTAGTTTTAGCAGGTAATTTTAATCTAACTAATGTTGATGAGCTTTTTGATTTGTTGGTAGGATTAGGCCAGCATCCAAAAGATTACACAGATACTGTAACAATACTTGAAAAGGTAGGCCATTACTTAGATGAAGAAAACCAGATGTTGTTTCGTCAGTATAAAAATGATGGTTATTCAAATCAGGAAATTTCTCCTCAAATTGAGAAAAATATAGACATACAACAAGTTCTTTCGAATGCTAGTAGAGATTGGGATGGAGGATATGCCATTGCTGGAATGTTCGGACATGGCGATTCTTTTGTAATGAGAGATCCTTGGGGAATTCGTCCGGCATACTATTATCAGGACGATGAAATTGTTGTTGTTGCTTCGGAAAGGCCGGTTATTCAAACTGCTTTAAATGTTAGAGCGAATACAATTAAAGAAATTACTCCTGGAAATGCGGTTATTGTTCGTAAAGATGGAGAGGTTGCTGAAGTGCCTGTGAGAGTTGCACAAAAAAGAAGATCATGTTCCTTCGAGAGAATCTATTTTTCTAGAGGTAGCGATAAAGATATTTATAAGGAAAGAAAGAAGCTGGGACAATTATTAACTCCCGCAATTCTCGATTCTGTAGATAATGATATGAAAAATACTGTGTTTTCATTTATTCCAAATACGGCCGAAACAGCTTTTTATGGTATGATGGAGGGTGTTCGTCATCAGTTAACAGAATGGAAAAAACAGCAAGTTCATGATTTAAATGGTAGTTGGACCGAAGAGAAACTTCAGGAGATTATTTCTGTTGAACCTCGGGTTGAGAAAATTGCCATAAAAGATGTGAAATTGAGAACATTTATTACCAACGACGAAGGTCGAGATGATTTAGTTGGGCATGTTTATGATGTTACTTATGGAATTGTAAAAAATCAGAAAGATAATCTGGTTGTGATCGATGATTCTATTGTTAGGGGTACAACATTGAAGCAAAGTATTCTTCGAATCTTAGATCGTTTGCACCCTAAGAAAATTGTAATTGTATCTTCAGCTCCTCAAATTCGTTATCCCGATTGTTATGGTATTGATATGACAAGAATGGGGGAATTTATTGCTTTTAATGCTGCCATCGCTCTTCTTAAAGATCGTGGAATGGAGAATGTTATTGAGGAAACCTATAAGAAATGTAAATCTCAGGAAAATTTACCTAAAGAAGAGGTGGTGAATTATGTAAAAGAGATATATAAGCCATTTACGGCAGAAGAGATATCAGATAAAATTGCAGTTTTGTTAACTCCAGATCAAATGGATGCTGAAGTAAGAATTGTTTATCAATCTGTTGAAAATCTTCATCTTGCTTGTCCCGAAAATAATGGAGACTGGTATTTTACCGGAAAATATCCAACTCCAGGTGGAAATAAAGTGGTAAATACATCATTTATTAATTATGTTGAAGGAAATGATAAAAGAGCTTACTAAATAAGTTCTTTATGGAAATAAAAAAACCGCTTCAGTAATGAAGCGGTTTTTTGTATTTGAGAATGTAATTTATTTCTTTTTAAAAATATTCAAATTTGGTTTTTTTGGGAGTTTAATATTTAAAAATGAAAGATAGGAAGAAGTATATCTATCAATTTTTTTATCATAAACATCTCTAATTGTAATCATTATTCCTGTTTCTTCCACATCTCCAAAATGAGTATTTACAGCAGTACCAAAGCATTTCATTGTAGGTGAAAGTCCCATGTATGCGTTAATAAGTGGTGGAATATTCTCACCATTTCTACGAACATTATGAGATAGTACTTTGTAATTTTCATCAAATGTGTTATAACAAAAATCTTTAGCTAGCTTTTCTTCGTCCATATTTGTTTCAAGAGGAGTTGTTGGAGTAGCTAATTTATCAGGATCGTTGAACATTTTATTCATAAAATATAGAATGTGATTACGGGCATCTCTATTGTAATCAGGATACATGGTAACCTTACCAAAGAAATATTTAATTTCAGGGTAATCAATAATTAGTGATCCAAGTCCGTCCCAAAGGTTATCTAAGGCATATAAGCTTTTTCTTCCTTTTTTTATGGATTGATAATCTGGTTGTACAAACGACCTTCCCAGTTCGATTGTGTGTGGCAGGTAGTTTTTTCTAAAATCATCAGAAAAATTAAAAAGTCTCGAAGTTGCTAAGTAAGTATTGCCATTTTCATCAACCGGTGCTTCTGAGCAAAGAATATATCTGTAACCCCCAAGTATTTCTTTCGATTTTGGATCCCAGACAATAAGTTGGTGGTATGGTTTTTCATCGGTGTCGAACTTATCGATATCAATTTCTTTTCCTGTTCCTCCTCCTGCTTTTCGGAAGGTAATTTCTCTCAATCGTCCAACTTCTTTCATTAAAGCAGGAGAGTCGTGATGAGTGAAACAATAGATTTCATTAGACCCCTTGTTGGTCTTGCGTACAAATCTTTCTTCCGTCAACTCTTTCTCAAGTTCCTCTCGTGGTACAGGGGGTATGATTTCTTTCATCGGTAATGTTGTTAAATTCCTAAACGAGGATAATTAAATTTTTGGTTTTATAGTTGGCTTAATTAGTTAATTCAAAGAATATTAATTATTTTTAATAGAATAGTTATTTAATTTTAATAATTAGTATCTTATTTATTGATCAGCCAATTTATAGGTTTTTCTTTTTATTTTCTCTGCCCATTTATCATACGGCATGCTTCTGTCAAATGTTTGGTAAGAGATCGGTTTTCCTATTCTAATGGTAAAAGTTTTACCTCTTTGCTTGAATAGTTCATTGGACAAATATAACATTTCCAAATTAGTTTTTAAACCCAGAAACTTTCTCAAATTTGCTAAATTGTAGAAAAAGTTAGAATTTCTCCCGTCTATATGAATTGGAACGATATCTCGTTTGTGTTTTATCGATTTAACGATAAAGCTTTTTTTCCAAGATAAATCCTCAATTTTTCCTTCTTGTTTTCGCGAAACAAGACCTGCCGGAAAGGTTAAGATTGTTGCATCCGATTGGTATGCATTCTCAAGCATTTTAGCAGCTTCTTTTGCTTGACCTCCATGTTTATTTATGGGTATAAATACGTCAGAAAGATTTTTGATATTCATTAAAATATCATTTACTAAAAATTTTATTTTCCCAAATTCTTTTCCAAAAATACTAATTAAAATAATGCCATCAGGTCCACCTAAAGGATGGTTGGATGCAAATAAGTATCTGCCGTTTTCTTCAATATTTTCCAGGCCTTCAATTTTAAACTTAATGTCAAGTTCTGCTAATACACTATCGGCAAATTCAATTCCTTTTTTTTGATAATTTCTAGATAAAAAATCGTTAAGTTCTTCCTGATGAATTATTCGTTTTAAATATCGAATAATGAATCCGGGAAGTAAGTTTGCCATTTTTTCGCTTTTGCTGGCTATAACTTTTTCAATATCAATTTTTAGATAATTATTTGAATTGTTTTTTTGCATAAAAATCGGAAGTAATGTTTTTTGGTTAGCAAATATCGCAAAATTCTTGGTTTGTTGTTCAAAAAATACGCCCTTAATGAAACATATTGAGGAATAAATACTTGGATTGGAGATGAAAAGTTATTAACAATAGTATAAAAGTGGGGTAAAGTGGTTGAAAGTGGGTAAATTTTTCTCTAATTTTACAAATGTAAATCAATTTTTTTAATGGTAACATTTATAGGCGATTATCAATGTAAATTGGATGCGAAAGGTCGAATTCTGCTGCCTTCTGCATTTCGGAAACTTCTAAATGATGGTTCTGAAGGTCGCTGTGTGCTTAGAAAAAACCTATATGAAAAATGTCTTGATCTGTATCCTATAACGGAATGGGAAAGGCAAACAAAAATGGTTCGGTCTAAATTAAATCCATTTAATAAAAAGCATGCTGGATTTATGAGGGAGTTTTTTAGAGGAACTGCTGAGGTGCAAATTGATGGAAATGGTCGTATTCTTATACCAAAGAAATTTTTCGATTTTGCTTGTTTCAATAAGGAAATAAGCTTGGCTGGACAAGATGGCAAAATAGAAATTTGGGATGCTTCTACCTATGAGAAATCAGCTTGGAGTCAGGATGGGTTTAGTGAATTGGCTGATGAGATTTTAGGCGGTGAGATTAATTCTGAATAAATATTTGTTATTGTAGAGAGGAGTGTTTTTCTCTTAGTCTGAATTTTAAAAGTGTAAAAAAATATTATAATGAGCGAATATCATATACCGGTTTTATTAGGAGAAAGCATTGAAGGCTTAAATATTAATCCCGAAGGTATCTATGTAGATTTAACTTTTGGTGGAGGAGGACACTCGCGGGAGATTTTAAAGCACTTAACTACTGGAAAATTGATAGGCTTCGATCAGGATGAAGATGCTGAGGCTAATGTGCCGGATGATGAAAGGTTTATTTTTGTGCGTCATAATTTTAGATACTTTAAGAATTTTCTGAAATACTTGGGATTTCCTAAAGTTGATGGGATATTAGCAGATTTGGGCGTTTCTTCTCATGAATTTGATGTGGCAGAGCGTGGTTTCTCATTCCGTTTCGATGGAGATTTAGATATGAGAATGAATCAGACTTCTGAGTTTACAGCGGCCGATTTGTTAAATGATTATGCCGTTGAGGATCTTTATAAGATTCTGAAAATGTATGGAGAGGTAAAAAATCCAGGCAAGTTAGTTAAGTTGATAGATGCTTACCGAAAAGAAAATTCGTTTAAAACTATACAGCAATTTAAAGAGGTAATTGCTCCTTGTACTCCGAAGTTTAAAGAACATAAGTATTTAGCTCAGGTTTTTCAGGCTTTAAGAATTGAGGTAAACAAAGAAATGGATGTTTTAAAAGAAATGTTGGCTCAGTGTGCTGATGTATTAAAACCTGAAGGTCGTCTGGTGGTAATTACCTATCACTCTTTGGAAGATAGATTGGTGAAAAACTATATTCGTGATGGGAAATTTGAAGGTGGCGCTGAAAAAGATTTCTTCGGAAATGTGCAAACACCATTATTAAGTGTGAACCGAAAAGTGATATTACCTGCAGAAAAAGAAATCGAATTAAATGGCAGGGCAAGGAGTGCTAAGCTAAGAATTGCTAAACCTAATTTGAGATAAGAATGTTTTGGCTCAAAAAGAAATATAACGATTTTGTAACTCCTAATCAGGAACAGAAAGAAATTTCTAATGGTTCGTTTAAGGACTTTATTGATGGGAGTTTTCTTACAAAAACGGTAGTTGTTCATCAATTGCCTTTTGTTTTATTTGTAGTCGTACTGGGGATTCTTTATATCAGTAATAGATATACTTCCGAGAAGGTTTATAGAGATATGATTAAGCTTGAAAAAGAACTGAAAGATTTAAGATTTGAATCTATTACAACAGCATCTGATCTTATGTATATGAGTAAGCAGTCGGAGGTAGTGAAAAGAGTTAAACGAGATGGTCTGGATTTGATAGAATCAACAGAGCCTCCAATTAAAATATATTTAGAGAAATAGTGCCGATAAAAAAAGACATAGTATGGCGAGTGGGCTTAATTTACACATCAGTAATGCTGTTTGCAGTGTTGGTGATTGGTAAAGTTGTGTATTTGCAATTGTTCGAAGGCGATAAGTGGAGAGCTAAAGCTGAGAAAGTTTCTAAACGAGATGTAATTGCCTATGCCAATAGGGGTGATATCTGTGCGGAAGATGGTCGTTTGTTGGCTAGTTCGCTTCCTTATTATCAATTAAGAATGGATTTTAGAGCTTCAGGTTTAAGTGATAAGGTTTTTAGGTCGAAAGTGGATTCTTTGGCAATGTGTTTGTCCCATTTTTTTAAAGATAGATCGGTTAGTGCGTACAAAAGAAAACTAATGAATGCTAAATATAAAACAGAGAAAAATCGTTATGTTTTAATTAATCGCCGAAAAGTAAATTATAACGAGCTAAAGGTTCTAAAAACCTTTCCTTTATTTCGATTAGGAAAAAATAAAGGGGGATTAATTTGTGAACAAGAGAATAAAAGAATCCAACCGCATATAAATTTAGCCACAAGAACGATTGGTTACCTTAATAAAGAAGCAAATAACGAACTGATAGGGAAAGTTGGATTAGAAGGTGCTTTTGAAAGTGAGTTAAAAGGGGTAGATGGTGTTAGTGTAATGCAGAAGATGTCGGGGCGCTGGTTGCCGGTAACTTCTGTAGAACCAAAGGATGGTAACGATCTGATCACCACAATAAATGTCGATTATCAGGATGTTGCAGAATCAGCACTTCATCAGCAATTGATAAAATACAATGCCGATCATGGTTCTGCTATTTTAATGGAAGTTAAAACCGGAGCGATTAAGGCAATTGCAAATTTAGGTTACGATAAAAAGAAGAAAATCTATAGGGAAATATATAATTATGCCATTGCCGAAACAACCGAGCCAGGTTCTACATTTAAATTAGCATCGATAATGGCATTGTTAGAAGATGGGTATGTGGGACCAATGGATTCTATAGATACGGGGAATGGAGTGTATAAGTACCATAATGAAAAAATGCGTGATTCCCATATTGGTGGATATGGGAAATTGTCAGTTCAAGAGGTTTTTGAGAAATCTTCAAATATTGGAGTTTCACGATTGATTTACGAGCATTACAATAATAAGAAAAAATCATTTATTAACAGGTTATATGACTTTAGATTAAATGAATCACTAGGTATAGATATTAAAGGAGAAGGGACTCCAAATATAAAATATCCTAATGATCCGAATTGGTCGGGGGTTTCTTTACCATGGATGTCGATAGGATATGAGGTAGAACAAACCCCTCTGCAAACATTAACTTTTTACAATGCTGTTGCAAATGGTGGACGAATGATGAAGCCTAAATTTGTAAAGGAAATTCGTTACCATGGCGATGTGGTAAGAGAATTTGATAATGAAGTTTTAAAATCAAAAATATGTTCGGGAGAAACACTCGATAGAGTTCAAAGTATGCTTGAGGGGGTTGTGTTAAGAGGAACAGCACGAAATCTGAGGAATTCAAATTATAAAATTGCCGGAAAAACTGGTACTGCGCAAATTGCAGATAAGAATAAAGGATATGCAAATAAGATTTATCAGGCGTCTTTTGTGGGGTATTTCCCAGCCGACAATCCTATGTATTCATGTATTGTTGTAATTAACAGGCCTAATAAAACCAAGGGGTTTTATGGTAATCAAGTGGCTGGTCCGGTTTTTAAAACCATTGCCGATAAGGTTTATGCAATGAGTTATTCCATGCATCCCGAAAAAAAAGAGGAAGAGAAGGAAGAGGCATTGGTTCCGGTATCCTTAAACGGCAATAAGAATGATTTAGATCTTGTGTTTAATGATTTGGATATTAACGTTACAAATGAGGATATCAAATCGGAATGGGTGATTACATCCAGAAAGGATTCAGTAATCGAATATAAATACCGAAGGGTAAAGAATGCTTTGGTTCCCAATGTTAAGGGAATGGGTGTTCAGGATGCATTATATATCCTCGAGAATGCAGGTTTAAAAGTTAGGGTAAGAGGTGTAGGATCTGTTGCAAAACAGTCCCTTCAGCCCGGATCTTATTATAAAAGAGGAGATAGAATAATTATAGATTTATCTTAAAAGAGGAGTATGAATTTAAACGAACTTTTCGATACAATAAAAATTCAAAGCCTTAAAGGGGATAGAAATGTTGAGGTAAATGGCCTTCATTTTGATTCGCGAAAGGTGCAGGAAGGAGATTTATTTGTTGCCTGTCGTGGTACTATTAGCGATGGACATAAATATATTGAATCTGTTGTAGATAAAGGTGCTAAAGTTGTAGTTTGTGAAGAGCTACCGCAAGTGAGCAATGCTGAAACAACTTATATTGTTGTTGAAGATTCTTTAGCTACTCTTTCTCAATTGGCACATAATTATTATGGAAAACCAAGTGAGAATATTCAGTTGGTAGGGGTTACCGGTACTAATGGGAAAACAACGATTGCAAGTTTATTATACAAATTATTTAAAAAGTTAGGGTATAAAACGGGTTTATTATCAACGGTTTGTAATTATGTTGATAACGATAAAATTAAGGCAACACATACAACACCAGATCCATTGCAGTTAAATTGTTTACTTTCTCAAATGGTAGAGGAAGGTTGCGAATATTGTTTTATGGAAGTAAGTTCTCACGCAATTGATCAAAAACGTGTTGGGGCTCTTAATTTTAAAGGTGGAATATTTACAAACATTAGCCACGATCATTTAGATTATCATAAAACATTTGATAATTACCTGAAAGTAAAAAAAGCATTCTTCGATAATTTGGGGAAAAAATCTTTTGCATTAACAAATGCCGATGATAAAAATGGCAAGTTTATGCTTCAGAATACAAAAGCTCATAAATTGTTGTACTCGACACGCTCATTTGCCGATTTTCGTTGCCGGATATTGGAAAAACATTTTTCAGGTATGCTATTGGAAATGGACGAAGTTGAAACCTGGACTAACTTTATTGGTGACTTTAATGCTCATAATTTAATAGCGGTTTATGGCGCTGCCAGATTATTAAACCAATCTAAGGATGAAGTATTAACAGGTATCAGCGAACTAAAATCGGTAGATGGAAGATTCGAAAGCATTATTTCTAAAGAAGGAATAATGGCAATTGTTGATTACGCACACACACCTGATGCATTAAAAAATGTTTTGGAATCTATCGAAGCTTTGCGTACTCGAAATGAACAAGTCATAACAGTTGTTGGTGCAGGCGGCGATCGGGATAAAACAAAACGACCACTAATGGCTAAAATTAGTGCCGAATTAAGCGATAAACTAATTCTCACATCAGATAATCCACGATCAGAAGATCCAAACCAGATTATTATTGATATGAAAGAAGGTGTTGATGCAAGTAATCAGAGAAAAGTATTGGCAATTACCGATAGAAAAGAAGCCATTAGAACAGCATGTATGCTGGCGCAAAAAAATGATATTATCCTGGTGGCGGGTAAAGGTCACGAAGATTATCAGGAAATAAAAGGAGTTAAGCATCATTTTGATGATAAAGAAGTAATACAAGAAATTTTTAAGCTGTAGCTATGTTTTATTATTTATTTAGGTATTTAAACCAATTAGATTTTCCGGGAGCCGGAATGTTCGATTACATTTCATTTCGTGCCGCTTTGGCCATAATGGTGTCATTATTTATTGCTACGGTTTTTGGTAAGAGAATTATTCAATTGTTGCAAAAACAACAAATTGGAGAAATAGTTCGCGACTTGGGATTGGAAGGACAATTAGAGAAGAAAGGAACTCCGACTATGGGAGGAATCATTATCATAGTTGCAATTTTAATTCCTGTTTTACTGTTCGCAAAACTGGATAATACTTATATTATTTTAATGATTATTACCACAGTTTGGTTGGGATTAATAGGATTTATCGATGATTACATAAAAGTATTTAAAAAAGACAAAGAAGGTCTTAAAGGTAAGTTTAAAGTAGCAGGACAGATAGGTTTAGGCCTAATTGTTGGGCTTACTTTATACATGAGCGATGATGTAGTGGTTAGAGAAAAAGCAGATATAGATGAGCTAGGTGTTAGAACAGAATTAGTAGATGAAGGTTTTTCGTCGGAACAACCCGGAGCTACTCGTTTAACTACCGATGTTAAATCGACAAAAACAACCATTCCTTTTTTTAAAAATAATGAGTTCGATTATGAGTATCTGGTAAGTTTCGCCGGAGAATATACTCCTTTACTGGCTTGGCTGGTATTTATTATTATTACCATATTTATTGTTACCGCAGTTTCTAATGGTGCTAATATTACCGATGGATTAGATGGTTTGGCTACAGGTTCATCAGCAATAATTGGAGCTACTCTTGGAATTTTGGCTTACGTTTCGGGACACGTAGTTTATGCCGATTACCTAAATATCATGTACATTCCTAATTCTGGAGAACTGGTAATTTTTATTGCAGCCTTTATTGGTTCTACCATTGGTTTTATGTGGTATAATTCCTATCCTGCTCAAGTATTTATGGGCGATACAGGGAGTCTTTCTTTGGGTGGAATTATTGCTGTTTTTGCTATTATTATTCACAAAGAACTCTTAATTCCAATTTTGTGTGGAATTTTTCTTGTAGAGAATATTTCGGTAATGATGCAGGTCTCGTGGTTTAAATATACCCGTAAAAAATATGGAGAAGGCCGAAGAATATTTAAAATGGCACCATTGCATCATCATTATCAAATGAAAGGTTATCCCGAACCAAAAATTGTAACTCGTTTTTGGATTATAGGAATTTTCCTTGCCGTGATTACAATTGTAACCTTAAAGATTAGGTAATAAATTAAAGTAGGTAAAAGGGATTATTATACATTAATAATAAGTATTTAGAATTGAAAAAGAGAATTGTCATACTAGGAGCAGGTGAGAGTGGTGTTGGAGCGGCAGTTTTGGCTCAGGCAAAAGGATTCGAAGTTTTTGTTTCTGATTTTGGAGAAATAAATGCAAAATATAAAAAAGCTCTTGCCGATTATAAAATCGATTATGAGGAAAAGCAGCATAGCGAAGATTTAATATTATCGGTAAACGAAGTTATTAAAAGTCCGGGCATACCCGATACAGCTCCTTTAATTGTAAAGCTGAAGGAACAAAAAACTTCTGTTATTTCAGAAATTGAGTTCGCTGGAAGATACACAAATGCAAAAATGATTTGCATTACCGGAAGCAATGGAAAAACTACAACAACATTAATGTTGTATCACATGTTGCAAAAAGCTGGCTTTAATGTAGGTTTGGCTGGCAATGTTGGAAACAGTTTGGCTTGGCAGGTAGCCGAGGAAAATTTTAGCCACTATGTGGTCGAGTTAAGTAGCTTTCAGCTCGATGGTATGTACGATTTTAAGGCTGATATTGCAATGTTATTAAATATTACTCCCGATCATTTAGATCGGTACGAATATAAAATGAAAAACTATGTAGATTCTAAATTTCGTATTGCACAAAACCTTACCGAAAGTGATGCTTTTGTGTATTGTAGCGATGATGAAATCATTAGTAATGAAATAAAGAATCTAAACTCTAGAGCTCAATTGTTACCCTTTTCGATTAAAAAAGAGTTGAAAACAGGGGGCTGGATTGAGGATGATGAAATTAAAATACAATGTAACGAATATAACTTTTCAATGGATAAAAAGGATTTGTCATTACCAGGAATACATAATGTATATAACTCTTTGGCATCGGGAATAGCAGGCAATGTGCTTCGCATTAGAAAAGAAACTATTCGCGAAAGTTTAAGCGATTTTCAAGGGGTAGATCACCGATTAGAGAAAGTTGTGAAAGTTCGAGGAATTCAGTTTATCAACGATTCTAAGGCTACAAATATTAATTCAACTTGGTATGCATTAGAAAGCATGGAAGAGCCTGTTGTGTGGATTGTAGGTGGAATTGATAAAGGAAACGATTATTCGGTTTTACTTGATTTGGTAAGAGAAAAAGTGAAAGGCATTGTTTGTCTGGGGATTGATAATGAAAAAATTCATAAGGCTTTCGATGGAAAAGTTGATCTAATTGTCGAGGCTAAATCAATGAGTCAAGCCGTTAAATTATCCTACGAAATTGCCAATAAAGATGATATTGTACTTCTATCACCGGCTTGTGCTAGTTTTGATTTATTTAAATCGTATGAAGATAGAGGCTGCCAGTTTAAAGAAGAAGTAAGAAATCTGTAAACCGATCGTTTTATGGCGAAATATATGAAATTAGCATGGGATTGGATTAAAAATCCAAGTGTAAAGGGTGATAAGGTGATATGGATAGTTATCTTGTTATTGTCTCTTACGTCCTTGCTGGTGGTATATAGTTCTACCGGAACCTTAGCATATAAGGTGAGAGGAGGAAACACATCATATTTTTTATTTAAACAATTACGGTTGTTAGCCATGTGTTTTTGCATAATGTATGTTGTGCACAGAATTCCCTATCGGTTCTATTCTATGTTTGCAAATTTAACCCTTGTTGTGTCTGTCGGTTTATTAATACTGGCCAAATTGGTTGGAACAAACCTTAATGACGCTTCCCGCTGGATTACCATACCTGGGATTGGGTTTAATTTTCAACCTTCAGAATTGGCTAAGCTTGCTTTAATATTGCATGTTTCAAGAACATTGTCACGATATCAAGGCAAAGAAGGATGCAGGAATGAAGCAATTCTTCATTTGATAATCCCAATTTTGGTAGTTTGTGGTCTTATTTTCCTTGATGATTTTTCTACTTCATTGTTATTGGGAGGGATCTGTTATTTACTTATGTTTATAGGAAGAGTTGCGAAAAAATATATGATTGGCTCTGTAGCAATAGTTGTTATTGTTCTGGTTCTTTTAATTGCAGCAGCGCCATTATTGCCAAGTGTAGGTAGAATTCAAACGGTGCGAAGTCGTATAGAAAACTTTTTTGGCGACGAAAAAGATATAAAAGATGGTCAGAATTATCAGGTAGTTCAAGCAAAAATAGCTGTTGTTGCAGGAGGTATTATAGGTAAAGGTCCGGGTAATAGTACACAAAGAAATTTTTTACCTCATCCATATTCCGATTTTATTTATGCCATAATTCTCGAAGAATTAGGTTGGTCAGGAGGTTTTGGTATCTTAATTCTGTATTTGTTTTTGCTTTATCGGGGAGGATTAATTGTTAGGAAATGCAGCAGAACATTTCCTGCATTTTTGGTTATTGGTTTAACGCTTAGTATCGTTTTTCAGGCATTAACAAATATGGCAGTGTCGGTAAATCTTATTCCTGTAACCGGGCAACCATTGCCTTTGGTAAGTATGGGAGGAACATCTTTAGTTTTTACAAGTGCAGCTCTGGGTATGATTTTAAGTATTAGCGATTGGGCAAATAAGGAAGAAATGAAATTAAATGAAGAAGAAAATTAAAATAATAGTCAGTGGTGGTGGTACTGGTGGACACATTTATCCGGCCATATCAATTGCGAATGCTTTAAAACAAAAGCATAGTAATTGCGAGATTCTTTTTGTGGGTGCCGAAGGGAAAATGGAAATGGAAAAAGTGCCTGCCGCAGGATATGATATTGTGGGATTACCTATTCGTGGATTGCAGAGAAGCTTTTCAAAAGAAAATTTAAAGTTTTTTTCTCGTTTGTTAAAAAGTATATGGAAAGCAAAAGCAATAGTAAAGGGATTTAAACCCGATGCGGTTGTTGGTGTTGGTGGATATGCAAGCGGACCATTATTGCGTGTTGCTACAAAATTAGGAGTGCCGGCATTAATTCAGGAGCAAAATTCTTATGCTGGTATCACAAATAAATTGCTGGCCAAAAAAGCAAAAAAAATATGTGTGGCCTACGAAGGAATGGATCGCTTTTTTCCAAAAAATAAAATTATTTTAACAGGAAATCCTGTCCGAAAAGATTTAATGGAAATTGAGTCGAAGAAAGACGAAGCTATTCAATATTTTGAATTAGACCCAAATAAGAAAACCATTCTAATTGTAGGGGGTAGTCTTGGTGCTCGCACAATTAATAATAGTCTTCTTAAATCATTAGATGCAGTTTCGCAATCTAATGTTCAGTTTATCTGGCAAACAGGTAAGTTTTATATCGATAAAGTTAATGAGGAGATGAAAAATTGGGATCTTCCCAACTTAAAAGTTCATGCTTTTTTAAGCAGAATGGATTTGGCTTATGCTGCTGCTGATATTGTAATATCAAGAGCTGGTGCTGGTACCATTTCTGAACTTTGTTTGGTTTCAAAACCAAGTATTCTGGTTCCTTCTCCTAATGTTTCGGAAGATCATCAAACTAAAAATGCATTGGCTTTGGTTAATAAAGAAGCCGCAATGCTTGTAAAAGATATTGAGGCAGAGCAAAAATTAATACCAGAGGCTTTGTCTTTAATTAAAAATGAAGAAAAGTTAAATCGCTTATCGGTTAATTGTAAACAGCTTGCAAAACCGAATGCAGCCGATGATATAGCAGAACAAATTCTTGCAATGATTTAAAATATGCAGATTAAAGATTTTAAAAATATTTATTTTATTGGAATCGGAGGAATCGGAATGAGTGCCATTGCGCGCTATTTTAATTCTATTGAAAAGAATGTGTTTGGATACGACAGAACATCAACTATGCTTACTACTGAATTGATGAACGAAGGTATTAGAATAACTTTTGAGGAGGATTTAAATAGTATTCCTGTAGGTTTTAGAAATAAGGAGAATACCTTGGTGGTTTACACTCCTGCTATTTCTATGAATCATGAGCAGCTGTCATATTTTAGGAAGAATGGTTTTCATATTATGAAGCGTTCTCAGGTTTTGGGTCTGCTTTCGGATAATTTAAATGGAATAGGTATTGCTGGAACGCATGGTAAAACTACGGTTTCGACCATTACAGCCCATATTTTTAAATCATCGAAGCTAGGATGTAGTGCCTTTTTAGGAGGAATTTCTCAAAACTATAATTCTAATTTACTGTTATCAAAAAATAGTCCATGGGTAATACTAGAGGCCGATGAATTTGATAGATCATTTTTACAATTGCATCCTCAAATTGCTCTTGTTACCTCTATGGATGCAGACCATTTAGATATTTATGGTGACAAATTCGAACTGGAGAAAAGTTTTCGAGAGTTTGTGAATCAAATTAAAGAAAATGGAATTTTAGTGCATAAAAGAGGTCTTAATTTACAAGCTAAAGGAGTAAAAACTTACTCTTATGCTTTAGAGGAAAAGGCTGATTTTTATGCGGAAAATTTAAAACTCGTCGAAGGGTTTTATGAATTCGATTTGGTTTATCCCCAGGGAATAATTAAATCATTGCGTTTTTCTTATCCTGGAAAAATAAATGTTGAAAATTCAATTGCAGCATGTAGTGTTGCATTATTATGTGGTGTATCTGAGAATGAAATTAGAAAGGCTCTTGCCGAATTTAAAGGGGTTCGAAGAAGATTCGACTATCAAATAAAAGAGGAAAATATTATTTTTATTGATGATTATGCTCATCATCCGAAAGAGCTTAGAGAAAGTATTTCGTCGGTTAGAGCAATTTATCCTCTAAAGAAAATTACAGGAATTTTTCAACCTCATTTGTATACGCGAACGCGCGATTTTGCCAATGAATTTGCTGATAGTTTAAATTTATTAGACGAGGTAATTCTACTGGATATTTATCCAGCAAGAGAACTTCCATTAGAAGGTATTGATTCTTCTATAATACTTAAAAATATTACAGTTCCGGCGCAATTGTGTACAAAACAGAAGTTGTTGGATTTGATACAGGAAAGTGAATTAGAAGTAGTGTTAACTTTAGGAGCTGGAGATATAGATAAATTGGTTGAACCGATAAAAATGATGCTAACAGAAAAAAAATAGAATGCTAAAAAAAATTGCAGCCATATTAGTTTGGGTATTCATAATAGGATACTTGTTCGTGAGTTTTTCTTTCGTTAGCGATAAGAAGGAGAAGCTAAACTCTAGTACCATAAAAGTACGGATTGAGGACAGTCTGCAAGGTGGTTTTGTTAGTCATTTAGATGTAGAGAAAATTGTAAATAAACAATATCCTAGTTGGAAGGGTGAATCAATTCTAAAAATAAATAAAGAGGTTTTGGAAGAAAGGATTAATAAAATTCCTTACGTTAAAAAATCAGAAGTTTACAATACGCTTTCCGGAAAACTAGTTATTGAAATTAATCAGCGAAAGCCAATTGCACGAATTTTAAAAGGGAATGGATATTATATTGATCAGGAAGGACAGAAAATGCCATTATCATCTAGGTTTACGTCAAGGGTTTTGGTTGTTTCGGGGGCAGTAAATGATGCATTGATAAAAGAAGAGCTTTTTGAGTTAGTAAAATTTATTACAAATGATGAATTTTGGAAGTCACAAATAACTCAGGTTCATGTGACAAATTCAAAAGAGTATGTTTTAGTTCCACGTGTTGGTAATCATAAAATAGAACTTGGAAGCATAGAGGATTATCAGGAGAAATTTAAAAATCTTTATGCTTTGTATTCCAATGGTTTCTCGAAAACCGGTTGGAATAAATACAGTAAAATTAGCCTGAAGTACAATAATCAAGTGGTTTGTACCAAAAAGAATTAGAATGATAGGGAAGAATAATTCAATAGCTGCGATTGATATAGGGACAACAAAAATTGTTGCCATATTGGGAGAGCTGGCATCTGATGGGAAACTGAAAATTCTTGGAATGGAACGTACCGTTTCTAAAGGTGTAAAGCGTGGAGTAATTCATGATATAAACCTGACTATTGAAGGAATTCAAGAAGTTGTTGCTCGCTTAAAAGCAAAAACAAATAAAGAAATTACGACGGTTTATGTTGGAATTGCAGGTCAGCATATTCGTATAGTTAAAGAAAGAAAGTTTAAATATATTGAGAATTCTATTGGGGAAATTACCAAAGAAGATGTCGAAAGTATTACGAGCGAAAATTATAAACATCCGGTTGAGATAGGAGAACAAATTTTACATGTTATTCCTCAGGAATTTGTTGTCGATAAAGAAATTGGTATTAAAAAACCAGTGGGTATGGCTGGCCGTAGAATTGATGGTAAGTTTAATATTATTATTGGGCGAACAGCATCGGCACAAAATATAAAAAAATGTGTTCAGGCTGTTGGATTAGAGGTGGAAGAACTGGTATTGGAACCTTTGGCTTCTTCTTTGGCTGTTTTAAGTAAAGAAGAAAAAGATGCCGGTGTTGTTTTGGTTGATATAGGAGGAGGGACTACCGATGTAACAGTTTATTTGGATGGAGTTTTAAAACATGCTTCGGTATTTCCTTTTGGGGGTGATAATGTAACCAAAGATATAAAAGAAGCCTGTTCAGTGCTATTAAAACAAGCCGAAGGATTAAAAGTTCAATTTGGAGAAGCTTTGGCAGAAATGACTCCTGCAGACAAAGTGGTAACTATTCCTGCAAGTGGAGGATGGAATGAAAAGAATATTTCTTTTAAATTCTTAGCTGAGATTATTCAATGCAGGATGGAAGAAATTATCGATTCTGTAAAATTTGAAATCGAATCAACAGGATTAAGAGATAAAATTGGAGCCGGAATTGTTTTAACCGGAGGAGGATCACTTCTCGAAAATCTCGATAAATTAACCTCTCAAAGAGTAGGTTTAGATGTAAGAATTGGCTATCCCAAAGGATCTGAAAAAATTGTTTTAGATGAAAACCTGGAGCATCCAATGTATTCAACTTCAGTGGGTTTGTTGTTAAAAGGTTTGGGTAGGCCAAAACCAAAAATAGAAAAAACTGACGAACCTGCAAAACAAAAAGGTGGAAGAGGATTTAGATCAATTCTTGGATCATTATTTGACTAAGATAAGATGGATATATAAAAACAAAGATTGAGTAACCCTAAAACTGTGATATCATGATTGACGAATTATTACCGGTTGATTTTGAACCAAAAGAAAAGTCCATTATAAAAGTAATTGGAGTTGGTGGAGGTGGCGGAAATGCTGTTAACCACATGTTGAAAGAAGGAATTACAGGGGTTGATTTTGTAATTTGTAATACCGATGCACAAGCTCTCGATAATAGTCCTGTTCCCATAAAGGTGCAGTTAGGAAAATCATTAACTGAAGGTAGAGGAGCTGGGAATAAACCTGAAAGAGGAAGAGAATCGGCCATTGAAAGCTTAGACGATATTAATAAAGTACTAAGCGAGAAAACAAAAATGGTTTTTGTAACTGCAGGAATGGGTGGAGGTACCGGTACAGGTGCCGCTCCAGTAATTGCCGAAGCTGCAAGAGATCAGGATGTACTTACCGTTGGAATTGTTACCATACCTTTTCGATTTGAGGGAAACAAGCGTATTAAACAGGCCATAGAAGGGATAGAAAATTTAGAAAAACATGTTGATGCTCTTTTGATTATTAACAATGAGAAGCTTCGTTTAATGTACGGAGATTTAAAATTGTCTGATGCCTTTGCTCAAGCCGATAGTGTTTTGTCGGTAGCTGCTAAAAGTATCGCAGAAATTATAACTGTTCATGGATATGTAAACGTCGATTTTGCCGATGTTGAAACTGTAATGAGAAATAGTGGTGTTGCTGTTATGGGATCTGCTTCGGCTTCTGGAGCCGATCGTTCTATTCGTGCAATAGAAGAGGCGCTAAATTCCCCTTTATTAAATAGTAATAATATTATAGGAGCCAGAAATATTCTTTTAAATATTATTTCCGGAGACGAAGAGGTAACCATGCAGGAGGTAGGTCAAATTACCGATTATGTGCACGATGTTGTTGGAGATGATGTGAGCGTAATATGGGGAAATGGATATAGTCCTAAAATGGGAGATGAATTAAGTGTTACTATTATTGCAACAGGGTTTTCAGAAAATCCAATTCCTGAATTAATGTTCGAACCTCGCAAAGTAGATAAATCAAAGTTGGAATTAATCATTGAAAATCCGGCTGAAAAGGAAGAGAAAATTGCAGCGAAGCGAAAAGAAGAAATAGAGCGTCGTGAAGAATTAATGCGCAAAAGAACAGTACAGGAAACAGAAAAAAGACAGCATTCTTCTGAAGAAAGTCGGGAATCGGTTACCAAACCAGCTTATACTGGAAATCAGGAAGAAGAGCATGATGAGCAGGAGGAAGAAAGCATTAATGGTTGGTTTAAAGGGAAGTTTACAAAAATTTTTGATAATAAAGATACACCCATGTAAGGGAGTGTGAATTTAAGGGATAAATAAATGAATGAGGATTTAATGGATTTTAGTCTTACCGAGAATGAAGCATCTATTATTAAAGTAATTGGTGTTGGCGGTGGAGGTGGAAACGCTGTGAATTATATGTATCAAAAAGGCATCAAGGATGTGGATTTTGTAATCTGTAATACTGATGCTCAGGCTTTGGAAAATAGCCAGATACCTGTTAAAATTCAATTGGGAGAATCTCTGACAGAGGGTCGTGGAGCTGGTAATAAGCCTGAACGAGGTGCACAATCAGCCATCGAAAACCTTGAAGATGTTAATGCAGTCCTTGCCGATAATACAAAAATGGTTTTTATTACTGCTGGGATGGGGGGTGGTACAGGTACTGGAGCTGCTCCGGTTATTGCCAAAGCTGCTAAGGAAGCAGGTATATTAACGGTCGGTATTGTAACTATTCCATTTCGTTTTGAGGGACGAATACGCTTAGATCAGGCTTTTGAAGGTATTAATAAACTAAAAGAGAACGTAGACTCCCTTTTGGTGATAAATAACGAAAAATTATCTGAAATATATGGCGATTTAAAATTATCGACAGCTTTCTCTAAAGCTGATGATGTATTGGCAACTGCAGCTAAAGGGATAGCTGAAATTATAACTTTACATGGTTATATAAACGTCGATTTTGAAGATGTTAAAACCGTTATGACCGATAGTGGTGTCGCTGTAATGGGATCGGCAAGCGCCGAAGGAGAAGACCGTGCAGTTACTGCTATTCGTGAAGCTCTAACATCGCCGCTGCTTAATAGCAACGATGTTAGAGGAGCCCGAAATATATTGCTTAATATTAGTTCGGGTAACGAGGAGGTAACCATGGATGAGGTGGGCCAGATTACTGATTATGTGCAGGAAGCTGTTGGAGATAGTGCTTCAATTATTTGGGGTACCGGACAAGATGCTGAATTGGGCGATAAAGTATGTGTTACAATTATTGCCACAGGTTTTGAGAATGGTGGAATAACCGAAGGTGCTACTAAAACAAAAACTTTTCATGGCACACGTGGTGCTAGTTCTGCTTCTAAGCAAACAAAAATTAAGTTAGAGGAAGAAGCCGATTCGCCTGAAGAGAAGAAAGTAATTCTTACTACCCTTAAGGATTCTGAGATTGACGAAATAGATAGTATACCTGCCTACAAGCGAAAGCAGAAGAATTTGGAAGAAAAACAGTATCATTCGGGCAATGTAATCAAATTTACATTAGATGATGAATAGGAAATTGTTTATCGTAATATAAATGAGTTTATTAGAATAACACTGTTTGTTGATAACTCACAGCGATTGAAATATTAAAGATTAAATTATGAGCTTATTAGAACAAATTAATGCAGACATTAAATCTGCAATGAAATCAAAGGAGAAAGATAAACTTCAGGCAATACGTTCTGTAAAATCGGCTTTTCTACTTGAAATGACCAAAACAGGAGCTTCGGAACTCGAAGATGCTGTTGGTATAAAGATTGTTCAAAAGTTAGTAAAGCAGCGTAAAGATGCCGCAGATACTTATAAAAGTGGAGGCCGTGAAGATTTGGCTGAGAAAGAATTATTGGAAATGGGATTTTTACAAGTGTATCTTCCTGCTCAAATGAGCGATGAGGAACTTACCGTAGCTGTACAGCAAATTATTACAGATACCGGCGCTTCATCAATGAAGGAAATGGGGAAGGTAATGGGAATTGCTACCAAACAATTATCGGGTAAGGCCGATGGAAAAGCTGTTGCTGATAAAGTAAAAGCTTTATTGGCCTAATAATTTTAGACCGAATAATATTTTGGGAGTTGCACATTGTGTAACTCTTTTTTTTACTTGGTATATTGCTATTTTATCTAAGAAATAGGTTATTAATGATTCCAAAAATTAAAACCATAACAAGCTGTACTTAAACAGCTAAATTCAGCATACTATCCAATAAATTAGAGCAAGTAGTATCCCATAAAGTGTGTAAGTAAAGTTATTCTGATTTTTTCGGAGCCTTTTTCTAGCTCAAGAAAAAAATTG